>CAWAHB010000012.1:0-145247 GCA_963781505.1 uncultured delta proteobacterium | reverse complement strand
CGACCCGCACGAGCTTGACGCCGATTTCCTTCTCCTCGCCGTGGTTCACGACGAGCTTTTTGAATAGCGGCTCGAACCCGGGCGCTTCGACCACCACGGTGTGCGCACCGCTCGACACGAGCTCTCCATGAGGAGTGGTTCCCCACGGCGGCCGCTTGCGGTCCTTGTCGTCGAGAAACACGTAGGCGCCCTGGACGTTGGCTGCGACCCGTAGAAAGGCCATGAAACTGCCCTGGGAGAGATTGGCGCGGAAGTGGAACACCTTCGCCCGCTCGACGGAGATGTCGGTCTCGCATGCCTTGAAGTCGCGGAACGGTTCCACGACGACGTGATACTTGCCGACCTCGAGTGTCAGGTTGGCCGGAGATTGCGTGGAGACGACTTCCGTCCATCCGGGGTTTTGGCCACCGAGAGAAAATTGCGCAGTGGAATCCGGAGCGCGGGCATAGAGCTTCACCGGAGCACCCGCAGGCTCCGTCTCGATGATCGCGAGGGACTTCATCACCTGCGCGGTGTCGTCGGCGAGCGGCGGTGGCTGCACGGGCGTGCCGGCGTCTTCGGTCCCACCATCCGTCGCGACGCCGCCATCCGCGTCCACGACCGGGGGTGGCGCGGGGGTCTTCAGCGCTTCGAGGGCTCGAACGCGTCCCCTCACCTTGTCCGCGTCCGGCGCTCCGGGCTCCGCCTTCAAGTAGGCATCGAAGCAATCGATGGCGTGGTCGTAGTCGTCGAGCTTTTGGTAGCAAACGCCCGCATTGAACAGAAACGCGGAGTAGGGCTGCTCCGCGTAGCCCGCCTCGAACACCTGTGCGGCTTCGCGATACTTCCCGGAGCCGAAGAGCGCCTGTCCCTTCTCCATGTGCTCGCGGATGGTTTCCAGGCGGCGCTGATCCACACCTCCGCCTTGGGCCCGAGCGTTGGGCACCGCGATGATCGCAAGGACCGCGAGAAGGACAGCACTTGCGCGAGCGAGGGCGAGGAGGACCCGCTTCACGGCAGAAAACATGACCTGATGTGGCCAGGGGGCACAAGCCGCCATCTCCGAAAGAGGCCAGCGAGCCGGATGCGCGTAAGAATTGAGGTGTGGGAGCCGATGCCTCTATGCTAGCGCGTGGGTCCCTCGGGAGGCCCCACGCATGCGTAGTTCGAAGTCTTGCCTGTTCGGGGCGGCCCTACTCCTGGTCGCGTTCTCCGCCGCCGCGGAAGAACCGGTCAAACCGTATCCTCAGTGCTCTCATCAGCCGACGGAAGGGGACGTCGCTGGGGCCAAGGGCGCGTTTCAGGCCGGACAGGCTTCGTTCAACGAAGGGGACTACAAGCGCGCAATTGACTACTGGGAGGACGCTTATCGTCGCGATTGCACGGCGCACGATCTTCTCTTGAACCTGGCGCGCGCCTACGAGCTCGACGACGAGAAGCACCACGCGGTGAGCGCCCTCGAAACCTATCTGGCGCGCAACCCGAGCTCGCCCCAGCGAGATCAAATTGCTCGGCGCATCGAAGTTCTGAACGAGAAGATCGGCCAGGAAGCATCGTCGGGCGCCGGTACTCCTCCCCCCAACACCGATGGCGAAGGGACGGCCAAGCCCGTCCATGTCGGCGTCGTGAAGGACACTGAGCCCCAGGGCAAGCGCCCGATCACACCGCTCATCGTAGCCGGGGCAGGTGGTGTCTTGTTCATCGCGGGAGCGATCCTCTATTCCGGCGCTTCGGGCGACGCGAAGGACGCCGAGGACGCGTGCAAGGCTGCCGGAGGCGATGGTCGGCAAAACTGTCCTGCCAACATTGCCGACGACGGAAACTCGGCGCGCAAGCGGCAAAAACTGTGGGGCGTCGTGACGGTGGTCGGTTTGGCCGGCGCCGTCGGCGGGACCGTTTGGTATTTCCTGTCACCTCGGGAAAAAGCCTCGGCGCAACACAAGCCTGTGCGCATTGGCCGCCCTCGGCTGGAGCCGGTGCTCGGACGTGGCTTCGCCGGTGTGGGCGTGTCCGGCGCGTTCTGAGTCAGGGTGGCGAGCCCGCATCTTTGGCGGGAACCAGAGGCTTGCTTGGCGGCGGGGGCGGCGGCAGGGGTTTGTCGGGCGGCGGTTCTGGAGTCGGTTTCTCGGGCGGCGGCTCTGGAGTCGGTTTCTCGGGCGGTGGGGTTTTCTCGGGCTCGCTGCTGGCGCCTGTGAACACGACATATTCGGCGCTCGACGGAGGGCCCCCGGCATCGAGGCGCGACAGCTCGGGCTCGAGGGGAAAGGGCGTCTCGCTGGACGAGCCGCCGCAAGCAACGAGACCGAAGAGGCATGAGGCCCCGACCAGGATGACGCGCACGGAGCGGAGCTACCACGCACCGAAAAGCGCGCAAAGCTCGATCGGTGCTGGCCCGAACCGGTTTCGTCATCTAGGTTTGGCGCCCATGCGACACCGGTGGCTCATAGGGGGGGTCCTGGCGACTTTCGGCAGTCTGCTCCTTTCGTCCGGCTGTGGGTCAGAGGAGGACAACGCCGAACCGAGTTGCGCTACCCGCACCTGTCCATTCGACTACTCGACCTTCGACTCGAGTGAGCCGGTTTCGTTCCAGAACGACGTGTTCCCGCTGCTGCGGCGTTCCTGTGGCCTCTCGACGAGCTGTCACGGCGCCGGTTTCAACGCCGGGGCGGCGTTTCTGTATCTAGGGCCGAAGCTCAGCGACAAAACCACCGTCATCGATTCGGCGTTTCTCGGGCAAATCATCGATGGGTTGGTGGGCGTCACCTCGAAAACCGTTCCGGGAACGTCGGGGGGAAGCGCCGGTGCTGGTGGTGCCAGCGGGGCGGGCAACGGCGGCGGCGCGAAGCTCGTCGTAGCCGGCGACCCCAGTCAAAGCTTCTTGATGCTCAAGCTCGACAATTGCCAGGCGGCGGCGAACCTCACATGCGTGAAGATCGCGTCCAACAAGTCCGGGAAACTGTGCGGTAAAGGGATGCCCGACGGCAACCTGCTCTGCGACGACGAGCGCGACATTTTCCGCCGCTGGATCGCCCAGGGCGCGCAGAACAACTGATCGGCGAGCCCGCGATGATTGGCCGGCTGAGGGGGAAAGTGGTGGCCGAAGATCCCGGAGGCACCTTGGTGCTCGAACGTCGGCGGCGTCGGCTACGAAGTGATGACGCCCATTGGCACTCCCACCCGCGCCGAGACCAGCGGCGACTCCATCGTGCTTCACACGCATACTCACGTACGAGCCGATGCGCTGGACCTCTTCGGTTTTGCTACCGAGCTCGAGCGCAGGGTGTTCCGGCTGCTGATCGATGTTCCGAACGTCGGCCCCAAGACAGCGCTCGGACTCCTGGGCGTCTTGCCCATCGAAGAGCTCGCACGCGCGGTCGAAGCGGGTGACGTCGGACTCTTGACCCGTGTCCCGGGCATTGGAAAGAAGACCGCTGAGAGGCTGGTGCTCGAGCTCAAGGACAAACTTCGGAAAGCTTCCCGTCGCTGGAGCGCCGAGCGAGGGACGAGCGGTCGGCGACGATGGCAGACGGCTCGTGACCGCGCTCACGAACATGGGCTACCGAGGAAACGAAGCCGAGCGAGCGGTCCGATCCCTGGGCGATCGAGTGGGGAAGGACCCAATCCAAATGCTTCTGCGCGAGGCACTGGCTCGGCTCGCACCATGAGCATGGTCTCGGCTTTGGGCTGAAATCCTGCTCCAAACCCGCATCCTTGACCCCCCGTGATGGGCGTGGATAATCGCGCGGTTACGGATCGCGGTGGGCACTTCGTCCCCGCACCACGTACGCCCGTGGCCCCGGGGAGAATTCTGACGTGATCACCTGTCCGAAGTGCAGCAAAGAGAACCAGGACCACTACAAGTTCTGTTTGGGCTGCGGTGCCGAGCTGCCGAGGGGCGCAGCTGCGAAACCGTTCTCACCACAGACTCCCCCGCAGGGCATTCCGGCTGGAGCGCCAGCTCCCGCGCCGGCTCCGGCTCCGGCTCCTGCCCCGGCGCAAACGGCATCGGCACCAGCTCCGGCTCCCGCTCCAGCGGCGGCCGTCTCTGCCGCACCCGCTCTGGCTGCTGCGGCGTCGAGTGGTGGCGGCACCATCGACTGCCCTCAATGCGGGCACAAGAACCCGAACAACATTCGATTTTGTGCGTCGTGCGGTTACAACCTCGCTGCACTGAGCGGCGCTCAACCCGCACCCGCGGCCGCACCCACTCCCTCGGCTTCACCTCCGGCGGCTGCGGGTGGCGTACAAATCACACTCACCGCCCTGCGTGCAGATGGCACCGAGGCGGGATCGTTCCGCATGCCCGACGCACCGACGATTACGCTCGGACGGGATACCGGATCGATCTTCGCGGGTGACAGCTACCTCTCGCCGCGACACGCCACGTTCACGCGCAAAGGTCATCAGCTCTCGGTCAAGGACGAGGGCTCGCTGAACGGCGTCTACCTCAAGATCAAACCGAACGAGCCGTGGCCCCTCGGACTCGGGGACATCTTCCGAATCGGTCAGGAGATCGTGCGTTTCGAGGAGCTCAAGGGCCAGGGCGCAACCGCGGATGGGGTGGAGCGTTTCGGAAGCCCCGCCAAGGGCTACATCGGACGGCTCGCCCTGGTAATCGGGCGGGACACGACGGGCAACGCGTTTCCCATCCCGGAGCGCGGAGTTCACCTCGGCCGGGAGCGCGGCGACATCCTGTTCTCGGAGGACGGCTATGTGTCCGGCCTTCACTGCCGCATTGCGCGCGCTCAGGACGGAAAGGTTTACCTCACGGACGTCGGTAGCTCGAACGGTACGTTCGTCCGCCTGGGTGCGGAGCGAACCATCGGGCGCGGCGACATTCTGCTCATGGGGCAGCAGCTGTTCCGCATCGACATCTGATCGGCCATGACCCCCCGAACGATTCGAGTCGTGGCTGCGGTCGTCGAGCGCGACGGCAAGTACCTCATTACGCAGCGACGGCCCACGGCAGTCCTCCCCCTGCTCTGGGAGTTCCCCGGCGGCCGGGTCGAAGACGGCGAGACCGACGCTGACGCCCTGAAGCGGGAGGTCAAGCACCGCCTCGGCGTGGATGTTCTGCCTGGGCAGCTCATCAGTTTCGTCAGCCACCCCTACGAGCACTACGTGGTCGACCTCTACCTGTACGAGTGCCGGATCAGCGGTGGCGAACCGAAGGAGCACAACGTACATTCCTTCAAGTGGGTCACGAGCGGCGAATTCGACCAGTATCCGTTCACGCCAGCCGACGAGCTCAGCATGAACAAGCTGCTCGGCATTTCCTGAGCGTCGCGCTTTCCGCGGCCCTGGTTCTCTCCTCCGCGCCGCTTCGTGCGCAGACGCCCCCCGTACCTCCCATCGCGCCGATGCCGTTCGGCCCTGGGGCGCCGGTCGAGGTGACCTCGTCCGGGGGCTCGGTGACGGTGTTCGTCGCACCCGCCGATCCGGTGAGCGGTTCGGCCGGAGATGCCGAGTTCATCAAGGTGGGCAAGGCCCCGCTGACCTTCCAGCTCCCTCCCGGCGTGTATCGCCTCGACGTGCAGGGGATCGGCATCTCTCACGGATCGATGCTCCTCAGCATGCGAAGCGAGCCGAAACGACTTCTGGTCCGCACCGGATCGGAAGGTCTGGGGGACACCGGCACTCTCTTCATCGCTGTGGGGATCACAGCCATCCTGGCGGCGACGGGGATCTTGATCAGCGGCTCCAAGGCGCCGTCCAGCCTCGACAAGTCCGCTGTTCTGATACCTGTGTACGCCGCTGGCGGAGTTCTCCTCGGCTCCGGCATCGGGATGACCATCGCCGCGAGCACCAACATCGACGACCGCTCCGCCGCACCCGTGCCCCCTCCCAACATGGGCCGCGCCCCCGGGCTCTTTGCGCGCATCTCGTTCTGAGAGCGACCGATTCCGGCCGACGTGACAGCTCGGCGGATCGCGCGTGCGGCGCTCCACTCGCTCTTGGATCTGGTGGCTCCTCGGAGTTGCATGCTGTGCGACCGACCAGCGCCTCGTGAGCTCTGTTCTGCCTGCCGGGCAGTGCTCGCGCCTCCGCCAGCGCCCTCCATCCTGAGGGGAGCTGTCCCGCTTCGAGCGGCCACCCGCTACGGCGGACCCATCGCCGAAGTAATCCACAAGCTCAAGTACGAGGACCGGCCCAATCTCGCCCGACCGTTGGCCGAGCTCGTGTGGGAACGCACCGCGATGATCGGGCGCGGCGTCTGGCTCGTCCCGGTTCCATTGCATCCGGAGCGTCTTGCCGAGCGGGGATACAATCAGGCGGCGCTTCTCGCCGGCCACTTGGCGAGGCTCTCGGGTGCTCGCTCAGTGCCGACAGGCCTCTCTCGCGCGCGCCCGACCGAGCAGCAGGCGCGCCTGGGTCGCGCCGAGCGAGCCGAAAACGTGCGAGGCGCGTTCCGTCCGCGGCGCCCGTTGGCGGGCCGCTCGGTGGTTCTGGTCGACGACGTGGTGACGACTGGAGCGACCGCCGAGGCCGCGCTCGCGGCGCTCCTGCTTGGCGGCGCTCGGACGATCGGAGTCATTGCGGTGGCGCGGGCAGCCTGAAATTGCGAGCCTTTGTGCTGAATTTCGCGAAGGAAATTGCGATGCACATCGGAAAATGAGAAATCCGTGCGGCACCTCTGCGTGGTGAACGGTGAGCGAAGAAGAGCCCGAAACCTGGCACTGGGCGGACGCCGATGGGGTCGTCAGCATCGTCGACGAGTGGGATCTCCTGTCCTCGCTCACCACGGGCACGCTCCCCGCATACACACTGGTGTGGCGCGAGGGTTGGAAAGAGTGGTTGCCTGCCTGTCAGGTCGCCGAGCTCGCCAACGTCTTGCCCCGAGACCAGCTCGAAAAGTCCGTCGCGCCGACCATCGACAAGTCGATCGAAGAACCCCCTCCGCCACCGACGGACAAATACCAAACCTACAAGGCGCGCGAAGCTGCGACGAAGCTTCTGGGCAAAGCGCGCGCGCTTCGAACCCCAATCCCTCCGCCTCCGGGGCGATCGAGCTCGATCCCGACTCACGGCTCTTCGGGACTGCCGCCGCCACCGGCGAGACCGCGACCGGTCCAGCCCACGATCGTCGAGATCCCGTCTCCTTCGGCCACGGCGACCTTGCGACCGCCGGGCGCCGTGCCGCCGCCCCCACGCGCGGTCCCCGTCGCGCCCCCGGAGGCTTCGCCCTCCGCTCCCCCCTCGGTCGCCGCCCCAATCTCGCCGACGATCCAGGTCATGGATTCCGGTCCCATCTCCGAGATGCCCACCCATCCCCGCGCTTCTCCGGGCAGTCTTCCCTCGTTCAGCGATGCCGACGACGCCGAGCTCCGGGCGGCTGCCGCCCGCCGCCCAATGCGACCCCCGACCGCCCCGAAGCGTTCGGGCGCCAGCATGCTGATCGTGCTGGGCCTCGCGATCGTAGCGGCTGCGGGCCTCGTGTTCGGGGCGATCGCGATCGTACGAATGCGCTCGACCGGTACGCCTCTGCCAACGGCCTCCGGGGAAAACGACGAACCGGTGGCCCGCCGCCCCTGCCGATTGGCGAAAAAGGCCGAGCGCCTCTCGCCCGAGATCGAAGCCAGCGTGAATCCGAATTGGGCGGAAGCGCCGGGATCAGAAGGCATTGCCCTCGGGTTTGCGGAGTCATCGCGTGCGGCGGTCATCCTCACGATCGATCCAACGACGCTGACGCGAAAGCGCGCGTTCGAGGAAAAGGCTTCGACCAACATCGGTGGCGTCGTGCCGATCACCCAGAGCGGCTCGCTTTCTCTCGCGATCGATCTGGACAAGGGGGATCTGCGTCCCGCGCTCACATTGGACACGACGCCTCGGATGCGTATCGGCGTGTCGAGCGAAGGACTCTCGCGACAGGTCGGCGACGAGCCTCCATCCACCATTTGGCCAGGCAGCGCCGATCAGCGCGCCACGGATCCCCGGGTTGCCGAGCTTCCTGCTGGGGGCTATGCGGTGACGCTCCGCCGAGGAGGACTTTCGGGAAGCATTCTCGTTGGCCTCATCGACCGCGAAGCGAGGCGCGCGAGCGATTCTTCTGGTGATCGGATCCAAGCCCCAGGTCGGTACGCCCAACATCGCAGCGAACGACCAAGGCGTCCTGGTCTCTTTCGCCGGACGGCCCAGCAACGACGCCTACTGGAAACTCCAGTTGGCCAAGGCCACGACGGGGGAGCTTCCTCGGAGCGCTCAGAGCTTTGCCTCACCTCCAGGAGGCCCAGGAGGCGACGAAATTTCGCCCGTCGCAGTGGGCCTACCGGGAGGCCGGTGGCTTCTTCAATGGACCGAAGGCCCGGCCGGACGACGCCAAGTTCGGCTACAAACCTTGGGTTTTGACCTGATCCCCATCGGTGATCCAATGACAGTGTCCCCGGAACAGGCCAACGCCGGCCAAGGCGTAGTAATGATCCGAGGAGACAAGGCTCTCTCGCTCTTTCTTGTCCAGCAGGGTAAAAGCCACGAGCTTTGGGGAGCTGCCCTCACTTGCCCATGAGAGTTCGCATGAAAGTTCGAAAATTACTCGCGCGCATCCTCGTCTCCTCGACCGCACTGGTGACTCCAGTCGCGCTGGTGGCGATAACGACCACGGTCCCGGGCTGTTTGGGGAGCAAGGGCCCCTCCGACGTTGGCCAAGGGAAGAAGTACACGAGCGGGGATCCGAACTTCGACGAGTTCTTCGGGCAGCTCTACGACTTCCAGATTGAGATGGGCAAAGCGCCTGAGAACGAGAAGGAAATCCGGAACGAGCTGGCGAAGACGCTCAACATGGAGGAGGGCGCGTCGGCGGCGCTCCTCTCGAAGAAGGTCGAGAGCTGGGCGACGCAGCTCGCCTCCCAGGGCACCGGCCTCAAGTTGGAAGTCCAGGGTCTCGACGAAGGCGAAGACCCGCAAGCCTCGCTCTCGAAAACGGGCAAGGATCTCGAAGGCGATGACAAAGCAATCGCCGACGCCGTCGAGAAGGCAGCTCTCGGCGCGGTCAAGGTCGTTGCTCGCATGCGAAAAATTCGACGCATGCTCGACCAGCTCCAGTCCACGAGTCTCGCGCTCGAGAACAGCGTCGACACCGCGTTTCGCTTGGGCGGACCTTCGAAGAAGGGGGAGGTTCGAAAGAACCTGGCGGATTCCCGAACGCTGATCCCTCTCATGCAGGCTCGCGCTGACGAAGTGCTCGAATCCGGGAAATCCCTGGGCAAGAAGCTGCTCGACAGCGCAAACACGGATGACGGGCACTTCGACAAGCCCGCGCCTCCCCCCCCACCTCCCGAGGAGCCTCCCGTCGAGGAACCCAAGAAGGGCGAGAAGAAGGTGGAGAAGAAGGGCGAGAAGAAGCCTCCGGCGGAAAAGCCACCCGCGCCTCCCCCAGCGGAAAAGCCACCCACGCCTCCTCCGAGCGATTTCGAGCCCTGAGCCCGCGCTCGACAGCGTGCTTCAGTTCACGCTCTTGATTGCTTCGAGGAACGGCTGTGGGGAGACGAAGTCCGTGCAGCGAACCGCTTCCGTTCCTTTGGAATCGTAAACGAGAACCGTGGGCAAGCCACGCACCTTGAGCTCACTCATGGTCGCGGTGACCTGAGGATCCTCGTCGTCCGTCGCGTCGACTTTGACCGCAACGAACCGACCGGCCTCGACCGCTACGTCCGGCTCCGAGAACGTGTGCTTGTCGAGCTCCTTGCACGCACCACACCAAGTGGCGGTGAAGTCGACAAGAAGTGGGCGCTTCTCCGTGAGAGCCTTCTCGCGGGCGGCTTGTACGGACGTGTGCTCCCACGCGAGCGTTCGCGAAGGTTTGGCCATGGCGATCAGGAACACGAACCCGCCCCCACAAGCGAGCAAGATCCCCAAGCCTTTTCTGATCTTGGGAGCGGCGCCCGGCTCGTCGAAGGCGAGGTGAACCGCGCCGATGAGGAGACCGAAAATGAGGGCGACGAGGGAGCCGACGAGGAATGGGGTCGTGGGCTTGATGCTGCGGCCCAGAATCGGGAAGGCGGTGTTCAAGAAATACAGAGCCACGACGATGAGCACGATCCCGAGCAGCGACTTCACGTGCACCATCCAACGACCGCTCTTCGGCAATTGGACGGCGAACGCGCCCACGACGAAAAAGGGTGCCCCGAGACCCAGGGCGAAAGATGCCATCGCCCCCGCACCGAGGGCGGCGCTCTGGGTCTTGGCGATCCACGTGAGGATGCCGGTCAGCACGGGTCCGGTGCAGGGCGCCGCGATGATTCCGCACGCGAGCCCCAAGGCGAACGCGCCCTTGTGCCCGATGCCGCCGACGGTCGCCAATCGGTTGGTGAGCCCAGAGGGCAAGGTGAACTCGAACGCGCCAAACATGCTCGCCGCCATGGCGAGGAAGAGCGCGCTGATGCCAATCACCACCCACTTGCTCTGAAGGATGGTCCCGAAAACATCGCCGGTCATGCCGGCAACTACACCGAGGGGCACGAACATCGCGATGATCCCCAGCACGAATGCGGCGGAAAGGGACGTGCCTTGCCAGCGACTCTTGGCCTGCTTGGCCCCGAACACGCTGACGGTCACCGCGATCATCGGGTAGACGCAGGGTGTGAGACTCACCAAGAAGCCGCCAACCAATGCGGCGAGCGCGGCGTAAACGGGCCCTTTGGCGAGCGCTTGAGTGAACGCATCCTGGCTGCCGCCGGCTGCGGCACCAGCGACCTTGCAGGCGTTCTCAGCCGCCTCGGCTCCCGAGGCGAACAAGAGCACCGTGAGACCGACGATCAGCGGAGCAAGAGCGCGCTGTCTTTTCATCAGAGTCACCTAGTGTAGTGCGCACCCGGGGGGCTTCCCAGTCCCCTCGAAATTCAGCGTTTTCGCCTGGGCATGCGCGCCAAAAGGCGGCGGGCTCGGGCGATCTCCCCCTTCAGGGCTACCGCCAACGCGACCCGACCACCGGTCGAACGCTTCACGAAACCCCGGAGGTATTTCTTGGCGGCATCGTAATCGCGCTCGAGGAACGCCAGCTCGCCGAGCACGAACTGGCCATACCCTTGACCACACGGAGCGTCGGCGAGCCTCTCACGCAACGCGCGAATCGTGTCCGGATCGAGATCTTCGGAGGCGGCCACGCGGCACAGAACGAGCTGCGCCTGATAAAGCGGGCGATCCGTCGTGCCCCAGCGCACTGCGCGAGACAGCGCTCCGATCGCCTCCTGGTGGCGACCAGCGAGATAGAGCACCGTGCCGAGAGTCCACAGGTGGAACGCCCGGCGAGAGGGAGGGCTCACGCGGCTGGCCAGCCGAAGGTGGGCCAGGGCTGTCTCTTCGTCACCGAGCCCCAGACAGGCACGGGCGGCATCCTGCCTGGCAACATCGGGCATCACGCCCAGTCGGATCATGTCACTGGCCGTCCCGAGGGCCTCCTCGAAACGCTTGGCCTCCATCTGCGACAGATAGAGCTGCCGAAGCAGCATGGCGCGGGTGGTCCGGTTTCGCTTGGCTCGACTCAGACCGATTCGTGCGTATTTCGCCCTCAACCCGGACGTTTGCGCGAGGGTGGCCTTACGGAGATAGGACTCCGGGGAGGGCGGTTCGGCCGCGCTGGCCCGCGCTCGGGACATATTGGAAGACTAGCAAGACCTGCACAGGCGTCCAGATTTCTGCTCTGGCCGTCCTGGTGGGTTGCGCCCCCCTGAGAGCGCACGATAAAGCCAGAAACCCGCATGCTTCGCTTCTGGCCCTCTGCCGTCATCGGCGCTCTCATTTTCGCGCTCCTGCCCGGCTGCGGGCACCCCGCCAGCGTGGAGGAATGCGAGGAAATCGTCGCGCGCATCGCGGAGCTCGAGCTCGAGAAACGCAAAGTGCACCCCGACGAAGTGAAGGCGGAAATCGAGAGCACGAAGAAGGCCGTGCGCGAGTCGACGATGAAGGAGTGCGTCGGCAAACGCATTACCGAGCGCGCGATGAAATGCGTACGCAACGCGAAGAGCTCCCAGGAGATCGTCGACGATTGTTTCGAGTGACCTGGCTCTTCCCTGCTTTGTTTCTGCTTTCGGGGTGCGGGCGCTCACTCGAGCCGAGCGAGTGCAACGCTTTGCTCGATCACTACACGGAGCTTCTGGCGCATGCGAAGAACCCGACCCTACCGGATCCGGAAGTGGAGCGACTGCAATCGCAGGCGCGCTCCCAGGCTGCGGCGGACCCGGAGTTTTCCCGCTGCAGCGCCAAAGTCTCACGCAGCCAGTGGGAGTGCGCCATGAAAGCCCCGAGCGTGGACGAAGTGGAACGCTGCCTGCTGTAGTCAGCGCCGGCTTTTCGCTTCGAACTGGGACTCCAAGCGCGTGATGGCTCGTGGGACGTTCCGGGCGAAGGTGAAATAGCTCGGCCCACGGGTCGACACCGCTGTCGACTCGCAACGGTACGCTCGCGATGTCGAAGCGCGCCGGATTCGAGGGCAGCGTGAACCTCGTCCCACGCCAAAGGCGTCGAGACCGTGGCTCCGCGCACGGCTCGCACCGAATAAGGCGAAACGATGGCCCGCGACCGCCCGGTCTGACCGGTGTCCACGTACACGCGCGGGCCGCGATGCTCCACTCGGCGCTCGGTAGTCGCGATCCTGGGCCGTTCGTTTTCGATGAGCCGACCGAAGAGCTCGGCCAGCGTCTTGGTCACCGCGAATGGGATGCCGGGCCCGACGGGTACCAGCACGTGCAGTCCGGTTTGACCGCTGGTTTTCACGAATCCCGTGAGCCCGCACTCCGCCAGGAGTCCTCGCATGGTGAGCGCGAGATTCGATCGCATCACGGAACGACGCCTGCCCGACGTCGAAGTCGATGGTGAAGAAGTCGCCGTGCTCGAGATTCTGAGCACGGCTCGCCAACGCGTGAATGGGAATGCATCCCAAATTCACGATGTGGAGGAGCGCGTCCAGGTGGTTCACCAAGAACACGCTCTTCGATCCCCGGTCCTCGAGGTCGTCATCGTCACGAAGCTCGAGGGTGGGAATGAAGCTCGGGGTGTGGGCGGGTGGCCGCCACTGAAAGAAGTTTTTGCCGGCAATGCCGTCGGGGTAGCGAACCAGGATCACCGGGCGATCCTTCAAGAAAGGCAGGAGCATCGGAGCGACGAGTGCGTAGTAATCGAGCAAGTCGCCCTTCGTGTAGCCTTCGTCCGGCCAGAACACCTTGTCGCGATTCGTGATGGGGACCCGCGCGCTCATCGCGGGCTGGGAGCTCGGCAGCTCGTCGGGATCGAGGGCTTCGCCTCCCGGGGGTGCCGCCACGCAAGCGCGAATGTCGATATCCTCGCGCAAGCCCCGGAAGACCGGCTCGCGGAGCACTCCTTCGTCGGACCAACCGATGAATCGCACGCTCGCCACGAGCTCGGGTCGCGCATGGTGAGCTGGGCCGCGGCCCGGCTCGAGATGCCCCTCCGCCGGGCACTCCTCGACCTCGATTGCCTTCAGCCTTTCCAACAGAGACGCGAGGGTCTTGGCATTCAGCCCGCTGCCCGCGCGACCGCGGAGCACGAGTCGATCGCCGTCGAACGTAGCGAGCCGAAGTGCACCCAGCTCTTGCCGAGCACCCCGCCCCTCTTCGTAGCCGACGATCACGAATTCGTCGTCGCGCTCGCATTTCACCTTCACCCAGTCGGAATAGCGGCGAGGACCCGGTCGGTAGGGCGCATCGGCGCGTTTGGCGACCACGCCCTCGAGGCGCTCGGCGCGACAGAACTCGTAGAGCTCACGACCGTGACCCTCGAGGTGATCGAGCGCGCGAACGAAACCTTTGCCCCGAACCAGGCGCCCGAGGAGGGACTTGCGCGCGGAGAGGGGAAGCTCGGTGAGCACGCGGGAGCCGACTTGCAGGAGATCGAACACGATGTACACGACGGGGACGTCTCCGCCGGCTCGCTCGACCTCCTGCGGACGCGTCGCACCCAGGCGTGGCGCCAGACGCTGGAAGCGCGGTTTTCCCCCTGCATCGAAGGCGACGATTTCGCCGTCGAGCACCAATCGCTCCCCGGGCAGTGCGCGCAGCGCCCGGACGATCTCCGGAAACGTCGCCGTCGCCAGGCGCCCCTGTCGGTAGCGCAAGATCACGCTCTCACCGTTGCGCACTGCAACGATCCGGACGCCGTCGAGCTTGAGCTCGTAGTAGCGGCTCGGATCGTCGAGGGCGGTGCTTTCGGTCGAGCACAGCATCGGCACGAAGCCCCGGAGATCGACCTGCCCTTCCGGCGCGCCCAGGCGAGCGGCCTCGGCCTCGACCTCCTGGAAGATCTCCTTCTTCTGGGCGAGCTCGTGGACCGACAGACCCGAGAGCACGCTCAGGGGAAGCTCCGCCAAGACGTTGCGATCGGGATCCGAATGAGCGTCGGTCTTCTTGATCAAGAGCCACTGGCTCTGAGCGCTGGCGCTCGGGCGGCTGCCGGTGTGCACCAGCGCAAAACGACCGTTCAGCTTGAAGCCCGAGAGCTGAAAATCGATCTTGCCGATCTCGACGCCCTCCTCTGCGGTGGTTTCCAGATATCGCACGCGACCCTGATCCCACGCGATCATCGGACCGGCTCCGTAGTTTCCCTTGGGGATCACGTCCTCGAACTCCAGGTATTCGATCGGGTGATTTTCGACGTGCACCGCCATGCGCTTTTCTCGTGGATCGAGGCTCGGTCCCTTGGGAACGGCGAAGCTCGTCAGAACACCGCCGATCTCGAGGCGGAGATCGTAATGTTCCCGGGTAGCGCGATGGAGATGGACGACGAACCGACCCACCCGAGTGCCGCGCCCGGCTGCCGGAGCGGCGCCGAAGGGCTCGGTCGTGGCGATTGGGTCGCGCCGATCGCGGTAGGCGTTCAGCTGGTCGGCGTCGGGAGGCTTCGGCCCACTCGGCATCTGGCTCGAGTCTGCCGCACCTCGACGCCTGCATCGGAGCGATCCTCACCCACACCCCGCGCGGAACGATCCGACGGACAAAGACCCACGTTTTCCAGTCCGACTCACCCAGCGCCGCTGCCCTTCTGTTCAGGCAATGTCGCGAAACTTCCTCGCGATGATGGAGGCCCGCTACGATTTCGTTCCCATGGCCGCTCGCGCAACTTCTTCCGGCACGATCTCGTTTGGGCTCGTTGCCATTCCCTTCAAGCTCTACACGGCTGCTTCCAGCGAGCAGGTGCGATTCAACATGCTGCACGAAAAGTGCGGCAGCCGAATCAAGCAGCAATACTTCTGCCCGGTCGACAACGAGGTCATCGAGCGGGATTCGACCGTCAAAGGGTACGAATACTCCCGCGGCCAGTTCGTCCGTTTCAAGGAGGAGGAGCTGAAATCGCTGGAAGCCGACCGCTCCAACTCGATCGAGATCACGGAATTCGTCCCGCTTTCGAGCGTGGACTTCGTTCAAGTCGAGAAGAGCTACTACCTCGGGCCCGACAAGGGCGGCGACAAGCCCTACCAGCTCCTGGGCGAGTGCATGCAGAAGAAGGGGGTCGTGGCGGTCGGCCGCTGGTCCACTCGAGGAAAAGAGCAGCTCGTGCTCATCCGCCCGTACTCGGAGCACGGGCTGATCTTGCATCAGCTGTACTACTCGAACGAGGTGCGCGACTTCGACCAGATCGACACGGGCGCACGCTTCACTTTCAGCGACGTGGAGCACGACTTGGCGAACAAGCTCATCGAGCAGCTCACGAGCGAAGAATTCGATTCGACCAAGTACAAGGATGGCTACGAGGAGCGTCTGCGCACCATCGTGGAGCAGAAGGTCGCGGGCCAGGAAATCACCGTGGCTCCCGAAGCGCCCCGCGCTCAAATCATCGACCTGTTCGAAGCCTTGAAGAAGAGCCTGTCGGAAGCCCAGAAGCCGGGCGAAGCCAAACCTCCGGTGAAGGCTCGGGAAGAAGTGGCCGAGCCGCCGCCCAAGAAGGTGGCCGCCAAGCGCTCTCGCTCCCGAAAAGGCTGAGGGAATCCCAAACTCGGGGGGCGCGTTTCGAGCATGTGCGCTGGGTGTGCCTCGCCCTCTGTCTCGTTGGCTGCGCGAAGTCCACGACTTCGGAAAATCCTCGTGCTTCGGAACCCGCCCGAGCGAGCGCTCCGCCGAGCCCCACACCAGCCGAAGCCACGCCAATCCCCCAGCCCACGCGCGCTCTGTTTCGCCGATACCCCGCCCTCGAACGGGTCTTGCCCTGGGCCGTGCTCGGTGAGCTTCCGACCGCAGTGGACCGTGCTCCCGAGCTCGAGCGACAAGTCGGACTCTCGAAGCTCTATGTCAAGCATGACAACCTCGCCGGCGACGTGTACGGCGGCGCCAAGCTGCGCAAGCTCGAGCCTCTGTTCGGCCAAGCACTCAGCGAAGGTCGCCATTCGGTGATCACGACGGGAGGCGTGGCATCCAATCAGGCGCTCGCCACCGCGCTCTACGGAAAGAAGGCCGGGCTCGAGGTGTCACTCCTGCTCTTGCCCCAGGCACCGAGCGAACCAGCTCGCGAGCATCTACTGGCCGAGCTCGCGCTCGGGGCAAAACTCGAGCTCTTGGAAGCCGGCGACGAGAACGCCGCGATCGAACGCCGCGCGAAGCAATCCCCAGCGGCGGAACGTCCCTATGTGATCCCAGAAGGTGGGACGACGCCCCGCGGGGACACCGGATTCGTCAACGCCGGCTTCGAGCTCGCCGAACAGGTCAAGAGTGGGGTCTTGCCCGAGCCGGACGTCGTGTACATCCCGCTCGGGACGGGAGGCAGCGCGGCGGGGTTGGCTGTGGGACTTCAGGCAGCCGGGCTCCATACCCGAGTGGTCGCGGTGCGCGTGGCCACTCGGCGCTACGGGACTCGGGCGCTCGTTCGTACCGAGGCGCGCCGGGTCATCCAATTTCTTCACGGACTCGACTCGACGTTCCCGGATGCTGAGCTCGACGAAGATCGCATCGTCGTCGATGATCACTACGTCGGGCGCGGATATGCGCTCCCGACGGCCGCGGGCCGCAAGGCGATGGAGCTCGCGCGCGCCCATGGCATCGAGCTGGATCCGACCTACAGCGCGAAAGCGTTCGCAGCGTTGATCGGCGATGGGAAAAAGCTCCAGCGTCAAGTGGTCGTCTTCTGGCTGACCTACGACGCGCGCAAGGTCCCGACTGCCGGTGCCCGTCCCCGGGATCTCCCCGAGAGCCTTCGGGGATTCGTCCCCCGCTCGCGTTGAGCGGCCGCTCGGGATAGGTTGGGACAATGAGACGAGCGACGTGGGTTTCGCTGGCGCTCGCGGTCTCGATGGTTGCCTGCCTGGCCAGGTGCTCCTCCGCGAGCTCGTCGGGCAACCCGGGCGGCACAGGAGGAGCGGCCGGGGACGCAGCCGCGGGCGCGGCGGGCACCACCAACGGCGGGAGCGGCGGGAGCGGAGGCACGGGAGGGATCTTCGTGCCCGACGCCGGAGACGGCTCGGCGGGAACTGGCGGAGGCGAGCCCGCGCCGGATCCGAAAACCTGCGCCGAGGCAGCGAGCCTCAAAACCTACGTCGGCTGCGAATTCTGGCCCACGCCCCTCGCGAATCCGGTCTGGTCGATCTTCGACTTTGCCGTCGGAGTCGCCAACTCGGGAACTTCCGTCGCCGACGTCACGGTGACACGCGGAAGCCAGACGTGGACCGCAGAGGTGCAACCCAACGGCCTGAGCGTGATTTACCTGGACTGGGTCCCGGAGTTGAAGGGTCCCGACGCCGACAATTGCGCATCGGGCTCGCCGCCCCACGAGAGCATTCGCGTCGATGGCGGCGCGTACAAGCTAGTGAGCACGCTGCCCGTGACCGTTTGGCAGTTCAACGCGCTCGAAGCTCAGGGCACGGGAGGCCCCAGCGGCAAGGACTGGTCGAGCTGTCCCGGGAGCACCGGCTGCGCCCTGAACTTCGGGCTGGCCGTCGGCTGCTTCGCATTCAGCTCCGACGCTTCGCTCCTCGTGCCTGCGACGGCCATGACCGGCAACTACCGCGTGACCAGCTATCCGGCGTGGCCCGCGGAGCAAGTGCCCTCGTACGTCGGCGTGACAGCTACCGCTGATGCGACGACGCTCAAGGTCAAGGTTTCCAGCCTCGGCGAGATCCTCGGCGGCACGGGAGTCACCGCGACAGCCAAGGACGGTGTACTGCAGCTCTCGTTGAACGCAGGCGACGTCGTGGAGCTCGTCGGCGGTATCACAGCGGGCAGCGATTTGTCCGGATCGCTGGTTCAGGCCGACAAGCCCGTGCAGGTCATCGCCGGCTCCTCGTGCATGCAAGTACCGAACGCGATCAAGGCGTGTGATCACATCGAGGAAAGCGTGCTTCCTGCCGAAACGCTCGGAAAGCACTACTTCGTGGCGCGACCCACCGGTCCAGGCGGAGCTCCGGTGGCTCACGTGGTCCGCATCTACGGCAACGTCGACGGCACGAAGCTCAGCTACCCGGCCGGCACGCCCCTCAATGCTCCGGCCGCCATCAATGCCGGTCAGGTGTTCGACATGGGGCTCGTGAACGAGGACTTCGAGATCCTGGCGGACAACGAGTTCGCGGTGGCGATGTTCCAGCAGGGCGGCGCGGCCGTGGATCCGCTGGCTCCTCAAGGCACCCGCAAAGGCGATCCGTCCCAGAGTCAGGCCACCGCAGTCGAACAGTGGCGCAAGAGCTATATCTTCATCGCACCGGACGACTACACGGTGAACTACGTGGATGTGATCCAGCCGATGGATGCCAGCATCATCGTGGACGGCGCATCGAGCATCGCTCCCGTCAAGGTCGGGACGAGTGACTTCGGCGTGGCACGGGTGACGCTCTCCGGTGGAGCAGGCGGAGTGCACGTCGTCCTCGGCGACAAGCCATTCGGCATTCAAGTGCTGGGCTATGCACCGTACACCTCGTACCAATACCCGGGCGGGCTCGGCCTCGTGGCCATCGCACCGCCGCCACCACCCATTCCCTGAGCGCCGCGTGTCGGAAGACGAGGAGATCGCGGTCGTCGAGATACAAGACGCGATCGATCTCCACGGATTCCAGCCCCGCAACGTCCCCAGCGTCGTCATCTCGTATCTGGAAGCGGCAGCAGAAAAGGGTTTCGTCGAAGTGCGGCTGATCCACGGGCGTGGTACGGGCTTTCAGCGCATGCGAGTCCGCGAGACCTTGGAAAAGAGCCCTCTCGTCGAGTCGTTCTCCGATGCCCCGCCCAGCCGTGGCGGTTGGGGAGCGACGCTCGTAACCCTGCGCGTATCGAGGGGCGATGAGTGACGTCGTCGAAATCGGAATCGTTCCTTCCGAGCTGTCTCTTCTTCTCGCGGCCGACAGTGCTCCGCCCGACGCAGCGGACGCCATCGCAGCTCTCGAGATGGCGCCGGACCTCGGCGTGCGAGAGATCGAGAATTGCTTGCCGGAACGACCCGCGGCGCTCTGGGAAATCGCCCTCGCCATTCGAGTAGAGGGCCGGCAAGAGCTCGCCCATGCGCGCGCTTGGCTCGAGCCGGCTCCGCAAGATCTCCTGCTGGAAGGCGTCAACTGGCGCGGTGTGAGCGCGAGAGATCTCGACGCCAGCAAGAGCTCGCGCTGGTCTCTGGGAACGGAGCTCTGGTTTGGCGGCCACCCGCTCAGGGACTTTCACGCTCAGACGCGCTTGCTCGCCGCACTCGCGACCGAAGGCACGCTGGTCCTCGATTCGAACGCGCTCACACCGCGATCGTTTCATTGGTTGCGAGAAGTGGCACTGGCCAAGACGCCCCCTTCCCCGTCGTCCCTGTTTACGATTCACGATGTGGGGGATGGAGACGATTCTCCTCACTGGCTCCACACCCATGGGCTCGATCGCTCCGGCGTGATCGAGCTCGACGCTCTCGACATCCCCGGGCACGGCTCGGCGCTCGTGGGACAACTCCTGAATTCCCTCGGAGCCCTGTTCCTGGAGACCGGTTGCCCTCCTCCGGATGAGCCATTTTTCGGCGGCGAAGACATCGAGCTCGTGTGGCTCCCCTGGCAGGACGCCGTGAAGAAGCTGCCTCACGGCGTTCCGGGCGGCGAGCGTGACCGTAAGGACCTCTCCCACACCCGGGATCGCGGCGTGTTGTTTCGCCCCGTCGCGGATGCCGGGGGCCGCAAGTACGAGAGCCTCGCCTCGTACTTTCCGCTCTTGGAAAAGGATCCGCTGTTCTTCGTTTCGTCGCTGGAGTCCGAGCGCATGGCGCTATTGGCCAGCGAGCGGCTTCCACGATTTCTCGATCTCTTGACCCAGTACGGGGCATCGCAGGGTTGGACCTTCTTGGTCAAACTCGGTTTCATCGCCGACAGCTCCGAATCACGCGAAGATAGGGAGCATCTCTGGTTTCGGGTTCACGCCCACGCACACGGCGACGTGGATGCGACGCTGCTCAATCAACCGTATTGTGTCGCGCAATTGTCCGAGGGCGCCCGCGGGCGGCACTCCTTGGATCTCCTGAGTGATTGGGGAGTGGCCTGTCCCCACGGACGCTTCGGCCCCGACAACGTTGCCGAGCTGGAACGGCTTCTGGGCGAGCGCGCGTCCCTACACTGATCAGTTCGTCGCTCGAACCAGAGTGTGGCCCGGCGAGAGACACCTGACCTCGGCGCGATCCCCGCGACGGGTGAGCTTGGCCATGAGCTCGAGCTCCTCCGGTGCAAAAAATCGGCGAAAGCTCACGACTGCATCGTGGGCGAAGGCAGCGTCGGCATAGCGAAGCAAGCAGAGTGAGCCGACGGCTGCTGCTCCGAGCAGACTGGGAAAGCCGTCGACGAAAACCACTCCGCGCCCGGCGACGCGCAACGCTTCCGCGAGCATCACAGCCACGAGCCCCGGTCGAAAATGATGGAGCGACTGCGTGCAAGTGATGATGTCGTACTCTCCACGGGAGATGTTGGAGAGGTCCAGGGCATCTTGGAGCACGAAGTCGACCCCGAGCTGTTCCTCTGCGGCCACCGTCCTACCGATCTCCAGGTATTCGTCTTTGACGTCGCTGGCAGTGAGCTCCAGCTGGAGCCCTTCCGCCCGGGCAATCCGAGCCGCTTCGAGGGCGAACCCTCCGTGGCCCGCGGCGAGATCGAGAATTCGCGTGACCCCGCTCGGGCGGAACAGCGGACGCATTGCGTCGAAAAACACTCGGTAGCTGCCCAGGATTTCGTTCATGGCGTCGAGGTGAGCGAGCACGCGGACCCGGAGCGCGGGATCGAACTCGGGATCGTCGAGATACTCCTCGGCGTCCGTATCGATCCACCAGGCGTGAACCTCAGCCAGGATGCGTTTGGACACACCTTGCTTCGACGCGATCTCGAGAGCTTCGCCGCGCATGCTCTGGAGTGCGCGCTCGGCGATCCGTTCGAGCTCCTTGCGGGCATTGGCATCGCCAGATTCCAGAGCGAGCTCGAGAGCCAGCGCGTCGGCGCGAAACCGCTCGAGCGTTCGCTGGGTGGCAGTGCGGCGAGACAGCTCGAGGAAGCGGGAAGTGGGAAAGCGAGCGTCACTCGCGCTCAGCCAGCGCGCAACCCGCGACACCGCCGCATCGACCGGATGCATGGGCGGAACGTACGCGCGCTGTCCCAGTGCGGCAACCGATTCGCCATCCGCCCGCGCATCGCCGTATCCTCGGGCTCATGCCCGCATCCCCTCCCGACTCGGAAAAGAGCGCCACGTTGCCCCTCGCCCTGGACGAGGAGGCGCTCGTTACCCTCGAGCAACGGACCGAGCTGCGAAGCCAACAGGTGGCAACCCTGCTCATGGCCGGAACCGAGTCCGCGCCGGGTGTGGTGGATCCGAGCCCCGTCTCGCTGGAACCCGGATCCCGCTACGCCGTGCGTCGAGCTCTGGGCGCGGGTGGCATGGGTGAAGTTCGCCTGTGTCGGGATGGCTGGGTAGGCCGTGACGTCGCCATGAAGGTGATGCGGGCGGGCATCGGTTCGCAATCTGGCGCGCGGGCCCGCTTCCTGCGCGAGGCCCGGGTGCAGGGCCAGCTCGAGCATCCGAGCATCGTGCCGGTCTACGACCTGGGCCGTGGCGCAGAAAACGAAGACTTCTTCACGATGAAGCGCGTGAACGGCCACACCCTCGAGGAGATCGTGGAGGGGCTCAGGCGGGAGAAGCGGAGATCACCGCGAGCTACTCCCAGCGCAAGCTCGTGAGCGCAATGGCACAGGTGTGTCTCACCGTTGCCTACGCGCATAGCCGCGGAGTCATCCACCGCGACCTCAAGCCCGCCAACATCATGCTCGGGGACTTCGGCGAGGTGTATCTGCTCGACTGGGGCGTCGCGAAGATCTGCGGTGCCGCGGAAATCGATCTCGAAGACGCCCAGAGCGGGGTCGCCGAAGCCGTCCCAGCGACCCAGGTCGGTGTGCTCGTGGGCACGCCGGGCTACATGTCACCCGAGCAAGCCCGCTGCGAACCCGATCGTGGGCCCGGCTTCGGACGTCTATTCGCTCGGCGCGATCCTGTTCGAGCTCCTGGCGCTCCGGCGGCTTCATCGCGGAAAAACGGTGGCCGCACTCGTCGCGTCGACCATGACCGAGGAAGCCCGCGCGCCGAGCTCGCTGTCTCCCGACACGGATATCCCACCCGAGCTCGACGCGATCTGCCTTCGTGCTCTCAGCATCGACCCCACCCAGCGATTCCCTTCGGCTCGGGCGATGCACGACGCCATCGAGGAGTATTTGGATGGCGCTCGCGATCAAGAACGACGACGCCTGCTCGCGACCCGGCATCTCGAGAGAGCGCGCGCTTCGCTCGAGCGCGCGGCCCAAGGCGGTCCGGAGCGTGAGGCCGCTCGAGCCACCGGGATGCGAGAGCTGTCCCGGGCTCTCGCGCTCGACCCCACGGATCGCTCCGCGTTCGCACTGATCATGCAGGTCGTTGGCGCGTCCACCGAAGACTTGCCACCGAAAGCGGAAGCCGAGCTCAAAGCGGTGGAGCTGCACGACCGACAGCGGAACATCGCTCGCGCTGCGCGCACTTACCTGAGTTGGGTGCTTGCCATGCCAGAGCTCGCATGGATGGGAGTCAAGAGCTGGGTCGCGCTCGCTGTGGCGGGCACGCTCCTGGCGGTCGGCAGCTTCGGCGCCTGGTTCCAGGGCAAGACGGGACGGGTGGCTCCCCGGCACATGCGCATCGGCTTGTTCGTGAACTTCATCGGAGTCGCCGCAACCAGCACGCTGTTCGGGCCGTTCGTGTTCACTCCGGCGTTGGCCGCAGCTTCGGCCGCGTCGTTCGTGGTGGCAATCCGCGCGAACAGGGAAACGCGCGGACTCGTCTTTTCCCTCAGCTTCTTGGCGGTGTTCATTCCTTACGTCCTGCAATCGGCCGGTGTCATTCCGCCGAGCTACGTCTTCGAGGATGGCGTGATCAAGATCCTACCGGTTCTGGTGCACTTCCCGCCGCTCCCGACTCAGATCCTGTTGGTGGGAGCCACCGCTGTTCAGCTGATTTTGCCCGGATTTTTGATCAGTCGCGCGGTGGAGGCGCTCATCAGCGCCGAGCGCAGGAACTTCGCCCAGGCCTTCCGCCTCCGTCAGCTCCTACCCGCCGGACCCGAAGACGAATCCGATCAGTTGTAGGTAGCGACGAACAGGAGCGCGAACGCGAGCGCACGATGCTCCACGTCGTAGCCACCGAGCAGAAGCGTATCAGCATTTTCGTGGGCGCGAACGTAGTGGACTCTGACGAGCCCTCCGAGCGCCCATTGATCGGCAATCCAGCGCTCGTAGCCAACTCCGCCGAATAGGCCGAGACCGGACGCCGCAGTTCCGTCCGCGCCTTTGGGCGGGACGCCCGACGTGACACCAAAGCCAACCCCGGCCTCGACGTGAAGTCCCGCTTCGGGATCTGGGTAGTAGTCGATGAGCGGCCCGAAGCTGACCATCGCGAAGGTCTTTCCGGGGTCCACGGGCTCGCCGCTGCTGTCGACGCTCGGCGAGAAAACGGTGTCGGCGATGCCGGCTCCCGCGATGATCAATCCGGCACGACCGCGCCGCCAACCGCAACTTGGTGGGCTTCCCCAAACCCGGAAAGCTTTCCGCTGGAGTCTCCGAAGAGCCCGGTGCCCGTCGCTTCGAAGTCATCCTGAGACCTCGAGGCCCCGAGGCCGAGCTGGACATACAGCCCGTCGTGCAAATGGGCGCCGGCCGGCTTGGGAGCATTCTGTGCCCATGCAGGACAGGACACGAGAGCGCCGAAGACGAGAGCGCGAATCCTCACACTTCGGAGAGTAGCCGAGCTTCCGCTCCTTCGGTCTATCTAATGGAAATCTCGACTCTATTTGGCCCGACCTCCCCGCTTTTTTGGCCCGGACTCGACGCTCGCCTTATCCCGGGGTGGTGAGGACGGAGGTCCCAGGATGACGCGCAACGCAACACTCGTGGTGATTGAATTCGGGGCGAGCTGGCCCAAGTGGCTCGAGCCGAGCCAGGGAGGCGATCTCGCGGTCGTCGCTCAGCACTACGAAGGCGAGCCGACGTCGCTGGTGACCCAGGTCGCCAATCGCATCGCCCGCCTCGAGACGACGGGCTGGCGCCTCGAGACCAGTGTGCTCGTCGTGAACTCCCGTACGGACGCCGCCGCGTTCGCCGCGCGAAGCATTCTCGCCCGCGGAGCCATGGCGCGCCTGGCGAAGTCGGGAGGCGGGCGGCTCGTGCTCACCGTGGACGAAACCGCGGGCGGGCGCGCGTGTCAGACTTTGACCGGACTGGCGGCCGCGCTCGATCTGGATGCGGTCGGCAGTGGAGTGCAGATCAGCGTTCGGGTCGGCAGGCGTGAACCGATGATCGGGCTCTCGTCCGACGCGCTGACCGCGCCCGCTCCAGCGGAGTAGCCGCCTAATTCTCCGGCGGCACCACCGACCGAGACCACGGCTTCGCGGCATCTTCCAGGAAGTCCAGGAGCTCCTCCAGCGGCTTCAGGTGCTCGGATTCGGCAACGAGAAACGTATCGGCCTCCATCAACTCGTTGGCCGCCCGACCCACGTTCGGGTGTTGTCCGTCCGTGAGCACGTTTCTCACCGCACGAATGCTGGCGACGGGTACGTGGACGCCCGCCGCAATCACGTCGTTGGGAATGGGGCCGACCCGCGCCACGATGTGAACGTTGGAGGAGCCCCAACCCGCCCGCCAAACACCCGTCCCACGGGTGTCGTGGTGGAGATACGTCGCTCCGACATCCGCCTGCCCGGAGAGCACCGCACGAACCACGGCGTCGTGGGACCCGAGGAATTTTTCCTCGCTCACGGCGTGGGCGAGGTCGACCCCTTGTGCGCGAAGAGCTGCCCGAATCACGAGGTAGCCGGACGCACTCTGACGATCGACCCAGGCGGCGCGCGCGCCGACGAGATCAGGCGGTCGCACGATGGGGGATCCGACCTGAGCGAACAGAGCCGTGTGAAATGACGATATCCCGCGCCGCACCGGCAACGCGATCGGCAAGGCGCGGCCGCTGCTCGCTGCTCGCATGGCGACCACCGGCGGAAGCCAGGCAATGTCGACCGCGCCTTCGTACATCCCGCCGAGCAAGCTCGGATAGTCGTCGAAGTCTCGGGGGGTCGTGGAAAGACCCGTCGCCTCGCCGAGAGCGTCCGCCAGCGCTCGAAGACGCGCCCGGAGGATGGCTCGTGCGTCCCCGCCCCCGTCCGAGTCGGCCCGAGGACGGCACCGATCCTCAGGGGCGTGCCCCATTTTCGTCCGTCCCGTCGGGCGGCTCACTCACACTTCGACCGTCGCGCCGAAATCCGCCGCGGTCAAGCGCCCGGTGCTATATGCGGCCGCCGTGTCCGAGCCGTTGGAAAGCGAACGCGATCCGCGCGACAAGAGCGCGCTCGATCTCGAGTGGCATTCGTTGCTCGAGCACCTGGCGGGACTGTCGTCCCTCGACGCGGGTCGGCGCCTAATCATCGATCTCTGGCCGCTCCAGGATCGAGCGCAGGCGTGTGCCAAAAACCAGCTCGTCGCCCAGGCGATCGAAGCCGCGCGCGAGGACCGCGTCATTCCCCTCGCCCCCGTTCCCGACGCGGACGAAATCGTCGCGCGTCTCTCCAAGGGCGGCGTGCTCGGCGCGCGGGAGCTCCGTGCGATCGTTTCTCTCCTCTCCCAGGCCAAAACGCTCCGAAGCTTCGCCGCGCTCGAGCTCGAACGGCGCCCATTGCTCGCCCATGCGCTCGACAGCGATCGGCGGCTCGATCCGCTCCTCGAAAAACTGCAGAGGTCGATCGACCCGGACGGAACCGTGGCGGACGCTGCTTCGCCGGAGCTTCGGAGCGCCCGCAAACGTGTGGCCGACGCTCGGCGCGAGCTTCAGAGTCGCTTGGGCGCGCTCGCACGCCGTTACACGGACGTGCTGCGTGACGAATACTGGACCGAGCGCGACGGGCGCTTCGTCTTGCCCGTGCGCTCGGATGCGCACCTGCGCGTCGAAGGCATCGTCCTCGGATTCGAGCGCGTCCGGGGCGACACTGTACGTCGAGCCCCAAGAGATCACGGCGCTCGGCAACCGTCTGAAGCTCGCGGAAGCCGAAGTCGAACGCGAGGAAGCGCGAGTGCTAGCAGCGCTCTGCCAAGAGGCCGCCGTGCTCGCCGCGGAGATCGCGCGGGCTCTCGAGGCTTGTATCGAAGCAGACGTGCTGGCAGCTCTCTCGCGCTGGGCCGCCGAGTCGCGCTCGATTGCTCTCCAACCGGGCCCGGACGCTCGCATCGATCTGCGCGCCGCTCGCCATCCGCTCCTCGTCGCTCAGGGCGATAGCGTGGTGCCCAACGACATCCAGCTCGAAGCGGGCCACGCACTGCTCATTTCGGGACCGAATGCCGGGGGAAAGACCGTTGCGCTCAAATGTCTGGGCCTCGCGGCCTGGATGGTGCGCGCCGGAGTCCCCGTACCGGTCGATCCGGGCTCGGAAGTCGGCTGGTTCGAACCGGTGTTGACCGACGTCGGAGACGAGCAGTCTCTCACGCGATCCCTTTCCACCTTCAGCGCCCACGTGGAAAACCTGGCGCGCATCGTCGCTCACGCCGGGTCGCACGCGCTGATCCTTCTCGACGAGGTCGCGGCGGGCACCGATCCGGAGGAAGGCGCCGCTCTCGCCGGAGCCGTGCTCGAAGCCATGGTCGCTCGCGGAGCCGCCGTCGCGGTCACCACGCACTACGAGCGCCTGAAGGAGCTCGCGGCCGGTGACGGACCACTCGAGAACGCTTCGATGGGCTTCGACCTCGAGGCGATGGCACCAACTTTTCGTCTGGTCATTGGCGTCCCCGGAGCATCCAGCGCCCTGGCCATTGCGAGCCGATTCGGCATGCCCGCTTCGATTGTCGGGCGCGCCCAGGAGCTTTTGCCAGAGCGAGCGGCCGATCGCGAAGGGCTCGTTCAGCGTCTGGAGCACGAACGCCACTTGCTCGAGACCGCACGGCGTCTGACGGACGAGGAGCTCATGCGTCAGCGCCAGCTCACCACCCAGATGGAGGAAGAGCGCCGCAAGGCTCGCGCCGAGGAGCGGGCTCGCCTGGCCGACGATGCCCGGGAGCTATCGGTCGCGGTGCGCGAGGCCCGCGCCCGGCTCCGGCAGCTGGACAAACGTCTCTCGGGTGGAGAAACGAGTCGAAAGGAGATCCGAGGTCTCGAACGCGAGGTCGACGACGCAGCCCGACACATCGCCGTCGGAAGCGCCCTCGATTCCGTGATTCGCGACCGGGACGAACGGGATCCGGAGCCCGCTTTCCAAGGCGAAATCCGCGTGGGGCAGAGCGTACGCGCCAAGCGTCTGGGTGTGACCGGTGAGGTCGTCGAAGCTCCCGACCGGGGTCAGGTGAAGATCCTCGCGGGCTCACTCAAGCTGAGCGTTCCGGTCACCGATCTCGTGATCCTCGCCGAACGCCCCCGCGCCACGAAAACAACGCGAAAGCAGAAGCCGGCTCAGAACACCACCGTCGACGGGTTCGTACCGGTGAGAACCGCGTCCAACACCCTCGATCTCCGCGGACAGCGAGTGGACGAAGCGCTCGATCAGGTCGATGTGTTCTTGGATCGCATGCTGCGGGAAAACGAAACCGTGGCCTACGTTCTCCACGGCCACGGGACGGGTGCGCTCAAGCTGGCGGTTCGCTCCCATCTGTCCGCGGCGACTCAGGTGCGCCGATCTGGGCCCGCCGAGGCCGATGACGGGGGCGATGCGTTCACCGTGTTCTGGCTGGCGGAATGAGCGGGCTCAGGGTGCAGGCGGGCTCAGGCAGGGCTCGGGTGCTGCATCCACGTCGATGTCCGCATCGGCGGCAACGGTGGCGTCGAGTTCGTTCCCCGCATCCTCGGGCAGCGGCCGGCCGAGACACGGCTCTGGAGTGGACGAATCCCCCTGGGGAGCTGACAGACACGGCTGAGGCTGATCGCTCGCCGCGTCCTTGACTACGTGCTTCGACGAGTCGCTTTCCGTTTGACCGCCGCAGCCTTCCTGGCCGGCGCCCGCGATCCCGGCGCTGGCGAGCGCCATTGCCACGAAGCGAGCGCGACGGCGGAAGATCAATCGCTTCGCATCGTCCGCCACCCACAAGATAAGCACCGAAGGCCCGTCCTCGGCACTTCCGAAAATGCTGGGTGGCGCGATATTGTGGAGATGTTCGTGCTCTTCCGCGAGTGGATCCTCCTGGGAGCGTTTGCAGTGCTCGGCTGCGGAAACGACGACGCGATCGAAGAGCCGGCCCCGGCCCAGCGACTTCCGGACTCCCTGGGGCCCTATGCGATCGGCGTCACGACCCTGGAAACCACCGACGACGACGGCCGGGTACTGCCCGTGGAAGTTTGGTACCCCGCAAAAGCACAGCGTCGGGTCAGCGCGGCGATCCCTACGAGCTCTACCTTGGCACGCTCAAGCTCGCGGAAATCGATTCGCCAAACGCTGCCGTGCGCGACGCCGCTCTCGACCGCCGCGGTGCGCCGTATCCCACGATCCTGTTTTTCCATGGCAACGGTGGCGTTCGCGCCCAGAGCTATTTCCTGACCGAGCATCTGGCCAGCCACGGTTTCGTGGTCGTCCGCCGGATCACGTGGGCAACACGCTCGGGGAAATCGTGAACTCCGCCAAAGCACTCCCCGCCGCCGAGGCAGCTCGACTCAGGCCCGAGGATCTGGCCCGCGCTCTGACACAGCGCTCGAGGCCTCGAAGACTGGCGGCCGCTTGCACGGCAGTGTGGATCCCAATCGGATTGGTGCAGCGGGTCACAGCTTCGGTGGCTACACGGTCATGCGCACAGCGGGCGCGAGCATCGACGTGGACGCGGTCCTCGCCGCTTGTCAGACCTCGGGTGATCTCCTGTGCAAGGGGTGGGACGAGCTCGGCGGACCATTCCCTGCATCCGCACTCGATCCTCGAGTGCTCGCGGTCGTCGCTCAAGCACCGGGGGGCGCGCAGGTATTCGACACGCCGGGCCACATGGGCTTTTCCGACGTGGCCATGCCGGTGATGATCCAGGGCGGCACCGCGGACCAGACCACGCCCTTCGCGGTCGAGCAACAAGCGCCCTTCGCCGAGCTACCGAGCCCGGCGTATCTGGTCGGCATCGAGAAGGCGGGCCACTTCACGTTCTCGAACATGTGCGATCTCGTCGCCACAATCGGTCTCACCGCTCCCGAGTTCGACGACGGATGCGGACCGAGCAACATTCCGTCCGACGCCGCCCACGCAATCGCAAATACCTACGCCACAGCGTTCTTCCAGTCATACGTAGCCGGCATCCACGACTTCGACGCAGTCCTGGACCCCTCCACGCCCGCGTCCTTTGCGAACGTTGCCGTTTTCGATCGACGCTGACGCCGCCCCCGCGTGCACTAGCGCGCAGTCGCCCAGCGCCGCCGGAGAAGCGCCCGCACGGCATCCGTGGGGGCCGAGGCCTGGGGCTTGAGCTGGCCTCCCATGTCCACGATGCTTTCCTTGAACTTCTCCTTCCAAACACCGAACGCGGCGTACATTTCCTGCATTTGCGCCGGAGAAGGCGGCTCTTCTTCCCACCAGGGGCGCTTCGATGGATACACATGTACTTTTGAGTCGGCATTGGGAACTCCTTGGGCGCTTCTACCGGCATCAGGCCGGCATGCCAATGACGCGCGAGGACCCGCCAGGTGGACACCCCAGCATGTTTTTCTTGGGTCTTGAATGACGAAGCTCGAGCCGAACGACCAGCCAGAGGAGGACCTCACCTCTCGCAGCGACAAGAAGCGCGCCCGCAAGGTTCGCGAAACGGAGCTTGCGCGCCTGGCCAAGGACTTGGCCAGCCTGACCGCAAAGCGGCTGGAGGCGTTGGAGCTTCCAGAATCCATCGTGGACTCCGTCGTCCAAGCTCGGGCTCTCAAGAGTCCCCGCGCCGTGGAGCGCCAGCTACGGGTGGTACGAGCTGCTTTGCGCGACGCGGACTGGCCGGAAATCCACGCCAAGCTCGCCGAGCTGCGGGAGCACGGCATCGCGAAACCCCGCGCGGCGCCCAGTGCCAGTGAATCCCAAGCGCGCGCCTGGCTCGTACGTCTGCTCGGCGAAGGGGAGCTCGCGATCGACGATCTCCTGGCGCAGCATCCGAGCGCGGATCGCAAACACCTACGCATGCTGGTGCGCAATGCTCAGACGCGTGCGCCAGAGCGCCGCCAGCGTGCAGAACACAAGCTCGCATCGACGCTCCGGTTCTTGCTCGAAAATGCCTGAAAACATTCGCGCGGTCCCTGGCGCTCATCCCACCTGGCGATCGCGACCCTTCCAGTAAGGCTCGCGGAGCACGCCTTTCAGCACTTTTCCCGAAGGGTTACGGGGCAGGCGTTCCAGGAAATCGACGGACGTCGGACACTTGTAGTGGGCGAGGCGCTCGCGGCAGTAGGCGAGGAGCGCCGCATCGTCCGTGGTTTGGCCCGCGCGCAGGGCGACGATCGCCTTCACCGTTTCCCCCCAGCGATCACTGGGAACGCCGATGACGCTGGCTTCGAGAACCGCGGGATGCGTGTAGAGAACTTCTTCCACTTCGCGTGGGTAGACGTTTTCACCGCCACTCACGATCATGTCGTGCTTGCGATCGACGATGTACACGTAGCCGTCCGCGTCCTTCTTTCCCATGTCGCCGGTGTGAAACCACCCCCCTCTAAGTGCGTGTGCCGTCGCCTCCGGCGCCTGCCAGTAGCCCTTCATGATGTTTTTGCCGCGGGCAACGATTTCCCCGACCGTTTCTGGGGGGCACTCGCAATCCCGGTCATCGAAGATCTTCACTTCGACGCCATGCGCGGGGCGCCCACAGCTCTGGATCCTTCTCTGGCGCGCGCCCTCGAGCACGTGATCCTCCGCCGGCAATATGCAGAGGATTGGGCTGGTTTCCGTCAACCCGTAGCCTTGGGTCAGCTGGCAAGGGAGCTTCTGGAGCGCTGTCCGCAGTCGGTCCTCGGCGATGGGCGCCCCGCCGTAAACGGTGAGGCGCCAGCTGTCGAGATCGAGCGTGAGGAGGAGCGGATCCTCCAGCAAGAAGTTGATCATCGCGGGGACCAGGAACACCACCGAGACGCGCTCCCTCGAGATGATCTCGAGCACGAGATCCGAACGGAATTCCCGGAGGATCACGTTGCCGCCGCAGGCGTACGTCATGCCGTAATAAAGCTCGAGGTCGGCGCAGTGATAGAGCGGCGCCACGTGGAGATACGTGTCCTTCACCGAGTAATCGCGCTCGGTCAGCGCGGTCAGTGTATTCGCGATCATGTTGGCGTGAGTGAGCATGGCGCCCTTGGGACGACCGGTCGTGCCGCTGGTGTACATCTGCAGAACGACATCGTCAGGCTCCCGCGGAACGCGAGGCGCCGGCCCTTGGGCGCTCTGGACGAGCTCCTCGTAACCAAGCTCGCCAGCAGCGGGCGCACCAAAGCTCACGAAGCGCCGTACACCGAGCGCCTCCCGCGCGAGCGCCTCGACCGCGGGGCGATACCCGTCTCCGAAGAACATCGTGGTCGCCGTACTGTCCGCGAGCACGTACGCGAGCTCCCGAGTTGCCAGGCGATAGTTGAGAGGAACTGCCACCGCGCCAATGCGAGGGAGCGCGAAATAGAGCTCGAGATAGCGATGGTCGTTCTTGTCGAGGATCGCGACGCGCTCATCCGGCTTCACTCCCGCGGCCGCGAGCGCCGACGCCAGGCGATCGATTCGCTGGTTCATCTCGCGGTAGGTGAGGCGCACGTCTCCCGACACCACGGCGAGCCGATCCGGGTGCTCCGCTACCGCACGCTTCAATAGGTCGTCGATCAGCACAGGATGAAACGGCATGCCCGCGGAACTCTTTCTCAAACTGCCCAAAATGGGGAGGTCATACAATGTGCGGCGCCGAAGACGCTTCCCGCCAGCCCAGGCGAAATGATATCCCGTCGGCGCCCGTGAGCGGACAACCGCTTCGGGGTTTTGGAGGATTAAGAATGGCGAACCCCATGATCAAGTCGATTGCGCTCACTGCTGCTACGGGCCTCATGCTCGGCGCGCTCACTGCTTGCGGCGGAGGAACTCCTCCTGCTGATGCTCCCACCGGTGGAACCGAGCCGAGCGGAGCCGACATGCCCGGCGACACGGCTGGCGGCGACACGGCCGGCGGCGACACGGCCGGCGGCGACACGGCCGGCGGCGACACGGCCGGCGGCGACACCGCGGGCGGCGACACCGGCGGCGACACCGCGGGCGGCGAAGGCGACGCTGCGGGCGCCAAGGAGTGCTGCAAGGGCAAGAACGACTGCAAGACCAAGGGCGGTTGCAAGACCGACAAGCACGCTTGCAAAAGCAAGAACGACTGCAAGACCCAGGGCGGCTGCAACGCTCATTGCCCCAAGTGATCGACTAGATCGATTGGAAGAGAAACGGCGCGCTGGGCTTCGGCTCGGCGCGCTTTTTCTTTTCGAATCACTCGGCCGCTTTGGAAGTCTTGGCGAGGAGCGGAAATCCGAGCGCTTCCCGCTGGGCCATCCACGCCTCGGCGACTGCGCGGGCCAGGCCTCGCACTCGAAGAATGTAGCGCTGGCGTTCCGTCACTCCGATGGCGCCGCGCGCATCGAGTACGTTGAATGCGTGCGCTGCCTTGATCACGAGATCGTAGGCGGGCAAGCACCAGTACCCGAAGCGGATCGGGATCCCGCGCCAAGAGCCTTTTCGCCTCGGATTCGGAGTGATCGAAGGCCTCGAAGAACGACTTCGTGTCCGCTTCCTCGAAGTTGTAAGTGCTCCACTCCCATTCGGCGCGCTTGTAGATTTCCCCGTACTTGACGTGCTCGTTGAACGCGAGGTCGTACACGTTGTCGACGTCCTGCAAGTACATGGCGATGCGCTCGAGCCCGTAGGTGAGCTCTCCGCTCACCGGCTTGCAGTCGAAGCCTCCCACTTGCTGGAAGTACGTGAATTGGCTGATCTCGAGACCATCGAGCCAGACCTGCCAACCCAGTCCCCATGCGCCGAGCGTCGGACTCTCCCAATCATCTTCGATGAAGCGCACGTCGTGCTTCAGGGGATCGGTCCCCATCGCCCGCAGGCTCTCGAGATACTGATCCTGAATGTCGAGGGGGCTCGGTTTGAGGATTACCTGAAGCTGATGAAACTGTTGGAGGCGGTTCGGGTTGTCGCCATAGCGACCGTCGGTCGGGCGGCGCGACGGTTCGACGTACGCGACGTTCCACGGCTCGGGACCCAGCGAGCGCAGGAACGTCGACGGGTTGAAGGTACCGGCTCCGACTTCGGAGTTGTACCCCTGAACGATCACGCAGCCGCGGTCGCCCCAGAACTTCAAGAGATTCAGAATCAGGTCTTGGAAATACATCGGAGAGGCAACTCGTACCCTCTCCTCACGGTACCGTCCAGTCGGTGCACCAATTGCATTCGGGCCCGTTCAGTGTGCCGGCGAGGCACGCCTCGCACACCGGGTCCATCTTGCAGGTGGTGGCCGTACAGGTGACGGATGCGGGCGCGTCGGGAGCGCCGAGGAAGTCCCCGAGCCAGTCCATGTAGTTCACGCCCTCACTCACTCGCGTGTACATCGAGTCGTAGGGATGCAGGCAGTGGACCGGCCCTGGCGACATGTAGTAGCGGAAGTTCGGCGAGCCCGCGCTGATGTCCGTCAGGCTCTGCATCATCTTCGGCGACCAGTCCGTGTCGGTGCCACCCATCGCCGTGTAGTACGAGGTCTGGTCTTTATCGAAAGCGCTGGTCTGCTGCGCGAATCGCACATTGGGGTAGTCCGCAGCGATTGCCGTGTACAGATCGACGATGGTCAGCGTCAGGATGTCCTTGCCCGCGAGCCCGGGGATCTGAGGGATCTGTGCATTCCAGTTCGGAAAGCTGTTCTTGAAGAAGTCGTCGGTCACGACGCCGCAGCCCGAATCTGCAACGACTCGAATTTTTGCGTTGGGGTAGTGGTCAGCGACGTACGGCGAGTGTCCAATCGCACCGTAAGCTCCTGCACTGCAGCCGGTCACGAGAATGTCCGTGGGATTGTATCGATCGTAGATCCACTGGAGCACGGTCTGGGCGTTGACGAAGCCTTTGTGATGGATGGTAACCGTGGGGGAGTAGTCGACGACGGCGTCGCCCCAGTGCACGTCGCCGGTGCAATACGGAATGTGAACGAGCGTCCAGCCCGCGACGGGGTTTGCCGCATCACTGAGCTTGTAGATCCCGGTTCCGCCGCTCTCGAGGAACGCCTTGGCTTCGGCCTCGGTGGGCGCTTCGGGCGAGAAAATCTGGTCGGCGAATCCGCAGGTGACGGCGTTCCAGCAGGCGCCACCGCCCCGAAAGTCGATGACAATCTTTTTGGGATCGCCGCCAGCGACGAAGAAGCGGAATGGCGTATCCCGTGAGCAAATCGTTGGAGCACCCGGCTCGACGGTCAGAAATTCCCCTGGTGCCGGAACGTCGGGTGGCGTCCCGCCGCTTCCGCCACCTCCCCCGCTATTGCCATCATTCGAGTCCCCTCCCCCACAGCCGACGACGGAGAGGACGAGGAGCGCCACGCATGCCTTCGCAAATGAGCCCAACATGCCCGGAGTTTAGGCCTTGTCCGGCGGTCGACGCAACGATCGTCGTTCATTCGGCGCATTCAGCCAGGCCGGAAACACCAGCCACCTGAGACAAATACGGAATCGCCTTTCTCAGTGACAACCCCCGTCGACGAACGACAAGATCCCTACTCGACATGCGTCGCACGATTCTCCTCGCAGTACTCTTCAGCGCACTGCTCTCTCGGTGCAAGAAAGAACAGGCGAGCGAAAGTGAGCTCTCTCGAGCGGAGTGCGTGCAGATGGTGGTACGCATGAACGAGCTCGAGTCCAAGGAGCTCGGACGCGCGAACGACGCCAAGCAACGAGGGAGCGTCGACTACTGCATGGAGCATGGAACCCGCGCCCAGTTCGAGTGCGTGGAATTCGCGCGAAACAGTCGCGAAGTGCAGCGTTGCCACGAGCTCACGCGGTGATCGGCGATTTCCATTATTTTGGCCTGGTTCCTAACCAGGTCCGAGCTCACTCGTGATTCCGCGGTCACAGGCCTTCAAAAGCATCTCTCGACGCAGCGTCTTTTACGGGACGCCAGAAGACGCCAAGGCCGCCGGAAGGACGCCAGCGGATCTTTTTGAATTCGGACGCGATCACGAGCCGTCCTCGTCCAGCGACGCGCGGTGAATTTGTCCCACATCGCCGGTCCCGAAAATCTCTTTGAAGAAATTACCGTTGGCGTCCCTCCCGCGTCTCCTTGGCGTCTTCTGGCGTCCCGTAAAGACGTTTCAACGCTCGGTGACCTCGAAGTACGACGGCGCGCGCGTGAGGTCGTACCTCCACGCTTACCACTTGGGTTTCGATAAATTTGGCCGCTCCCCTTAGGCGCGGCTTCGAGTTCTTGATACCCGCAGGGGGGAAGGGCGGGGAGATGTGGATTACGTCGTCTCGTCCTCGAGCATCCTTCCCGCCTTCGGGTGTCACGAAGCGCGTCCGTCCTTCCCCCTTCCTGATCGAGGCGTATGATCGAGCTCGACCATGGCTCAAAACTCGAGCGTGAACCGTGACCGCTGATTCTGGAGCCGAAGGAGTGTCCCATTGATTGTCGGCACACCGGACTTCCAACGCCTGGCGCTGGTAATGGTTGGGCTCCCTGCCCGGGGCAAGACCTACATCGCCCGCAAGATTGCGCGCTACCTGTCGTGGCTCGGATACGCAACGCGCACGTTCAACGTCGGTGAGTATCGGCGGGCCATCGCTGGAGCCAAGCAGCCCGCGTCCTTTTTCGACCCTCGGAATGCGGACAGCCGAGCACTCCGGGATCGGATCGCGATGCAGGCCCTCGACGATCTGATCGAGTGGCTGGTCGATGGCGGCGAGGTCGCGATCTACGACGCGACCAACACCGAACGATCGAGACGCGACGCCATCTGGAAACGCTGTCACGAGCGCGGTGTGCAGGTCGTTTTCGTGGAATCGCTGTGCGAGGACGAGAGCGTCGTGGATGCCAACGTCCACAACAACAAGCTTCACTCACCGGACTACCTGGATGTCGAGCCGGAGGTTGCCGTCGCCGACTTCCGCGAGCGGATCGCGCATTACGACAGCACCTACGAGCCAGTGGATGATGCTGAAAAGAGCTTCATCAAGATCATCGACGTGGGACGCCAGGTCGTCGTCAATCGCATGGAGGGCTACCTCAGTGCGCGGTTGATGTTCTTCTTGATGAACATCCACCCGGCGCGGCGAAAAGTCTGGCTCACCCGGCACGGGGAAAGCCTCTTCAACGTCGAAGGACGCATTGGCGGCGACAGCGATCTGTCACCGCGCGGCTGGCAGTACGCAAAGAACCTCGCAGAGTTCATGGGCAGCTTGCCGGGAGCCGAAGAGCTCGTGGTGTGGAGCAGCAGCATGCGACGCGCCGTTCAGACCTCGGAGCACCTGGGCGTCAAGGCCGTGACTCGGCGATCCCTGGACGAGATCGGGGCCGGCGTGTGCGACGGAATGACCTATGCGGAGATCCGCGAACAGCTTCCCGAGGAGTACCGCGCGCGGGCGGAAGACAAATTCCGATATCGCTATCCCCGCGGTGAGTCCTATGCCGATGTGATCCAGCGTCTCGAGCCGGTCATCGTCGACCTCGAACGGCAGCGTCACCCGGTGGTGGTCATCGCGCATCAAGCCATCGTTCGCGCACTGTACGGCTATCTCACCGGCCGTCCCCAGGAGGAGTGCCCGTACGTTCCGGTCCCGCTGCACACCGTGATCGAGCTCACTCCGACGGCATACGGGTATGAAGAACACCGGACTGCCCTCGATCCGACCCTCCCAGAGCGAGCCGATGCTCCGCTCTCCGTGGGTCCCTGGTCTCAGCTCTGATCCCCGACTTTTCGGCTACTTGCAATTGAAAGAATTGTCACTATACTTTCAATTGAAATGAAGCCCCGCCCCACGCCGGACACCCGCTCGGCGGCTGTTTTGACCAAAGCCACGCTGCGAGCGGCGGAGTGCCTGGAGCTTCCCCACAAGTCGCTCGCGAAGATTCTCGGCGTGAGCGAAGCGTCGCTCTCACGCACGGGTCGCGGTCGCAGCATTGCGACCGACGGCAAGGAGGGTGAGCTCGCACTTCTGTTCGTGCGCTTGTTCCGCAGCCTGGACTCGCTGGTCGGAGGCAGTGAATCAGCGGCGCAGAAGTGGCTTCGCGCGGACAACGATCACCTGGGCGGAGTCCCGGCGGAAATGGTCGAGCGTGTGGACGGTCTCGTGCACGTAGTGGAATACCTCGACGCGATGCGCGGCAAGCTCTGACATGAGTCTGTGGGGAGATCTCGACGGCGCGAAGCACGTCCGGCGACTGACCATCGACGCCTGGCGTGTGGTGGAGGCGCAGCACGTGATCGCAACGCGCAAGCTCGTCGACTCGGACGAAGAGCAGGAGCTGCTCGAAGAGCTACTCGAGGGCAGCAAGCCGCCCCTCGGTGAAGCGGGGGATCGCGGCTTGCACTACCTCTTGACCACGCCCTTTCGCTATCCACCCTTGCGCCACGGCTCCCGCTTCGGGACACGGCTCGAACGGGGGATCTGGTACGGAGCGAAGGAAAAACGGACCGCGTTCGCAGAAGTGGCGTTCTATCGCCTGATCTTCCTGGAAGGCACCCGTGCCTCGATCGAACCGTTGCTGGTCGATCTCAGCGCGTTTGTCGTACCCGTCGCCACTCGATGTGGAATCGATCTGACCCGGGCGCCGTTTTCGGCTCATCGCGAGCGCTTGTCCAGCAAGACGAGCTACCGCGCATCCCAAAGATTCGGCCGCGACATGCGCCGTGCGACAGTGGAAGCATTCGCCTATTTTTCGGCGCGGGACCAAGACGACGGCGTCGCCATTGGTGTGCTCCGTGCGGCAGCATTCGCAAACCCGCGCCCGCGGGGGCTCGAAACCTGGCATTGCGTGGCGACCCGTGAGCGAGTGGAGCTCGTGCACCGCGACTTCTTCAAAAAGAAGACCTTCGCTTTCCCCCGCGCCCAGTTCTTGGTGCGAGGCGCTCTGCCATCCCCCGCGACGTGAGATTCAGTACCAGACCACGCCGATGCCGAGCGACGCAAGCCACGGCAGATCGTCTTTCACGCGAGGAAGCACCATCGCAGAAAGGCGGATCTGCGGTTGCGAGCCACTGTCGGCCTCGAGCTTCGCGATGTCCATGTTGACCTCGAAGCCCGCGTAATTGAAGCGCGCTTCGGTCGCGTCTTGGCTCTTGTCCACGTCGAGCCAGAGAATCACCGCAGGGGAGTAGGCGATCCCCAGAGCGAGACCGCGCCAGAGCGTGGGCAGGCGGAAGTCACCAAACCCCCAGTGCACGCCCAGTTGAAACGGGATCACGCCGTAGACGTACGCCTTGTTCGCATATTTGGTGTCGCGCGACACGACGTTGCCGTCGACATCCGTCTTGTACTTGTAGCCCTCGGGCGGCCGCACGTAGAACCCACTCACGTCGAGCCCAATGCCAAGGCGAAATGCCGCCCAGGACCCGGTGTCCGTGCGCGGCTGGGGTAACGGCAGGTACATCACCGCCAGGCGAACACCCACGCCCGCACCCACTCCATAGCTCGTCGCCGTACCCGCCTCGAGCTCCCCCGACGAGGGGTTCGTCGAAGTGTACCCAGTTTTCGGGATGATGAGGCCCGAGACCAGAGCGTGGATGCCGTAACTCAGGCGCACGCCTCCGCGCTCTTCCCATGCAGCATGAAGAACTTTGGGATCGCTGAGGTCCCGCTCCGATTCCTCCTCTTTGGCCGGCGTCATGACCCCCGCGCTGAGGGGACCCGGCTCGGTCGCCGTCGCGGGGGCGGGCGTTGCCGCTGGCGTCGCGCTCTTTCCCCCGAGTAGCTCGGAGGCGGCACCAGCGGCTTCATCTGCCGAAGCGACGACCTTGCTGGTGCTGCCCGACGCGCGAACCAGGGTCACCTTCACCCCTCCCGGGTCGCGCCCGACCCGGAGAAGCGCACTGGCACCCAGGGCAACGCGCAGCTTCTCGAGATCGGCATCCTCGCCGGAAATCCGACCCGCGTGCATGATGCCCGCGCTCTCGGCGGCTTGCCCGAACGTCGGCTTTGGAGTCCGGACTGAGCCCGCGGGCACGAGCCGCCTCGTACACTTTGGCGCGCAGCTTGGCGTTCTCCGTCTCGTCGTCGAAGGTGTCGGCGACCACGATCACGCTCTGTGCTGCAGCGGGCGCTGATGGTGGTGGCGGGGCTCTGTCCCCCTGAGCGAAGGAAGGAGCTGCCCACGACAGGAGCAGGGCGAAGAAGCTCGTTCGGATAGGGGCCAAGGCAGTCGATCTTGCCAAATTCCTTGGCCGAGCGGGCAACGTTTCGGACGGGATGCTGATTCTGCTCAAGTCCGAGCCCGACCGGTCGTTCTGCAGCAGCGTGACACTCTCACTCGTGGACAATTCCGCGATTTCGGAGCGCTCCATCCAACTTTCGGCTTTGGTCGTGGGTCTGGAGGCTCACGCCGAGTCCTGGGGCGGCCGCGAGGTCGGTTGGACCTCGGCCGACTCCGTGGAGGAAGCCCTCGAGACTCTGTCACGAGCAACCTTCGACGCGGTCGTCTTCGATGCCGATCTCGGCCCCACTCTCGAGGCGCTCGCCCTCATCCGCGAGCGAGCACCGTTTGCCGGACTGGTAGTCGTCGGCGACCGCACCACCCCCGAGCTCGCATTCAACACCGTGCACTACGGTGCGCACGAGTTCCTCAGCAAGCCTGGCCTGACCCAGCTCACCCTCGAAAACGCAGTGCGCCGCGCCATCGACCGTCGGTGGCTAGCGGGGTTTGCGGAACGACGAGAAACCCTCCTCGACGCAGTGTTTCGCTCCATCGCCACGAGCATCGCGGTGGTCGATGCCAGCGGAACCATCACCATGGTCAATGGCGCCTGGGAACGCGATCGGATCGGGCTCGGCATCGGCGACAGCTACGTCGACTTCCTCGAGCAGGCATCTGAACGGGATCTGATGGCAAAGGCCGCCGTCTCCGGGCTTCGAGGAGTGCTCGTCGGCTCGGAACCCAGCTTTCACATGGAGTATCCGCGTCGCTCCGAGTCCGGGGAGCGGTGGTATTCGATGCAGATCGATCCCATGCCGTACTCGAATGGCGGCGTGGCGGTCACCCACACCGACATTACCGAACGACGAAGTGCGGAAAATGCCCTCGTCGCATCGGAAATAGACCTCCGTCGACTGATCGAAGGATTTCCCGTCGGGGTCGCGGTCATCCGGGACGGTCGCTTCGCATTTTTGAACCGCGCACTCCTCGATGCCCTCGGCCATCCCGATGACGAGCAGCTCTTGGGCCGGCCTTGGCTCGAAATCGTCGACCCGAGCTCCGAAAGCGAGGCCCGCACGGCACTCGCAACCGCCGCGTCCGGCGGGGACGTTCTCCCGTGGGACCTTCGAGCTCGGCGAGGAGACGGCGGGGTGAAGACCTTCGAGATCCGCTCCCTCGAGGCGCGGTTCGAGGGGAAGGCTTCCACTCTTCTGGTGGCCCAGGACGTGAGCGAAAGGCGGGCGATCACCACTCAAATGATGCAGATCGACCGCATGATGAGCGTGGGCCTTTTGGCAGCGGGGCTCGGACACGAGATCAACAATCCCCTCTCGTTCGTTACTGCCAACGTGGATCTGGCGCTCCGCTCGGCTGCGGATCTCCAACGCACCGCGGATTCACTTGCCGGAAACGACATCGACCGCCACGCTCTCGAAGCTCTGCTCCGAGTCAGCGCGGGCCTGGAGGAGATACGCGAAGCTCTGTCCGATGCACGGGAGGGAGCCCGCCGAGTCCAGTCCATCGCTCGAGACTTGAAAACGTTCGCCCGACCCGTTGGTGCCAAAGACGGGCCGGTGGAGCTCGAAGCGGTGCTGGAAGCCACGCTGCACGTGACCTGGAACGAGATCCGGCATCGAGCTCGCCTCGTGAAAGAGTACTCGTCCGGAACCGTGGTCCTGGCGAACGACGCACACCTGGGACAGGTGTTCTTGAACCTGGTGACCAACGCGGTTCACGCCATTGGGGTCGGGGCAGCAGACCGCAATGAAATCCGGGTCGAGCTCCAGCGCGAGGACGACTGGGCGGTCGTGAAAATCTCCGACACCGGCTGCGGCATCGACGAGGAAGTTTTGCCTCGCATCTTCGACCCATTCTTCACGAGCAAGCCCATGGGACAGGGCTCCGGGCTCGGACTGTCCATCGTGCGGAACATCGTGACGAGCCTCGGGGGAACGCTCGAAGTAAAAAGCCTGAAAGGCAAGGGCACGACCGTTGTCGTGAGGCTAAAAACGTGTCGCGATCAGCTAGTTCGCGCGCCCTCTACGATGGCGCCCCTGGAAGAACCCGAGCGGTCGCTCTCCATCCTGGTGGTGGATGACGAACCCTTGATCGCGCGGGTCGTGACCCGGTCGATGGGCCGAGGGCATCAACTCCTCTGCTTGTCTGGAGGAAAAGAGGCCTTGGCCGAGCTCGAGAGCGATCGCCCTTACGACGTGGTGTTTCTCGACGTGATGATGCCGGACATGACCGGCGTGGAGGTCTATCGAGAGCTCGAGAAGCGAGCTCCCCATCGCATCCCCCACATCGCATTCCTCACCGGAGGTGCCTTCACTCAGGATGCTCGGGAGTTCTTGGAAAGAGTGAGCAATCCCACCCTCGGCAAGCCCTTCGAGGCGCGAGCGCTCCGGGAGCTCGCGGCGTCGGTCGCATCCCGCGCAGAGGTCAGCCGGACCTCGCCCCCGGTCCCGGCGACCGTGTCGGATTGATTTTCGAGCGATAATCCACTGGATCTTCGGAGATTCGAGGTTGGCACGCCGGCTGCAATAGCGTCGGTCATGGCCCGCAATCTCGATAACGTCGTTCCCAGCCACACCGTTCACGCACTCATGACGCGCATCCGGCGCATTGCGTTTCGAATGAAGAAGCGGCTCCCGGCCCACATCGATGCCAACGACCTCATCAGTGCCGGCTACCTCGGCTTGACCCAGGCGCTTTCCAATTGGCAAGCAGGCGAGCTCGGAGCATTCGAGGCGTACGCCATCCAGCGGGCGACCGGGGCGATGTTGGACGACCTCCGCGGAAACGACCAGCTCACCCGAGGAGCCCGCAAGCTGGCGGCCCAGCTGGTCGACGCCGAGCGGCAGCTCGCGCAGGAGCTCGGCCGCAAGCCGGAGAGCGACGAAGTCGCCCGGGCCCTCGGCATGAGCCAAGCGAGCTTGATGGCGGCCCGAACTCGCACCGCGCGCTACGACCGGGTGAGCTTGACGGTGGCTGAAAGCGTCACGTCCCTGTCATCCGGATTCGACCAGCCCGAGCACGCTCTCGAGAAGTGCCAGAGGGAGCGGAAGCTCCAGGTTGGCATGGAAAAGCTACCGGAGCGCCTCCGCAACATCCTCAGCTTGTGCTGCGACGATGAGCTCACCCTGAAGGAAATTGGTCTCCGCATTGGAGTGACCGAAGCCCGCGTGTGCCAGCTCCGTCAGGAAGCCGTCGCGCGCCTGCGCCGCCACTGTTCCGACACGATTGTCCCCCCGCCGCCGCGCCGCTACGAGCAAGCGCAGCAAGCAGCCTGAGCGAAGTCGGAAACGACGCTCATCCCTCGCTGCCTTCCGGCGTGCCGTCTTCCAAACGCCGGAGGAGGCGCCGGAAGTTCGAGGGGTCGACCCCCGCCACGCGCGCCGCCTCGGCGATATTGCCGTTCGATTCGGCAAGAACCCGCTGGATGTACTGCCGAACGAATTCGTCGCGGGCGGCCGCCAGAGATTGGGTTTGCCCATCGCCAAAACCGCCGTTTGGGGGAGCCGAAAGCGCACCACCGAGAGAAGGGGGGATCGCCTCCGGACCCACGGTATCGCCCCGGCACAACACCAGCGCTCGTTCGATCAGGTTCTCCAGCTCACGCACGTTGCCGGGCCAGTTGTGCACTGCCAGCGCGTCGAGGAAGCGCGCCGAGGCGCGGGGCTTCGGACGCTTGAGTCGGTTCGCATGCTTTTCGAGGAAGTGCTCGACCAGCGGAACCACGTCTTCTTTGCGATCGCGAAGAGGCGGAAGATCGATGGAAAATACATTGAGCCGGTAAAACAGATCCTGGCGGAACGCTCCGGACTCAACGTCTTCGGCGAGGCGGCGATTGGTGGCGGCAATCACCCGCACGTCCACCTGACGCGACTCGTTCGATCCCACCGGTCGAACCAGACCCTCCTGCAACACCCGGAGCAACCGCGCCTGGGTCGCGGTGGCCAGCTCCCCCACTTCGTCGAGAAAAAGTGTGCCGCCGGAGGCGGTTTCGAACAGGCCGCGGCGACCACCGGTCGCCCCCGTGAAGGCACCCTTCACGTGACCGAAGAGCTCGCTTTCGAGGAGCGATTCGGTGATGGCAGCACAGTTGATGTCGACGAACGGCCGCCCTGCCCGGGGGCTCTGCTCGTGAACGGCTCGAGCGACCAACTCTTTGCCCGTACCGCTCTCGCCCAAAATCAGCACCGTCACATCGGCCGAGGCAACCGCCGAAACCAAGGAGCAGACCTGGCGCATGGCAGCGGAGTCCCCAACCAGCCCTTGCACGCGTCCAACCGCCGAAAGCTGACTTTCGAGGAATCGATTGCGCGCCATCAGCCGCTTCTTCTCGATGGCGCGGCGAACGGCGGGGATCAGGGTGTTCTGGGGATCGACCGGCTTGACCAGATAGTCGTACGCGCCCTCCCGCATCGCCTCGACCGCAGCGGTGATCGTTGCCTGGCCGGTCATGAGCACCACCGGAACCTCGGGCCACCGGTCTTGGGACTCGTGGAGCAACTCGAAGCCGTTCTTTCCCGGCATCATCACGTCAGTCAACAGGAGGTCCGGCTGAGTTGCCTCGAGGGCGCTCAAGGCCGACTCGACGTTCTCGAACGCCTCGACCGAGAAGCCTGCCGCAGTGAGGGAGCGGGAGACGGCGCGACGCACTAGCGCCTCGTCCTCGACGACGAACACCAAACCCACCGGCGCGGCCGATTCGCTCGGCGTTTCAGAAGCCACGGGAGGCGGTCATACTGACCTAGCTCTGGGTGTCATCGCAACCCTGCTGCTCACGCAAAACCTCGTCTTCTCGGGGAAATCGTTCGGGAACGTTTCCTGCACTCCCAAAAAACGAGGATCCAATGGCACAGCTCTCCCTCATCGAGACGACCCCCCCCAAGCCCGTTCACGACGGCATCGTCGACGGTCGCTACCAGCTCCGGAGAGTGCTGGCGCGTGGTGGGGCGGGCCGGGTCTATGCTGCGGAACACATCTTTACCCATCGAATGGTGGCCCTGAAGCTCGCACACGATTCGGACGGTCACTCGATGAGGCGCGCACGACGGGAGATCGACGTGCTGTCCCTGGTGCGAGGGCCCGGTGTGGTGGAGATCCTGGACGCGGGCCTCGTCGACGAAAGTCCGTACATCGCTCTCGAGCTTCTGGAAGGTCGAACGCTCGGAGGGCTTCTCGCTGCGCGTGGCAAGCTCAGCGTGAGCGAGACCCTCAAGGTCGGAATCGAGGTGAGCGAAGCGCTCGCCCGTTGCCACGCCAACGGAGTCGTCCACCGCGACGTCAAACCAAGCAACTTGTTCGTCACGATGCAGGAGCGCGTCGTGCTCCTCGATTTCGGCATTGCGAAACTCATTCGTCCGAGCGACGGATGGCACGAGCGCCTCACCGGTGATCACGGCTCTCCGGGGACACCGGAGTACATGGCGCCCGAGGCGCTTTTGGGATCCTCGGTGGACCATCGCGCCGATCAGTACGGGCTGGGCGTAACGCTGTACGAGTGCCTCACGGGCACGGTTCCTTTCGACGGCAAGCAGGGGGAGATCCTCCTGAAGCTTTCGGCGAAGGGCGCGCGTCCGGTCAACGAAGTCTGCCCGGAGATCCCTCGCGGAGTGTCCGATGTGCTCCAACGCTGTCTCGACAGCGCTCCTGGCGATCGCTTTGGCTCGGCCGCGGAGCTCTCCGCAGCTCTTCGGCACTGCCTCAGCCGAGAATCTGGCTCGGTGAACCTGCTCGGGAGAGGGCCCGGCCGCGAGGCGCAGTCCCGTGACGCGACGACGGTCGCGGGCGCTCCGACCGCGAAGCAGGCCCACGTGACGTCGCGACGCCGGTATCCGCGCGTGCCGTACCTCGCACTGGCGCGGATCGTTCAGGAGGATGGAACGACCATCGATGGACGCGTCGAAGAAGTGTCCGAAGGCGGATTGCAATTCGTGGGCGATCGCGCCATCGTCGAGGGCGAGATGGTCAGGATCCGATTCGCATTGCCCGCCTCAGGACGCATCACCGAGGCGAGTGCTCACGCGCGCTGGAATCGTTCAATCCGCGGCAACACCGCGACCGGCTTCGAGTTCTCGGAAATCGCCGAGAGCGCTCGAGCCGAGATCGGGAAGTACGCCGAGATCATGCGTGCGGATTGATGGGTCGATCCGAATTGATTTGTCGCGACGGCCCATCTAGGGCCCGACAATCGGCGCTCGCGCTCGCGCTCGTGGCGTTCCTCGGATCGTGGACGACGCCCGCGGCCGCCCAGAGCGTGCGACTCCACGGCACGGGCGCCGTGGCGCGCGCCATCACGGGACATCAAAAAGACGAGCTCGGCTTCGGCGCAATCGGGCTGGGAGCCGTAGAGCTACCACTGACCACGGCGCTGGGTCTGGATCTGGAAGTGGGGTCCCTCTGGCTGAGTGAAAGTGCCGAGCCCGACGATCCCCGAATCGCACCCCAAGGCGCGGGGTCGAGCGTGCACGGAGCCGTTGGGCTCCGGGTTCGCCCCCTGGCCGAGCCCGGAATCGCCAATCACGGACCGTGGCTCGCCGCCCAGCTGGGCGCCGCCCGCACCGGTGGCCTCACCCGGCCCTTGTTCAACGTCCAGGCGGGCTGGGACTTCCCGGTCGCGAAGCGGGTAGGCGTGGGACCCACGGCGGGGCTCTTTCACGTCTTTCAGCCGGACAGCGAGCTACGACCCGCCGATGCGAACATTCTCTTCGTCGGTGTCCACGGAGTTTTGGATCTCGTCCAAGCCCAAGGTGGACAGCGACGGCGACCGCGACGGCGACGGAATCAAGGACTCGGTGGACCGCTGTCCGGACGTGGCAGAGGACAAAGACGGGTTCGAGGATCAAGACGGCTGTCCCGACCTCGACAACGACAAAGACGGCATCCTCGATCGCGACGACTCGTGCCCGAACGACCCCGAAGACAAAGACGGGTTCAAGGATCAAGACGGCTGTCCCGACACGGACAACGACGAAGACGGGATCCTCGACGAGAAAGACAAGTGCCCGAACGATCCCGAGGACAAGGACGGCTTCGAGGACGAAGACGGCTGCCCGGACACGGACAACGACCAGGACGGAATCGTGGACAAAGAGGACCTGTGTCCGGACGAGCCCGAGACCGTGAACGGCTACGCCGATCAGGACGGTTGCCCTGATTCCGAGCAGGTCCGCGTGATCGGCGACAAGATCGTGCTCGACGATCGCGTCCATTTCTGGACCAACAGCGCCAAGCTACGACCCGCCAGCTATCCCCTTCTGGAGCGAGTCGCGGACGTGATCCGGCAAAATCCGACCTACGTCCACATCGAGGTTCAGGGACACACCGATGAGCGCGGCTCGGAAGCCTTCAACCAAAGGCTGAGCCAGGGTCGCGCAGAATCCGTAATGGAGTTCTTGATCTCGAAGGGCATCGCGAAGGACCGCCTGACCGCCAAAGGCTTCGGCTTCTCGAAGCCGCTCGTCGACAAGAAAAGCGAGCGCGCCTGGTTCATGAATCGGCGCGTGGAATTCACCATCACCCGCGAGCAACGCCAAGTCATCCGCAAAGACGAAAAACCCACGAACTCGCCTGGCAAGAAGCCCGACGATGGGACAAGCTCGAAGGAGGCTCCATGACTCGCCGGCGTCGTCACATCGGGCCACTCGTCGCCGTGTCGCTATTCGTGGCGGCGCTCGTGCCGAGTGCGTGCAGCGACGGAGGTGTGGTCGGCGGGGAGTGTCGATCCGGATTCATCGCGTGCAACGGCGCTTGCGTCGACCCGGCCTCGGACCCTGAGAACTGCGGCTCTTGCGGGCATGCTTGCCCGACCTCGGTGAGCTGCGTCGCCCAGGTGTGCGGTGGCGATGGCAGCGCGGGAGACGGGGGCTATCTCGACGGCGAGGTCGACGGCGACGCCGACATCTCGGACGCTCACGGCGATCGCGACGGCCCGGACGACGCCGGCGACGGCAACCCCGGCGACGGCAACCCCGGCGACGGCAACCCCGGCGACGGCGGGTGCTTTCCACCGTTCGACACGCCTGCGCAATGCGGGGACTGCAACACGAGTTGCAGCGCCGCGGCTCCCTTGTGCTCTCCGGTCGACGGCGGTTTCGCCTGCGTTCCTGCCTGCGATCCACCGCTCGTCGCGTGCGGAGGACAGTGCGTCGACCTCCAGACGGATCCCGATCACTGCGGTGCTTGCTTCAACAAGTGCCCGAGCGGGATCTGCGAGATGGGCAAGTGCGTGGGAGGTACCTCCGGGCACGTGGTGGTCTTGTGTTCGAGCTACGAGCAGAGCTTCAAAACTTCGCCTCAGACGACGCTGCTCGGGAACTCCGTGTTTTTGCTTCCGCAAGATCCCGTCCGGATCCTGGCCTATACCGAGCACTCGCCGACCTCGATCGAAAACAAGGTGGACCAGGCAATCACCTGGAGCGCACAGGCCAAAGGACGCACTTTCCAACTCACTTTGGCCAACTCGGTGAACGCGGTCACGACCGGTCTCATCAAGCAGGATTACGAGGTGTTTCTGGTCTACGATCAGACCGCTGCGCCCAGCGGAGCCCTCGGGACGGCGGGGACGGCTTTCGCACCCGGCATCGACACCTTCGTCAAAGCGGGCGGAGTCGTGGTCGTGACGAGCGGCGGCGGCGGTACGGGTGAAATGGGCGCGCTCCTGACCAACGCCGGGCTTCTCAATACCACCGCTCAGCCGAGCGCCACCGGAACGGTCGTCTACAATCACGCGCCCCTCGACGCCGTCGGGGTCAACGTGATCTCCCCCTACTTGACTCTCACCCAGACCTGCACGCTCTCGACGCCCACACCTCCCGGACCGAATCTGGTGTTTGTGGTGACGGACGCTCCCTTGGACGGCGGGGTCGGAAAACCCCTCGTAATCCACCGGACTCCATGAGCTTTTCGGAGTCCGAGAATTCGATGGGAGCCCCTTAAGCTCTGAAGAACCCCGCCGTTTGAGAGGTCATGAGCATGCAAGTCCCCGTCGAGCCGGTCGAGGCAAGTCCGGCGCGCACGGAAGCCTCCGAAAGAGAGACTCCCGACCCTCTCGTCAACCGAACGACGAAGGGCGCGGTGCTGCTCGTCGACGACGACGTGACACTGCTGCGGAGCGTCGCTCGGGTTCTCCGAGCTCGCGGCTACGACATCACCACTGCCGCAACTGGCGAAGAAGCCATCCAGGAAGTCGCGGGCCGCCGCTTCGACGTCGTGCTGAGCGACATCTCGATGCCCGGCATGAACGGTATCCAGCTTCTGCGGCGTCTTCGGGAAACGGATTTGCTCGTCCCGTTCGTGCTCATTACCGGTGAGCCAGCCGTTGGAACCGCCATGCAAGCCATCGAGTACGGCGCGTTTCGTTATCTCACCAAACCGCTGGCACCCAACGACCTGACCGCGGTGATCGACCAAGCGGTGCGCTACCACCGAATGGCGCGTATGAAAGCCCGAGCGGCCGAGATCCTCGGTGAGACCGCTGCCCCGGGAGATCGGGCGGGCTTGGAGGCGAGCTTCGAACGCGCCATCGAAGGTCTTTGGATCGCGTACCAACCCATCGTCCACGCCCGCGAAAAGAGGGTCTTTGGCTACGAAGCTCTTTTACGATCGACCGACACGAGCTTGCCACACCCGGGCGCGATCCTCGACGCAGCGGAGCGCCTCGACCAACTCGACCGACTCGGGCGCACGATCCGTGACCGTGCTGCCATCCCGATCTCTTCGGCGGCAGAAGACGCGCTTCTTTTCGTGAACCTGCACGTCGAAGACCTCCTGGACCCCACGCTCTCGAGCCCGGACTCGACGCTGTCCCAAATCGCGAGCCGTGTCGTCCTCGAGATCACCGAGCGCGCCGCGCTGGAACGAGTGGGGGACGTGCGCCCGCAAGATCGCAAGGCTGCGGGAAATGGGCTTTCGCATCGCGGTCGACGATCTCGGAGCAGGGTACGCCGGGCTGACGAGCTTCGCGCAGCTCGAGCCGGAAGTCGTCAAGCTCGACATGTCGCTGATCCGAGGTGTCGACAAGAGTCGCGACGAAACAAAAGGTCGTGCGCTCGATGACCAGCTTGTCCCACGACATGGGCATGCTGGTCGTTGCCGAGGGCGTCGAGACCGCGGAAGAGCGAGACACGTTGATCGAGCTGGGCTGCGAGCTACTTCAGGGATACCTTTTCGCGAAACCGGGACCGCCCTTCCCCCAGGTGAGGTGGTGAAGCATGGACTCCCTTCCCAGCAATGCTCCGCTACCAGTTATCCATGAGGCGATGCTGCCTCCCGCTCCGGACAAGGTGACGCCGAATTCGGTGACGCGATCGGAAATGCCGGCAGTGCGCCCGCCGATGCCCACCATCGAAGACGATGTGGAGGGGGACCGGATCACTCACATCAGCGACGCAGCCGAAGTGGTCTGTGAGCGCGACCGAATCGTGCTGTTGCGTCTGGACGGCGTGGATGCAGGGAAAATCTGGCAGATCGGGCGATCGAACGCTGGCGTCGGACGAAGCACTGGGAACGAGCTCGTGCTCCAAGATGCGGGCGTCAGTCGCAAGCACGCACGTCTCGTGTGGAACGGCAAGGCCCACATGGCCGAGGACCTGACTTCGCGCAACGGAACGTTCTTGCGTGGCGTCCGCATCACCCGCGCCGAGATTCGCGATGGAGACCTGATCCAGTTCGGGCCTCACGCCTTCTTTCGCTACACGGTCACCGACGCGTTGCAGGAGCGCCTACTCCGCCAACTGTTCGAGTCGAGCACACGGGATCCACTCACCGGTGCGTACAATCGTAGACACTTCGACGAGCGCCTACAGGCCGAGCTCGCGTACGCAACACGTCACAAGGCAGACCTGTCGCTCGTGATGCTCGATATCGACCATTTCAAACGCGTCAACGACACCCGTGGCCACGCCGCCGGAGACGCGGTCATCCGTCACCTGGCCAGGATGACGCTGAGCCAGCTCAGAAGCGAAGACGTTTTCGCTCGCTACGGAGGGGAGGAGTTCGTGATGCTCCTTCGCGGCACGAGCGCGCGAGACGCAGTGCGTGTGGCCGAGCGTGTGAGGGCCAGCGCTGCAACCGTCGCGGCCACCTTCGAAGGCCATCCCATCCCCATCACGGTGAGCGCCGGCTGCGCCTGCCTCTGGGAGTGCCCGAACCGCACCCCGGGGGAGCTTCTGGCAGCGGCCGATGGGCGTTTGTACGCGGCCAAGCGAGCGGGCCGAAACCGGGTCCTCGGGCCAGGAAGTAAAAGCCTATAAATTTCCTGTACTTGCGCGGTTAGTGCCAGACGCAATTTCTGCTTAAGATTTCGTTCGCCGGTCCGTTCGAGAGGGCATCCCAAGCACTCCGATGTCGACCGAAGAAAAAGACGAGCTGAACGTCCGCCTGGCGGCCCCGCTGCTCTCCTACATCCAGGAGCGCCACGGCATCGAGGCCGTTCGGCAGATTGCTCTCTCGTCGGGGCTCGAAATCGAGGACCTGTGTGGGGGCAGCCGATGGGTGAGCCACGCTCGGCTCGAGACCGTTCTCACGACCGGTCGGCGCTTCCTCGAGAGCGACCAAGAATTCCTGATCGCCTGTGCTCACGACATGCAGCGGCCGAACGGTCCGATGCGCTTCTTGGCCGGAGCCATCGGCCCTCGTGACGCGTACGAGCTCGGCGCGCGCTTCATGCGTGTCGTGTCGAGCGTCAGCCGCTTCGAGCCTCACGTGGAAGAGAGCGGCGCCGTGGTCATTCGCTACGTGAGCGAAAAACCCGAGAGCCGGCTCATGTGCCTGTCGCGCCAAGGCCAGATGATTCATCTGCCGGAGATGTGGGGGTTGCCACGTGCCCATCTCAAAGAGCGACGCTGCATCGCTCACGGAGACGACTGCTGCGAATACGTTCTGAACTTGTACGAGCCCAATCGTTGGCTGCCCGTCTTGATCGGGCTCGTCGCCGGTGTCGTTGCAGCATTTGGAATCGGAGCGCTCCATCTCGGCAGCCACATGACCATGCTGGCGTTCGCGCTCCTCGGTGCTGGCGCCGGACACCTCCTCGAGCTCCGCCGCACCAACCGTTTGAATTCCGCCGCCGGACGCGAAATCAACGAAGCCTATCTGGCCGTCTCGAGGGACGAAGCCGCGGCCCGCCACGAAATTCTCGAGCTTTCTCAACGCCAACACCAATGGATCGGTCGGCTGGAAGAGCGCGCCGGTGAGCGCAGCCAAGCCCTGAATCAGCTGCTGAGCGGAATGGACGACATGCGCGACAACTGGGTGACATCGATCCGCGGATTTTCCCACGACCTTCGCAGTCCGCTGATGGTGCTCAAGAACAACGTGACTTTCTTGCGCGACACCACCACACAGCTCGGCCCCGACGGCGAGGCCGTGTTGGTCGACATCGACGACGCGGTGGGCCGCATGGAAAAGCTTCTCGTGGAGCTGCTCGGCGTCGCGACCAGCGGCACAGCCTCGGTCCGCCTCGAGCCGGAAGCGGTTTTGGTTTCGACTCTCGTCGACCGCATTCGGGCCCGCGCTCAGGCACTGGTTCAGGGGCGCGGCATCCGTGTCAGCGTGCTACCAACCCGCGAAGCTCCCGAATCGAATCGAAGTGGATCCCCTTCTCCTCGACCGCGTCCTCGACAACTTGCTCTCGAACGCCGCCAAGTACACCGAGCGCGGCAGCATCGTGGTAGAGCTCGACGGAAAGCCGAACTACTTGACCATCAAGATTTCCGACACTGGCCGGGGCATTGCAGAGTCGGACATCGACAAGATCTTCGCTGCTCGCGGCTCGCTCCGCAAGGAAGCCAAGAGCGACAGCTGGGGGCTCGGCCTCTCGGTCGTGGTTGAGCTCCTCAGCCGCATCGGCGGCAAGATCGAGGTCATGAGCAAGCCCGGCCTCGGCAGCACCTTCTGGGTTCATTTCCCCGTGAAACAGGCCTCGACCCGACCGCCCATCCCCCAGACCGCGGGCAAGGCCCATGAATCGACCAACGTCGTCAGCATTCGGAGACTCAAGACAGCATGACCACCAGCATGACCCCCCACCTTCCCCCGCCGCCCGCGCTGACGCTGCTCAAGTCCGACGAGCCGAGCCCAGCGCCCACGACGGCGATCGACATCTTCTTGCACTACCTCAAAGCCGAAGGAGTCAAGTACGTCTTTGGCATCCCGGGCGGGCTCTTGCATCCGCTCTTCGAGTGGTTGGAGGAGGACGACGACATCTCCCTCATCGTGAGCAAGCACGAAGAGGGCGCTGCTTTCATGGCCGACGGCTACGCCCGCATGTCGGGCAAGCTCGCCGTGTGCGCTGGCACAGCGGGACCGGGCGCCACGAACCTCTTGACCGGCGTCTCGTGCGCGTTCGCCGACGGAGTGCCTCTGCTGGTCATCACGGGCCAGGCAGCGAGCCACGCGTTCGGCAAGGGTGCCGCTCAGGAAACGGCGCGCGAGGACATGGACATCGTTGCGATGTTCCGTCCGATCACGAAGTACTCCGCCATGGTGACATCAGCCGCTTCACTACCCCAGCACCTGCGCCGGGCGCTTCGGCAAGCACTCACCGGCCGGCCTGGCCCCGTTCATCTCAACATTCCGGTCGATCTCTGGGAAAAGCCCGTCGATGAGGAATGGTTCGATCCGGCCACCTACCGAACCAGCACCCACACCTTCGACCGGCATGCCGTGCAACAAGCGGCGGAGCTCTTGCTCGAAGCGAAAAACCCCGTCATTTTGGCTGGTTCCGGTGTTCACCTGGCGCAGGCCGCCGAGCACTTGATGGCCCTCGCCGAGCTGCTCCCCGCCCGGGTCGCAACCAGCCCCCGCGCCAAAGGCGTCTTCCCCGAGGACCATCCGCTGTCGCTGGGTGTGCTCGGTGTGGCCGGCCATCGCCATGCGATGGAAACGGTTCTCGGCGATGACGTAGACGTTCTCATCACGCTGGGGGCCTCCCTCAACGAAACGACGACGCTCAACTGGCATCCGCGACTTCGACCCTCCAAGGCGCTCATTCAATGTGACATCGATTCCGATCGAATCGGCCGCAACTATCCGGTCGACGTGCCGCTCGTGGGCGACGTGCAAACCATCCTGATCGAGATGATCTACCAACTGCACCGTCGCATCCGAGACGGCGCCGAGCCGGCATCGGTTTGGAACGAAGCCCCGGCCCTGGAGCGAGGCCATCAGCGCTACCTGGACCCGGAGCTCCGGGTTTCGGACAGTCTCCCGCTCACTCCCCAGCGCTGGCGCTGCGATCTGCAAGAAGTCTTGCCGGACAACGCCGTGGTGTTCAGCGACATTGGTGGGCACATGCTCTTCAACATTCACCACCTCCGGGTCGATCACCGCCAGCGCTTCGTGATCAACCTGGGATTCGGATCGATGGGGCACGGCACCGTGGCACCCATCGGCGCAGCCCTCGCCGAGCCGGGACGGCCCATCATCGCGATCGTGGGCGACGCTTGTTTCACCATGAATGGCATGGAGCTCCTCACGGCCAGCGAATACGGGATCCCCGTGCTCTGGATCGTGGAAAACAACAACATGCACGGCATCACGTTCCACGCCAGCAGCAAGGTCGGCAAACACGGGAAACCCCTCACCAGCATCCGCTACGAGCGTCCGATCGAGATCGCGTCCATCGCGCGTTCGATGGGGATGCGCGCTTGGGTGGTCGACGCTCCCGGCAAGCTCCAGCGTGCGATCAACGAGTGGCTGCCTTCGAACGCTCCCGGACTCATCGAGATGCGCGTCGACGGAAGCATCCCGCCACCCATCGGGGGACGCGTCTCGTCGCTCGCCGGATTCATCCGACGCTGAGGCAAAAATGGCAACGGACGACCTGGCGTACACACGCGGTCCCATCGACGACGGCAACTGGCCGGAGACGCTCACGGCGCACGTCGTGGAACCGGGACCCGAGCCTCGGATCGAAGGCTACCTCGCCGAAAGCGACCTCGCCGCTCACTACCAGTTTTCGGAGATCGTATTTTTGCTCGCCACAGGAGAGTTGCCCGACCCGATTCGCGCTCAGGCCTTCGACCTCGCGTTGCGGTTCTTGATCCCGTCGACCGTATCCGAGGCTTCGGTCCACGCAACCTGTCTGGCTCGCCTGTGCGGCGCCACCAGCACCGGCACTCTGGGCGTCGCGGCGGTCGCTCTCGGTGAGCAAGCGCGCTTTCTGATCGCGGAGCACGCGGCCCTGTTCGATTGGTTCGAAGCGGACAGCGAACCCCTCCCCTTTGAGTTCGTCTCCGCCAATGCGCCCGAGCAGGTCTCGGTCGCACGGCTGGGCCAAGCTGCGAAGGAAATCGGGGTTTCTGTGCCGATTCTCGGGCAAAATCCCACTCGGCACGCGGCACTCCTCGGCCTGCTCCACGCCCTCGGGCTCGGCCGTCCCGACCAGATCGAGCTGGTGTTCACGCTGGCAAAGCTGCCGGTCGCGATCGCCGAAGCGCGGGCGGTCAAGCCCGGAGCGCTTCGCGACTATCCGATGAACACTCCGCGTTTCCGTTACGAGGTCAGCCAATGACAGTACCCGAGCTTTCCACGCGCGTCGGTCACGCCGCGTGGGGAGAAAACTACTACTTCGGCCATGCCGTGAATGCGGAGCTTGCTGGAAGTGAAAGCTACACCGGGCTCGTCGCCCTCGCGGTGGGCGGCAAGCGGCTGTCGCACGAAGATCGCGCCGTGCTCGACGACATCGCCGTGGTCATGACGGTCGCTGACGCGCGCATCTGGCCCCTCAAGATGGCGCGCGTCATCGCGTCCTACGGCAGCACGTTGCCCGGAGTCGCCGCTGCAAACCTCTGCATCGAACGCGCGATGATCGGTCACTGGACGAGCGGCTCGGCGGCAGCGCTTCTGGTCGAGATCGAGGGCGCGGTTTCGGGAAATGTGGACGACCGCGATGCGGTGGCCGTCGCCGCCCGGCGCATCCTCGAATCGGAGCGCCGCCTCATGGGTTTCGGTGTTCCGTTTCGCGAGTGTGATGAGCGGGTGGAGAGCCTGCGGCGATGCCTCACGGCGCGCGCAAAACACACCGGTCGTTACTGGCGCTTGCTCGAGACGCTCTCGGAAGTGCTCGCCGAGCTCAAAGGGCTCCGACCCAATGTGGGAGCGGCGGTGGGGGCAGCGTGTCTGGATCTCGGCTTCGACCCCCACGAGGTGTCGCTCCTGTCGGTGGCCCTCGGACAGACCGACTACCTCGCCAATGCCCGAGAGGGTGCCCAATCGGCGCCGGAAATGCTTCGTAATCTGCCGGAATCCATGGTGAATTACGTCGGCCGGGCCCCGCGACAAAGTCCCCGCAAAGTGTCGGCTCAAGTTCGACGAGACCCGTCCGTTTGGATCCCTGATGCCGACACGCCGGAGCATCCGATCCCTGACGCCGGCCCCCGCGGACCCAGCGCTGACGCGACCCAAGCCAAGTGAGGTTTCGGCCGCTCGCAGGGCTCGGTCTGCCTGCTCCCGGGCGGTCCCCGGTGCGGGCAACCGCGAGCACGCCGCACGGATTGAACGACCTGTGAGAACACCCAGCTGCAAGAGGAACCATGATGGACTCGTCCGCCCCGATGATCGAAGCCCGGGAAGAACGCTCCGAAGCCGAATTTCGACTGCTTTCGGAACGCTTCGACCCCACTCACGACAATCGCCGAGTTGCCCCCCGCGTCGGGGTCACCCTCGAACGTCAGCATCACCAGTGATCACAACTTCTACGCGGGCTTCACCGAAAACATGTCGGAGGGCGGAGTGTTCATCGCCACCCATCTACTCAAGCCCGAAGGCTCGATCGTCGATATTTCGATCTTCCTGCCCCAGACCCAGAAGGAAGTGCGTGGCAAGGGCGAGGTGCGCTGGGTTCGCGAGTACAACGAGGCGAGCGACGTGCCCCCCGGCATGGGCGTTCGATTCGTCGAGCTGGAACCGGGCTCCCTGGAAGCGATCAACGAATTTTTGAGCCAGCGCGATCCGCTCTTTTACTGCGAGTGAATCCATTCAAAGGGATTTCACAGGGACGCGACGCGCTTCGTGATACCCGAAGGGGTGGAAGGTGGGAAGGATTTTGGGGGGAGACGACTCCATCCACGCCGAATCGTCTCCGCGCGAATGTTTGACGACTAGCCCGGCGGGGAGCGCCCTGATCCGATTCAATTCAAATCTTCCGCCCCTTCCGCCTTCCTGTAAAATTCCTCACTGCTTTTTGCAGGGTTCGTCAGCGGCGAAGTCGCCCTCGGGAGTGAGCGGACCCGAGCCACCGTACTTCTTGCGTTGAGCGGCGGTGAGTCGCCGAGCGGCGGCGATGGCTCCGAGCACGTCGGCGCCTTCCGTGGGCGTGCGCTCGTAGGTCGAGTAGTCGACGCGATAGAGCCCGAAGCGCGGCTTGAATCCCTCGGCCCACTCGAAGTTGTCGTAGATGCTCCAGTGGAAATAGCCGCGCACGTCGACGCCCTCGCCTGACGTGCGCGGTCGATCTGCTCGAGGGTGCGCACCACGTTCTCGGCTCGGCGTGCTCCCACCTCGGTGGCGATCCCAGCCTCGGTGACCACGAGGGGAAGTTCGGGATAGCGCTCGCTGTACGCCGCGAGCACGTCGTAGATGCCCTCGGGTAGTACTCGTAGCCCATCGCCGGAACGCAGTAGGTCGGGTCCAGGGGTGGAATGCAGGACGCCGAAGTCGATGCCGCCGAAGCACGGCGTGAGCGCGAGCACGGGGATCAGCCCTCCGTTCCCGGTCACGCCCCCGCGGAAATAGTACTGCAGTCCGAGCCAATCGAGCGTGGCCTGCCACTCGGGATGATCCTCGTCGGGCGTCGCCGTCGAGGTCGGTGTCGAAGGAGCCCGACAGAACGGCATCCACGACGAGGTAGTGGAAGACGTAGATCAGTCGGTCGCGGGCTGCGACGTCTTCCGGATTGTCCGATCGAGCGTTGTTGCGCGCTGCCACCCAGTCGACGACCGAAAGCGACAGCCCCACGCTCGCGGCGACCCCGTCACCATCGGCATCGATCGTGTCGGCGCTCTTCAACGCTTCGTACATGGCGGCGTGAGCCGCAAGGTAGTCGCGAACGACCGGAATGAACTTGGTGAGCAGCGAGAAAAGGTACTTCTTGCCGGGAGGAAACATGCCGATTCCGTAGGACGACGAGCAGATAGTTCACCGGCTCGTTGAGCGTGCCCCAATCGTCGACGCGATCGCCGAAGCGCTCGGCCAGCAGCTCCGCGTGCTGGCGCATCTCCTCGATCACGAGCGGGACCGCCGACGGGATCGCCGAGCCCACACAGATTCGTGTCGAGCTCGGACCGTTCAAGCAATCGATGTCGCGCGGATCGTCGACCCAAACCGGGTTCGAAAATGGTGCAGCGTGACCACTGGGCGAATGCCGTGCGGCGAGCAGCGCGTCGATGAAGTCGCTGTAGTGCGCGAGCGCGGCCTCGTCGATCACGTCGCGCTGGGGCTCGATGCGCGCCCACTCGATGCTGAAGCGATAGGAGTCGAGGCGCGAGCGCTGGCGAGGAGCTCCACGTCCGGCGAGCCATTGCTCGTAGCCCTTGACGCGTCGCCGACGAACGTCGCCATGGCCGAGCCCGCCGTCCGCTTTCGGCTGCGTCCACAGGTACCAGTCCGTGGTGGGGTTCTGATCCTCGATCTGCGTCGCCGCGCTGGCGGCGCCGAACGTGAAGCTCCCCTTGCCAGCCGGATCGCTGAAGGATCCGCTCGCCGCAAACGGGATCTCTCCGCCGCCACCCGGCGAGGGCAATCCCCCGTCCTCGCCCCCGCACCCCGACAGGGCTGCGAGGCCCACGAAGAGGAGCGGGATACGCATGACCGAGCAATCATTGCGGCGTCGCCGCGCAAACGCAAAAGAACCCGGTCGAATGCAGAACCGGCCGTCGGGGCCCCCGGTTTTCCGGGGCTTTACGCGAACCGCCGGAGGTGTAACGCTTGGGTTCTGGTGGATTCGAATCTGGCGTCCGGGGTGATGCTCGCGGACCGCTACAGGGTGGAGCAAGAGCTGCCCCTCGCGGATGGGTCTCCGACTTTTCTTGCCACCGATACCACCACCAACGACTCGGTCGTCGCCTTCGAGCTCGATCCGGAAACGGCGACTTCGATGCGCAAAGCCATCGGGGTCACTCATCCCCACCTGGCCACCGTTCGCGAAGTCCTGATCGCAGACTTCGGCCACGTGATGATCATCAATCACGTGCCTGGTACGAGCGCCGAAGCGTTTGCCGACGGGACCCCACGGCTCACCCGCGTCGATGTCGTTCGCTTCACGCTTCGATTGCTCGACGCCCTCGCCACGTTGCACCACGCCGGAACCGCACACGGTTCGCTCCGTCCCACCTGCGTCATCATAGAACCTTCCGGGGATCGCGCCTCGCCGGTTCTCAGTCACGCGCCCCCGTCGACGGACGCTTTTCGCCGCCCGGAGCACGCGCCTGGAACTCCGCCCACGACGGAGGACGACGTGTGGGCGACCGCCGCGCTGCTCTACCGTCTGCTCACTGGAAGCGATCCAGCCAAGGCCGGAGTGTCGGGCGAAGACGAGCTGCACGCCGTCGGCATCGATGATCCGGTTCTGAAAGCGGCGCTCGCCCATTCTCTGGCAGCGGACGCATCGAAGCGCGTCCCGAGCTTCGCGCCCTGCGCCGGGAGCTCGCGCGCTGGCTGGCAGAGCACGCGGGGAAGATCTCGCCCACGCCTCCAACATGGACGCGCATCCGCCGCCGCTGCCACCTCGCGCGTCCACGCCACCGCCGTCCCAGGGGATCCCGCTCACCACGCCCTCCGGCGCTCCTGCAGCCCTCACGACCTCGCTGCCGTCCGCCAAGGCCCCACCCCGCAAGCTCTGGGTCGGCCTTCTGGCAGTGGGTGCGGTCCTTCTGGGGCTCGGCGCGGCGTACCTGGCTTTTGCCCTTCGACCCGCCCCGCGCCCGACGGCCAAGACCAACGATTCGAGCTCCAACACGGACGAAGGCTCGGCCGCCCCGACCTCGAGCTCCTTCAGCTTGGGGGACATCGCGGTCACTGGCGAAGAAACCGACGGTGCGATGGCGGGAACCAATCATCTCGCCAGCTGCGTTGCCGCTCACCTGCCCAAGGACACGTTCCGCAAGGCGCCCGATGTCTCGTGGCTCTGCACGGAAAAGGATCCGCGAACCGGCGGCGAGCGCTTGCGCGTCGCCACGGTCCAGGGAGCGGCCGGCGGAGCGCCCACTCAGGCGATGCGCGCATTTCACAACTCGGTTGGTACGACATGCCTGCGTTCGTCGTGGTTCGAAACGGCTGTTGCACCGACCCGCCCGCCCTGGAGCTCCCGGAGCCCGCGGAGGGTTGCGACAAGATGGTGCCGATCCTCAACGAGATCGGCAAGGCGGTGATCTCGAACCAAGCCTTCGAGGAGCCGCTGAAGCATTTCGGAGAGGTCGCGCGCTGCGAGACGGAGAAAAAGCGTGCGACCGTCTTCCGCAAACCGGGACCGCCCAACCCCAACGAAGAGTCGGCGTTTCGCGATCTCGTGAAGAACGTCGAGCAACGCTGAGCGTTCGTCGCTGGGCCCGAGCGGCGACATGAGCGTCTTCGCGTTTGCGGTTCAGATCGTGCTCGGCATCCTGCTCCCGTGGTGGATCGTGCGCCGCGACATGGCACGCCTTTCCGAAGAGCGACTGGGTCGAGCCTGGACCGAAGCGAGCTTCTGGATGGCCATCGTCGTCTTCGGCCCGCTCTCACTCCCCTTCCACTTCACCAAGACCCGCAAAAACCGCCTCCTCGGCCTGCTCCTCGGCATCGGCTGGATGCTGGCCGCGTTCGTCGTGATGGACCGCGTCGACTGGCTACTCGGAATGCTTCTCGGCGGAGAGTGAGGACCTGTTGTCCCGAACACTTCACGTGATCCGCCGTCGGAGCTCGCCTCCCCACGCGATGGCCTGCGCCATCTGGATCAACGTGCTCACTTCGCGCCCAATCTCTCGAACGCCGGGCCTTCCGACACCCGTGTGACCGTAGAGGCCCGTGAGCAAGAGCCGCGTCGGCACGCGTCCATCGAGAGCTCGCGAGAGCTTCTCGGCCTCGTTCCAGGGGATCACGTCGTCGTCGCGGCCGTGACAGATCACGACCGGACACTCAATGGTTTCGAGGGCTCGGCGAGGGGAGGCGAACGAGAGCTCTTTGGTGGCGCGAGCCAGCGCCTGGCCGGCGGCTTCGGCCGCGCCAGGCAACGTGCCGCAACCGATCTCGAAGAGCTCGCGTTGGGAAGGCGGAACGCTCGACAGCAGCGCATCGGCATACGGGGCCAAGCGTCCCGGCTCTTTCAGCTCCATCTTGCCCCAGGTTCGGTAGACCATCTGTCGCCAGGCGTTTTCGAGTCCCGACGTGTCACCCGGCACGTCGAGGTAGGGCAGCAAGTTCAAGAAGAGTGCCGGCTGGTTCAGTGGGTCGCGGGCGAGCTGTACGTCCCCGAGGGGGTCGCAAAGGACGCCGTCGATGGCAAAGCGAACGGAGCTTTCGAAACTGGCATATCCGCCGAAGCTGATCAGGCCATCGACGCTCGACGGCCGGCGTGCGGCGGCCTCGAGGGCCAGCCAGAGATCCGAACGAGATGCTGAACAGGGTGACTCGCGCCTCGAAGCGCAGGGCGGTGGCTTCGAGGACCCTTTCGAAGTCTTCGACCGCGCTCGGATGGACTCGGAGCTCGAGATACGCGGGGATGAAGGGCGCCACGACCCGAAACCCCGCGTGCGGCGAGGATCCGGCAGAATCGATCGAGACGGGGATCATCGGGACCATCGAAGTGCAAGCCGGGCGCGATGAGGTAGGTCGCGAGGGGCTCGTGACGGGGGTAGTAAATCCGGGCTTCCAGGCAGCTTTCGGTAGGAGCAAATTCCGCTGTCGCCGGCCGCGCCCTCCGCCCGACCCTCGAGCCCTCACGCAACCGCCATATGTCCGAAGCAATGGCCCGGGGGACGCGCTCGGAGCCGCGCCAGGGGCCGAGCCACGCCAGGAGGCGACAGAGAGCGGTGGCGCGTTCCACAGGGCGACTGTATCCCAGGAAACCCGCGCACTCTTGAATGAATCCGGCGGTTCTTCGTCTAACCTTGCGCGCCCGACTCCACGGGTCAGAGTCGGCGCCGCCGGCCGGCGTTCGCCTGGCCACCACAAACAACCAAGGAGCCACGCATGCTGCGTTCTCTCTTGACGATTCTCTCTCTAGGAGCCGGCTCTCTCTTCTTCGCTTCGCCCAAGGAGCAGCCGCCGAGCTCCCTCGAGCATTCGCGCACCGCGCAAGTAACGTTCGCGCACGTTGCGAAGCGAGTGATCGCCTGCGGCGCGAAGGGCAAGGGCAAGGACTTGAAGTGCGAGGCGGAGCACGCGAGCGCCGATGCCACGACCTCCCTGACCCTCAGCCCGGTGGGCAATGCATCGGTCTCTGGGAAGGACAAGCGCGAGCCGGTCACCCTGTCGTTCCCCAAGACCAGCGGACAGCCCATCAAGGTCGCTCTCGGACCTGGAGTGTGGGAAATGGCGTGGCCAGGGCGCAACAAGCACGATCGATTCGTGGTGGCAGAAGGCGACGAGGTCGGCATTCGTCTGGTCACCGAGGCCGGCGCCTGCAAACGACAGAAAGACGACTGCATCCTGACGACGGACCGCACCTTGCTCCGCGTCGTCATCCCAAAAGAGTGCCAGCGCTGAGGCAAAAGCCTCATCATTCTGCGGACTCCCGGGATCCGACCCAGCAACCGGCTTGACGGAACCCGATTCGGAGGAAAGATCCGCGCCTTTCCGAGGTCCCACAGCATGAAACACCCGAGCGTCGCTCTCTTCGCTTCTTCGATCGCACTCCTCGTGGCCGCGTGTGCAACGACGAATGATCAAACGGGCACTCCCGCAACCGGTGGAACGGGCGGCGGTGTCGATGCCGGTAAGGACAGCGCGTCCGGCGGCAGCTCGGGCAGCGGCGGGTCCGGCGGCAGCGGAGGGACTGCCGGCGCGGCGGGCAGCGCGGGTGCCGCGGGTGCGGACGCCGGGAGCGACGCAGGAACGACTGCCGTTTCCGGAACCATCGTTGCTCTCGTCGACCTCACGACGCCTGTCGCGGGTCTGCAGGTGTGCGTGTACGGAGACTCGAGCATTCCGTGCGTGCAGACGGATTCCAGCGGCGCCTACACGATTACGGGCGTGCCGGCAGATCAGGAAATCCTTCTCGAGTACACGAAGGCGACCTACTTCCCGTCACTGGTCACGGTGAAGACGCGCACCTCGCCCATCGACATCGGTGAGTTCCCCGCTCCGACGGAACAGGAAGCAAACGTCTTCGCCGCCATCGTCGGCATCACGATCGACAAGACCAAAGCGCAGGTGCTCGCCACGGCAGTCCAACCGGGCTCGACCGGTGGGTTCATCGGGCAAGACGGCGTCACCGTGTCCCTCGCCCCCCAATCCGGAACCGGTCCCTACTTCACCAATTCTTCGAACCTGCCCGACACGAGCCTGACCTCGACATCGACGAGCGGGCTCGGCCTCTTCGCGAACGTGAACCCGGGCGACCCCGAAATCACGTTCATCCGCCCGGGCAAATCCTGCACTCCGCACGACATGGCGTGGCCCGGAACGGCGGCCAACTCGGTGCGGATCAAGACCGTTGCCGGCTACCTCGTCGGCGGCGGCGCCGTTCAGTGCAACTGAGCGGGGCCGAGATCCTCCCAAGCTCTCGCTCGTCGAACTCTGGATATTGAGCTCGCGCGCCGAGAAAATCCTGCGGCCGAAGGGCCGAGACGCGTCGGTTTGGGAATGCAAATCGCCTCGAGATTGTCTATCTCGGCCGCCCCGCGCTATTCCATCGCCCGGCCGAGCCCCGCCGGGCCCAGTTGCTTCCGGAGAATCATGCAAGACGTCCGCGCGCTGAACGAGCTGGTCGCCAAAGAGAGCGTCTTCGTCGACGACCTCATGGCCGAAGTGGGCAAGGTCATCGTGGGCCAAAGCTACATGGTCGAGCGGATCCTCGTCGGCCTGCTCACGGGGGGCCACGTGCTCCTCGAGGGCGTACCCGGTTTGGCCAAGACCCTGACCGTGCGCACCATCTGCGACACCATCCACGCGAGCTTCGCCCGGGTGCAGTTCACACCCGACCTCCTGCCGGCGGATCTGATCGGTACGGTGATCTACGATCAGAAGCGCAGCGAGTTCACCAGCAAGCTGGGTCCCATCTTCGCGAACCTGGTTCTGGCCGATGAAATCAATCGCGCTCCAGCCAAAGTGCAAAGCGCGCTCCTGGAGGCGATGCAGGAACGCCAGGTCACCATCGGCGACAAGACCTACGAGCTCCCGGACCCGTTCGTGGTGATGGCCACGCAAAATCCCATCGAGCAAGAGGGCACCTATCCGCTGCCGGAAGCGCAGATCGATCGCTTCATGCTCATGGTCAAGGTGGGCTACCCGTCGCGCGAGGAAGAACGCCTGGTCATGGACCGGATGACGAGCGTCGTCTCGGCCAAGGCCAAGCCCACCACCACGCCCGGGCAGCTCTTGGACGCGCGCAAAGTGGTCCGCGAGGTGTACATGGACGACCGCGTGAAGGACTACATCGTGGATGTCGTGTTCTCCACGCGCGAGCCCGGAAAGCGGGGGATGAAAGAGCTTTCACCGTTCATCGAGTACGGCGCCAGCCCCCGCGCCAGCATCGCCCTCAATCTGGCCGCCCGCGCTCACGCATTCTTGCGTCATCGCGGCTACGTGACGCCGGAAGACGTAAAGGCAATCGGCCCCGACGTGCTCCGCCACCGCATCGTGCTCTCGTACGAGGCAGAGGCCGAGGAAGTCACGGCGGAGGAGATCGTCCGCCGCGTCTTCGAGGTCGTCGAGGTGCCGTGAAGAGGCTCACACCGCCGAGACCAAAGCCGTGATCCCGAAGGAGCTGATCAAAGCGCTCAAGAAGATCGAGATCACGACCAATCGGCTCGCGACGGAGCAGCTGTCCGGCAATTACACCTCGGTCTTCAAAGGACAGGGTCTCGCCTTCCGCGAAGTGCGGCAGTACCAGCACGGCGACGACATCCGCAGCATCGACTGGAACGTCACCGCGCGGATGAACGAGGCCTACGTGAAGGTCTTCGTCGAAGAACGCGAGATGACCGTGATGCTGGTCGTCGATCTCTCGGCGAGCGAGAGCTTCGGAACGCGACGCTCCAGCAAGGCGGGCCTGGCTGCAGAGGTCGCGGCACTGTGCGCGTTTTCCGCCATCAAGCACAACGACCGCGTCGGGCTGATCCTCTCGACCGATCAGATCGAAAAGATCGTTCCACCCAAAAAAGGGCAAAAGCACGTAATGCGCGTGGTGCGGGAGATCCTCGGCGCAAAGCCCGAGCGCACCGGCACCGATCTCCAGGTCGCCCTCGAAACCCTGTACAACGTGGCCCGGCGTCGCAGTGTGGCGTTCGTACTCTCCGATTTTTTCACGAGCGGCTACGAGCGGACGCTGGCGCTGGCTGCTGCCCGGCACGACGTCATCCCGTGCCTGCTGGTCGATCCCCGCGACGAGGAGCTCCCCAACGTGGGCTTGGCCACGTTCGAGGACTTCGAAACGGGCGAGAGCATCTTGGTCGACACCGGGAGCGCTCGCGTGCGCGCGCACTACAAGAAGCGCATGCGCTCTCTCCGCGAAGAGCAGGTGCGATTGTTCCGAAAGCTCGGCCTCGACCACTGCGTGATCCGGACCGATCAGCCGTACGTCAAACCTCTCCGCGATCTGTTCGCCCGACGAGCTCGGAGGCTTCGGCGATGAGAGGGCTCGCGCTGGCGATTCTGCTCCTTTGCGTAGCGCCACCGGCGAAAGCGGACGCGGGGACCGCTGCGGGAGCCCCCGAGCGCGTGACCGGAACGTGCACGGAGCGCATTCCAGAGGGGAAGGAACGGCCGGCACTCACGGAAACGTTTCCGGCCAAAGGCACGACTGGATACGCGCTGGTGCTCGAAGTCGTGGTCGACCACGGCAAGGGCGAGACCGTCCTGCCCAACGGATTTCGCGTGCAGCTCGACAGCGATGCCGCCCGCGCTCTCGAGCATGCGGGCTTTTCGTTGCCCGATCCCGACGGAGGCGCCGGCCCCAGCATCGATGTTCAGGTGAACGGCGACCGCGCCAAGAGCACGGTGAAGATCCCCGTGGTCGCCCTGCCGGAAAAGCCCGGCCGGAGCGAGCTCCTCTTGCCCCCGCTCCCGATCGCGATCGCACGGGCCAGCGGCGAGCTCATCACGCTGTGCACCAAGCCCCATCGCACGGTGGTCGAAGATCCCATCGTCAACGAGCTCAATCCCCAGCCCAGGGAAAATCCTCCGCCGCGCCCCCAGCGGGAGATCTGGACGACGGCCAAAGAAATCGCCATTGCCTCGCTCATCGCGCTCGTGGTCGGCGCGCTCGTCGCATGGTTCCTCTCTCGCTGGCGCCAGCGACCCGAAGCCGTCCCGCCACCTCCACCGCCACGACCACCGTGGGAGGTTGCTCTCGAGGAGCTCTACGATCTTCGCCATGCAGAGCTCGTGAAAGCCGAGCGCTTCGTCGAGCACTTCGATCGCGTCTCACACATCGTGCGCAAGTATTGCGGCGAACGCTACGGCTTCGACGGCCTCGAGAGTACGACGAGAGAGATGGTGGGCGTGCTGCGGCGCGTGGTGCCGCCCATCCCCGTGCTCCAGCCCATCGAGCACTTCCTGCGGCAGGCTGATCTGGTGAAGTTCGCCAAGCTCACGCCCGATGCCGAGGAGTGCACGACGGCGCTCCAGTCAGCGGAAGAGATCGTGAGGAAGACCGTGCCGCTGCGGCCCGCAACGCCACCGCCTCCCCTCGAGAACGTGCCGCCACCTCCCGAGCCTCCGCCGACTCCGGAACCGCCCCCCGCCCCGGAAACGGGAGGACCTTCGTGAAAGGCAAACGAGGCGCGACGCTTCCCGAAACGGGACGCGGAATCGATCCAGCGACCCGCAAGAGCCGCGCGCGGACTCGAGCGTGGCAGCGCGTCGGGTTGATCTTCGCCTCGACGCTGTTGACCCTCGCTGTCGGCCTCGCCTACCCGCTCATCGCCCGGGGCACGGAGCTGCGTCAGGCCACGTGGCAAAACTGGTGGTTCTTGTGCTTGCTGGTCCTCGTGCCGGTCGTGTTCTGGCGCTCGACCTACGGGGAGGACCGTCGCACACCTCGGTTGCGACTCGGGCTCATCGCGCCGCTGGGCGTCGGGCCGTCGGGAGCCCGGGTTTGGTTTCGGGATACCCCGGGCATCGTACGCTCGGTGGGACTCGGGCTCTTGGTGCTGGCCCTCGGTCGTCCCATCAACACGCTCCGCCCCCAGACCAGCGACGAGCGCGGCATCGACATCGTGCTGGTGCTCGATCTGTCCGGATCGATGCAAGCGGTCATCGACAACCTGCCGGAGAATCTCCAGAAGTTCGTGGCGCAGCGGGACAAACGCTTGCGACCGACGCGCCTCGATGCGGCCAAGGCCGTGATTCGTGACTTCATCGCGCGGAGAAAGACCGACCGCATCGGCGTCGTGGTGTTCGGCAAGGAGGCCTACGTCCTGTCGCCTCCGACGCTCGACTATCACCTGCTCGACTCCCTCGTGAGCCGGATGGAGCTCAAGCTCATCGACGGCAGCGCGACCGCCATCGGCGACGCCGTCGGTGTCGCGGCGGCGCGCCTGAGGCGCAGCCAGGCCCAGAGCAAAGCCATCATCCTGCTCACGGACGGCGACAACAATGCGGGGCAAATCGCCCCTGAATACGCCGCCCACCTCGCGAGCACGGTCGGAGCGAGGCTCTTCACGATCCAGATCGGCAAGCGGCGACCAGGCCGAGGTGCAAGACGGGTTCGATCTGTTCGGACAGCCGCGCTACGTGACCGTGCCTTTCCCGGTGAACCCGGATCTGTTGCGAGAGCTAGCCCAGAAGACGGGCGGCGAGATGTACGTCGCCACGGACGCAACGAAGCTCCAGGCGAGCTTTCACGACGTACTCGACAAGCTCGAGAAGACCCGGTTCGAAGCCAACATCGCGAGCTTCGAGGACATGTACCGCTTCTTGCTCTTGCCCGGTGTCCTGCTCCTGGCGCTCGATGCGCTGTTGCGCTCCCTCCTGCTCAGGAGGTTTCCGTGAAATTCGCCGAGCCGCTCTGGCTCGCGGGCGCCCTCCTGGCGCTTGGTGGTGGCCGCGCTCTTGATCGCGGGCGGCGTCCTCCTCGTGCGATCGGTGCGGCGCTTTGGGGACGAGGAGCGGGTCGAGGCACTCTTGACGGCGCGCCCAGGTGGCCGCCGTGCGCTCAAGGGCGTGCTCTTGGTGTTCGCGGTCGCGTTCGGATTCGTGGCTGCGGCTCAACCGCAGTACGGGCGGGGCACACGCATCATTCCGGCGACGAACCTCGATGTGGTCATCATCCTCGACTACTCCAAGAGCATGTTCGCGCGGGACGTGAAACCGTCCCGGGTCGCACGCGCCAAGACCGAAGTCAGCCAGCTCATCGCGGACCTTCCGGGAGCACGCTTCGGCGCCGTGGCGTTTGCCGGCGATCCGCTGAGCTTTCCCCTGACCAGCGACGGGGCTGCCATCGCCCAGTTCTTTCGCCAGCTCTCCCCCAACGACATGCCGGTGGGCGGAACCGCCATTGCACGAGCCCTCGAAGCGGGGCGGGATCTTCTTCAACGCGATCCGCTCTCGCGCACTCACAAGAAGGTCCTCGTCCTGGTCACCGACGGAGAGGATCTCGAAGGCGATCCCGTGAGCGTCGCCCAGGCCGCCGCCGGCGACGACGTCACGATTCACGTCGTTCAAATCGGAGGTCGCACGCCCGAGCCGATCCCCGAGGTGGACGAGTCCGGCGAAGTCGTGGCGTGGCGCACCGATAGCGCGGGCAAGCCACTGACCACATCGCTCAGCGCGGAAGGGGAAGCCCAGCTCACCAAGATCGCCGAAACCAGTGGCGGCAACATCGTGCGCAGCCAACCCGGCTCGACCGGGATCCGTCAGGTTGCCGCATCGCTTCGAAAGTTGATGAGCAGTGAGCTCAGCGAACGCGTCGAAACCGTTTACGCCGACGTGTACCTGTATCCTCTGGTGATCGCCGTCCTCCTGCTGTTGCTCGAAACTGCCGTGCCGGAGAGCTCGCGGCGAGGACGCGGCTCGAATGCGCCCACCGGTCCGCCGCCGCCGAGCCGGACCCGCACGCGCCGGCGCCGGCAGCGAGCTCGCGCCGCAGCTGCGATCGCTACCGGCGGCATGCTCGCGCTCGGCGTGGGTTGTGAACAAGGAGTCGACCCGCTGTTCGAGCGCAATTCACCCGTCGTGAACGACAGCATCGGCGCCCTCGAAGCGGGGGACGCGCGGGCCGCGGTCGACCTGTTGGGGGAGTATCTGAGCACGGGAACGTGCAATGGCGGTCAGATCAGCGCGCCCGAGAGCGTGAAGAAGAAACAGAACGCCGGGTTCGATCTCGGACTGGGCCTGTTCGAAATCGCGGAGTCATTCGGACGCCGCTTTGGCGAGGAAGAGGCGAACGGCGACGCCGGAACGACTCCGGAAGAGGAACAGGCGCTCGCGGAGCGAACCCAAGAAGTCGACTGCGCCCTGCGTATCGTGGAGCTCATCGCCTACGATACGAACGTCGCCATCGACCTTCGCGCACGCGCGTTCTATCTAGCCGGGAACCTGGAATTCTTGCGAAAGAATTATCGCGCAGCGATCGATCACTACGAGCGCGCCCTCAAGCTCATCCCGGGTCTCGAGGACGATGCCAGCGACGGCATCGGTCGCGACGCCGCCTGGAACCGCGCCATCGCACTGCAACGACTGGAGGACGAAAACAATCGCGATTCCGGAGCCGATTCTTCACCGGACGCCAACGACGCGAGCCCCGATGCGAGCGATGGCGGTGACGGGGGCGGCGAAGACTCCGGGAGCGACGCCTCCGACGGTGGGGGAGACGACGGGGGCGCCGACGGCGGACGCGACGCGGGACAGGACGGCTCGAGTCAGAGCTCCGGCGACGGCGGAAAAGACGCGGGAGAATCCGACGGGGGCTCGCCGAACGATCAAAACGACGGTGGCCCGGCACAGCCGCCTCCCCAGTCGGTGAATCAAGACGAGCGCATGTTGGACATGTTGGAGCGTGCGCCTACGCTCCAGCAGCATGCTGCGCGCAATCGGGCGCTATCGCGCTCGGTTCGATCCGGCATGGAGGACAAGTGAAGCGCGTCACCCTTCTCGCTCTGTGCCTCGCGGCGCTCGTTCTTTCGTTGTCGCGCCTGTCGCGAGCACAAGCCTCCACTACTCGAACTCAGGTGAGCACTCGAAAGGTCGAGGTGGGGGAGCCGCTTTCGCTGCAGTTCACGGTTCTCGTGCAGCAAGGAGACCCGACTCCCTCGAACCCAACGCTCACCCTCCCGGCCGGGATGGTGGCGCACGGTCCGACCGTGAGCACCCAGCAACAGATCTCGCTCTCCGGTGGAAAGTTCTTCCAGCGACAGGGCATCACCGCAACCTGGGCCGTCTCGGGTGCGAGACCCGGACGCTATCGCGTCGGACCACCCAGTGTCGTCGTGGCGGGCCGTCGCGTGAACGGGGACGTGGTGGAGATCGAGGTCGTTCCGGCGGGAGCGGGGAACCGCCAGCCGAACCCCCAGGACCCATTCTCGGTCTTTCCGAACTTTCCCAACATGCCGAAGCTACCGCCGCTCTTTGGCACCGATGATGACGAGCCGGAGCCCGATCTCCCGAACTTCCCCGAGGAGTTGCGTGTTGGGCAACCGGACGATCCCATCGCGTTTCTCCGGGCGGTGGCCAAGCCCGATCAAGTGGTGGTGGGTGAACAGGTCACCCTCCGCATCTTTGCCTATGGCCGTCGTGGGCCGTTTCGAGAGACCAACACGTCCGAGCCGAGCCGTGAGGCGTTCGTCGCGCACACGCTGCTCGAAAACTCCTACAGCGAAACGATGTATCGCGTGCCGATCAGCGGCGACGTTTGGTACGCGAAGAAGATGCGCGAGATCGCGCTGTTCCCGATCCAGTCCGGCAAACTCGTCATCGGCGCGATGCGCATGGGCTTCGAGGGCCGCGGGTATCCGAACGGCAACCAGAACCTCGGCCTCGCTCGCTACAGCGCTCCGCTCAGCGTCGTGGTGACCGAGCCCCCCACCCAGGGTCGGCCACCGGGATACAAGCTCGGCGATGTCGGCCGCTACACGCTGAGCGCCAACGTAGAGCCGCGGGAGATCACTCGAGGTGAAGCGGTCAGCATCGTTGCCAAGCTCGAGGGCACCGGAAACCTGCCGTTCAACTTGCGTACACCACAGCAAAAGGGCGTGACGTTTCTCGAGCCAACCACGGTGGAAGAGATCGAACCTCGAGGTTCGACCATCGGTGGCTGGCGGAAGTTCACCTTCGTCGTTCGCATCGACGTAGCGGGCGACATCGATCTCGGCGACCTCAGCTTGCCGTACTGGGATCCGGATCGCGCATCCTACGAGACCGCGAGTACGGAGCTTGGAAAGATCCACGTGCTTCCCGGCTCGGGCGCGAGCGACGCCAACGAGGCGGAGGAGCTCGATCAGTTGGAAGGAGCGCTCTCTGCCCGCAAGAGTCTGGGCGCACCGGCTGTGAGCGAACGCCGCTTGTCCGACCAGCACCTGTTCTGGCTTCTGCTCTTCGCCGGGCCGCTCGCAGTGGTGCTCGGCGCGGGGGCTCGCTCGGCCAAAAATCGCCTGAGCGACAACCGCTTGCGGAGAAAAAGTGACCAGAAGACTGCGGCGAATCGCGCCATCGCGGACGCTCGCCGCGCGGCGGGTGAGCGCGATGCCGGCAAGACCGCCAGTGCCATCGAGCGCGCGATTTTTTCTGCCATCGAAGCGGCAACCGGGCGCAAGATGCGCGCCGTGTTGAAGAGCGAGCTGGCCTCGGAGCTTTCCAATGCTGGACTTTCGTCGGAGATGGCAGAAGAAGTCGTACGAATGCTCGAGCTCTGCGACGATCTCCGCTTCACAGGAGCCCAGGACACCGAGGCGTCGGACGATCTGGTTCGGCGCGCGCAGGAATTGACGACCGCGGTGGCAAAAACCCGCCCGCGACCGGCTCGAAACGGCGACGACGAAAAGCGTGAGAACGGCGAGGGCGGGAGCTGACTTTCACCCACTTGGGTCCCATGCGCACGAGAGAGTTTCTCGGCAGATGCTGGCGCCTTGTCCTGGTCCTTTCGTGCCTGGGCCTCGCCGCCGTTGCCAGCGCTGATGAGCCGCCGTCGAGCGCCGATGCCCAAAGTACGTTCGACAAGGGTGTGCAGAACCTGGAGCGGGGTGCGGTCGATGACGCGATCGATCTGTTCGAATCCCTCGCGGATCGTGGATTTTCCCATCCGGACGCCAGCTTCGACCGCGCTGCTGCCTACGTCGCTCGCGCCCGCTCCCCAAACTCGCACCCCGGGGATCTGGGCCGCGCCGTCGCCGCCCTGGAAGAGACCTTGCTGCTGCGTCCAACGGATGCGGACGCGGAGCACGCCCTCGAACGCGTGCGTGCCGAAATTGCTCGGCGACGCGCCCGCAAAGGCGCCGAACCGGTCGTGACCAAGACTTCGCTTTCGCGCGCCGTCGTTGGATTGGTCAGTGAGAACGTCTGGGCGCTCATCGCAGCATTTGGTTCGCTCCTCATGACCCTCGGCCTGCTCACTCGGTTCACCAGCGGTCGGCAGCGCGTACAGCTGGGCGGAGTGACCGCCGCTGCCGTGGGAGGCTTGCTGCTCTTGCTCACCGGTGGGCTCACCGCGGCGGCTCGTCACTATCGGGAGACCTCGCGCCCGGCCGTGGTGATTGTCACCGACGCTCGCTTGGTGGACGAGGCGGGCGTGCCGCTGCGACAAGTGAACGGAGTCCCGGAAGTCGTGTCACTTCCCGAAGGCACGAGCGTGCACTTCGTAGCTCGACGTGGAGCCCTTGCCGAGATCGAATGGGGTGGATTTCGAGGTTTCCTCAACGCGAGTCAGCTTCAGCTGCTCGCGCGTCCCTGATCACTTTGCCTGCTCCACGTCCGGTGGCAGCAGCTGGCGGAGTCGCCACGCGCGAGCAAACGTTCGCCGTTCGGCTTCGACCAGGGCTGCCACGGAACGCCGGACGCCAATCGCGGGGATCAAGATCACGAGCACCGAGGAAAACAACAACAAGCCGACCGTCGCTCCCGGGCTGACATCGGCGACGTAGGGTCGAACGGTCATCACGCCGTTTTCGAACGAGTACGTCTGGGGGAACCAACCCAAGAGCTGGAGAACGGCGGGAACCAGAAACGATCCCAGCGCGAACAGGGTAATCACCCGGGCGGTGAGCTTCGTAGCGCGAAGGGCCACGATCAGGACCGCTGCCATCGCAGCCGCGCCACCGGGCACCAAAATGTACGGACCAAACAGCACGGAGAGCTCCCCGATGGCAAGGAATGCGATCGGGATCGACCAGCGCATGAAGCGCGGTGTGGTGTTCCCCGTGCGCCACATCCACACGAGGTAGCTGCAGAGCACGAGCAACGTCACGTCCATCATCAGGGCGCTCCCCCAGCTCTTCACGCCCGCCTCGATCAGAAACGGCATTCCCAGCACCCAGCTCCCAAACCCGAACGCCGCGATCTTCATGGCGCGGGCGCGGTCTTTGCGATTGACCTCGGCCAGCTCGTGCTCGGCTTCGGGAGGCAGTGACTCGGGGGCATCGCCCAGCAGGGAAAGCAAGCTACGCAGCGCACCGACGTGGGTGGATTCGAGAGCGAGGGCGCGGGTCAGGGCTCGCATCGCTCGTGCGCGGTGCGCTTCGGCGTCGGGGCCGAGAGCTTCGGCGAGCCGCATGGCAACCTCTGCTGCCCGAACTTCGTCTTCGGCCAGCGCATGCCGGCGTTCCGCGTCTCGTTCGCCATCCAGATAGCGCTGGATGGCTTCTTCGAGCTCGCGAGCGCTGGGTCTCGCCCCGGGATCGGCGGCCGTCGCCTGGGCGCAAATGTCATCGAGCTCCGGCGGAATGTCCAGGTGCGGGGCCCGCGACCCAGGCCGCGCCACCGGCGAGGTCGTAGTGCTGGTCAAAACGTCCCGCAGCGTGTTGCCGCGATGCAGTGGTTCGTGAGCGAGAACCTCGTACAAGATCGCGCCCAGCGCGTACACGTCCTGAGCGGGGCTTGCGGTCGCACGTGTTTCGACATGCTCGGGCGCCATGTACCCGGGAGTCCCGAGGAGCGCGCCCATCCGTGTTTTCGGCGAGCTTTCTTCGTCCAACAGATCGCCGATAGTGGTCTCTTCGGGGGAGTCCGGGCTCGACCCGATCTTCGCGATCCCCCAATCGAGCACGTACACCTCGCCGAAATCGCCCAGCATCACGTTGGCCGGCTTGAGATCGCGGTGGACGACGCCACGGGCGTGGGCAAACGAGACGGCGAGGCACACGTTCGCCATGGCCGAGAGCAGCCGACGACGCGAATAGCGTTCCGCCAGCGCCTCGTTTCCCTTCGCGATGCCGGAAACGATCTCGGAGAGCGTGCGTCCTTTCACGCGTTTCATCGTGAAGTACACGCGACCTCTGTCCCGCACGCCAATGTCGTAGACGGGGACGATGCTGGGATGCTCGAGCTGACCCTGTACTCGCGCCTCTCGCAAGAACCGCGCTCGAACGTCGGAGGTCTCGGCGCTCTCTCCGCGAATCACTTTCATGGCGACCTGGCGACCCACCCAGCCGTCGCGGCACGAGTGCACTTCGCCCATCCCGCCCTCGCCGATGAGCTCGTGGGCGGAATACCGTTCGCTCGCCTCGAATCGATGGCTAGATGCGACGTCCGGATCGACGGGTCGTGGCGCCGATACTCCGGTCGGCGCGTTGGACAGCGACAGCGTGGCATCGTCGCCGATGCTCGGCTCCCGGGTCACCTCCCCCGTTTCCAGCCGGACGGTGCCGCCCGGCGTCCGGTCAGGCCGTTTTCTTTCCTCCATGCGTCCATCGTAGACGCTGGCGCCGCCGCACAATCAGCAGAACGCCGAGCAGGCTCGCCGAGAGGCCGCTTCCTCCGCCGGGAGCACTTGGCAAGCGGCACCCACAGCCGCCGGAATCCTCCGCAGTTCCCTGGGGCTTGGTGCCGTCAGTCTCCACGACCGGGCCGCTGACGGCATTGCCCCGGAGCGTGACCTTTTGAAAGCGATTGTCCGGATCGTTCGTCACCAGGGTGAGTACCGTCTCGACCTTGCCCGGCTGCTTGGGTTCGAACGTGACGCTCACCGCTCCGCTCGCCATCGAAGCAACCAGCGCTTCGGGCTTCGCGAGGGAAAACGCCGTCGTCGTCCCGGAATCGATGAACCCGGTCGCGCGAGCCTTCGCTTCACCGACGTTGTCGAGGGTGAGATCGAGAGCTTTCGACTTGCCAATGCTCACCGAACCAAAGTCGAGCACCGGATCGACCGCCTCGAGATCCGGCAACGGTACGTGAACACGCACGGGATCGAAAACGAAGTCTTGCGTTCCGAGGCTGATGTCCACCGGAAAATCGAAGAGCCCGAGATCGAAATCCTTACCCAATACCTTCACGAAGAACGCTGGAATCAGGTGCAAAGTGCCGGCGTAGTCGACGTGACCCTCGGGCCAGACATCGTATTCGACGAAAGCTCCCCCGAGGAACGCCCGCGTCGTCTGTCCGTCCTCCGTCGTGATGTCCGTGTCATCGACTTCTGCTTCCTCGATCCGGATGCGATCCGTTTCATAGGTCGCTTCGAGCTCGCCTTGGATATCGAGGGCCAGGCCGCCTTTGGAAATTTGGCTCGGGATCCCGGCGAGGCCCAGGAGGTTCACCTCCAGGATCCTCACCTTGTCGCTCTTGCCGCTTGCAGTTGCTCCGTTCGGCGCGAACGCCCAGGATTGAAATTGCTTCTCGCCTTCCATGACGAAGTCGACCTGGGGAAGGTAAGGAATGTCGGTCTCCCACTTGACCGGGATCCCGATGACGTTCACGTCGATACGGGCTTTGGCGCCAATCTCGAGCCCGTAGTCGAAGCTCAGGAAACCTCCTGGACCTCCGGGCGTCGCCAGCGTCATCGCATCCGGCCACGTCGTTTCGAGAGCGCCGTCGAGCTTCACCGTCGTGGTGGCGGGGATCTTGAGAAAGAAGCGCACCTGCAAGTTGCTTCCGGGCGGGATCCAACCGGTGTCGAAGTCGAACGCGATTGGAAGCGAGATGGTCTTCTCGTACGCAAGCGGCGCCGTCGTACACTCTAGATCGGTCTCGCTGCAGTACATCGCGATGACCGACGCGGGCGAGAGGGACCCGGAGTCCGGAGCACCCGAGTCCGGAGCACCCCCGTCGGCGGCGATGGCGTTTCCGCCGATCAACGTCAGGGACGCAAGCAAACCTGTCGCCAAGGAGCGCCGCACGCGGACAAATGTAGCTCAACGCGGAGCAGCTTCCAACGCCCGCCGATATCGATCCCGACGCAGCTGGTCGCCAAGGATCTCGTATGCTTCGTCCAGGATTTCGCGGATCAAATCCACATCGTCCCGAAGATCGGCCGTGGATGCGGTCAAGACACGACCCGGCTCGAACTCGCTTTTGAGCTCCGTGTACGCTCGCTGGACATCGTAGTTGGTCGCCGCCCGCGAGAGGCCCAAAACGGCGAAGTAGTCCCCCTCGTCGACCAGGGCTTTCCTGGCCAAGATGCGCGCCCGGAGCGCATGCTCGTCGAGAGCGTCGTAGACGACCGGCTGTGGTTCGAGAGCCCGGGGAACGGCGCCGTCGGGGCGCAACGTTTCCACCACGCCGAGAGAGCTCAACGCATACAGCACCGCCGCAAAGTCGCGCTCGCTCACACTCTCGAGCACCACCCCCACGTCCGAGCTCTTGGCTCGCGTGAGCAACTCGCTTTCGCGAACGGCCAGGGCGCACTCACCGAGCAGGGACGCGCTCGGGCCGTCGACCAGGCGCGCGCGCGGACCGCCGAGGCGCGCAAGTGCGTCCTCCGGAGTGATCACGCGGCGGACGATCTCGACAAACACTTCTGCGCCCGTTGCACCACCGAACACGGCGGGCTCGGCCAGGAGGCGCGGCGGGATTTCGCGCTCCATGCTGGCTCCTCCCGAGGTCAGTGCGACGACACGCCCGACGATCCACTCGGCGTGTGAGCGAAGCACCGGCCAAAGCTCGTCTTGGCGCAGGTGTCCGTGAGCGATGAGCGCTGCTCCCGCGTGTCGTCCGAAGGGAGGCAACTTGTGTCCGAGTCCGCGAACTACCTCGGGTGACAAGACGCCGCGCTCGGCGAGAAAATGGATGAGGGCCTCGGTCGCGACGCCGGAAGAAGCCGTCACGAAATCTCCGTCACGGAGCACGATGCGTCGGATCCCCTCTTCGTTCTCGAACGCGAGCGCACCGGTGAAGCGGGCGCGCACCAAGCGAGCGATCGCCATGGGCGCGTCCGAAGGCCCGAGCACAGCCGGTATTTCCACCAAAGGCGCCGCGCGCGGCGCTGGGCGCGAAGGCGAACGAGGCACCTCGACGGGAAGGGGCATGCCGGCGGTCGGAGTCGGCGCCGGGGGCAACGGGGACGGCCGTGAGTCCCCGAGGAACGTGCGTGACGCTGGAGACGGCTCGCGCTCGAGGGAGCTGGCAGGCTTGGCCTCGACGGAGGTGAGGGCCGCGCTCGAAGCCGCGGGGGGCGGCCAGCTCGGAGGCTCGGGAGGACGCGTCGGCATCGCCGGAGGCGTCTTCTGGGCGTCTTGTTGGGATCTCGAATCAGGGCGTCGAGGCGGGGCGGTCGTCGGTCCCGCCGCGGCGCGATCGGCACTGGTCCCGCCGCTCACGACGAGGTCCACGGCGCCCGTGCCGACGTTCGTTCCAGGGCCGGAGCCGGTGGCGCCAAATCCCGTTCGCGCTCCGCTCCCTCCCGTGCTGGTTCCGCGCCCGGTTCCAGTTCCCGGCTCTCGCTCCTCGGCGTCCTCATCCTCGATGTCCAGGGGTTCGTCGAGCGCGGCGAGCACGTCGGCGGGCAACACCGCGTCGACTTCTTCGTCGGGCGTCATACGCACCGAGTTCGGCGCGCGGTTCGAGCCGGAGCTCGAGAGCGCTCCCACCTTTTGCTCGGCTCGAGCCAGGATGCTTTCGAGCTCGGGGCTCATCTCCGATTGAGGAATGTGCCGGGTGAGCGACGCTCTCGAATCCGCTTCGCCGCCAAAGCCCAAGGGAATCGGTCGGGGCAAGCTGATTTCCGGTGGCGCCGAGCTGGCCCGCGGCGGAGCGGGCGACGAACGAGGGGACGAACGGGGGGATGGGGGAACGGAGCTCGACGAAATGGGCGGTGACGAGAATCAGCGGCGAGGACGGAGTCGAGGGCAGAGGAGGTGCTTCGCTGATTTCTCGGGGGGGGTCGAGCTCGACAGAGCCGCCCCTTTGTCTCGTTCGCTCGAACGCGCTGACGGCGGTGGGCCGCTCTTCGATCGAGGCGGATGGCTGGATGAGTAGCTGGGAGACGGGAGCTCACCGAGATTCTTCGGTGGACCGATCAGCGCCTCCACCTTGCGCACGAGACCGAATGCGTCGACCGGTCTCACGAAGAACCCGCTGCCTTCGTGAAACACTTCGTCCCGGAGCTCGTCGAGAGTGCGTCCCGCTTCGCCAAAGAACACGATGTCGACGCGACTTCCGCCGGGCACGTCACGCAGGCGCCGCACTTGTGTGAGGGCGTCGGGAGCGTCCACGTCGCACAGAATGAGAGCGGGGCTTTGCACCGACACTCGACCGACGAGAAGGGCTAGCGGCACGTCCACGACGTTGAACCCGCGCCCGCGGAGCGCGGACATCAGACGCCCGGCTTCCGCCGACGCATCACTCATGAATACGAGGGGCTCGTCTTGTCCCATCACCGGAGCCCGGGAACGTAATTTCGACCCGCAAAGCCCTGGGTCACCGCACGGGAGTCTAAGCCAACCGCACGGAAATTTTCGAGAGAATGACGAACGCGATCACTCGGGTTTCCGGCGTTTCACGAGGCTCTCGCCCAGGTCCGCCCCGATTCGCGGCCACCAAGTCGCCGAAACCACCGCGATCGTCACGAATGCGATCACGAACAGCTCGCCCTGGGGAAGCACGGATTTCCCATACCGCGCCCGGTTCCCCGCCGCCATGCGCTACCCTCGCCCGGTGGCGCGGAAGACCGTCATCGGACTCGGGGCAAATCTCGGAGATCGGCAGGGAAACCTGGCCCGCGCGGTGGGGCTCGTGGGCGAGCTCGGCTCGATCGACGCGATCTCGAGCCTGTACGAGTCAGAGGCGATAGGAGGCCCGGGACCTCGGTTTTTGAACGCCGCCCTCTGTCTTCGGACCGACCCGACGAGCCCCGGGGCGATCCACGAGGTTTTGGCGGGAATCGAGAAGGCGCTGGGGCGAGAGCGGCGAGAGCGGTGGGGTCCGCGCACCCTCGACCTCGACATCCTCTGGATGGATGGCGTGGTGCTTTCCACGCCGCGGCTGACCATCCCGCACCCGCGGCTCCGTGAGCGAAGCTTCGCCCTGGTGCCCCTCGTCGAGGTGGCTCCGGAAGCGAGCGATCCAGAAACAGGAACGTGCTACCGAGATCTCCCCCCGACGGGACCGGCGCTCACCCGTGTAGCCGATGCGAACTGGTGTGCACCCCCGCGATTTCGCGGCTGAAATTGTCCGGTAGACAGGCCGAGTTCACGATGGTACGAGCCGGCCCGCCCGAGCTTGGCCGGCCTGTTGGCGGGCGTCGAGCCGGTGGCGAACTCGAGGTGTGACCCTGTCCACGATTGCTACCCCTCTCACCAGCGTAGCCGCTCTCTTTGGCGGGGCGGTGACCATCGACTTCGACCGCACGTTCCTCGTGCAGATGGTCCTGTTCTCGTTCTTGATCCTGGTGCTCAAGCCCTTGCTCTTCGACCCAGTGCTGAAGGTCTTCGAGGAGCGTGAGAAGCGCACCGAAGGCGCTCGCACCGAGGCGCGAAAGATGCAGGAAGAAGCGGGTGATCTCCTGCGCCGTTACGAGCGGGAGCTCGAGCGGGTCAACCAGGTTGCGGCACAGGAACGCGAGCGGATCCGCACGGAAACCGGCAAGCTCGAGAGCGAAATTCTGGGGGAGGCTCGGTCCGTCGCCGCGAAGGTGGTCGACGACGGCCGCAAGAAGATCGACGGCGAAGTGGCTTCGATCCGCTTCGATCTCGGGCGAAAGAGCGAGCAGCTCTCGCGGGAGATTGCCCAGCGGGTCCTCGGTAGGGAGGTGCGCTGATGCGTGCGTCATTGGTTTTGGCCGCGATCTTGGCAGCGTTGGCCGCTCTGTATGCACCCGTGGTCCGCGCGGACGAGGGAGAAGTGGCTCCGAGTGCCGAGCACGAAGGTGCTCACGGCAAGGAAGGCGCCAAAGAGCACGGCGCCGCCCACGGCGAGCATGCTCCCACCTTCGGTGACATCAATCTCTTTCACGGCTTGCTGATGGAGCGGGAGGGCGCGGAGCCCGGGATCCTGTTCCGGCCCAAGGGGATGCCTCCGCCCCTCCTCGCCACGTTTCTAAACTTCGCGGTCCTGATCTGGCTCATGGTCCGCTACGGCAGCCGTCCGATCGCCGAGGCCTTGAAGAAGCGGCGCTCCAACATCATGCAAGGCATGGACGAAGCCGCGAAGATGAAGAGCAAGGCCGCCGACCGCCTGAGCGAGTACGAGGAGAAGCTCTCCCACGTCGACGACGAGATCGAGCGAGTAAAACGCGAGATGCGCGAAGCGGGCGAGGCGGACCGCGTTCGCATCCTCGCCGAAGCCAAGGAGCGCCGTGAACGATTGGAGCGCGAGGCACGCTTGCTCGTGGAGCAGGAGCTCAAGGCGGCGCGCGAAGAGCTGATGCGAGAAACCGTCGAGGGCGCCATGAAGAGCGCGGCGGATCAAATCGCTCGCGAGCTCGCCACTACCGATCACCAGCGTCTCGCCGACGAGTACCTCGAAGGCATCGACCGGGCCCTCGTGAATGCCCGCGGAGGACAGGCATGATCAGCTCGGCGGTCATCGAGCGCTATGCTCGCGCGATCTTCGATCTCGGAGTGGAGAGCGGTGAGCTCTCCGGTCTCACCGAGGAGCTCGGGCGCTTCGCCCAGACGTATGAGGCGAACAAAACCCTGCGCATCGCCCTGGAAAACCCGGTCATCCCCGAGTCCCAGAGGGATCTCGTACTACAGGACATCGCTGCCCGACTCGGTTTGGGAACCACCGCGAAAAATTCGATCCGGCTCCTCGCCCACCGTCGCCGCATCGCAGCAATTCCGGACATCGCGCGCCGACTCGGCGGCATGGCGGACGAAAAGGCCGGCGTGGTGCGAGCTCAGGTGATCAGCGCGATCCCCTTGTCGGAAGATTTCTACCAAAAGCTCACCGTGAAGATCGAGCAACAAGTTGCCAAGAAAGTCGTGCTCGAACGCCTGCAGGATCCCTCGCTCATCGCCGGCGTCGTCACCAAGATTGGCGACAACACGATCGACGGCAGCCTCAAGGGACGGCTCGCCGCCCTCCAGAAGCCAACTTCTCCAGACCTAGGAAGACCCATGCAGCTCAGCGCCGACGAGATCTCCCAGATCATCAAGAAGCAGATCCAGAACTTCGAGCGCGCCGCGCTGGTCACCGAGACCGGTACCGTGCTTTCGCACCGGTGACGGCATCGCGCGCGTCTACGGCCTGGAGAATGCCATGGCCGGCGAGCTCGTCGAGTTCCCGGGCAACCTGTTCGGGTCTGGTGTTGAATCTCGAGCAGGACAACGTCGGCGTCGCGATTCTCGGTGACGCGACCGGCGTGAAAGAAGGCGACATCGTCAAGCGCACCGGCCGCATCGCGGACGTTCCGGTGGGCGACGCCACCATCGGCCGCGTGGTCAACGCTCTCGGGCAGCCCATCGACGGCAAGGGCGCCATCGAGAGCAAAGAGCGCCGCCGCATCGAGGTGAAGGCTCCCGGGCATCATCGGCCGGCAGCCGGTGAAAGAGCCGCTGCAGACGGGCCTCAAGTCGATCGACTCGATGATCCCCATTGGCCGCGGCCAGCGCGAGCTCATCATCGGCGACCGCCAGACCGGCAAGACCGCCATCGCCATCGACACCATCATCAACCAAAAGGGCAAGGACTGCTTCTGCGTCTACGTCGCGATCGGCCAGAAGGCGTCGACCGTCGCGCAGGTGGTCGACCAGCTCCGCGCGCACGGCGCGATGGAGTACACGATCGTGGTCGTCGCGACCGCGAACGAGACCGCGCCGCTGCAGTTCCTCGCGCCGTACACCGGCGTCACCATGGGCGAGTACTTCCGCGACACGGGACGACACGCGCTCTGCATTTACGACGACCTGTCCAAGCAAGCCGTCGCCTATCGCCAGATGTCGCTGCTTCTGCGCCGCCCGCCGGGTCGCGAGGCGTATCCCGGCGACGTGTTCTACGTGCACTCGCGCCTGCTCGAGCGCGCCGCCAAGATGGGCGAGCGCTGGTTCGTCGTGAAGAAGGGCACAGAGCTTCCCGCCGGGCGACCTCCACTACCGCGGCGTCGACGGCAAGATGCACGTCGGGGAGAGGGCCAAGAAAGAAGCCGAAGAAGTCGCTTGAACGCGCAGCCGAACAAGGCCGAGCTCGAGATCAAGCGCGATCCCCATTCCGGCGGCTCGCTCACGGCGCTGCCCATCATCGAGACCCAGGCAGGCGACGTTTCGGCCTACATCCCGACCAACGTGATCTCCATCACCGACGGGCAGATCTTCCTGGAAAGCGATCTGTTCTACTCGGGCGTCCGCCCCGCCATCAACGTCGGCATCAGCGTCAGCCGCGTGGGCGGCAACGCTCAGATCAAGGCGATGAAGAAGGTCGCCGGCACGCTGCGGCTCGATCTCGCGCAGTACCGCGAGATGGCCGCCTTCGCCCAGTTCGCGAGCGACCTGGATGCGGCGACTCGCGCCCAGCTCGAACGCGGCCAGCGCCTGACGGAGCTCCTGAAGCAAGGTCAGTACGTGCCGCTGCCGGTCGAGAAGCAGGTCGTCATCATCTACGCGGGCACCAATGGCTTCGTCGACAAGCTGCCGGTGGACTCCCTCGACGAGTACGAGGAGGAGCTCTACCGCTACATCGACGAGAAGCATCCCGACCTCTGGACCGAGATCCGCGAGAAGCGCGAGATCTCACGACGATCTCAAGAAGAAGCTCGACAAGGCGCTGAAGAAGTTCACCAAGAACTTCGTCGCCAGTCGAAGGAGGAAGTGAGGCCGTGGCCGAACCTCAAGATCATTCGCAAGCGCATCGCGAGCGTCAAGAGCACGCAGAAGATCACGCGCGCCATGAAGATGGTGGCGGGTGCTCGTCTGAACCGCGCCCAGCAGCGCATCTGTCGCCTGCGTCCCTACGCCGTCAGGACCGGCAGGGTGCTCGCCGAGGTCACGGCGCGGCAGCCCGCCAGCGCGAAGCGGAAGGTGGAGACGCCGATCATCCGCTGCTCGCTCGACGTCCCGAGAACAGCACGCTGCTCCTGGTCATCACCAGCGATCGCGGACTGTGTGGCGCGTTCAACAGCAGCATTCTGCCAGGCGCGCCGAGCGCGAATGGCACGAGCGCGAGAAGAGCGGCCAGAAGGTCACGATCTCCACCATCGGCCGCAAGGGTCGGGATTACTTCCGCCGCCGCGAACGCGCCGTCGGCCACGTGTTCTCGAGGCGTCTGGGAGCAGCTCGACCTCGGCCAAGCCCGCAGCATCGCGCGCATCGTGCTGAAGCCCTTCGTCGCCGGCGAGGTGGACGCGATCTACCTCGTGTACAACGAGTTCAAGAGCGCGATGAGCCAGCAGGTCGTCGTGCGAGCCGCTGTTCCCGCTCGCCATCGAAGAGCGCCGAAAGCGTCGGCGGGACGAGCCTGCGATCGTTCGCGAGTTCTTGTTCGAGCCCAGCAAGGAAGCTCTGCTCGAACGCTTGGTGCCGATGTACGTCGAGATCAGCATTCTGCGCGCCCTGCTCGAGAGCATGGCTTCCGAGCTCGGCGCACGCATGACCGCGATGGATTCCGCAACCAAGAACGCCTCCGAGATGATCGACCGCCTGACGCTCGCCTACAACCGCGCACGCCAAGCCGCGATCACCACCGAGCTGATGGAGATCATCGGAGGCGCCGAAGCTCTGAAGGGGTAGTCATGGCCAACCGCACTTCGCGAAACAAGCGCAAGAGTCAGCGTGAACGCGCCAGTCGAGCGCGCGAGCATGGTCTCCCGGCCAAGACGGTCGAGCCACCGCGAACGAAATCCACGCAGGGCGCGAGCAAGAGACGCGCGGCGGACGACGACGACGACGACGACGATTTCGACGACGACCGCTCGAGTGACGCAGGTGACGATGGCAGCGCCAAGGGCGGGAAAGCCAAGGCACCGCCGTTCGGTCCGAACGCCGTGTACATCGTGGCTGCGGTGCTGGTCGCGCTGGCAATCGTTGCCTACTTCGCGTTCAAGGGGACGCGCCCCGCGGACACGCCAGCTGCGGGCGAACCGAACGCCAGCCCGTCCCTCACGCTGACCGTTCCTCCACCCGAGCCTTCCCTTTCGGTGCGCATGCTCGCGCCACCACCGCCGGATGACGAACCCGCGGGTGAAGTCGAGGAAGAGAAAGAAGCTCCGGTCGAAAAGGAAAAGGAGGAGGAAAAGGAAAAGGAAAAGCCGCACCCGCGGCTGCTCCCAAAACTCCCAAACCTCCCAAGGCTCCAACGCCGAAGCCTCCCCCTGCCCTCGGCCAGCCCCCCAAAGCTCCTTCCACGGGGAGCCCGACGACGCCGCCGGCAACCCCAACCGCCAAGCCGCCGTCGAAACCCGTTACCGGCGACAACCCCTACTGACCGTCGACGAGGCGCAGCCTTCTGTGAGCTCCCGACGGAGGATGCGAATGAAGCGGGTTCATCTGGGCCGTCGCGACCTGCCCTGCCAGGACGCTGACTTGTTTCCAGGGCTGTCAGAGCCAATTTCCGACGACCAACGCGGCGCTCGATGCCTTCAACCAATGCCAAAGCAGCTGCGCGGCGTGCGGCGCTAGCGGCGGCGGCGTCTAGCCTGCGTCCATTCCGACTTCTGGTAAGCTTGGGACATGTCCACCCGAGCTGGCCGCTCCGTCGCGCTAGCCGCGTGGGCGGGCTTCCTGGCGGGTTGCGGCCAATCCACTCCGCCCCCGATCCCGGTTTCCACCGTCGCGATCAACCAGCGGCCACAGCCCAGCACGACGGACGATCCCGGCGAGCCCGAGGTGGATGGCGGAAGCGAAACCGAAGCCCGGGTCGATCCCAATTGCTGCAAAGGGAAAAATCAATGCAAAGGGCGCGGTGGCTGCGCCGTCGCCGGCCTGCACGAATGCGCTGGCATGAACAACTGCGAGTCCCAAGGTGGCTGCAGCTCGGCATGCCAGGAGGGCGAGCGAAGCTGTTGCAAAGGCATGAACGAGTGCAAGGGCCTGGGCGCGTGCAAGGTCGACGGCTCTCATGATTGCGCCGGCAAGAATCCCTGCAAGGGACTCGGTGGCTGCAAACACGAGTGTCCACCCAGCGAAGCGGCGTGCTGCAAGGGGCTGAACGAGTGCAAGGGTCAGGGCGGCTGCAAGACCGTCCTCACCGCGTGTAAGGGGCTGAACGACTGCAAGGGCAAGGGCGGCTGCAGCGCGCACTGCCCGCGCTGAGGAACCGTACACCCAAATAAGGGAAATCGCCGATCGCGGCGCACGTCTAGTGATCGATCACAAATCGTACTCGAGCCCCGACTCGTGATCTCCGCCCCCGCCTACCAACTCATGCAGAGGTGCGTGCGCGGGTCCGAACGCAGGAGATCGAACCGCCAAGGCGCCAAGGCCGCCAAGTTCGGAGATGGGGCCGCCCCGCCCACCAACTCATCCAGAGGTGTGGGCGCGGGTCTGAACACAGGAGATTGAACCGCCAAGGCGCCAAGGCCGCCAAGGTTCGAAGGTTGCTGTCAGGCGATTCCCGCCCCTCCCTATCGAGCCAGGTTGCGGCATCTTGGAAGCGAAAAGAGGCGCGAAGGATCGACGCCCGCGCAACACATGTCCTTTTTATGAATCTCTTCTTTCCTACCTTGGCGCTCTTGGCGCCTTGGCGGTTCAATCTCTTCTTTCCTACCTTGGCGCTCTTGGCGCCTTGGCGGTTCAATCCTTTCTTTCCTACCTTGGCGCTCTTGGCGCCTTGGCGGTTCAATCTCTTCTTTCCTATCTTGGCGAGCTGCGAGCTGAACGCGGGAGATCCAACCACAGGAGGTCCAACCGCCAAGAACGCAACGGCCCACGGCGCGCGCCCCTGAGGTCGTACCTCCACGTCTCCCATTTGGGTTTCGATAATTTTGGCGCGCCCCCCATCCCCGGCACGATCCCCCGCGGCACGAAACGTCGCCCGCCGTGTGGGCTACGGCCCCCCCCGGCGCAAGGCGAAAACAGGGCGATCTTGCGCGGCGCCTCCCCGAAAATTAGCGTGAGCCCCCGTCCGGTGCGAAATCAGTCGGGCAGCGAATTTTTCCGAGCCTCGCGAACCAAAGAACACCATGTGCGGCATCGTCGGATACGTCGGACCTAGAACGCGGCTCCCATCCTGCTCGATGGGCTGCGGAGGCTCGAGTACCGCGGCTACGACTCGGCGGGTCTCGCCGTACACGACGGCCGCAAATCGAGATCGTGCGCGCGGTCGGCAAGCTCGACAACCTGGCGCAGCGCCCTGGACACCCGACCGCTCAGCGGCACGACCGGGCTCGGCCACACGCGCTGGGCCACGCACGGCCGGCCGAGCGAAGCCGAACGCGCATCCGCACGTCGCCGGCGACGTTGCGGTCGTTCACAACGGCATCATCGAGAACCACCTCGAGCTCAAGCACCGAGCTCGAAGCCGACGGCGTGCGGTTCGTCAGCGACACCGACACGGAGATCGTCGCGCACCTGGTGAACCGCGCGCTCGAACGCGGAGCGCAAGTCGCTCTTCGACGCCGTGCGCGCGGCGCTCGCGCAGGTGCGCGGCGCGTACGCGATCGCGGTCCTGTCGCCGCGCGATGCCGGATCGCGCATCGTCGTCGCCGAAGAGCGCCTCGCCGCTGGTGATCGGCCTCGGGCGACGGCGAGACGCTGTGCGGCAGCGACATCCCCGCGCTGCTCGGCCACACGCGCGAGATGGTGTTCCTCGAGGACGGCGAGATGGCGGAGCTCACCAGCGAGGGTGCGCGCATCGAGACGCTCGACGGGCGAGCCGGTCGTGCGCGCGACCCGCGCACATCGACTGGACGCCCGCTCCAGGCCGAGAAGGGCGGCTACAAGCACTTCATGCTCAAGGAGATCTTCGAGCAGCCCCGCGCGGTCGAGGACACCCTGCGCGGTCGCGTCGATCTCGAGGACGGCGACGTCGTCGAAGGCGAGATCGGCCTCGACGCGGAGAGCGCGAAGAAGCATCCAGCGCGTCGTACTGTTCGCGTGCGGAACGAGCTATCACGCGTGCGCTCGCTCGGTCGGTACTGGATCGAGCAGCTCGCGCGGATGCCGGCGCACGCCGAGCTCGCCAGCGAGGTCCGCTACCGCGAGCCCGGTCCTCAGCCACGGCGATCTGGTCGTCGCGGTGAGCCAGTCCGGGCGAGACCGCGGACACCCTGGCCGCCGTACGCTCGGCTCGCGAAGGCGGGTGCGCGCGTTCTGGCGATCGCGAACGTGCTCGACAGCGCCATCCCGCGCGCAGCGGACGGTCGCGCTCTACACGCACGCGGGGCCCGAGATCGGCGTGGCGTCGACCAAGTGCTTCACGACGCAGCTCGTCGCGCTTGTTCTCGCTCGCGGTCTACCTCGGCCGCCGCCGCGGCACGCTCGATGCGGATCGGGCGCGCGACGTTGCTCCAAGCGCTGCTCGAGCTGCCGAACGAGATGCGCGCGTGCTCTGGCCAAGAAGGATCGACGTGATGGACGTCGCGCGCCGACTGGCACAACGCCGAGCACATGCTGTTCCTCGGGTCGCGGGACTGGGCTTCCCCATCGCGCTCGAAGGCGCGCTCAAGCTCAAGGAGATCAGCTACGCCCACGCGGAGGGCTACGCCGCGGGCGAGATGAAGCACGGTCCGATCGCGCTCATCGACGAAGGCATGCCCGTCGTGGTGGTGATGCCCGGGACCGCCAGTACGAAAAGACTCTGGGCAACGTGCAGGAAGTTCGCGCGCGAGACGGCCAGGTGATCGCCGTCGTGACCGAAGGCGACGCGGACGCGAAAAAACTCGCGCAGTGGCTCCTCGAGCTGCCGGAGATGCCAGAGATCGTCCAGCCCGTTGCTCCCGTTCTCCCGCTTCAGCTTTTCGCCTACTACATCGCCGATCTCAAGGGCACGGACGTCGATCAGCCGCGCAACCTCGCCAAGACCGTCACCGTGGAGTGAGTCACTTCACTTCGATCGGGAACGTAATCGAATACGTGTCGTTGCACTCTTGGTTCAGCATCGCGACGTGCGCGGTGACCTGGATGACGGCGCCTGACTTCACATTTTCCGCGATCGTGGCGCCGGATGAAACCTGCATGCTCGTGCAGGGCAAGATCGCGTACAGCCAGCCGTTGTTGTCGAACGTCACTCCCGGATCGTCCGACGTGAACACGACGCCGGGGTAGTACGACATTCCCGTTCCGGCGACCTCGTCGAGGCTCACCTGGACCGCAACAGTCTCGCCGGGAGAGACCACTCCGTCGCCGTCGGACTCGATGATCTGGGGATTGGAAAGACTCAGGCCCGAGAGAATCGGCACAGGTCGGCTCGACGAACCCGCCGGTCCCACCCGCCTGAACCACGCACTCGCTCGCGCCTGCCGACCCGCCCACCGCAACGGTGCCCCCACTCCCGCCAGGGCTCGCGCCACCAACCGATCGGAGTCCCACCGCCACCGGAAACGGGCACGCCCCCAGTGCCTCCCCCACCGGTCGAGGTGCCCCCTCCTCCTGTCGGTGTCGAATCCGAATCCACCGAGCCCCCGCAGGCCGCCAGCGAGAGCCCCAGCACCAAAGCCAAACCCGTCGAAGTCATGCTGTTCATGGGAGACAAGATGCGACGCCTCGCTCGTTCCGTCCATTAGAAGGATCGGAAGTCATCGTTCTAATTTTTGCATCGACCTCAACCCGGGTCCGCACAGCAACGGAAGCCGACTTTCTCGTTCTTGGTCGTCGCTGCTCCCATCGACTTGCTGGTGGCGTCCGCCAAACACGTCAGGTTGAAGCTTCCGCTCGAGCCGTCGATCCAGCTCCCGCCCCGCTGCATGCAGTTGCTACCGGTACAGGAATCGACCCACTCGCGAACGTTACCGCTCATCCCGAAGATACCCGGGTATCCGCCGATGCACGCGGCGTAAAAGCTCACCGTCGTCGGACCTGCGGTTGGCGCCTGCAAACCGTTGCAGGTCTGGCCTTCGTAGAGGTCACCGTACGGGAAGAGCTTCGTTCCGCCTGCAGAGCACGCGTTGTACCACTCGTCCTGGGCGGCATCGTTCGCGGAGCTCGGCGCTAGCGGGCCGCCATTCGTCGCGCCGCACAAACGCTTTCCGACGAATTTGCAAAACCCAACCGCATCACACCAGTCCACGCACACGGCGGGCCGAGTCTTGAAGTTGGTTGGGTCCCAGCCCTGACAGACGCCAGGGTCGAAGCTCTGGCCCTTGCACTGAGTGATCTGTTGTTGGGGATCGGGGCTCGTTCCCAAAAAGGCGTAGTAGTCCTGCTGGACCACTTCGTTGGCATCGATGCAGGTCGAGCCGCCTGTCTTCAACGGGATGAGGACCATGTCCCCACCCTGTTTGTTGGGGCAACTGAGCGGAGTACCGCCGGTTCCGCCGCCACCGGCGGCGCCCGCGACACCGGCAGAGCCTGCGCTGCCCCCCGTCGCGCCCGTTCCACCGTCGCTCACGCCACCCGTTGCGCCAGTTCCCGACGTCCCCGCGTTTCCCCCGGTCGCGCCCCCGGTGCCTCCACCAGATCCTACGCCACCGGTTGCGCCGGCGCCGGTCCCGCCCGTCCCGGCGCTCGCGTCCGCATCGCCGAGCTCATAGCCGTCGAACGACACGACGCAGCCCGTCAGGGCGACGCTCATCAGCACGAAGAAAGCTCGGCCCATATGCTGGGGCATCGGCGCTCATCCTAGCCCGTGCAGGACTGGAGCCGTCACTTCTTCTTTGGATGATGATGCGGCTTCTTCGGCGCGGGGGGATTGTCCTGATAGTCCTGCGCCTTCTTGATTTCCTTGCGGGCAGCCTTGAGCGCGAGGATGGCCTTGCCTCGGTGGGTGCCAAACGGAGGGTTCACGCCGGGGTTCTGAGCCGCCTGAAGCAACGCGATCGCTTTTTCCACGTTGTTGTCTGCGTCGGCGAGGTTCTGATCGGCTGCGAACGCGAGCCCGGCATAGAACGCCCCCGCGAGACCTGCTCCGACCAAACCCATCGTCAACACACGTCGCTTCACGCTCTGCATCGGGACCTCCAGAGAGAATCGGAAAAAGGTTTGCGCGCTCGAAGAGACGAGTGAGCGCCGCGACATCATACAGAGCGGCCCCCGGGGAACCTTCCATCCCGCCGGTTTTTTGGTAGGTGCATGTCCCGAGTCGTAGGCTCGGCTCCCACCTTTCACTCCATATTTCGTGTCGGTGGGTGTCGCCAAAGGTAGGTGTTGGCAGCGGTTCTGTCGTCGTGCCGTGAGATCCGGTTTTTCTGTGCGTCCGTCGAGGAGCTTCATGCTGTGTGTTGACCCTCGCCTCGCTGGGCGAGCGAGTTGATGTGGATGTGACCGCCATCAAACCTGCCTCCAAGAACGGCGTGTATTGGGCCCTGGTCTTGGGTCTGGCGTTGGTGCACACCCTGCTTCTTTTTCGAAAGCCCTACGAAGACGCGTTCATCACCTTCCGATACGTGGACAATCTCTTGGCGGGCCACGGACTCGTCTACAACTACGACGCTGGTGAGCGCGTGGAGGGGTTCACCTGTTTTGGTTGGGTCATGTTGTTGTCGGGCACCCGCGCCTTGGGCTTGCCCCTGTGGGCCACTGCCCGCACGCTATCGACTGTCTTCGGTCTCGGGATCGTGGCGCTGACGGCGTGGGTCGCGCGCCGCGAGCAACGCGACGAGAGCCGGCGCTGGGTCGCCGCCGCGCTGCTGGTCGCGGCACACGGAACTTGGGCGCACACCACGTCGACCGGGATGGAGACGACCGCGTTTTGTTGGTTCTTGCTGGCGAGTGCCATCGTCGTCAGCGGCGACCTCCCGAGCAGAGCTTGGCTCGCTGGAGTCCTGCTGGCCGTCGCGACCCTGATCCGCCCGGAAGGGGTTGGTTACGCGGGTCTGATGCTGGCCGTCCTTGCAATCGAAGGAGCGCGGCGAGAAGCGCTGAGATTCGGGACGGTGTTCGCCTGCGTGTTCGTCCCGTACTTCGCGCTGCGCTGGTCGTATTTCGGCTGGCCGCTCCCGAACACCTACTACGCGAAAGCGAGCCCATCCTTACCATTGATCGAGCGCGGGCTCGGCTACGCCGGGGAGTTCGTGGCCATCTCGTCGTTCTGGATTCTACCGTTCGCCTTCCGCGCGCTTCGGCGCAAAGGAGGCGTCCGGCGCTGGGACCGTGTATCGGCGGCGGTCCTCTTGGGCGCCGTTGTCAACGCTGCGTTGGTGGGTGGCGACCCGGCTCCTTTCTTCCGCTTCCTCCTGCCGGCGATACCGTTCGGAGCGGTGCTCTTGGTGCGCGGCGGACGGCTGCTCTTGAAGCCGCGCCTCGCCATGCCTGCCTTCATTGGGGTAGCCGTGGTCACCTTGCTCTCCGGCTTCGCACCACGCGGCGCGCGGCAGAGCCAGTTCGCACATGTGCAAGAAGCTGCTGCCAAGGTGGAAGACTTCTTCGTGGTCGGGAAGTTCTTGCGCGCTCATTTCCCACCCGACACCGTGATTGCCGTGAATACGGCGGGCATCGTGCCCTACGTCAGTGGTCTGTCTGCGATCGACATGTTGGGGCTGAACGATACCCACATCGCCCACCGAACCATCGAGCTCGGCCACGGTGTCGAGGGCCACGAGAAGTTCGACGCCGCCTATGTCCTTCGTCGTCGTCCCGAAATCATCATCCCCGGCCTGCCACGTCCGAGACGGAGCGACGAAGCGGTCGATATCCACTTTGCCGTCGAGTTCGAGGGGACGCAGGAGTTGAGGGCCAATCCCGAGCTGCGGCGCGAGTACAGGCTCGTCAGCGCCCCCATCGAATCGGACGGGTACGTGAGCTTTTACCTTCGCAGCGACGTTCCTTTGCCACGTGGCGCCAAAACGACGGTGTGGTGACTCTGGTTCTCGATCGCCGCGACATCATACGAAACCGCCCCAGCAAGCTTCCGAAGCGCGAGTTTTTTGGTGGGTACATGTCCCGAGTCGTAGGCTCGGCTCCCACCTTTCACTCCATATTTCGTGTCGGTGGGTGTCGGCAGAGGTAGGTGTTTGTAGCGGGTTCCGTTGTCGTGCCGTGTGCGAGATCCGCGTTCTTCCACGCACTCGATTTGATCGGATTCGGAACGCAGCGAAACTATTGAGCGTAGGAATAATCCGTAAGGAACTTCGAACCGTCTGCGTTTTCTGTGCGTCCATTGAAAGAGCTTCATGTCGATCAATGACTTCGTGACCGAGCGCGCCGCGACGCGCTGCGGGGCTGTGGTCAAGGGTAAGTGGACCCTCGAGCGAGTCATTGGTGTCGGCGGGATGGCCACGGTCTACTCCGCCACGCATCGCAACCAGTCGCGCGTAGCCATCAAGGTCTTGCATCCGGAGGTCGCGCTCGACTCGGAAATCACCGCCCGCTTCTTGCGCGAAGGATACGTCGCCAACGTGATCGATCACACCGGCACCGTGAAGGTGCTGGACGACGACGTGACCGACGACGGGGCTCCGTTCTTGGTGATGGAGCTACTCGAGGGGGAAACTGTCGACGCGCGTTGGGAGCGGAAACTCCAGCGCTTGCCAATCAGTGAGGTTCTCGCCATCGGCGACCAGATCCTCGACGTGCTCACCGCCGCTCACGCGAAGGGAGTCGTGCATCGGGATCTCAAGCCGGAGAATCTGTTTCTGACTCGCATGGGCGAGCTCAAGATCCTCGATTTCGGAATCGCTCGCCTCCGCGAGGTGTCCGCGGAAACGACGACGCAAACCCGCGCGGGCTCGTTGCTCGGGACGCCAGCGTTCATGGCCCCGGAACAAGCACGAGGGCGTTGGGAAGAGGTCGATGCTCGGACCGACATCTGGGCCGTTGGCGCCACGCTCTTCACCTTGATTGCCGGGCGCTTCGTCCACGACGCCGAGACGATTCAAGAGCAATTGATCCGCGCCGCGACCGTGCCGGCTCCGTCCCTCGCAACCCTGGCGCCGGAAGTCTCACCGTCCGTCGTCGCCATCATCGATCGCGCTCTCGCTTTCGACAAAACTGAGCGCTGGCCCGACGCGGCCAGCATGCAGGCCGCGATGCGCACGGCGCTTTCCGTGGAAGATCGCGACGCCCCCCTGACCCTTCCGACCCCGTCGGCACCGCTGGATACGGAATCGGAAACGGTTGCCGCGCCGAGCCTCCAGAGTCTGATCCCCACCAATCCCACGTACTCCACGGCGCGCCCAGTGACCCACGGCGTGGCCTCGTCCTCCTCGGTCGCCACCCAGCGCTCCTGGACGCCGATGTACGCTCTGGCCGGGGCCCTGCTCGTGATGCTCGGCGGAGCCGTTGGCATCATCATCTACAACTCGACCACTCGAGTAGATCCGAACCCAGACGTACAGCCCGTGGCGGCAACTCAGCCACCCACGCCAGCCGAAACCGCCGCGCCCACTGCTACGGTCGAGGTCGTCGTCCCGACGAAAAAGAGCGCTGGGCCCGAGAATGTTCCGAGCGACGCCAAGCCGACCGTTGCGCTCTCCCCCCTGCCCCACAAGAACCCCGTCAAGCCCACCATCAAGAAGCCCGAAGCGGGATCGAAACCAGAGGCGCTCGTGCCCGAGAAACCCCCGGCGGGTCAAAATCCGTTCGACCGTCGCTTCTAGCCCACTGCTATGCTGGCGTGAGATGCAGGCGCGCTTCTTCCTCTCGTTCATAGCGTGCCTCGCCTGTTCGACGGCGGCTTGGGCCCAAGGAAGCGATCCCGCCGCAGCCGAAGCACTGTTTCGCGAAGGGCGAGCCGCCGCAGACGCGCACGACTATCGCCTCGCTTGCCAGAAGTTTCACGAGAGTCACCGGCTCGATCCCGCACCCGGCACCGCCCTCAACATCGCTGACTGCGAGGAAAAGCTCGGCCACATCGCGACCGCTTGGACGTTGTACCAGGAGGTCACCCAGCGACTGCCAGCGCGGGACGAGCGCTCCGCCATCGCCAAGAGTCGCGTCCAGGCTCTCGAACCCCGCCTGCCGAAGCTTTCGATCCGGTTGGCCCCGGGGTCGCCGGCTGGAACGCGTGTCACACGAGACGGTGTGGAGCTCAAGGCAGGTTCCCTCGACACTGAATTGCCCGTGGATCCGGGGAAACACCTGGTCGTCGTCGAAGCTCCGGGGCACGCTCGCGCCGAGCTCACGATCGAGCTCGCGGAGAAGGATCGCAAACGAGTCGAAGTGAGCGCCGGACACGTGGTGGAAACGGTAGCTCCCGCAACGGCATCCCACGCGGGTTCCTCGTCATCCGGCCAACGCACCGCGGGCTACGTTCTGGGTGGCATCGGCATCGTCGGGATCGGAGTCGGTACGGTCACCGGCATGATGGTGCTGGGGAAGAAAAGCACCGTGGACGACAACTGCGACGCGCAGAAACGCTGCAACCAAACGGGCGCTGACGCGGCCAAGTCGGGTCGCACGCTGGGAACGGTCTCGGGCGTGAGCTTCATCGTGGGAGCGGCCGCCCTCGGCGCGGGAGCCTATCTGGTGCTGAGCTCCAAGGAAAAAGAGCCGACCGAGATTGGCATCGGCCCCGGACAGCTTTTCGTGCGCCGCGCGTTCTGAAGCGCACCCGGCTTGACACCGCCTCCGCTGTCGGATTGGTTGGTGCGATGCGCCGACTGTGGTTAGCCCTCTTCGTCCCCCTCGCCGCGTGCGGCGGCGGCACCAAACCCCCGAAAGCTGCCGACGACTCGCCAGAGAAAGCGGTGACCCAAAAGTCGTCGGAAGAGCCCCAGACGGACGAGCCGGAGGCTGACTCTCAGGAAGAAGTCGGAACGTTGCCCACGACCTGCGCCAAGAAGGACGGCGCGGTCTGCACGCCCACCGGCAAGTGGGTCGAAAAGCTCTGCCAGGACAATTTCCCGAGCGTCGCACTCGTCCTGTTTCGCAAGGGTTCGCCCTGGACGCGCGGCTACCTGACGCGCAAGACGAAAGCCTGGAACGCCTCGGGCGGCGCGTCTTCGTCGGACTACGTCGAGTTCGACGAGGAGGTGTTGGTCTTGCGTCAGCGCTCGAGCGATCTCGGCGGCATGCAGGTGAGCGGGGCCGGCGGAGGCTACGATGCGCTGCGATGGAATGGGGCCTGCGTGACTCTGGCGAAGGAAGAGCTCACACTAAAGTCTCCGCCCAAGGCGAAGAACGCTCGAGTCGAGTGGCGTCGCTTGGATAGCGGCATCCGCGACAAGCTCCGGGAAGACGACAAAGTGAACGAAGCCTACAAGCTGCGGCAAAAGGAATGCAAAGGCGCCACCATGGGAGCTGTCAGCGCCAAGTGCGAAAAAGCGGATGACGCGCTCTCCGAGGCCATCGTGGACTTTGCACGTCGCGGCGGCGATCTCCCCAAGCCGGAGAAGCTTCCTTGAGCGCTACCCTCGCATCCGAGATCGGAAAGATTGCTCTCGGCAAGCTCGCCGACACGAGTGCACAAGACGCCGCGGCGGCGTTCAAAGTCCTCCGCCGCTCGTCAGTCGGAGCGCTGCTGTTCGTCCCGGGAGCCGGCACCTTCGTGCTGGGCACCCTGGTCGGTATCGGTGTTGGATTTCTCCTCGCTCCCCAGGCTGGCAAAGCGACGCGACAAAAGATCGCTCGAGCGCTGCGAAGCCGTCGCGCACTCGCCCAGCCATAGCCAGCGCCGACTCGCGCTAGCGCTTTTCATCCATCCTCCGGCGATCGTAGAGTCCCCGCGGGGGCTTCCCGGAGGTTTCAGTGGACGCAAAAGGCAAAGTGGTACTCGTGAGCGGTGGCGCGTCGGGGCTCGGCGCGGCGACGGTGCGACTCTTCGTGGCGAACGGGGCGCGGGCGCTCGTCGCGGACAAGAACCGTGACGGGGGCGAAGCCCTGGCGAAAGAGCTGGGCGACGCGGTGCGTTTCGTGGAAACCGACGTGACCAGCGAAAGCGCGGTGCAAGCGGCGGTCGAGACAGCCAAGAAGGATCTCGGCGGGCTCGATGTGGTCGTCGGCTGCGCGGGGATCGGGACCGCCGGACGCGTCGTGGGCAAGGGCGGACTGTTTCCTCTCGATCTCTTTCAGCTCACGATCAACGTGAACCTGGTCGGTATGTTCAACCTGATGCGTATCACCGCGGCCGCGATGATGGAGAATGCTCCCTCGAGTGACGGGGAGCGCGGGGTGATCATCACCACCGCATCGATCGCTGCGTTCGACGGCCAGATTGGTCAGGTCGCGTACAGCGCGTCGAAAGCCGGAGTCGTCGGCATGACCTTGCCGGTGGCGCGGGAGCTCGCGAAGTTCGGCATCCGGGTGGTCACCATCGCCCCAGGGCTCTTCGATACGCCGATGATGGCCGGCTTGCCGGAAGAAGCGCGAAAGAGCCTCGAAGCCACGGTGCCGTACCCACCGCGATTGGGAAAGCCTCCGGAGTTCGCAGAGATGGCTCTGGCCATCACCCGAAATACGATGCTGAACGGGGAAACGATTCGGCTCGACGGCGCGCTGCGGATGGCGCCGAAGTGATCTAAAATCGTGTCATGCGCGCATGGGGAGCCGGGCTCGGGTTGACCCTGTGCGCGTGCGCGACCCAGCCGCCAACCGTCCCCGCGACCGACCGAGGGAGCACCGACCTCGACTCCGCGATCCGAGAGCACGTGCGGGCCGACGAGGGAAGCTCTGCGGTCTCTCGCCGGATGGCTCCCGTGCGGGACATGCGGGTGCTCAGGATCCAGAACGACGACCGACCGCTGCCACCGCTCGGAAGAAAGTCGCGGGTGACGGTGCGCTTCGAGGGCGCCGATCTGGGTGACGCGCTGCGATTTTTGGCGGACACCGGGCAGTTCGCGATGGTTGCCGAAGGGCAACTGAATGGGAAGGTCAGCGCCGACATGACCCGCGTGGTGCCCTACGACGCGCTGATCGCGCTGGCCGAAGCACATGGAGCGCGGGTGGAGCGACACGGACGCATCGTCGTCGTGACGGGAGGAGGAAATCGGTGAGGGGTTCCTGGATCTTCGGGTGAAACGAATGCTCACCGGCTCCAGAAGTCCGTCCCGCCGTCGAGGGCGTACTGGTACCAGTCGAGGAAGTCCAGAGGCGGATCGCAAGGCTGCGCGCCTTCACCGGTGATCTGCCAAACCATCCCGCGCTCGGGACCGGTGACGATGAGGTGCCAATAGATTCCGCAGCCGTCCGTACCGAGCACTAGTGAGCCGTGGGAGACTCGAGAGAGCAGCTCTTCCTGTGCTTCGGTCAGATCCTCGTCGCTCTCCCAAACCCAGACTTCTTCGAGCGGAAACGGCAGTTTCAGAGTGGAGAGTTGTTCCTCCGGATCGGCGTGATGATCGCCCGGCATTCGTCCGAGGGGAACGAGACCGTATTCGGGCGGCCGCGGGCCACCGTTGCCCACGTAGAGCAAGAAGTCTCGAAATCCTTCAGGGAGCGTGACTCCGTGTCGATGCTCGAAGCGCTCGATCTCGTCGACGCTGAGCACCGGACCCAGACCAGAAGAGCGCGCCTTCAATCGCTCGATTCTCGCGTCCATGTCGGGCTCTTAGTCTACTCTCCGGTTGGAGGAAGTCATGACCCTTTCGGCTTCACGCTCGGCCTACGGAATCGGGTTCTCGCTCATTCTCATTTTGCTCGCTTGCAAGCAGGGCTCCGAGTCGAACAGTGGTAGCGCGCCGAAGGCGAGCGCGACCACAGCGCAGACGACGCTGTCTCCCACTGCGCCCGCGCCTACGGCCGCCGCTCCTGCCGTCAACGTCGACTCCAACGGGATCCCGGCGATTCCGGTGGACAAATCGAACCCGCCGACGGTCGCCGAGTGGTCGGCCGCGCGGGAGGTGAACACCCAAGGGGCGAATTCACAAGCGAAGGACTGCTCGATGAAGATCGTCCGGGAGTGGCTCAAGTTGCACTGCGAGGGCGACATCCAGAGCATCAGCGACAAGGATGGATTCCCGAAGAGCCAGGGGAGCTACTTCGAGTCCATCAGCATCGGAAAGTTCGCTGACTTCGTGTTCCGCATCAGGAAGGGCGACGGAATGAAGATGCGCATCCATCGCGACGGCAATCGAGCGTCGTTCTTTTTGAGTTGGCCCGGTAGCAAGGATCGTCCGGCGAACGTTGCGCTGGCGCAGCTGAAAGAATAGGCGCGCCTCGGCGCAATCTTCAGCAAAAACCCATCGTTGCCGAGGGCTCTCACGCTCCTTGGATGGACTGCTATAGGCTCCCGCTCACTATGGGGATGACTCAGTCGCTCGTGATGAGCGCCGATGCGAAGAGCTCGGCGACAACGGAAGAAAAACAACTCGACCGAGCAATCGCGACGGTCAAAAAGAACGCCCCGGCCTGGGCTCGGCTGCCAGCAACGGCCAAGGCCGAGCTACTACGAGCCTGCATTCGAGGTGTGCTCGACGTGGCGCCCGAGTGGGTCGCCGCAGGAGCCAAAGCTCGGGGCGCTCCCCGAGCCGAGGAGTGGCTCGCCGGGGTCACCCCGACGATTCGCCAGATGCGGTTGGTTGCAGAATCCTTGGAGGCAATCGCCGACCGGGGACGCCCGCCATTGGGACGCGGCACGCGGACGGGACCGGACGGGCGTCTGGTCGTCGACGTGTTTCCTGCCAGTGGGATCGACAAGATCAGCTTCGCCGGCTTCAGCGCCTATTGCCTCATGGACGAGGGCGTCGACCAGGCACAGGCGGAGAAGCGGCAGGCGTCGTTCTACCAGAAGAAGGATCCAAAAGGCGGCGTGTCGCTGATCCTCGGCGCGGGCAACGTCGCGAGCATTCCGCCCATGGACGTTGTCGCGAAGATGTTCAACGAAGGCTTCGTCTGCATTCTCAAGATGAACCCGGTCAACGAGTGGGTCGGGCCGTTCCTGGAGCGCGCCCTCGCACCGCTGATCTCGGCCGACTACCTGCGGATTGTGTATGGGGACGCCGAAGTCGGAAAATATTTGGTTTATCACGAGGGCATCGATGACGTGCACATCACGGGCTCCAACCGTACGCACGATCTCATCGTTTGGGGGCCTCCCGGACCGGAGCGGGATCGCCGCATGAAAGAGAACGACCCGCTGCTCAAAGTGCCGATCACTTCCGAGCTGGGCAATGTCAGCCCCGTGGCCATCGTGCCCTACGAGTACAGCGACGAAGAGCTCGGGTTTCTGGCGCGCAACGTCGTGTCGATGGTCACGAACAACGCCTCGTTCAATTGCAACGCCGCGAAGATGCTCATCACCTCCAGGGGCTGGTCCCAGCGCGATCGCTTCCTGGAGCTCGTGGAAAAAGCGCTGGGCTCCGCGCCGCCACGAAAAGCGTATTATCCGGGCGCCTTCGATCGCTACGAAACGTTGCTTGGCAAACGAGACGGCGTGAAGAAGTACGGCAGCGCTGGCAAGGACAGTTTGCAATGGGCGCTGGTGCCGGGCGTGGATTCGTCGGACGCGGACGACCTATTTCGTGTGGAACCGTTCTGCGGGATCCTCAGCGAAACCCAGCTCGATGCGACGGATCCCGCCAAGTTCATCGGCGCAGCGACCACGTTCATGAACGAAAAGATGTGGGGCACTCTCAACGCGATGTGGATCATCCACCCCACCCTCGAAAAAGAGCCTTCCGTCGCCAAGGCGCTGGACCGCGCCATCATCGACCTGCGCTACGGCACCATTGGTATCAATCACTGGCCGGCGCTCGGCTATGCCTTCGGTACGGCGCCCTGGGGCGGGCACCAAAGCGCGAGCCTGAGCGACATCCAGAGTGGGCTCGGCTGGGTTCACAACAGCTACATGTTGGAAGGCATCGACAAGTGCGTCGTCCGTGGTCCGCTGGTCGTGAAGCCCGCCCCGGTGTGGTTTTTCGACAATGAAAAAGCCGAGGGGATCGCACCCAAGGTGGCGGAGCTCGAAGCAGCGCCCAGTTGGTTCAAGGTGCCGGGGATGTTGATCAAGGCGTTGTTCTGAACCTCGACTCGACGCTCCCGCCTCACGGGATGGGTTTCGAGAACGAGTCCCGTTCGACACCGTCGACGTCGATCACGCGGCCGCTGACTTCCGTCGCGCCAACTTCGATCACCGCCATGTGGTAAAATCCTCCCGATGCGACCCGCATCGAGCACGTGGGGCGATCGATGCCCGCGTCCGGATCGCCGATCGCTCCGCCGCCCCCGGCCACTGTCAGGTAGGTGATCGTCTTCGTTGCGTCCGTCGTCATGGGCACCTCGAAGCGTTCGTAGCCGTGCATGTGCCCCTGGAGCACGAGGAGCACCTTGTACTGCTCGAACAGGGGCGTGAACGTCTCGCGAGCCAGGTCCTTTTGGCTGGTATCCCCGCAGGTCAAGAACGGACGATGGAAGAACACGATGCTGAATCGATAGCCGGGCTGGGCCGCAGCATCAGCCAGCTCGGTTTCGAGCCAGTTGGCTTGTTCCGTTCCCGGATCGACCGACAGCTCGGTGTTGAGTGAGAAGAACCAGACGCCTCCGGAGTGCGCGCGAAAGTAGCCGTCGTGTCCGTCGAAGCCCGCATCCTGGAAGAACCGCTGATAGTAGTTGGCGAACTCGTCGTCCTTTTCGTACTCGTGGTTTCCGGGCGCCGCCAAGAACTGCCCTTGGGCCAGCATCGGTTCCATCTCCCCGAACCAGTACTGCCAAGTTTCGAGACCTGAGGCGTAGTACTGGATGTCCCCTTCGTGGAGCGTGAGGTCGTAGTTCTCGGGCGCCACGTTGGCGAGAAGCTTCTGCGTGGAGCCGAGCCCTGGGTTCGTATCTCCAACCGCAACCAGCTTGAACGAGTCCCCGCTCGGACGCGACGTACACACGCGCCCTTTGCGCGTGGGATCGGCCACCAGCGAGTACGCGTAACAGGTCCCTGCCGTGAGCCCGGTGAGCGCCGCTTCGTGCATGTAGTATGTGCCTGCGAGATCCGGAGGACGATCCTGGAGCGCGAACGCGGCTTCGTAGGTGTTGGGAATGTCCCACGGCGTGACACTGGCCGTGACCGTCTGCGAATCTCCACCGCCTTCGGGAGCAAAGACGAGATCAGGCGAGCGCGTATCGCTGAGTGCTTCCCAGCGTACGATGGCGCTGGTCTCGTCGACGTGGAGCGACCAAGGCCCCTTGCTCACGTCCGGCGACGGCGTCGTGTCCGTCTTGTCGATCTGGTTGTCGTCGCTGCAGCCCGCCAGAGCGAGCACGACCAGGGTAAGGAACGCTTTGTCCACGGGATTCCGCCTTGCCTCGAGGGGTGTCGGCCATTTTACGCTATGTCGGGGGCGTGAGCCGCGAGACCCAGAAACGGCCCCCCAGCGAGTGGTTTGGCTGGGCAATGGCGACGCTGTCGTTCGCGGTCCACTTCGCGCTGGCCGGTCGCTACGACTACCACAGAGACGAGCTCTACTTCATCGAATGCGGACGCCACCTCGCATTCGGGTACGTCGATCATCCTCCGCTCGTTCCGTTCATCGCATGGCTCGCGGACGTGACGACGGGCGCAAACCTCTACGCCCTGCGGCTTCTGCCAGCGCTCGCTTGCGGCGTCACCGTGCTCGTCGCCTCCCACTTCGTACGCGAGCTCGGCGGCGGACGCTGGGCCACGGTGCTGACCGGCCTGGCGCTCATCGCGGCACCCGCGTACCAACGGATGGGGGTCCTGCTCTGCATTCCGGTGTTCGAGCCGGTGTTCTGGACGCTGGCAAGCCTCTGGGTCTGGAAGATCCTTCACGGCGGAAGTGACCGGCGCTGGCTGCTCGTGGGCGTGGTGGTGGGCCTGGGACTCATGGGCAAGCATTCGATGCTGCTCTGGGTGGCCGGCATCAGCGGCGGCCTCTTGTTCACGAGCGAGCGCCGGCGCTTGCTCGGCCCCTGGCCGTGGCTCGGGCTGGCCGCGGCGCTCCTGATTTTCTCACCGAACTTCGTCTGGCAAGCCCGACACGACTTCGCGACGTTCCAGTTCTTGAGAGGACTCCAGCACACCACACTGGCGAAAATCCCCGCGAGCCTGTTTCTCCTGGGGCAGCTCTTGTTCTTGGATCCGCTGTCGGCGCCGATGTGGATCTGGGGGCTCGTGTCCCTCGCGATGGGGGATCCGCGCCGGCGCGTGTTCGCCATCGCGTTTCTCGCAGTCATGGCCATCCTGCTCGTGACCCACGGCAAACCGTACTACCTGGCTCCCGCGTATCCGGTGCTGTTTGCCGCGGGCGCGACCGCGATCGAGAAACGTTTTCGCGATCGACGCGCGCCCCTGGTCATCGCGACCTCGGTCCTCGCCAGCGGCGCGATGGTCTTCGGTTTCATCGGATTTCCTCTGCTACCCGTTGCCACCATCGACCGGGTGCTCTCGCGCACACTGGGGGCGTTCACACGTCCTGAGGAGCTCACCCGCGAGCTCCACGACGAGTACGGTTGGCGCGAGCAGGTCGAGACGGTCGCGAGCATCGTAGACACGCTTCCTCGAGAGGAGCGAGACGAGCTGGTCGTGCTCACTGCCAACTATGGCGAAGCGAGCGCCATCAATTTCTTCGGCAAAGGTCGCGGTCTTCCCCGGGCGGTCTCCGGGCACATGAATTACTACCTGTGGGGCGTCCCGCCGGGCCGAGGCAACGTCGTGATTGCCTACGGGATGCCCCGCGCGTCGATCGAACGGCTGTACGGCGACGTGCGCGAAGTCGGGCGCATCGACCACCCCCTCGCAATGCCCGAGGAGCGCAACCTGCCCGTTTTCATCGGCCGCTCGCCGAGGATCCCCCTGTCCGAGGCTTGGCCGACCCTCGAGCGCTATCAGCATGGACGAGTGCGCAACTGAGGTATGTTCTCGGCGTGTTTGTTGGACACTTCGCCGTTGGATTCGCCTCGAAGCGGTTTGCCCCCAAGGCCTCGCTCGCCGTCCTGATCGCCGCGCCGCTCTTTCTCGACATTCTCTGGCCGGTCTTCATCCTCACTGGCATCGAGCATGTCCGCATCGTGCCCGGTATCACCCAGGTCACACCCCTCGATCTCTACGACTACCCGTGGTCGCACAGCTTGCTCATGGCCCTGGTCTGGTCTGGCGTGTTCGCGGGCGGCTACTTTGCCTTGCGGCGCGATCGCACGGCGAGCCTCGTCATCGCGTTCGGAGTCTTCAGCCATTGGATCCTCGACTTCGTTTCCCATCGACCCGACATGCCGCTGTTCCCGGGCGGCTCAGCGCGCGTCGGGCTCGGCCTCTGGATGTCGCTTCCGGCCACGCTCGCGGTCGAGGGCGCGATGTTCCTGGGCGCCGTCGCCCTCTACGCGCGGGACACCCGCGCCCGAGAATCGGCGGGGCAGCATCGCGCTTTGGATCTTCGTGGTGTTTCTCCTTGCTAGCTACGTTGGATCGATGTTCGGCCCGGCACCACCGAGCGTGACGGCTCTCGCCATCACGGGGATGGTCGCCAATCTCCTCTTGTTTTGGGTTTGGTGGTTCGACGCCCATCGCGAGCTCGCGAGGGATGCGAACGCCTAAATAGCTGACAATTCAGCTACTTTTCCGGTGTCTTGCAGATATTGGAATATGTGTATATATACCCTGCGTGACCCAGGCGGTGCCTTCAACGGAGTCTCGCTGGCAGCTGTATCGGCTGCTGAGCGATCCGATCCGGCTCCGGCTCCTGGCTCTGGCGGCGGAGGAGGAGCTCTCCGTGGGCGAGCTCGCCGAGCTGATTGGCGAATCTCAACCCAACGTGTCCCGTCACGCTTCCCCACTGCGCCAAGCGGGCCTGCTCGCAGATCGCAAGCAAGGCGCTCGCACTCTGGTCCGTTTGGCCGACTCCGCGGAGTCGGATGCCGTCGTTGCCGATGCCCTCGCGGCTGGTCGACGCCTGTGTGAAGAGGACGGAAGCCTCGCGCGGGTGAGCGAAGTCGTCCTGGCGCGGGATCAGAAGACGCGTGAGTACTTCGCCAAGCCTCCTGCCATGGAGGTAGCCCTCTCCCCCGACTTGCCGAGCTACCTCTGGGCGTTCGGCGGTCTCATCGAAAATCGAGACCTCGCCGTGGATGCCGGAACTGGCGACGGGGTGCTCATCGACTTGCTCGCGCCGCTCTACCGGCGCGTCGTGGCGATCGACCGCAGCGAGGCCCAGCTCTCTCGTGCCCGCCAGCGCATCAAAGCCCACGGTTACGACAACGTCGAGCTCATCGAGGATCCGATCGGCGGTGAACGAGTCCACGCTGCGGTCGGGGATGGCGCGGATCTCGTCGTGGCTTCCCGGATGCTTCATCACACCCCACGCCCTCGCGCGGCGCTGGAAGAGCTTTCGCTTTTGGTGCGTCCGGGCGGCAAGCTCTTGGTCATCGACTACGCCCGTCACGAAGACGAATGCCTGACCGAAAGCCAGGCCGACGTGTGGATGGGTTTTTCGGAACACGAGCTCACCGGCTTCGCGAAAGCGGCCGGGCTCAGCAACATCGTCGTCAGCGCGGTACCGGAGCGGCTCGTCCGCAGCGGTCCCGACGCTCACATTCAATGGCTCATGCTCCTCGCCACGCGAACGGCGCGGACGAACGGAGCTTCGAGAAAAGCGTCGCAATCCAAGGAGACATCATGACTCAGCAGAGCGTTTCAGTGACCGGCACCCAGAAGAGCAACCAGAAGGATTACCTCGTCAAGGACATTGCCCTCTCGGACTGGGGACGGAAGGAAATCACCGTCGCCGAAAAAGAGATGCCGGGCTTGATGGCGACCCGCGAAAAGTACGGCCCGAAAAAGCCGCTCAAGGGCGTGCGCGTCTCCGGATCGCTGCACATGACCATCCAGACCGCGGTCCTGATCGAAACCTTGAAGGACCTCGGCGCCGACGTGCGTTGGGCTTCCTGCAACATCTTCTCGACCCAGGATCACGCCGCGGCCGCGATCGCGACCACCGGCACTCCCGTCTTCGCCTTCAAGGGTGAATCCCTCGACGAATACTGGGAGTACACCTATCGTGCCCTGACCTGGCCGGACGGCAAGGGTCCGCAGCTTCTGGTCGACGACGGCGGCGACGCCACGCTCCTGATTCATCGCGGCTACTACGCGGAGAAGAACCCGAAGCTCCTCGACGAGCCGACGGACAACAAGGAGCTCAAGATCATCGACAAGCTCCTCAAGCGCATCCAGAAAGAGGACCCCAAGCACTGGCACAAGGTGGTTGGGGACGTGGTCGGCGTTTCGGAAGAAACGACCACCGGCGTGCACCGGCTCTACCAGATGCAGGAAAAGGGCGAGCTGCTCTTCCCGGCCATCAACGTCAATGACTCGGTGACCAAGAGCAAGTTCGACAACATCTACGGCTGCCGCGAGTCCCTGGTCGACGGCATCAAGCGCGCGACCGACGTGATGGTCGCGGGCAAGGTCGCGATGGTCTGCGGCTACGGCGACGTGGGCAAGGGCTGCGCGGAGTCGCTGCGCGGTCATCGTGCCCAGGTCTGGGTGACGGAAGTCGATCCCATCTGCGCGCTGCAGGCGTGCATGGCCGGCTTCAAGGTCGCCACCGTCGAGGACGCGCTGCCCTACGCCGACATCTACGTCACCTGCACGGGCAACCGCGACATCATCACCGTCGAGCACATGGCGAAGATGAAGGACCAGGCCATCATCTGCAACATCGGCCACTTCGACAACGAGATCCAGGTCGACCAGCTGATGGACTACCCGGGCATCAAGCGCACCAACATCAAGCCGCAGGTTGACATGTTCACGTTCCCCGACGGCCACAGCGTCTACCTGCTCGCCGAAGGACGCCTGGTGAACCTCGGCTGCGCCACCGGCCATCCGAGCTTCGTGATGAGCAACTCCTTCACCAACCAGACGCTGGCCCAGATCGATCTCTGGACGAACAAGCGCGAAGTCGGCGTGTACACGCTTCCGAAGAAACTCGACGAGGAAGTAGCGCGCCTGCACCTGGCAAAGCTCGGCGCGAAGCTCACCACGCTCACCAAGGGCCAGGCGGACTACATCGGCGTGCCGGCGGACGGGCCGTACAAGCCGGAGCACTACCGCTACTGAGCGCTGCTTGGCGCGCGGCTGGACACCGCGGAAAATACGGTCGGGACGCTCCCCGCGAGTGTCTCGGCCGTTTTTTTTTGGGATGAGCTCGTTAACGCACCGCGCCTCGAACCGCTCCCGACGCCGCGATCGCCCAGCGATTTGTCCAAAGCCAAGTGCGTGCTGGTGAAGGTGGGAAAGTGGTGCGAAAATCCTAGGGTCGGCCCAGCTCCGGAGTGCCATGAACCCAATCGCTTCCTTCTTGCGCGCGATCCTCGTTGTGTCCGCTGCCGCCGCCACGGCGTGCTCGGGCGGTGACCCGGTCACTCCCGCGCCCGGGAAGACGGCAGAGGAAATCATCGGTGGCGTGACGGACAGCGGCACGGGAGCTCATCCCGCTGTCGTGTTTCTGACCCACCAGGGATATTCCTGCACCGGAACGCTCATCGCGCCCAAGCTCGTGCTGACCGCGCGGCACTGCGTGTCCACGAACATCACGCAGGGGATTGGCTGCGACATCTATGGCGCCTCTCAGAACGGCGATCACGTGGGAGCCGATTACACGCCATCGACGATCCAGGTGCGAACTGGAGTCAGTCCGAGCTTCGGCGGCTCGCCCGCCGCCGTGGGTGCTCAAGTGTTTCATCCGCCGGGAAACAATCTCTGCAACGACGACATCGCGCTCATCGTGCTCAATCAGGCGATCACCAGCGCGACGCCGCAAAAGATCCGCTACACGTACGCGCCGCAAATCGGCGAGCTCGCTACGGCGGTCGGCTATGGCGGGACGAGCGAGAGCGGCAATGGAGCCGGCACGCGCCGGCGCAAGCCGAACGTCCCGATCATCAGCGTGGGCCAGGACTGGAACGAGCTCAACGGAGCCAACGAGCTGTCCGCCGGCCAGGGAGTCTGCCCCGGGGATTCGGGCGGGCCACTCCTCTCGGCGGGCGAAGCGGTGCTCGGGGTTGCGTCGCGAGTCTCGGATTGCAACGACCCGACCGCCACTGCCAAGTACGTGCGCCTCGACGCCCACAAGGCTCTCATCGATCAGGCTTTCGCCGCCGCCGGCGCGACTCCTTTGCAGGAAACGGGCACTCCGACGAATCCTCCCAAGAAGGCGATCGGGGACGGCCCTTGCACGACCGGCGCGGAGTGCGTCAGCTACCTCTGTCAGAAGGGAACCGGCTCGTTCTGCACGCAGTTCTGCGATGCGACCTCCTGTCCTACGGGGCTGATTTGCACCGACGCCAACGTGATGCTCGGCGGCTCTTCGGTAGCCCAAAAGATCTGCTCACCGGTCCCCTCGGGAACGGCCTGTGAAGCGTGCCGCGCGACGGAGTGCGTGAACGTGATCACGAGCTGTTACAATAACCCGGAGTGCAAGACTCTCCTGGCGTGCGTCGATGCCTGCACGGACGACGCCTGCGTGAACAATTGCATCGCGCAACATCCCGGCGGCGCCGACGACTACGATATCGTCGGTTACTGCGCTTGCAACTCGAGCTGCGCGACTGTGTGCTCCCACCAGTGCGTGGCGCCTCCCGGCGGAGGCGGCGGGGGCGGCGTCGCCGGGGGCGGAGCCGGTGGAAGTGCGGCGGGAGGCACGGGCGGCGGACCGGTGCTCGGCGGCGGCACAGGAGGCAGTGCGGGCGCGGGCGCGGGACCGGCGACCAAACCCGTGGACACGACCGGCACGTCCAGCGGCTGCAACCTCGGCGGTCGAAGCTCGTCCCCCCTGGCTCTCTTGTCCTCGTTCGTCCTGCTCTTCCTCGTTCGACGGCGCCGCGCGTAGGTTACGGCCACCGCGTCGCGCGTCCGATCCTCGTGAAGTGTTCCGAGGCCAATCACTCGTTGCTCCTGGCTTCGGCGGGCGCGACTTCAGTCGCGCGCTGAGCTATCACTCGAATCATTGAAGCACCCCGCGCCGTCGCCATTGTTCACCGGTCGCGAAGCCGAGCTCGAGCGGGTCGAGTCGGCGTTCGGGCAGGTGAAGCTCGCCTTCATCGACGGCGTGGCGGGCGTGGGCAAGACGACCCTGGCGTTGGCTCTGGCGGAGCGCTGGAACCAGACCGTCGTGTTCTGCCGCGCAGCCGAAGAAACGCTCGAGGCGCTGATCGACGATGCACGCCTCAGCCTCGGACCTCCCCAGAGGCCCGAGCCGGCCGACAATCCGAGCCGCATCCTGGATCTCGTGAGGCGTCTGGAGGAGCAAAGCGCGCTCTTGATCGTGGACGATGCGCACCTGCTCGGCGCAGAAGCGTGTGCCGACCTCGGAAACGAGCTTGCCCTTCGACTCGATCGCGCCCGCGCCATCTTCACGTCCCGCCAGCGTTGGTCCAAGAGCGTGCGCTCCCCCGAGCACATGGAGCTTCACCTGGAAGGGCTCGGACCGGGTGCCGCTCGGCGCCTGTGGTCGGGTTTGGACGAGCTGTATGGGACGACGGACGGGTTCGACGCGGCTCTGGATCGCTCCCGAGGGAACCCCCTCTTCTTGCGGCAAGCCCACGCGGGGCCCCTCGCCGACGAGGACCCCCTGACGCGCGCGGTTGCCGACCTTCCGCCATCAGCGCGCCGGCTGGGTGTGTCGCTGGCGCTGGCAGGGCAACCCCTCCCGAGTGACGTGCTCCAAAGCGTACTCGGCTCCGAGGGTCCCGGAGCGCTCCGGACGCTCGTGCTTTCGTTGATCGTCGAAGTCGATGGCAAAAAGAGTGTTCGACTGCACGATCTGTTTCGCGAGGCGCTCGAACGAAGCTCGAACGAGGGCGAGATCCGGGAGCTTCGCAGCCAGCTCGCACGCGCGGTGATGGGATCCGCACTCGAACCGCGAATCCGTTTGAGGGAGGTCACGCGCCAGCTCGGTGCGCTCGCTCGCTACGCCGAGCTCGAAGAATTCCTGCTGAAGCAGGTGGGTGATGCGGTGCGAAAAGGAGCGACAGGTGAGCTCCTGCGCTGCATGGACCGGGTCGCCGCGTCGGACCGCAGCATGGCACTCCGCATCGAGCGCGCACGCTGCATTGGCCGTCACTACGATCAACGCCTTGCGTTCGCGGAGCTCCGGAAATTGCTGCTGGAGAGCGGGCCCGAACCCCCGCCGGAGCTCCGTTACGCGCTTGCGGAAGCCGCGTACGATAGCTGTCGCGCCGCCGAGGTTCTGGCCACCCTCGAGCCACTCATCAGGGAGCGCCGGGTTTCCGAAGAGCTCTACCTGGATTCGTTGGCGCGCTACACCGCGGCACTGACTTTGGTGGGTCGCGGCGAAGAGGGTCGGGCGATCCTGGCCGAAGAAGAGAAACGGACGACGGAGCCAGCCGTGCGCGCGCGGCTCGCGCTGCACCTCGCCATGCTCCACAACGCCGACGAGGAATATGCGGAGGCCGCCCAAACCCTGGCCCGTACCCGGAGCCTGATCGACGAAAACGCCATCGAAGAGAACGCCATCTACGTTCCGTTGACGCTGGCCGTGATTTTCGCGCGCGCTGGACGGTTCGATGAGAGTGATGCCCTGCTCACCCGCATCGATCTCGACGCGAGCTTCGAGGATGAGAGCGCACAGGAATTCGTGACGGCATCCCGGGCTTCGATCCGCTTCGAGCGTGGGGACCGCATGGGCGCTCTCGAGGATCGAATCGTTGCGCAGCGCCGCAACGAAGCCCTCGGCAACGTGCACTACGATCTCACGAACGCGGTCTGGCATTCGCGGTTGCTGTTTGCCCTCGGCCGCGCAAAACAAGCAGACGCGCTCCTCTGCCGTGCCATCGAGCAGGCCAAGGAGCTCGGCTGCCTCGGAATGGTGGCTCGGCTAGAGCGCAGCCGGCAGCACGATCCCGCAACCCAAATCGGCGCTAGGACTTCTCGGCCTTCCCAGGGGCGCAACTCGGAGCTCGCCCGGTGGCTCGCGTTCGAGGCGCTCCGGGCGGCGGCTCGGGGAGAGAGCACAGCGAGAGAGTCATTGGTCGAAGCCGAGCCGCTCTGCCGAGAATCGCGGCTACGGGCTCGAGCGCGCGGTCCTCGGCCTGTGCCGAGCCGAGCTGGCCCGCGCGGCAGGCAACGACACCGAGGCGCGTCGTGAGACCGAGGCCGCTCGGCTGGAAGCCGCTCGCGAGAACGTAGATGACGGCCTGTGCGAAGAGCTCCTCGTGCTCGCACAAAAGCGCCAAGCGGTGGCAGGGCCGGGGGCAACCGTGCTCGACACACGTCAGCACGAGCTCCGATGCGGAGCCGAGATCGTCTCGCTGCGCAGCCGACCCGTTCTTCGGCGCTTGCTGTATACCCTCGCGGAGGATCCGGGCGCGCTGGTCTCCAAGGAAGTGCTCGTGGAACGCACATGGTCGGTGGCCTACGATCCGCTGCGCCACGACACCGCACTCTGGCAGAACATCCACCGTCTGCGCCGCTTGCTCGAACCGTTGTCTCTCGGCGTCGAGGTCGATGAAGACGGATACCGTTTGCTCGCCCCGACGGACTTTCGTCAAGAGCGCGACTGATCAGCGCGGGACGGGCGGCACGTAGAACGTCGTTGATTTTTGCCAGACTTTCCCCCGCCGGATAGCCGTAGCTGACATGGCAGGTATACGTGCCGAGGTCGCTCGAGCACTCGCCCTGACTGGTTTCGGGGGTGCCCCACCCCCAGACCCACACGCCAAAGGTTCCCTCCGACCGACATTTCTCGCCGGCCCGTGTTGCAGCCGTTCTGTGGCTCGAAGTCGTGACTGACGAGGTCGATGCGTGTGTACTCGTACTGTCCGGTCGATCCGACGGGCTTCCAGCCGTCGAGCACGCCGCTGCAATCCAGAGACACCTCGAAAAAGCCACTGTCTCCGCGCTTGCGGACGACGACGAGATTCGTTTCCGGGTAGGTCGGGTCGGTGAAGAACACGTAGTGGTCGAGGTACTGCTCGGGCGGCACGACGCGAACGAAGTCCGGATCCCCGTAGCTCATGTCGAGCGCAAGCGACGAGCTCATGTAGGCAAACATCAAGAACGGATGGTCGCTGTCCTGGCTCTTGACCACGAACGGATCGTCGCTCTGGAATTCGAGGACCGATCCCCGTCCGATGTTTGCCTCACCAGGGCCTCCGCCATCGAACGTGAGCTTCGTTCCGTCCGCCGCACCCACGATCCGCCAACGGCGATTTTCCGGCTTGAAGGTGCGGTCCCGATGACCCACGGCTGCATACTCGAAGCCGAAGGAGCGCACCGCTGGGATCTGCTGCTCGGCGTGATCGCAGTACGGCGTATCGTTGGGAAGATTCATGCAGTAGTGACCGCCAAACAGACCGACGGGCTTGGTCGATTCGATCGGGCTGCCCGAAAAGTCGGCGTGCTCGACGAATTGCAGCTGCTCCCCTCGATCGAGGACGTAGGTGACCTTCTGGTTCTTGGGAGAGGGTGTGAGGAGATTGTCCCCCATTCCCCAGGCCTGAATGTCGCCGTTTGGCACGAAGCTGACTTCGGTTCCGTCCTCCATCGCGACGATGTTCATCGACGGGGGCAGCGGTTCGATTACCCCCGACTTGGTGGCCTCCACGGCCAGATAGTTGGTGTCCCAGGCGCTCGTCGGAATCAGCAGCGTGGCGCCGGTCACCGCAGCGCTCCCACCGCCGTACGGCATCATCTGATACGCGACGACCGGTTGATCGGTGGTGAGGCGAAACGCACCGCCGTGACCCGTCCACGGAAACTGGGCGCTTCCGTCCGTCACCGCAGCGGGAGCGGGACACTCCACGGGCGCGAGATTGGCAGGCAGGCCTCCGGTCTTGTGCTCGGGCGAGTACGCGAGAAACAAGATGGCGGTCTCTTTGGGCGGAATGCCAGCGGCAACGTCGTAGGGCTGGTAGGTGAGTCCTGGACCGTTTCCGACGGGGATCCGAGCGTGGGCGGAGAGATTCGAGCGACTTGCCCGCGAACTCCGCTTCGACATGGACCGGTAGATTCCGAACGATTCGCGACGAACGCCGCGAAGCATCCGCCGTCTCCCGGACCGTACGCGGCCATCGCGACCGCGTAGTATTCGCAGCCAACCGACGACTTGGTTTCCCGAGCCGCCGCGCACGCATCGAGACACTTCCCGTCGATACAGGTCTCCGTCGCTGCACATGCGCCGCAACTTCCGGCAGGAACGTCGACGTCGATGCCGCCGCCTCCGCCGGTCGAGCTCCCTCCAGTCCCGCCATTGGCACCACTTCCCCCCTGACCCCGCGCCACGACGTCGTCGGTGGCCGCGCATCCGAAAACGGATACCGAGAGCCCCAGAATGAAAGCAATGAGTCCGAGCTTCATGAGAATTCTCCCGTTGTCCCGCGTTCAAGGAGCGCAGGTGCCGTACGCGACGCCCGCCACGCTCGTACCGATGGGTTGATTCGTGCAGCTACCGCCCAAAGGACAGTCGTTTTGGCCGATGCGACACCACTTGGCGCACGTGCCCGCAGCGCACGCATATCCCGGTGCACAGGCGAGATCGTTTCCGACAATGCAGGTGCCGGGACCGACACCGGAGCCGACGCCGCCTACACAATCGGTGACGTTGGGAAGGACCACCTGGCACGTCGTCCCCGCTCCGCAGACGAGGGTCGGATTTTCCAGCGCGCAGCCCGAGCTGCACGTGTGCCAACCGGGAACGGGAGCTCCCATGTAGACCTGAAGACAGCTCGAGCCGGAGAGAGGACAGTCGGAGACCGAGTTGCAGAACGCCTTGCAGGCACCGTCCACGCAACTCGTCCCCATGCTGCAATCGGTCGCGCCCAAGCACAGCTGATTCGCTAGCTTCGGCCCAGCGGGCCCGCACGACGTGAAGCCCGTCGAGCCCTGAACGTCGCAGTTCTTGCCCGACGCGCAGCCGCATTGCGAGACCGGATCGCAGAGTCCTCCCGGCACGGGAGGAACGCACGCGCCCCCGCCGCCTCCGCCGCTCGGCGAACCTCCCCCTCCGAGCTCACCCGCAGCGCCACCCGTTGACGAGCCTCCGCTGCCCGACGAGCCTCCGCTGCCCGACGAGCCTCCGCTGCTCGACGAGCCTCCGCTGCTCGACGAGCCGCCGCTGCTCGACGAGCCGCCGCTGCTCGACGAGCCTCCGCTGCTCGACGAGCCGCCGCTGCTCGACGAGCCTCCGCTGCTCGACGAGCCGCCGGTGTTCTTCCCGCCGATGCTCGCAGATCCACCGAAACCTCCGATGCCTTCATGGTCGAGGCCAACGGGGGATGCGCACGCCGACAGAGCCAGCACCCCCGCACAGCAGGTCTGCTTCCACATGGTCGAACCTCCGACCCTACGAGTGGCCGCAGGCGCCGAGACCGGCCATCAATTTCGGCTGATTTGTCCTGACATCCCGATCACCCGCCGGGAGTCGTCGCATCGAAACCGCAGAGTCCGCCGGCCCGTTTCGCTCGTGTTTCCGCCGCACGCCACGCAACACAAGAGCCCAATCAAGTACGGCGCCCGCAGCGTCCTCACTTCTTCCAAGCTCCCCCCAGATCCCAACTCCCGAATTCATGCACCGTAGCTGCGTGCGCGCCAGTGATGCGCAGCTGGCCGACGATCCCGAGGGGCAGCGTGCGGGCTACTTCCCGAAGATCCGAGGGCGTGGTGTTCGGCGGCTTTTGGGCGAGCGCCGGGCTCACCGCCGTGAGAAGTGCGAGCTGACCAGCATTGGCGCCGTTTCCAACAGGGCGCACGACGTTGAGCATCAGCGAAAAGCGACTCTGTTCTCTTCGGTACTGAACCTCGACACGCGGACGCGAGGCGACGCGTAGCTCGTGGGAAGGTCCGCTCATGAGCGCGACCAGCTCCTTGCCGATCTGCTCGAGATGAGGGGACCCATCGGGGACTAGGATCTCCGCCGGCTCGCCGCCCCAGGCGGGGCTTCCCCCACGACCGCCGCTCGTCGAACCGAGTCCGAGGTAGGTGAGTCTCCCGCTGGGAATGGCGTCGAGGAGCTTTTGCGCAACGCCCGGCGCGCCCCACGCCCCGGCGTCTTTGCCGGTACGGAGTATCACCCACCCGAGCTCTCCGGCGTCGTACTTCACCGCGCCCGGACGGGGCTTGTGCAAGAACTCTCCGAGCCAGCTCGCGTCGGTCTCGCTGGCTTCGAAGGCGCGGAGCGCTTCCTTCAGGTCCGAAGCCACCCGCACCTCGATGCGATCGAGGTAGGCAGCTCCTCGGGCCGCGTTGAGATTGCGAGTCAACACGAGAGTGCTCCGCGAGGGCTTCGCCAGGAACGAGCCGGTACCGTCGGGCTTCAGTCGAGAAAACGAACGGGGCAAGACCGACGTCAGCGGACTGGCGAGCGCCGTGGCCAAAGCGACGGCGTCGTGCGTGGCGAAGGTCAGCACCAGCGGATCCTTGGGATCGGCCGCTGGCTTGCCGAAGCCAGCGAGAAGGCCCGCTGCGCCCGACTGCGCCGCTCGCGACAGAGACCAGAGCACGTCGCGCACATCCATCGGGCGACCGAGAGCGGACAGGAGGTTCGGACGCAGCGTCACGCGCATCCGATCCTTGTCGAGCTCCGGCAGCTTCGCTGCGAGCGCGGAATAAGGCCTGCCTCGCGCATCGAGAGCGAACAGGGTATCGGCGACTGCTGGGCCGAACAGGGCTCCGGCCACGTCGTCGATGGCGTGGGGATCGAGGGAATCCATCGGCCAGGGCAACCGCAAGCGGAGCACGCCACCGTACGGCCTTCGCCCCAGGGCAAGGCTCGGCGCCGCGCTGAGGGAAGCGAGCATCGCCACCAGGGCTTGCGAGAACGCACGCCGTTGCATCAGTGCACGAGCCAAACCTCTCCCCGCGTCGCCATCACCACGGGAGCGAGACCCGCAACCTCGGACGGACAGACCGCGATCGCGCGTACGCCGCTCTGCACGGCGATCCGCGTACGCTCCACCAGCTTACCGTCGTCTTGCCAGGTGCGAAGTACGAGTGCATCGCCGGTGGGATCGAGTGTATCGGCCGAGCTGACGAGCTCAGGCTGTCCATCGCCGTCCAAATCGCCTACCGCGATTTGAGCACCGACGCCTTCCACCTCGACCTGATGCCCCGAGTCGTCGCGCACGACAACCAGTGATTCGTTGAATGCGCGCTCGGCTCGCACACTCCTTGCTTTTCCGTTCTTTCCGACGATGACAGCTCCGCCGAGGGCGTCGAGAACTCGCCCGAGCTTGATGTTGGCCGGATCGGGATCGGTCGGAGCGCATGCGGCGACCTCTGGCCGCACGTGGGTTCCGTTGATCTTCGAACAACCTCCGCCGGGCCAGGGCAAACGGTGGCCGAGCTTTTTCGCCAAGCGAAACGACGCGTCGAGACGAACGGCATCGAGACGATCGCTGGAGCCAAAATCCAGCCATTTGCCGGTTTCTATCCATGCCGAGGCGATGGGCTCCCGGAGCGGGCTTCGGGAGAGCTGCGACAGCTCGGACCAGGACGACATCGCGAACGCAACGAATCGACCGCTGCGGATGCGCCCGATCTGGACGCGAGTTCGCCCGATGAGCGCGATTTCGAGAGCTCCGTCCCCGTTGATGTCCCCACAGGCCACCGCGACGGGGCTCGTCTCGTCGGTCACGGCCTTGTCGATGCGCTTGGCGACCAAAGGCACCGGTGGCAAAAACGTCCTGAGCTCTGCGTCGAGCCTTCGTGCGGCGTAGGCGTGTGCCGTCGGGCTGGGTTCGGGATCGCGAACTCGGTCCCAAGATTTTCGCGGCACTGGATACACGTCGGCCGTGAGCCGGAGCTCGCCCCGAACGATTCTCGGGCTGAAGATGCACGAGGGTACCGGCCTGGGCTGCCAGCGTTCGCGCCCGAGCGAGCGTTGCCGGCTCACCGGTGCTTTTCATGCCGGCTCCGAGCCCGCCCGCCACCACGGACGCAATTCGCGCGCCGAGCTCGGCGGGGTTTTCGACCTTCTGATTCGGCACGCAGGGGCGCCGCGACGACCAGGCTCGACGCCGGCACCTTGGCGAGCGCTGCCTTGACCTCGCATCCGAGCTCGCTGATGGCGCTGACGCGACCCGTGGTGCAGGTGACTTCTGGGGCTGGGGCGTCCTTGGGGGCCGCTGGTGGGGGCTGTGCGGCCGACGGGTGCGCCCAGGTGACGAGCGCCAGGATGAGGGCGAGACAAAAGCGCGACATGGAGGGTTCTCCCGAGGCTCGGCAGAGTAGCTCGAAATCGGCCTCCGAACCGGCCGGTGCACTAGGGCCTGCTGGACAAAACGGGCCGCGCCGGGCCAGAGCTATGATATCGAGTTAGCGGCTTGGTCCCCCGCTTCCTGCTCCCATTCGCGGCCCTCGTGGCCGCGGTCGTTCTCCTCACCCCCAGCCAGGCTCGGGCGCAGTGTGTGGACGAGGCCCTGAAGGAGCAGTTGATTGGCCGGCGCGCCTATCGAGGGGTCGTCCCGCGCCTGTTCAAGAAGTCCCTGCGCCACGAGCTGTCGGCCATGGGTGGCTGGTACGCAGCGGACATTTCGGATGGCTCTCCCGTGTACGGCGGCGCCTACACGTTTCATTTCACCGAGGACCTCGGGCTCGAGGCTTCCTACTTTCGTACGCGACAGAAGTACGGACTGCTCGATGCCATCATCGCTCGGCAGCAGGGCCTGATCGCATTCACCGATGCGCCCGAGGAAAACGTCCAGCTATTCCTCGGCCACCTCATCTGGTCGCTCGCCTACGGCAAAGTCCGCTGGCTCGGCGGGGGCATCAGCCGCTTCGATTTCGATCTCTCGCTAGGTGCGGGCGCTACGGATGCGTCCGACACCGGTGGTCTCGGGCTCACGGGCTCGGGGGGCTTTGGACTGAAGTTCTACCTTCTCGATTGGATGGCGCTGCGTCTCGACGTGCGGGATCACGTCCGCAATCACCGCGCGCCTCTCGGCGTCGACAAGGTCGTCAACGACATTTCGGTCATGGGCGGCCTGAGTATCTTCTTCCCATTCTCGAGCTGAACCGGCTCGAGCGCTCGTATTCGGAGGTGTCCGATGAAGACACTCGTGTTGCTCCGTCACGGACAGAGTCAATGGAACAAGGAGAACCGCTTCACGGGGTGGGTCGATGTTCCTCTCTCGCCCGAAGGGGAAATCGAAGCCAAAAAGGCCGGAGAGCTCCTGCGCGCCGAAGGCTTCGCCTTTGATCGCGCGTACACGTCGGTGCTCAAGCGCGCGATCAAAACCCTGTGGATCGCCCTCGAAGAGCTGGATCAGATGTGGATCCGCGTCGACCGCAGCTGGCGGCTCAACGAACGCATGTACGGAGCGCTCCAGGGCCTGAACAAGCTCGAGATGGTGGAGAAGCACGGCGAGAAACAGGTGATGGTCTGGAGGAGGAGCTACGACACGCCGCCTCCCGCCCTGGATGACAAGAGCGAGTACTGGCCCGGTCGCGACCCACGCTACGCGAGCCTGAACAAGACCGAGATCCCGAGCACGGAGTGCCTCAAAGACACCGTTCAGCGCTTCCTCCCCTACTGGGAGTCGGAGATCGCGCCAGCCGTGAAGCGTGGCGAGCGCGTCATCATCACGGCCCACGGCAATAGCCTGCGGGCCCTCGTCAAGCACCTCGACCGAGTGAGTGACGAAGACATCGTCGGTCTGAACATTCCCACGGGCATTCCTCTGGTCTACGAGCTCAGCGACGACCTCGAGCCGCAGAGCAGCCGGTATCTCGGCGATCCGGAAGCAGCCAAGCGAGCCGCCGACGCCGTTGCCCACCAGATCAAGAAATGACCCAGGACCTCGAGCGCGAGGCCGAGTACCAACGGGTGCTCGAAACCATCGCGTCGCTGCTCGAGGACGAAGACGACTTCATCGCGGCGCTTGCCACCGTGGCCTCCGAGCTCCACCACTCCTTCGCGTACTATGACTGGACGGGGTTTTATCGGTTGGTTCGTCCCGATCTTCTCGTGATTGGCCCTTACCAGGGTGGGCATGGGTGTCTGCGCATCGATCTCGGCCGGGGCGTGTGCGGGACGGCCGCCGAGACCCGCCAAACTCAGCTGGTGGCCGACGTTGACCGCTTCCCCGGACACATCGCGTGTTCCGCGACCACCCGCTCGGAGATCGTCGTTCCGATGCTGTCGCCTTCGGGTCGCTTGCTGGGCGTCCTGGATGTCGATTCCGATACCCCCGCTGCCTTCACCAACGTCGATCGCCGGGCGCTCGAGCGCTTGTGCGCGGATCTCGGGCGACGCTTTGCCGATACGCCCTGGGTGTGATCAAGCGCCGCGGCGTCGCCGCGAGAACCCGAGCAGGCCCAGAGCGATCAGCAGGCCGAGCCCGGTGCTCGGACCGCCTCGCGTCTCACACGCACACCCGCCGCCGAAGACGCCGGTGCTGTCGTTGGCGCTCTGCCCCCCGCTGCCTCCGCCGGTGCCGTTCCCAAGCGCTCCCGTTCCGGCGTAGCCGTTGTCGCCCTTCGGAGGCCAGCCCTGGGACTTGTTCCAGGCGAGGAGCTTTTCATCGATGGCATCGGTGTTGTCGACCAGGGTGAGCACCGTGCCGTCGGATTTGTACTCCTCGATCTTGGTGAGCCAGGGCATCTGGCTGTCCCAGACCGGCCAGGCTCCAGCGCTCAGAGCCACCTGGTGACCGTCGGGCAACAGCATTGCGCTCTGCCCGGTGCAGGTCGTGCGCCGCGTGGCCTGTTGGGATTGAGACACGGTCGAAAGCCCCGGAAGCGGCATGAAAATCGGGTCGAGTGTCATCTCACTGGGGGAGATCGTGGTGAAGAGGCGCGTTAGGTACGGCCACTTCGCGATCAGCTTGGCCGCGTGATCACCGGGATCCTGGATCCGATCTTTGAACGCCTGGCTGAAGAGGGCAGCATCCCATTTGGTGAGATCGATCTCCGCCACGTGACCCGCGAGATTGGAATAAAACTCGTCGTCCGTGAGCCCCGTGGGAACCGGCAGGAACTCGTGAAGCAATGACTGAATCAGTGGGTGTTGGAACTGGCAATAGCTACCGAAGCACGAAGTGAGATTCATCGTGTTCAGCTTGTCGACCACGAGCTCCGGCGCGATCCCCTGGAACGCGGAGTAGTCCCAGCTCGGATTGAACACGTTGAAGGTCTGGACGCTGGCGCTCGAACCAGCGTACTCGGTCACGAAGGCTTGCCCGTTCGCGATGGCGGTGTCGGCCCCGCGGGATACGACCTGGGTGTAGTTCGAGGCGAACGACTGCCAGTCGATGCGGACGGGGTTCAGCTCCATGCTCTTGTAGTTGAGCGGGACGACGCGATCGTCGCCCAAGAAGAACGTGCGCACGCCCATGTCTTCGGTGGCTGCGACGGCGGTCAGCTCCAGGGGAACGCAGGGCTCATTGCCGGGGTACTTGAAGACGAGGGGATGGATCTCGTCCACGCCCGCGCCGCCGGTGAGCTTCACGGCGGCAAATACGTAGTTTTTCGCAACGTAATCCTGGAGGATTGCTGGGGCGTTCGGCGCCGGCTGGTAGTTGTTCGTCGTGAGCCAGTCGGCGACTTCCTGCGCCGTTCCGCCCTGGAGCACGGTGACCTGGAAGGCACCAACGGTTTTCGTGAACACGACGTTCGGGCCCCCGCCACTGCTGCCGGCAGCGCCTCCCGATCCTCCCAAGCTGATGCCGCCCGTGCCGCCCGCGCTGGCCCCGCCCGTACCGTTGGACTGACAAACGTCGAACTGCTGGTTGTAACCGTAACTCGGGACGGTCGCCTGGAGCAGACTCTGGAACAAGAGCTGGGAGCCGACGCTCACCTCCGGGATCTCCTGCATCGGCACGACCCAGGCGAAGCGATCGGCCGCGCCCTGGTACTGGATCTGAACGTGAGCTTCGACGCTCGTCCCGTCCATCACGAACAGGACGTTTTCGCCGCTCTGATCGACGGGCATGGCAGTCGGCCCGGTGTCGCAAAAAGTTCCGCCGCAGGCTTCTGCCCGTTCGGAGCTCGCGGAGATCACGAAGCCCGCGAGTAGGGCCGCAAAGGTGACGTTTGCGAGGCGCATGTCAGTGGCTCCTTGGTTTGTCGGACGAGCGGCGGCGGCGAGCGAGCCCGAGCAACCCGAACCCGAGCAGGAGCCCGATGCCGTAGGGCGAAGCATTCCTGGTCACGAAGGCACAGCCCGCACCGAAGATCCCAGCGCTATCCGTGGCTTTGGCCGGGTCTTGGCCCCAGCCCCGACTCTGATTCCAGCTCTGGAGCTTCGAGTTGATCTTGCTCTTGTTGTCGACGAGGGTCACGACCTGGCCGTCGTCCTGGTATTCGACCATCTTCTCGATCCACGGCATCTGGCTGTCCCACAACGGCCAAGCTCCGGTGGCATCGAGAGCGACTTCGCGCTGGTCCGGTAGGATCATCCCGATCTTGTCGTCGCATGTCGTGCGGCGCGTTGCCTGCTGATACGAGTTCACCGGATCGAGGCCGGGCCAGGCTTTGAAGATCGGATCGAGAGTCATCTCGCTGGGCGAGATCGTGGTGAACAATCGGGTGAGGTACGGCCACTTCTGAAGCAGCGCTTGGGCGTGCTGTCCGGGATCTTGGATGCGATCCTTGAAGTCGAGGGCGAACGCCGCGGGATCCCACGCCGTGACATCGATCTGATCCTTGTAGCTGGTCAGATCCGAGTAGAACGCGGACTCGTCGAGCCCTGTGGGAACCGGCAAGTACTCGTTCAGCAGCGACTCGATCAGCGGGTGGTTGAAGTAACAGTAGCCGTAACACTGCAAGAGCCCCTGGTTCTGTAGCTCGCCAATGACGAGCTCCGGGTCCAGCGCCTCGAACGCGTGGTAGTTCCAGTACGGGCTGTAGAACGTGCCCGTGCTGACCACGCTGCTCGCGCCCGCGTATTCCGTGGTGAAAGCCTGCCCGTTGGCCACCGGCGTGTCGGCTCCGCGGGAGACGACCTGGGTGTAGTTCGAGGCGTAGTTTTGCCAGTCGATGCGAACGGGGTTGAGCTCGATGTGCTTGTAGTTCAGCGGCACGACGCGATCGTCGCCCAAGAAGAACGTGCGCACGCCCATGTCCTCGGTCGCCGCGACCGCGGTGAGCTTGAGAGGCACGCAGGGTTCGTTGCCTTGATACTTGAACACCAACGGGTGGATCTCGTTCACGCCTGCGCCGCCAGTGAGCTTGATCGCGGCAAAGACGTAGTTCTTCGAGACGTAGTCCTCGAGCAGAGCGGCCGCGTTGGGAACGGTCTGGTACTGGTTCGTGTCGAGCCAGTCGGCGACTTCTTGTGCCGTTCCTCCCTGAAGCACGGTGACCTCGAAAGCGCCGACCGTCTTTTGATAGACCACGCTCGGGCCAGCACCCGCGTCCTTGGCGCCGCCGCCCCCACCTGAGCTCGCTCCGCCGCTGGAAAAGCTCCCAGCGTTTCTCTGATCACTGCAAACGTCGGTGGTCTGGGTGTATCCGAAGGTCGGAACCGTCCCTTGCAAGAGCCCCTGGAACAGGAGCTGCGAGCCAACGGTCACTTCCGGGATTGCCTGCATCGGCACGACCCACGCGAAGCGTTCCGCGACGCCCTGATACTGGATCTGGACGTGGGCCTCGACCGTGTTGCCCTCCATCACGAAAAGGACATTTTCTCCACTCTGGTCGACGGGCATCGCCGTTGGTCCGCTGTCACAGAACGTTCCACCGCAGGCGTGGGCATCTTCGGAGCTCGCGCTCACGACGGCCGCCCCGAGCAGGGCCACGAAAGTCAGGTTTTCCCAGCGCATCTTCGTCCTCCACCGACAACAAGTGCCAGTGGCGCATGTGCAAGCTGTGTGCCATCGCCTGCCCTCTGAAATAGTCAATGATCCCGGAGATCTACCTGGCACACGCTGGCACAGGCTCAGTTCACCTGGCACTGGCTTGGGTCATATCCCTCGGCGCACTCGCAGGAGCAGAAGGTGTCGTCGAGGGCGCAGTGAGCCACGACCTCGACCTCGGTCGAGCCCTCCGAGAAGTCGGCGTAGAGCTCGGTCACCGACACCTGGAGCAGGAAGGTCTGCCCATCGATCGCCCGTCCGACCGGATCGGGGCAGAGGGGAATGTGAGCAAAGTGGGTGAGGTCCGTGCGGTCGGTTTCCTGAACGCCCTCGAGCCCCGGCGAGGGACTGACCGGCGTGGTGCGCTTTGCGTCGGCAAAGACCGCCCCTGACAGATCGAAGAGCTGTGCTCGAAGCTCGATGGTGTTGCTGTCCAGGTTGGCGACGCGCGCGCCGATCCGCGATACGTGCCCGCCCTGGGGCGCGCCCCAAAGCTCGATGCTGCTTCCGGGGGTGAGCAAGTGGGTGGCCTCGGTCGGATCGGTGTAGCCGATCGCCTCGACGACCAGCCCTGCCGCTGAACCACCGCCACCCGGTGCGCCTTTGGATTCACCTCCGCATGCGCTGGACAAGAGCAGCGCCGCCGTCCAGGCGATGCACCAAGGTTTCAAGACGGGGCCCCGCGGTTCCAACGCCGCATGCGGTGCAATCAGCATACCAGAGGCCAAACACGCGACAACTCGACCACTCTGTGGTCTTTTGGCTGTCGTGAGCGTCGCGGATTCGATTCGCCAGCGAGCCCGCTGGCTCCCGGTGCTCGGCTTCGCCTGCGTGGTCGGTGTCTTGTCGGCCCGCCGGCTAGCGGACCCCGATTTGCCCTGGCACCTGACCCTCGGACGCTTGGTCGTGGGCGAGCATCGACTCTTCCGAGTCGATCCCCTGAGCTATCTCCATCCGCGAATTGGATACATGGAGTTCGTCAGCGACACGCTGCTCTTCGGCATTCATCACTGGCTGGGCGCGATCGGGTTGCAGGTGCTGGGCGCCTTGCTCGCGGTTGCCACCGCGTGGCTGATTGCGACGGCAGCCAAGAGCGCGGGCTTCGTGCGCTGGGGCGTAGCGGGCCTGTCGCTCGGAGCGATGGGTACGTTCTTGCTCGTGCGACCGGCGACGATTTCGTTCGTGCTCCTGGCGCTCACTCTGCTCCTGGTGGAGATCCACCGCGAATCGCCCGGGGAGCGCCGGGGCCGGCGCGCGATCGCGAGCTTGGTCCCGCTGATGCTCGTGTGGGTCAACGTGCATGGCTTCGCGACCCTCGGTCTGATCCTGATCTGGCTGTACGCGGGCTATCGCAGTGGGTGCAAACTCGCGCGGGGAAAGCTGGGCGGCGCGTTTCCCATCGCTGATGGCAGCGAGCTCGGCGCCGCATGGGCCGTCGCGATCGGTGCGCTCGTCGTCTCGGGGGCCAACCTCGCCGGTTATGGTTTCTTGACCGCGCCGCTCCAGGCCGGCAGGGACTTCTCTCGCATCACCGAGTGGGCCTCGACGACCTTCGGATTCCTCTTGGACAAGGAACCGTTTGCCCTCGGCTTCTTCGTGATTGCACTTCTGGCGTTGGGATTCGGTCGCGAGCCGGATGGAAAACGAACCCCGCGGGGCTTCGACATCGCGCTCTTGTGCCTGGGATTGATCCTCGTGCGGAGCGCCGTCCGCCTGATCCCCGTTGGCGTGATTCTCATTGCTCCGAGCATGGCGCGCCGCCTCGGTGGCCTACTCCGCGGGCGTTCCGCGGCGGATCTCGTCAGTGCCGCTCTCCCCCTGGCGGCCGCCGGCGCGATCTTCGTCTCGACCACTTCGAGCTTCGGAGTCGGCTTCGAGCCGGTGATGTTCCCCGAAAAGGCCGTGCGCTTCATCGAACGGGAAAACCCCCAGGGCCACATGTGGAACTTCATGCCCTTCGGCGGGTACCTGAGCTTTCGGTTGTATCCGAATCACCTGGTGCTCGCCGATGGGCGTACCGGCTGGGTGTACGATCCCGCACTTTTGGCGAAGGTCTTCGCCAGCGAACACGATCCGACGGCTTTCGCCGAGCTCACCCGAGAGCATCAGATCGAGTGGGCCGTGACCCGCTCCCGCGAGGGAGAACGATTCGGCGCACCTCTCGCTACGAGCAAGGCTTGGAGGATGGTTTTCATCGACGACGTTTCGGCAATCTACGTTCGTCACGACGGCGCCAATCCCGAGCTGGAAAAGAAGGGCTACCACCTGCTCAATCACCTCGTTCCATTGAACAAGGTCCTCGGTGCAGCAATCTCTGGCGAAGTTCCCGCGGCCGATCTCGCCCACGATGGGGACCTGGCTTTGGAGCAAGCTCCCGAGAGCGCCCGCGCCGCCTTCTTGGCTGCCTGTGGCGCGATCGCACTGCGGGACACCGCGCGCTTCGAACGGGATGCGTCGCGACTTGCCCAGATCGCGCCGAACCATCCCGCTCTCGCCCTGCTCCGGCAGGCGTCCGCGCGGGCCGGCATGAAGTAGAGCCGCGTCGCAGCTTTCCCACAAACGAGGCGAATTTCCGGCCCAATCTCGGGTGAGAACACCCGCGATCCAGCGGGCCTCGCGTGATAATGTGGCGAACCAAAGCCATGCGTCGCAAACGAACCGTCGCTGTCTCGATTCTCACGATCCTTCTGTTTGCTCTGGTTGCTCTCGCGCAGCCCAAAAAGGGCGGAAAGAAAACCGCCGGCAAGGAAGAGAAGGAAGCCGACAAGACGGAGGAGGCGGCCGACGCGGCGCCGGCAGCCACCGAGGAGTCGGCGGGTGACGATCTGGGCGAGCCACCTCCGAAGGGGCTCAAGCACCAAGACGACAAGACGAAACCGAGCCCACTCACTCCCAAGCCGGACGAGTTTCCGGATGGCGGAGTCGCGCCTCCGCCCGCAGATTACGATCGACTGCTCGGGGACATCGCTGCGCTGCGCGGACGCGTGGCCGCGCTGACGACCACGCTATTCAAGAGCAAGCTCCGCGTGCTGATCGAAACCGACGGCGACGACGCGCGGATCACGAGCTTCCGCGTGACGGTGGATGATGGCGTGGTGTACGTCGCGCCCGATCACTTCTCGGCGGAAGACGAGCGCACGGTGTATGAGCACGCCGTGGCACCGGGCCATCACGTGCTCGGTGTGGAAATCGAACGAGTCGATGCGCGAAACCGCGAGTACAAGACCTGGCAAGCCACTAAGATGAGCATCGTGGTCCCCGAGAGCAAAGTGCTCGAGGCACTGGTCGAGCTCGAAGACGACTCGGACATGGCGGAAGACTTCCCGGACGACCAGGACGGCGTGTACGAGCTCAACTTGAAGCTTCGGGCGCGCGTCGCGGATTGAGCAGCATGAAAAGCTCCCTCGTTTCCTCGTGGCTTCTGTGTGCGGTCCTCGCCGTCCCCACTCTCGCGCTCGCCCAAGGAAAAGCGAAACCCAAGCCCGGGGCGACCGCGGCGGACGCGGGAACCGAAACGCCGAAACCAGAAGAGACGAAGCCCGCCGAAGGCACCGGCGGGGAGACGACCCCCGGCGAGGGGGATGCGAAGCCGGAAGAGCCGGTCAAAGAAGAGTCCTCCAAGCCCACGGCGGCCGATACGCGCTCGGATGCGATGAAGGCCTACCAGCAAGCTCTGGCAAAACGACGGCTCGCCGCAACGGCCCCCCTCAGCCGCCAGCGCTTGCGCGAGGAGCTCGGCCCGATCGAAGAGAAGATCGCAGACGGACGGCGAGATGAAGCAATCGGCGATCTGGTCTACCTCGTCGAGTCCCCACGCTTCACCCCCTTCGCGGCTTCGGAGGAAGGACGAGCCGCACTATTCCTCCTGGGAGACTCCCTCGGGCGCGGCGGCGCGTACGAGCCGGCGCGGGGCTATCTCCTGCGCTTGCTCACTGGTGACTCCAAGGACACCTGGTACCGGCGCGCAGCACGAAGCCTCGTCGACTTTGGGCTCGAGAGCGAACAATACGAAGTCTTTCTCGGCGATCTGAAGAAGGTCCCAACGAGCGCTCCCGAAGAGCTCCGCGGCGACATCGCGTATCTCGAGGGACGAACGGCGGAACGCAGCAAGGACGCGACTGCCGCGCTGGCCGCCTACGCCAGGGTCACGCCACGCTCGCGCTTCTGGGCACAGGCCACCTACATCTCCGGGATGATCGAAGTCGAGCGGCGGCAGTTCAAGAAGGGCGAAAACCTGTTCTGCAAAGTCGCCGATCCGAAGCTCACACCGAAGAAAGCCCCGCTCTTCGGCGGGAGCGACTTCTTCCGCGTCCGCGACCTGGCGCGGCTCGGCCTCGGGCGCGTGGCCCACGAGCAGTATCGGTTCGACGACTCGCGCTACTACTACTATCTCGTCCCCAAGGACTCCGACCACTTGCCCGAGGCGCTGTACGAAAGCGCGACCGGTCGCTACGAGGCCAAGGACTACGACGGTGCGAGAGAGCTGATCGACGAGCTCCGTTCTCTCAAAGTGAACCACCCGTACGAGGACGAAGCCTGGGTGCTCGATGCGTACATCGATCTGGCTTCGTGCAAATTCTTCCGGGCCGATGCCAAGCTACAAGTGTTCTTGGGGCGCTACGATCCGGTTCGCGACGCTGCGCGCAAGATCTCCAACGACGATACGGCGGTAAAACGCCTGGTCGAATCGGTGCGCGAGGGCTCGGATCCGGCGGCAGCGGGCCTTGGCGTGAACGAGAACGTCGCGCGCACTCTGGGAGCTCTCTTGCGCTTGGATACCGGCTACGGCAACGTATCGCGTCGGGTGGCACAGCTCGACATTCAGCTCTCGGGCCTGCGCGGCGCGATGGGCGAGCTCGACGAGTCGGCACGCAAGCTCGCGACTCCAAAAGAGACTCGTCCCCAGGCGGCCGGCGCCTTGGGTGAAACGATTCCGGACAAGATCGATCGCATCGATGCTCAGTTGGCGGAGGTTCGTCGCTTGATCCGCGAGGCGGAGGGCAAGGGCGGAGCCGGCGTCGCCGATCTCACGAAGCAACTCGAGGCACTCGAGATCCGCGCCCGAGCGTTGCGCAGTGGAGCCGGAAACCTGTCCGGCTCCGGGACAACCAAGGGGACTACGGACGTGGATCTCACCGGCGTGATCCAGAAGGATCGTGAGCGAGCGGTGAAGCTCTACGCCGACGCCAGCAAGGTGCGGGAGAAGGTCGAGCAGCAGCAGCTCGCGCTGGCCAAGGACGCGCTCAAGCGCCTCGACAAGCGATTGTCCCGCTTGCTTCGCCGTGCGCGCCTCGGTCGCATCGAGACGGTGCTCGGCAAGAAACGTTCCCTCGAAGTCGAGATCGAAGCCCTGTCCCAAGGACTCTTGCCCCAGACGGTGGTCGATTCCCTGAAAGCCGAGCGCTATCTCCGAGACGACGAGGAGTACTGGCCCTTCGACGGCGAAGACTGGGAAGACGAGTACGTCGGCGGCGAAGGCCTGCGCTGAGAAATATTCCGGCCCCGAGATCTTTTGGCCGAGACGCCCGTACTTACTCCCCAGGCTCATTCTCGGGAGGAAAACCCATGCGTTTCGCGCTCTTCACCCTGATTCCCGCCTTGATCCTCGCGGCTCCGACGGCTGCGTGGGCGTGTGGCGAAGGCGATGGCCAGGTCGACTTCATTCCCCAGGAGCGCGAGCCCCAGAGCTTCACGAACGTGCTTCTGACCCGCGCCCTCGATCTCGAGGACCGCGCAGTGGACGCTGACCGGGAGGCCTCGGCCGCGGATTGGCGTGCTCGCTCGCTCAATTCGCAGGCTCGAAGGCTCCAGCAGCGCGCCATCCAGCGCGAAGGCATCGAGCTGGCTCGGATGCTCGAAGGCGCCCGGGAGCTCGCTCTCGAAGCCGCGGAATCCAAGGCTCATGCGACTCGCGCTCGCCGACGCGCAGCCAGCTTTCGCTCCCAGGCTCGAAGCCTTCGGCTACAGGCCCGTGGTGGAAACCAGTGGCGGCGCAACAATCGCGCGGTGTTCTCGACGCTGTAATCGACGCGAAGTAGGGGGAGATCTGGGAGCTCGGTCGTAGTACGGATCCCGAGAGGGATGCCATGCGCCGATTCGTAGTTCTCTCGATCTCGATCTGCTGCCTCGCCGGCTGCGTCACTACGCGCCAAACCCTCACGCCGGAAGCCGCTCGGGTGGAGTACACCGAGGGGAAGCTCGAACCGCGCTGTGAGATGCTCGAGGAAGTCACCGTCGGACGACAGTGGTTCGTCACGGACGAACGACAGCCGGCCGTGAGCCGTGACGACGTGGTCGTTCGCATGCGACGACTGGCCGCCAAGCGCGGTGGAAACTACGTCGTGATTCTCGAAAACGAGCCGCCCAGTGCGAAATGTGATGGGTATAGCGGCCTGGGCCGGGTGTATCGCTGCTCGGAGGCCATGCTGGCAGAGCTCCCGCGGGGCGCGAGCAAAGCCGGCGAAACCGCCGAGGCTGCTCAGTAGAGAACCCCATCCAGCCGCAAGTCGAGCTCGAGCCCGTACACGACACCGGCACGGAGCGCGGGAAGCTTTCCGTACCCAACGTAGCCTCGCACGAACGGAAGCACCGAAGGCACATAGCCGAGGGCGCCGAACGCTCCCGCCGCCTGATTGTCGAAGCTCGTGGTGGCTTCGAGCATGGGTCCGCCCACCCAGCGCCAGACGGTTTCGGCTCGCGCGGTCAGGCGCGCAAAGCTCCGATCGTCGGGAGGACGCTGAACGGCGCCAAAGAACACTCCAACGCGACCGGCCTGAAGGGGATAGCTCGGATTAACGGAGCCCCGCGCGACTCCGAATAGAACGTAGCGCTCCCCCTCGCCCCGCGTACGGGTGAGACCCGCCCCGACGACTGGAAAGACCTCGCGTCCGGCGTAGATGGGCTCTCCGGCGTGGAGCTCGGATCCAGCGGCGGCGCCCTCACTCGCACGACCTCGCGGAGCTCGAGTCGACACGACGGAGCGCATCGCGCTCGCCACCGCGCCGACCGCTTCGACGTGGGGGAGATGGCCCGCACCCGGGATCGAGACGCTTCTTGCACGACGGAAATCCGAAAGGGGCGGCGCGGTCCACGAGTCCTCGGCGCCATAGATGAACAGCGTTTCCGCCGTGATTCGCCCGCGTTCTCCAACCATCCGCGTCATCTCGGACTCGGACAGAATCGAATTGAGATAGCCCTCGGCAGCGAGCAGACGTTGGGCGTCGCTGATCTGACGCGCCAGAAGCGAGAGCACCACCGGGTCGTCGGGCGCGTCGCTGGGAAGCATGGAGCGATACGCCTCGCGGATCGCGGCATACGGACCCAGGACGCGGATCAGCGGCAACAGCGTACGCCAGTGGTCGCGCAGCATCTCCTGATCTTCACCCAGGCCGAACGGGTCGTTCGGCGCATCGATCACGACGAGCGCGCTCACGAGGTCCGGGAAACGGGCGGCGAATCGGAGGGCAATCGTGCCGCCCAGAGAGTGACCCACGAGCACGACCGGAGCGTGCTCTCGCATCACGATCGCCGCGATGGATCCGAGAACGCGGTCGGTGCGGATCTCGGCGGCGGAAGAAATCGGCGGACTCTCGCCGAACCCCGGAAGATCGACGATCACGCGCCGAGAGCAGGGCGCGGAAGCGCGCGCGAGCGGCACGAGCGAGTAACCAATGTCACCGAGCCCGTGGAGGTAGACGACCGTGGAAGTGACCACGGCGCAACCGTCGTCCGGGGGCAAGACGCGATACGTGGCTTCGAGAGGCGTGCTGGAGGTGCGCAGGGGCTCGTCGAAATAGCCAGGCGCTCGCGCCAGTGGAGGGCTGCGAGGCGCTGGAGCCTCGGCCACGAGCCCGCAGCCTGCGAGCGCGAGCGCGAGCGCGACGAGAGAAATCCCAGAGAGCGCCCCACTGGCACGTCCAAGCGGAGCATTGCACGCTACGGACCCGGGATGAGAGCGCTGTCGTTGCCATGGTTCGTGTTCTTGCTGGTCAGCTGCGGAAGCTCCGTCCAGCTCGCGAGCGTGGGTCCGCTCGCCGCACCCCCCTCCAGCGCTCCGCCATCGGCCATTGCTCTCACGGTGGATCGCCTCCCGCTCCCTGGTCGAAGTCGCCGGCGCGGATCGGGTGACCGGCGAGCACGTGGCGACGATTCGTTCGACCGACGTGTGGGTCGTCGCCCCCCGCGCGAACGAGATCCGCGAGCTTTCCGTGGTCGCCGACCTCACCTCACTCACGATGGACGACGAGGATGTCGAGTCCTTCGTGAAGTCGGAAGATTTCCTCGACGTTGGCCGCTACCCAACGGCGCGATTTCGATCCGTCGACGTGGAGGCGCTCGGCGGCAACGAGCATCGGGTGCGCGGCGTGCTCGCTCTGCACGGAGTCTCCCGCGAAATCGAGTTCGTTGCCCACGTGACCCGCGTCGGCAAAGTGGTCACGGTCGATGCGAACTTTCGCCTCCCGCGCCACGCCTTTCGCATCGAGCGTCGGGATGGCTGGGACTTCTTGATCGCGTCGGACTTTCGGGTGCGCGTCCGGATCAGCGCAACGATGCCGGCAGACAATCAGTCTCGCTTGCCCTCGACCTCGACCTGAAGCTTCGCCATTTTGTTCTCGTCTTTTGGATCCAGGCCCACGAACACGTTGACGAGAGCCTGCTCACCCTTGCGATGATGGGCCAATCGCTTGCCTTCCGTGCCGGGCCTGGCGTTCGGATGCTGTGGCAAAGCCTCGAGCGGCCCGAGGGCTCGAGCCACCGAGCCCCGAGCAGGCTCCTCGGAAAACCCTACTTCGACCGCCACTTCGATGTGGTTTCCCGGGATGGAGTAGACGGACACGTTGGTGAGGTACGGCGAGCGGGGGGTCACCCGGCGACGCCACGCATCACTCGAGTCCCCGCCGCCGTCGGAGCCGAGAAACGCGGTCACGTCCTCGCGCGTCGCGGGCTTTTCGGCGAGAGTTTCGACCAACACGGAGAGCCATCCGAGATTCGTTCGGGTGCTGCTGCTTCGCCGGCTCGGTGAACGCCGAGGTCGACGCCGGAGGAGGGGGCTCCGCGGGTGGCGTGGACGATGGGGGCGTCGCAGTCGGATTGCGGTGGCCGTCACCGGTGGAGCCGGAGTCTCCGAGCTGGGGTGTCCCGCTTCGCTCGGGGGCGGCGCACAGGCGAAAGCCACGAAAAGCAGCGAGAGGGCCGGTATCCTCTTCATGGCCGTCAGCTTGCCCGGTTTCGCCGCGGCGAGTCCAAGCTTTTCTGAGCTCTTCCTCAGTCCTTCACGCAGCGCACCACGATCGCAAATCCACCCGATGGATTGGAGAACCGGTATACGTGCGGGTCACTCTGTTCGATGCGGCGGCGGTACACGCCAAGCCCACCGGTAGTCGCTGTCCAGATGTAGGTGCGGACGACGCCACTCGTGAGTCCGTCCCAGAGAGTGGCGGTGTTTCCATTCGTCGTCGCGTAGCCCGTCATCGGGAAATCGAGTCCGCTGTCGCCGCCGGCTTTGAGGCTCGTTCCCTCATCCGTGCCCCGAACGCCGGTGTAGTCGTCCAGATCCAGATCCGCCGCGGGCATCCCGAGATACGTCTCGAGGGCTTTCCACTCGTCGTCGGTCGACAGGTGCCAGCCGGTCGGGCAGGCGTTCTGTGCGACATCGAAGTTGTACAAGCGGCCGCCCGTCGCGCAGTTGGCGGCAACGTTTTCGTAACAGAACGATCCGCTCGGCGCTTCCCACGCGAGGTTTTCGCCCATCCAGGTCGCGCCTCCGATCGGGAACTCGGAGTACTGGTGACCGTCGCGGGGATCGACGAACCCACCAGGTGCTCCGCCATCACCACCTCCCCCGGTCCCTGCGTCCTGTCCCGCTGCACCCCCGGTCGCACCACCATCGCCGCCGCTCGCGCCGCCGCTCGAGCCTCCATTGCCACCGCTTCCCGCGCCACCAGAGCTCGAATCCGATCCTCCGCAACCGGTTGCTAGGGCCACCATCGCCAAGACGCCGAAGAATCGAAGCATGACGGCAGGCTGGCAGCGCGATCGGAGCGGGTCAAACTGGTTTTGCTGCGAGCCGGACTTCTCGTGCGGATCCGTCGGTGAGCTTCACGCCCACGTCGGTTGCCGGTACCCTCGGATGAGGCATTGCGAGATGGGGCGATGATTTCGAGCTCGGTCACCAGGCGCTCATGCAGCACGCTCCTGGCATCGTTGCTGGCGCTCGGGTGTGCGTCGGAACGCGATGGGACGGACACGAAACCCGCCAAGACGGCCTCGGAGCCCCAGGCCTCGGCGACTCGAGCCACCCCGGAGAGCAGCGAAATTCGCACCACGGTGAAAGCGCCGGCGCCTTCGCAGTCAACCGCGCCGCGCTGTCGCGAACAAACCGCCCAGGACTTCCTGCTCCGAAAGGGACAGATCGCGAAGATCGGCGCCTCGGCGAGCGAGCGTCAAGCGATCCAGGCCGCCCGCCAGCGCAGCATCGATTACCGGACCCGCCAGTACGGACGCTTCCCGGGCGTCGGTAGCCCGAGCGACAACCCGCATCCCCCACGCTACTACGCCGAGCGCACGACGTTCATGGGCCACAAGCTGGTCCTGCATCGCAAGGTCGTCCCGGCGCTGGCCTGTGTGGAAGCGGCCCTCGAGCGCGACTGTGCGAGTCATCCGTACCGCCCACGCAAGTGAGCGGCATGCGTTTCGAGAACACGTTCAAGGACTACGAAGTCTCCAATCACGTCTACGGCATCGCCCTCGACATCGATTCCCAGGACAATCCGTGCTGCGGCTGCGTCGGAAAATGGAGTCAGAACCCAGTCTGCAAGAAGAAGGTCAGCTCGCCGTTCGAGCGCATGGCGATGCCGCGATGCTGGGTGGAAGTGTTCGAGCGCTACGGCTTCTACTGGCTAGGACACGACGAGCTCGAGGATACGATGCATTTCGAGTTTCTCGGAGATCCGGACCGGATCTCTGGACGGGGCGTCCGGCGAACCGAAGTCGAATCACTGACACTGACTGACGAAGCTCGCGTCGCAGGCGCCTTCTTCGTTCGGATCATCGGCGATGTCGTCGTTGCAATTGCATGCGCCGTGACAGAACCAATCGATGACTCCGGTCCGGAAGAACGAGTCCGACTGCGTCGTAGGACGGGTCGAGCACTCGCACTCGATCGTGGGGATCGCAGCCGTCACTATTGGGCTTGTTTTCCAGGGGATTTTTCCCCAGGCCAAAGTCGTACTCGATCATCACGGAACGATCGGTCACCGGCGCCTTCACCTGATCGATGCCGAAGTAGCTCTCGAAGACGGGCTCTGCTGGATCGTCCGACTCGAGCTGCGCGGCGCCGACAGCACGCGCGAGGATGTGGGCGCCATAAGTCGTGACCTGATGATCGCCCCGGGCGACGTGCATCAGGACATGATGCGCCGGAGTGTTGGGGAAGCGATCGTCGGTCATGTATGGGGCGAACCCGCTCGGCTCGCTCCGGTCCCAGGACATTTGCGCCAGGGCGAGGACGAGCTCGGCGGCAACCTGATCGAAACTGAAGCCCACGTTCAGAGCCACGCTGTACCCCTGGTAGTCCACGCTGCGGGGGAGCAGCAGATTGTAGGGCATCCCTGGCTCGCCCAAGAGGCCTCGGGTCACGTCGGTGCTCAGGCTCATGTACGCGCCGCCCATGATCCCGCCCTGACTGTCACCTCGATACGCGCGCACCGCCGGATCGATCCAGGCGGGATCGAGCACCAGAGTGCCCTGGGCATCGCGGATGCCGTCCTTGGCGACACGACCCATCATCATGCGCATCGCGAGCAGCTGATTGACCATCCCCTGGATCTGCCGCTCGGGAAACGCCTTGAGCGCCTCGCAGCGACCGAAGAGACCGTCGGCAGCGACGGCGACGGAGTCCTCGTCGAACCCAAAGAGGTTCGTCGAAAACGCAATCCAGTGATGGCGATTGGCCATTTCCGCGAGATAGCCATTGGCTCCTTCGAAACGCGAACCGAACAGACCGTGGCCGTTTTGAAGCAGCCCGTGCTTCTCACCAGTCTCCACGCTACGTGGGACGATGATCAGCAGGTCCCAATCCATCGTTCCGTTTTCGACGAGCTTGCCATCGGCGTCGAGATTCAAGCGGTCGAGCGGCATCTTGGAGTCGTACTGGACCGTCGCTGCGGTCAAGTACAGCGGCAGCTTCATGACGACTTCGATGCGGCGAAGCACGCGGTCGCTCTCGGCCGGCGTGTATTCGGTCACGGACTTCACCTCGAAGGTGGGCCCGTCGGCGCCGACCTTCGCCAGCGCCTGATCCCGCATGTCGATCATCGGCCCAGTGATGTTCTGCTTGCTAGCCGTGGTGTAGTCCCAGGCGATTTGCAGGTCGTCCTTCGGAATTCCGGCAGCGTCGAGATGCTCGAAGATGTCCTTGTAGAGAGCGCGACGTGCGTAGACGCTCCACACGGCGGCCTCGGATCCACTCGTGAGCTTGGTATTGTCCCTAAGCGCGCGAAATACCGCTGAGGGCTCGATCACGGCGCCATCAACGTCGGATACGTGACGGATGGCGACGATGTAGCGAGTGGCCTCCTTCAAGCGCTCCGCGGGTCGCAACATGATCAGGCGCTGATCGGCCTCTCCGTTCAGGCCGTCGTGCTTCGTGTTCGCGTCGATGTCCACCCAGTGGGGAACCCTGCGGCCCGTGTCCGCTTCGAGCAGCACGGTGGGCGAATCGTCTTCGAGCGAGCGCTCGATGTCGCTGGGCGTCGCGCAATCCGCGCAAGCAGCGCGGAGCAGATGGGTCATCGGCGCTTGCGACGGGGACCAGCCATCATGATCGTAGAGGAGCTCTGGCGCGCAAGACTCCTCGGCGGTTGCCGCCTTGGGCAGCGTGGTCTTTCCGAAACGCACCGACTTTCCCGAAACGTTCTTCCCCGTGGGATCGTCGAGCAAGTACACGTCGGAAGGGAACGGCACACCACAATAGCTCTGCCCTGCTGGATCGCTCTCGACGATGGGATCACAATCTCCACCCAGGAGCGGCAGGCCTCCTTCCGGCTGAGGTGGAGGGCCTTCCTGCTCCGTGTTTTTTTCGTCCCCGTCGCCGCAGCCAACGAGACACAGCACGAAGAGACCGAGAGTGAGCTCACGCAACATCGGACGCTGGAAGTGTCCGAGAAACCTCCGAGCGGGTCAATCTCCGAAGCATTTTCGGATGGATGGCCCGTCGAAGTCCTAACGCCAGTTGGCTTGGTACGCGGCGCAGTACCCGAACGCCCTGACCTCGGGCTGACACTCGGTGGCGACACGGCAGCAGCGCACCTTCACTCACACGCCCCACCGGAGACGCAGGCTCCAGCCAGACAAGATTCGCTGTAACAGGTCGCATTTTCGTGGCAGCTCCCGCCGAGCTTCTGGAGAGCCCGACACGTGCCCGCATCACAACGAGTGTAGGGCGCGCAGAGCATCGAGCTCGAATCGAGAGGGCTCTGCACGCACGGGTCGCCGGCGGCCGGAAGTGGCGTGCACGTTCCGGCGAAGGTGTCGGGTACGACGTTGCAATACTGATCCGTCGGGCACGAGTCGGGGAACGCCAGCTGACAGGTTTGTCCGGCACCCACCTTAGCGATGCATTGGAACGACGGCGCAACACCGGGATTGCCCGTGATGCCGCAGCTCGCCGACGGCTCACAGAACGGGCCCGTTGGATCGCAGACCTCTCCCACCTTGGCCTTGAAGGTGTCGGCAATCGAGCGGCAAATCCCGCTCTTGCCGCTATCGTCCGCACCCAGACAGAACAGTCCGCCAGCGCAGTCGGGCTCGGTCGGCCCCTTGCAGGCGTCGCCGGTCGCCGCAGGCTTGGTGCATTGCTTGTTGGAATCCGAGCAGTACAGGCCGGCTCCACACTCGAAATCGCGCTCGCAAGTGTCTCCCGCGCCACCGGCGGCCGTACAAGTTCCAGGACACGCGGCATTCGCTTTGCAGAATGCATCGCCCTTGCATTCGAGGTTTGCGCTGCAGTCCCCGCCGGGCTCGATCAGTCCGTCGACCGCAACCCGACAGGTCTCCGATTCCAGCGCCGAGTCGATGTCGCAGCCGGCGGCAGCAATCGCGTCGATGCAAGCCTGCATCTTCTGCTCGTCGTAAAAAGCCGTTCCTGCTTTCTTCGCTGCGATGAGCTGGTCGACTGCTTCGCCGAAGCTGGTTTCGATACGTGCGTTGCAATCCTCTCCGCCAAACACCAGGGATGACTCGCCGCCCCAGCACTGGTCGAACGCGTCGCATGCAGCGGTGGCGATGAGCTTCGGGGTATCCGCGATGGGTACGCCGGAGCCTCCTCCGAGACTCGAATCGTCCGAAGAGCCACATCCCCCGACCAACGTGAGCCCCGCAAGGGACACGAACACACCCACGACAACCCGCATCGCTATTCCTCCGGTGCACTTTGCCTCCCGTTGGCAAAGCAATCGATGGTTCAGCAAAGGGTGTGCCGGGAAGAAATGGGTTGGTTTTGTCGTACTTCGCCGATTCGTTGACGCCGGTTCACCGACGCGTGTCCGCGGGTTCTCGCTCCCGTTCCGGCTTCGGTGGCACTTTGCAGGCAGGCCGAATTGGCTCGTGCATTGGTCGACGAAGTGGGTCGCGAGGTTGATTCCGCACGAAAATGAGTCACGCCCGACACCATGGGTGCCAGGCGTGACATCTCACGATTTTCGGTCTGCTCTCACTTCGGGCAAACGATGAAGTGATTGCCCTTGGGCACGACCGACTCGGCGCCCACGAATACGCGCTTGAGCTCCGCACCCGAGTCGAGCTGGAGATCGAAACGAACGCACTTCGTCGCGCGGAAGTCGAACCCTTCGACGTGACCCTTGGTCGTGAACCCGAAGATTACTTCGCCTCCAGAGCCTCGCTTGATGCGATCCCCGAACTCGGTGCGAGACGGCTTGACGATGCCGATGGGAGCCTGAACTCCCTTCACCCGACCACGGAACAAGTGGAGCTTCATCGCCGTGGTAGTGCGAAGCTTCCAGATGCCAGCTGCGTTGCGCCAAATCCAAAAGGCAGCCGGAGCCCCCGGCTCGACGCCCTTGGGCTTTCCAGCGCCGACGCCTACCGCCAGCTGCTCGGCCAAACCCGGGGTGTGAGGAGGAGTCTCGACGGGTTGCTGCGGGGGGAGCGCATCGGCCACCGGAGCGGGATCCTCGGTATCCGCTGGGATTTCGGCATTGATATCCTCAGCTAACGGAGCTGCCGTTGGAGCGGTGGTCGCGGCCGGAGCGGTGGTCGCGGCCGGATCGGCGGCGGTGGTCGCCGCTGGCGGGGCTGCCTGTTGCGGGGGCATTTGTCGAACGACGCAACCAACGCCAACGCTCATGAAGCCCAGAACCAGCACAGAAAGCACTGAATTACGCATGAATATCCTCCCAATCCCAACGGTCGGGGCCGAATATAGACCCAGGCGTTCGACGGAAGCGAGGACAAGAGTGTGCAAACCAGTGTGGGTACGACTGGGCGGCCCGTGCGGAGCGATCTGAGTCAGGCCTGTCCGAGGTGTGCGCTCCGGCTCTCGAGCAACCTCACTCACTGTCCCCGCTGCTCGGGAGAGCTCAGTAGCGTCACGGAGGTGGTCCGGCGGGGGAGCACGCGGAGCTTCGGTCGAGTTTGGTCTCGATCCCAACCCTTGCGGGACGCGCTGGTGTTTGGACCGGCAGCGCTGGCCTATCTGCTGGCGCTGGGGTTCGCCGTCTCTGCGGCGGTGGATTCGGTCTTGACGAACCCCGAGCAGGCAAAGTCGGGGGCGCTTCTGGTCGGGTTCGCAGCGATTTCCTTCCTCGGGATCTTCGAAGGGACGCTGGTACTCGCTGGCTGTGTTCTCTTGCTCTGGGCGATCGCGATCTGGCTATTGAGCCTGATCCCGGCGTTTGGCCGGATGAACGATGTCCAATTGGACGTCTGGCTGTTCTCCGATGAGTCCACCCACGCGCAGTCCAAGTTGACGGCGCTCCGCGGGCGAACCAAAGCGTGGTTTCTCCGTCACCGATGGCGGGCGCCTTTCGTAGCGCTCTTGATCTTGCTCGCGTGCGAGCTCATCGCCGAGGTCGCCAGCAATGCATCGTTCTTCGTGGGAATTTCAGCCTGGGAGAGAACGAAGACCATCTGGCCCGGGGTGGCACTCCAAATATTTTTGTTCGGCCTGCTGTGGGGCGTTGGACTGGCCGCGCTGTTAGTGCTCGACTTCGTGCTCGAGCGCCTCGAGGGTGTGAAGCGATCGCAGACCGCTCGCCACGTAGCTCGCGATCCCGCTTTCGCACCGGAGAGCTGGTTCGAAGATCGGGAGTCGGCTCAGGGAAGCGTCGAGCTCCAGGAGGGCGACGGCACGGTCGCGCCCGTTTCCGGAAAACGCTGCGCAGCGTTTCGTCTGGTTGGCCGTTTGAACGGCATCGTCATCGACGACGCGGGCGCCGGCAGCTTCGCTCTCGAGGTCGGCGGCTCGACCGTCCGTGTGCGCGGGACCCGATTCGTGGCGCTCTTGCCGGAGCCAGTCGATGAGCTGCACACACTCGACGAGAACCAAAGAAAACGGGTGCGGCGCTTTCTGAAACCCCGGGGCATCCCGCTTCCCAAGACAGGAGTCGTACTCGCCGAGAGCCTCCTGGAAGCAGGCGATTCGGCGCGGGTCTACGGAGCACGTGTCGACGAGGTAGAAGCCGACGGCTACCGAGGGACGACGGTCAATCGCATCCTCGACGATTCGGACGGGCAGCCGGTGCTCGTCGAGTCCGCGTGAGCGCGGAGTTTCGCCAAAAAATTAGGACGCCCATCGCCCTCCTCGTTCGTCGTGGTACCCTGTTGGTCCCGTGAAAAGTCTGGTGAGCATCGTGGCGCTGTGTTGTGCCGTCGGGTACTCGAACGTCACCTGGGCGCAAGACAGCGACACGACCAGCAGCACCGCAGCGGCGCGGAGCGAGAAGAGCCACATCAAGCCGGTTGCTGAACGACAGCTCGGCAAGCGCGCCCGCCCCACGGTCAAGCAGAAGCAGGAAAAGACTGCCTCTCAGAAGCGCGAGGTTCGCCTCTCACTTCAGATCCCTGCAAACCTCAAAAAGATCCTGCTCGCGAAGATCGACAAGCGCATCGCGCGCAACGTCGCGAAGACCAAGAAGCTTCGGCTCCAGGCGATGGCGCTTCTCGACAAGTTCATCAAGGAGTCCCCGGAAGACTCGCCCGAGATGCCGGAGGCACTCCTGCGGATGGGAGAGCTCGAGTGGGAGGACTCGCGCGACCAGTTCATCAAGGACTTCGAAGCCTGGGAGAAGACGCCAGCCGATCGTCGGGGAGAACCCCCGAATCCCAGCTACGCGAAGCCTCGCGCTCGCTTTTTGCTAGTGTTGAAGAAGCACAAAACCTTCGACCAGTACGATCTCGCGCTCTACGTCGATGGCTTTCTGGCGAACGAAGAGGGCAAGTTCAAGGAGAGCCTGGGGCGGTTCAACAAGATCCTGGCGTGGTTTCCCAATAGCCGGTTCGTCGCCGACGCTCACATGGTGCGCGCGGAGTACGAGTTCACCAAAGATTTCCCCGACTACGACAACGCCTACAAGGAGTACGAAGAGGTCCTCAGGCACAAGGACAGCGAGCTCTACGACATCGCACTGTTCAAGAGCGCCTGGTGCCTCTGGCGTCTGAACCGCACGGAGGAAGCCGCCAAGCGATTCCTCGCCGTCTTCAAATCGACGGAAGCGGGCAGCAAGAACGCCGACAATCGCAAGCGCCAGGAGATCGACGAGCTCCAGGCCGAAGCTCTCAAGAACCTCGTCGCGGTCTTCGTCGAGGACGAGAAGAACCGCGCCGACGACATGTACAAGTTCCTCGTCAAAGCGGGCGGCGAGAAGTTTGCTGGACGCATCGTGAAGGCGCTGGCCGAAAAGCTATTCGAACAAGCGAACTACGACCGAGGCATCGAGGCGTATCGCTTGTTGCTCAAGCTCGAGCCGATGAACCCCAACGCGTACAAGTACGCGCTCGCCATCGCCCAGGGCGACTCCACGATGGAGGAATGGGCTCGCCTCAAAGAAGACTACAAGTGGATCATCAAGGACTACGTCGCCGCCCGGCGGGAAAGTGAAAACGAAGCCGAGCGCATGGGTGAATGCCCAGAGCCAGGCGACGCTCGCTGCGTCCAGCAAGGCCACCGAGAACCAGCTGCGTGACGACGCGGTGGGGCTCCACGCCAAAGCCCAAGCGGACAAGGTCAGCAAGGGGGAGTTCGCCGGCGCGGCAGGTCTGTACGAGGTGTATCTCTCTCGCTTCGCCAAGGGCAACGAGGCCTACGAGATCCACTTCAACTTGGGCGAAATCGCGTTCTACCACTTGGAAGACGCGAACATGGCGGCCGACAACTACATGGCCGCGGTGCGCCTGAACCCGAAGGGGAAGTACTCGCGCGACGCGCTCTACAACGCTCTGGCCGCTCTGGAATACGCGCGATCGAAGGAATTCGAGGCCGCAAAGGCCGCCGGCAAGAAGGCGCAAGAGTCGCCTACCGACAAGAAGCTCACCGAGGCGATGGAGCTCTACATCAAGACGTATCCGAATGATTCGGACGTGCCCGAGCTCCTCTTCCGCCAGGGCAAGCTCTATTACGACTACGAAGTCTACGATCCCGCGGTTCGGCAGTGGGGCCTACTGCTCGAGAAGTATCCACGTTCGAAATACGCAGCGCCTGCAGGCGAGCTCATCCTCGACTCGTTCAACAAGAGCAAGGACTACGACAACATCGAGACCTGGGCGCGCCGCATGAAGACCGCCCCGGCATTCCTCGCGCCCGACCAGCAAAAGCGCCTCAACACGCTGATCGTGCAATCGGTGTTCAAGCAGGGCGAGCAGCACGCCGAGGCCGGAAACCACGAGAAGGCCGCCGCCGCCTACATTCGCGCCGCCAAGGAGTTCCCGAACGAGCCGCGAGCCGCTCAGGCTGCCGTGAACGCCGAGGTCGAAGCCAAGCACAGCGGGGATCTCGAGACGCTCAAGACAGCAGCCGCGATCCTGGTCGCCGACCACAAACAGCGCAACGAAGCTGCGCAAGGTGCGTGGATCGCGGCGAATACCTTCCAGGAAGTCGGGCTCTTCAGCGAAGCGGCCGACTACCACGAGGTCATTACGGAGAATTGGCCGCGTTTCGAGCATCACAAGGACGCGGCGTTCAACGCGGTCTTGTTGCGCACTACCGTTGGCGAAACCAACAAGGCCATCGACGATGGCAACAAATTCAAGCGCTCCTACCCTCGCGACGAGAGCGCGGAAGAGGTCACCTTCTTGATGGGCAAGGCCTACGAGAAGGCGGAAAAGTGGAAGGACGCCGCCCAGTTTACGATCGCTATTCGCGAAACTCGAAGACGGCCGGCGGTCAGATCGAGGCCCTGGCCCGTCTCGCCGCGATGCGCGTGAAGCTCGGCGACGAGCGGGGCGCCGGGAACGCATTGCAGCGCGCCATCGATACGTACAAGCAGAAGAAGAGCCAGCTCGACGACAACGGCAAGTACTTCGCCGCAAAAGCCCGCTACATGCAGGGCGAGCGCATCCTCGCGGAGTTCGACACGATCAAGATCGAAGGCGACGTGAAGCAGCTCAAGCAGCGCCTCAAGAGGAAGGGCGAGCTCCTGAAGAAGGCTGCCGAGACTTTCTGAGCACCGCTGAGATGAGCGTCGCAGAGTGGACGACCGCGTCCCTCTACCAGATCGGGTTCACGTACGAATCGTTCACCCAGTCGCTGCTCAATTCGCCTCCTCCCGGCGAACCTCAACAAGGACGAAGCGGAGCTGTACAAGCAACAGATCGACGAGTTCGTCGTACCGATCGAAGAGCGCGCCCTGGAAGCATACGAAAACGGCTGGAAGAAGGCGCTCGAGCTCGGCATCTTCAACGCCTGGACCGCAAAGATGCGGGAGGCGCTCGGCCGCTTGAACTCGGAGCTGTACCCGCCGCTGAAGGAGATCGGCTTCGAGCTTCGGTCCAAAGGTCCCGCTCCACTGCCGGCGCTGATTGAAGGCACGCGGCGAACGAAGGAAAACCGAAGCCAGCCCTACCTGGTCCCGGCGCCCGTCGCTCGCCGAACGCAAGGGTGACATCGCGTCCGGGACCAAGGACGAAAAGAAGGACAAAAGAAAGCCAAGAAGGACGACAAGGACGACAAGGACGACGAGACCAAGGCCGACGAGGAGACAAGACGAGCCGACCAAAGGAAAAGGCAAGGCCAAGGGCAAGAAGGGCAAAGGAAAAAGCAAGTGATCGCCCGATCCTGTCGCCCACACCGTTTCGCTGCTGGTCGCAGTCGCTGTCGCGCTTTCGGTCATTGCCTGCGGAGGCGCCCGAGGGGCCGAAAAGGCTCCCGTGCTTCCCCCCGCGAATCCCCAAGCGCTGAACAAGATGGCGCGAGCCGTTCAGGGCGCGTCCAACAAGCAGGAGTCCATCAAGCTGCTGCGGGATGCGGTGAAGATCGATCCGAACCTGTGGGAGGCCCGCTACGATCTGGGCGTCCTGCTGGCTCAGACCGGCGATCTTTCCGACGCCGAGTCGGAGCTCGCCGAAGCGCAGAAGCTCGCGCCGAACGCGGAGGACGTGGTCGTGGCGCTGGGCGAGGTCCGCCGCCGTCTGCGCGATCCAAAGGGCGCGGTGTCGGTGCTGGAACCGTTCGTGAAGTCCAACCCCAAGGCGGTTTCGGCACGCATCGAGCTAGTGAGCGCGCTGCGCGAATCCGGTGACGTCGAGCTGGCGATCAAGAACGCGCGCGAAGTGCTCCTGCACCGCTCCAACGATCCCAACGCCCTCGCCGAGTTGGCGATGAGCCATCTGGAGAAAAAGGAAGTCGACGCCGCCGAGCTCCTGGTCAAGGAAGCCCAGAAAGCCGACCCGGACAACGCTGTCGTCGTTCGTACCATGGGCCTGGTCGCCCTCAAGCGGGGCGACGACGCCGTCGCATTCAAACACTTCGCCCGAGCCAGTGAGCTCGATCCCAAGGATACGACCGCGCGGCTCAACACGGGCACCGTGCTGCTCCAAGCCGGGATCTATCAGAAGGCCGTGGAGGAATTCCGCGGCGTGCTCAATCAGGATCCCGACGACGTGATGGCACTGCTTGGTCTGGCAGCGGCGCTGCGCGGTACCGGCAGCCGCGAGAACACCGCGCCGTACAAGGAAGCCGAACGCTTGCTGAAGCAAGTCCTCGACCGCGAGCCGAAGAACATCGCTGCGCTCTTCAATCTCGGCGTGCTGTACGCCGACTACATGAAGCGACCGGGGGACGCCAAGCCGATACTCAAGAAGTTTCTCTCCTACGCGCCGCAGACCCATCCATCGCGACCGGAAGCGGAAAAGCTCGTCGCGGCAGCGAAGTAGCTTCGGACGAGCAGCTTGTCGTAGCGAGTCGCGTCGATCGCGTAATCGTGAGGCAGATAGGGCCCCTGGTAGATGGGCCCTCAGCAGGCCGACGTGGATGCGATGCGGCGGAGCTTCTTGATCGGCGACATATCCCTCGGCGTGGGAGTGGTCGCGCTCGGTGGCTCGGCTTCCTTCTTTCTGGCGCGCACACCCGAAGAGCCCGCCTCGGGAATTTCGGCTCGAGCCCCTGGCTCGCCCGTGGCGTACGACCAAGCGGTGGTGAATTCGGCGCAGACGTGTGACACGGGATGGCACATGTGCACCGCAGGCAACGTCGCCGCGGCTCCGTCGGCCACCCCCGACACCGGCGGCGCGTCGATCAATCACACGGAGCCTGGCCCGCAAGTGTGGCCGGAAGCCACGAACACGACCTGCGGCAACAATCTGGCCTCGTCCAATCTCGCGGGCACATCGGGGTGTACGCCCAGCGGCCTGTACCCCGACGGCTACCGCCTCGCGCTCAGCACTTCGTCCTGGGGGCACTCGCACATGACCGCTGTCGGGTGCGTACCGCATGCAACGCACGTGTGTGCGTATCCTGGCGGCAGCGCCGCCGCGCAGTACCTGACGCTTTGTTGCCGCTGAGATGTTCAGGGCTGTACAGATCGCGTCGCGCGTCGAGTGAGTGAGCTCGAGACGAGATCCAGGTGGATTTCCATCGGGGTGGGCGCAATGTCGACCTCGCTCACGCTCACGTCGACGGTCGAAGAAGTGTCGACGGTCAGCGCCGTTGGAAGACTCATTGAGCCGCGGTCGTCAAAGAAGTAGACATCGTGATTCGTGCCCCCGCGCACCCGGATCGCATACAGACCGGGAGCGGTCCGGGTGATGACGAACGTACCGGCGTCGGTGCTAGCACTCGGTGCGTCGAGGGAAATCGGCCAGCGGGAGCGATGGCGACACCGGATCGAGACCGCGGGTCACGACCAAGGAGCGGGCGCCGAGGTCATCACTCGCGGCGCCAACGGCCCAGAGCTTGGCGTTCTGGAAGTCCGCCTCCGGCTTGGGGATCAGATAGGTCGTGAGGGGGGCATCGAAGCTCGGAAAGACGGTTACCTGGCTCGAGAGGGTCACTCCGGGGACGCCAATCACATGAGTCCAGCCAGTCGAGGAACTCAGACCCACGACGGTGGTGGCGGTGCTGAGAGGATCGGCGATGGTGAGATTCATTCCGCTCGTCGGCCCTCCCGCGCCCGGTCCGGCGGCGGTCGCGATGGCGGTTACTTGGAGAACGTCGTCAGCTGGATCGCTCGGGGTACCCGCATCATCGCCTTCGACGATGACGGCTATGACGAGCTCGCTGGACGGATATGCGGAGAGCGAGAATGCGCACTCGGAAGGCGTCGTGGATCGAAAGCAGTCGTCAGTCGAGATGGGAGAGATGGCGTCGAGAGTGGCCAGAGCGACGGGACGTGACGCGACGACGCGTGCGGCGCGATATTTTCCAACTGCTGGCGCGGGAAGAGCATCCCAGCCCTCGATCGTTCCGGTGATCGTGATGTCGTTGGGAGTCGTAGCGGGACTCGGAAGCACGAACGTGACGATCGAACCCTCGATGCCGGCATAGCTCGCCCCGACGTGACCCGAGGCCGTCGCGGCGAGAACCATGCCGGGTATGGCTTCGGGATCCTGAAATGCCAGATGTCCAGAGCCGTTCGTTTGGCCGACGGCACGTGCGGTCGCACCTTCGCCGAGCCAGACATCCGCGTTTGACAGCGGCTGGCCGGCATCGTCCATCACGAATACGTCCGCACTCCCATGGGCGGCGTTGCCCGTGACGCCACCCCCGGGCAGGGCGTGGGGTGAGGACGGGGTCGGGTCGTCGCCACCACCACCACCACATGCGGCAAGCAAAAGTCCCGTCGTGGCAGCCAGCATCGAGGTTTTCATGGCTCTCTTCGGTGTTGAGTAGGATAGCGCTTCGGACCCGGGTCATGGTGAACCGCCGAACGAAATCGAAAGTGCTCGAACGAGACGGTCCTCCGAGCTCCGCCCTGCGTCGTCCCACACGGC
>CAWAHB010000011.1:0-355267 GCA_963781505.1 uncultured delta proteobacterium | reverse complement strand
GTAGATGGAGGAGGCAGCGGCGGTTTGGGCGCTTCCGGTGGAGTGGGCGCTTCCGGTGGAGTGGGCGCTTCCGGTGGAGTGGGCGCTTCCGGTGGAGTTGGTGGAACCGGTGGTGGCCCAACCTGCAATCCTGCGTTCTGCCCAACGCCGGTACCGCCAGCGCAAAAGTGCTGTGTCACGAGCAACGGCCCGTGCGGACTCGACTATGTGCAGGGCGCTGGCTGCCAACCGGCCGGCAGCACGGGGGGAGACGGAGGCGTGCAGACCCCCTGCGTTCCAGCATTGTGCCCCCCGGTCAATGCGCCCGCCACCAGGTGTTGCTTCAGCACGTATCAGTGCGGCGTGGACCAGAATCAAGGTGCCGGTTGTCAAATCGTGGGATGTCCGGCAACGAAACCCACCAATGGCACCCCGTGCTCGGTGGCGCTCATTTGTTCGTACCCGCCGGCCGGCGGTTGCTTCTGTCTGGGAACCACGTGGATGTGCAATTGAGGCGGAGAGCCGTTCGTCGTAGTTTCGCCGCATGATCGTCGTCGTTACCGGAGCCAGTCGGGGGATCGGCCTGGAGCTCGTTCGTCAGTTTCTCGCGCGCGGGGATCGCGTGTTTGCTGCCGTGCGGCAGCCGACTCTTGCGGACCGCTTGATGGATCTCGGCAACGCTCATCCGAGGGCGCTCACCGTGCTCTCGTGCGACGTGACGAGTGATCCGAGCGTCCAGGAAATGGCTCGGTCCGTGACGGAGCCGGTCGACGCGCTGGTCAACAATGCTGGGATCACTGGCAAGCGCGCCACGTTCGCGGAGCTCGATTTCGACGATCTGGTGAAGACGTTTCAGACGAACGCGTTGGGGGCGTTGCGCGTGAGTCGCGCTCTCCTTCCGCAACTGCGTCAGGGCAGCGGGAAGAAGATCTTGAACATCTCCACGGGCATGGGATCGATGGCCGACAACGGGAGCGGCGGATCGTGGGGCTACCGGCTTTCGAAGGCCGCCCTCAACATGGCCACGAAGAACCTCGGCCTCGAGCTCGCGGACGACGGGATCCGGTGCGTTGCGGTGAATCCGGGTTGGGTGAAGACGGACATGGGCGGATCGGCCGCAACGCTCGACGTGGACGACTCGGCCTCACAGCTCATCGGAGTTCTCGACGGCATGACGTTGGAAATGAGTGGCGGCTTCTTCAACCACGACGGTACGCCGTACCCTTGGTGATCACTCTCCGCGCTTCTTCTGCATCGACGGGGTGATCTTTTCGGGGGCGTCGACCGCACGGCGGATCGCGCCCTTGCCGAAGCGCTCGGTGATGGCGTCGAGGGCCGTGCCGAGGGCGTCGGGCCGAGCCCGGGCGCTGAACAGATCCAGTTGCTCGTGCTCCCGGGGCTCGAGGTTCGATACCGAGACTCCCAGCAGGCGCACCGGCTCCTTCAACGCTTCCGCGTCCCAGAGTGCGACGGCGGTTTCGCGAATCAGCGCGCCGTCGTCGGTGGGGGCGCGGAGCGTGGTTCGTCGGGTGAGGAGCGGATAGATCGGCTCGCTCGATTCCCCCGCCAGCCGCGCGGGACGCTCGCCGCGCCGGCGTGCGAGCTTCATCTTCAGCGTCACCACGCGTCCTCGATATCCGTCGTGGCGGAGGCGGCGCGCTACGGCTTCGGCGTGGGAGGTGAGCGCGGCGGTCACTCGCTCCCTCTCGAGGACGTCCTCTTCGAACGTGTTTTCCTCGCCGTAGCTCTTGGGGGCCCGACTCGCTACGACCTCGCGGGGATCCTCACCGCGAGCCAGCGCCTGGAGCTCGAGCCCGCGATCGCCGAGCTCGCGGCGGAGCTCTGTCTCGTCGTAGCGCCGGAGCTCTGCGATTGTCCGAATGCCGAGGGAGTCGAGTTTTTTGCCGAGCACCGGTCCGACTCCCCACAAGCGCCGAACCGAGAGGGGATCGAGAAACCATTGCACTGCCTCGGGGGGCACCAGGAGCAGTCCGTCCGGCTTGCCCAGGGTGCAGGCGATCTTCGCTACCTGTTTGGTCGGAGCCATTCCAACGCTCACTGCGAGCCGAACGACCTCCCGCATCCGACGCTTGAGGTGACGCGCGAGCGAGAGTGTGCCGCCGAAGATCCCGACCGAGCCGCTCACTTCGAGAAAGGCTTCGTCGAGGGCCAAGGGTTCCACCTCGGGCGTGATCTCGGCAAACACGGAGTGAACGTCATCGCTGACCCGCGAGTACTTCTCCATGTCGCTCGAAACGAAGACGCCCTCGGGACACAGCTCCCGCGCCCGAAACCCGGGCATCGCAGAGCGCACGCCGAACGTTCGGGCCTCGTAGGACGCTGCGGCCACGACGCCGCGAGCCGACGTAGCTCCCACAATCACGGGTTTGCCCCGAAGCTCCGGATGATCGCGCTGCTCGATGGACGCGTAGAATGCGTCCATGTCCGCATGGAGGATCCAGCGCTCGCGCTCGGGCACGACCGAACCATGTTCCGCTCTCGGCGGAGGGCAAGGGGGAATCACCGCCGGACGCGATCGAGCTCGGCCTTCGACTCGGCGAACGCACGCTCCGCTTCGGCCCGGCGCTCGAGGGCCTGCTCGAGCTCGCTCCGCGCGGCTTCCACGCTGGCTTCGGCGAGCGCGACGTCGTCACGCATGCGCCGCGCCTCCGGGCTTTCCGTCAGGGGGACCTGCTGCGGAGCCGCTTGTCCCAAAATCTTTGCCTTCGCGAGCTCGACCGCCCGGGCTTCGGCGTGAGAGAAGCGCTCCGTCTCGAGCTGACTGCCGAGCTGGTGTCGAGCGACTTCGAGCTCGGCCTTCGCGCGAGCGAGAGCTGCCTCCGAGCCGAGCGCGGAGCTCACGGCCTGGCCGCGGGCCTCGAGCGCTTCCTCCCACCGCTCGGTTGCGATCTCGATCGCTGTCGGACCGTCGCGGTACCCCACTGGCTCACCGGATTCTTGACCGTCTCGCAACCGAGAACGATGTTCACTTCCGCCTTGAAGTCCTTCTTGACCGCGTCGCACACCGCGGGACACAGGATGATGCTCTTCGGGTTCGCAGCGTCGTCGTAGTGCCAGCCCGCGCCCTGGGAGCACCCCGGATCGCTCTGCCCGATGGTGTCGGTGGATCCGTTCGTCGTGACCAGCACGTTCACGTGGCCGTAGTCGATCTCCCCTTTTTCCACCTTGTCGGGGATCTCGAACTCACAAGGGAGCGCCTGACCACGGACTTTGGCCAGCGCATCGGCGAATTCTTGCTGCACGTTCGTGTTCGAAACGAGGATCGCCGCTTGGGTGCCGCCTGCCGCGGCGACCGCGTTTGCAAAGGACTGATCGACTCCCGGCAAACCGATCACGTAGGTGAGGACGGGTGGGTTGAAGTTCTTTCCCGTCGCAGCGAGATCGGCAATGACTTGAGTGTCTTCGGGGTTCACTCCACCGCACAGCGCCGCGGGTCCCTGAGGAACGCCATCGGTGACCAGCAGTACCGCGGCAGTGTGACCTGGATTGTTCTGCTCGATCTCGATGCTCTTCAAGATGCCGCCACCAAGCGCGGGATACGTCGGCGTGCTGAGGCCATCGGGGGATTCGGCAGCCAGCGCCTGAATGATGGCGTTGGCGTTGCCCGGCAAGAGATCGAATGTCGTGTCGGGGATCGCGTACGGCGGTTGATCACAGAGCTGCGTGTCGGGCGGACGCGGGAAGAACTTCAGCCCAACGTAGATCCCACCCGATTGCGCATCGTTCACGAACGTTTGGAGCCCGAGCTTGGCGGCATCCCACTTGGTGCCGTTCATGCTCGAGGACTTGTCCATCATGATGTAGAGGTGAAGCGGGGTGGTGTTGGCCTTCTCGCTGATGAGCCCGCAGCCGGAATCCAGGTCGATGGTGTCGCTCAACTGGGCGTCGATCAGCCCGCCGCTTCCGCCGAAAGCCCCGTCGAGATCGATTCCGCCCGTACCACCCCCGCCTCCAAACGTGGTGGAGGGTGGCGCGGCGGCGTCGGAGCCGCAGGCGGAAAGCAGGGCCCAGCCCACACCGACGAAAGCGCACAACCCACTGATCTTCGACATGAAAACTCACCTATCCGGGTAGGTGGATGGCAGCGATCCCGCGGTCTCGCTCGCCGACCCGGAGCATAGCCGAGAACCCCAATCGAGGCTTGCGCTTCCGAGACCAGTTGAGGGCGAAGCGTTTGGCGTGCACAATTTGGGTATGAAACGGGGCCGCCTCGCACTTGCCTTTGCTGGTTTGATTTCGCTGACGATAGGTTCACTCGCGTTTGCGGGTTGCGCTGGTGGCGGTGAAGCCGACAGCGCTCCCGGAGGCAAAGGTGGAAAGGGTGGCACCGGCGGCACGGGAGGAGCTGACTCCGGATCCGGTGGCAACGGCGGTTCGGGTGGCGTGGGAGCGCTCGGTGGAAACGGCGGCAACGGTGGCAGCGCTGGAGGCAATGCCGGAGCGGCGGGTGGCGGCGGCGTCGCTGGCGGTTCGGGCAGCGGCGGAGGCGCGGGCCAGGACGGCGGAACGGGAGCGACCGGCGGTGGTGACGGCGGTGCGTGCTCGACGGGATGCCCCGTCGGCTTCTTCGACATCGACGGCAACCCGCTGACCGGGACCTGCGGCTGCGAGTACGCCTGCACCAAGACGGGCAACGCGGACCCGATCGATCCCAACTACGTCGACGACAACTGCGACGGCGGCGACGGCCTGGTCGAGCAGTGCGTGTACGTGTCCGGTGCGAGCGGAAGCGACACGACCGGAAATGGTACGCGCGCGGCCCCGGTCAAGACCGTTGCTCACGCAATCCAGGTGGCGAAGACCAACGGGGTTCCTGCGGTTTGTCTGTCCGGCGACACCTACACCGAAGCCGTCACGATGGAGAGCGGCATCAGCGTGTACGGCGGGTTCGACGAAAATGACCCGAATTTCAAGTTCAAGCGCTCCGCCAACGTCACGACGAAGGTCATCGCGAGCGGTGCCGTGTTCACCGCGCCGTCGATCGACAAGGAAACCCACATCGAAGGACTCAGCATCGAGTCGACGACGCCCTCTACGCCCGGAGCCAGCAGCTACGGCGTTCTGATGCTCGGCGGCAGCGGGAAGCTCTTCATTCGTTACAACACGATCAAGGCTGGCCCGGGTGCGGATGGCGCGGACGGCGCCAACGGTACTCCACCGGCCAGTCCCTTCGCCCAGACCGGCAACGACGGTACGGGCGGCTGCGAAGACGACAGCGGGTTTTTCTGTGGCGGCGCGCATTCCTGTGGTCAAGGTGGACCTCAGGCGTGCAGCGGAACGCGCGCCGGCGGCAAAGGCGGCGACGGAACCAAGAGCGTCGGCGGACCGGGACAGCCCGGTGGCGGAGGCGCGCTCGGCGGACCGGGCGGTGCCATCAACGGTTGCACTCCACTCCTCGGCGATCCCGGCAACCCCGGTACGCAAGGTTCATCCGGAGTTCCCGGTCAGCCCGGCAACAATGGTTCGGGCGGCCAATCGATCGGCTCGGCGACCGCGAGCGGGTACGTTGGCGCAACTGGCGGCAATGGACAGCCCGGCACGGACGGTGAAGGCGGCGGTGGAGCGGGCGCCGGCGGGGGCGAGCCCGGAAGCGTACCGTGCTGCGGAGATCGCGGGGGCGGGGGTGGCAGCGGCGGCTGCGGCGGTCTCGGTGGAGACGTCGGCACCGGCGGCAAAGGCGGAGGCGGAAGCTTCGGCGTGTTCGTCACCTCGGGACTCGTGAGTGTCGAAGGCAACACGATCACGACTTCCTCCGGCGGCGCTGGCGGCAAAGGCGGCAACGGCGTCGCGGGACAACAGGGCGGCCAAGGTGGCGAAGGTGGTCCCCACAATGACGACAGCGGTCCCGGCGGGATCGGCGGGCCGGGTGGCGCGGGCGGCAAAGGTGGCGCTGGCGGCGGTGGCGGCGGCGGAGCCAGCGCGTGCGTGGCTCGCAAGAGTGGAACGCCCACTCCGACCATCATCCCTGGCAGCTGCACCACCGGCGCACCGGGCCTCGGCGGCCCCGGCGGAAGCGGCGGAAATCCCGGGTCGAACGGTCAGTCCGGCCCGGAGATCATCACGAGCTGAGCGCCGCGAGCTCCGCGACGCGCATCACCAGATCGCCGAGGCGATCGTCCGCGACGAGCGCTTCGAGTCGGTGCTCGTCGTCGACCTCGACGAGCTCGACCAGCCCGGGCGTGCCGCTCTTGGCCAGCGCTCGACTGGTTTCGATGTCGACCACGGTGTCCCGAGTCCCGTGGGCGATGAGGACGGCAACGCGTTCCGGAAGCTCCGGCGAGAGCTTGCAGAAGCGCACGGCCGGGGCGAGTAGCAGCGTCGGGCCTCGCCACCCGCCTCGCTGCAGGAGTGCCAGACTCACCGCCCCACCGAAGGAGGATCCGACGAGCACGTCGGGAGCCCGCGCTGCGATCGCGTCGCGTTGAACGCCGACGCTCGCCTCGAAGTCCTGAGTGTTCATCGTCGGCGTGACCGAGCCGGGAAACCTTCGAGCGAGATACCGAGCCTTGGTCCCCGCCGGCCCACTCATCAAACCGTGAACGTACTGAACGACGAGGGCGCTCAAGGCGCGCGTTCCTCGAACGTGGCCGCCCCCGCGATGAACCGGAGGGGCACGATTCCCGTGGGTCCGATGTGGTTCTTCTTCACGATCAGCTCCACCGGGCGCGTTCCGAGGGCGAGCATGCGCTCCGGCATGAGCACGGGTGCCCCCTCGACGTTCCTCAGATCCGCAGCGATCGTTGCGGCAGGAGACACCGCGTCCGCGTTCTTGCTCTGCACCGTGACCACGACGGCGCAGCCACCGTCGGCGATTCGGCGGAGCTCGTACGCGACCTGGTGCAATCGATTCGAGAGGCCGCCGTTGGCCGCGTTCGCTCGGTCCGAATCCCCGTCGACGGAGGCGCTGAATGCTTCCAGCCCATCGACGACCATCACCACGCGGTCGTAGCGACCCCAGAGCTGAGCGACCACGCCGCCGAGGGACGCAGTGGACTCGAACGGCTCGGCGCGGTGCACGTGGAACATGCTGCCGACTTTTTTGACCACCGTGTCGACAGCCGCGCTCACCGGTCCCTGGGTCGTCTTGTCCTGCCAAGCCTGACCGTTCCAGATAGCTCCGTAATTGGTCTTGAGATCCGGATGCTCGCGATGCAGCGCTCGCGCCGCCAAGCGAGCCATGATTTCCGTTTCGTCCAAGGTGACGCTGACGAAGAGCGTCGCCGCTTTTGCCCGCGCGGTCATGTAGGCCAGAAGCAAAGCGAACGCGGTCTTCCCCACGCCGGGCGCACCCGAAACCGAGAACAGCGTTCCGGTGCGGAGCCCTCCGGCCAGCATGCGATCGAGGATCGGCAGTCCGGTGGCGCTCGCAGGATGCAGCTGACCCATGCGCGTCGTGAGATCCACTTGCATGTTCGCGAGGGATTGAGGACCACGGCGCGAAGGGGGCGGGTCGGGGGTGCTCACTCGTCAAAACGTATCCAAGCGAGCACCTGTCGAACAGCTCAATTCGCTGTGTCATAGTGCGAAGCGGGTTCGATGAGATTCCGATGCTTCCTCGGCGCAGTGCTGTTTTTGGCACCCGCCCATGCACAAACCCAGGTGCCGAGCGAGGCAGAGCTGCCCCCAGCGCCGCCCGCCCCGAGCGGCGTACCCGAGCCCGCACCCCCCGCTCCTCCTCAGGTTGCCCCGCCACCCAACTACCCATACCCAGCGCCGGGCGGTGGTTGGGGCGTGCCCGTGGACATCATCGGCATGGAGCCGGGGCTCCGGTACCGATTTCCACCAAGGAGGGACAACCCCTCGCCGAGTGTCCCGGCGACTGCCGACTCAGCCTGGCTCCGGGTCGGTACAAGATCTTCGTGCACGAGACGCCGGGGACACTGGCCGGCTCCCGCGAAGTCGACATCAGCGCTCCGACCACCCTTCGAGTGGATCCGGATACCCAGGCCCATCGAAGCGTGGGACTCGGTTTGGGGATCGCCGGCCCGATCCTGATGCTGGTCAGCCTCGGCGTCCTGCTCGCCAACGCTTGCATCGACTGCGGCGACAGCGGACGACGAACTACGAACAACACGAGACCGAGAACAGCGCGGCGCTCCTCGGCGTGCTCGGCGGCCTCGCCATCACGCCGATCGGTTGGGTGATGTTCGGCACGAGCTTCAAGCCCGAGATCGAAGTCGACACTGGCGCGCCAGTGGCCGGGTTTCACAGGCGTCCCGAGCTCGACGCGATGTGGGTCTTCTGATCGAGCTCACGCGGCGCGTCGAGCTTCGCCCAGCGCTCCGGGAAGAATCAGGCACGAGTCGCCGAACTCGTGGCCGAGGTATCCCGCCTCGAGCGCATGCCTCGACGCGCTTTCGAGCAGATCCGTCGGGCACAGCGCCTCGAGCAACGCGAAGTGACTCGTCCCGGGCTCGTGGATCCCGCTGAGGATGCCGTCGACCACCTTCGAGTCGTGTGCGCCGTCGAGACGCAAGCGTGCCGTCCCCTCCCCGCTTCGAGCTCACCGTGCTCTTGCGGCGGAGGCTTCCAGCGCCCGGGTCACGCTCGTTCCAATCGCGATCACACGACTGCCTCCACGGATCAGCTCCACCGTCTCGACCGGGATCTCGTAGCGCTCGGGCATGGGAAGCTCGCGATCGAGCTCCTCGGATCCCGTCGAGGAAATCCCGGCCGCGTGGGTGAGCGAGGCGAGACGCGCACCTTGGCGCTCGAGCTCGAACAGGATCTCGAACGTGAGCGGACGCCCCGCGCTCGGCATCTCGATGGCCCAGGGTCGCGACGCGAAACGACTCTGGACGTGCCAGAGCTCGAGCTCCCCGGCGAGGTACGAGTACTGGATGGGTCGACCCGCGGAGTAGAGCCCTTGCCAGAGCACTCCGCCCCGAGCATCGAGCTCGACACGAACCACGCGCTCCCGAACCACGTGGGTCACCGTCGCGGAAAGCTCGCCCAGAGTCAGCCGATCGCCCACCGCGAGTCCCGGGGGGGGCGCGCGCTCTTCCGTCGGCTGCCGCCAGCTCCCCTCACCGAACAAGAGAAGCTCGCGCCCTCCCCCGCTCGGGATCGAGGGAAAGCAGCCGGGCTTCCAGCCGCGCTCCACCGACCTTCGCCGCCGAAAAGCTCGCCGGCAGCGTCGCCGCGTCGTTCAAGACGACCACGTCGCCGGGCGCGACGAGGTTCGGGAGATCGGAGATCGTGAAGTCCCCGAGGCGCCGGCTATGCCGGATCGATGACCAGGAGCCGCTCTCGCTCCGAGTGGGCTCTCGGCCAGACAGCAGGAGGAAATTTCACGCTGCCCTCCAACTCGCCGCTTCGAGCCGCGCTCCGCTTTCGAGCTCCGGCGCCCGCTCGATCATGTCGGCGATGGTTTCCGCAACATCCGACGGCCGGGCCAAGGTGCTGCGGATCGGCATCCGGGATGGCGGCCGCGTGCATCTCGGTATCCATGTCCCCGGGATCCACCGAAAATACCCCCACGCCACGCTCGGCGAGCTCCACCGCCCAGATCCGCGCGAGGTGATCGCTCGCTGCCTTCGATGCCGAATACGCACCCCAATGCGGATACGGGTTCACCGCTGCGTCGGAGCTCACATGCACGATGACACCGCTCTTGCGAAGCGCCATCGATCCGGCGATGGCTTTCGAGAGTCGGAACGGTCCGATCACGTTGACTTCGAGCACCCGCTCGAGATCTTCGCAGTCCGTATCGAGCAAGAGCGACAGTGGCGTCGGGCCGAGCGCACTGGCGTTGTGGACCAGCACATCGATGGGGCCGACGAGCCCATTGGCCGCGCCCGCCAGCGGCAAGATCGCGTGCTTGTCCCCGATGTCCGCAGAGAGTGCGTGCGCCTCGCCGCCCGCTGTGCGGAATCTCTTCCACGACCCCATCGAGCTCGGCTTGGGAGCGCGCAACGACAACGACCCGCGCGCCCCGAGCCGCTACCGTGAGTGCGAGCGCGCGCCCGAGCCCTCGACTGGCTCCCGTGATCAGGACGGATTTTCCACGAAGTGTCATGTGCTTCTCCTTCGCTGCCCAAGCTGTCACTCCTTGGCGATTTGGTTGGCAAATTTTCCAACCAATTGGCAGAATGCCACTCCATGGACGACGCTTTGGCATCGCGACTTGCCCTGAACGTGAAGCAACTGCGCCAAGCTCGGGGCATGACCCAAGAGCGCATGGCCAAGCTCGCAGGGATGCCCCGGGCGACCTGGGCCAACCTCGAATCGGGGGCCGCGAATCCGACCCTCGGAGTGCTGCACAGCGTCGCTCTGGCTCTCGAGGTTCCCCTCGAGGAGCTCATCGCCACGCCCCGCGCCGACGTGAAGCTCTTCGAGAGGGGCACGCTCCCTTCGCGGACCCGGGGCAAGGTCGTGGTCAGCAGCCTGCTCCCCGAAGATCTCCCGAACACCCAGATCGAGCGCTTCGACATGCCCGGACGGGCGCGCATGATCGGCGTTCCCCACACACCGGGAACACGGGAGTACCTGACCTGTGAAACCGGGGAGATCGAGCTCACCGCAGCGGGGGAAACCCACCGCCTCGGGCCCGGGGACGTCGTGGTGTTCCGCGGCGACCAGCGCCATTCGTATTTCAATCCCGGAACGAAGACGGCCGTGGGCTACTCGGTCGTGCTGCTGAAGCCGGTCTGACGGAGCGGGGGCACGAGGGGGCCGGGCGAAACTGCGCCCGGACGAGTATTACAGTCCGTTGACAACCAGTCTCCAAAGTGTAATACCAGGACCGTGAGCGAAGTCACTCCCAAGAGCCTCGTGCTCGATCTGCTGCGAGTGGCCGAGCCGCGCCCGATCCCGGTGCGCGCGTTCGTGGCGATTGGTTCCCTGTTCGGGCTCACCGGCAACGCGACGCGAGTTGCGGTGGCACGGCTCGTATCCGCAGGGCTCGTCGAAGCCGATGATCCGGGAAGCTACCGCCTCGCGCCCCACACCTCCCCCGTGAGCGCCCACGTAGAGGGCTGGCGCTATGGGGAAAAGCGCATCCGCGACTGGGACGGCGCGTGGCTCGTCGTCAGCTTGGCCCGAGGAGTGAAGCGGGGATCGCGCCAACGATCGGTCCGCGCCCTGACGCTCCTCGGGTTTCGAGAAAGCGCCGGCTCGTGGGTGCGGCCCGACAACCTGGCAGCGACCCACGAGTCCACGCACGAGGAGCTATTCGCACTCGGTCTCGAAGCGCGCGCTGGTTCACTCGTCGCGACGGAGCTCGACGAGCGACTCGAAAAAACCTGGCGCGCTCTGTGGTCCACGCGTGAGCTCGAAAGAAGCTACGCAGCGGCCCTCGATCGGATCGAGCGCAGCGTCGTTCGCCTCGATCGCTTGTCCCCGGGCGAAGCAGCGGTGGAGACGTTCCTGGTCGGAGGAAAAGCCATCCGAATCCTCGCGACGGATCCGCTCCTGCCCCGGGAAATCATCGGGGTCTGCTCGCGAAAGAAGCTCTGGGAAGCGATGCTGTCCTACGACATCCTCGGCCGCCGAGTGTGGGGCAAGCTCCTCGGCTCGTCCGGCCTCGGAGCCGCGCCCACTCACATGGGCGCGATGGTGGGGAGCGCATGAGCAGCGAGCGTTACCTTTCCAATGCGGAGCTTCGGGAGCTGGGACGGCTCTCACCGCTTCGGGGCATCGGCGGCATCGCCTGGACCTGGGCGTGGATCTTCGGCTGCTTCGCCCTCTACTGCTGGCGACCGAGCGTGTGGACGTTCGCCGTCGGCTGGGTGGTGATGAGTGGGCGGCACCTCGCCCTCGCCATCTTGATGCACGAGGGAGCGCACCGTCTGATCGTGCGGGACAAGACCTGGAACGATCGTCTGGCGTCGTGGCTCACCGCCTACCCGACGATGCTGAACGTCGCCGTGTATCGGATGATTCACCTCCAGCACCACAAGGCGACCTGGACGGACGCGGATCCCGATCTCGGTCTCGCGACGCCCTTTCCCATCACCCGGCGCAGCATGTTTCGCAAGATCGTGCGGGACCTCACGGGACGCACGGGCCTCAGCCGCTATCGGATGATCGCCCGGCTTTCAGCCGGACTTTCGCCCAAGGGGCGTGGGCTCGAAGGCCGCCGCCTGCACCAGGTCGCTCTGCAATTCCTGAAGCAACAGTATGGGTTCTTGATCACCAACGCGCTGCTGCTCCTCGGCCTCGCCCTGGCGCGCCGCCCCGAAGCGTTCCTCTTGCTCTGGTGGCTCCCCGCATTCACGGGCTACTCCCTGGTTCTCCGGCTGCGGAGCATCGCGGAGCATGCAGCGGTCGGGGATCCGACGGACGAGCTCCGGCAAACACGAACCACGCTCGCACCGTTCTGGGTACGCTTCTTCATCGCGCCCCATCACGTGAACTATCACCTCGAGCATCACTTGTTCATGTTCGTGCCTCACTACAACCTGCCCAAAGCCCACGCGCTGTTGGAAAAATCCGGCACGCTGGCGCGAGCTGAAATCGCACCGAGCTACCTCGCCGTCCTGCGGCGTGCCGCGAGCGCTTGACAGACGCGTGCATTGAGCGGGTCACCACGCGCCGGTCATGATCGGCGCGTGGAAGCCCCATCCTCGCTCCCCCCGGGAGAGCGTGGAGCCGCTGGAGCTCTCGGGCTGAAACTGCTCGAGCTTCTTGATGTAGCGGTGGGTTCGGCGCTCGGCGAAGAGATCGAGCGTGAGGAGCGCGATGGCTTGAACGCCGGCGACGACTCCGATGCCGGCGATTACCGGCTTGTCGCGGGTGAATCCATAGGTGGCGAGGCCCGCGCCCGTCGCCAGGACTCCGAGCTCTGCGTAGCGATACATCACGAAGCGATCCGCAATGCCGTTCATTCGGTCGAGCTCGTCGTGTTTGAATTTCTTGGGATCGCTGGCCAGATCGTTCGTCAGCTCGTCGTTTTTCGGTGAGAGGCTGAGCACGTACGTGGTCGCGAACACGATCTCGAGGGCGCCGAGCCCAATGGCAGCGTAGCCAGCGCCGTGGGCGAAATCCTCGTTGCGGGTGAGCAGATAGGTCCCGGTTCCGGCTGAAACCGCCCCGAGCCCCAGAAACACGAACGCCTCGTTTCGCTCGGCGTCGAACCAATCATCCATCGCCGACTTCGCAGCGGGCGACTGGGCCGACGCGACCGGGCAGATGCCGACGACGGCGGCAATCGTGGCCGAGGTGACGAGAGCTCTCATGCTCACCACCGAAAGTAGGCGGGGTGGCCTTCTTTGACTGCCACGAAGACGCCGCGACAGGTGGCGGTGGTCTTTCCGCCCGCTTCAATCGACGCCTCCACGGTCACTTTGTCGCCCTCCACGGACACCGCGTGGGCTCGGAGACGAACCGGCCCGAGGGGCGTGGGGGCACGGAGCTTTACCGAGAACTCCGCGGTCACGGTGCAGGGCAGACGATCCTCTCCGCTCTGTTTCATCAACGTGTAGGCGGCCGTCCAGTTGCTGTGGCAATCGAGCAAGGCTCCTGCGATGCCACCGTTGAGCACGCCGGCAAACGCCTGATGATGAGCCTCCGGCGTCCAATCGGCGACGAGCTCATCGCCTTCGACGTGGCTCTTGATGCGAAGGCCTTTTTCGTTCGCCGCGCCGCAACCGAAGCACATGTTCTTCGGGGCATATCGATCTTGAAGGCTCTCGGACATGACGAAAACCTAACCCAGCGCGGCCGGGATCCGACAACGGAAATCGGCGGCGTTGCGAATCGAATTATCGAATCCGTGCGGGATTGCCTGGCTCACTCTTGCGGCAACCGAGAGACGAGCGTTCCGAGAGTCTGTCGGAACGACAGCGTGAGCTCCGGGTCGTCGGGCTCGAGAGCTTGGGCCAAAGCCGGATCCGGCAACGTCGCGGCGGGAACGACGTCTCGACTCGGCTCGCCGGCGATCCAGCGACGCAGTCGTTCGAAGACCCCGGGCTTCGACGTTCTCCGTGCTCCGCGGCGCTCGAAGAGGAGCGCCCGCTGGGGGCGGCGCGCCGGGCGCGGGAGGAGGTGCACCTCCCGCAAGCGGAGCGGCCGGGCGTGCACCGGGGGCCGGAGGCGGCGGTGGCCCGAACGCGGCGGGGGGCGGCGCGTGCGCGGCTGCCCTCGCCCGAGCGGGCGCGGCCGACGCTCGCCCCGAAGCCTCGTCGCGTTGATCGAGCGCGCTTCGCATCCGACCGAGAGCACGGGAAAGCCGCATGCGCACCGTTCCCTCCTTCAGCCCGAATACGGAAGCGAGCTCGGAGTAGTCCAGGCCGTGGCGATACCTCAGGACGACGAGCGCACGCTCGTTTTCACCGAGCTCGTTCAAGGCGGCGTTCACGTCGACACGCCGTGACAAGAGCTCGGCCGGCAGCGGCGCTTCGTCCGCGTACTCCACGGAGTCATCCGTGTCCTCGAACGGCTCGCGATCTTTTCGCCGGAGCTGGTCGATGCAGCGGTTGCGAGCGATGGTCAGAAGCCAGGTGCGGGGGGAAGCCTCCATGCGAAAGCCTCGGAGCTTCTCGAAGGCGCTCGAAAAGAACGTCCTGGGCGAGATCCTCTGCCAGCGCTCGCTCTCGCACCATGCTGCGACAGAAAAAGACGACGTCCCGCGCGTAGCGTTCGACGAGCCAAGCCCCGGCGGAGCGGAGATCGCCGCTTTCCAGAAACCGGCGCAGGGTGAGCTCGGGAGCGAGGGCGTCCACCGACTGCACTAGACGAGCGAGTCCGGCTTTTGTCACCGCCCCGCGGCGGGTTTTTCATTTGTTGCTTCAAAATCCAGCACTTGCGCGTTCGATTTTCGGGGGTTGTGACGAGAGGCCGCCCCCCCGCGTCGGTTCTCGTGACGGGCCAGAGCCCGACAAGGAGCGATGAAACGATGAAGTTCGATATTTCGGTACGCGGCGATCGCGTCGTGTTTGGCGATGGCGACTGTTCGATCACCTTCCAGCGCACGCTGCGCATTCCCGACGACGGCCGCTCGTATCCGCTGCCCCCCGGTCTGGGCGCGTTTCCGGTTCGGCGAGTGGATGACTACGCCTCGCGGGTCCCGGAGGAGTGGCTCGAGCATGGCGGCGTGTTCCTGCCGATGTACCAGCGCGAGGCGATGTGGCTGAGCTTCGCAACGAGCAAGCCCCACGCCATCAAGGTCGCCGTCGGAAAGGTGTGCGCGATCACGGGCGAGCCTTGGTCGGAGCGGCTTCATGACGATCCCCAAGACTACGTGGTGACCCCACCCCAGCCATGGCTCGACGGGATCTCGGTCGGCAAGGGACGCATCCGTCAGTTCGTCGCGATGCCCCTCGGGATGGGCTACACGGTCGAAGGTCAGGTCACCGGCGAGGAAACCTTCGGCGGCATCCAGATCAAGGCGTTCGCCCCGAAGCCGGGACGCTTCCCCGACCCGGTGCTGCCACGTCGCCGGGCTGCGGCCGGAATGCCGCCCCCTGCAGCGTGCTGCGCGCCGATGCCGGGAGGTCCACCAGCTGCGGGAGCGATGGGCCTGGGTGCGGGAGGCACCATGAAGCAGAAGATCTACCCCGATCCCCATGGCATCGACACCTGGGACCGAAGCCGAAGCGGACGCGTGTTCGTTCACATCGTGAACAGCGAGCTGTGGCGCGAGCTCACGTCCGAGCGCGCCCCCGAATCGCCCATCACGGCCAAAGAATACGCCCGCTACGGCTTTCCGTGGTTCGAGCTCTACGACGAAGGTTTCTCGACCCTGCGGGGAACGTCCACGCTCAAACGCGTGAAGAGCATCAAGGACATCGACGAGGACAAGAGCGACCTCCCCTTGCAAGACGACTCGACGCTGCAGCCGAGCTTCGTGAAGAAGCTGGTGCTCCGCGCGCGGGGCATCGTGCGAGATGGGGAGTGGTGAGGTTTCGGCGCGGGGCGACCCGGCGAGCCCCGCGCCCCAGTTCCTGCGGCAAAGCCCCGCACGCTTTGCACATTTTCCGAGTTCCATGGGAGAGCTTCGAGGGATGGGTGCCTATCGCTCGGGGGCTTCGTGGTCTGCCGCGATTCTGATCGCGGTTTCTCTGCTCTTCACATCCGTGAGCGCTCGAGCGGAAACGCAGGCGCCGAGCGCGGCCCAGTCGGCCAAGAAGAAGCACAAGGCGCACAAGCACAAGCACAAGCACAAGGCGCACAAGGCGAAGACCGCGAAGGCGGGCAAGGTCAAGAAGCACCCGTTCGTGAAGTCTCACCCCAAGAAGGCGAAGACCGCGAGCTTGTCCAAAGCGAAACCGAAGAAGCACAAGCCCAAGAAGCACAAGGCGAAGACCGCGAGCACCCACCCGAAACCCCTGAAGACCCAGGGCACCAAGCCCAAGCTCGAGGCCAAGCCCAAGCCCAAAGCCAAGCACCCGCCGAAGCCTCAGCCCATCGACTGAGTGAGGGCGATGCCCGAGTTCGTGCCCCTCTGGACGCGAAACGATCCCTCGCCAGCGGAGCGGACCGCCGAGGTGATGCTGGTCTGCTTCGCTGTCGCGCCGCTGGCCGACGGTGTGAAGCTCGTGGCCAAGGACTTCGGGCTCCCTTCCCTCGAGAGCGTGGACTTGATCGACGCCAGCATCGTCGAGCGCGAATCGAACGAAGAGTGGTTCGATGGCTGGCGGACCGGCGCCCTGCGCGCAGTTGCGGAAAAGGACCTCGGAAAGTCCCTCGCCGCTCTGGATGAGGCGGACTTGGCAGTGGTCCTCAAGGCCACCCTCGATGATCCACCGGACTTCGGCTACCTCCAGGCGTGTTGGGGTCTGGCGCGCTGGTTCGTGGCGCGGGGGGCTTCGGTCGTGCTCGACGCGTTCGCTGCTCGCTTCTGGCGAGGGGAAGTGCTCGCGAAAAAGCCCCTCACCGCCGGCCTCGACATCCGGCACGAGATCAACATGATCTTCGAAACGGACGTCACCGAGCCGAACGAGGGGCACTGCCTTCACACTCGCGGCCTCGGCAAGCTCGCTCGTCCCGATCTCGTGACGGTCGTCCGGCGCGAAGACGCGGATCCGGTCGCGGAGGTCATGTGGCAGTTGGCGGAGCTCATCGCGACCGGCGCCAACCCCGCGCCGGGGCTGCTGGTGGAGCTCCCGAACAAGCAGCGGTTTCGCCTGTCCCGCCCGCGTTCCAGCGATCCCGCCCATCGGCTGGGGCTATCGAACGACGCGCTGATGCTCCTCGACGAAAACAAGGAGCGACTCACGCGACCGAAGGAAAAGCGCGCGCCCAAGAAGTCCAAGTCCGGAAAGAAGTAGATGAGCTCGCCCATCCGGTTCTTCTTCGACTTCATCTCTCCCTACGCGTACCTGGGCTGGACCCGAATTTTCTCCATCGCCGAGCGGTTCGAGCGGGATGTCGAGGTGACGCCCATCTTGTTTGCAGCGCTTCTTCAAGCCCACGGGACCCGCGGGCCCGCCGAAGTCCCCGCGCGGCGTCGCTACTTGATGAGGGACGTTCCCCGGCTCGCGTTTTCCTATGGCGTGCCGGTGAATGCGCCCTTCGCACACCCGTTCAATCCACTATTGGCGCTGCGCGTCGCGTCTCTCCCGATGGAGCCCGACGTTCGACGCGGATTGGTCGATGCCCTCTTTCGAGCCACCTGGGTCGATCGACGCCGAGTCGTCGACGCAGACGTGATCGACGAGATCGCCGAGAGCTCGGGCGCCGGACCGGACGCTGCGGCGCGAGCGTCGCTCCCGGAATCCAAGGAGCGAGTCCGAAAGCAGACGGAGACCGCCTTGGCCCTCGGGGCGTTTGGGGTTCCGACCCTCATCGTCGACGAGGAGCTCTTCTGGGGCTGCGATTCGCTGCCCCACCTCGAGCGCTTCTTGGCCGGCGAGCTCGTGCTTCCCAAAGACCTGCTCGAGCGCTGGGCGGATCTTCCGGCCCAGGCCGTGCGCAAACCGCGGGATTGAGATCAGGCCGGCGGCTGTCCGAGCTTCGTGGCGCAACCGAGGAGGATCTCGATCTTCGCGTTCTTGTCGCCCTGCACGGTGGTGCACGTCGACGGGCACAGAGTGATCGTGGTGGGAGCGGTGGGGTTATCGTAATACCAGCCCCCGTTTCCACACTCGGATGCGTCTGCCACCTGACCGAGGGTCTCGGTGGAGCCGCCGCCGGGGGTGAAGTTCACGTTGACCTTGTTGGGATCGATGGCCTGACCGCTCTTGCTGCTCGGAGGCAGAGCGAACTCGCAGGAGACTTGGCTCCCCTGAATGGCTTTGAGCGCCGCGAGGAGATCTGCCTGGGCATTGCCGGCACCGATGAAGAACCCCTTCGTCGTGCCGCCGGCCTGAGCGATCGCATCCATGTCGGATTCGTTCGAGCCTTCGAGTCCCACCGCGTAGGTGTAGACGGAATCGCTGGCGAGCGCGGCGGCGGCCTGCTGGGAGATGTTGCCGATGTCTTCGTCGCAGCCGTTGGGCGCGCCATCCGTCACCAGGATCACGACGACCTTCTCGGTGGGATGCGCCTTCGCGTACGTGGTCGCCCACGACTCTGCGCCGCCGAGCGCTGCGTACATCGGTGTACCGCCGCCGTTGCCGGGACCGTTGCCCGTCACCGCGGTCACCAGTAGTTGCTCCTGGGTGTCGGTGGGAGCGGGGTCCGCCGTCAGGGGTCCGATGGGAACGAGGGGCTGCGCACAGGCGGGGATCGAGCACTGATTGTTCGTGCAGCCCGCCGCCGGCTGATCGTGGGGGAAGAAACGGAGCGCAACGCGAAGCCCCGCGGTTCCGGGATCCTGGAAGAACGCAACCAGCGCACCGCTGGCTTGCCCCCACTTGTTGTTGTTGTTCATCGAACCGGAGCGGTCGAACATCACCAGCATGTTGACGGGTGTGAGCGTGGCCTCGTCATTTTCGACTCCGCAGGCCGCGTCCGGATCGATGACCCCGCCGCCGCCGCCGCTCGCCGCACCACCGTCCAAGTTGATGCCAGCGCCGGAGCCACCCTTGCCGCTGTTGGCGCCTCCCCCGTCCTTCGAATCCGCCGAATCACCGCCGCCGCAGCTGACCACCGCGGCGCTCGCAGCACCGAGCACGAATCCGACACGGGCACCTACACGAATGACACGCTGGAACATGTTCCGCCTCACCTGGTGGAGAGCAAACTGCCCTCACCCTTATTTTACAGACGGCGGAAATTTCGAGCAATCAGAAGATCAGCCGGCCTCGTTTCAGGTCAGTGATGTCGATTGGCAGCATGATTTTCGCGATGCTTTTCGCCTTGGCGGGCTGCAGCACCTACACGAGCGCCGTTGGGAAGACACCGGACGGCGAGCCGGTCATCGAGATCGTGCTTCCTCTGTCCAACGCCTATCTCGTGAAAAAGAAGAAACCGGTGCTCATCGATTCGGGAGCGAACGGAGACGTTGACGCACTCAGTAGTGCCCTCGAGCACGAGGGAGTTCACCTCGCCGATCTCGATCTGATCATCTTCGACCCACGGGCACTCGGACCACGCAGCAGGAGCGGCCGAGCTCCGCAAGAGGAGCGGCGCCAAGATCCTGATGGGCGAGGGCGACGTGGGGCTCGCCAAGGCAGGGCACAACGACGAGCTTCACCCGATGTACTTCACGGCCAGCCTGCTGAAGCTATTTCTCAGCGAAAGCTATCCCGCGTTCACACCGGACATCGTCGTGCACCAGCGAGTCGGGCTTGCGCGCTGGGGGATCGATGGTGAGGCGATCGCGATGCCGGGACACACCGCCGGCTCGATCGTCGTATTGATGAGCGATCACTCCGCATTCGTCGGGGACATGATCTTGGGGGGAAGCTGGGGCGGCGCGTTCGATCCCGAAAGTCCCGGGGAACACTACTTTCATGCGGATCCGGAACAGAACCGAAAGAACATCGCGGAGCTCGTCCGGCGTGGCGTGGAAAAGTTCTACCTGGGCCATGGCGGCCCGGTTCGGCGCGCTGACGTGATCGAGGCGTTCGGCCTCAAAGAGCAATCGACACCTGAGGCCGCGCGAGCGCCGGATCGTCCGAGCGAAACGCGATGGTGAACAGCACGAAAGCGACCCAGAGCCCCGCCAGCTGATAGAGCATCACCGCGCCACCGTGGGCGGCAAAGAGCGCGCTGGAAACCGGCGGGCCGATCAGCATGCCCGCAGCGTAAAACGCATTGTAGAAGCTGGTCGCGCGGCTCACGTCTTCGGGAGCGCTGACCACACCCTGGAACGCAAGGCTCACCGGCGAGATGCTGGCCAGAGAGGCACCCGCTACGAAAACCGCTGCACACATCATCGGAAACGAATCGAGGAGCACGAAGCCCAGGATCATCGTGAGCCCAACGATAGCCAGGGTGCGCATCACTCCGAGATGACCGAACCTGTCCCCGAGTCTGCCGGCGATGTTGGAAAACAGAAGCATGCCTCCGGCGAAGAACGCCGGCACCACGATGGTCTGCTCCTTCGGAACGCTCTTTTCGTACATGAGGTAGAGCGGCAGAAACAGCACGACACTCGCCTGGAAATACCCATATGCGAACGTCGCGAAGCAGCTGGTCTTGATGCGCGACAGAACCGCCATGCCCGGGGTGCGTGAGCGCGCGGCGCTCTCCCCGCTCTGCGACGAAGCGGGGCGGTCCCGCTCGAGCCGAAGCCAGACGAACACCGCCGCCATGAGGGAGATGGTCCCGGCAACGACGAAGGACAATGCCATCGGTGCGAATGCGACGAACCCGCGAGCCAGAAGCGGACCGACCACGTACCCAACGGCGAGAGAGATCGCGTACAGGCTCGTGACGAAGGCGCGCTGGTTCTTCGGGGATCGGGTGAGAAGGATGGTCTCCGAGCTCACCCACACGCCGACCGAGAACGCCCCGTCCAGCACCCGCACGGCAGCGACCGCTGGGTACGAGTGGACGAAGGGGAACAGCGCGACCGTCACGGCGTAGCCGACGAGGCACGAGCAAAGAATGGTTTTCGCCGAGAAGCGGCGCACTGCCACGCCGACCGGAAGCGCCGCCAGCGCGATGCCGCCGGCAAACCAGGCGGCAAGAGATCCGATGGCGCGCTTGTCGAAGCCTCGAGCGTCCAGGAAGACGGCGATGAGCGAGATCGCCATGCCGTAGGCCATCCCGAGCCCAAAGATGGTCACGTAGATGCGCAGGATGTTCGGATCGCGGACTCGGTCCCGAAGTCGCATGGCGGCGCTCTCGATACGGGGCTCCGGGGGCCGGGTCAAGCGCGGGCGACGATTGTCGATCGTGCTATGAAATCCCTCGTGAGAGGACGGGTGCTGGGTGGGCTCGCAGTGCTCCTGGGCGCGTGCTCGGTGAAGCTCGCGCCCCTGGTCCCGTCCGAGGAAAGCGGCGGATCCGCCGGACAGGCGGGCGGCGGGAGTGGCGGGGTGGAAGCCGGAAGCGGCGGGGAGGCCGGCTCGGCGGGCAGCGGCGCAGCGGACGCTGCTTCGGGAGGAAGCTCCGACGCAGCGGCGGACTCGACGCTCTCGCCGGGACCTCTCCTCGGACAGTTTTCATTCGACTACTACTGGATCACGACCGAAGAAGAGTTTCCGGGCACCAAGAGCACCAACCTCTACGACGCGAGCTGTCAGCTCCTCGCAACGGTGACGCCCGCATTCGCCGCTTCCGTATCGGCCATCGGCACCGGACGGCTTTTCGACGGCCGCATCCTCAACTCCGATGGAGCTTGCGCCTGCCCGACGTCTCCTTGCTTCTTCGAGTCGGATGCCACTCATCCGTGGGGCTATGGAGTGCAAAACATTCCGCTCAGCCCGTTTCGATCCCTCGCCGTGGACAAAAACGAGATCGCGTACGGCAGCCACGTCTACGTCCCCGCGCTCGACGGAGTGACGATCCCCGGCAATCCTCCTTGGGGAGGGTTCGTTCACGATGGCTGCTTGAGTGCCGATGACACGGGAGGCACGTCGACCGGCAAGAATGCCGCATGGTTCGTGGCACTCAAGGCGTACTTCCAGACGTTGAACGCGTCTCTCGTGCTCACGTCCGTGGACGTGTACCAAGGCGGCGCTCACTGCCCGTGAGGGCTCAGCGCCCGCCGCTCACGTCCACGAGCGCGCCCGCCAGATACGAAGCCTCGGCGCTGGCCAACCACAAGATGGTGTTCGCGACTTCATCTGCCGTGCCGACACGCTGCATCGGGATCTGATCTCGAAGGCGTTCGGGACGGCCGGGGTCGCCGCCACTTTCGTGAATGTCGGTATGGATCAGCCCGGGTCGCACCGCGTTCACGCGAACTCCCTCGTTGGCGACTTCCTTGGCGAGCCCCACGGTGAAGGTGTCGATGGCTCCTTTCGACGCGGCGTAGTCCACGAACAGCCCAGGGGATCCGATCCGCGACGCCGCAGACGACACGTTCACGATCGCGCCGCCACTGCCGCCGTGCTTCGTGGACATGCGCCGAAGCGCTTCGCGGGCACACAGGAAGCTTCCGAGGACGTTGATGCCGAACATGCGCTGGATACGCTCCGCGCGCATTTCGTCGACCCGCGCCTTCTGATCGATGACGCCCGCGTTGTTCACCAGCACCGATACCCGGCCGAGGGACGAGTCGACGCTTTCGAACAAGCGCACGACGTCCGATTCTCGGCTCACGTCGGCCTGCACCGCGACGGCAGTTCCACCCTGGGAGCGGATGGAAAGGACCACTTCGTCCGCCGCGGCGGCATCGCTGACGAAGCTCACGCAGACGGCGTAGCCCCGCGCCGCGCCGAGGAGTGCCGTACTCCTGCCGATACCGCGACTTCCTCCTGTCACGACCAACACTCCGCTCATGGCCGGAGCGTGGCAGAGCGCGGCGGCGCTGGGAAGCTCAGTCCTTTTGCCGCGTGACCGAAACCGGCACGACGACCAGCGCGGAACCACCCTGAGGCGATTCGAATCGCGCGACGCTCGCGCGGCTCTGCATGCAGCTCACGATGGAACCCGGCAGCCCACCGCTCGGCACCGCGTCCACGCCCTGCACTTCGCCGTTCGGACCGACATGCAACGTGAGGCGCACGCCACCGGACGCATCCGGATAGTCGTCGAGGCCACGCTGGTAGCAGCGATGAAATCCGGCACGTAGACCGGCCATGACCGCCTCCGCATTCGGCAGCACTCCGCCACCGACGCGCGGGGGAGCGAGGAACGTGCGGCCTTTGGGAGGCCCGACGTGCTCGGATTCGCCGACGCCATCCGTGCCGTCCGCCTTCCCTCGCCTCCCGAGGTCTGCAAGCACGCCCATCGGGCCAACCCGCTTTCCCCCATGCAGAACGAGCGAGGGAGCCGACACTCCGCGGTCGCTTCGGGCCGCGTCATCGAGAGCTATTGTCGGCACTTCCGAATTCCGAAGCACGCCCGCGGTCGCCGGACCGTGATTGCCGAGACTCGCCAGGGTCTCCATCTCGATCGCGTCGAGCTCTTGGGACAGCGACGCGCTACCTCGGGTCGCGCCGGATGGCGTCGCGGATGGGCCCTTGCCGCCGTTCGTTGGCTGCGCGCTCGGCCGGGTCGACGGAGAGTCCTCGTGAGTGGGCTCCGTCGGGGAATCGACCGGCAGGTCGGGCAAGGACTGAACCACCTGAATGTCGCGCACGGTGATGCCTTCGTCGAGCAACGGGTCGAGCCAGTCCGAGTAGAACGCGCCAGCGAGCAGGAAATGGAGCAGGAACGAAAATCCGGCGATGATGGACGTGCGCGTGATCGATCGCGGCGGGATTCGAAAGGACTCCCAGCGGAAGTTGGGGTCGAGCCGGCGCGGGCGCGGGAACCACCAACTGAAACAAGAACGTCGTCCGACCAATGACGAGCTTTCCCCGAGCATCCGGCGCGAGCGGCCTCGCCTCGCCCGATTCGAGCTCCGCCGCCTGACCGCGCTCGGCAAGGCGACCCTTCGCTCCCGGCGGAAGTGAGAGCAGCCAGCTGTTCTTCTTGTGCTCGAACACGCGATGGCTTCCGTACGGCGCGTTCGCGACGACGAACGTCGCCCGCTCGCTCGAGCCAACGAAAACCGGCTTCGTAGTGTCCAGCACGCGCTCTTCGATGACGCGACCGCCCTCGACGCGCGCAATCCTCATGTGTCGCGGTCCTTCGACCGCGAGCGCACGCATCACCGTCGTGATGCGCCCGACATTTCTGGGCGCACCCGCCCGTTCACCCAGTTGGGGCGTCATTTCATCCTCCGCAAAAGTGCCTCGATCCGCTCCGACAGAGCCACCGCCGAGAAGTTCCCGTGCGCCGAGAAATTTTCTCTCACCGATGATACGCTGGGTTTCGTGGGCGATAACCCGTACGCAGCTCCCATCGACAGCTCGAAAAAACCCGTGGTTGCCTCCACGGGTCAGAGCAGCGGCCTCACGGCGCTCAGCATCGTGATGATGGCGTTCGGCGGCCTCGGACTGTTCAGCGCTCCCATCACGCTCATGAGCCGGGAGATCGGCCGAAAGACCGGCAGCGGACACATTCAGGATCTGATGTGGGAAGGGGCGCCGGGCACTTGGATGAGGATGTCCATCTTCGTCGGCACCGTGTTTGCCGTGTGGCTCCTGGTCAGCGGGTTTGGCGTCTTCAAGCGCAAGCCCTGGGCGCGACAGTCGTCAATGCTGTATGGCATCAGCGCCATCGTCTTCGGCGTCGTGGGTCAGATCGTTTCGTTCCTGGTCGTGTTTCCGGCTCTGAGCGCAGCCGCAGAAGTCGGCGGGCGGGTCGAACGCGCCGGCGCCACGGGCGGCATGATCGGCGGCATCGTGGGAGGCCTGTTCGGCATGATCTTGCCCATCGTCATCCTCGTCGTGATGACCCGCCCATCGATCAAAGCCGAGCTAGGCGCGCCCGACTTGTCCTCTAGCTAGAGCTCATTGCATGGGTTCCAGTTGAACCTTGATGGTGCGCCATCCCTGTTGCTGGCCGCAGCTATTGACCTCGTAGTCGACCGATATCATCTGGCTGACCGACGTGTAGCCGCTACGCTGAACCTCGAGAGTCGCGCGATCCGGAGGTGGATGGGGTATTTCGGCGGCATAGAAGCAGTCCCCTTGCCAGTCCCCTTTCACTGCCGGCGTGTGATTGACGAAGACCAGCGCATCACAAATTGCTGCGCCGGATGACGCGTCCGTTACGACGATTTTGTATTGTGGGATCTTGTAGAGTGAGTTGCAGGCTTGGCCACAGCCAAGGAGGTATGTGGCGCAGACGGGAAGGAAAAGGAGGAGGAGTGCCTTCATGGGTGCCAACCGCCGGCGTGGAGTCGGGGGGCCTTCCTGTGAAACCCTGGCAGCCGCTCAGGAAAAGTCGAAGAGCTTGCCGGGGCGGGTCGGGTCGAACGTCGCTTCGAGGGATGCTTCGGGGTGCGTGCGATTGATGTGTCCGATGACGCCGCCGTAAATCGAGTAGCCGACGAGCTCGCGGAGGCGCGGGGAAAACTCCTGGACCATCTCTTTCGGGATGCCGAGCTGCTGATTTTCCTGCTGGCGGATCCAGCCGGCGCAGTAGTTCATCGCGATTCCGGTGCGTCGCTCGTTGCTTCGGTTCTCGCCGCCGCCGTGCCAGAGGCTACCGTGATAGACGAGCACGCTCCCGCGTTTCATCACGACGGGCTGGGCGTCGCAGGGCTCGCGGTAGCCGGGCGAACGATCGGCCCGATGCGACCCGGACACGACGAGGGTCGCGCCATTTTCGGCGGTGAAGTCCGTGATCGCCCACATGGTGTTGCAAACGATCGGCACGTGCGGCTTCGGAAGGGGCACGAGCTGATCGTCGGCGTGAAGCGGCTGGGGTTTTTCGCCCGGCAAGATCGTGATCGACGAAAGCGACGACACGAGGCAGCCCGTGTCGAGCACCCGCTCCACGATCGGCAGCACGCCGTCGTGGACGGGGATCCTTCGGTAGAGCTCACCCTGCACGAGCAGGTTGTAGATGCGGAGCGTGCTCCGGCCCTCGAAGCGATTCGAAGAAGGAACGATGGCGAGCTCCTGCTCCAGACGTTCGAGATCGCTCCGAAGCTCATCGACGAAGTCGAGCTCGATCGCGCCGGGCACGATGGTGTACCCGTCCTCGGCGACGCGCTCGGCGTGACGTGCGGCTTCGCTGGGATCCACGCTCTGGAGTGTAAGCGCGATGGACAGCCCTCGAAAGCCGAGATCTCGTGGCGGAGCAGCGAGCGGCGAGCGGCATCGTGCGATGCTCCGCCGATGACCGACTCACGCTGGGCAGCCGTCGACGACTACTTCCAGGGCCTCTTGATCCCCGGGGATCCGGCGCTCGAAAGCGCCCGGCAGTCGAGCTCGCGGGCGGGACTTCCGCCCCATCAGGTGACTCCGAGTCAGGGAAAGCTCCTGGGCCTCTTGGCTCGGGCGATGGGAGCACGGCGCATCCTGGAGATCGGGACGCTCGGCGGCGAGAGCAGCATCTGGCTCGGGCGGGCGTTGCCCAGCGGAGGCCGCCTCGTCACGCTGGAAATCGATCCGGACCACGCTCGAGTCGCGGCGGAAAACATTCGAGCTTCAGGCCTCCAGGGCGTGGTGGAGGTTCGCGTTGGGCCCGCTCTGGAAACGCTCCCCGAGCTCCGGAGCGAGGACCCGTTCGACTTCGTGTTCATCGATGCGGACAAGCGTCTGAGCACGGAATACTTCCGCCTGGCGCTGGAGCTTTCGCACCCGGGAAGCGTGTTCGTCGTCGACAACGTCGTGCGAGACGGCCGCGTGCTCGACGCCGAGAGCAACGACGAAGACGTGATGGGCGTGCGGCGACTCCACGACTTCATCGCGAGCGAGCCGCGGGTCAGCGCCACTGCGATTCAGACGGTGGGGAGCAAGGGTTGGGACGGCTTCACGATCGCGCTCGTGACCGGCTGATCAGCGACGAGCTCGCCCGCCCTTCTTTGCGGCGCCTTTTCCCCCGCTGGCGAGGGCTTTCCGCAGTCGCTCTTCCATACCCGACGCCTGTGCTTGGCGGGCCATGATGCGGGATTCGATTTCCAGATTCGCCGCGACGTCATCGGCCAGCTCGTCCGCTGCGACGCGCCCGATGGAGGTCAGCATGTCGCCGAGTCGTTCCCGGAGACGCTCCCGGATCGCGTCCCGCATGATGTCGATCGCGGACTCCTGGGCCATGGCCTCCGCCCGCCCGAGCAGCATCCGACTGAGCTCGAGCTCGAGGAAGCGCACGCCCCCGCCCGGACCCCCGCCGCCGCCATCCCCACCGCCATCGCGTCCATCGCCACCGCCCTGTCCGTCTCGTCGGTCGTTCATCTCACTCCTCCTCGGGCCGCGACGCTAACGCTGCAGAGCTGGAGGCCGCAAGCGTCCCGATTGACGACGGCGCCGGACGCGACGAAGCTCGAACCACGATGGCCGGCGTCCTCATGATGATCCTCGTCTTTGGACTCGTGTTCGGCTCCGTGTTCATCGGAATCGTGAGCAGCTTCCTGGCGAGTCAGCGCCGAAATCGCGTGCTCTCCACCGGAGTTCCCGCTCGCGGTCTGATCCTCGAGATCAACAAGCTCGGGACGAACGTGACCCTGGGCGGGATGCGCTACGAGTCGAGATACATGCGAGTGGACGTGGAGATGGACGGCCACGCTCCCTACGAGATCCGGTGCCGGGGCCTCATCCCCAAGATGATGGTGAGAAACGCCCTGCCCGGTACGTTCGTCGCCCTCAAGGTCGACCCCAGAAGTCCCAAGGACGTTGCCGTCGTGGGGCCGGGCGGAGTGTACTTCGCGGACTGATTGCCAGCCGAGCCCGGTGGCGCGATAAGGCGAGCGTGGCACAGCCCCAGTATCCGGCAGCCGGCCCGCCCAGAGCCCACGTGCGCCAGCAAGTCCACGACTTGCCCGAGCACGCCCGCGAACGCCTCGCGGCGATGCGACAGCATCACTTTTTCACCAGCGATCTATCGGTGAACGAGTTCCTGCTGGTGAAGGAAGCCGGCTTTCATCCTCTCGGTCTGGTGATGGGGAGCAGCATCTTCCACATCGGCTACCAACCGATCCGTGCCGGAGTGAGCGAAGAGCTCGGCACGCTCACCCAGGCGCTTTATCACTCGCGCGAGCTCGCGATGGTGCGCATGGAGGAGGAGGCCGACGCGCTCGGCGCCGACGGGATCGTCGCCATGCGACTCACCGTGACGGTGCACACCTGGGGCACGAACGTGATCGAGTTCGTCGCCATCGGTACGGCGGTGAAGGCCGAACGCTCCGAAGGCTGGCGCGTCGATGGCAAGCCGTTCACTGCCGATCTGTCGGGACAGGACTTCTGGACCCTGCTCAGCGCCGGCTATCGGCCCCTCGGCTTCGTGATGGGCAACTGCGTCTACTACGTCGCGCCCCAGGCCCAGCCGCCGGGCTACGCGCAACAGTCCGCGCAGAACATGGAGCTCGTGGGTCCGACCCAGGCGCTCTACGACTCGCGCGAGCTCGCCATGGAGCGCATGCAGGTCGAAGCCGAAGCGCTCCAGGCCGAAGGCATCGTGGGCGTCACGGTGGAAGAGACCAACCACACCTGGGGCCCGACCGTGCTCGAGTTCTCCGCGGTGGGGACGGCCGTCGTCGCCATGCGCGCCGATCACCAGATCCCGCGGCCCTCGCTGGTGCTGACGGTGAACGACTGATGGCCGCGCGCGGACAGCTCGACATGCGCGCGAGCCTGGCGCGCGTGGCCCAGGGCGGCATTCCGCTCCGCGCCGAGGAGCGGCTGGCAGAAGAAGCGGGACCGAATCGCCGACTGTTCACCAGCGATCTGTCGGTGAACGAATACTTGCTGGCGCGCGACGCGGGCTGCGAACCGATCTCCCAGGTGATGGGCAGCAGCATCTATCACGTGGGGCAAATCCCCGATTACAAGGGCAGGAGCGGCGAGCTCAGCGTGATCAGCGACGCGCATCGCGAGTCGCGGCGCCTCGCTCTGCAACGGTTGGCACAGGAAGCCGCAATCGTGCGCGCCGACGCGGTGATCGGCGCCCGCCTGCGCGACCGCATGATCACGATGGGCACGCGCGGCAAGGGCGGCGACGACGGGGGCGAGGTGCTGGAGTTCACCGTCGTGGGCACGGCGGTGCAGGCGCCCTGGATCACCCATCCCCCGGGCCAGCCCATCATCACCGATCTCACCGGACAGGACCTGTGGGCGCTGTGGCTGGATGGCTTCGAGCCCTGCTGTTTCCTGTTCGAGTTTTGCCGCTATCACGTGTGGCACGTGACCCGCGGAGCGGCTTGGGGAGGAGAGCTCGGTCAGGCGAGCAACGCCGTCGAGCAGGCCCGCGCCATCGCATCCCGCAAGATGCTGGAGCAGGCCCGCTACTTTCAGGCCGAATTCGTGGTCGGCAGCGACGTTTCGGTGAGCGTGCGGGAGGTCCCGTGCGGCTTCCGCGGCTGCGAGCTCGACGATGTCGACGTGGACGTGAGCTGGTTCGGCACCGGCGTGCGCCGCATTCCCAACGTGCATCGGGCACAGCTCGACGTGCCGCCGCTGATCCTCTCGATGATGCCCCTCGGACGTCGCAACGACGCGATGATCGACGCCGAGGACGACACCAACGAAGTGAAGCAAGCCGCAGAGGACGCCGAAGAGGCCGCGCTCGAGCTCGACGAGTGGCAGGGAGACGGCGCATGACCCAGAAGATGGAATCCGCAGTCGAGCCCGGGCCTCACGCTTCCGAGCTTCCGCTCCACGCCCGCGAGCGCATCGCCGAGATGCGAGCGCACAAGCTCTTCACCAGCGATCTCTCGGTGAACGAGTTCCTGCTGGTGAAGGAAGCTGGTTTCGATCCGCTGGGGCTCGTGATGGGAAGCTCGATCTATCAGATCGCGCTCCAGCTCCCTCGGCTCGGCCCGGGCAGCCCGGATGCGAGCTCAGCCACATGACGCACGCGCTCTATCACGCGCGCGAGCTCGCGATGAACCGGATGGAAGAGGAAGCGCACGAGCTCGGCGCCGACGGGATCGTGGGCGTGCGGCTGATCGTGAATCTGGCCACCGATCCCCAGCGCATGCAGTGGCAGCAGTTTCGAATCTGGCAGAGTTGGTCCAAACGCGCGGGATTTTTGCGCCAAACGCCGCCGCAAATCGCTTCGGGCTGGGTGGCGAACTGGGCGGAGATCGCCTACGGCGCAGTGGAACTTCTACTGCCAGCAGCTCGGTTGGCAGGCGATCCCGCCGCCCCCGTGGTTTCGCCCGCCGTCCCGCGCGGTCTACGGCTTGGACAGAACACCGCCGAGTTCGTCGCCATCGGCACGGCGGTGCGACACCGCGGCGGCGGAGCGAGCTTCAAGAACGTCCGCGGCAAGCCCTTTCAGTCGGATCTGAACGGGCAGGACTTCTGGACATTGATCCGCACGGGCTACCGGCCCGTCGGGTTCGTGATGGGAAACTGCGTCTACTACGTTCCGCCGCACCTGCTTCAGGCACGCGCGACGCAAAATTGCGAGCTCACCGCCTACACCCACGCGCTGTACGACGCGCGCGAGCTCGCGATCGAGCGCCTGCAGGACGAAGCGGAGGCGCTCGGCGCCACGGGCATCGTGGGCGTCACGGTCACGGAGCGACAGCACTCGTGGCGCCAGACACCCTGGAACGTGGGCAATGCCGCGCTTCAGACCGGGGAAATCATCGAGCTGTTCGTGATCGGCACGGCGGTCGTCCCTGGCACGGGCGGCGGAGAGCTCCAGCGACCGGAGCTGTGTTTGACGGCGAACGACAAGCCCGTGGTGCTTTCCACATCGGGGCACGAATGACGGGTCGACCCATTCCCGCGCTCTCCGAGCTGTCCGTGACGGAGTTTTTGACGCTCTCGCGCATGGGCTTTTTGCCCCACGGCCTGGTGATCGGCAGCGCCGTGTACAGCGCCGGCAGCCAGTACGATTGGACCGTTGCGACCCGTGAAGTCGGAGTCTTGAGCAACGCCATGCGCACGGCGCGCTTCCTCGCCCTCGGTCGCATGCGCGACCAAGCCGCGCGCCTCGGTGCGGAAGGCGTCGTCGACGTTCGGCTGGAGGTCGAGCACCATTTGTGGCGGGGGGCGCGACAGGTCGCAAAGTTCGTCGCCCTCGGAACGGCGGTTGGGTTCGATCACGCCCACGCTCCGGTGCCGCTCCGGGGCTCACCGAGCTTGCGCCTCGCCAACGGCGCACCGTTCCTCAGCGATCTCCCCGGACCGGACTTCGTGGCGCTGCTGCGCGCCGGCTATCGGCCGATCACGGTCGCGATGGGCACCTGCGTGTACGGTCTCGATCCCCGCGAGCTCCGTCGTTACCGCGGACAAGACGCGGAGATCACCTCGTACACCCAGGCCTTCTTCGATGCGCGCGAGACGGCGATGAGCCGCCTCCAGCACGACTTGTTCAGCGAGTGGCCACCGGGTCATCCGGATGCCCCGACGGGGATCGTCGGCATGACAGTGACCGAGTCGACCTACGGGGGCCAGGCCTCCCAGGGTCCGCCGATCGTCGAATTCACGGCGGTGGGAACCGCCGTCACCACGCTCCATCCAAGCGATCCCCGCCGAGCTCCGGCGCCTCCGAGGCCCCGCGTCGTTGTCCCGCTCGATCGCTGATATGCTGCTCTGAATGGCCTCGGTTCGATGCACCCACTGCGGCGGAATGATGACGCCGGAGCCCGACGGTCGAACGTACGCCTGCCCGTACTGTCGCACCAAAGCCCAGGTGGCCATTGGAGCCGATCAGATCGCGGCGGGCATGGCGCTCGACCTCCAGGACATGGAAAAGTTCCTCGCTCACCTCGCCAACACCATGAGCCAGGGCTTTGCGGAAAAGACCAAGATCCAAGCCCACGGCCCGATGGTGATCTCCATCGAGATCGATCTCGAGCCCGAGGTGTTCCTGGCCAAGCGGGATGGTCAACGCGTACTCGCGCAGCACAAGCGAGTGGTCCGCGGCATCGCGCTCAAAACGAGCACGTTGCCCCTCGACCGCTGGGTCGAGCAGCTCACCGTCGCGCTGGCGCGCCACGCCAACGAAAACGCCCGGGCCGCCTGGGTTTTGGCCCAGCTCGGGGGAAAAGCCGAGTAACGATCTCGTAGATCGGGAGGGAGAAACTTCATGAAGAGCTTTGCTTTCGCAACGTGCGTGTTTCTGACCGCGGCCTGTGGGGGCTCGACGCAGAGCGGTGCCGCTCCAGACGGAGGAACGGGAGCGACCGGTGGTCTCGGCGGGTCGGGAGCCTCGGGCGGGACCGGCGGGATCGGTGGCGGCCTGGCCGGTGGCGGCGGTCTCGGTGGCTCGGCCGGGGTCCCGATCAGGATCCACCGGGCGATCAACCGCCAGCCCCGAATCCCGGGGCACCGCCCGCGAGCGGGACGACTCCAACGACACTCGCCGTGAACGCGATCCTGCTCGGAGAGACGGATGCGTTTTTCAACTACGATCCGAACGCCTGGCGCACCTACGGCTACGACGTCGATGGCATGGTCTCCAGCAAGAACGTCGACCTTTCACTGCCTGCCCGCGGTCGCCGGCACGCCGAAGAGCAAGATCCAGACGGACGGCGACAACGGGATCGACAACTCGTGGGGGTCCAACTTGATGCCGATCATCGAGAACCTCTCCTCGAGCCCGTCTCAGCAGATGACCGATTCCATCCAATCCGGGCAGTTCACGATGCTGTTCAACTTTCAGAATCTGGATCCGGCACCGAGTCAGAACGCTGTTTCCGCGCGCGTCTACGCCGGAGCACCCACCGCGCCCCCGCAGTGGAACGGCTCGGACGTTTGGCCCGTCACGGCCGAGAGCGTGAACGGCAGCATCAATCAGCCCAAAGTCAGTTTCCCGACGTCGTACGTGGTCGGCGGAACGTGGGTTTCCGGAACCGCGCCCAGCCCCACCGAGCTCCCGATCCCCATCGACATGGGCGGCACACCTTTGTTGCTCAGAATTCGTGTGGCAAGGGTCACGATGTCGATCTCCGGAACGGGATCGACGGCGCAGGGTGCCAGCGGGATCATCTCGGGAGTCTTGAACACCCAAGAGCTCGTGGACGAGCTGAAGAAGGTGGCCGGAAGCTTCGACCCGGGACTTTGCGACGGACCAACGTTCGATTCCATCGCCCAGCAGATCAAGGCGGCCAGCGACATCTTGTCCGACGGGACTCAGGATCCGACGAAGCCGTGTGATGGCATTTCCATCGGCCTGGGCTTTACCGCAAAAGCCGTTCAGCTGGGATCCGTTGCGACTCCCGTACCGCCGGCGCCCGATCCCTGCAATTGATGACGCGGGTCAGTTGCAGAAGATCGACAGCGTGAGATCGCCAAAGCCGTTGAACTGCGCGCACACGTTTCCGTCGCAATACGAGCTCTGACACTGTTCGAGAGACGTGCAGCTCGAGCCATCCGGCAGGCGCGCCTGACAAATCTGGGTCGAAAAATCGCAATACGCTTCGTCCGCGCAAGCGCTCGACGAGGCCTGGCAGCTCGAGCCAACCCCCACCTTGGCCTGACAAGTCCCCGATCCGCAGTACAGCGTGTCCCCGGCGCAGCTGAAGGAGCTCGTACAGGTGCCCCCTTCGGAGACGACGGGCACACACGTTCCGCTGTCGCAAAACAGTCCATCTGCCCGATCGCAGATCGCCAGTTCCAACGCGCCACTCGTGTTGCCTTCGTAGACGGTGATGTTGTCCGACCGGGTTCCGACACAGGCGCCACCGCTCTCAGCGTTCACTACGACGCGGCAGTAGTGGTTTCCCGTTCCGGAAAAGTCGGAGTAGCACTCCACTTCACCTTTGGAGGAAGCTGCGCAGTCATCCGAAGCCGAGCAGGTTTCTCCCGGTTTCTTCGTTCCGTTCGAGGGCTGTTCTGGATACGCCTTTTCGCAGCTCGCCGGGCGCGGCTTGTTGGCGAACGTGTCGCACCAGTCCGCTTCCTGTGCCCACGCCTCGTACTGTGAGATGCACTCTTCGGCGGCCGCCTGATCTTTCGCCTGGGCGGAGCCAAACAGTAGCTTGCACGCCTGCTGATTGGTTACCGGCAGACCCGCCTTGTCACAGCAAGGTCGAAATAGACCGCAGTAGCGTTCGCCGAAGTTGCCGTTCGAGCTCGAACTGTCACTCCCTCCCGAGCAGCCAATCGCAATCAGCCCGCCGAGGAGAATTGACGCACCAATGCCAGTTCGCATGCCCATCAAGAAGCTTGTACGGGGATGAACCCGGCGAAATTCCCGGGGCCGGGGGGGACCCGCGCTATGCTGGGGCATGGGGACTCGTACCGATCTCGTGCTGCTCTGCCTCGGACTTTTTGGCTGCTCGTCGGGGAGCGGGCAAAACACCGGCAGCACCGGTGTCGGAGGCGGGGCGGCGACGGCGATCTGCGGAAAGATTACACCGCTCCCCTGCAGCGACTACGCGAGCGTTGCCGAATGCGAAGCGGATCTGAAGAGCGAGCAGGAGAGCGCCCAGAAGGACGGCTGCACGGCGGAGCTCGACACCCTCGTGAACTGCTACAACACACACCCAATCCAGTGCGACGCGTCCGGTGACCTCGTCGCTCCGGCCTGTGCCCAGCAGGGTATGGCGTATGGGGAGTGTGGAGGCAGCTCGTCATGCATTGGAGGTGGCTCCTCCACTTCGTGCTCGTACGCCTGCGACAATGTCGGCGCCCAATGCGAAAATGTCGACTCCCAGTGGTCGTGCACGTGCACCCAAGGTCCGAAGACGAATCAAACATTCACCTCCTCCGAGGACCCCTGCAACGACGCGATCGTCACGGCCAATTGCGGTTAGACCCGGTTCGCCTATGCTCACCGCATGAGTGAGATCACCGACTACACGGAAGGCGAAGCGGACCGGCCCAAGATCTTCGACCTGGCCCCACCGCTCCGAGCGTAACGAGGCGAGATGAAGGTGATCCTGTTTGGCGCGACCGGAATGGTGGGCCAGGGTGTGCTTCGGGAATGCTTGCTCGATGCGGACGTTGAGAGCGTCCTCACCCTCGTTCGCAGCTCGACCGGCCAAGAGCACGAAAAACTGAGAGAGCTGGTTCACGACGATTACTCCGACTTTTCGAAAATCTCGGATTCGCTCACGGGTCGCGACGCGTGCTTCTTCTGCTTGGGGGTTTCTTCCGCGGGGATGAACGAGGAGGACTACAAGAAGATCACCTTCGACTTCACGCTGGCGGCGGCGCGAGCTCTGCTCGAGCGAAATCCGAACATGGTGTTCATCTACGTGTCGGGAGCGGGGACGGACTCGAGCGAACGGGGGCGGTCGATGTGGGCCCGGGTGAAAGGCCAAACCGAAAACGCGCTCCTGGCCATGCCGTTTCGGGCCGCGTACATGTTTCGCCCCGCGTTCATTCAGCCCATGCACGGAATCAAATCGAAGACGAAGCTCTATCGCGCCGCATACGCACTGATGGGGCCGCTGTATCCGGTGTGGAAGACGATCGCGCCCAACTACGTGTCAACGACCGAGCAGGTCGGAAGAGCAATGCTCGAGGTTGCCAAGCACGGCGCCGAGAAAATCCATTCTGGAGAACGATGACATCAACGCGCTGTAGCTGGCTCTGGCTCGTCACGATTGCCTTCGGTTGCACGACTCAGCCACCGCCCGCTTCGGAGCCGACGCCCACCCGAGCGGCCGTTGCGATCCCCTCCGCCCGTTCCAGAGCCTGTGGTCGCACCCGTCGTCGATGCGGGAGCGGCGGCCCCCGAGGATGCGGGCGTCGATTTGGAACCCGAGCTCGCGTGGATCCGCGCGCGTTTGCCCAATATGAGAACACTCCACGACGGCTCACCGACCGAGGAGCTCTTGGCCTGGGCAGAGCCGGGAAAGACCCTCGAGCTCTGGCTGACCAGCGACAAGTTTCGATGCGCGCCGACTACCGGGAAGCTCACGGAGAAGGGCGACCAACTCGATCTCACGATCGTCGAATGGGAGAAACGCGTCAAGGGTCAGCGGGTCAGACAGATGATGGATGGGTATGCGGGACGCTTGGTCACGTTTGGGTCCGGCGGGAGCAACGAGCATCAGCTGCCCGATGGCAGCTGGGCCTCCGACGGCGCGTGGGGATCGAGTGGCGGCACGATCGGAGGCGTCTTGAGCGAAGTATCGGGGGACAGCGCTCGCTACGACGGAAGCTTGGTGATGCTCGATGTGAGCTGCCCATGGGCTTCCCGGCCCTGCGCCGACGGCGGCCAGCGAATTTGCCTCGACTGCGAAAACTTCGAGATCCGCACGACCGTGATCGACTCGCTTCACGGAGCGTACGGCAGGATCGCCAATGCGAGACTGCCCTCCAAGTGCCAAGATCCCTGCCCTGCCGAAGACAGTCGGAGCAAGGACCGCGCCGATCGGCTGGTCGAAGCCCTCGACGAGCCGTGGATCCTCAGCAAGAAGAAGAGCGGGCTCTACCGAACCCTCGCTGCATGCAAACGAGATCTCCTGCGCAAGTGAATCACTTGCACACGAATCACTTGCACACGCCGAGCCAGCTCGGGCTCGTGTATGCCGAGCAGGTCTGTCCGGAGGGGCAGCCCCCGTTGCCGGGGCTGCCACCGACCGTGCCCGCGTCGGGTCCACCGCTTGCGCTCGCCTTGCAGAGCCAGCGACACACGCCGCTTCCGCTCGAAAAATCACACTGCTGGGAATCGGAACAGTCGTTCAAGTACTGGCAGGGCTGACCGAGCGTCGATCCGCCGTCGAGATCGTAGTTCGGGATGCTGCACTTCAGCTTGCCACCGGCACCTACGTGACAGTCCGATTCCGGCCCGGGCGGGCAATCATTGGTCCAAGGCGTACACGGCGGCGAAAAGGTGCAGACTTGGACGAAATCGGAAGCGCCGTAGTTGATCTTGAGATCGCACGCTCCCGTCGATCCGCACGCTTGGCCTTCGACCTCGAAGCAGCAGGGCGTCGTGCACTTCGAAAGCGCGCAGACCAGCTTGGCCGCGCAGTCGCTGTGAGAGCTGCAAGCTTCGCCGAGCTTCTTCGGACCATCTCCGAGATCGATGCACGCGCTCTGGAAGCCTCCAGCATCGGTTTGCTCGACGCGGCAGGTGAGTCCTGGTCCGCAATCCTGGGCCAAGAGATCGCAAGAGCCGGTCACGTTCGTCGCGGTTCCCGGTGCACACGTACCGGCGTCTCCCGTGCTGCCCGCGCTGCCGCCGCTGGCGCCCGCCCCGGCGCTGCCGCCACCGCCACCGCTTCCCGCCGTCCCGCCGCCGCCGCCCGTTCCGGCGCTGCCGTCGGTCCCGGCATCTCCGCACTGACACGTTCCGTAGCTGGTTCCATCCGACACACAGGCCTGGACGCCCTTGCCGCCACCCGGGCACGAGCAGGAGATTTGCCGCCCTGGCTCACACACCGCGTCGTCGCTGGACGAGCAGTACACGAGGGCAAAACTGAGCAAGAGAAGAGCGAACGAGCGCCGTACGTGTCCCACACATCGAGTCTACCCCGACTCGCGTCCTTCGGCGACCTCTCCAAAAAGCAGTTCACGGCGAATCGAGTGGACTACGCTGGCTCACTCGCGTGACCAAACGCTCGTGGATGGTTGGAGGCGCTGGCCTCGTCCTCTGCCTGGCTCTCGGTGGCTGGGTGCTGGGGCGCCGCGTTCCCGTTCCACCTCTCGGCCCAGTCTCGCTGGTTTCGAACCCGAAGCCGTCGGAAGCTCCCCTCGCCTCCGCCACGCCGGAAAAACCCCGACCGAAGCCGCCGTACAGCGTTCTGTTCCTGATGATCGACAGCCTGCGAGCCGACATGCCGTGGGCGGGCTACCCACGAAAGATCGCTCCCTGGCTCACGCAGTTTGCGGAGCGGTCCACGCTGTATCCCCGGGCGTACTCCCTCTCGAGCTACACCGCCAAGAGCGTCGTCCCAACCCTCGTCGGAAAATATCCAAGCGAGATGAAACACGACGGATACTTTTTCACGCGCTGGTTCGACGACAACGTGTTCATCAGCGAACGTGCCCAGGCCCACGGGATCCGCACCCTGAGCGGCAACGGACACGGCTACTTTCTCCCACCCTATGGCGTGAATCAAGGATGGGACGACTATCGCTTGCTCGAGGGAACGTTCCTCGACACGCGAGGCGTCTCCGACGTGAACAGCGATCGACTGAACGCACTCGCCAAGCAAATGCTGTCCGATCCGAAGAACGTCGACCCCAAGGGAAAGAAACCGTTCTTTGCGTATTTCCATTTTCTCGATCCCCACTTCACCTACGTGAAGCACGAAGAGTCCCCGGACTTCGGCAACCAGCGTCGGGACCTCTACGACAGCGAGGTCTTCTTCACCGATCGCTGGGTCGGGGACCTCGTCGACTGGGCTCTCGCCAAAACCTGGGGCAAAAACCTCGCGATCGTCATCACCGCCGATCACGGCGAAGGCATGGGGGAGCGCGGGCACTACCGACATGCCTACGAGGTCTGGGAAAGCTTGGTTCGCGTCCCGCTCTTCATTTACGTCCCGGGCGCACCGCCCCAGCGAATCGAGACCTCCCGCAGCGCCATCGATCTCGCGCCGACGTTCGCCGATTTGCTCGGCATTCCCCCATCCAAAGACGATCGCGGCAAGAGCCTGGTCCCAGAAGTGTTCGGGGAAAAGGCCGACCCACGACCCATCATCGTCGATCTTCCGCGGTGCGATCTGATGGACCGCCGGCGCGCGCTCATCGACGGCGATTACAAGCTCGTGGTGTGGGGTGACGAGATGAAGTTCTTCCTGTTCGACGTGGCCCACGATTTCGCCGAAACCGACGATCTCTCGAAGAAGGAACCGGAAAAGCTCGAGGCGATGAAAACGCTCTACGAGAAGCTGTCAAAAGCGATCGTCGACGAACCGGTCGTCGGCACCGTGCCGCTCCTCGGAGCGCCGAGCGGCCGGCGGTTCTGACGACAGGACTCAGCTCCCCACCGATTCCGGCGGGGCGTCTCCGCACAGAACCGCCACCTCTTCGGCAATGGCCCACGCCTTGTCGCGTCTCATGCTCTTTCCGAGGAGCACACCACCCAGATACAGATTGGCAACCTTGCGCGGATCTCCGTATTCGCTGGAGATGCTGCGATTCTGAATCACTATGCGATCCGAGGGGATGCGCTGGTGGCCGTAGCGAAAGAGGATCCAGTGCCACGCAACGACGATCTGCTCCTTGGGCAACACGTCGATGCCGCGCCGATGAAAAAAGAACAACGAAAGCGCGCTGAACATCAAAAGTGGCAGACCCGGGAACACCCCGGTGGCCACCAGGCTGATTCCGAGGCCCGCCGCGATGAAGGCAGCACCCATCACCACGTTCAGAGCGCCACCCTCCGTGTAGTAGCGAATCCGTTCGTTGCTCAGCACCTTGCCGTGCACCACGACGGCGCTCGGATCTTCAGCGGGCGCGCGCTGGACGTGGGCTGGCTCTTGCTTGCGCCGCGCAGGCCGCGGCTGCGTGGGTGTCGAGCGCCCGGCGCGCAATCGCTCGAGCTCGCGCTGTTGGGCCCGGAGCGTTTCCTCCTGGTCCCGAAGCTTCCGAGCTGCCTCCTCGAGATCTCCTTCGAGACTCTCGTTCCGTTCGCGCAGCGCGGCCCGGTCATCGCGGTAGCGGGACATCCGCCAGCAGGATAGCACCAGTGATCGTTGGGATATCCGTCGTCGATCCAGTGGCCGATCCGTCAGCGGCAGACGCCCAAATCTGCTGTGGCAAGGGCGAGACCTGTCAGGGAGGTCTCTGCACTTGCGGCGCGACCCAAGCCCAATCCGAAACCAAAATCGCGTGCACGCAAACCGGGATCTGTCAGGATAACTTGACGCTCCCGGAGTGCGTACCACCCTGACGGTTGGAACCATTGGCAACGATCCCCAAGACTGGATAACCTCCAGGACATGGCGTTTTCGCAGCGACTGGCGTGGTTGGCGTGCGTGGCCCTGGCAAGCCTGTGGGCTTGTAGCGGCGGTGGCGGAGACGGTGGCACGGGCGGCGCAGCGGGCGGCGGCGCGACGGGCAACGGCGGCAGCGGAACTGGCGGCGGGGGAACGACGGACTGCACGAGCATCAAAGACAAGACGATCAGTCAGCTCACCGATACGGAGCTCGGCACGATGTGCGATTGCGTCGCGGAGATCCTCGGCGGCTACGCCCAAGAGATCGACTGCGGCAACGGAGTCATCATCGGGTCCAACAAAAACCAGAAGGAATGCGTCGACAGCCTCAAGCCCAAGCAGGCGTCGTGTGCCGTGCTGGTCGACGTCGCCCTCACCTGTGCGACGGACACCAAGGCCTGCGACTTGACGAGCAGCTCGTGTCTCGCGCTCTCGGCGTGCAGCTGAGCTTTCCCAATCGAGCGACCATCATTTGCTGCACTGAGGTCCCCGGCTGAACCCTTTGGCGGGAGACTTCTCCAGGCGCTCTTCGGTTGCCGGAGTGTAGCGCCCGCTCTCCGCGATCTTGTCGTCGGGGTGATTGCGGTTCCAAAGCTGCTGGAAAGCCTTGACGTCCACACTCGCGCGAGAGGACGCGTCCGGTCCCTTGTAGTCGAAGTGCACCCGATCGATCGATCCGAGCCAGCGAAATTCCTGGGCTTCGAGCGCTGATCGCCACGCTGACGCTTCGGCGATGTCGAGAGCAAGGCCGGATTCGTGATTGCTGTCGCCCGGTGGGGTCGCGAGCTCGATACCGCACCGCTTGCGCAACGACCAACGGCGAAGCAAGTATTGCTGCGCGACCGTTCGAAGCGCACTGTTGACGGTCATGGTCTTCTTCCGGTTGGCGTCGAGTGCTTTCACCAAGTGATCACGAGCCGACGCATCCAGGTAGAGAAACACGTTGGACTTGGTCGTCAGATTCGGTCGTCGCGGCACCGCTACAAATGCCCTGGGATCGATGCAGCGGGACTGGCCGATGATCTGGCGACTCAATCCGTCCACGCTCGATGTCGAGCAGCTGCGCGCTGCTGCGTCCTGTACACTTCCGGCGCTCGCGCGCTGGTCTGGCTTCGGCTTCTGAGGTTGGTCCGCTTGAGGCTCTTCGCTCTCGTCCAAGAACAGTTCTCCCTCGCCCGAGCTCTGCGGCGCCGAACCTCGTTCGACCGGAGCTTGGGCCGCGCTTTCGGTATCGAACGACTCGGGGCCATCGGACGCTGACGTGGAGGCGCTGGCCGAGGCGACTGCGACCACTGGGTCGCGTTTGCCTGCCGTATTCAGCATGAACGCAACGTCCGCGACGATGATGCCGACGAGCGCGACGAGCGCGAGGGCGATCCCGATCGTGCGGCGGCTGATCCCGGCGGGGGCGAGCATCGCTGGCGGGGGCCTCCACGGCTCTTCCGCTAGCTCGGCTTCGGACGAAGCGTCTTCGCCAGTGCCTTCTTCTTCGAGATCGGGCGCCTCATCCGCCATGCGCCCCCGGCGTTATCGCGGGCGTCGGCCCAGGGCAAGCGCCTGATGATGCCCAAACGGGCCAAGAAGCGGCTACGCGCGGGGACAGCAGGCGGATCGGTGGGATCGAAAAAAATCGTCGTCGCCTGCTAACGCTTTGCCGACATCCCCGTACACCAGGACGAGGCAGCGCTGTCCCCTTTTCAGGGCGACGCTGGAAATCATCGACGGTGGGCTCGGCATCCTGACTGGATGCATCGTGCGGCCTCACCCGCCCCCGTCATTTCATTCAGTGGAGAGGTGTGTCGATGAAAACCACGGCATGGATCTTGGCTTCGGTTGCGCTCGGTTTGCCACTCACGGGATGTGGCGGTGACGATGGGATGGCCGGCTCCGGCGGCAAAGCCGGGAGCGGAGGAACGGCGGCGACCGGGGGTAGCGGAGGCGTCGGGGGCGGTGGCGGAACGGCGGCCACGGGCGGCTCGGGTGGAGCGGGCGCGACCGGGGGCGCCGCGGGAAGCGGAGGTGGCTCTGCGGCGAAGAGCTTCAAGGTGACGATCGAAAATCTCTCCGGCAAGAGCGCGGCTCCGTCGCCGTTCTCGCCCGGCGTGTGGGCCGTGTCGGCTGCCAGCGATCCGCTGTACACCGATGGCCAGCCCGACCGTGGCGACGGCCTCGAGGAAATCGCCGAAGAGGGAGATCCCTCCGTGCTCGGTCCCGCACTCATGGCCGACACCAATGTTGCCGGGAGCGGCGTGTTCGATACTCCGGTGGGCGCGACGGACAAGGGTCCCGCGAAGCCGGGTCAGAGCTTCGAGCTCACGGTCACGGCGGAACCCGGCCAGAAGCTCAGCTTCGCCAGCATGTACGGGCAATCGAACGACACGATCGTGAGCGCCCAGAACATCGAGCTCTTCGATGCGAGCGGCAATCCCCTCGCGGAGCACGAAGCGACCGCCGAGGTCGACACCTGGGACGTTGGCACGGAGCACAATCAAGCACCCGAAATGGGCCCCGATCAGGCACCACGGCAGGCTGCCGCCGGAAGCGGCGCAATGGAGAGCGTGCTGTCGAAGCTCACGGACACCACGCGGGCACTGCCGATTGCGAGCCGGATCGTCAATGTCACTGTGACCGAGAACGGGGGAACCTACTCGATCAAAATCGAGAACGTATCCGCCGCGAGCGGTGCCATCACGACGCCCATTGCACCAGTGTTCTTCGCCGTGCACGACGCGTCATGGTCGCTGTTCACCGAAGGCGGGACGGCCTCGAGTGGGCTCGAGCACCTCGCCGAAGATGGCTCGCCAGCGTCCCTGGTCACCGACACCACGGGTCAGACCGGAGTGAAGGACGTGGGTGCGGTGACGATCATCGACGGAGGATCCGGCGCTGGCCCGGCACTTCCTGGTGAATCATTTACCGTGATGGCCACGCCGGACGCCACGCATCCGATGCTGAGCTTTGGCAGCATGGTGGGTCAAACGAACGACGCGTTCATCGCCTTGCCGCCGAGCGGCGTTGCGCTTCTGGACGCGAGTGGAAACCCCCGCCCGGCAGCCGACGTCCAGGCCGACATCCAGCGCTGGGTCAGCGTCTGGGACGCAGGCACCGAAGCCAATCAACCACCCGGGCTCGGCCTCACCCAAGCACCCCGTCAATCGGCGCCGAACACCGGTCCCGCCGACCCCAACGATCAGGTGCGTCGCTACGCGGACTCGACGAACGATCTCGAGGGTCCGTCGCTCGGTGGTTTCGTGAGCCTCAGCATCGTGAACACCACCACGGCTGGACAGTTCGAGGTCACCGTGACCAACACCAGCGATACGATGGCCTACACCGGCAAAGTCTCTCCGGTGGTGTGGGCGCTTCACGACACGTCGTTCGACTTCTTCAAGGTCGGCATGCCCGCATCGATGGAGATCGAGCACATCGCAGAGGACGGCAACGGAACCGCACTCGCCACGATGCTTTCGAGCGCCAGCGGAGTCGGAACGTCCGGCGTCGCTAACATGGCCAAGGGCAGCAGCAGCGCCGGACCGCTCTCGCCCGGCGACAGCTACGTCTTCACGCTGACACCCGACTCGGCCCACCCGATGTTCGAGCTCGCTGCGATGGTGGCCCCTTCGAGTGACACCTTCCTCGCTCTGGATCCCGGTGGCATCGCGCTGCTCGATTCCAGTGGCGCCCCGCGCACGGATGCCGAGATCGCTTCCGACGTAGCAGCGCACCTGTTCGCATGGGACGCGGGGACGGAAATCAACGAGTCTGGTGGCTCGGGCCCCGATCAAGCTGGACACCAACCCGCGCCTGACACCGGTCCGGCGCAGGGTAACGGGCTGGTGAGACTCTCGTCCCAGAACCCGGTGTGGGTCCTCCCGCCGGCTTCGGCACTCGTCAAGGTCACCATCACGCCCATGAACTGAGCCCTCCGCTCGGCGCGCAAGAGGCCGCAGCACGTCCCGCCGACGTGTTGCGGCCTCGCGCGTTGGGCAAGCAGCTCTCAGCGCGCGAGGAGCGCCAACGCGGCCAGAGCCAGCACCGCGAAAACAGCAATCTGAAATCGCCGTTCGTCCACCCGTCGATGCAACACTTCTCCGATGACGATACCGATGGGCACCGCCGGCACGAGCAGCGCCACGTCGGTCAGCGTCTGCTTGTCCAAGCGCCCCGTGGACGCGTAGCCAATGCACAAGAATACGTTCATCGCGAGCCACACGGCGCTCAACGTGCTGCGAAACGCGTGCTTGCCGAGCCCGAGGCGACCCACCGCGTACACCAAAAGCGGCCCGCCGGTGGCATACAAACCGTGCACAATGCCAGCGCCGAACATGACCCCGTGACCTACCGCGGGGGACAGCGCGGTGGGTGGAGATGCGGGGCGGGTGCGAGTCCAGAGCTCCCGAAGGGCCAGGGCGAGCACGAGCACGGCGAAACCCGTTCTGAGCCACGGTTGGTCGATGTCCCCGCCGATCCACAGGCCGACGAGGGCACCGGCCACCATGAGCGGCAGAATGCGACCCAAGAGCAGTCGCGCCTGGATCCCGTCGCGATGTCGAATGCTGATGTAGGCCGTTTGCACGATGGAAAGCGGCACTGCGAGGGCCAGCACGCGGTGCAGCGCGAACAGATGAGCACCGACGGTGACGCAGACGACCATGCCCCCGAGCCCGATCGTGGTTTGTACCGCATAGGCGAGGACGACGACGCAGCCGAATGCGATCAGCGACGGATCGATCAAAGTGCGCGAGCTTACCAGAATCTCAAGACGGCTTGGGCGCGCAGCAGCGGAACCCCACTCGCTACGCCGAGCTTCGAGTTGGCTCGAGGAGGCGCGCGATTCGATCGATTCCAGAGACGGCGGTGTCGGTCTCGACCCCGGCAAAGCAAAGCCGAAAGAACCCCGGCTCGGCGACACGGCAGGATGCGCCCGGCGTGAGATTCACGTTCGCGTCGAGCATTTTGCGGAACAGCTCGTGCTCGCCGGAAAACGTCGGTTCACTCAGGAATCGGCGTAGGTCGAGGAGCAGAAAGAACCCCGCTTCGGCGTCGACGTACTTGATGTCGTGGGCGTCGAGGGCGCTCGTGACTCGGCGCGCGGCTTCGCCCAAACGTGCACGATTCGTCTTGTCGTACACGTCCACCCATTCATCGTCAGCAATCATCTTGCCGAGAAGGTATTGCGTGTCGCCGGAGCAAGCGCCCCAGTACGCGAGCTGATCGACCGCGCCGAGGATCGCCTCGTTCTCGGTGACGAGCACTCCGGCGCGAAGTCCACTGGCCCCAAAGTCCTTGGAAAACGCCCACACGACGTGCACTGAATCTCCGAGGGGCCCCAGGCTCGCCGCACTCACGAACTTTCGCTCACCGTAGACGCTCAGGGCGTAGATTTCGTCCATGATCAGGTGGACGCGAGCCTGCTCGGCCCAGCTCATCACCGCCCGAATTTCTTCCGCGGAGTACACGCGACCCATCGGGTTGTCGGGGGATGTGAAGAGCAGCGCGCGAACCGGCCGCGTCGCCCCCGCGAGCGCAGCATCGAGGCGCTCGGGGGTCAGACGAAAGCCATCGTCGCTCGACGTATCCACCGGAATGATCGAAAGCTCGTCACGGGTCTCCAGATCGAGCCAGAAACCGGCGTAGCTCGGGGTCGGAACCAGCACGGCGTCACCCGGATCCGCAATCACGTAGAACAACATCTCGAGCACGGTGCCGGCTCCGGCAAGCACCACCACCTGCTCCGGCGGGACCGGCCGGCCGAGGATCTTCCGCTCCAACATCCGGCCGAGCGCCTCGCGAAACGCGTGGCTTCCGGTCATCGCGTCGTAGCCCAAGACGCTTGCCGGAACATCGCGGCACTCAGCCATCTTCGCGAGGAAGACGTCGGTGGTGAGCTTGTTCTCCGCCACACAGAGCGGGATGTAACCACTCTCGCCCGCAGAACCGGAACGCGCGAAGTGCTCGGAAAGGTACTCGGGCATCGGCGGACTCTCGGCCAGCTTTCGCCCGCGAAGGGACAGGTTGCCCGCTCTCTGCTTCACGTCACAGACATACCTCAGCCACGGCGTGAGCTCGAAGCGCGATCGCTATGGGCTGCAATACGAAGGCGTGATCATCCACCACCCACGTCGTGCGCCCGGATTCCACACGACCTTGCCCCCGCCGTAGTTGCAGATGTGGTAGCCGTACCACTTGCCTTCGCAGCAAGTGTTACTCACGGCGATCTCGTCCGTGGAGCCAACACTGTGCTGTCCCGCACAGAAGCCTTGAGCCCGAAGCTCTTGGGTGACAGCTGCGAACCAGCTCTGACAGATCTCGTCGATCGTCGTGCCCGCGAAGCCCGTGATGGTGCAGTCGCTGCCGACACCGCACCCGCTGAGGGAGGCCATCACAGAGTTTACCGCAGCATCCACCGACGAATCGGTGTCCTGATACGTGCACGCGACGTTGATGAAGTCCGGATCCGGAACGCCCTGAGGAAACGAACACGGGCCTCCGGTTCCGCACTGCACCGAAGCCGCCGCGCCGCACGCAGCACTCCCGCCCGCGGCGGTACCGGCTGCTCCGCCTCCCTGTCCAGAAACTCCACCGCTACCGATACCGGCAACCCCTCCCTGGGAAGCTCCGGCAGTTCCGCCGCCCGGCCAGCTCGCACCACTCCCGATGCTGCCGCCCACACTGCCGTCGGGCGCCCCTCCTCCCCCACTGGTTTTGCCGCCCGAGCCGGAGGTCGAGTCACTCCCGCACGAGGCAGGGACGAACAGGACGCCCAGAGCCACGACCGCCAACACCCAACGCATTTGCATTCAGGGTGCCGGAAATCACCACCGCTGACAACTCGGCCCCGAAGCGCACGTCAAACCGGACGGCCCCCAACCTTTCGCCCGCGCCGCCGAAGTCCGATCGCGAAGGCCAAGAGCGCGAAGGCCGAAAGCCGCGAGGGGTTCCCGCTGGGAACACGACAGCCGCATCCACCGTCGTCGCTTTGACCATCGCTACTCGCCGAGCCGCTGTCCGGGGCTCCGCCCCCACTTCCCCCAGTTCCGCCAGTTCCCGGCGCTCCGCCCGAAGCTTGGCCTCCGCTCCCACTTCCGGCGGTCCCGGGATTGCCGCAGGTCAACGTCTTCACTGTGGGAAGATTGTCGCGATACAAAGACCACATCTCGTCGGAGAAGCCGTCGGAACCACTGTTCGACCCCACGTCACCGGTCATCCAGCGATCGACATAGTCGAAGTACGCGTCGTGATTCCAGACGGGCTTTGCGCCCAGCATCAACGCCGACAGCATTTGTCCTACCCAGTACGCGCTCGTGCAGCAGTCCCGATAGTCAGGACAACCGTCGACCATCCCTGCGGGATCCCGACAATCCTTGGCGCCCGATCCGGAGCAACCGTTCTCGAAGTAGGCGCCCTGGCCACCGCCGCAATCCCAGCCGAACAGGGCTTTGCCATCCACCCCAAAGTAGGTCTGGCCATCTTCCCCGAAATGAGTGTCGTCGTAGTCGCTGCCCACCGCTTGCATGTCGCAGTCGTTGAGCATCATCGCCGCGAACACGATGGGCCACTTGCGTCCGCTGTGATGGCCGCCGTTTGGCGCCCAGTCCCCACCTGCCTTGAGGATCCCGTAGTTGTCGATGCCGATCTGGATCATGTTCGTCGCCACTTCGTCGCGCTGGGGCGTATCGAGCATCACGAATAGAGCTGCTTCGCTCACGAAGGTGGAGACTTCCCGTCCGTAGCAAGCGTGGGCGCCCGGTCCGTTGTTCCAATTTTCCTGAGCGCAGCTGTGCTGGATCGTCCAGGAGCTCAAGTGATCGGCACGCGGGCGATCGGACTCTTCGATGAGCAGGGCGCCGCTCGGGGCCGATCCGGGAGGAGCTAGTTTCGGGAGCCGAGCCCAATCGATGTCCGACACGTTGAAGTAGCGTTTGTAAGTACCGGCGAACGATGGGCGCAATGTGCCGGGTGCAGGCGGTTGCGTCACCGCGGTGAGCACCGCCTGGGAAATCATGTTGCCGACGTCTTGGGTCTCGACGCCTTCGGGCTTGCTGACGCTCGAGACCAGCGATTCGTCCGGCTGGAGCGTGTAGGGGAAAAGCACTTGATCGTCGGTCTGAAACTGGCCGCCACGATCGTCGTACGCCTGGCGTCCGCCCATCGGGTTCACTGCGGAACCGTTGCGCGTAGTCGTTGGCATGGGAGTTACCGACTCGATCGTCACCGGCCCCACCACCCAGTAGTCGCCCGTGGCGAATTGACCGGACTCGTAGGACTTGTCGAAGGTCCACGTCACGCCGTACTGAGTGATCGACGTGACCGGATCCGACATGGCCGGCGCGCTCCACGCCATCACCACCCCGAACACAGCCCAGCGTGCAGCGCTCCGCATGAGAACCTCCATCGTCGCTCAAAATACCACGCAAAGCGGCTAGGTCTGCGAAGTAATTCTCGCTCCCAGCTGCGCGGCCTTTGCTATCGCCCCCCACGCTGCGTAGCCCGCGCGGGCGGCCCTCGAGCGCCGCTTGGCTTCGTTGGGATCGGCGTGCGCGCGTGCTGCGAGCTCGTTGATGAGCGCCAGGTCGTTGACCCACGAGGCTTCTTGCGCCTGCTCGATGGCGCGGTCGAACGCGGCCACGGCTGCCTCGGTGTTTCCTTCGATCCGCAAAAGCTCGCCCTCGACCATGCTGGTCGCTCCAGCCAGGAGCTCGAGTGCACCTTCTGGAGCTTGAGGAGCAGCTTCACTCACGCATCCTAGCGTGGACGGCGATGTCGGAGCCCTCGAATGTTCGTCGCTGGCGCTAGGCCAGCGCGGCTTCGACGATCTAAAGCAGCGAATGCGTGGCCGAAAGCTCTTCGAACGATCTGGGAGGACCGCTTGGCCGACTTCAACATCTGCGAGTCTTGTTCGGGGTCGCTTTCGCCGCGATCACGTCGCGGATGCCTAAGTGGCCACCACGAGAAGTGTTCGGGCTACTCCCCGCCCGATGCGATAGGCTATGCTTCAGGATTGATGATCCGGACGTGGCCCCACGCGCTCGTCGCGCTTCCGGCACTTTTCTTCGCCAGCCTCATCGCCGCTTCGTGCTCCCTCACCCAGAAACTCGACGACCTTCAGGGTGGCAAGATCGTGGTGGTGGAAGAAGATGCGGGATGTGTTCCCAAAACCTGCGGGAGTCTGAAGGCGAATTGTGGGCTCGCGCTCGACGGCTGTGGAGCCACGATCGAGTGCGGCAGCTGTCCCCAAGATCAGTACTGCGGCGGTACGACAGCGAACGTATGCAGTGACTTCCCGTGCGTGGCGAAGACTTGCGAAGACCTGTTAGCGAGCTGCGGCGACCTCATCGACGGCTGCGGCAAGCTACTCCACTGCGGCGATTGCATCGTTCCGGAGACGTGCGGCGGCGCGGGCGTCGACAACGAATGCGGTTGCATTCCCACGACTTGCTCCAAGCTGGGAAAGAACTGCGACACGGTACAGGACGGCTGTGGCAACGACCTGAATTGCGGAACCTGCCAGGATCCGCAAACTTGCGGCGGAGCCGGAGAGCCGAACGTGTGCGGGTGCAAACCGCTCACTTGCGCCGAAACCGGTGCCCAATGCGGCAACGCTCCCGATGGCTGCAACGGACTCGTATATTGCGGGGTGTGTCCCGGCGGCAAGATGTGCACCGCAAACATCTGCGTCTGATCCACCAGCTGCTGTCCGGCTTTCTCCAGCTCTTCATCGATCTCGCGTGATAGCGTGTCGGCGATGCGCTTCGGTCCCTGCATCGTATTCGCGTGCATCTGTCTGGCGTCGGCTTGCCACCGCGACAAGAAGGCGCCCGCGGATCCCAACCTCATCGACATTCCCGTCGTTGCGACCGCCGATCCCGTGCATCATGGCGTTGGCTACGGCACACCGCCCGGCGAGCGTCTTTCACGCAACGAGGCGGCCAGCGTGAATCGCGCGAGATCTTGGATCGAGGCCCAACTCTCGGCGCTGAGCGGTCACGCCTTCTCCGATTTCCGCGATCAAGCAACTCGCAGTCGATCCGATTTTCGTGACGCCGGCCCGATGCGGGCCGAGCTTTGGGGCGCGGCTTCGGCTGGACCGTCCACGAGCTTCTGCTCGTCGATTACCATGATGTCTTCTCCGTCGAGGAACCGACGTGGGTGGCAGGCGCGACCGTGAGCTTGGGCCCGAACGGCGGGTAGGATTGGAGCACCGCCGGGCACTTCTGCGCGGCCGCCGCGTCCGAGGTCGAGGGACGCGAAGCTGTGTTACGGTCACCTCAATGGCTTGCCACGAGAAGCGTACAGCGTGGATCTTCGTCGTCGCAGCGGCCGCGTGTGCAGCGTGCGGCGTATTGAAAAACGACGAAGAAGGAGGATATCGCAAGGACTCCGGCATCGCTTCAGGAGGCAGCACCGCGGGCGGAGGCAGTGCTGGATTCGAGCTTCCTTGCGGACCGAGTGGCACTGCGGGAGCGCCCACGCCGACCGACGGTGGCGATGCGGGCGGCAGTGCAGGCGCCGACGGGTCCGCGGCGGGAACGGCAGGCGCAACGGGAACGGCAGGCGCAACGGGAACGGCCGGCAGCGATGGCGGAGTCGCCGGCAGCGCTGGTTCCCTGAACGATGCCAGCGTGAGCGATGGCAGCACAGTGGCCGCGGCTCCTGGAGCGTTCGAGGCGGACTACGCAACGTCGGGGCGGTTCTTTACCCAGATGAAGGGCCTGCACTTGGGTCGAACCAACTTGGCCGAGTTTTCCAGCCCTCACGGCTACGTGCAGATCTTCTATTCGACCAGTATCCAAGCGGTGATCAGCGATCCCACCCTCAGCGCTCCGGTGGGCACCGTCGCCATCAAGGTGCAGGACGGCGACAAGAACTGCTCGATCGACAACATCCTCGTGATGATCAAAAAAGAGGCTGGGTTCGATCCGGCCAACGGCGACTGGCTCTACGAGCGACGCGGTGCCGATGGGACCGTGATCGATTCCGGGAAGAACGCGTTTTGCAGCAACTGCCACATTCACTTCGCCCCGACCGACTATTTGGCGGGCACGGTGGTCGTCGATCCCTGACAGAGCTCAGAGCGATCCGATCGTGCTCGGAGCTTCCTCGAATCCCATGTTCAAGATCGGGCTCCACTCCAAGATCCCGTCCTCGGCATGATTCAAGAGCCCGATCTGGACCCCGCGCAGTCTCTTCGCGTGGTTGAAGATCCCGATCTGCACGCCATTGGCCTTGTCGGTGATGTTCGCGACGCCGAGCTGCACGCCGTGGAGGTTTTCCGCGTAGTTGCCGCCACCGATCTGCACGCCGGTGTGCTCCTCGAGCGCGAGGTTGGCGACACCGATTTGCCCGCCGTACGATTTCTCGGAAAGGGTCGCCGCTCCAATCTGTGCGATGCCTCGATACGTCTTCGCAGCAGCCAGGAGACCTACCTGGAGGCCCCCGCTGAAGTCGTTGGCTGCGTTGATGACGCCGGCTTGGGCGATGCCGCGAAACGAGCCTGCGTAGTTCACCACGCCGAATTGGCCCAAGGCCCAGAGCGCCGTGTCGTCGCTGTCGTCGTCGTCGAGCAACTCTTCTCCTTGCGCATTGAAAACGCCGATCTGCGCGAGCCCGATGAAGTCGCCCTCGGAGCGATTGTACCCACCGACTTGAAGAGCGCCCGCGAATGACTTGTCGGCCAGGTTGTATCCGCCGAGCTGCACGAGTCCGCCGAAGCTTTCCGCGCGGTTGTATCCGGCAAGCTGCGTGAGGCCACGGAAGCGTTGGCTCCGGTTGTGGCCGATCGTGATTTGACCGATGCCATAGAAATAGCGGGCGCGATTTTCGCCGAGGCTGACCTGAGCCAGACCGCCGAACTCGTCCGAGAGATTCCGTCCGAGAGCGAGCTGCGTCACGCCGTAGTGACTGCCCGCGTCGTTGCGAATCAGCGAGAGCGATGTCACGCCGTAGAAGCGCTCGGTCCGGCTCTGGGCCAACACAAGCGTAGCGGCACCGACGAAGGTGTCTCGATGGGTGAGGACCCCCGCGTCGAGCACGTACCAATCTTTCGGCCGCTCCTCGGCTACGACCAGATCGCGCGTCGCGGGAGGAGGTGGCGGCGGCGACGCATCGCAGCCGGGAGCGCCGCAGGGGTCCCGATCTTGGACGACCTCGAGCCTCTGCTGCGTGTCACTCGGATGCGCCCCTTCCGCCATCATCGGAGCTCCTGCCGGACGCGTCCCGATGTCGTCCTTGTCGGCGTTTTCTGCCGTCGCAGGCGCTGCGAGCCCCAAAATACCCACGTTTACGATGAAGAAAGCTACGTTTCGCATGCCGCAAAGAACGCGCTACGGCCTCGCTCCTTACACCCACCCGCGACCAGGCTACGCGTGCTGCCAAGCGATTCCGGCGTTCGGCGCGGGGGGCTTGGGGAACACCGTCTTCGGAATGCGCGCCTTTCGTGCGGATCGGGGGGCCCCGTTCGAGCAGAAAAACGATTGAAAGACGAGGGCAAAGTGCGTCAGCGCTAGCGCGCGAGCGACCCGCCGCAATAGCTGCAAGCCACGGTAGAAGGCGTTGGTCTCACGACCTCCGCTGGCTTCACTGCCGCACCGCAGGTCGTACAGAAGGCGGGCAGCTGCGGCGCGTTGGGATCGCTCCAGGTCGGGACGAGCGTGAGAACGTGCGCAGAGAAAGCATCCGCATCCGCGTGATGCCCCTGGGTACGAAGCGTGTCCAGAGCCTTGGTAGCGAAGCTGCGGATGTCGGGCTCGCCGGCGATCGTTTTGAACAGGTCGACGGTGGAGATGGCGATGCGCACTGCATTCTTCGGGTCGCCGGCGTGAGCAAAAGCCTTGATGGCCAAATGGGCACCCATCTTGGTCCCGAGCAGGTCATTGGCCTGATGCGCGGCGTATGCAGCGCGTTCGTACAATCCTGCGGCTTCCGCGTACCGCCCTTGGCTCATGGCGTCATTGGCGGGCTCGATCTCCGGAGCGAGAAACATGGCGACCAGATTAGCAGATTGCCCCCCTCCCCCCGCGACCTCCCCCAGACATTTGCCCCCGGAGCGTGCGAATCGCTACGCTTCCCGAGTGCCAGATCCCTTCGTATTTGCTTGTGAGGAACGAGCCCAGCCGAACCGCGAGCTCTTGGCCCAGGTTTCCCGCAAGGGAAAGCGCGCCTACGTCCTGACGGTCCGCGAGGTCAGTCGTTCTGGCGCGCTGATCGAGCTGTCGAGCTTCCGCCCGTCCTGGCTCGTTCCCGGCCAGGAGCTCCAGCTCACCATCAGCCGGGAGGGCGAAGACGAGAGTGTCGATCTCCGAGGACCGGTTGCACGAGTCGCTGACGAGGGTGACGACGCAGTTTTCGCCGTGAGGTTCGAGGGACCCAGCCGTCGCTCGCGGCGCTACATCGAGCGGCTGATTGCCTGCGGACGAACGGTGCGCACTCGCGCACTGATGTAGCCCATATTTGCGTGGGCCTCGTCGTCTCAGGCCGCAACGGCGCTCAGCAAGAGCCAGTGCATCCCGCCCGTCTCGCGCACCAACGTGCCGACGACGTTCGAACCCTTCCCTCTCCCACACGAATTTGACCAGAACGGGACGACCCGGAAATCGCCGGGAAGCGTTGGCGACGTTCTGCATGAAAGCCTCCGCGGACGCGCCCGCCCCTGGCATCATCGATTGCACCGCGCACCCCAAGTCGGAAGTCATGGCGGCGATCTCGTGGCGAAGTGAGACAGTGACCTCCTCGGGCTCTGTCCCCAGTGGTCGAGACACCTCGGCAGAGTGGAGCTTTTGCGCGACGAACATGAGCTTCAATGGCAATCGGCGGTCCCGGAAGGGATAGCCAATGCAGATCCTCTCGTGGTCCTTCTTCCCGGGCCCCACGACGCACTGTGCAATGTGCGTAGTCTCGAGCAGAGGTTTGTGGAGCTCGACCCCGGCAAAGGGCTGGGGCAAACGCAGCGGGGGTTTCATCGGTTCATCGCGCCCGGCCCACCACACCGCGAAGGAGCAGGCGTCATTCGTCTCGGGTGCCGGTGCGATCAGAGCGCTCGGCCGCGGGTTCTGCGGCCGTGACCTTGGCAAGGCCGGGGCGATCGGGGGATCCATACACTTCGCTGTGCGCCAGCTCGCGCGCCTCGTCCTCCGAGAGCTTGCCGTCGAGCTCGGCAATCGCCAGTCGCTCTTCGCACAGGTAGCTGAGCTCCTCGGGCGTCACCCGACGATGGTATCGCTGGACGGTCAGAGTCGCAATCGGGACGTCGGGCGCGCGGGTGAGCACGAACACCGAGAGGACCGCCAGCACCCGCCCGATCGCTTCGCGTATCTTCGGAGGCCATTCGATTTTGGCCGTTACGCTCGGCGAGCCGCGTGAGTGACTCAATCGATACGCACGACGACGTTGTCGATGCGGATTTTCCAGGGCCCGGAGACGCCGTCGGCGAAGATGATTCCCAGGCGGACGTTGGGGCCCGCGAGGTGACTCTTCATCAACAGGCCTCCGCCGTTGACCGCGCCGTTCACGTTCACGTTGGAGAAGGCCTCTGAGCCCGTGAAGCTCACGTCCCAGATCACGTGGCTCCACACTCCGACTTGCGGAACGGAAGTGACGTTGAACCCCGCGTATTCAGAGCCGCCATCTCCCTGCACGACCTGCTCGTTCACTCTCAGCAAAGATTGATTGAACAGCAGGGTTGCGGAATCTGTCCCCGAAGCGTCCATCGTGATGTTGGCGAGCGAGATCAACTTGCTGGTGTCCGAGAGCGCCTCGGGATACAGGTCAAACTCGATCGAAACTGAATTGGTGGGCTGAGGCAAGCTGACACGCAGCGAGGCTCCGCACTGATCGCCGGAGGCCAATGCGGGGGCGCTGAACAGCAGTGAACGCGGAGGACTCGTGGAGTCGCCGTTGTCGATGGTTGCAGCGCACGCTCCCCATTGATCGAGGTCGTCCCAGCCCGACGGGAGATTGTCGGTGTCGAAGTCGGAGCAGAGCGTGGGCTGGGGTGACAAGCTCTCGCAGAACTTTCCCGCCTCTGCCTCCGCCTCCATGGGCGAGTCGCTTTGCGAATCGTCGATTGCGTCCGACCCTGCCTCGAGCGTCACGTCCTTCGTGGCGTCGAGAGCGGCATCCCCGCCCGCTCCTCCGCTCGACACATGATCGCTCCCGGCAACGAGATTGTCCGTCTCGATCGCGAGCGAGCAGCGCAGGATGCCTGCGCACACCGCTAACGCGAAGACCCGACGACGCACGCTGTCAAATGTACCACGCTCGCCCAATCGCGAGTACCGAACGCGAGTGGGCTGATATAGTTCGCTCCGATGAGCGAGGGTCGCGAAGAGCCCGTCACGCACCTGGTCGAGCGGGTCGCCAGCGTGGCGATTCCGTCGGCGGAGCTCCGGGTGATCGACGGGCCGGATCGCGGAGCCCTCGTGGAGGTCGGTACGAGAACCCTGCGCGTCGGGACGGGGGTCGGCTGTCAGCTCCGACTCACCGATCCCACCGTTTCACGCTTGCACTTCGAGGTGCGGGCGAAGGACGACGCCCTGCGCTTGCGGGACACCGGCAGCACGAACGGGACGTTCGTGGACGGTGTGCGGGTCTACGACGCCGAGATCCGATTGGGGGCCACGATCCGCGCCGGGGCGAGCACGCTACGGGTGGAGTTCGATGCACAGCCCGCGCACGTTCAGGTGTCGGATCGGACTTCGCTGGGAGAGCTCATCGGCCAGAGCGTGCTCATGCGGCGGGTCTACACGCTGATCGAACGCGCGGCGTCGAGCCCGGTCACCGTGCTCATCGAAGGAGAAACCGGCACCGGCAAGGAGCTCGTCGCCCGTGCAATCCATTCCGAGTCGGCGCTTTCGGCGCGGCCGTTCGTCGCGGTGGATTGCGGTGCGATCGCGGAGGGCCTCATCGAGAGCGAGCTCTTTGGCCACGTGCGCGGTGCGTTCAGCGGTGCCGTATCCACGCGCGCGGGGCTGTTCGAAGAAGCAGCGGGGGGCACCCTGTTTCTCGACGAAATCGGCGAGCTTCCCCTCGCCTTGCAGCCGAAGCTCCTGCGCGTGCTGGAGCGCCGCGAAGTGCGTCGCGTCGGAGACAATACGAACCATCCCATCGACGTGCGCGTCGTGGCCGCGACGAATCGGTCGCTCGCCGAGAGCGTGAACGAAGGCACGTTTCGCGAGGACCTGTACTACCGGCTCTCGGTGTTCGAGATATCGCTGCCCCCGCTCCGGGCGCGGCGCGAGGACGTGGCGCCCCTCGCACGGCACTTCTACCAAGAGCTCGCGGGAGTCCCCATGCCCGAATCGATGGTTTCGTCGCTCCTGTCCCGGGGCTGGCCGGGCAACGTGCGGGAGCTCCGCAACTTCATCGAACGCACCGTGGCGATGGGCGCTCAGGGGACGGCGCCGCTGTCGATGCCCGCCGGTTTTGAAGCCATCGAAGCCGCGGTTCCGACCCACTTGCCTCTCAAGGAAGCCCGCTCGGTGTGGACCGATCAGTTCGAGCTCTTGTACGCCCGCGCGATCTTGAAAAAGGCTGGTGGGAACGTCACGCGCGCCGCGGAGCTCGCCGGCATCAATCGCCGAACGTTGCAACGCATGCTGGCGCGAGTCGGCATCACGACCGACGACGACGCCGACTGACTCACTGGAATTGTTCGAGATAGCCCGGCGGGTGTTGGAACATGGCCTTCGTTCCCTTGGGTCCGAACGCGTCGAACGCCGCGCGGAACTTCGAGATCGCGAGATTCTCTGCGGTCCACGCCGGTCGATTCGACGGCGTCCAGTCCGGTACCGACGGCACGTAGAACGACGCGGGCACGACGCCGCAGGGATCCTCGCCTGGCTGTCCCAGGCCCGAATCCCGGTCAGCGGGGTTATCAGCGCGAGGAGCACCGGACGTGTACCAAACCCAGAACTTGGCACTCGGAAACATGTCGCCGTCGTCGCTCGGTAGCGAGCCTGCGGGGCTCCAGCTCGGCCAGCTGTCCACGTTCCAAGGATTGTCGCCACCGTTGCGATGGCCACTTTCGGCGCTGTTGGTCCAACCGTTGGCTTCTGTCCCGACGAAGACGGGTCCGGTGTGCTCGATCGCTGCGTGCTGGGCCAGGTAGAAGTTCATGTACTCCGATTCGTCCGCATCGACGCTGCACGCCGCGCCGCTGCCTTCGGCCGAGAAGAACTTGATGTCCTGACGCCAGTGGCCTTGAGCGCCGGGCAGATCGTTCGCACCCGGGGTGTGGGTGCCATCGGGGAGATCGTAGCCATTTTCCCACGTTTCGAGCACGGGAGACTGGGCGGCGAACCAGTTCACGATCGTCCAGAGCATCGTCGGATCGACCTCGAGGATCGACTGGCCGATCTCCATGAGCCCGGCGTTGGCAGCCTTCGCGTCCGGCAGATCGTGGAGGTTGCCGCACAGCGTCGCGTGATCCCAGAGCGACGGGAACGTTTCATCGAACACGATGGCAGCGATGCGTGGGTCACCCGCGTACTTCTTGGCGAACGCCGTCATGATGTCCTGCCACATGTAGACGACAGCGGCGTCCTGCATCTGACTGTACGACCAACCCGTGCCGGGCTGCGCGTAGCCTTCCGCGAGCATCCAGCTCGGCAGCTTGGAGGTAGCGGAATAGGTCTCCATCACCCGGATCACCACCTTACCGCCCTGGGCGACGAACGGCAGATCGAGCAGCGTGTCGAACCAGCTGAAGTCGTAGAGAGCCTCCCCGTCGGGCGCGGCGTTGGGATCCGCCGCATCGGCAAAGCGCTGACAGCTTCCCTTCCAGTCGTACGGAGCCTCGTTCGAGGAGTTCCAGTGCTCGGAGAAAAAGGCTCCGGCGTCCACGAGTGTGCTCATCCCGAGATAGGTGACGGGAGTCGTTCCCACGAGCTCGCGGTAGTCGTCCTCGACACCCGAGAACCATTTTCGGTAGCTGTTTTGGATTTCGTCGTGGGACTGGGTGCGAATGACCGGGTAGATGCCGGGAAAGTAGCGCGTGCTGGTGCCCGGCCAGGTGTACGGCGAAGCGGATCCGCCGCCCGCGCCTCCCCCTGCAGTTCCCGCGGAGCCGCCGCTCGGAAACGCTCCGCCACCGCCTGCGGTCGCACCCCCCGCGCCCCCCGACGACGCACCGGACGCACCACCCGAGTCGCTCTTCGGTTCGTCGTTGCCCGCACCACAGCCGACACACGCGAAAAGCGCCGCTACGCACAGCCAAGCTCGTGAATACATGCCCCGGGACGAGCAAGGCCTGTGCCTGGTATTTCCTCGCGCATTTCAGCGGGAGTGCGGCGCCGCGCACCGCACCGGATCGCAACGGGCGCGGCGTTTCTTGTTCCGAGATGGGGGCTGGATGACAATCCAGACGTGAACGAGTCCGCTTCGCCCGTCCCGGTGGGGCGCTATCTGCTCTACGACGAGGTGGCGCGGGGAGGGATGGCCTCCGTGCACTTCGGTCGCTTGGTCGGCCCGGCCGGATTCGCACGCACGGTCGCCATCAAGAAGCTCCACGCGGAGTACGCGAGCGATCCGGAATTCGTCGCGATGTTTCTCGACGAAGCTCGACTGGCTGCGCGCATTCGGCACCCCAACGTGGTCTCGGTGCTCGACGTGGTTGCCGCCTCGAACCAGGTCTTTTTGGTGATGGACTACGTGCAGGGTGAAAGCCTTGCTCGTCTCGCCAAGCACGCGCGCGACCAAAACGTACGGATCGACCCAGCCCTGGCCGTTGCCGTCCTTTCGGGAGTGCTTCACGGACTGCACGCGGCCCACGAAACGAAGGACGAGGCGCAGCGAGCGCTCCAGATCGTGCACCGGGACGTTTCCCCCCAGAACGTATTGCTCGGAACGGACGGAGTAGCGCGCGTGGTCGACTTCGGCGTGGCGAAAGCCGCGGTGCGCTTTCACACCACGCGCGACAGCCAGATCAAGGGAAAGCTGCCGTACATGGCGCCGGAGCAATTGCGTGGCGCCGACGTGGATCGTCGTACCGACGTGTACTCCGCTGCTGTGCTGCTGTGGGAGCTCCTGACGGGGCGCCGCTTGTTCACCGGACCCAATCCGGCAGCGATCTTCGGCGCCGTGCTCGAGCAAGAGATCCCGCCGCCGAGCCAGCTCGCGCCGGAGGTCCCGGCCGCGCTCGATCGTCTGGTTCTGGCCGCACTTTCCCGCAATCCGGAGCGCCGTCCCGCCACCGCTCGTGACTTCGCCACCGACCTCGAAGGAGCCGTGCGCCCTGCCACGCAACGCGAGGTTGGTGATTGGGTTCAAAGCATCGCGGGCGAGCTGCTCGATTCGCGCGCGGATCGCGTGGCCGAGATCGAGAGCAACTCCGCGCGAGTCAAACCCATCGCGCTGCCAGCGCCGGAAGGTGTTCCGTCGCAGGTCTCCAGCATCAGCGTGAGCGCGCCGCTGCCGAGTCGACGCGCTCCATCGCGCCGCGCTTTGTGGCTCGCGCCGCTTCTCCTGGTGGGCGGAGCGCTCGCGTTCGCCTTCTTTTGGCACAATCGTGAAACGCCCGATGTTCTTCCCGCCGAGCCGGCTGCGCCACCGGTGAGCGTGGTGGCGACGGCCGTCGTGCCCTCGGCACCGAGCGCTTCCCTGTCGTCCGCGGCTCCGGAACCGGACGCCAGCGTGAAGGTCGCACCGAAACGGCTGCCGGCGGTACGGGCGAGACCGCCGAAGAAGAAGCTTCCGGCCAATTGCTTCACCGTGGACGCCGACGGAGTTCTGCACCCCAAGCCCGCGTGCCTGAAATGAATCAGAAGGCGACGCGGACGCTGCCCTTGGCTCCGCCCGCGACCGGAATGGCATGCACCGCCACGTCTTCCGACTTGCCCCGAGACAGTGCGATCCAGGTGGCCGCTCCGAGAGAGACGACTGCCACGCCCAGCGAGATATCGGCGATCAAGAGCTTGCGATCCACCGAGTCTTTGTCGGACTCGCTGCAGTCGGGCGCGCAATCCTTTCTGAGCCGATTTCGCTGCTGAATCGCCGTGACCCCGAAGTAGCCAAAGCTTCCGAGAGCCACGACCGAAACGCCACCGAGCACGTACACGCTGGCGGGCAGCGGCTTCTTCTGGCGTTTGGGGGGGTCTGGTTTCGACTTCGCTTCGGGCGCGTCGAACGTCACCTCGATGCGGCGATCTTTCTGGCGCGCAGTGATGATCACCGCGCTCCGTCGATGCACGCTGCCATGTCGGAAACCGAAGCGATGTTCCCCCGGATCGAGGGGAATCGATTGCCCATCGATGTGGTGGAGCTCGGGCTTGTCGTCGATGGTCACTTCGACATCGCCGAGGTCCGCCCCGTCGCTCGACTTGGCGACCAGAATGACGGACGGAATTTCCTGTTCCACTTCCGGCAACCAGCCCACGCACTTGTCCCGCACGAGCTCTGGGCAACGGTTTTGACCGCAGGTGACCAGCTCTTCCCGAGCCTTCACCAGCGAGCCGGACTTTCGGAGCTTCTGCGCTTCGACGAAAGCCGAGATGCAGACCTTCTTGTCCTTGGGAGCCGCCGGGGCCGCTGGCGCGAAGAGCAGAGAGAACGCCAGCGCCGCGCAGAAATTCAGCCCGCTGGGTCTCATGAGACCGACAAGGGTATCTCAGCGCGCGACCTCACGCGAGCAAGCTGTCGATCGGGCCGGCGTTGAAGGCGGGATCTCCAAAGGTCGTGGCGCCTGCCCCCGCGGCTTTCATCAATGTCACGAACAGATCGTTGTGGGACCGTCCACCCGCGTCGACGTGTCGGCCCGTGCGCAGCGCTCCGCCACACTTGCCGACCAGAACCAGCGGGAGATTGCTGTAGGAGTGGGTGTTGCCGACGGCCACTTCGCTGGTCCACAGGACAACGCAGTTGTCGAGCACGCTTCCCGTCCCCTCGGGCAGTGAAGCGAGCTTGTCGGCAAGATACGCCAGCTGGCTCGCGTACCATTGGTTGATGGCAACGAGCTGGTTCTTCGCGTCGGCGTTGCTTTCGCCCTCGTGGGAGAGGCCGTGGTGGCTACTATCGACGCCAGCCCACGAGTGATAAACGCCCGACTGCGCACTCGACCATTGCAACGACGCGACCCGCGTGAGATCGCACGCCAGAGCCATCGCCAGGATGTCCATTTGCAGCTGGCCGATCGCCGGAAAGCTGCTCGACTTCGACAGACTCGGAACCTCTCCGAGATCGGGCGGTTTGCAGCCCGCTCCCACCGGAGCACCGAGCGCGTCGATCTGCTTCTCGATGGCTCGCACCGCCGTGGCGTGGGCGTCGAGGCGCGTGCGATCGTCGCCGCCCACTCGATTTTCGAGGGACTTGAAATCGTCCAACACGAAGTCGAGGACGCTCTTACGCTGCGCGCTGAGCTTCGCCAGGCTCGAGGGATCGACGCCCAGGTCAGCGAAAAGGCGCTCGTACGCCGCCTGGGGATCGTCTTCGGCTGGAAGCGGTTGCTGCTTTCCCGCGTAGATCATGCGCGAGTACGGATGCGCTCCGTAGGTGTTCGCCGCCTGCACTCCGAGCTCCAGCGAGGCGAATTTCGTGCTCTGGCCGATCTCGGCCGCGATCGCTTGGTCCACCGAGATGCCTCCCGCGTACCCGATGGCCCCGAAGCCGGTGTCGAGTCCGGGATCGGGAATCATCTCCGTCGCGGTGAGCAGGTGCGCCATGCCACGCGCGTGACCGTTGCCGCTGTCGGCTTTGGCACTCGCCCCATCCACTCCCGAGAGCACGATGAGCTGGTCTTTGTGCCCTTCGAGCGGAGACAAGATCTTGCGCAAGCTGAAGGACTCTTCGATCCCGTCCGGCGTCCACTCGTCGGTGATCGTGCCGTTGGCGCTGAAGAACACCACGAAGCGCTTGGGCGCAGGCAGGGGTGCACTCTGGGCCGTCGTCGAACGAAACACGTCGAGGAACGGGAGCGCCAACGCGATGCCGCCCGCGCCGCGCAGGAACATTCGTCGATCGAGGCGCTTCTTGCTCATGGCGAGGCTTCTCCTTTGGTTCGATACAGAAACGCGTCGGTTTTGGTGAGCGCGACGATGAGCTCGAGAACGTTGCCACCGGTTTCGGAGAAGATCTGGCGTGCGCTCTCGATGCTGCAGGCATCCGCTTCTTCCTGACCGCGGCCGTGGGCGTACCGGAACCAGGTCATCACCACGCACTTCTGAACCTGTTCGCTCTGGGCGAGACGCTCGGCCAACGACCGGACGCCGTCCAGCTTGCCGTCGGCGTCCGTTCCGGTGAGCTCCCCGCTGGCGTCGATTGGCAATCCGTTTTCTTTCTCACGCCAGCGTCCGTCCGCCCCGAAGTGCTCGAACGTGAAGCCGATGGGATCCATTCGATCGTGACAGAGCGCGCAAGAGGGATCCTTCACGTGCTCGGCAAAGCGCTCGCGCGTCGTGGCATTGGGATCGGGATCGGGGGGCACGACCACCAGGTCCGGCGGTGGAGACGGCAAGTCGTCGCAGAGCAGCATCTCCCGGACGAACTTGCCGCGCTCGACCAGCGAGGTCTGATTCTCGTGGGCCAGGATCGAAAGCAAGCCGGCGTGCGTCAGAAAGCCGCTCGCGTGTTCGTCGAGCTCGACTTTCTGGAGCGCCTCTCCACTCGGCGGCTGGGACACTCCGTAGAAGGCGCCGAGCTCCTGATTCAGAAAGCCGATCTTGGACGTGAGCAAGGTCTCCCAGCGCGCGTCGCCCTCGAACAGGACGTAATCGAAGAAGCGGAGAGTCTGCTCCCGGAGCAGCGGCCTGATGCCGGCGGTGAAGCCGGGGAAGAGCGCCGGATCCTTCTCGGTGCTGTCGAGGCGTGCGAGGGACAGCCACTGGCTGGTGAAGCTCGCAACGGCATCCCGAGCACGGGGATCCTGGAGCATGCGCCGCGCCTGTTCCGCCACGTCGCCGGGCGTTTCCAGCTGTCCTGCGTCGGCGGCCGCGAAGAGCTCGTCGTCGGGCATACTGCCCCACAAGAAATACGAGAGCCGCGTGGCGACCTCGTAGGCCGAGAGCTTCACCACGTCCGCTCCGGCCACAGCGCCGTCGAGCTCCAGCCGATACAAAAAGCTCGGCGAGAGCAGGAACGCCTCGAGCAGCAGCCGAACGCCATCGCTCGTGCCGTAGCTGGCTTTCATTTGGTCGTAGAAGCTCACTCGGCGATCGATTTCGGTCGCCTCCAGCGGACGGCGAAACGCCCGCTTGCCGAACGTCGTCACGAACTTTCGCACACAGGTTGCGTCGCTGTCGGGATCACAGCCGAGCAGGCTCTGGACATCGCCGCTGGCCGTAGTCGCGATTTCCCGAACTGCCGACTCGTACTGCTCGGCCAAGAGCGGGCTCACGCTCTGGGTCTGGGCCATGTTGTCGAAACCCAGCGACTGCGCGTCGGGGGCGAAGCTCTCCCCGCGCCGGCTGTCGTCGCCGAGGAGATCACGAATCGTGTTGTCGAACTCACGATTGGTGAGTCGACGAACCGGCGCTCGACCCGGCCGACGCTCTTTCGTACTGCAATCGAGCTTCTGCTTGGTCGTTTCTCCGCCGCTGGGGCTCGGATCCGTGATCACGCCCGTGCATCCAGCAGCGAACGCCGCGGCGACGAGGGTGACGGCGAGCCAATTGACCTTCGAGCTCATCGTGCACTGACACTGCAATCGATGTGCCGAAAGCCCCTACCCTGGATCCTCGAAGCAATTGGCGCTGGTGCGGCGTCCAGCACCGCGCTCGCAGTCGATCCACCGCGGTGCTGACTATTGGTACCAGGCCGGCGGCGCCTCGCACTCTCCCGCACTGCCGAAATCCGGGCACGAACAGCCAACTCTGAATTCGACTTGTTGCGGGGCGGCCCCGGCGTCCGAAAACGGGTTGCACATGGACTGGGCTGCCGTCTGACAATCTGCCTCGTTGTTGATGATGCCGATGGCGTAGTCGAGATTGGAGCACTTGGTCGTACCGCCCTCGCATTGGACGAAGCAAGCGTTGCCCCAGTACCACGCGGGGGCCGACTTGCATTCTCCTGAGGCACCAGAGCTCGGACAATCACAGCCTGCCTGGTACTGCGAGTTCGCCACCGGAGCGGACGCGGTCTTGCAGTTGTCCTCAGCCAGCTTCTGGCATGCGGACTCCGACGCGGGGCCGGACGAGCATGCCGTATCAAACTGCTTCGTCCCCAGGTCGCACGACCAGAGGCAGGCGTTTTCGCCAGTCTTCGCAGTCGTGTCCGAGTCGCTGCCGCAGGACACAAGAGCGCCGCCGGCCAAGACGAGCCACAACCCAATCAGCAGCGCGTGACTGATCCCGGATAGCAGAACCGGTTTCATGAACCCTCCGATGAGCTAGAAACGTGAACGAACCACCTTCGTTCACGTTGGAACGAAACTCGCCTGAATACAAGCGGCAGCAAATTTCACTTGGCTGAAGTCGTCTTGCCATGACTGCGGCCGGTTTAGACCGAAGCGTCCGGTTTCTTCGGCACGCCGAGGAGTGAAACGAGGGCTCCGGTGCAGGCATCCATCACCACCGTGAGCCCTGCGCGGGCGGCACGCTCCGCCGCCTCGTCGTTCCACACGCCGCTCTGGAGCCAGAACGTCTTTGCGCCGACCCTGGCGGCCTCGTCCGCGATCGCGGGCGTGAGCTCGGCGCGGCGAAACACATCGACGATGTCGACCTTCACGGGCAAATCCCCGAGCGCTCGGTACGCCGTTTGACCAAGCACCTCGCGCTCGTTCGGATTCACTGGATAAACTCGGTAACCCGTCGCCAAGAGCTTCCTCATGACGCCGTTGGAAGGCCGCGCCGGATTCGACGAAGCGCCGACCACTGCGATGCTCTTTGCCCGATCCAGGATCTCGTAGAGCTCGTCGTCCGACGGATTCACGTGAGCCATGAGTATGATCCATGCATAAGGCCGCGAAGCGGCAACGAGAAGCCCTCGCATCCCAACTCTGGGAGATGAGCCCGGACTCGACGCCGCGTCTCGTTCGTCATCCGCGATGGATCGATAGGGAGAAGCCTGCGATGATTGCGGCATGCGGTGCATCGCTGTCGGACTCTTTCTCTTCGCAGTCCTCGCGCTCCCGGGTTGCGGCGGTGACGATGCCGGCGGTGGAGGCGCAACGTCGAACGCTGGAACCGGAGCGTCCACCTCCGGAGGCGGAATGACCGCGAACGGTGGCTCGAGTGGCTCGGGCGGAGCGAACGGAGGCACCGGGGGCAGCGGAGCCGTGGACTCGGGCGTCGACTCGGGACCTGCGGATCCCTGCGACGGAGCTCTGTTCTGCGAGAAGTTCGACGACTACGCGACCGTCTCGACGATCACGGACAAGCAACAGTTCGGTCCCTGGCACGCAGCGCAGAAGACGGGCGCCACGATGAGTCTCGACGGAATCCACAAGATCTCCGGGTCCAGCGCGCTCCACGTGCACATCGATCCGACGGTCACGGCCGGTGGGAGGCTCTTCGCGAACGGGTCCGAACCGATCTTCACGGGCTCGCCCACCCACCTGTATGGCCGGATGATGATGTACATCGATCCGAACGGTACGAGCGTCCACTGGACCTTCTTCGGCGTCAGTGGTGACGCGGAGCCGAGCTCACCCGTCGTCGGGCGGAACGCTCAATACATCATGAGCTCGCTGCCCAAAGACGGCATGAATCGCTACAGCTTCGTGTATGGCCTCGCGGCTCAGGGAAACGACGGCTATCACGATTGCTACGCCCCGAGCGCCACGTCGATGCCGTCGGCCTGGGCCTGCGTTTCGTTCGAGATGGACTCGGTCGCGCGAAAGCTTCGTATGTACAAGGACATCGCGACGGATCCGATCTTGTCGGTCGACGAAACCGGTCAGGGCTGCGTCGCACCGACTCCCGGCGACTCGCCGTGGTACGGGCCGTCCATCACTCAGCTCTTCGTCGGCGCCTGGAGCTTCCACGACATGGACGCACCCCTCGACGTTCGGATTGACGATCTCGTCGTCGATACCAAGCCCGTCGGGTGTCCCTGACCCATCAGCGGCCACCTGCCCCGAGCGCGCGCCGTGGCGCACCTCACCCGCGCCCACAGAACGATGACGACACGGGGCACTGGGAGCGACTGTACTCGAAAGGCGGAGTCAAAGGCGGCTCACGCAGAGGTTGCGACGCGAATTCGAAGAACGCAGCGTTTGCAGTGCTGCGTGGTGCGCCCGGCAGCGCGCCATCTTCTCCCGATCTCATTTGGGGTCATTCGATCCAACGCGAGCGCAAGAAGAAGCGCAGTCACTGCGCGGCGAGGATTTCTTCGGCAGAAATTTCCAGCTCGTCGAGGCGAAGCCACGTCGGCACGCGACCTGCAACCACGGAGGCCATGCGCACCCTCCCGAATCTCGTTGCTGTCTCGATCTTGTCACCAAAGCGTCGGAAGCGATGTGCAAGTGCACGGAGCAAACCGGTGACGCCGCGGTCCAGTGCATGGGAAAAGCTGGCTCGGTCAACCCCCCCGGCCCGGGCGGTCAAGCTTCCGGCTTGTATGAAGAGAAATTGGACGACGAGAGCCGCGCCAAGATCGAGCGCGCCCGTTCGATGTACATGTCCTGCCAAAACAAGATCATGCACCCGCCCGGAAGTTGAGCTCGCTCCGGTGCCCTGCCAATTCAGGACCGCCTGTCCGGCGATCCGGTGAGCCAGCGACCCACCGCCGAGCTCACTCTGCGCGAAAGATCGCGCCGTCAGTAAAGTACGTCGAGACCAAGAGCGGGTCACATCCGGCTGTGGGTGGCGAGCCGCAGCCGGTGCTTTCGGACTCGACGCCGCCCCACACGATGAGGCGCGAGCCGGTCCACGCCGTGACCAACGAACGGCGCGTGGGCTGACCGGACGCGATGATCGTCGACCAGGCGTTCGCGACAGGATCGAGCTCGCGCACGGACGGCGTCGGACCAGCGCCCGTGTCGTACGACTCTACGTAGAGGACCAGCTTGCCGGTCGGCGTCACGTAGGGACCCTTCGCCGTGCCGATTTCGTCGACGTTCGGCGCGCCGTCGACATGCATCGCGGTCCACGAATCCGTGGCCGGATCGTAGATTGCGCCGCTCGGAGTCGAACCCGAAAACGACCAGCCCATGATCACCAACCGATCTCCGGTCCAGAGCGCTTGCGCGCTGACCTCGTAGGGGTCCGGCGAGCCCTGCGCGCTGATCGCGCGCCAGGTGTCGGCGCTCGGATCGTAGATGGCACCGTCGTGCAAGGCGTTCTGCCGGGCGCTTTGATCGGCAGCGTTCGCGTAGCCGCCGAAAATGACGAGCTTGCCGCCGGCCAAAACACTCACCGGCCCGAGCCGCGGAGCGGGCGCAGCGCTCTGGGACGTGCTCTTCCAATGGTCCGTCGCGAGATCGTAGACCGCGCCGTCGCCGAGAGCGTCACTACTGCCGTCCGACGGCGCGCCGCCCCAGACCACGAGCCTTTCGCCGACCAGTGCTTCGACTTGAGAGGTGCGCTGCGACAAATTCGTTGGCGCGCTGATCTTTCGCCAGTGATCGCTGACAAGGTCGTAGCGATTGCCGTTGTCGTACGCGATGCCGCTGGCCGGCTGACTGAAGGTGAGGATGGTGTCCTTGGCGAAGCGCGTGTCGGCGGCATCGTCGCCGAGAGGCGAGCCCGTCATGTTCATCGCCGTCCAGTGCGTTCCGGCGGCATCGAGCCAGGCGCCCACCGCTGGGATCGGATTCGAGAAGTAGCTGAGCCCCACGACCGCGAAGCGCGAACCCAAAAGTCCCTTGCGCGCATTGAGGAAAGGCGGTCGATCCGTCGCCAGCGCCTGCCAGCTGTCGCTGCACGGATCGTAAGCGCTGTCGGCGCTCGTCGGATCGAAGGATGGAAACAAGAGGAGGCGCGAGCCGTTCCAAGTCGCCGTCACGTTTTGTGCTTCATCGGGGCCGAGCGGCGATGCGGCCATCGCGCGCCATGCGCCGACGTCTCCCGTGGGACAGGGATCGACACCTTGGGTTCCACCGGCGCCGGCCGTCGCGGTGTCCTCGGACGAGCTTCCGCAGCCCGTTGCGCTGATCGCGAAGGCGATCGCCAGCGCGCCCACTACTCCACGTTCGATGTGCATGCGGCGACGAACTGCAAGGGGCATACCGTACGCTACATCGTCGATTTCACGGAGTCTCTCGGGGATCCGTGGGCCAACCTGTGCCAGGAGGTTCTTCGGCGGACTCGCTATCTCACTTGCGCCAGTAGGTCTCCAGGAACACCTCCGGCTTCGGATCCAACAGGCCCGAACCGTGACGATTGTCCGACCAGCTGACGACGAAGCTCGTCCCCGTGACCGCGAGCGTTGGCTCCTCGGGCGGAAGGCCGATCGAGCCCGGGGCTTCGAGGTACGGATCGAGGAGCGACGAGAAGTCCGGCGGGACGACGTTCATCGCCATGCCGATGTGTGCGCCGCTCGCGTTGCACTCCGAGCGTTGATCCTCGCTGAACATCGCAAAACCGTCCGGATGCTCGGCGATTCGCGGATACTGGCGCGTTCCTTCGTAGTCGAAAATCGGTTGCGGATCGGTCGTGCGATTGCCCTGTGCGTCGAATCGCATCGCGAAGAACAGATCGCGTTCCAAGGTCTCGTCGCACGCGCTCTTGGGGGCGATCGCGGCGGCGGTGTCCGTCGCTTCGTACACCAGGGCGAACGAACCGTCCGCCAGGGCGATCATCGAGTGTCCGAATTGCTGAAAATCCCAGTCGGAATCCTCCACGGCCTGGGGCGGAGCTGCCAGGGTTCCGCTGGCGAGATCCACGCGCGCGACGAACAGCTTTCCGATGTTCAGCTGAACGAGCGAGTTGTACACGTCGCGCGTGTAGGTGACCAAACAGCTCGCGGCGTTGCACGCGATGCCGATTTCCGAGAGCGGCTCCAGGCTTTGCGCTCCCTCGATGCTCCCGGTCGGCGCAGGCTGATCGGAATCGAGGGTGATGGGCCCCACGAGTTTTTGCGGCACGGAGTCCCAGCGGGCGAAACGCAGCTCGAGCGGCGGCGGATTCGAGGATCCGTCGCGGGAGAGATGTGAACCCACGCCGCCGAGTAACCGCCCGGATCGACACCCGCTTGCACCTGGCTGAACGCCGCTTCGCCTGCCGTCAGATCCATGGTCGGAACCGTTTCGTTCCCCTGCCCATCGACGACGCGCATTTTCACGAGCCAGTGCACGTCGCCTGGCTTGGCCACCCGATACACGACACCGATGCCATCGCTGCCGAACGCGGTGCGACCGGAAAGGGGCTCGTCACCGGGAGCGTTGAGCACCACGTCGCTGGGCGAGAGCCGCTGAAAGGCGCCGTCGAGGTAGCTCAGGTACAGCTGATGCACGCCGCTCGTCACACTGATGAAGCTGAGGGCGAGGCGATCCCCGGCGACATCGTGAACGAGGTGATTCGAATAGCCGGAGCCATCCTTCGCGAAGTCGGTGAGCCCAAGGCTCTCGCTCGCCACGCTGAGCGTCGCGCTGGCGCTGCCGATCTCGCTCCCTCCAGCGCTGGCGCTGATCTCGAGCTCGTGGGGCCCCTCCCCCATCGCGGCGGCGTCAACGTCGACCACCCAACGACCTGCCTCGAAGCTCGCCGCCACGGGCGCCTTTGCGTCGAGGGAAAGCTCGACCTCATCCGCAGTCGCGCCGGTCACTTCGACGACGATCGGAATCGTCGGAAACGCGGTCACATTGACGCGAGCCGCTCCGCGCACGAACTGGGGCAATGAAACCTGGGCGACGCCGGCATCCGACGCGCCCGTTCCCGCCGAGCCTCCCGTTCCTCCGCCGTCCGTACCGGCGTTGCCTCCCGAGCTGGTGCCCGTGGTCGACTCGTCCTGTCCACAAGAAGCCGCCAGGCAGCACGCGATCCCGACGACGAACGCCCCGCTCGCAACCCGCATGCCGCAAGCGTGCACGCGGCCGCATTCGCATGCAAGCTCCTCTGGAAGCGAACCACTCGATGCCGAGGTCCCGTGGAAACACGACGGACACTCGTCGGTGCCTACGAGCACCTCGATCCCTGGCCCGACCCGCGCGCCGTGCTCGGCAGGTTGAAGCGCGCCGGGTTGAAATTGGCTCCCCTCGCCAACTTCACGCCAACGATGATCGAGAACCTGCTGCGCCACGGCGGAGTTCGTGACTACTTCGACGAAGTTCTGTCGACGGATCGGGTCAAGTCTTACAAACCCGATCCGCCGATGGACCCGATGCCACCGGAAGCACGCAATCGGATCTCGCAGCTTGGGTTCTCCCGGCTGCGTAGTCGTCACGTCGAATGACGCTGGCGCACGGTGCCCGAGGAGCCAAACGCACGGCGCCATGAGGCTTGCATCGTGGAAGAAACAGAGTACCTAGCTGCCGTAGTATGCAGGGGTGGTTTACGGGTGAAGGAGCGCGCTGCTCTCGCTCCTCTCGCACTTCGGGACCAGTCAGGAGGCAATGTGAACAGCGAGCAAGCAATGAGGCACGCACAGTTGGAGGCTTTGCTGGATGCAGCACCTGACTTCATCATGCTCCTGGATCGGGACGGGCTGATTCAGTTCATCAACCGCGTGTTACCCCAGTACACGCGAGAGTCGGTGGTAGGCACCCACTGGACTCCGTACATCTTTCCCGAACAGCACGCGACCATGACCCAAGCGCTCGATGAGGTATTGACGAGCGGATCCGCGACTTGTTACGACCACGGGTGCCGAGTTTCACGCCCAGTTGATGCTGCGATGTCCCGAGGCCGCGGAGCGCGTGATCTTCATGACCGGAGGCGCGTTCACGAGCCTCGCGCGGGCGTTCTTGGACCAGATCCCGAATCTGCGCATCGACAAGCCCTTCGATCCCCAGCAACTACGCAACCTGGTCAACGAGCGACTGCGCACACGCCCCGAAGCGCAGCAGTAGTGTATCGTCCCCGCCCGGCCGGGGCGCTTCATGGGCTGCATCTGCCGCGCTCGTGATGGCGTATTTCACCGTTCCTGCGGGGTCCAGGCTGGCGCCCTGGATGTCCCCCTGCGCCTGCCATGCGATCGATGTCGTCATGCCGTCGAAGGCGGCTGCGACAGGCGTCTGTTCGCTTCCGACGGAAGCAATCTCTTCCGCATCACCACCCAGCTGACCGGTCGTAGGCGTTTCGTGGATCGCCGAAAAGGCTGGACTCCCGAGTGGCCGTCACTAGTAATCGTTGGACCAACGGAGGAAGCGCATGGAACCCACGCCTCGCAATCTCGTCGTCGTCATCACCCACGGCACCGATCACGAGCTTTCCTCGGCAGGCTTCACGATCGCCAGCGGCGGCATGACCGCGGGACTCAAGGTGTCCATCTTTCTCACGAGCTCTGGCGTCGACCTGGTCCGCAAACGGGCAATCGACACGACGCACGTCCCGCCGCTCGACCCACTGCGGGATCTCGTCCAGGTCTCCTCGGAGCTCGGAGACCCCGCCGCCAAGATCGGATCCGTCGCGCCGTCCTTTGTACATACGAAACTTTCGCGCGACCAAGTCCATCTCGAACGAAACGCAGGCCCAGGCCGACGGCATCGACGTGCCAACTCAATTTTCGAACCACGCGAAGTTGAACCCGGTGAGGGTCGTGTAGACGCTCTGGTCGATGCAATTCGCGCCAGACCAGAGCCGACCGCCGACCCAAATCTTGCCGGCGCCGTTCTTGGAGCTGGATGCTTCGTGCAGCTCCACCACCGCAGTCGGTGAAGCGTACGGCTCGTGCCACACGATGGCGGAGTTGCTCCCGTGCCAACCCGGGTCGCTCGTGAAAAAGTCCTCCGCGCCCACGAGATGCGGGACTTCGGCACTGCAAACGCCGTCCACCTGCTTCACCCCTTCGATCTTCGCGTACAGGTAGAAGTCGTCCGTCGCCGGATCGCACCACACCTCGTACTCACCCTTGGAGATCGCCAGCGAGCTGCAAGCGCTCGGATGCTTTTCGGTGGGATCGTGGAGCACGCCAAAGGTCGGGTCGTCCCAGACGCTCTCGCAAGCTTGCTTGGCCTGAGCCTGATCGAACGTTCCCGAGCCGCACTTGGTGTAGCCAGAAGGAGGATTGGCCGACGACGGGATCCCACCGCTTCCACCCGTTCCGCCGCTGGAGCTTCCGCCGCTGGAGCTTCCGCCGCTGGAGCTTCCGCCGCTGGAGCTTCCGCCGCTGGAGCTTCCGCCGCTGGAGCTTCCACCGCTGGAGCTTCCACCGCTGGCTGCGTTGCCCGCTCCGGCAGCGCCCCCGGTGCCATTCAATTCCGAGCTGCCGTTTTTGCCGAGGTCTTGCTCGAATAGGCAACCCACCGAAACCCCGGCGGCAACTGTCGTCAGCATCAATCGCTTCAACATCGAAGACTCCTTAGTGGCCGTATGCATTGGTATTGGGGGCTCGACTGGGTTTCCGTCACGGTGTGCCCAGGCTGGTCTCGATGGCCTTCTTCTGGAGGCTCTCGGGATACCGACCGCGGAAGTCCGTCGCCCGCCGCTCGGCTTCGTTCTTTCGTCCAGCGGCTACGAGTGCCTGAATGCGCAAGCTCTCGCGTTCCTCCGAGAGCTGTCCGTTGGGATATTGCTGCGCATGACGATCGAGCGCCGTCAGCGCAGCGTCTCCCTGTCCCCGGGCAACCGCGGTACGGGCGATGGCCAAGAGGGCGCGTTCACGTCCCAGGTCGTCGACCGCAGCCTTTTTGACGACAGGTTCTGCTCCGTGATGCGAGCTCGACGGGGGAGGCTTTGCGTGCGGGTGAGGAGCGTCCGCCGGCAAATCCTCGACGGAGAGGATCGCTTCGCTCGCGCTGGCCGATGGCGCCACGGACGGCGTGACGAGCGCGACGCGAGCGGGCTCCGGGCTGGCCGCCGGGGTATTCGTGAAGACTGCGTGAAGGCCAGCACCCCCGATGCCGCCAAGTAGCAAGGTGCCGAGCAGCGTCCACGCGCGCGAAGCGCCAGCCGACATGCCCGTTCCTGCCACGCCCCGGCCCAGTGCTTCCCCGCCGCCACTGGGGCTACCACTGCCGCCACCGGTCGGTAGTCCGAGCGTCGAAAGCGTGCGACCGAGAACGCGGTCGGCGAGCTCTCGAGGTGGGTCCTCCCGATCGCGCTCCGCTCGCAAGAGCAGGGCCAGATCCGCTGACAAAGGCTCCAAGGGGTCTCTGCTCACGGAGTGCCTCCTTCGGGTCGAATCCGATTCACGGCCGCACGGAAGTCGGCGCGCGCGAGCCGCAATCGCGAGTACGCCGTGTTGAGGGGAACGCCGAGGGCTCGAGCGATATCGGGCATGGCATGACCGTCGATGTCGTGCATGACCAGCACGGCCCGTCGATCCAGATCGAGCGCGGAAAGCCCCTTGAGCACGAGGTCGCGCGCTTCCAGAGCTCGAAAGGCTCCGTCCGCCCGGCTGTCGGCTCCTCGTTCCTCGGCTGATGTGGCATCGACCAGCTCGAAGCGATGCCGCGCGAGCCGGCGATAATCCGCCGCGACGCGCGTTGCGAAACCACACAACCAAGGTCGGATTGGGCGTGAGCGATCGAAGTCGTCGAAGCGACGAAACACCGCCACGAACAGCTCGTGACACAGATCGGGAAGATCCCGCTCCGCCACGCCAAATCGACGCAATGTCTTGTACACGTACCCAAACTCCGCAACAAACAGCGCCTGGAACTCGCTTTCGACCGGGCTGAGAGCGGTCTGCACCACTGGGTATTGGGCCGTCAGAACGCATTCCGTCATGGCGCGTCACCGAAAATTGCGCCGAGCCCCAGCGCTCCGCTGACGGGAGGCGTGGTCCACGCATCCCGTCCATCGATGCTGAGCACGGTCCGGGTCAGCGTTCCTCTCACGTCCAAAAACGCCTCCATGGCGAACCAGCCCGAGACCCGAAGCTCGACTCCGGCACGGGCCCCGACCGCACCAAACAAAGTGGTGTCCTTGCGGGGCTCGTCCACCCCTGCGCCGGAGCCCTCGAGCGCGCCTGCGGAAGCCGTGGCACACGCGCGAAACGCTCCGAAATGTCGACACACGAAAGCGGTTGCGAGCAGGAGGCTCGAGCTCACTCGCCCGTCGTTCGTCTTCTTTTCGGCGGAAAAGTCGCCGCGACCTTCGAGGCCGAGAGAGATCACGGGCCACCGCGCTTGTCCCGCCACGAACACCCCGACCGCTGGCGCGGGCGCCGAACCAACGGAACCGATGGCACCGAGAGCGAAGCGCGGGCGAAGCGGTGTGCTCGACGCGGGGGGCACCGACTTCGGCGCTTCTCTCACCACTGCTACCGGTGCGGGCGGTGGCGGAGACAGGGGCTCGGGCTCGGGCTCGGGCTCCTCCTCTTTTGGTTGTGAAACTCGCAGCGGATCGATGGCGATGCTCACGGCCAGCGCCACCGACTGGGCGAGCTCGTCGCAACTCGACGCCGTCGAGGAGAGCTTGCGCGCTCCGGTCACGTGTCCGTCGGAATCACGCAGCTGGATTTCTGCCAGAAAGGTCTGGTCGGACCCGCGCAACGTGACAACCACCGTGGTTTCAGCCCGATCGCTCACCGGATCGTAGCCGAGGTGGCTGGCGATGGTGTCCCGCAAACTGCGCGCGTCGGGGCACGTCTCAGCGCCCTCGAGCCGTGCATATTCCAGCGCTACGCTCGCTCGCTCGTCAGCGCGAGTCGGTGGGCTCATCACGAGCAACAGGGTCGTGACGACCGGCACAATCCAGCGGCGAAATCCCCGCATCGCGGTCTTCGTTGCGCGGAGGGTGTCCAACATTGAAAACGCCCGTTCGTCGGTCTTTCTCGGCCGGCGACAGCACCGCGAGAGGGATCCGCGGCCATCGCTGTCGAGAACTGCGAACGCTGGGAGGCATCGTGATTGGCGGGGCATTCGTCCTCGGTGGTGTCGTGCGCTACTTGCTCGTGGGCGACGGCAAACCATCGAAGACAGCACGGCGTCCGACGTTCACCGGCACGCTGGAGCGCCACGGCGCCGCGCTCGGGATCTCGGGACATTTCTGATTGCCCTTCGGGCATCGCGCGAAGCGCGTCTGCCCGGCGCGCGATGTTTTACTTCGGATCTTTGAATCCGAAATAGTGCGCGAGATAAGCGGTGAACGACTCGTATTTCCACCAGAACTCGATGCGCTTGTCGCAGCCGAGCACGCGGAGCGACTTGCGGCCCGGCTCGAGCATCAACAAGTGCTCCTGGGAGCCGGCGGTCGGAAGCTCCACGGCGTGCACGCCCGAGAGGGACGGGTCGGGCAGATTCTTCAGCCAGTGGCCGAGCACATCGTCTCCGACCAGCTCCACGATCTCCTCGAGCTCCTCTTCGACATCCTCGTCGTCGCTCTTTTGCATTTCGTCCAGCCACTTCTCAAGGATCTCGTGGAGCGGTGCCGAACGGAACGCGTTTTGACCCTTCTTCAGTAGCGGAAACCACGAAGCGTCGTACTTCAGCCATTCCACGAGCTCGACCGGGAGCGCCTCACCGGTCGGCAGCTCGAGCGCCGTGAGCTTTGCGAAGGGAATTGGCTTCGGATCCCGATACTCGTCGACAAACCCCGCCTTCGCAAAGTCGCCTTGAGCCCGCACGCGCGCGATCACTTCGCTGGTCGTCATCGGCATGAGGCTCGTCGTGGTCGCGTGCCGCTGCGGCGTCAACTCCGTGATGCCGCGTCGCCTTGCCCAGGGCAACGCGAGCTAGGTCGTGCGAGCTCGGCGCCGGAACGCCAGAGCCAGCGCCAACAAAAACCCAGCCATCCAGCCCCACGTCTTGCCGCGCGCGTGTCTGCAGCCGCATCCGCCGTCGCCGCTGCCGGAGCCGAGTGCGCCCGAGCCACTGCTGCCACCAGCGCCTGAGTCCGCCTCCTCCGACTGCGCCAACTCCGGCGCTTCCCGCTGCGCCGCCGGCTCCGGAAGAGCCACCACTGCCGCCGACTCCGTCCGCAGTGATCGTGCGCAGCCCGATGCGCAGCGCTCCGGTGTTCGTGTCTGGCCGGGAATACACGGCCAGCAAGTGTCCGAGCTCACCGCTCGTGAGGGCCGGGTTCACGGCGGCATCTGCCGCGCTCGTGATGGCGTATTTCACCGTTCCTGCAGGGTCCAGGCTGGCGCCCTGGATGTCCCCCTGCGCCTGCCATGCAATCGACGTGGTCATGCCGTCGAAGGCGGCTGCGACAGGGGTCTGTTCGCTCCCGACGGAAGCAATCTCTTCCGCATCACCACCCAGCTGACCGTCGGAGGACAGGTGTCGGACGAAAACGGCACCGTCCGCGAATCGCCGCCAGGTCACGGTGAAGCTCGAACCGTCCCACGCGGCGCGCGGACTGTGCTCGATTCCCGCCTCCTGACTCAGTGAGATACCGGTGGGATCGAGAAGCGTTCCGTCGAGGCCGACGCGTGCCGCAAACACGTCTTCGTCCGATTGAAAATTGCGCTCATCGCTCCAAACGACGAGGTACGAGTCCTTGCCGAACGTGACGGACGGTAGGTAACGATCGCGCACGTCGTCGGCGATCACCACACCTCCGAAATCCTCGGGCTGGGCTCCCGTCAGACGCGCGCCGTAGATTTTCAAAAATCCGCCCCCTCGGTGGTCCTCCCAGACCACGTAGCTCTTTCCACCTCCGCCGCCGGCAATGCGGGGCGCGAGCTGACTTCCGCTCACGTCGCAGACCACCTCTGCGGTCGTATCGAGCAAGCTTCCGCTGGAGCTCACGCGTGCCGCCTTCACGTCGATGTCACCGCTCGCGTCGTCGTTCCAGACGACCACGAATTCACTCCCGTTCCACGTCACGGACGCTGCGAACTGATCGCCCGGACCGGAAGCTATCGAAAATGCGTCGCTACTCTCGGGGTGACCTTGGACGTCGACGAGGATCCCGTACACGTCGAAGTCATCTCCTCGACTGTCTTGCCAAACGACCAGGTAGTGACTCCCGTCAAAGGCGGCGTCTGGATGGCTCTCGGTGTTGGCCGCTTGGGAGAGGACGACGTTGGCGACCTTCGTCCCAGATGGCGCGACGCGGGTCGCATGCACCAGTCGCTTGCCGAAATCCCCCGCGTCGTACCCGGCGAGGAACTCGGTACCGGAAAACGCGATGCCGCCCACGGTGTTCTGTACGGAGGCTGGGCCGAGGGAGAGGGAGCTGCCGACGGCCGCGCCCGTCGCGTCGAAGCGCTGAACGGCGAGCTCGGCGTTGGGAGCAAATCCGCTGATGCACCCCACGACAAAGGTGCTCGCGCCATACGCGACGCTGTCAGGAAATGCGAGGCCGCTCTTTGCTGGAGCGATGGGACCGACCACACCCGAGCCATCGACCATGCCGACTTGCAGACCGAGGTGATCCCAGGCCACGAGCCAGGAGGAACCGTTGGAGCTCACCGTTGGACTGGAGATGAAGTCGAGCGTCGAGCTGGCAGTGATCAAAGCCGTGGGAGCCGCGCCAATGGGGGTCAGGTCCGTCTTGAAACGCCGGAAGCGAACGCTATCCAGCCCTGCTTCGTAGGTTTGCCAGGCGACCAGGTAGTCCTGCCCGTTGAACGCAACCGACGCTTCGATCGAGATGCTCTCGAACGTGGCAAGCTCCACGGGTTGCGCCTCGACGGCCACACCCGCAGTCGTCACCCGTCGAGCCCAAATCTCGTTGGTCGAGCCGCTCTCCTCCGCCCAGACAACCAGGTAGTTCGTGCCGTCGAAGGCGACGCGGGGCCAGGAGTAGCTCGCCATGTTTGGCGTGAGCGAAATGCCACCGGGGTCGAGGATTTGGCCGTTCGGTGAGATCCGGGCGACACGCACGATTCCGCTCGAGCCCGCGCCGCTCGACGTTTCCTTCCAAGCCAGAAGGAAATTCTGACCACCGAACCCGATGCCCGCGGTGTCGACCTGCCCGGGCCCCTCGGCAAGAATCAGTGGGTTCGCGTCGAGCACCTTGCCGCTGGCGTCCATGCGGCTTCCGAGCACGCGATCCGTACCGTCGAGCCAAATGACGAACCCTACGCCCGCACCAAAGGCGACAGCCACCCCCGCGTAGCTCCCGACAGCGGGCCCGACCAACGCGGTATCCGCGGCGACCTCCGGAGAAATCACGGGATCGAGCACGGCCGGATACTCGGAGCGATCCAGGACGGGTTCGTGACTCTGGTTTTCACAACCGACGACGCACAGCGCAATCGCCCAGATGGCGTGAAGGTGCCCGATTGAATGCATGGGTCGAAATACGCCATGCGAAACCAGGAGCTTTCTTTTCGAGGCAAAACCGGCCCGCGCTCGGGAAAAATCTCAATGAATTCCAACGCGCGGGCTCTGCAGCTTGGTTCCACAGGCATTAGCGGCGAACGAACGAGCTCAGCAATTCGTCGAGCTTCGCCAGCTGTTCACCGCGCACGACGATGAACGCGCGCTCTCCGGAAGGAGTCACGAGCACGAACGCTCCAGTGCCCTTGTCTCGGGACTCCGAACGCAGCGACGCGTCGGCTTCGAGCCGGAGCAAGTGCTGCCAGAGTTGGGTCGTTTGCTCGAGGTCGAGAGTTCCGGCGGCCGGCTCGCCTCCGCTGTACGTGCCGGAGGAGCTTCGCTCGGGCGTGATGGGCGAATAGCTGAAGCGCGTGCTGGCATCGGTCGACGTTTGCTCGAACTCGAAGCCGTTGCCATTGCCGTCCGCATAGCTGACGCGCCACGGGCCGTCGGGGATCTCGGAGCTCGCGGGCGCGGGCGTTGGCGTTTCGGTCCCAAGACTCGCTTCCGTCCCCTCTCGCAACGCGGGATCGGCGGGCCAGGGCGCGCAATCCCCCATGCTGAGCGCATAGCCGGCAGGACAACCGCCCCGCACCGGTCGCACGGGCCCGGGCACGGGCGCTCCACAGCTCACCGCGAGAACGCAGAGGAGCGCGACGCGAGCCGGGAGAAACTTCGATGGCGGCATGGTCTTCGTCGGAAAGGTGCGCCGAGAAATCGGAGAACACAAGTCGGGCGGACCCCCTGCAGGCGCGTCACGCGTTCTGTCGTACCGCACTCGCCGTGAGCCTCACGCCCGTCGCGGCGGTGCCACGTCGAGCAGCGTGTCGATGCTTGCAACGACCGGATAAGGGAGTGACGGTGGCGAAAGCCGTGGGCACTGGCTCGGCGCTCATGGTCATCGTGAATGCCACGCGAGCGAGCACGAGTGAGGACGCGACATCGCACACTACAGCGTCTTTCCATGGCTTGGAACATCTCGCTAGCCGAAGGTGAACGTTCGAGAGACCAGAATAGGAGGTCTCACGGGGCGCCGTGACTGCGTTCCTCCGCTTCGTCAATGCTGAAAGCGATGATTCCCTCGCGGCTGTCGCGGATCGCCTCCGCGTCGGTCGTACAGCGCCAACCGAATTCACCCGCGACTGTCGCGGATCGCGCACGATTCCCCCCATCGTCCGCCCGAGCTGACCGAGCGACGCCGCGGGCTGTTCGCAGTGCTGATCATGAAATGATTTCCGCGCCGGTCCCTCGCCCGAAACGCGTCCTCGGGCGATTGTGGGACATGAAAATCCCCGTGGTAGAACATTGGGAATGCGAAGCGGATCGGGGGCTGACACGGCGAGCCCGCCGGGCGCGAGGTCCGATACATCCTCAGTACCGGCGCGACTCCGATTTGCGCCGCCGACGGCCGAGCCGAAGCCCGAGTCCAGCTGCGAGGAGCAGCCAAGCGCCGTTGCCTCCCCCGCCGGCTGGCAAGCGGCAACCGCAGCCTCCCTCGTCCGAGCTCTGGGCGTCGTCGAGCTTCACGCACTTGCCCTGGTCGCAGGCAAATCCGCTGACGCACTGGCTGCTGGTGACGCACGGCTCGGTGCACTCGCCGGCCTGACAGCGATACGGAGAGCAATTCTTGGTCTCCCCCGGACCGGTCTCGAGAGTGATTCCGTCCGCGAGGCACTTGCCGACAGCCGGCACGCAGTTGCCAGTCGCCGGGTTGCAGCTGAAGCCCTGAACGCAATCGTCATTCGTCGTGCAATTGTCGATGCAGGCCGCACCGCTGCACGAAAATGGTGCGCAGTCCGCCGACTTCTCCAGGCATGCGCCTTTGCCATCGCACTCGGAGAACGTGCTCTTGTCGCCGGAGCAACCCGGTGTCCCGCATGTCTGACCCGAAGGCGGAACGGAGCAGGCCGTGCGATTCACCCCGTCACACGCCCCGGCACACTCGCCGTCACCCGCGCATTTCGCCTTGCCAATCGGTTCCCCAACGACCGCCACGCAGGTTCCTTCGTTCGGAGCGATGTTGCAGGACTCGCACTGGCCGCTGCACGACTCGGAGCAGCATACCCCGTCGACGCAGTACCCGCTCTGGCACTCCTTGCCCGCGCTGCAAGCCGAGCCCGTGACCATCTTCGTCAAGCAGGTGCCCTGCGAAGTGCAGAATGCCGTCGAGATGCAGTCGTTGTCGTTACCGCACATTTGAAGGCACGAACCACTCACGCAGGTGTAGGGCTCACAGCTCTTCTTCGAGGTGAGGCACTGTCCAGCACCGTTGCACAAGAGACCTTCGGCACTTCCCTGGGAGCATTGCGTGGTGCCGCAGCTCACGGTGTCCTTGGCGAAGGCTCGGCACTTCCCGCTGCCGTCGCAAGTGCCATCGGCGAGACACGAGGTCGGGTAATTCGGTCCGAGCGGGCATTCGTCGTCAGGGTCGCTGTCGGCCGTGACGTTCTCGCAGACCCCGTCGGCGCCAAAGCCCTTCTTGGCGGCGGTACACGCCTGGCACATGCCGCAGGCCTTGTCGCAACAAATTCCATCCTCGCAATGTCCGCTCGAGCACTGCGAGCCGCTCGTGCAGGCCTGAGGAGCGCAGCCTGCAGAAACGGAATATTTCTGGCAGGCCCCCGAGCCGTCACAGAAGCCGTTTTGATTGCAGCTCGGCGAGCCATCGTCCTTGCATTCGCTCGAGGGATCGGCGCCGGCCTTCACCGGGCCGCACACGCCGTCCGTCCCGGAGGCCTGATCGACCGCTTTGCAGGAGACACAAGTCCCGCTGCATGCGGTCGAGCAGCAGACTCCGTCGGCGCAGAAGCCGCTGGCGCACTCGCCGGCCAGCGTGCACGAGGCGCCGTTCGTTTGAAGCTCGAACAGCTCGGACTTGTCGAGCGTGGGGCCGAAGTTCGCCGCGCCGCCGCTCACGAGCACACGACCGTCGGTCAGGGTGATGCCCTCGTGCAACTCCCGCGGCAGGCTGAGATTTCCGCTGTTCGTCCATTTGTTGGCGACGGGGTCGTAAATCTCCGTGCTGCTGACGGTGGGAGCACCCGCCACGGCGATCGCACGCCCGTCGTTCAGAAGCGCCAGCACGAACGGCGCGCGTCCGGCGGACATGCTGGGAGCGATCGCCCAACCCGTTCCCGGTGTGTAGATCTCGACGCCCGGAATGCGCGTATTGAATCCAATGGATCCTCCGGCGACGAGGATGCGTCCATCGTTCAAGCGCACGACGCCGGGCCAGGTGCGTCCCTCCGTGAGTTGTCCTGCGCCAGACCACATGCCAGTCACCGGATCGTAGAGCTCGGCGTTCTTGGGCAGCGTTCCATTCTCTCCACCGACCACCAGCACCTTGGAGGTCGCGGTGGTCCCCAGGCTCACGAGCCTGTGGTTCTTGCGGGAAGTCCCCATGTTGCCGGTCAAGGTCCAAGTTCCCGTGCTCGGCTCGTAAACCTCGGCCGAGGCGGGGTTGTTGCCCCCGCCAGATACGAGCACTCGCCCATCCCCCATCACCACGCCGGCCGTCGAATCGTGGGGGTAGACCATCGCTCCGGAATCGGTCCATTTGCCGGTGCTCGGATCGTAGAGCTCGGAGTTCGCGATACCCGGGCCGGACCCCGCTGCAGCGAGCACCTTCCCGGTCTTCAACATGAGGAGCGGAAAGTAATTACGGCCGAGCTTCATGGACGCGGTCGCTGCCCAGGTTTCGGTTCCCGGGTCGAACAGCTCGGCCGTCTCCGACACCGAGCCAACACTCGAGCCGGCGGTCAGGATCTTCCCATTCGCGAGACGGACCATGCTGTGGAACGAGCGCGCCTGCGTCATCGACTGCGTCGTCTTCCAAGCCGGGTCGAGCAGAGCGGGATATTTCACGGTGCCATCGAACGACACAACGATCTCACAGCGTTCGCTGCCGGCGGGCACGGGTGCCCGTCCCCAAGGCCCACGCGGATCGGTGTCCACCGCACAGCCCGCGACGGAAATCCGAGCACGATGCCGAGCTCGATCCGCGCCGATCACCCAAGGCTCCCCCAGGCGCAAACGCGGCGTGCCGTCCCTGTCGACTGCATCCAGAACGTTCGCGACCAGCCGAAGCCCCGCGACGCCCATCAACGTGAGCTCGTAGCGGACCTCCGGCAGCGGGGGTCGGCTCGGGAGCTCGACGAAGTCCTCGAGGCCTTCGGGGCTCGAGCGAACGAGCACGTCGCCTCCTCCCGGGGCCGCACCTGGGTAGAGCACGCTGCCCGACGCGATCTCGGCGTTCGCGCGCTCCGCCCGTGCGAGCGCAAAGCGGAGCTCCATGCCGGACCTCGCGTCCACCACGTGGAGCGCACCCTCACCGAGCACCTGGGGAAGCGAGACGCGCGCCCGGGCGGCGTCCGCCGAAGTCGACTCGATTCGATTGCCCGCGACGCGTAGCTCGCCGGCAGTCGGCGCCTCGATGCCCCAGCGCTTCTCGAAGGCAAAAGCCGAGCTCCGGGGGGAGTCGTCGCGCGCGCTCTGGGTCGAGCTGTCGCGCTCGCTGTGCGTCCCGCAGCTCAGGGAGAGCGCAGCGGCGATCGAAAGGGTGGTCGAAGCAGAGCGACGAAGCATGGGGTTTCTCCCGGGCAGGTGTCCGCGGGGTGAGCTTGCAATCACCGATCCAAGCCGAATCGAGGAAAAGCCGAACTTCATCCGGTGAGTCGACTCACCAGTCCCCTACGACACCAACGACGGGTACTCTGTTGCCGTGAGTCCGAAGCTCGACGACAAGACCCAGCCGGTTCAATCGGACAAGAAGCTTCGGGGCGATCTCGATGTCGTCCTCCGCGTGCTCGAGCCGAAGAGTCAGGCGTCGACACGAAAGCTCGTGGATCGACTCGTGCTCGGATCGGGCTCGGACGTTGACCTGACGATCGACGACCGGACGGTCTCGCGACGCCACGCGGAGTTCTCGCGGACAGCGGACGGCATCCTGGTTCGCGATCTCGAGAGTCGAAACGGCTCCTTCTATCTAGACCAGCGCTTCGAGAGCATGGTTCTTTCGGTGGGTGCGTGCGTGCGCCTCGGCAAAGCGCTGATCGTTCTCGAAGTCGATCCGCACTCAATCGGTGATCCGGGACTTTTTACGGCAACCCGCTACCACGGCCTGATGGGACACTCCTCGAAGATGCGTCGGCTCTTCGCGCTGCTCGAACGACTGGAGCACGTGCGAATTCCCGTGCTGCTCGAAGGCGAGTCGGGTTCCGGCAAGGAGCTGGTAGCGCGAGCGCTCCACGCTTCCTCGAGCGTCGGTAGCGGGCCTTTTTTGGCGCTAAATTGTGCGGCCCTCCCCCGCGACCTCGTCGCCAGCGAGCTCTTCGGCCATCGGCGAGGGGCGTTTACCGGAGCCACGGAGTCTCGGCGCGGCGCTTTCGATCTCGCCGACGGCGGGACGTTGTTCCTGGATGAGATTGGAGAGATTGCCATCGAGCTCCAAGCCGTCCTGCTGCGCGCGCTCGAAACCGGCGAAATTCGGCCGGTCGGGAGTGAACAGACCCGCAGAGTCGACGTGCGCATCGTGGCTGCAACCAATCGCGATCTCGCCCAGGCCGTGAGCGACGGCGAGTTTCGCGAGGACCTGTACTTCCGCCTGGCGGTGGTGAAGCTCGGCGTTCCACCGCTGCGCGAACGTCGCGAAGACATCGAGCCCCTGGCTCGGCACTTCGCCGAGGAAGCCGGCGGAGAACTGTCGGACGTGATCATCGAACAACTCAAGCGACGAAGCTTTCGCGGCAACGTTCGCGAGCTTCGAAACGTGGTGCAGAGTCACATCGCACTCGGCACACTGCCCGACGAAGTATCGGCCCAAGGTGCGTCCGTCGATATTACGCTAGGCGAGCTCTCCGATGTCACCCGGCCCTACGCCGAGCAAAAAGACGCGCTCGTCGCCCGGTTCACCCGAGCATATTTGACTCAACTCCTGGCCCACACCCAAGGGAATCTGAGTGCCGCGGCGCGTCTCGCGGGCCTCGACCGTGGGCATTTGCGCCGGCTCGTGGAGCGCTACGTGCGAGGCGGTAGCGGCGAAGCGTGACGCCAAGAGTCACCAGACCGGTGACCCGAGTCACCAGTTTGGCGACGGGGATCCGGCTAGTTTTTCGGGGTTGGACCTGGCCCCGGCTTTGCACTGTCGACGAGCGTGAGCTCGCCGCACTCGCTCCCCGACCCTGACGCCGACAAGAGCGATGCGCTCATTGGACGCGCCCTGGACGGAAAGTACACGATCATCCGGCTGATCGGGCGGGGCGGGATGGGCGCCGTGTACGAGGGTCGAAACGTCCAGACCCACAAGCGAGTCGCCATCAAGCTCCTGTCGTCGCCGGAGCTTTCTCACAACCCGGACTTGGTACGTCGATTTTTCCAGGAAGCGCGAGCCGGCGCCGTCGTGGAGAGCGAGCACGTGGTTCAGGTCTACGACTCCGGCACGGATCCCGGCACGAGCATGCCGTACATGGTCATGGAGCTCCTGCAGGGCGAGGACCTGGATGCGTGCATCAAGCGTCTGCGCGCACTGGCCCCAGCCGTAGCGGCACGCATCGTTCTGCAAGCGGCATCAGGTCTGGCGAAGGCCCATGCGCTCGGCATCGTGCATCGTGACATCAAGCCTGCGAATTTGTTTCTCGCCACCCGCGAGAACGGCGAGCTCACGGTGAAGCTGCTCGATTTCGGCGTCGCGAAAGTGAGGATGCAGCACTTTCAACAGACCCAAGCCGGACTCACCGCGACCGGAAGCCTGCTGGGAACGCCAATCTACATGTCACCCGAGCAGGCCAAGGCTCGTACTGAGGTCCAGCCTTCGAGCGATGTCTGGTCGCTGGGAGTGGTGATGTACGAGCTCCTCAGCGGGCAGCTGCCCTACAGCGATGCAACGACGCTGGGCGAGCTCATCGTGAGCATCTGCACCGAGGACATCCCTTTGCTTCAGGACCGCGCGCCCTGGGTTCCGCCGGAGCTCGCGGAAGTCACCCATCGAGCGATGAGCCGCGATGCCGCCCAGCGTTTTCAGAATGCAGGCGAGCTCAGGGACGCACTGCGCGCTCTTTTGCCCGACGGCGGGCGGCTTTCCCCCGACATGTTCATCTCGGTGAGTGAAACTCAGCGCGCACTGATCATGCCTCGACTCGAGATCGCGGACTCGGGCATGTTGCGCGCGCGAAGCCGTGACGGTCTCGCCGTGACGCAGGGTCCAGCGTCCCGTTCGGGCATGGCTCTGGTGCTGGGGCTGGTGGTGCTCCTGATTCTCGTGCTGCTGGGCAGCGCGGCCGTGTTTTGGCGGATGTCGAAGCGACCCGCGGTCGTGGCGAGCGCCGAGTCCAGCGCTCCGCCGGTCGTGCTTCTGATGTCCGGGGGACCCGAACGACCGGCCCCCCCAGGGATTCAAGAGCTACAAGCTGGTGGTCACCCCCGCCCACGCCCACGTGCTGGTCGATGGTCGAGAGACGCCCGTCGTCGATGGCGGCGTCATCGTCTCGGGGATGCCAGGGGATACACATCGAGTGCGACTCGAGCTCGACGGCAAGAGCGAAGTAGCGGTGGTCGCCGTCACCGCAGGGGGCGTCGTTCCAACGCGTATCGAGCTGACGGCTCCCGCCACTCAGCCAACGACGGTGCGCACGACGACGAAGAAACCCGCAGCGAAACCCCCGGCGGAGCCAGCCAAACCCGCCAAGCCGAAACCCAAGCTGGAGAACGAATGGCCTGGTTGAGGCGCTTGCTCGCGATCCTCGCCATCCTCTTCCTTTGCGCGCCGGCTTGGTCCGAGCCGAAGTCCGATGCCGACGCTCCCGCGAAAACCGAGGCGCGCGAACGCTTCTTTCGCGGACTTCAGCTCGCCGACAACGACGACTGGGAGAGCGCTCTGGTCGAGTTCGAAAGTCCATCGCGCTCTACCCCACCCGAGTGGCCGTGAAGAACGCGGCGGTGACGCTGCAGCAGCTTCGTCGCTTCGTGGATGCTCGCGCGATGTACCGTCGACTCGTGTCGAGCTACGGCGCCGAGCTCTCCCCCGACGAGCGCCAGACCGTGGACAAGTCGCTAGCCGAGCTGGAAAAGCGCATTGCGAGCGTGGTCGTGCACAGCCAGCCGGCGGGCGCGAAGGTGGTTGTCGACGGTCGAGCCCTGGGGTCCACACCGATCAGCATAGGAGTCGATGCGGGCAATCACTGGCTCAGGCTCTTCAAGGAAGGATACTCGGCGTATGAAGCTCCGCTGGATCTCGCGGGCGGAGAAGAAAAGAGTGTGGAAGCGGCTCTGCAGGCGCTGACCCGCTCCGGTCGGCTGCGAGTCGCGGAAGCGAGCGGGATGGCTCTCGACGTGTTGGTCGACGGCGTGCCGGTGGGGAAGACCCCATGGGAAGGCAACGTCGAGGCGGGCACTCGAAACGTCGTGCTCAAGGGAGTGGGACAGATTGGCACCCCGCCGAGCTCGGCCACCGTGTTCGAGGGAAAGCTGAGTGTCCTCACCCTGAAGGTCGCCACGCTGGACGCCGAGATCCGCATCGTTCCTGTTCCTTCGAACGCGCTCGTGCACGTCGATGGCGTTCCGGTCGGCAGTGGTGTTTGGGAAGGACGGCTGCCGAGTGGGTCGCATGTGGTCGAAGCGACAGCGCCAGGGTTTCTGTCGATCCGCCGCGAGCAGAAGCTTTCGCGCGGTGGCAAGAGCGAGCTCAAGCTCGAGCTCGAGCGCGATCCGGCAGATCCTCGCTGGCGTCAGAGCGTGTGGCGCGCTCATCCATACGTCGAGTTGACCGGAGGCGTGCTCCTGTCTCCGGGCTTCGCCGGCGGCGCTGGACGCGCCTGCTCACGCGGGGACTGTGGCGACCATGGTCTCGCGTTCGGTTTCCTGTTCGGAGCGCGCGGGGGCTATCAGCTTTCGGGTGGTCTCGGGTTGGAGCTGTTCATCGGCGTGCTGTCGGCCAAGGAGAGCATGACCCGAGTGCAAACGCTGGAAGGTGAAGCCGACTTTGGACGATCGTCGTCCGAGAACTTCCATGATTCGACGAAATTTTTCGGACCGGCTGCCGCGCTTTCGGCGAGCTATCGCTTCTTCGAACGGACACCCTTCACGGCCCGCGCCTGGGTCGGCGTGGCGCGTGTTCGTAATCGTCACGAAACGAGAGGTGACTTCGTCGGAACGGCATCGAACCCGACGAACGGCGAGACAGCGACCTATCGCATGAACGATGTGGCGATCGCGGAAGACGATCAACAGCTCTGGCTTCCCTTCGCCGGACCCGAGGTTCGTTTCGGCTACCGGGTCTCCCCTCGCCTGAGCTTCGACCTGGGCGCTGCTTTTCTCGTCTTTTTGGGGCCGGATCGGGTGCGCACGGGCGGGCGGCTCGGGCGAGGCGAAACCCGCGCCGACTTCGTGGGCTCGGCGACGGGTACATTTCCGAGCGGAGCGCCGGTGGGAGCGCCGGGCCGAGTCGAGCTTCCCCGCGAGAGCTCGTTCGGGACGTTCTTCGCCATCGTGCCGACATTGGGCGGTCGACTCGATTTCCAGCTCGAGCCACGAGGCTCCCGAGCCGAAGTCGCACGAAAGGGCTGTCCTACTTGCGATCTCCATACGGATCGCGCGCCGGCGGGGCTTGGGTCGGGGTCGCCGTAACCGCCGGGCTGGCCGGTGGCTTTGCGTGGAAAATGCGCTGGGCGGCTAACGGCTTGTTGCTGGTCTTCGAGGATGCAGGTGCCATCGGCTCGTGAACGGGGGTGGGCGCAAGCTCGGGGGTGGGGGCAGCGGCCGACGAAGACGGCGTGGCGCTGAGTGGAGCGTTTGCGGGTGTCGGTGGGTCGATGACCGGCGCGGGCGCATCGGGTCGCGCGAACCAGAACCAGATCACCAGACCGACCGCTACGACACCCCCCCCAATCAGAACGAGCCGAAGTCGGGAAGCATCCAGCCGCCGACGGGCGTCGATCTCCGTGCGAGTCGACGCAGTGATCCCGGCTTGTGTTTCGGGATCACGCACAGCCTTGAGAGGCGCGCTCATGTCGCCGGTCTCGCGCTCCCCACGGATCGGTTGTGTCGCATCGGTTTCCCGCGCACGTCGCTCGAAAATGCGAACGCAACGCGAGACGGACTTTTTGCCGGCTGCACTGGAATACGGCTCGAGTGCCCGAGCTAGGTCTGCGAGGTCGTCAAAGCGGTCCCCGGCCCGCTTGGCCAGACACCGGTCCACGACGGCCAAGAAGCCCGCCGGTGGATCGCTCAGGCGTTCGCCGAGTGGGGGGTGTGGGTCGCCGACGATTGCAGCGCCGAGGGCGGGTAGCGACTCCTCGTCGAACGGCACGGTCCCGGTCGTGAGTTGGTAGAGCACCACTCCGATCGACCAAATGTCGGTGCGCGCGCTCACGTTGCCGGGGTCCCTCACCTGTTCCGGTGACATGTAGTGGGGAGAGCCGAGCGCGACGTTGCCCTGGGTTTGGGTCAGTGCGGATACGGCGTCGGTCGCTTTCGCGATGCCGAAGTCGAGCACTTTGATCGTGAGCTCGCCGTCCGGTCGCACCGCCACGAACAGGTTTCTCGGCTTGATGTCCCGGTGAACGATCCCCAGCGTGTGCGCCTCGGCGACGGCCTCCGCTGCCTGCAACACGAAGTCGACGGCCTCTTCGATCGGCAGCGGTCCTCGACGCTCCAGAAGCACTGCGAGATCTTGACCACGTAAGCGCTCCATGACGATGTAGGGCGTGCCGTTCGGCAGCTCGTCGACATCGATGACCCGTGCCACGTGCTCGCTTCCGATGCTCACCGCGGCGCGCGCTTCGCGAAGGAAACGCGCGGCTGCGCCAGCGTTCTTTGCGATCTCGGGCAACATGAGCTTGATGGCCAGCTCGTGACCCAGGGTGATGTGGCGCGCTCCACGGACGACTCCCATTCCGCCGATGCCGAGTAGCTCCCCCACCACGTAGCGCCCGCCGATCGTATCCCCTTCTTCGGGCAGGCCGTTCAAGCGCGCGGGGTCGGCGGTCACCCATCCAGGGTAGCGTCAGCCGTCGCGCGCTTCAAACCACCTGCTCGGGGGTCGCCATCGCGCAATCAGCCCGATCCTGGGCCCGCTGGACAACCCGCTCGATTGTGCTCCGGCTTCATCCGGAAGTCGTCCCGCGCGCACGACCTGCAGCGCGGGCGCCTGCAACGGAACCCCGCCAGGAAGCTCGGCCGTTCAGCGCGCATGAGGTGCCTATGGAAACGCGCCAACCACTTCGTCGATCCTTTCTTCACTGGTCCGATTCGGGGCACCGACGAAGGTAAGTAGCTCGGTCGGGAGCTTGGCGGTCGAAAGCGTCGTGACGGCGTACTGGGACGGAATCGCGTTCGGAGTCGCGCGGACCGTCGCCGCGCAGTTCCCGCTCGGCAAGCAGAGGTTGTCGCCAATGTAGAGATCCGCGTTGGTTCCGCCGCCGGGACCGGTATCGACTTCCATCTGCGCGCCAGCGCCGAGATACGTGTTGCCGACGAGGTTGGCGCTCACCTCGCCCGCCGAGTCGCAACCAGCACCGCAGGACCAAACGCGGGTGCCGTACGGCGACGTGTCGGAGCCATCGGCGTACGACGGGACGTTGTTCAGGTGCACGACGTTGTTCACGAAGTCGAAGAGCTGCATGTCGCCTTTGACTTGCGGATTACGTTCACCATTGTGGGTGAACGTTGGGCGACGCGATTTCGAAGCCACAAAGCTCGACCTGCTTGTCCGTCGAGTCGCATCGAAGAAGAGGCGAACCATGAACGTCGTGTACCGATTCACCTTCATTTGCCGAGAGCACATGTCGCGTTCCGCGCTGCAATGCTCCAGGAGGAACTGAGCATCACCAACTTTGCGAAAGCGCGACCGATCCGGGTCCCACGGAGACGCCAACGCTGAGCCGCGAAGAACCGCTGCTCTCCTTGCCCGTCAACACCAGATAGGTTCCAATTCCCGCGCTGACGATTCCGACGCCGAAGCTGATGTCGGAAATCCAGGCCGCGCGCACCGCCTGCTCGTGAAGGGTCACGGCTTCCGATTGGTCGGGTGGGCACACCGAGTGATTGCAGATCGCATCACTCTTCGACTTCTTGTCGAGGGCGCGGATCCCGAAATAGGTCCCCACTCCGATCCCGGCCGCTCCCACACCGATGAGAACCAGCCCAGGAATCGAGACTTCACGCTCCTCGGTCTTGTCCCGAAACACCGGCCGCGTGGGAACGATCGGCGGCGCCGAAGCGGGCGCGGGCAACGCCTCGAGATCGGGCACGACCACTTCGACCCGCTTGCTCTTCGGACCGAGGATCACCTTTGTCCGAAACGCCCGTCGGCCCGGCGCTTCTGCAACGATGAGGTACTCACCGGGATCGAGTGGCGCGTCCAATCCCCAGGCGGCGCGGGGTACCAGCGTGCCGTTTTTTGAAATGACGAGCCCTTCCAGCTTGGGCGATCGGACCACGAGACGCAGGCGCAAGAGCTCGGACGAGAGCTCGACGATGCGCGCTTGAGCCTCGTCGGCTCGGTCGTCGCGACCGTCTTTGCGCGCAACGCTCAACGCCTCCTGGTAAATCGCCCACGCCGAGGCCGTGCGTCCGAGCTTTTCGTAGCACGCGCCGAGGTTCAGCAGAGTGCCTCCGCCGGGATCGAGCCTCTGACTCTCTTCGAGCTTGGGACAAGCAGCGGCGTACTCGCCACTCGCCATGAGGTCCCGCGCTTCGTCGAACAAGACCTGCGCCAACGGCTTTTCGTCGTCGGCACGAGCGTTCGTCGCAGCGAGACACAGCGCGATCAACACCGACGGGAAAAAGGCCCGCCCGTTCATGGTGCGTACTTGACCAGAAAAAGATCCGTGTCGCCTTGCGGAGTGACGACGCCGCCCCCGAAGTCCGTAGGCTTGATCAGGGAGCCCGCAATCACCACTCCGTCGGAAACCAGACCCACATACGGGCCGGGGTTCCCGAACGGCGCCGTCACGTCGAGCTGCTTCGCCCAACCGAGATCGCCGTTCACTTCGTACTTTGCGACCAAAAGACCAGTCGCGGACTCACCCGTCAGGTAGATCGCGCCCGTCGGGTACACGCCGACCGCCGTGAGAAGATCGACACCGGGTCGGGCCAGATTGCGCCCCCAGAGAGCCAGGCCATCCTGGCCCACGGCGAACACCATCCAATCGGGATCGTTCGCCTTGACCGCTGGTGAAAATGGCGTGTTGCCGATCACCGTGCCCCCGAGCGCCATGCCAAACTGCTGGGTGAGCGCTCCCTGGGCCATGGAGCACTCCGCGCCGGTGCGAAACGCCCACTTCACGCTGCCGTCGGGGGCGAGAAGAAACGCCGTGCAATCCGGGGTCGTGTAGCCCGGCGCGATCGCAAGCGTCCACGCATCCAAGGCGCACCCCCCAGTATACACGCCAGCAACGGCAACGGATCCGTCCGGAGCCCGCGCCACCGACCGCACCACGAGCAATGGGCAGTTCGGGAAGCTTCTGGCCCAGATCCCGTCGCCCTGAGCATCGAGCTTTGCGACGAACGACTTGCCGTCATCCGGCGTGACTGGCGACGAGCTCCCCCCGAAGTCCAGTTCACTGGAGGGCGTTCCTCCCAGGATGATTTCGTCGCCTCCCGCAGCCGCGGTCACGGAGTTGACCGTCGAGCCCGGATAATTCTTCGCGAGCTCGACATGACCAGTTTGGTCGAACCGGATGACGTCCATGTCGACGGAGCCTTTTGCCGTCAAGCTCACTCCGTCACCGAGATCCAGCGTGCCAGAAAAGCTCCCCACCCCGACCAATCGTCCCGTGTCCGCAGTCACGACGGCCACGAGTCCAGTGCTCGGTGCAAACAGGATCTTCTTGGCCCAGAGCGCTTTCCCGTTCGCATCGAACCGGGACACGAACGAGTCCAGCGCGCCCTCGCTGGCAGCCGAGACCAGAGTCGGCACGCCGTTGCCAAACGCCATCTCACCAGCAAACTCCCCGTGCACGACTAGCTCTCCCCCCGATGCTGGGTCAGTGGCGAGCCCCAGCACCAACTGCTGCTTTGCATCGCCAATCACGCGATCGAAGAGATAGCCCTCCACGCTCGGCCCTGCCTCGCTTGCGCCCGCGCTGCCGGCGACACCGCTGCTGCCTGCGGCGCCAGCGCTCCCACCGAGGCCACCGCTCGCGTCCTGTCCAGCGTCCTGATTGGGCGCTCCACCAGACCCCAGCTTCCGTTCCGACAGGTCGGCGATGAGCTGGCAGCTCAACGCCAACACTCCGACGGATAGGGCCGTACACCTCGCGACTGCGGCTCCCATTTCCGAGGCGAGTTTCGCACGTCGAAGCGTCAGCCGCTATGCGTGACTCCCGACCGAGACGCGCCGCTCCAGCGAATTTCAGCGCTTCCGGCGCCGGCCGCCCCGCGATGTGGGAGAGCTGTCCCCTTGACCGAATCTCGGCCGAACGCATACTCAGCGCGTGCCCCGACGCGCCCTGAACGTTCTCTTGTTGGCGTTCCTGGCGCTCGCCGGGCGACCTTCGTTCGATGCATTCGAGGTAGGCCGCCACGCCAGCGTGGACAACCCGACCGAAACTCGCGGATCGGCGCTCGGAACGAGCGGGCGCACGGCAACTCCTGCAGTCCTGCCCGCGCCGATGTCGCCTCGCTTGCCCTTGGTCGGCCTCGTGCGATTTTCGGTGCTGCGTGCCGGCGCCGTCCGCGCGGTCAGCTTGGAGGCTAGAACGCCTTCTGGACGCATCTTCGATGGTCGATCGCTGATCCGGATCCATCGTCCGGAGACCGATCGACCGCCCAGAGACGTCGTCGCCGGCTGACTCGAGCGAACCCGTTCCCGCACTCCGGCGCGCACCGGACAGCGTGTCGTCGAGCGCGACATTGACCGATCGAAACCCTCGACCTCGGAGGTCCCATGACCACCTCGAAACGAGAAGCGCGTAGGACGACGCTGAAGTCCATCGCGGCCCCCATCTTGCTCTTCGGAATTCCGCTGATCTTGATGGCCGCCTGCGACCTTCTGTATCGATGACGCACTCGAGCGGCGCCGCGCGGGGACCGTCCTCGCGCGGCGCGCTCTCTCCCGTGCGTGCACCGTTCCCATGCTGTGCAGCGCAATTGGCGCAGAGCCGTCGCCCCGCGACACGATCTCGAGCGGTTTGCCGGAGGGTGTAGGCTGCCGGAACGGCAGAGATCTCCGCTACGACGGGGCGCGTCTGGACCCTCGCTGCGGGATCACGACTCTGGGAGCTCGAACACCGCGCTCGGCTATTCCAGGTTGGCGAGCCCTGCGGCGAACGCGGTCGAGAGCTGAAGCAGAATGCTTCGCTCGAGCGCACGACAGCGAAGCTGACTGCCATCCCAGCGCGCCTCGCCGACGAAGCTCCAATCCCAGCTCCCCGAGGCTCGCGTCGAGATCGAGAGCGCGGTGCCTTGTTTGCCCGAGTCGATGCGAAAGTCCGTAGTGTCGAGGGTGAGCTCCGCGATGGGCGGGCCGTCGTAACTCACCGACTGCGGCTCTTGTTGTTGGCTGTCCATTTGTTCAGTATACTACGTCGACCGACAGCGAAACAGCCATTTTTGTGTCGGTCAGGCTGGGGCTGGCGGTTTCCAATCGGGCTGGGTCTCGAAGCTGGGAAGCGACTCGTCCAGCACGTCCCAGCGGCGCTTGCTGCGGAGAAAGATCGCGAGCTCGGGCCTCACCGCATCCAGATCGTCGAGCGTTCCGACGGTCGCGGTCACGAAGCCGGGCATGCGAGTGTTGCGACCGAAGAGCGGGCTACCGACGAGTAGCACGCCTGGAGGTCAACGCGGGACGAGACCTCGCTAGTAGGGATAGCCGGGTACGTTGAGAGTTGCGGATAGAAGGACGGGGGAGCCGGAGCTCGGCATTCCCGTCGCGTACAGCGTCATGAGATCGGAGCCGCCGAAGGCGACGTTCGTCACGGCGTTCAGGTTCAAGCCGCTCGCGAGGGAGATCGTTCCGAGATCCGCTCCGGTCGAGCTTCGGACGAGTACGCTGGTGCCGGAGGTGACGTAGATGTTTCCGGCACAGTCGCGGCCCATGCCGTCGCTGCCGCCGTTGATGCCACCAAACGGCGTTCCGGACGTGCCGACGACTCCGGCTGCGTCGACCGAATAGGAACGGGCGCCGTTCGTGCCGTCGATGTACAGAGTGTTCTCGTCGCGCGACAGCGTGATGCCGTTGGGACGCGAGGGCGTATCACTCAAGCGCGTGACCGTACCGTTCGGGGCGATGCGATAGGCAAACTCGCCGCCTTGTGGGCTCGAGTCGTTGCCGTTCTGGTACGAGGGATCGGTGAAGTAGATGTTGCCGTCGCTTCGACGCACGAGATCGTTCGGCGAGTTGAAGCGCTTGGCTGGGCTGCCGTACTCGCCAGCGATGACCACGGGAGCGGCGCTGGGGTTCTGCGTGTCTATCTTCGAGATCGAGCCGTCGGCCTGGCGCGCGATCAGGAGATCTCCGGTGTCGTCCACGGCGAGGCCGTTCGTGCCGGGATTGTCCACGAATACGCTGAAGCTCGTGCCGTCGAACGCGAGGATTCGACCGTTGTTGGGCGTCGCGGAAGTCTCGAGATGCGTGAGGTAGAGCGTGTTGCCGATCCACACCGGACCCTCGAAGAACTGAAAGCCGTTTCCGAAACCAGGAACCGCTGCGTCGATCTTCGTGAGGGAAACGCCAGAAAGAGCGAGCACGAGCGTTTCGGAGTTGGGCGGACACTGAAATCCAGTGCTCCCGCCGCCGGTGCCGCCGCTGCCGCCGGTGCCGCCGGTCGCGCTGCCGCCCGAGCCGCCGTTGCCGCTCGTGCCTCCGGCGCCTCCCGAAGCTCCGCCGCTTCCGCCACTACCGCCCGTTGCGCTGCCACCCGATCCACCGGAAGAGTTTCCAGCGGCTCCGCCCGTTGCCGCTCCATCGTGGGGATCCGCTGACTCCCCACACGCGGTGGACATGAGCACACAGGCAACGATGAACGCTTCTCTCACGACAATGCGCACTCTATCACGCTGGTGCGTCTGGAGATCGCGACCTTCGTGTCCGGCACCGCCGGTGGCACGCTTCAGGGATCGAGGAATTCGCGCCGCTCTGCACGGCAGGCAGCTTGCCGAGGCGCGTTCCATGCTTGGCAAGATCTGGATGACGGTATCGCTGTCAGTGTTTGCTGGCGGCATGTGGCAGGAACACGGACAGCGAGGGCACTTGCGCGACGGTTTCCAGGCTTTGCCGGTCGAAAGCTGAACGATGATGAGGAAGCCTTTCGCGTCCGGCACGCCGGCTTCGGCGGCAGTCCGTGCTGCGCAAGCTGGAGCGACGTTGAGCACCAAAATCCACCCGCGACAGTCGCGGGTAACTCCCGCCGCATCGCCCCATTGGAACCTGAAGGCGGCGCGGAGATCGGATGTGGCGGGACACTCGAGCCGGGCGTGACGCACGAGTCGTCAGCACCACTCCGCACGGTAAGCAATCAACCGAGGTCAACGTCCGCCCAGAGAATGGAAAGCTCGAGCTCGAACGACTCAAACGGCTCGGCTCGAACTCGCGCATCGTCGCGCCAGACGCCGAGAATCGCGTAGCGCGCTGCATCGAGCTCGAGGACTTCGAGCGTGCGATCGAGTGGGTTCACCAACCATACGTGAGCCACGGATTCCCGGATGTAGATCGGGAGCTTGTCGGCACGATCCGTCTTGGCGGTGGACGGGGAAAGCACCTCGCATACCCAGTCCGGGGAAAGCGTGAAGTAGGGCTCGTTCCTGATCGCAGGCATTCTCGAGCGCCGCCAGCCACCCAGGTCCGGAACGATGATGTCGTCGCCCAGGTGAAGCTCGGGCTCGTCGAGAATGATCCAACCGCCCGGACCGCCCCGTCCGCGCTTGAACGGCGGCCCCAGCTCCTCACCAAGTGCGCTCGCGGCTGCCGAGTGCGGACCAGCTGGGCGCGGACTCAGTCGCAGCTCTCCATCGATAATCTCTGCAACCTCGTGGGCAGGTGCTTGCAGGATGTCCTGATAGGTGGCGTGGCGGGCAGCGGGATCGCCCATGTGCGGAGTATACTGCGGCTACGAGTTGGGTGTGACCGCCAACGCTCGCTCACTCGATGAAGCCTGCTGTACGCGATTGGCCCGTGAAGGCCCGTGGGGACGTTGGGCTGCTTCAGTCGATCGGAAAGTTCAGTGCGAAGGAGAGCGGGCGGCACGACTATCGCGATCAGCTCGAGCAGACAGCGGTCGAATCCTCGCTGGGTCGGTCACGATCGGCGTTGCGGCCTTGACCGCGGGAACCGAGTTCGCGTCGAAGCTGCGATGGGAAGGCCCACGAACCGCGCCTCCCAGCGAAGACCCAGGCGCTGCTAGCGCCACACCCATATCGGGGTTCCCGGTTCCCTTCGAAAGACATGGTGAACGGGAGAAAAAGGAGCCCTCTCGCAGCGCAATTCTTGGGACACCGAACGTGTCCAACTTGGACAAGTTGGATGGCCTAGAAGATCGCGCGCGCACAGCGACCAATTTTCCCGTGTTTGCGGATCCCGAGTCCTCCAATCAATCTTCCCGCGTTTGCGGATCCCGAGCCCCTCTCGCAGCGCAATTCTTGGCACACCAGCCCCCGAATTGGCGGCAGCCTGCCACCCCGAATCAAACTCGTGCGCGGCCACGAGCCGCTCTATCAAGTCGGGTGAGAGGGCAGCCAAGGCAGTTTTGGCGGGCTCTCGCCCGCGCTGAGCTGACTTCTTTTCGGTGCTCGCCCCCGGACTTGAACCGGGACACCCTTACGGGCACGTGGACCTGAACCACGCGCGTCTGCCAATTCCGCCAGGCGAGCTTTTTTGGTTTCGAGGACAGTGGTGTCCGTGGGAATTGATTACTCCGACGGAAGCGGAGGTTTCTACACCAGCGCCCGCCCCCTCGGCAAGCTCCGGAGGGCGGGCGGGCCGCCGGGCTTGCGGCGTCGGCCTCCGAAAAGTCCTCACTACCGCCGGGACCGTATTCGAGCACCATCGTCGTCCACGGTCGGTCGCCCGCCACCACGAAAACATCGCGCAAGCAGAGTCCGTGCTCGGTCACCACGGGATGTCCGTAAGCACGCACGAAAAGCGGCTTGTCGCTCTCGAACCGCTTCACGATCTCCGCCGGGAGTCCCATCAAGCAAAACCGGCCTTCACCCCAGGGTGACAGCCAGACACCCCCGTCGCCCTCGACGACAGCGTCGAAGTAGTGATGCTCCACCATCGGCGCACCGCGCTCGATGCCGCTGGGAGGTCTTACAGTCCAGTCGGCTGAGAAACGCGCCCCGCGCCGAGCTCACGGGTCGGCAGACGCTATCGATTCCCGCTCGCGGTGGTGTCGCGCGCGACCGCGATTTCCGCTGCGGATTGCCTCGACCCGAGTACCCTAGCCAGCATGCCCCCCGGTCCGAGCCCTGGCGAGGTGTTCGCTGGTCGCTATCGAGTGGAGAAGTTGCTCGGTCGCGGCGGATTCGGTCAGGTGTTTCGCGCTTTTGACCAGACTCTGGAGGAGTCAGTTGCGCTGAAGACACTGGAGAGCAGCGATCGCGACCGCGACCTCGAACGGTTTCGGCGAGAAGTTCGCCTGGCGCGGCGGATCACCCACGCGAACGTCGCTCGGACCTACGACATCGGCGAGCACGAAGGCATCCACTATTTGACGATGGAGCTCCTCGACGGACAGAGCCTACGAGCCCTGCTGCGCGCCAGGAAAAGGATCGCGGAAACCGAAGTCATCGGCGTGGCGAGCCAGATTTGCGATGGGCTCACCGCCGCTCACGTTGCAGGCGTGGTGCACCGGGACCTCAAGCCGGAAAACGTGTTCCTCGAAAAGACCGGGCGCGTCGTGGTGCTCGACTTCGGGGTCGCGCGTTCGTTTCTGGAACCTGGAATGAACAGCATGGCCATCGGAACCCCTGCGTACATGGCACCCGAGCAGCTCGGGCGAGACGGCATCGACGGCCGAACGGATCTCTACGCCCTCGGGATCATTTTGCACGAGCTGATCTCGGGACGTCTGCCCAAGTGGGGGCCCACGGGTGCGAGCGACTTGCTCGCGCGGCTGGACGCGCCGCGGGCGACGCTCGAGCTCGCGGGAGTGGCGCCAGAGCTCGAATCGCTCATCGGTCGCATGTTGAACCAGGACCCGGCGGCCCGGCCCGGCTCGAGTCGTGAAGCAGGAGCGGTGCTGAGATCGATTGGCGGCTCCCTCGTCACCCATGCTTCCCATGGCGATCGCACAGAAGTTCGAGCGCCTTCTGTGAACTTTGGGCCTGTCCCGAGTGAGGGGCGTTTGGTCGGAGTGCTCCCATTCAAGGAGCGCGGGGCGAACCCGACCGAGATAGGAGAGACCCTGGCAGAAGAGCTGGTGGACGTGCTCTCTCGGGTGCGCAGTCTGCGCGTGCTCGCGAGCCGAGCCACCGCTCGCTTCGGAGCCGATGCAGATCCGGTCGCCGTGGGGCGCGAGCTCGGAGCGGACTTGATGATCGACGGCACGCTTCAACGGCGCGGCGAGACGATCCGCGTGACGGCGCGCATGGTGGAAGTCTCTTCGGCGCTTCAGATCTACAACCAGCGGTTCGAGGAGCGGTTCGAGGATTTTCTGGCGTTCGAGGAGCGAATCGCGCAGCAGATCGCCGAGGCGCTCCGCCTCGAGCTGACCCTCAGCCAAGATCGCGGCCATGCATCGGCGGAATCGGTGGAGCTGTACTTGGCGGGTCGAAAGAAGCTTCGGTCGCTCCATTTGTGGGGTGGCGAGAACGCGCTGGAGTTGCTCGACAAGGTGACCCAATCATCTCCGAACTTCCGCCCGGCGCTCGCTGCTGTGGCTCTGGCGCGCGTCCGGCGTTCTTACGCCCGGCTTGGCCACGAGGAACTAGACAGCCGCGAGGCGGTCGAGGCGTCCGTTCGGCGCGCTCTGGAGCTTGCCGGCGACCTTCCGGAAAGCCATGTTGCGGCCGCCCTCTTCGCGGCGCAGTACGGCGACTTCGTGGGAGCGGTGCGTCACTTGCGAACCGGGGTGACCATCGCGCCGACATCGGCGGAAGCTCAGGAAGCGTTGGGCGTCCTCCAGACCGAAGCCGGCAAATCCGACGAAGGCGCGCGGCGGCTGGAAGCCGCCATGATGCTCGATCCCCAGCTGCAGGTCGGAGTCGCGAGCCTTGCGCGTCACCACTACTTTCGCGGCGACATGCCCCAGTACCAAGCCGTGCTCGAAGAGCTCGAGCGCCGCAGCTCGAAACGTGGGCCCATCCTCATGCAGCTCCGACTCCGCGTTCTCGCGTGGGAGGCCAAGAGGGAGGAGATGCAGCAAGCAATCGCCGATTCTCGCTCGGACCCTTTCATCGGTCGGGACCTCGTCGTGGCTTATGTCGCCGTCGCATCAGGCCAACCACTTTCCGAACCGGATCCCATTCAAAGGTTCGCGGAGATGAACCCCCTGCCGCGATTTGCGGCTTTCATTCATCAACTGGCTACCGAAGCGTTTGCGCTTCGAGGTGATATCGAGCGGGCGCACGCCCACCTCCAAGCTGGCCTCGATTCGGCCATGGCGGATGTCGCGTGGGTCGAATGCTGCCCGGCTCTCGGCGCATTGCGGGAGCGCCCTGAGTACAGCGACATTCTGGCGCTCTTGCGCCAACGAACCGCTGTGATCTGGTCGGAGTGAAGCTTCAGCCGAGACGCTGAGACTTTGGGATCCTCCCGCGCTCGATGGACGCGGGGCCTGCATCGAGCTCGTCGAGCAGATGTCGCCAGCTCATGCCGTTATCGATACCGAGTGCCTTGGCGATCTCGTTCAGCGCTTTGTCTTCGTCGGGCACGATCCCAACGTCTGGCGCGTCCAACGCGTGAGCCGATGCGCGGGCGATGGCTCCCGCATGACCGAGGAGATCGTAGAGCTCCTCGGGATGAACCAGGGGCTCGCCCTCTTCGGTTTGAGCGAGCAGGAATAGATCCTGGAGCCCCTCGTCGAAGTAATCGCGATCGGGCTGCTTCACGAGCCAGGAATCGAGGATGTCGAGCCCGCTCTTTCCGAGAAAGAACTTCTCCTTCGCGATCTCGTCGAGATGCGCGATCTCGACCTCATCCATCTTGCCGTCCGCCCAAGCGACGTAGACCAGCGGCAGCAGCATCAGGACGCGATGATTCTCCGGGGTGATCCCCAGATTTGCCAGCGAATCTCTCAGATAAGTGTCCACTCGCGCGAGCCATACCAGAGCCGGCGTCGGACGGCGAGCGTCAGGCCGCTCGCTCTTTCGCATCGCGCGCCGCAATCTTGCTCATGAAGATCTGCCTCTCTCCCGCCATTTCGGGAAAATACCGAGCGAGCCAGGTCGAAATGGTCGTCCATGAGCTCGAACCAATCGTCCTGACTGATCCTGTAGAGCAGCGCGTCCGACTTTGCGGTGAGCGTGAAATCGGATTGTCGGTAGCCGAAGAGTGACAGCCCGCCTGCGAGATCACGGGGTCCAAATCGGGCGCTGAGGCGAGGCTCCGTACGCGCGAGCTCCACGATCCCGGACGCGACGAGGTACACGCTCTGAAAGCGCTGCCCTTCAGCGACGATGACCTCACCGCTCTTGGCAAACACGGGCCGGGCGACCCGGGCGAGCGTAGCAATGCTCTGGATCCCGGCGCGGGCGAACACCGGCGTCTCGAACAGGAACAGCATCCGCTCGATCAGATCCGGCGCTCGGGACATGTCCGCTTTCGGAAGGTCCTGGGGCGGCTCCGGGAAATCCACCGTCGACTCCGATCCGCGCGATCATTTTACGCACGCTCTCCGCGTGACGTCGAAGCGCATTTCGACCGAGCACCCCATGATCTTCGATGATGTCCAGCCAGTCTTCCACGCTCAAGACCACGACGCGGGTATCGGTCAATGCGCGGGCATCGCGTGCGTGCGGACGATCCTGCATCGCATCCTGGAATCCGATGCCATCCTTGGGGCCCAGAGTCCACGCCGGTTCGTCGGGGCTTTCGAGCACGATCGATCCGTCCTCGATGAAGTAGATGTAGTCGCTCGCCTCCCCTCGCCGGTAGATGATCGACCCCTGGTCGAAGTGGACCTCCCGCATGCGACTGGCGATCTCGTCGGCGATGGAGCCCTCCAGATCCCCAAACAGGGTGCGAACGAAGATCGCCCGCTCGAGTCGCTGCACCCCGACGCGTTCTGCGCTCATGCGAGCGATCCTCCGTCACCGGGGGCGTGCTCCGGCGGACTGGCCGCCTGCGGATCGGTTGCGAGAGCCGTCTGCATGAGGCTTCCGAGCGCCGAGCTCTCCGCCAGCACGCGGGTTGCCTCGGCACTGAGCTCGACCATCCCGCTGGCTCGGGCGTGATACGCGGCAAGCTGCGAGAGCTCCTCGTCGGGATCTCCGATCAGTGCGGCGATGGCACCGGTGAGCGTGCTCGGGCGCACCTTGACGACGCTCGCGGCGCGCGCGACCCGTTCGATGGCGGAAAGGTCGTCTGCTACCAGGTGCAGGAGCTCTCGCAAGCTCGAGTCCTCGCGCAACACCAGTGCGTCGAGGAATTCGAGCCCGTTCGACCGCACACTCTTGTCCTTCGACTCGAGAGCGAAGTAGACGCTTCGGAGATCCTCGCTGGGATAGAGCAGCTGCAGCAGTCGCAATCCTCGCTCGAGGGCCTGGCCGATCTTGTCGCGAAGCAGGCCCGCCAGTAAGCGACCGCTGGGGGTCGTCTGGGGCTCGGCGGCGAAGGGCAGCGAGAGTGCGGTGAGGCGCAAATACTCGATCAGGTTCTTCTCGAGCTCGTTGCGAACCACGTCGCGAGCGATCCGCACGCGGTGCGTCGACACGAGGCGGCCGAGAGCGCGCAGAACGCGAAACCGTACGACCCCGGACGGCTCGTCTCGTAGCGCCTCGCCCAAGATGTCCGCGGCCCGCTGATTGCCGACTTCAGCGATCGCGCGGGGTAAGTGAACGCGGATCTTGGGCGAAAGATCGTAGTCGTGAAGGGCGCTCGCCAGCGCGTCGAGTCCCTCGTCACCCAGATCGACCAGAGCCTGACGCACGACGCCCCGACGATGGCGCCTCCGCAAGCGACGAATCAAGAGGGGCACGAACCGCGGATCCTTGACGCTCGCCATCGCGCGAACCAAGGGCTCCGTGAGCTCGGGGTCGTCCACGTCGTCGACGGCGATGAGGAGCTCAGCCCAGCGGGGACTGCCGTCCTCACGAATGCCATCGAGAAGCGCAGCGCGTGCGATCTTGCAAGAATCGCTGTCTGTAGCCAGGATGTCCTGGATATCGGGGTCGTTCTCGGGGGACTCGCCGGCGGTTCGGGCGCGTTGCACGGCGAGGTACGCCCGAACGACGGGCGTCGTGGGAACCTTCGCCGACAGCTTGTCGAAGCGCGCGAGGGCCCGCGCGGCGGCGAGGGCCACTTCGCTCGACTCGTGGGCGACGAGGCGCTCGGCGAGCGGCACCCAGTCCTGACGCTCCTTGGAGGGAACCACATCGAGGGCTCGCACCAGCACCGAATCGGACTCGTGAAACAAGATCAACGCGGGAATGAGGCGACTGCGCCCAGCCTCGGAGAGCATGTTCATGGCGGCAATCGCCCGAGCCGGCTCCGGGCTCGAGAGCGACTCCATGACCACCTCCGCGGCGCCGAGATCGAGGTGATCGAGATCGAAGCCTTGGTCGAGGGATCCTCGACCAAGGGAGCTCCGAAACAGGTCGAGATACGGACGGCGCAGAGTGAGCGCGACCAGGAACCAAAGCACGGCCAGCCCGGCGACGATCCCTGCCAGCATGCGATGGTCTTCCAGGCCCAGCATCGACAGCCCGAGCAACGAGGCTGCGCCCGCTGCCTGGCTCATCTTCCCCAAGGAGGAATCGAGCACCGGCTTCACCCGATCCCGAAGTTGCACGTCGAGGGGCACGTACAGAAGCTCGCTCGCCACTCGGTGAATCGAATGCCGGAACGCGCCGTCCGCGCCCTTGGTGAGGAGCAGAGGCGTGAACGTCGCGCCCAGCAGGACGAACGCCGCCGATCCCGACACGAGGCACAGAGGCAGGATCGCAAGCGCAGCCACCACGCCCACGCGCCGCATCAATCGACCCGCCACGAAGAGCTGCATGCCAAGAGCCGCCGAATTCAAGATCGCGTAGTAACGGGCGAAGAACGGGCCGAGCTCCGCTTTGGTCATCGCGCGGGCGGCAGCGCTCTTGAAGACGTAGTCCAGCACCAACAGGGCGAGGGTCGAAAGAACGACCAGGGCGGCAACCCGCATCAAATAAGGCTGCTTGGTGATGAGTGGCAGACCCCCGACCGATCGTCGGCGGATCGATGCGGCGGGCTCCGATTCACGCGGCGGGTGCAAGGTCAGCGCGATCGCCGTAGCAACGAAGACGAGTGCTCCCACGAGCAACAGGCTCTGCACGGGGAGCACACGAAGCACGACGATCGCGCCCGCCGAGCCACACACGGCGCCGATGACTCCGCCCGCACCAATGGCGCCGAACAGGCGCTTGCTCTGGGACGAGGTGAAGTTTTCGCTCGTCACCAGCCAGAATTGTACGACCGCCAGCGAGCCGAGGAGGCCGCTCCACACGTAGAGCCCAAACGCGAGCGCTGGTGACACCGGGCGGAAGTAAAGGAGCGTCGTGCCAACGGCTGCAGCAAGCAGGGTGAGCAGGAGCGCGTTCTGACGTCCGAAGCGCCTTCCGAGAAACGTGCTGGCCGATCCGACGAAGAGCCCGATGATCGCCACGATGACGTACACCAGCGGCAGACGCTCCGGAGGGAGCTCGGACAAAAAGAGAGCGTCCCGCGCGGTCTCGAGGCTGGTGTGTGCGGCGACCAGCCCGAATAGCGTGACGAAAGCGAGGACCGCGGGTCGAGTCTCGCCCGAGCGTAGATCGAGCCAGCGTCGAGCCTTCGCCTCGATTTCCCGGGTTTCTGCCATGCCACTTCCGATCCGGCCGTTCGAGGATACACTTGGTAGAAGTGGACGACTGGAGCAAGGCCCGGAGTAACCTCACTCCCCAAAATCAAGCCCGCATGCTGCGAGTCGGTGTCGGCTTGTTTGCGGTCGGCCTGGTGGCCTCGGTGGTTTTGGTGGAAACCGGGCTCCCGGTCGGCTTGCGAGCTCTGTTGTTCGTACCCTTCCTCCTGGCGAGCAATACGATCGGCATGGCGCTGACAGGCACGTGCCCGTACCGAGCCATGATGGGGCTTCGCGACACCGAAGAAGGCAATCAGCCCGTAGGGGACAAACGCGAGCGCGCGTTCTTCGCTGCACGCGGGCGGCGTCTGGTCGGCGGCGCTATGGCGCTCGCAGGCTTTTTGACCGTGCTCTTCGTTTTGGCCTGAGCGCCGAGAGCTTGCTCGTACCAGGCATCGCAGCCGAAGTGACCGGTGAGCCCTCGGGGCTGGTCGAGGGGCTGAAACCCAAACGCTTCGTAGAGCCTGCGGGCCGCTCGCATGTTTTCGAGGGTCTCGAGATACATCCGGGAAAAGCCCGCCTTGCGAGCCCCCTCGATTGAACGCTCGAGAAGCTCCGCACCGAGACCGAGACCTCGCACCTCGGTAAGGAAGTACATCTTCCGGAGCTCCGCCGTGCTCTTCGAGCCCCCCACCAAGGGCGCGAAGCCGCCGCCACCCACGACGCGCCCGTCCCGTTCCACGACCCAGTACGCCGCCCGGGGACCGCGATAGGCCCGGCTCATGTGGTCGACTTCTGGATCGTTGATGGCAAACCCGGGCCCGCGCGCGCCGAATTCCGGCATCACGGTGCGGATGAGCGCCGCCACCTCGGGATCGTCGCTGGCGCGGATTGGGCGGATCCGAAGCGCCGCACGATGGCGCCGGCGACCGAGCGCCTTGGCATACAGCTCCATTCCCGACACGACGACAGCGCGCTCTTCGGGCCGGAGCAACCGGAGCGCTTCGTCCACCTGTTGGTTCGCGGTCTCGTGAATGGCCTCGAGCTTCTTGCGACCCGCTGCGGTGAGCAAGATTGGCTTTCGGCGCTTGTCGCCTCCCGCCCCGAGCGGCCGCGAAAGGCCCCGTGCCACGAGCTCCTTGGCCGTGCGGCTGGCCGTGGATTTGTCCACGGCCAACAGCTCCGCCAGCTCACCACTCGTGCACAGGCCGTGCTCTTCGAGCTCGAGGAGAGCGTGACATTGGGCGGCGCTCGCACCGGCAAATCGATTTGCAAAAACCCGAGCTCTCGGACGACCTGGCGCGACGCGTGCCGGAGCGGAGCCACCTCCGGAAGTCTGTTGGTACCTGCCATTGATTGGTTGCTAGTTCCCACCTATCAATCCAGGGCGTCAAGTCCCGCCCCCCGATGTACTGCCAGAAGAAGATTCCGCCGCGGCTGACCGCGAAGGGCATTTCGGTTGGAAATGGCGCCGGGAAGCGGTTGCGCCGACTCGCTTTTCGGGGCGACGCTCTCGTCCACGGAGGACGCCGATGGCCCAGGCAACGCACTACCCCACCCAAGAGATGTCCGGTGTCGATCGGCTCGACGAACAGAGTTGGCTCGTGTGCGTCGAAGGCGGGGATCTCGTCGGTCCGGTATCGGCGCGTCAGATCGCCCGCGGCATCCGTGCTGGCAAGGTCCCGCCCGACGCCAGCGTGCAGCGTACGGGGGATGTCTGGTGGTCCGGCGTTCTGGATGAGCCCTTCGTGATCGAAGCGCTGAAATCCGACCCGGCCTAGCTCACATCATTCCGAGTCGACGACGCACTGCGAACGCTGCGTCGCTCACCCAGAAACGCAACAGGTCGTGCATCATGGCCATGCCTTGCTGCAGCGCGACGCCGCGGAGGCCCGCCAGATCGCCCTCCATGCGCCGAAGCAACGTGATGCTTGCGGGCAGGTCGTCCGACAAGATGGCCGCAGCGCGAGCTGCGGTTCGGCGCGTGTCCTGCACCCACGTCTCGAAGTCGTTTTGCGGCGAACCCATGTACAGCGGCGCCGCCTCTTCGAGCGCCCGTCTTCCGCGACGGGAGAGGGATTTTGGCACCCGGCGGGCCTGCTGACTCAAGAAGTCGTCGTCGGCGACACCCATGCCGAAGGTCGGGTCGGCAACTCGCACGGCCGCCACGACCAGGAGAGCGATCTCCGCCGGCGCCAGGCGCCCCACGACCTGCAGACCGCGGGCGAGAAGAACGATGGGGCGAGTCAGCAAGAACACCTGCTCGGATTCCCGGAGCGTCGTCACGTGGGCCGGGATCATGATCCCCGGCGGGTCGGTGAACTCGATCTCGAGACTGCCGGCGTGGGCTCGGTGAATGTAGATGTCGAACTCGAGGGGGCCGAACACCGCCGCCACTCGATCTGCGAGCATCTTGAGGGGATGGCCGGAACGAGTGGTGATCCGATCGCGGCTGACCACTCCCCACCGCTCGAGCTCCGGTGGGTACACCTTGCCGAGTCCCTCCGCGACGGTCTTCAAGAGCTCCGCGGCCGAATCGGAGCCGCTCTGGGCGGAGATCCCTCGGAGTGCGACCTCGTCGAAGGAGCCCGCGTACGCAGCGCCCGTGCGCGAAGTCCGTGACGACAGGGTGGCTCGCTCGAGATCGTTGCCGAGTCCGAGCGCGACCAGAGCCGACATCGTCAAGAGGGCCTCTTCGTTGCGGCCTTGCTTCTGCCAGCACTCCACCATGTCGCGCCAGGTTTCCGCACGCGTCACGTCGGACTCGAGCAGCCGTCGCTGCTCGGCGATCGCCTGTTGGAAGTGCCCGGCGGTCTTGAGACGCCCGGCCAGCTCCGCTCGGAGCTCGATGCTTCCCTGATCGGCAGACAGCGCACGCTGAAGGGCCGCGAGCCCGCGGTCGAGCTGTCCCATTTCGTCGGACAGCACCCGGGAGATCTCCAGCATGACCGCCGAACGCTTCTGGGGATCGGTGACCTGCTCCGCGTAGCCGGAGAGGGCTCCAACGTACAGGTCCCAGCGCGCCTCGCCCTTGGCGAGCTTCTGTTCGAGGAGCAAGTCCTTGAACTCCGCGGCAGCTCGACCGTCGAGGCCCATCAGCGTCACTGCTTGCTCGTAGGCGTTGGCGGCCGGATCGAGCGCCTTTTGCTCGCGTTCGAGCCGCGCCAGGTGGCACAGAGCTTCGGCTCGCTCGGCGTTGGACTTCGCCACCGAAACCAAACGCGCGGCGGTCTCCGCAGCTTCGGTCACCATCTTGCGCCGCATCTGGATTTCGAGAAGCCGTTCGATCGCTTCGCGATTGCGCTCGTCGAGCTCGAGCACACGCTTGATGCTCGCCATGGCCCGCTCTTCGTCGCCGAGCTCCTGCTTGAGGATCCGCGCCAAAGTCAGGTGGGCGCGCACTTCGATCTCTGGCGGAGGCGACGCGGCCAGCACTCGGTTGAGACGATCGACTGCTTCTGCCCACTGCTGATCGCGCGCGTAGAGCTCACCGAGGCGCATCAGGGTGAGCACGTGGTTCGGCATCACCTCCGTCACACGATGCAGCGAGGCGATCGCGGCGGGCATGTCCTTCTTCTGGTCGGCAAACAACGCCGACACGTCGAGCCAGAGCGCGGCCATACGCTCGTTGTCTTTGGCCCACTGCGCCGCTTGGCAGAGCACGTCGAGCAACTGATCGACTTCGTTTTGGCCAAGCAGAAGCCGGGAGATCTCGGCGGCTGCCTCCGCGCTGTCGGGGTGCTTTTCGAGGGCGGTCTCCAGCGCGCCGAGTGCCTTGTTCGACTCGTTCTGCGCGACGAACGCGGCCGAAGCTCGCACCAGAAGCTGCGCTCCCAGGGTCTTGTCTCCGAGGGTTCGAAACGCAACTTCCGCTGCTTCCGAGAGCAACGCGGGGTCGCTCGACCCCTCCGCGATGCGCGCGATGCCGTGTGCGGCGGCGAGATTGTCCACGTCGCGACCGAGAGCGCCGCGGAACGTTTCGAGCGCGCTGGGATCGCCCAAAAGCTCCAGCGTCTCGGCCAGCCGCGTCTGGTGGGCGCCGGCAATTTCGAGGCATCGGCAACGTTGCACCGAGCTTCGCATCCACGTGCATCAGGAGCTGGCGATCGCCGCTCTCGATCGCCATGCGTTCCAGAGCGGAGAGAGCTCCGGCATCCGAAGGCATGAGCTGCAAGATGGCGATGTAGGCGGCTCGAAGCTCTTCGGGACTGCCCACTCCCCGAGCCTCTTCCAATCGAGCGAGCTCCCGCAACGCGGCGACCCGTGCGCCCGGATCGGTGAGGACCCGCGCTTCGGTCGCGTAGGTGCGGGCCAACTCTTCCCAGCTGGCGTTTTCGACGTACATCGGCTCGAGGGCAAGCAGCGCGCCGAGGTGGGAAGGATCGCGAGTCAGCACCGCCTCGAAGCTCTCGATGGCACGACGGGTGTCGCTGAGCTCGTCGCGGAAGATCTCGCCCTGCTGAAAGAGGGCTGCCATGGCGACCATCGGGTCTTTGGCACTCGCCGCTTCGTGGGCGAGATCCTCGGTCAAACGCTTCCACTCCTTGGCCCGAGTCACGAGGCGTTTGCTGTCCATCGAGCGCGGGATGGAAGTCCTCCTGCGCGGCGACCGCCACGTCGTAGGCGGCCAGGGCCTTGTCCGCCTGGTTCAGGCGGTGCTCGTACACCTCACCGAGGTGGAACGCCGTCCTCGCACGAGCTTCGCCGTCGGTGAGCCCCGAAAGCTCGAGCTCGATGAGCTTCACGAGCTCTGGCCACTGGGAGCGTTCGGTGAGCTTGCGTTCCAGGCCATGCAGCGCGGGCGTATGGAACGGATCGGCTTCGATCGCCTTCTTGAAATACTCGAGGGCGTCATCGTCGCGCCCAATGCGCTCCTCGCAGAGCTCGGCCATCTTGTAGAGGAGCGCCGCGGTGGGCGGACCCTTCGTGGTCACGTCGAGCTCACGCTTGTACGTTTCGAGCAAGTCCTCCCAGCGTCCCGCCTTGTAGTAGAGGCGTCCGAGGCTCGCGAGAGCGGGCACGTACATCTTGTCGATGTCGACGACCTTCTTGTAGCGAATCAGGGCGCCGTCGGGATCCTCCAGATGGTCCTCGAGCACCTCGCCGGCACGGTGATAGAGCGAGACGGCTTCTTTCTTGTCGATCACCTTCTCCGCTTCGAGCTCGAGTGCGGCGACCAGCTCCTTCCAGCGGCCGGCGCGTTCCGCAGCTCGCTGGAGAGCATGAATCGCGCCGAAATGATCGGGCTTTACGTCGAGGACGCGTCGATACGCCCCCATCGCGTTGCCCGGCGCATCCAGCGCGTCCTCGTGCAAGCGTCCGATCTTGAAGAGGTAGGTGATCTTGGTTTCGGCGTCCTTGGCCTGATCGACGGCGCGTTCGTACAGCTCGATGATCTCGCGGTACTTGCCCGCTTGCTGGAAGATCCGTGCCAGCGCCTTGAACGACGGCGAGTAGCCGGGCAGGAGCCCGAGCGCCCTCGCATGATGCTCGGCTGCATGCTCCGCGCTTCCGAGCTGTTCCTCGTAGATGGTCGCGACCCGCGCATGCGCTGACGCCCGACGGGTGGCGTCTTGAGCCGCGTTGGCTTCGGCCAGGTGCATCGCGATGAGCGGCTGCCATTCCTTGCGGCGCGTGTAGATCTTTCCGAGAGCTTGAAGCCCTGGCAGGTACGTCGGGTCGCTCTCGAGGGCTCGGGCAAACCACGCGATGGCCCGCGCCTCGTCCGCCAGTCGCTCTTCATAGATCTGACCGATGCGATGAAAGATCCCGAGGCGTTCCAGATCGGACCGCGTGCGCTGAACGAGGCGCTCCAGGACTTGAGCCAGGGGATCCCACTTCTTTTGAAGCTCGAAGAGCCGCACGAGCTCCTCGAGGAGCATGGGATCCTGCGGGGTTTCTTGCACCGCACGCTCGAAAGCGGCGATGCCCTCGTCGGCGTGACCCAGACGATCGACCAGGATGCGACCCACTCGGTAATAGGCCATCGCGCGCACGGCCGGATCGCTCGCTTGCTCCGCTTCCTTGGCGAGCACCTCGCACAGATCGCGCCAGCGATCGTGGGCGTAGTGCAGACGCTTCAGTGCCTCCATCGCGCCCGTGGTGCGGGCGTCGAAATGGAAGGCTTCGTTGTAGATCTCCGTCGCGCTGCGGCTATCGCCCTTCTTGGACTCGATGAGCCGCGCTCGCTCGACCAGAACAGCCGCGCGGTGACGGGCATCGGCGGCTACCGCGTTGGCGGTGCGCTCCAATGTCTTTTCGACGGCGTCCCAGGATTTCGCCGAGAGTCCGCGCGCTCGAGGGCCTTGAGATACGTCGGGCTCGTGCCGTCGAGCTCGATCGCCGCCGCGTACGCTTCCCGCGCTTCGCGTTTCTGAGCCAGATGATCTTCGTGGACGCGCCCTTTTTCGTAGAGCAGGAGCGCGCGCTGCGAGGGGTCCGAAGTGAAACGCACCTCCGCGTCGAACAGGGGAATTGCCTGCTGAAATGACTTCTTCGCCAGGAGCGCCCGGCGGGCTCCCCGGAGCGTGGGCAAGTGATCCGGACACAGCGCGTACGCCCGCTGGTAGTAGTCCGCGGCGTTCACCATGTCGCCCAGCGGGCTCTCGTAAAGCCGAGCGATTTCGTAGTGCAAGCGACCCATGCGCAGCGGATCTTTTTCGCGAGCGAGCTCCCCGAGAAAATCTCGGAGCATGCGCTGGGCGTAGAGTGGGGTCTCCGCCATCACTGCCGGAGCACCGACGCCCATGCGCGTCGGAAGATGCTCGGACATCGTCGTCGTGTTCGGCGACGGCTTGCTCTTTTCCGGTGCTGCCTTGGGCGGCTCCGGGCTCTTCGCCTGAGGAGGCGTCGGCGAACCGACTCTTTGAACCGGCTGCGGTGAAAGCTTTGGCGGCGCCCCGCTCGGTCGCTTCGGCGGCGGTGGCGCGGGCGCGGGCGGCATCGGCCGTCGCACCGGCGGTGGCGGAGGTGCAACCGGTGGCCGCTTCGGCGGTGCGGCCACTTTGGGTCGCGGTGGCGGCGGTACGGAGCCCTGCCCGCCGGGCTTTTTGTTCGGAGACCCTTTGCCGCGTTCGTCGTTGCTCATGACCTGGAGCGCCGAAGGACGGTATCATGTCCGCCTCCGGCGACCTCGGACCTATCTTGCCCGGGTTTTTTTTGCGGAGTCCACCAATGCTTGACTCGAAGATCGCTGAGCGCGAGCGGAAAACCTACGCCTGCAGCTGTGATGTGGAGGGCGAGCTTCGGCGCTACGGCCGGCCGATGCACCTCGGGGCCAAACCCGCCTCCCCTCCCCGCTCGCCCCGGGGCACCTCGCCGAGCGCTCGCTCCTGGGACGCCGAGGCGGCCAAGCGCATGCTGATGAACAACCTCGACCCGGCCAACGCCATCGACTGGGAGCACCTGGTCGTCTACGGCGGCAGCGGTCGCGCCGCTCGCAACTGGCACGAGTACGAAAAGATCGTCCGCGCTCTCGACGCGCTGGCGCCGGACGAGACGCTGTGCGTGCAGTCGGGCCGAGCCGTGTACGTCGCGCGAACGCATACCGAGGCACCGCGCGTGCTCATCGCGAACTCGAACCTCGTGCCCAAGTGGGCGACGCAGGAGGAGTTCGATCGACTCGATCGCATGGGTCTCACCATGTACGGGCAGATGACCGCAGGCTCGTGGATCTACATCGGAACGCAGGGCATCTTGCAGGGCACCTATCAGACGTTCCTAGCGGCAGCGGAGAAGCACTTCGGCGTGCCGACGCTGGCCGGCAAGCTGGTCTTGACCGCGGGCATGGGCGGAATGAGCGGCGCGCAGCCGATGGCCGTGACCATGAACGAAGGCGTCGTCCTCGACGTGGAGGTTCGCGCCGAGCGCATCGAACGCAAGATCGCCGAAGGCTACTGCGACCGCATGACCAAAGACCTCGACGAAGCCCTGGCGCTGGCGGAAGAGGCCCAGCGAGAGGGTCGCGGCCTCAGCATTGGCCTCGTGGGAAATGCCGCGGAAGTCTTTCCGGAGCTCGTGCGCCGCGGCGTCACCCCAGACCTCGTCACCGATCAGACACCCGCGCACGATCTGGGCGCCTACGTTCCGGTGGGGGATGCCACCGAGCTCGAAGCACTTCGAGGCAAGGATCTCGCCGAATACCATCGTCGGTCCCTCGACGCGATCGGCAAGCACGTCGGTGCGATCCTCGAGATGCAACGGCGAGGAGCCATAGCGTTCGACTACGGCAACAATCTCCGCGCGCAGGCGGAGCGCGCGGGCGTCACGCGTTCGAGGCGACGACGGTGACTACCTGTATCCGGGCTTCGTGCCAGCCTACATTCGCCCGCTCTTTTCCCGGGGAATGGGCCCCTTCCGCTGGGCGGCCCTGAGCGGCGACGCGAACGACATCCGGGTGCTCGACGAGGAGCTGCTTGCGGGCCTTTCCGGACGACGCGGGTCTCGCACGCTGGGTCCGCCTCGCCAGCGAACGCGTTCCGCTATTGGCCTTGCCGACTCGCATCTGCTGGCTCGGCTATGGAGACCGCGCCAAGTTCGGCCTGGCGATGAATCGATTGATCCACGAAAAGAAGGTCAGCGCGCCGATTGCGATCGGTCGCGATCATCTCGACTGTGGCTCGGTCGCGTCTCCCGATCGCGAAACCGAAGCCATGCAGGACGGCTCGGATGCGATCGCTGACTGGCCGCTATTGAACTTCGCGCTGAACGTCGCCTCCGGAGCCACCTGGGCGAGCTTCCATCATGGCGGCGGTGTCGGGATCGGAAACTCGCTGCATGCCGGCATGGTCATCGTCGCCGACGGCACCGACGCGCGCGCCGAGCGCCTCGAACGCGTGCTCACCGTCGACCCTGGCATCGGAGTCGCTCGTCACGCGATCGCAGGCTACGAAGTGGCTCAGGAAACCGCGCGAAAAGCGGGCGTGAAGATCCCCTAGAGCGTAGCGGCTAGAACGAGTAGTCGGCGTCGTGGCCGCCGAAGCCGAGCACGACCTGGTAGACGCGGGTCCCCATGAGCTCGCGGTAGTCGAAGCCGACGCGCCATCCGAGCCGCTCCCGGGTGAAGTCGTTGTCGTCGCGGCCGCCGAGCGCGAAGCGGATCCCGGTCGAGAGCTCGTCGCCGAACGGCGCGCTCGTCGAACCGTGCTTGCGCTCATCGGGACCGAACACCCAACCATCCCGAAGGAACGCAGCGAGCCCCATGAAGGAGATGTTCTCGATGGAGAGATAGAGCTCGATGGGAACGTCGAATCCCACCGGGATGGTACCGCCACTGATGCCATCGATGCCCGGCCCACTGGCGAGCCCGAGTGCCAATCCGCTTCCGATGGGGATCCCTGCCCCGCCCAGGAATTGCACTTGGTAGACGATGCCACCTCCCCCGCCGAGCGTGAAATCGAGCCCGCCGAACAGGCCCACCGGATTGGCCTCGCCGAGCACGCGGATCGGCATGTCGAATGCGACGGTCAGATGATTTCCGTCGAACGCGTCTGCATCGGGTGCGTAGCCGGTGCGGATCCCGGCCGACGCGTCGAAGAACGCCCGGAGCACGTGGCTCTTCTGCGGCTCCAGACCTTCGCTCTGCAGACGCTCGAGGGAGATCTCGTCGAGCCAGGGAAACGGTGCCTGGGGATCCACGATTTGCTCGAACGCTTCCCGCTCGAAGACGACCCGGACGCGCGTCGAGCTCGTACCTCGGCGTAGATCTCGCTCCCGCTGCTCGGCCAGCGCGACTTCGGCGGACGCCCTTTCGATCTCGCCTTCCAGATCCAAAGCCTCCTGGGTCCCGCGCGCGGTGCTCCGCATGCGCTCGAAGCGGGCCTGCCGCGCTCGGGCAACTCGTGCGGCCTCGATCGCGGATTCGATCTGTTGCGTGACGTTCTTCTGTATCAAACGCTCCGAACGCACTTCACCAATCTCGGAAAGCCGCTTCGAAAACTCCCGGTACCGCTCACTCGGAACGTCGAGGGTGATTTCGGCCGGGACGGCAGCGACGTTGCTGTCGCTACCGCCGACGGGCTTTGCCCCGAGCTCGTCGCCGACGGACTTCACGCGGCGAAACGCCTCCGACGTAAGGCCGACTTTGAGCACGATGTGGCTTTCTCGCTCGAAGCTCCTTTCGACTGCCGTCGACGAGCACGTGACGAGGCTTGCGACGGCGAGCACGAGCCAGATGGCGCGGCGCACTCGGCCCGGGCGACCGCCGACTTGCCCGACAAAAGCTGCGCATCGCACGGCAGGAGCATCCCTCGGGGCGATCGCGCGAGCAAGCCGTTCGAAGCTTGGCTACCCTCGCAGCGAGCCATGAACGAGGCCGATCTTCTGGTGATCAACGCGGCGGAAGTCGTCACCTGCGCCGGGCAGTCCGACACGCCCGCGCGCGGAGCAGAGCAGGCGGCGGTGGGAGTCGTGCGCGACGGAGCCGTCGCCATCGCAAACGGGAAGATCCTCGCCGTGGGGGCGAGCGAGCGCATCCGGCGCGAGCACAAGGTGGACGACGACCGCATCGTCGATGCCGCGGGCGGCGTCGTTCTTCCCGGCTTCGTCGATTGCCACACGCACCTGGTGTTTGCCGGGGATCGCTCCGGTGAATGGGAACAGCGGATGGCCGGCAAACCCTATCTCGAGATCTTGGCCGCTGGCGGAGGCATCTTTTCCACGGTGGAAAAGACGCGACACGCGTCCTTCGATTCGCTGCTTTCTTCCGCGCTCACCTGGGCAGAGCGCGCGATGCATCACGGCACGACGACGCTGGAGGCGAAGAGCGGCTATTGCCTGGAGCGCGAAGGCGAGCTTCGTCTGCTCGAAGTCGCTCGCGCGGTGGGCGAGAAGCTTCCCATCGAGATCGTCTCCACGTTTCTGGGCGCCCACGTGATCCCGCCGGAATTTTCCCAGGACCGCGCGGGATATACGAGCTTGCTCGAGGCCACGATGTCCGAAGTGAAGGAGCGCGGGCTCGCCGAGTTCGTCGACGTTTTCTGCGAAAAAGAAGCGTTCACGCTCGCCGAGAGCGAGCGCTTGCTCCGATATGCAGCAAAGCTCGGGTTTGGGCTCAAACTGCATGCCGAGCAGTTCACATCGAGCGGTGCAGCGGAGCTCGGAGTGAAGCTCGGGGCGGTGAGCGTGGATCACCTCGAGCACGCGAGCGACGATGCCCTCCAAGCGCTCGCCGGATCGACCTCGGTTGCAGTGCTCCTCCCTGGCGTTCCGTTTCACCTCGCGATGCCCGATCGAGCGCCAGCACGTCGTTTGATCGAAGGCGGCGTTCCAGTCGCGCTCGCGACCGACTTCAATCCCGGCTCTTCGTTCACGCCATCGATCCCCATGATCATCGCCCTCGCCTGCCGCACGCTCGGAATGACCGCGAGTGAATCGGTGGTCGCCACCACGATCAACGCCGCGCACGCACTCGGCCGCGGGAAAACTTCGGGCAGCCTCGAACCGGGCAAGCGCGCAGATCTCATCGTGTGCGACGTGCCGGACCACCGTTGGCTTGGATACGCTTTCGGCTGGAATCCCGTGAGGACCGTTATCGCCGGCGGCCGACGCGCCGTCGGGTAACCGGATCTGCTAGCCTCGCCCTCTTCATGGATCGGTTGGAGCAGCCGCCGCGCTCGGAGCGGCTCGAAAAGCGCGAGTGGACGCGGGCCAGCGCTCGGGAAATGCGCGCGGCGCTCGACGCCGGCACCGTGAGCTCTCGCGAGCTCGTCGACGCGCACCTCGAGCGTATCCAAGAGCTCGACGAAAAGGTCACGGCGTTCGCCGAGGTCTTCGTCGACGAAGCGCGCCGCGATGCCGATCGCATGGATCAAGAAAGGCGTGCAGGCGAAGCGACGGGCGCGCTCCACGGCCTTCCAGTGACCGTGAAGGAATGTTTCGATTTCGCCGGGCGCGCAACGACGTTGGGCCTAGCCACGCGTCGCGAGGACAAAAAGTCGACCGATAGCGTGATGGTTCGAACCCTTCGCGCCCAGGGCGCCGTGATCCTCGGACGGGGAAACCTCGCTCAGCTGATGTTTTGCTACGAGAGCGAAAATCCGCTCTTCGGCCGCACGGCGAACCCATTCAGCCTACGGCACAGCCCCGGAGGCTCGTCCGGTGGTGATGCGGCAGCTCTCGCGTCCGGCATGACGCCGCTGGCGGTCGGCAGCGACTTCGGTGGCAGCATCCGCGTCCCTGCCCACATGTGTGGAGTCGCAGGACTCTTGCCCACCGCCGGCCGCTGGCCCAACCAGGGCATCTCTTTCCCCCGCGTCGGGACGCGCGTGATCGAGATCCAACCCGGACCCATGGCCCGCAGCGCTGCGGATGTCGCGTTCTTTTTCTCGGCGCTCGACCCCGTCAAGCTCCACGCAATCGATCCGTTCTTGCCCCCGGTCCGGCGTCACGAGCCGAAGGATCCCCGATCGCTCCGCGTTGGATTCTACACGGAGGACGGCCTTCTCCCGGCATCGAGCGCCGTGGTCGGCGCCGTAGAGCGTGCCGCCGATGCTCTCCAGGCCCTGGGCGTGCACGTCACTCGATTCACGCCACCGAATCTTCAGGAGCTCTTCTTCGAGTTCGTCGCCCTGGCGAGCGCGGATGGCGGACGCGAGATCCAGGAGGCCCTCGTCGACTCCTCGGTGAGCGAGTCCTTGAAGCCAATCGTCGATCTCGCGCGGATGCCCGGCGCAATGCGCAAGGCGCTGGCTCAAGTTTCCCGCCTCACCGGCGATCGCGCCCTCAGTCGCCTGCTGAGCGCAGTCGGCGAAAAAGACGTGTACCGCCTCAATGGGATCGCCGTTCGACTCCGCGAGCTGTCTCGGGAGCTCGTCACCGCCCTCGCCAACGCCGAGCTGGATGCGCTTTTGTGCCCACCCTATGCCGTCCCCGCCGTGCCCCACGGAATGAGTGGCGAGCTCTTGATGGCCGCTTCCTACAGCGCGGTCTTCAATGCGGCGGGTTTTCCCGCGGGCGTGGTTCCGGTGACCCGCGTGCGGGCTTCCGAAGCGCGACGCGTCGATGCCAAGGGCCGCCTCGGCCGGATCGCTCGGCGCATCGACGAACAGAGCGCGGGGCTTCCTGTCGGCGTTCAAGTGGTGGCACCCCCGTGGCACGACGAAACGGTGCTCACCCTCATGACCAGCATCGAACGAAACGTTGCAGCGGACGTGGATTTTCCAGCTACGCCGCACAACCCGGATTGAACTCGGCTGTCCAATGTCCCTGCAGGACGTTGACAAGCGAACGAACCTGGCTGCCCTCAGTAGCGCGTGGCGCCTCTTTTCATTCGAGCGCCGCTGGCTGTGCGAAGTGTTCGCCAGCGTGATCCCGGGGAGTCGCGACGAGCCCCTCGGCGCTTTCGTGGACGATTTGGTGGCGACGGCACCGCTCCGAGTGATTGTCGGCGCTCGGCTGTGTCTGTGGTTGCTCCTCCTGAGTCCGCCCTTCGTCTTGGGGCGCTTCACGAGCTTCTTCGGTCTCGACGAGCCGGAGCGCATCGATCTCTTCGAGCGACTGCGCGCGAGCCCGAATTACGTGATTCGGGAGCTTCCGTTGCTGTTCAAGATGCTCGGCGCGCTCGGCTACTGTGGGCTGCCCCAGGTGCACGCGCGGCTCGGCATCTCGCCCCGGGACTCGGAGCCGCCCAGCTGGTTTCCCACCGCCAAAGCGGGTGACGAATGAGCGGGCACATCCTCGAGCTCGGCGACGTTCGCGACCGGCGCGTGGTCGAGGACTCCGCGGATGTCGTGATCGTGGGCTCTGGCGCCGCAGGGGCAACGGCCGCCCGCGTGCTCAGTGAAGGCGGGCTCGACGTGATCGTGATCGAGGAGGGTCCCCATGTTTGAACGGAAGAGCTTCGAAGCGACATGTGGAGCTGCTTCAAGCGAGTGTGGCGGGATCAGGGCTTTCAGGTGGCCAATGGCCGGAGCTTCACACCGGTCTTGCAGGGACGTTGCGTCGGAGGAACGACCGCCATCAACGGCGCAATCATCCATCGCATGCCCGAGGCCATCCACGCGAGGTGGCGGGACGAATTCGGGCTGATGGGTGACATGTCCTACGCGAGGCTCGACGCAATCTGGGACACGCTCGATCGCGAGCTTTCGGTGGGAACTGCTCCCGAGGATGTCTTCGGTAAGAACAACTCGCTCCTGCGTACCGCAACGGAGCGCATGGGGATCCGAGGCAACCCGATCCGCCGCAACGTCGACGGTTGCCGAGGCTCCGCGCACTGCAACCAGGGCTGTCCCACCGCGCGGCGCCAGAGCATGAACGTTTCCTACGTACCCCGAGCCGTGAAGGCCGGCGCACGGGTCTACGCGACGTGCGTGGCCACCGACATCGATCGCCACCGGAGTCGTGCAGCCGGGATCCGGGGGCGCTTCGTGGATCCCCTCACCCACGAGCTCGGGCCAGCGCTCCGTGTGACCGCGCGCCGCGCGGTCGTCATCGCGGCCAGCGCCATCCAAACGCCCCTCTTACTGGAAGCCAATCGGGTCGGAACGCGCTCGGGCGCTCTCGGCAAACGCCTCCAAGCCCATCCCGGCACCGCGGTCGTGGGAGTGTTCGACGATCCGGTGCGCATGTGGTCCGGCGCAACCCAGGGTTTCGAGAGTACGCACTACTGGAACGAGCGCATGAAGTTCGAGACGGTTGCGATGCCTTTGGAGCTCATTGCAGCGCGATTGCCGAGCCTGGGCGAGGAGCTGTCGCGAGATATCGAGAGCTACGACCACTTGGCCGTCTGGGGCGTGCAAGTGCGCGCACAGGCCCATGGCAGCGTTTCTCGAGGCCTCTTTGGTGGCACTCGAATCGACTATGACATGACCAACGAGGACATCCGGGTGCTGAAGCTCGGCGTGCGACGCCTGTCGGAGCTGATGTTCGCCGCCGGCGCCCGCGAGGTGCTCCCCGGCGTGCACGGCCTACCCGATCGAGTGACGAGTCTCGATGCACTGGCTCCTCTCGAATCGTTGCCCGACGATCCGCGCCTGTTTCACACCATCGTCGCGCACCTGTTTGGCACCGCGGTGATGGGACACACCGGCATGACGAGCGTCGTCGACCCGACATTCGAAGCCCACGATCTCGAGCGACTGTACGTGATCGACTCCAGTGTGTTTCCGACGAACCTCGGCGTGAATCCGCAGCATTCGATCTCGGCTCTCGCCTGGGCGGCGGCGGAGCGGATCCTCGCGCTTCCGAGCGCGTGATCCTTCGCTGGTTCTCGGGGCAAAAGCGCGTATCATGGGACGTTGGGGCACCATGAAACTTCGTCACGCGCTGCTCGCGCTCGCAGCTCTGGGAACGCTTTCTCGAACCAGCCTGGCTCAAGAGTGCGCCAGCGCTCCTTCGGAGTGGGTCTTCTGCGACGACTTCGAATCGACCCAAGACCAGGACGGAAATCTCGGTCTATGGGACGATCAGGGACTTCATCCGCCGAATCTCGTCGTGACGAGCGACGCATCTCGCGTTCATTCGGGATCTCGCTCCCTGGAGATCACCGCTCACAAGGGTTCCGACACGGGCGGCGGCCCCGCCAAATGGTTCTTGCCCGGCTACGACGCCGTTCACGTGCGCTTCTGGGTGCGATTTTCCGCCGATTACAACTACCCGCACCACATGGTGTTCGTTGGCGCGAACGAAGCGAGCAACCAGTGGTCGGCTTTCGGCACCGCAGGCTGTCGACCGAGCGGCTCCAATTTCTTCACTACCTCGATCGAACCGTTCAGCAATTCGGGTGCGAACGCGCCGCCGGGAGCGTGGGGATTTTATACTTACTCGGTCAACATGCAGTGCGATCCGGGGGCGAGCTGTTCGAACTATGCCGACCCGCAACAGATCTGCAACGACTGCGCGACCAAGGGATCGCCTTGCAACAACGGTCCGGAGTGCTGCTGGGGCGCCAACAACATGACGACGCCCGCCGTGATCTCGCCCCGGGCGCAGTGGGTGTGCGTGGAAGCGCTCGTGGAAGCGAACTCCGGCGGCGCCTCCAATGGTTCGCAAACCCTCTGGATCGACGATGCAGAGGTCGGCAGCTGGTCGAACATCCAATTTCGGACGGATGACGCGCTCAAGATCAACTCCCTCGGCCTCTGGCACTACGTGACGGACGACGTGTACGCCACGGGACAGACCGAGGAGACCGTCTGGTTCGACGACGTGGTGGTCTCGACGGCGAAGATCGGTTGCGGCGCGTCGGGTCCGGGTACGGGTGGAAGCGGCGGCGCAGCTGCGGGAGGCTCGACGGGAACCGGAGCGGCTTCGAGTGGCGGCGCTCCCTCGGGGGGCTCCTCGAACGGTGGATCGAGCAGCGGATCGGGAGGCTCGAATGCTTCCGGATCCAGCGATGATGGCGGGTGCGGTTGCCGAAGCGCTTCCGGGCCGCCGGGTCGCGGATGGTTTCTGTTTTCCGTCGCTCTCGGCGCCCTGGTGCTCTTGCGCCGTCGCACGTGCTAGCAAACGCGTCCCATGGCGACACAGCCCCTCGGAGCGGTTCCGGAAATTGCGGTCCGGTCGGAGCCGCCGTCTCGCGACGAGCGAGAAATCAACCTCCGCTGGCTGGTCCGCTTGCGCTGGGCCGCGGTGATCGGTCAGGGAGTGACCATCGCCGTTGCGCATTCCGGTCTTCACATCGCCGTGCCCGTCGTCCCCTTGGCGCTGCTCGTGGCAGTGGAGGCGCTGTCGAACCTCGCCTTGACGGTTTGGCTGAAAGCCGAGCCACATCCCCCGGAAAGCGTTGCGATAGGCATCGTGGCGTTCGATCTCCTGCTCTTCACGACCTTGCTCTACTTCACTGGCGGACCGAGTAACCCGTTCAGCTTCCTCTATTTGATCCATCTCGCTCTCGCGGCATTGATGCTCCGCCCGGCCTGGACCTGGGCGCTCGTCGCACTGACTCTCTTGTGCTCCGGAGGTCTCTTCCTGGCCCACGTTCCCCTTCCGATGGGGCACGAGGGTCACCACGCACATCACGCGGGAGGCAGCGAGTTCGATGTCCACCTGAAAGGCATGTGGGTCGCCCTCGGCGTCGCAGCTTCGTTCATCGTGTACTTCTTGAGCCGCGTCCGGCGCGAGCTCCAAGATCGCGAGGCGGATCTCGCCCGCGCCCGTGAGCGCTCCGCCCAGAGCGAACAGCTCGCGGCGCTCGGCACTCTGGCAGCCGGTGCCGCCCACGAGCTGGCTTCGCCGCTTTCGACCATCGCCGTTGCCGCCTCGGAGCTCGAGCGCTCGCTCACCGGAAGCGACAGCGCGATCATCGACGATGTTCGGCTCGTCCGGAGCCAGGTCGCGCGTTGCCGTGACGTGCTGTCGCGCCTGGCCGCCGACGCCGGGCAGACGACCGGTGAAGCCGCGGAACCGATCGACGTCGCCCAGGTGATCGAATCAGCGCTCGCGGACATCGACGGCAAGGAGCGCGTCAAGATCGAGATCAGCGCCGCTGCCCGCGGCGAGCGACCCGAGCTGCCCCTGCGCTCTCTCGCCCAGGCCTTGAAGAGTGTCGTGGAAAACGCCCTCGACGCAGGCCAAGGAGAAGTGGCCATTCGTTCCGACACGGAAGGAGGTCACCTGCTCCTGCAAGTCAGCGATCCGGGTCCGGGAATGACGAAGGAGATCCTGCGTCGCGCCCGCGAGCCATTTTTCACGACCAAGCCCCCGGGCCGCGGTCTGGGTCTCGGCCTGTTTCTCGCCGAAAGCATAGCCACTCAGATTGGCGGCAAGCTCCGCATCGAATCGGCTCCTAACAGCGGAACCACGGTGACCCTCGAATTGCCCGGGAGCGCGCGGTGACGACGCTGGACGAAAATTCCAGGAGCATTTTGATCGTCGACGACGACGATGCACTGCGAGAGCGCTTGGTGCGGGCGCTGTCCGCGAGGGGTTACGAGGCGCGAGGAGCCGCAGATGCTCCCGCCGCGCTCGAGAGCGCACGCGCGGACGCCCCCGAGATGTGTCTGGTGGACTTGCGCATGCCGGGTCCGAGCGGCCTCGAGCTCTTGAAGGAGCTCCTGGAGATCGAGCCCGCGATGCAGGTGGTCATGCTCACCGGCTACGGCAGCATCGCCACCGCAATCGAGGCCATACGACTTGGGGCGGTCCACTACCTGCCCAAACCCGCCGACGTGGACGAGATCCTCGGAGCGTTCACCCGGGCACCCGGAGAGCCGCCGCCGCCCGGCGAGTTCGAGGCGGCATCGCTGGCGCGAGCAGAGTGGGAGCACATTCAGCGAGTGCTCTCGGACACGAACGGAAACGTCTCGGAAGCAGCACGCCGACTCGGGATCCATCGCCGATCGCTCCAGCGCAAGCTGCAGAAGCACCCCCCACCGAAGTAGCTGCGACAATCCGCCGCGCCCTGCGGCATCATGTCGCATTTTTCAATCACTTCGGGTGCTGCATACTCCCCCGATGAGACTGAATTCCCTGGCTTTTCTTTGCATTGGTGCCGGGATGTCACTGTGGGCCTGCGGCTCGGACGACAGCACCCCCACCGATACTCACCAGACACCGGCCGAGTGCGAACCGATCATCGCAGCATGTCACGAGGTCGACACCGGCGTCGACGGACCTCTCCACACCTGCCACGAGAATGCCCACGAGGTCTGGAACGCAAGCGAGTGCACCGCAAATGAAGCGAGTGCGTCGCGATTTGCGAAGCAGCAGCCACCGACGGTGGCACGGGCGGAAGCGCCGGCTCGACGGGCACCGGCGGAAGCTCTGGCTCCACGGGCACCGGTGGTTCAGCTGGCGCCGCGGGCTCGGGCTGAAGTGCGCGTGGAGAGGACATCGGGTAAAAGCGTCCTCTGTCCCATTGCATGCGAGCCTTCGCCGCGTTTGCCCTCGTCTCGCTGATCGCGATTCGAGCACACGCTCAAGCTTGTTGCAGCTCCGGCTCGCCGAGCGAGCTCGTGGTGGCGGCCAGCTGTGACGATGGCGTCATCGCCTCCCAGCTCGGCTACGAGCACGCCTACGGGAGCAGCGACTCGGGCTCTCGCTACACGGCGCTCGACGGCGCATCCCTCGATGACGCGACGCTGACCCTGGGCGCGGGCATTCGACTCGTCCCGAAGAGTGTGCAACTCGGCGCCGCGCTCCCCCTCCGGCTCCAGCATCGGAGCATTCGCGGCATCGGATTCTGCCACCGCGTTCGGTATCGGGGATGCGGCGGTCGGGCTCCGCTGGACGGCTCTCGGTGCTTCGTCGGGTACGTTCGACCCGGGAGGCCTGTTTCCCACGGTCGATCTCATCGCTGGGTTGAAGATCCCAACGGGTCGCGCGCCCGAGGATTCCGACGAGCCGACACAAGCAGACGTGACGAGCGACGGTAGCCTCAGCCCTTCGTTCGGCGCCAAGCTCACGTTTCAGGTCACGCCTCTGGATTCGGTCTACGTTCGCGCCGAGCACGCGCTTCGCTTGCCGCGAGACGTCGAGGTCGGCACCAGCACGAGACGAGTGGACCTCGGCGATGAGACCAGCGCACAGCTCGGCTACATGCGATCGCTCGACATGGAGTGGTCCGTGGGCGGTTTGTTCGACGCCCGCTTCACCGGTGCGACGGAAACGGACGGAGTCCTCGCCAAGAACGCGAACGAGCGTCGCCTGCGTGCGGGCGCGTGGGTCTCGTGGATGTTTCATTGGCCGACCTGGGACTCGACCCTCGCCGTGCTCGCTGACCCGTTCTGGAGCGAGGTCGAAAAGAACGTGCAATATGCGGGCCTTTCGACCACTCTCAGCGTTCGGCGAGTGTTTCACTGACGACCTGACCGACGCCAAGCGTTTGAAGAAGACGAGCGCCCGGAACACGAAGCGAGGCGTGTCGAATCGGTTCAATTTTTGGCGGTCGGTGGCTTTCCCACCGCCTGGGCGTCGAGCCACTCCCGCCCGGCACGCATGAGCTCCGCGCCGGGTCGGCTCATGTCGAGGGGCGGGCGTTTGCCCACCAGTCGAGCCAACGCTTCGCGAGCGAAATAGCGGGTGATCGGGTACTCGGCGCCGAGGCTGTCCACGATCCGCCGGGCCTCGCGCGAGTCCCCCGTTCGCCCGAGCTCCGCGATGGCGACGGTCTGCTCGTGGGACTTGCCGCGAGCGAGGGTCGCGACCAGCACGGGCTGATCCAAGTCCTCGCCGTAGAGCTTCCGGAGCTCGGCGCGGTCGTAGCGCTTGTTCCACCAGCGCTCCATGTCGCCGACCAAAGCCGCCACCGACGCCTTGCGGTGACACAGAGCGCACTCGATGGGGCGGTCCTGAAGGACGCGCTCCCGATCCGTTGGTGAACCGATGCGGTGATAGCGGGTCGTGTCGTAGTCGAGGCCGAGGTTCTTCTTCGGCATGTGGCAGCCGATGCAGGCTCCCCCCGCACGACGTGGGTCGTGATGCGAGTGGCGGCGCAAGCTCTCGTCGGAAGAATATTTGGAGTGACAGGTCACACACACGCGATTGCCCGCGACCGTTCCGAGCTCGGCAAGCTTCTGAGGCTCGTCCGGAGCGTGGGGATCGTGACAAGTGGTGCAGGTGAGTTTTTGGGAGCAGCCACCGAGCAGGAAATCCCGGGCCTCTCCCGAGTTGATGGTGCTTCCTCCGGGTTGATTGCGACGCTGACCTCCCTCCCAGGTGAACGGGTATGCGCTGAAGAGCACCGTGTGACAGCGGGCGCAGGCGTGATTTTGGGCGACGGCTCCTTCGAGAGCGCCTTTGTCGGTCTTCACGGAGAAGAGCGGGCTCACGGGCGTGAAGCTGGGTAGTCGCTTCGGGTCGAGAGCGTGCTCGGCACTGCCCCCATGGCAGCTCTCGCAGCCAATACCCACTTCGACCAGATGCTTTGCGTCGAATCGCTTGTAGGTCCAGCGGATGAGTAGTCGCATCAATGGCTCGATCTCGGTCGGAACGTCGGACGATGAAACCGGCGCTTCCAAGCGGTCGAGCTCGTCCACCGCGGCGGCTCGAAGTGCGTCGGGATCGGTCACCGCGAAAGCCAGTCGACGACTTTGCGGCAGAAGATTGGACGGTACGTGGCCCTGGTACGACGGCTTGTCCACGCCACCGAGATCGTCGAATACCGTCGAGAAGTACGGCACGGTGTTGTGGCAAAAGATGCAGGTCCGTTTCCAAACCGGCCCCGCCATGATCCGACTGCGCTCCGGCAGTTGAACGGAGTAGCCCTTGTAGCGCCACTCCGCGGTGCGAAAGACCCAGGTCATCGGCAACACCATTTCCACCGAACGCTGCCGTTCCCTCGGCCCCGTACCATCCACCTCGAACCCAACGAAGTCCTCGCGGTGCCTGCCGCCAATGACCTTGCTCACTCGATACCAGTGGTCGCCTTTCGATTGCGACTCGACCCGGATGTAGTCGCGACCTTCCACCGAAACGGCGCGAGCACGATCGCCACCCAGCTGGATCTCGTGCCCGTCGAACGGAGCGCGGATGTCGGCTTTCTGGAGCTCTCGTGTCATGCGATGCATGGGCGAACGAAGGAAGCGCCGAGCGATCTCCGAATGACACTTGGCGCACGCCGCCGAGCCGGCATAGTCGGAGGACAGCACGTTCTGGCTGACCGACGAACGCGGGCCCGAGGGAGCAGAATCCGGCGATCGAGCACCCGCGCACGCGAAGGCTCCCAAAAGGCCCGCGCACGCGAGGAACGTGCGGCGGAAGAGTGTCTCGGATGACATGCAACGCTCTCCGCTTCGTGCTATCCGCTGATCGTCGATTCGGTGCGACGTATTCTTTTTTTCTTCACGGCAGTGGCCATCGCTTGCTCGTCCGAAGGAGAGCAAAAACCAGACTGCCTCGATTCCGTCAACACGGCCTGTAGTCCTCTCTATACTCCGACGTTCGACAACGTGTTCACGAACACGCTTTCCAAGAAGTGCTCCACCACGGGGGGCTCCTGCCACGGCCCGTTGGGGCAGAAGGGGGGCCTCACGATGAACGACGCTGACACGGCCTATGCGGGGCTTCTCGGGCTCGATGGTGGCCGCGCCCGGGTCGAGCCGGGAAATCCCCGCTGCAGCGAGATGATCGTGCGCGTGGATTCTCCGGGCAAGAGCTGGGGCATGCCCCCGGGTGATCCCCTGCTCCGGCGCGGAGCGCTGCGCGATCCGCCAGTGGGTCGAACAAGGAGCCGCACGATGAGGCGGGGGCTCTTCGCAGTCCTCCTCGTGCTCGCCGGCTGCGGCGGCAGCGACGACGGCGAGGAGCAGAAGACGCTCACGCGGGACGAGCTTCTCGATCCCGAAACGTGCAAGCAGTGCCACGTCGATCACTATCGCGAGTGGTCGGGAAGCATGCACGCTTACGCGGCCGATGATCCGGTGTTCCTCGCCATGAATCGCCGGGGCCAGGAAGAAACCAACGGGCAGCTCGGGGACTTTTGCGTCCAGTGTCATGCGCCAATGGCCGTTCGCGAAGGGCTCACCAGCGACGGCCTGAATCTCGACCAAGTTCCGGCGTCGATGCGGGGGGTCACCTGTTACTTCTGCCACGACGCAAAGGGCGTCGAGGGCACGCACAACGCGCCGATCGTCCTGGCCGGCTCCACCACGATGCGTGGCGGCATCGAGGATCCGGTGAAAAACGACGCCCACCGCTCGGTTCGCTCCAAGCTCCACGATCGCCGATACCCGGAAGAGAGCGCGTCCCTGTGCGGCTCGTGTCACGACATCGTGACCCCTTCCCCACCGGCACCTGCGGAAGTGGAGCTCGAGCGCACCTATGCCGAGTGGCTGGGAACGGTTTTTCACGCCGCGCCCAAAGACGGCGGCCTCGCCTGCGGCTCCTGCCATCTGCCGGGTCGCGACGGCGTCGCTGCGGACTACCCAGGAGTGAAGCTCCGGCGCGTTCACGATCACTCGACGCCCGGCGTCGATCTCGCGCTCACTTCATTTCCGGAAATGGAAGCGCAGAAGACCGCGGTCGAGCAGGAGCTGGATCAGACCCTGCGCTTCGAGATCTGTGTGCGACAGCTCCCAGGTGCCTTCACGCTCCACGCCACGCTCGAAAACGTAGCGGCCGGCCACAACTGGCCCACCGGCGCCGCCCAGGACCGCCGAGTTTGGGCCGAGATCATGGCGTCGAACGCTGGAAGTGCGCTGTATGAAAGTGGCAATGTCCCAGTAGGACAAGCCGCTGCCACGTTCGCGGATCCCGACCTGTGGCTCATCCGCGATCTCGCGCTCGGCAGCGACGGCAAGGAAGCCCACATGTTCTGGGACATCGCTTCGTACCAGAGCCAGACGATCCCCGGCGCGGTCACGTTCGATCCCGAAAAACCCCGACTTTCTCGCGACCCACTTGCTCCATCGCTACCCCGTCGATCAAGCGCAGACCATCGCCGGCGCGCCCGATCGGGTCACGCTCAAGGTGTGGGTCGAGCCCATCGGTCTCGACGTACTCGACGATCTCGTGCAGAGCGGGCACCTCGATGCTGCCGTGCGGGACGCCATGCCGCGACACGCGCTCTTGCCGGCTCGCGGAACGAGCGATCTCGCCCTCGAGTGGACGCCGGAGCTCACCGCCGACCCCGGGATCGGCTACGTGAAGCAGATCGAAGGCGTCGCCTCTCAGTGCGTGTCGAGCGCGCCCACCGTCAGCCGCTGATCAGTCGGCCGAGCCGATCAGTCAGCGATGCAAAGCGTGTACTTCGCCTTGTCCGTCGTGCCGTCCGTGAGCTTCACGTCGATGGTGATCTCCCACACACCGGCCATCACGAAGTTCACCGGGTTGAGCTCGTACTCGCCATTGCCCATCGGCGTGATGACGGCTTTGACGCTCGTGCCGTGACCGTGCTGCGGCATGTAGGGAGTCACGTTCACCGTGGCGTCCGAGATCGGAGCCCCGTTCGCATCCAGAACCTGGATCATCCAGTCGTTGTTGGCGCGAGCGGGCGGCGCTGGACTCGACGACTCGAGCACCACCGAAATCAAGCCGGCATCGCCGGTCTTCGTGAGACCGGCGGAGTACGCGTCACACTGGCTATCGGTCTTCGTGTCCCCGCCGTCGGAGCTCGAGCACGCCGTGAGACCGAGGGCGAGAAGGCCCGCCAAAATCCTGCGAATCATGGTCAAAAGCATGAACCCCATCGGCGAGTGGATCAACCGTTTGGGGGCAATATTTTTCGGAGTAACGCTCTCGCGTCCACGTCGTACTCGGCAAATGCGCGGCTCGTGAGGGTGCGGTGGTTTGTCGCAGGCGGATCTACCAAGTAGACTGCTTGTCGAATGCGGCACGCGATTTGGATACTGGCTGCGGCCTTCGCGTCGCTTCTCTTCGCCGCCCGCGCGGATGCCCACGGCGCGTTCCCGGAGGGCCGCCAGCTCCTGTCGGATCCGACGAATGCCCAGCGCTTCTGGCTGCGCACCACCTACGGCATCCTGCTGAGCGAAGACCACGGAAGCACCTGGAGCTGGATCTGTTACGAAGCACCCGGCTACGTGCCGACGGAAGAGCCCGTGTTCGGCGTCACGGGAAACGGCACACTGCTCGGCGCCCTGTTCGACGGCCTGCGCCGCACGAAGGACGGCTGTTCCTTTGAACCGGTTTCGACGGAGCTGTCAAAAACGACCAATGGCCTGGCGATCGATCCGACCAATCCCAATCACGTCTGGGCGCTGATCTCCCGGGGCACCGGCAACGGAGGATTCGAAAACGAGCTCTGGGAGTCCACCGACGCCGGCGACACCTTCAGCATGGTCAGCGTTCCCTACGATACGGACGGCCTCTTGCTCAGCTTGGCGATGACCCCGGCAGATCCCAATCGCCTGTACATCTCCGGCCTCTTTGCCACGACATTCGGCAACAACGCGCTCGTGAGCGGTGTCCTCACGTCGAAAGACGCCGGCAAAACCTGGGAGCGCAGCGACATCAGCGCTCCGGCCGGATCCTCACTCTTCGTCGCGGCTGCGGATCCGAAGGATGCCGATTCGGTCTACGTTCGTTTCGAAAAGCTGAATTCCTCGAACACGGACGTGTCGGAAAGCTGGGTGATGCTCAGCACCGATGGCGCCCAGACCTTCACGGAGGTCCTCAGAAAGAAGGCCATCCTGTTCGGCTTCACGTACACGCCGGACGCCTCGAAGGTGATGGTCGGCTTTGGCGATCCCCAGGGCGCGATCAACGTCGAGCCCGCGGATCTCGGGCTGTGGGTCGCGCCCGCTGGTAGCTCGGATTTCCAACAGATCCACCCGAACCACATCGCGTGCTTGTCGTTCGTCGGAAACGATCTGTACGCCTGCACCAGCCAATTCAGCGATGGTTTCGAGCTCGGCCTGTCCACGGACGAGGGACTCACGTTCACGCCGGTGATGGAGCTAGGCCACGTAGCACCGCTCGAGTGCCCGGCGGGCACCGCCACCGGCGACAAGTGTCCGGTGCCCTGGGCTGGTCACGTCTGCAACGACATCGGGACCTGTGCGCTCAGCGACGCAGGGACGGGGGGCGGAGGAAATCCCGCGGATGACGGCGGCGGGGGCGGCTGTGGCTGCCGCACCAGCGGAAGCGGCGGGTCGGGAGCTCTCATCGCGCTGGTGCTCTCGGCGCTCGCGCTCGGTCTGCGTCGTCGCGCTCAGCCCGGCGCCGGACACTTCGAGTAGTAGTAGTTCGCGTCACACTCGCACTGGCAAATCTCGAGCAGCGGTCCCTCGTACACGCAGGTCGGGACGACCTCGACCTGACCGGTTCCCGTCCGCGTTCCAGCGAGGTCGCCGATCTGGATCTCGAGCACCCAGGGCACGCCGATCACGGACCGCTCCGTATAGTTGGGGCACGCCAGAAGGTGGGAAATACCAGAGCGTTTCTTCACCTTGGGCTCGAGCCACTCGGGCGAATCCGGGACGGCTTCGATCTCGATTGTACGCGCGTCCTCGATCAGCACCACGCCGGTCTCTGGGTTGGAGAGCTGAGAGGCAATGTTGACCTCCCCCGGCTCGAGATGGTTCACCCGCGCCCCGACGTACATCACCTGCCCGCCCTGCGCCGCGAACACCACGTCGAGGGGATCGCCGTCGTAGAGGAGGCGAAGCGGCGTTCCCTCTTCGATGAAGAGACCGGGCTGGACCTCGATGGGGGGCTTGGGCGGGTCGATCGGCTCGTCGTCTCCGCAGCCGAGCGCGATGAGCGCGAGCGCCAAAAAGAGCGGGCGATCTCCACGACAGCGCACGAAGCCGACCTCACCGTGCGCCGGCGGACGCCATCCAAATCGCCGATCGCCAAGTCATTCAGAGCCTCTAGCACGACCGCTATGCGAATGGTCGGCCCTGATGTAAAAGTGCGCCGTGCCCGAGCCCCGAGAGCTCATCGTCCTTTCGAACGTGCGGGCGATCGACCCGTCTCGCGGCGTCGATCAGCCAGCCGACGTGGTGATCGAGCGAGGGCGCATTCTTCGCGTCGGCCCGCCGGGGAGCGCCAAGGACATCGCGAAGAGCGAGCAGGCTCGTGTGATCGACGCCGGTGGCAAATGGCTCCTGCCGGCGTTCGTCGATCTTCATGCGCACCTCCGGGAACCGGGACAGGAATACAAGGAAGACATCGCCAGCGGGCTCGCGGCGGCCGCGGCGGGCGGATTCGCCCACGTGTGCGTGATGCCAAACACCAAGCCCGTCAACGACACCCGCGCCGTCACGGAGATGATGCTCGGGCGGGCGCGCGAGGTCGGTGGCGCAAAGCTCCATCCCATCGGCGCCATCACCCGCGGGCAAAAGGGGCAGGAGCTCACTGAAATGGCCGACCTCCGCGACGCCGGAGCGGTGGGCGTCAGCGACGACGGCGTGTGCGTCATGAGTAGCGCCGTCATGCGGCGCGCCCTCGAATACGCCAAGACCTTCGATCTCGTCGTGATTCAGCACGCCGAGGATCACGATCTGACCCAGGGCGCGGACATGCACGAAGGCGCCGTCTCGGCCCGATTGGGCCTGCGGGGCTGGCCCCGAGTCGCCGAAGACGTGATCGTGGCCCGCGACGTGCTGCTCGCAGAATACGTGGGCGCCCGCTATCACGTGGCGCACATCTCGACCGAAGGCTCCGTGCGCATCCTGCGCGAGGCCAAGAGCCGCGGCATCGCCGTGACGGCCGAGGTCACGCCCCACCATCTCTTACTCACCGACGAAGCGCTGCTCGGCTACGACACGGCCTGCAAAGTGAATCCGCCTCTGCGCGAAGCGCGGGATGTCGCCGCACTACGCGCCGCCCTCGCTGACGGCACCATCGATGCCATCGCCACCGATCACGCGCCGCACTCGTCTCTCGAAAAGGACTCGGAGCTGTCTCTCGCCTCGCCCGGCATCCAGGGCCTCGAGCTCTGCTTCGGTGCGCTTTCGTCCCTGGTCGGCCAAGACGGCCTGACACTCTCGCGCCTGATCGACGCTCTGTCCGCGCGACCCGCACGCATCGCTGGTCTGACGCCTCCCGCTTTGGTCGAAGGAAATCTCGCCACCTTGGTGCTGGTCGACCCAGAAGCGAAATGGATCCCGAAAGAGACCCGTCTTCGCAGCAAAAGCCGAAACACTCCGTTTCTCGAGCGCGAGCTCCAAGGACGCGTGCTCATGACCTTCGCCGAAGGCACTCTCGCTTTCGATGCCGACGCGTTGGGAGCCAACGGGTGAGCGCCAAGAAGATCGCCCACCTCGCCCTCGCCGACGGAACCATCTTCCCCGGCTACGCGTACGGGGCCGACGGCACGACCTCCGGCGAGGTCGTGTTCACGACCGGAATGACCGGCTACCAGGAAGTCCTGACCGATCCCAGCTACACGGGTCAGCTCGTCACGATGACGGCGCCGCAGATCGGCAACACCGGCATCAATCGGGAAGACGACGAGAGCGTCGACGGCAAGCCCCAGGTCTCCGGCTTCATCTTGCGCGATCCGAGCCTCGAGGCCTCGAGCTGGCGATCCGAGCAATCGCTGCACGACTACCTGTGCAAGCATCACATCACGGCGATCGGTGGGATCGACACCCGACGTCTCACGCGCTGGATTCGGGATCGCGGCGCTCAGAATGGCTGCATCGGCAGCGAACCCGTCGACACCTTGGTCGATCGGGCCCGCAGCGCTCCGTCGATGGAAGGTCTCGATCTCGTCGCCCGCGTCACACCCGCAAAGCCGTACGAGTTTTCGGAGTCCCGGGAGCGTGGCAAGTCCCGATCGACGGCCCGAACGCCGATACGACTCCTCATGTGGTGGCGTTCGATTTCGGAGCGAAGCGAAACATCTTGCGCTGCCTGGTCGACATCGGCTGTCGGGTGACCGCCGTACCGGCCAAGACGTCCGCCGAGAGCGTGCTTGCGCTCGCGCCCGACGGCATCTTTCTCTCGAACGGCCCAGGGGATCCGGCCGCCGTGAGCTACGCCATCGACACGATCCGGGGCCTCGTCGGCAAGAAGCCCATCTTCGGCATCTGCCTCGGACATCAGCTCCTCGCCCTCGCCCTGGGCGCGCGGACCTACAAGCTCAAGTTCGGCCACCGCGGCCTGAACCAACCCGTCAAAGATCTCGCCACCGGACGCGTGGAGATCACCACGCAAAACCACGGCTTCGTGGTGGACGTCGACTCCCTCGCCGGCCGGGCCCACACGACGCATTTGCACCTGAACGATGGCACGAGCGAGGGCCTCGAAGCGCCCGAAGCCGGGGCGTTCAGCGTTCAGTACCACCCAGAAGCCGCCGCCGGTCCCCACGACGCGCTCTATTTGTTCGAGCGCTTTCGTCAAGCAATGCTAGCAGGCTGACCAGCTCCTTTCCGTCATTGGGATTTTACAGGAAGGCGGAAGGGCAGAAGGTAATTAGGAATTTTTCTTACATTCGTTGGGACGGGGCCTTGTCACTGGCTCCGTGGGGGAACTCGATTCGTAATCGTCGGTCTTGATTTTTGAAATTATTTTCAGAAAATTCTTTTCTTCCGCCCTCCCGCCTTCCTGTTCGATTCTTTTTTTGATTCGCATGTCCAACAAGACCATTCACTTCGTCAGCCTGGGCTGCCCGAAGAACCGCGTCGACAGTGAGGTGATGCTGGGCGTCGCCGAGCGCGCCGGATTTCGTCACGTCTCGGATGCGAGCGAGGCGGAGGTCGTGGTGGTCAACACTTGTGGCTTCATCGACGCGGCGAAAAAGGAAAGCATCGAGACGGTCCTCGCCCTCGCGGAGCTCAAGCACACGGGTGCTTGTCAGAAGCTGGTGCTCGCGGGGTGCCTGGGGCAGCGGCATCCCGACGAGCTCGCGGCGGGGTTGCCCGAAGTCGATCACATTCTTGGCTCGAGTGACATGCTGAAGCTCGAGAGCGTCCTCGCGGGCGGTGCCGAACGCGTGCTCGTGGGAAACCCCGCTGATTGGGTGGTGCGAGCCGGGGATCCCCGCACGCTCTCCACGCGGGGAGCCAGCGCGTACGTGAAGATCGCCGAAGGCTGCAATCGCAGCTGCGCGTTCTGTGTGATCCCCGAGCTTCGCGGAAAGCAGCGCTCGCGGACGATCGACGACGTGATCGAAGAAACGAAAGCGCTCGTCGATGCGGGAGTCGTGGAGGTGAACCTCGTCTCTCAGGACACCATCGCGTATGGCCGCGACCAGAAGAAAGGCCCGCGCCTTGCCGATCTCGTCGAGCGGGTCGCGGAAATTTCCGGCGTGCGCTGGGTGCGCCTCTTTTACCTCTACCCCGAAGGTCTGGACGACGGCCTGGTGCGCCTCCTCGGTCAGCATCCCCGCGTCGTGCCGTACGTCGACATGCCGCTGCAGCATGCGAGCGACACCATGCTCCGGCGCATGCGTCGCGGTCATGGCGAAAAGACCCTGCGGGATCTCGTCGAGCGCCTGCGCACGGAAGTAGCCGATCTGGTGTTTCGAACCGCGTTCATCGTCGGTCACCCCGGCGAGAGTGAAGCCGAGTTCGCAGAGCTCGAAGCGTTCGTGCGCTGGGCCCGCTTCGATCGCATGGGAGTCTTTCGCTACTCGGACGAGGAGAGCGCAGCGAGCTACTCCCTGTCGGACAAGGTCCCGACGCGCACCGCGGAGGCCCGCGCCAAGCGCCTGATGGGCCTCCAGCAGAAGATCAGCCGGGAAAACAACCGCGCCCTCGTCGGCCGGGAGCTCGACGTCTTGTGCGAGGGCCCGAGCGAAGAGAGCGAGCTCGTCATGGTCGGGCGCTGGCACGGCCAAGCCCCGGAAATCGACGGCATCGTCTACCTCTCGGGCGCCGAGGTGTATCCCGGGCAGATGCGCCGAGCCCACATCACCGACGCCACGGATTACGATCTTCTCGCCGACGTTGTCGACGACGACTCCCTCGCCGAACCGCGCGCGATCCCGAAGAGCGATCTCGTTCATCGCTCGAGCGATGGACGCATTGCGCTTCGGTTGAGTAACTAGAGGAGTTTTTCTGTCCAGGACGTTTAGGGAGGCGGCGCTTGGATGGTAAAGACCAGGCTCGTGCTCTGCTCGTCGCCGGATGTGTACCAGAGCTCGATCGCATCTCCGATCTGCGCCGGAATCGGGAAGCGGTAGTGACCGTTTGGATCTTTGACCTCTTGGCCGCGGATGTCGCCGGTCTGGTGGTTCCACGCGATCACGCGGTCGCCGTTCTCTGCATATCCATCGAGCGTCACGTTGCCCGCTGCATCGGGTCCTTCGACGTTGGGTTTGCTCGGCGGCGGAAGCGGGAGCGTCGGCGAGACACAGCTCACCGCCAAGAGCGCCAAGAGCGCGAGCACGAAGCGACGTGTCGCCATCGCCAACAGAGTAGCACGCTCTTTCGGATCGTGTAATGCCGGAAGCAGCGGTAGATCCATGGCGTTCTGCCAACTTAGTTGACGCTCTCGCGGATCCCCTCGCCGCCCGCGTCAGACCCGAGGAAGATGGGACCCACTCCGCTTCGTTTGTGAAGAGCACGAATGCAACCACCCGCAGGGGCAGAGCCCGTGGCAAGCAGACCGGCGACGCCCGCGCGCGTCGTCGACCGGTTCGGCTGGCTGCGGATCCGCCCCGTGTTGATGCTCCTCCGACCGCTCCCGCTCCTGCTCTTGGTCGCGTGGTGGCTGCAACCGGGCACACCGCGACGGGAAGTGCGCGCCGAAGCGGATCTGTCGCGAGCGCTCACCCTCGCCCTGGCCGATCGAGACCTCGTGGCGGAGCCGTCCGAAGTCCACGTGCTCGATCCCCCACCGGGAGCGCTCTCGAGCCGGTGGCGACGGGTGCGCGCGCTGGTTCGCGCTCACCAGGGTGACGAGCCCGCCGACATCTACCTCACGACGCTGCGGCTGTCGCCGGAAGGACGCCTCCTCGAGCTCACGGGCCTGTACAATTTGAGCGACACTTCGGCAGTGGACGAGCGCTCCCTGGCGGTGAGCGGGCTCCGCGCCGCCTGGGTGATCGCCGGCGGAGGCAAGACGTACACCGTGAAGCTCGCCGATCTTCGCGGCGAGCCCCGTCCCGAAGGTGCTGGCTGGACGCGCCTCAGCCGCTGGCAAAACTCCATCACGAACCTCCAGGAGACCGGGCAGCGTTCCGGCGTGGGCTCCCGCACGTTCCGTCTCGAACCCGCGGCCGAGCGCGTCGTGATGGGCTTCGATCCCGCCGGGCTCCTGATCGATGCCGATGGCCGCAAGATCCGCATCCCGACCGATGGGAACGGCGGCATCGACGGCGAGCGCCACCTTCAGGAGGAGATCCAGGAAAAGGCCCGACCAGGAAATTTCGTGACCTGGGCGGTCGACCGAGTGCGGGCCGCGCCGTGGTTCGGCAGTGATCGCATGCAGCTCGTCAAGGCCGTCGCATTCGTCGGGCTCGATTGGATCGAGCGCACGATGGGCGCGGTCACGGGCGACACGGGCGCCGATCGCGTGAAGGAGGAGCTCGCCGGGCTCGATGCACCCGTCGTCGAGTACACCGATCCCGAGACCGGTTGGCCACCCGCTGCCGATGGAGCCGATGCTCTCCCCGCCGCTCGAAGGAGAGGGCAAGTGGCGCCCGCTCGATAGCGATCCTTTCATCCTGCACCAACCCCGGCGCTCCAGCGCCGTTCGTCCAGTCGTTCATCCGCACCGATCCCAAGCGCGCTTACACGCAGATCTGGGTGCTCGCCTGGGACGCGCGCCAGGTGGCGCTGCACATCATGAGCGGAACCGTGGAGCCGAAGAGCGCCACGGGCGAAACCGGGCCGGGCCTCGTCCCGCGAAAGCCCGAGGTCATGAGCCGGCTGCTGGCCGGCTTCAACGGCGGCTTTCAGGCCACCCACGGCGAGTTCGGCATGATGGCCGACGGCGTGACCTACCTTCCGCCCAAGCCCTACGGCGCGACGGTAGCGGAGCTCGCCAGCGGCGCGACGGCGTTCGGCACCTGGCCCGATGACGAGACGATCCCCGACGACATGATCTCGTTTCGCCAGAACATGACGCCGATGATGGTCGACGACACGTTCAACCCGTACAAGCGAAACTGGTGGGGCGGCGTGCCGCCCGGATGGACCGACGAGTCACGCACCGTGCGCAGCGCGCGTGTGTCACACCAAGGAGGGCTTCGTCGCGTACTTCTACGGCGCGAGCATCGATGCCGACCACCTGATCCTCGCGATGCAACGCAGCGCGCTGCACCTACGGCATCCACCTCGACATGAACCCCGGCCACACCGGGCTCGAGTTCTACCGCGCCGCGCCCGAGGGCAAGCTGCCGCCGATCGGTCGCAAGCTCGACTCCCAGTGGGAGGCGGAGGGCGCGGTCGCCGGCATGGACGGCTGGCGGTTCCTCGGGCGGCGCATGATTCGCTACATGGGCCTGATGAACTTCCCGCGCTACATCGGCCGCGAGTCGCGGGACTTTTTCTATCTGACGCTGCGCCACCTGTTGCCAGGCGACAAGCTCAAACCCCGCGCCGAGCCCGCCGAGCCCGGCGAAGGCGAGTGGGTGATCAAGAACCTGCCCCAGCACGGCTATCCTCCCGCCATCGCGACCACGTGGATCCGACCCGACGCCGCGCGCAAAGAGACGAAGGTGAGCGTGGTGAAGCTCGATCCTCGGGCGCTCCGTCTCTCGAGCGGCAAGGCCGACGAGAAGGTCGTCGTCAGCGTGGAAGCGGCTGCTACCAAAGGACCCCGCGGGCTCTGGCTCGGCGCGAACTTCTTCGTCATCGGCGAAGTCGCCCCCGCCAAGGACATCGTGCGACTCGCGAGCGGTCACACGGACCCGGCGCCGGGAACGATCGGCGCGATCGGGATCGATCCCGGCGGCATGCTCGTCTACGCGGAAGTCACGACGGCGAAGGACCCAGTGAAAGACGGCCCGATGCTCGCCAAGTTGCTCGAAAGCATGGGCTGCAAACATCACCTGTTCCAGAGCGAGAGCTGGACCCTGGCCCTCGGCGGCGAACGCGATCTCGGCGGCCACCCGGTCGCCGTCACACCGACCGCGCCCCGGCTCGTCCGAAAGCCCGTTCCCAGCGTCGAACGCATCTTCCCGGACACGAAGGTCGTCGCCCCGAGCGTCTGGTACCCGCTCCAGGCAAAGCGCGTGCGGTACTTCCACAAGCCCAAAGCCAAAGAGGGCACGTCCGAGGGCGGCGGCGAAGCAACGCCCTAGTTCTTCTTCTTCTTCTTGGTTCGTCGGCGAAGATGAGAAGGTTCGTCGACGGAGGCGGGAGCTCGCACGTAAACCACCACCGTGTCGCTCCACCGATCGTGCCAGCCGGTACCGCGGGTCAAAAACGAGAGCGGTTCGAACGGGAAAAAGCGGGACAGCGTGCGACGAAAAATTCGCCAGAGCGTCGGTCGCGCACCGTCGAGGTCGACGACACGGGTCCCCGTCAGGAGCTTGGCGGGCGTCCGGCCGAAAAGGCCTTCGGAGAAAAAGTAGTATCCGAACTGAATGCCGAGAAACCAGAGCCAGACCTCGTCCGGCGAACGAATTCCCCGGGTCGTGACCAGGGGCGCGCTGACGAAAAAGGGGGTCAAGATGCTGAGAGCGATCGCGTCGAGGAGAAAGTTCACGAAGCGCCGACCTTTGGTCGCTTCCACCAGCTCCACGTTTTCTTCAACGTCGCTGGCCGGTGGCTTGTAGAAGTTGTCCATGCTCAAACCGACCACGTCGCCTTGAAGCGCGCGCCGTCGCCCGTGCGGGCGTGGACGACCTCCACGTTGCGACGGCCCGTGAGGGTGAGCACGCGCTCGATGCCGATGGCGATCTGGCGCACCCAGCGCTCGCGGATCTGCGGCCACTCGGTGAGGAGCAGCTCCGCGTGGCCCGGCGCCGTGATGGTCGACGAGAGCGTGCCCAGCTTGCGCGTGCGGCGGTACATCGTCGAGGTGCGCGAAACGAGCCAGTCGTCCGAGGCGAAGCGCAGCACGACGCGATAGATGGTGCGCAGAGCCTCTTCCACGGAGCGCCGAATCACTTGATCGTGTAGCTCTTCGGGATCGCGATTCGCGGCTCTCGCGATGGTGTCCTGGACCTTCTCGACGAGCTCCAGGGAGACCCAGCTCATCGGCCGGATCGCATCCCACGTGGCGCGAAGGTCAGCCGGTAGCGAGTCGAGTGCGCTGTCGACGACGGTGGGGCCGAGCACCGCCACGTTCGCTCGCTTGCGCGCCAAGACGGCCGCACCGAGAACCAATGGCTCGGGCCTTTCGCTCACCTTCCCTACTCAGGAGATATCACTCCGAGCACGGGTTGGGATCAGCGCCGGCGCCGGCGGACGGCGACGCCCAGAGCTGCCAAGAAAACCAGGGCCCAGGGCGAGCGCCGGACGGGACTGGCGGCGCGGCACGCGCAGCTTCCCTCGACCGTTTCGTTGTCGGCCTTCGCAGCCAGCGGTCCGCCGTCGCCGTCCGCCGTCCCGATCTTGCCGCCCGACCAGCCGCCCTCACCACCACCATGGCCTCCATCAACGCCCGTGCTGGGAGCGCCACCGGTCGCCTTGCCTCCGCTTCCTCCGGTTTCCGTCCCTGAGCTCGCCTCCCCCTCGCACTTGCCGAACGAGCAGGTCTGGCCCGTCTCCTCGCACTTCAGAGCCTGCTTCGCGGTGCACGCGGTGCCTTCGCACGCGAACCCGCTGCACGCGTGGTCGACGCAACCGCAGCCAAAGGCGCTACAGTTTTTTTCGTCCAGGGCCGTGCAACCGCTGCCGTCGCAAAATCCGCCCGAGCATTTGTGATCGACACAGTTGCAACCAAACGCGCCGCAATCGTTGGTTTCTTTGGCGGTGCAACCCGTTCCCGGACAATAGACTCCGTTGCACTGGCCGTCGACGCACCCGCAACCGAAAGCCCCACAGTCGTCCTTGCTCTTCTGCGTGCAACCGGTTCCGTCGCAGAACCCGCCGTTGCATTGGTGGTCGACGCAGGCGCAACCGTAATTCGCACAACCGGCCGCCTCTCCCGTCGTGCAGTTTTGCGGCGTGAGTCCGCAGGGTCCGCCGCCGGGTCCGCCGCCCCACCACTCCCAATGCCAGAGCTCGCTGGGGACCGTACGGGAAAACCCGTAGGCCGCTCCGTGAGCGTTCAGCCAGTTGAGGACGCTCCCCGACGAGGTGTTCAAGTCCAGAGCGTGACCGCTCTGGTGATTGCTGTATCCGGGCTTCGCCGCCAGGTTGCAACTGTTGCAGCTACAAGTGACGTAGCAATTGTAGAGGTATTGTTGCTCCCCCATCGTGCGAAAGCCGCTCACGATTGTGATGTTCACGCCCTCGTTGGCGGCCGCTTGCGCCATCACGTAGTAGGCGTTGGCTGTGTCTTTTTCGACGGGCTTGCCGTCGACCGTGACGACCGTGATGGGAAACGCGTTGCCCTGGGTGTACCCGGTGTCACCATGCTCGTTGCAGTCGATGCTCGACAGCTCCTCGCTGGTCTCTGCAAGCGACGGATCGCTCCGGGGCAGATCGCAGCTTTCGCCCGGATCGGGCGCACCGCACCCCACGAGGCCGAGCGCGAGTAGACCCGCGCGACGTCGCATCGCTGCCAGGACCGCGCCGAGAGCGAACAGGAAGAAGGCGCCACTCGGCGAGCGACCGCCGAGGCGACAGCCACAGCTTCCGTCGACGGCATCGGTGTCGGGCTTTCCGGGCAGCGTGGCGAGACCCGCGTCCGCGTGGTTCTTCTTTCCGCCGCTTCCCCCGGCTGTCGCCGAGCCAGCGTCCTTTTCCTCGCTCGGGCCTCCACCGGCACCCGCCCCGGCTTCACCGTTCTTGCCGGCGTCCGAACCGCCCTCGCACTTGCCGTTCTTGCAGGTCTTTCCCTCGTCCTCGCAGGTCAGCGTCTGCTTCGCGGTGCATCCAGTGCCGGCGCAGACGACGCCGTTGCACTGCCCGTCCACGCAACCGCAGCCGTACGCGCCGCAATCATTGGTTTGCTTCGCCGTACAACCGCTACCGTCGCAAAATCCCCCCGAGCATTTGTGATCGACACACTGGCAGCCATACGCGGCACAATCGTTCGTCTCTTTCGCAGTGCATCCAGTGCCCGGACAGAAAACTCCGCTGCACTGGCCGTCCACGCAACCGCAGCCATAGGCCCCGCAGTCCGACTTGCTCTTCTGACCGCAGCCGGTCCCGTCGCAAAACCCTCCGTTGCATTGGTGATCGACGCAGTAGCAACCATAGTTGCCGCAACCCGCGGCCTCAGCCGCCGTGCAGTTCTGACTGGTGACGCCACCGCTCTGAACGAGCCCGAGGTAGTGATCCCAGTTCCACCCGGGACCCGGGTCGGTGTGATCGGAGCAATCCGGCGTCTCGCTGTGGCCCATGATGTGACCGTGATCCTTCGGAATGCCGTACGCGTCACACAGCCACGCCGTGAGCTTCGCGCTCGCGCCGTACATGGCTTCCGTGTACCAAGTCCCCGGAGCGTCGACGAAGCCCTCGTGTTCGATGCCGATGGACTCCGAGTTGAAACATGCGTCGTGCCAGGCGATGTCCGCGTCGTCCACCATCTGGGTGATCTCTCCGTCGCTCGAGCGCACGACGTAGTGACTCGACGCCTGGGCTGCGGGATTTTTGAACCACGAGATCGTTCCGCCGTAGCTGCCCTGGGTCGTGTGGATGACGACGAAGTTGATCTGTCCCGGTCCCCGATTGGCGTTGGTGTACCCCACGGCGGGACTCCAGATGGCGCCGGGAAATCCCAACCCGAGCTGAATCGTGGCGATGCCCTGGCTCTCGCCGTTGCCACGCACTTCGATCGACAGGCCGGCGTCATCGCTGCTCCTCCAACCGCTGGCTAGCAAGCGCACGGCCGAAGCCGCGATGACGTCGCCACCGTACCCGGCGATCGCGTCTTGCCAGTCCGCGTCGCGCTCGGCCGGAGCTCCGTGTCGTCGATCCGCCAACCAGAGCGCGGCGGCTCGGATGTTCGCTCGGGTCTCGGTCGAGCACTCGCTAGCGCTCACACCGGCGCGGGCGGCAGCTTCCTCGAGATTGACCAGCCCACCGCTCCCGATCCCCATGATCCCGTACGCGGGTGCGGCGTGACCTGGGCTCGGGGCATGCTGTCGGGTTTCGAGACGCGTTTCGAGATACGCGACCGTCGCGAGAACGGCGGCTGGTACTCCCGTCTCCCGCTCGGCGTCGCGAAACTGCTGGACCAGCTCCGAGTCCCCTCGAAGCTCGGCCCGCGCGGTCGGGGCCGGCCGGTCGTTCTCCGAGCCACAAGCCGAAAGAAGGAGAACCAAGAGCAAGAGGAGCCACCGCATGCCCTCGGAAAAGCAATGCTTGGACCAGGCACAAATGCCGGGAAATCCGGGGGTGCCCAATCCGGCCCGAATCGCCGGGACTCTGCTTAGCTCAATCTTGTCGCGAGGTTGTCCGCGAAACACTGTTCGGGAACAGGTGAACGCTTCGCTTCCGTAAGCGCCCGGGATTTCTTTCGGGAAAACCGGTCGTTACGAGAGCTAAGTGTAAAAATCCGCCGGCAGTTGTGCAAGACTGTCCGAAGTTAGTGGCCCGCCCCCAGCCCTTCGGCCCCTACAACCTGATCGATCGCGTGAGCGTCGGCGGAATGGCCGAGGTGTTCCAGGCGAAGTACCAGGATACGGGTCCATCGTCGCGCTCAAGCGCATCCTGCCCAACGTCGCGGAAGACGAGGAGTTCATCGAGCTCTTCCATGACGAAGCCACCATTGCGAGCCAGCTCGACCATCCCAACATCGCCAAGATCTACGACGTTCGGGCAGGTCGACGGCAGCCACTACATCGCGCTCGAGTTCGTCGACGGCAAACCCCTGCGCACGATGATCGACCGCGCCCACTCGAGCGGCGCGATGCTGCCCATCGAGATGGTCGTCTACGTGATCATGGAGGTGTGTCGGGGTCTGTCCTACGCGCACGATCGCAAGAACGCCCAGGGCCAGCCGCTCAACATCGTTCACCGCGACGTCAGCCCTCAGAACATTCTCATCTCGTACGACGGGCGCGTGAAGCTCATCGACTTCGGAATCGCGAAAGCCGCGGGAAAGATCACGCGCACCCAGGCCGGCATGATCAAAGGCAAGGTCGGGTACATGTCGCCGGAGCAGGTGCTCGGCGGACACATCGACCGGCGTGCCGACATCTATGCCCTCGGGATCTGTTTGTGGGAGGCGCTGACCTGCCTGCGCCTGTACGACGGGACCAACGAGCTGGCGGTGATGAACAAAATCCGCTCGGAAACCGTCCAGCCCCCCTCGAGAGCCAACCCCCGGATCCCGGCCTCGGTCGACCCAATCGTTCTGAAGGCGCTCGCCAAGGACCCAAACCAGCGGTACGCTACTGCATCGGAATTTGAAGGAGATTTGCGAGCGTTCGCCCGAACGCTACGCACCGCAGGCGATCCCGCAACACTGTCGAGCCTGATGAGGCAGATGTTTCCCCAGGAAGCCGCGCGTGCTTCGGGCCAGGAGAACAACCGGATGAGCGAAAAGGGTGGATCAGATTTGGACGTGTTCGACGGCTTGGCCAAAAAGTCGACGCGTCCGACTCCTGCACCGCAATCGCGGGCGCCGGCTCCGCCGCCTCCGTCGAAGAAGACGCTGCTCGGGTTGCCACCGCCCATGCCGCAATCGGGTCCTGGGCGATCGAGTGGTCCGCCTGGTCCGCCTCCGAGCTTGCGATCGGGTCCGCCCGGTCCGCCCCCGAGCCTGCGATCCGGAGCGCCACCGCCTAGCCGAGCACCCGGACCGCCTCCGTCGAAGGCAGGCAGTGGATTGCCTCCGCCTCCCATTCCGCCGTCGCGCAGCCCGTCCGGCAGGCCGGGTCCGCTTCCGCCCAAGCCGCCACCGGCCGCAGCAGCGCCCGTGGACATGGATTGGGATGACGAAGACGAAAAGACCGCCATCTTCGACAAGCAAAACGAGGAAGCTCCGTCCCAAGCTCTGCTGAAATCGGGTCCAGCACCGGCGGCTGGCGCCCCGAGCCAGCGACTCGGCGGCGCTGCGGCGCTGCTCACTGGGTCGGGCGGCACGATGCCGCCGGCCACCATCCCCGGCCCCGGTCCGATGTCGCGCCCACCGGGTTTCGCACCACCGAACATGGGTCCGCCACCGAGCATGGGCCCCGGCAGCATGCCCGGTCAGCAGATGCCGCCGAGCATCCCGACCCCTCCGGTGGTGCCGATGCAGTATCCCTCGCCCGCACCCTCGGGCGGCGCGGGTCGCATGGTTCTCCTCGCGGCAGCGGCCATCCTCGCCATCGGGCTCATTGCGGCGATGGTCGTGTTCTTCATTCCGCGCAAGGGCACCCTCGTGGTCACCGTCGCGGGACCCGGCAACAAGAGTGTCGACACGGTGCAGGTCCTCGTGGACGGAACGAAGCGTTGCGACACTTCACCCTGTCGCGTGACGGAGCTGTCGAGCGGCACGCACATGGTCAAGGTGACCGCTGCGGGCTACCAGGCGACCGCGGATCAAGCGGTCAAGGTTCAGACCAGCGAGGACGCGGTCCTCAACGTCACGCTCTCACGCGCGAGCGAAGGCACCGGGATCCGCGTCACGGCGGATACGGTAGGCCTCGTGAAGCTCTACGTGGATGGCAAGGAGATCGGTCCCCTGCCCCAAGAGCTCAAGGATTTGGCGCCCGGCGAGCACGTCGTGAAGATCGCTGGTGAGCGCTACGAAGCCTGGGAAAAGCGCATCAACATCGAGCCGGAAAAGGTTCAGACGATCGAGCCGCGGCTCAAGGTGGTCAAGGGGCTCGCGACGATCAAGGCCGGCAATGGCGCGCAAGGTGCTCGCGTCCTGCTCGTGAGCGGCAACGAGCGCCGACCCGTGCCCAACAAGCTTCCGATCAAGATCGACATCACGACGGACAAACCCTGGAGCATCATCGCAACCCGTTCGGGCTACGAGGACTTCAAGCAGGACATCAGCTTCCAGGACGGCAAGGCGGAAGAGACGTTCGTCATCGAGATGTACGAGAAGGGCAAGAAGCCCCCGCCGAAACCACCGGTGGGCGCCCACGTTGCAGGTGGTGGCACCACGACCAAGCCGCCAGGACCGGAAAAGCCTCCGGCCGCATCGGGCACCGGGACGCTCAACATCAACTCGATTCCGGTCTCCAACGTGATTCTCGACGGCCGCCCCCTCGGCACGACGCCGAAGGTCGGCTTGTCCGTGAGCGCCGGACCGCACAGCGTAGTGTTCGTTCATCCCGAGCACGGCCGGAAGTCCCGGGGCGTCACCGTTCCGGCGGGTGGCTCGGTCACCGCCGCGGTGCGCTTCCCCTGACCCGCCCGCGGTGGGCCTTCGCCGCCGTTGTCGCTGGGCTCTCTCCGGCGCTCTACCTCACGCGTCGCATGTGGGGTGCCGATTCGATTCTGGCGCCCGACGCCGTGGCCCACGCCGTGGTCGCCCAGGCGCTGGCTCGAGGGGATCTGCAAGGCGGTTGGCTCGACACGTACAACGGCGGATTTCCGTTCGGTCCGCACTATCAAAGCCTGCCGATCCTGATCATCGCCCTCGTGATCAAGCTCGGAGTCGGCGCGATCGGCGCAACCCAAGGGGTCGGCTTGTTCTGTTCCCTCGCGCTGCCCCTCGTCGTTTGCGCCGTGGCCGTCGAGCTCGGCGCGAGCCCGGGAGCTTCCGCAACGGGCGGACTCTTCGTTGCCTACGTGTCGCCGTTTTATGCATTCCTCGGTGGCTTTGCCCCGCATCTGGCCCAGGGCTTGGTGTCCCAGGCGGTCGCCACACCGCTGTGTGTGCTGGGGGCTGCCAACGTGCTCGGAGCTCGCTCCTGGCGAGCCGCTCCGCTGCTCGGCGCGCTCCTGGCCGCCGCCCACGCTCAAATTCTGGTGGCCACCTGCCTCGTCCTCGCGCCGGCGGCGATCGTCCTGTCCACCGATGCCCGGCGCCGCCTGATCCACTTCATGATCGGCGCCGCCCTGATGGGGATTGCGCTCTACCTGCCCGGGCTCCTTCACTTCGATGTCCCGTTCGCCGTAGCGCGTGTCGCGGCGGTGCGGCTCGTGGGTGGGTCGCCGTCTTGGTTCTTCGGCACCCTCGCGAGCGGTGAGATGCTCGATTTCGATCGCGTGCCGGTGCTCACTCTGCTCACGGGCGCCGGAGCTCTCGTACTCGTCACACGCGTGCGCGTACCTGCTTGCCGTGCCGCCCTCGCCGCGCTCGCGACCACCCTCGTGCTCGCCGGGTTTGGTAAGACACTCTCGGGCCTCGGATCGGTCGGCCCTTGGCTCGTGGGCTTCTTCACTCCGATCCGCATGTTGGTCCTATTGCCGCTCTCGTCAGCCGCCTGCGTCGTGGTGGCCGCCGACCAAATCGCCCGGGCCAAACAGCGCGAATGGCTGGCTGCCCTGCCCGTGGGAGCGCTCTTGTTTGCGCTGCCTTCCCATCTACGATTTTTGAAAGCGCGCGATTCCTTGGAAGCGAATGGGCCGAGCTCGTGTGGACCCGGCACCGCAGCGGGATTCGATCTCGCGCCGATCCGCCACGCCGTCTCGGCCCTCGAGCGGGGTCGACTCGTGATCGACTGGAATCGATTCCCGACGCTCTGTCCCCTCGTGCGGGGCGTCGAGCTCCGCGCTCGGGTTCCCCTCGGGGCCAACGTCGGTGGTCCCGGCAGCCAGCTGGGCGTGCTGAACCTGGCGTTCTCGAAGCTCGATGTCACGGAGCCCGGATCCGCCGACCGAGCGCAATCCCTGGGCGTGACCGAGGTGCTCACGGTCGGGACCTCGCCTCCACCACCAGGATTTCGTTCTCGACAGCGCTGGGGAGACGTTGTTTTGCTCGAGCGCGAGGACCGAAGCCCGCTGGTTGCCGCGAGTTGCGTACGGCACGTGTGGCGCGGAGACAATCGCACGCTCAGAAACGCACTCTTCGCAGACCTCGTTGGCAAACGGATGAGCATCGCCGATCCAACGTCCCTCGTGAGACTCGAGCCCGGCACTGCCCTCGAAACCGAAGAGCTCGAAGCGGGAGATTGCGACGCGAGTCATGCTCGAGTCGCAGAGCTCGCGTCGTCGAGCGGGCTTCACCGAGCACGGGTCGAAAGCCCGTCACCGGTCGACGTTGTGTTTCGCGTCACCGATTTCCCCACCTGGCAGGTCAGTGTCGACGGAAAAATTGTGCCCAAACAGCACATTTCACCGGGATTTTTTGCAGTCCGGGTTCCTCCGGGCACCCACGAAATCGAAGCCCGAGTCTCCCCCCTACCCTTCTACGTCGCCGGGATCTTGGCTGCCCTCGCCGCAGTCTTCGCCGCCGCATTCAGCGACCTCCTCCTCACGCGCCTCCGAGTAGCATTCCGCAGGTGAGATATTCCCACTCCGTCCCACGCTGACTAGTGGCGCTCGATGCGCTCGCCCCAGGCGCGCCAGCTGGGGGCACATTCGGTGGCGCGGGGTTCGTTGCCACCCGCACAACGGGCCACGTCGACCTTGGGACCGATGATGAGCTCCGTTTCGAGCTTGGCGAAGCTCATGTCGCGGCTCCATTCCCGACTGAAGCGATTGACTCGCCATTCGATCTCTTCCTTTTCGGGAGAGCCCATCACCTTGGAGAGGTAGCCGAGGGCGAGGGCACGGATCTCCTCGTTGTCCGTCACGGCCACGACTCGGCGCAAAAACTGGATGGTCGCGTCGCGCTCACCGGCGCGCGACAGGATCCCCGCCGCTGTCACGCAGTGGTACGGGAGATTCTCATTCTTTCCGATGAGCTCACAGGCACGAGCCAGTCGGCGTGCGCCCTCGAGCTTCCACTCCTTCTTGACCTCCGGATCGTCGAAGCCACTCGGGGCGAGATACGCCATGAACTGCCCGGCCCCGTTCCAGAGCTCTCCGTCATAGGGAAATTCTTCCATTCCCCGCTCGAGGATTTCCCGCGCCTTGATGTAGTCGCGCTTTCGTGGCCGGACCGGTCCGAGGGTGAGCAGCGTGTCGGCGAAGCGGTAGGGCGCCCGAAACTTGGGATCGAGAGCGTTGATGGTGTCGATGTAGTTTCCAGCAAACTCGAAGCGCCGCTTTGCTTGAAAGTGCAGCCCATAGCTCACGAGCACGTGAGCATACAGGGCGTCCGCCATCGCCGAGCGATAGCCCAGGCTCATCACCAGAGTCTGCTCCGGGCTCGGAAGTGGGTAGACGTTGCTCGCGATCTTCACTTCCGAAAACCGCTTGGCGAGCTTGGGCCGAACGACTGCGATGAGCGCGACCGCACACATCATCACGCCGAATCCGATCCAGAGTGGCGAACGCGGCGGGGAATATTCGGGCGCTAGCGTCGACTTCTTGGCGCGCCGGCGGGACTGGGCCTTCGGGCGCCGTTTGTCACGGTCACTCGACTTCACGGTGAATGTCCATCGCTCCGGTCTTCGGTTCTCCCCCTGCGTGTACCTCGCCACCGATCTCGAACGTGCTCAGGCTGCCATCCCCGTCGAGATCTCCGTGGGCCAGAGCGTGAAATGTGGAGACATCCGGCGCGTTCTGACTCTCGAACGCGAAGCTGAACGCATGGGGCACGGTGAAGCCGAACTCGAGCTCGCGCCAGGTCGCGTGATCCCACGTGCCCGGAGGATCGGTGACGCGGGAGCCGGCAGGAACGCTCCCGGGCGTCAATGGGACGGTCGCTGGATACGCGTTCTGAATCGGACGCGAGGCGGCCAAGGAGGTGGCTCGAGTGGCAATGCGTCCCAGGCCATCGATCGGCTCGACCAGAGCGGAAGCGTGAAGATTGTGCACGAAGGTCGGTAGCGCGGTCGCAAGAACCGAACCAAAGATGGCCACCGCGACGGCAGCTTCGAGCGGGGTGAGAGAACGCACGGGCGGGATCCTGGCACAAAAAGCTCACGCCCGCGGCCGAAGAACGGCGCGCGGGCGCGAGGTGCTCGAGAGAGCTAGGAATTACTCTTCGGGGTTGGTCTCCTCGATGTTCGGCGCGATGGTGAGCTCCATACCGCCGGACGTGCCGGCCTGGACCTCACCACTCAAGGTGAACACGCTGAAGGCCGTGCCGTCGCCGTTCAGATCGCCCTGGGCCGTTGCCGTGAACTTGTCACCGACCTGACCGGTGGTGCCCGTGGCATCGTAGTTGTACTGGTAGTACTGCGGGTCGGTCATCGAGAACTTCAGGCATGCGAAGCCCGTGTGCAGAGTGGCCGCATCGGTTGACCACTCCGACGGGTCGGACTGGTACTTCTTCCCCTGCACGGAGCTCATCGCAGTCGGGATCAGGACAGTGGACGCCTCGCACAGCCTGTTGCTGATGTCCGCGGTGCTTCCGACAGCGAGCACCGTACCGGCCATGCCTTCTCGCGCATACGCGCTGGAGGCGTCCTTGCCCATCTGACCGAGGGAGTTTCGCGCTTCAGCCGTCTTGGCGTTGGCGATGTACTTTCGCACGCCGTAGATGGCGAGAGCCGCCAACACGCCCACGATTGCGACCACGATCATCAGCTCCACGAGCGTAAAGCCTCGGTTTAGTTTCTTTTTCATGTGCGTGTTCTCCTTGTGCGTTGGGATCGGGTGGACGTAGCTCTCGCCGCGCTCGGCCACCCAACCGCGCGCTGGTCGTTACGAGTTTTGAAAGCGCCGACTACTGTTCTTCGTTCTCGGCGTAGATTTCTTGATTGAAGCTCGAGCCGATGAAGATGGCTTGCGGCCCGCCTGGATTCTGATCGCCTACGGCTTTGACGACGTACCAGGGTTCACCGCTAGGAGTCATCGTCAGCGTTTGCTGGACGGTGCCCAGTGCGGGAACCGTGTCGCCTGGGCCTCCGGCGACCGTTGCGTATCCGAAGATCACTGGGTTCGGCGTACTCACTCCCAGCGTCTGCCAATTCGCGTAGTCCGGATGCGTCGGGGCACCCCAGGAGTGCTTCTGATTGCCCGGCGTCGTCATCGGATAATAGGTATCGATTGTCGTGGACACGGGCATGTACACGCCGGTCTCTTCCTTGAATGCCTCCTGCGCGGTCTTGATCGATCCAACCATCTGGATCGCTTCGGTCGATTTCGATGCGAAGATGTATTTGCGTACACCCCAGACCGCGAGCACGGCGAGTAGCGACACGATGGCGACTACCACCATGAGCTCGGTGAGCGTAAAGCCACGAGCTCGCCCGCGTTCCTGCATCGACTTCTTCCTAAAGCAGCATCCGTACCAGCGGGCACTCGAGGAATTTTTCGCGAACATCATGGGATTTTCCCACCTGAGCGCAGGCATGGGTGACAAAAACCGTCACTCGACTCGGTGAGGGGTGACGAAACGCGCGTGTAGGCAAAGGTGCGAAAGCGGCGCTACTCGCCGTCGCCCTCTGAGTACACTTCGGGGTTCAGGCTGGTGGCGACGTAGTAGCCGCAGAGACCAGGAGCACACCCGGTCGTAGCGTCGCCATTCAGGTCACCCATCGCTTCGATGATGTACCAGGGCTCGTTCTGCTGCGCCGCTGCCGGAAACGGTGGCTTGTCCTGCGTCACTGGATCCGGGATCTGAGTCAGCGGTGGGCCGGCCTTGGTCACGTAGACGAACTGGACGGATCCAGACACTGTCGGATTGAGCAACCGCCACTTGGGGAAGTCTGCGTGCGCGGTCCCATCGTAAAAATTGCGGAGCGTGCGGCCCGGCATATCGACGGGGTACCACGCGCTCATAGTGCTAGAAACGTCGAGATAGCCGCCGGTTTCGCTGCGCCACCTCTCCTGCGAAGCCCGGATGCTCTGCATCATCGACATGGCTTCCACGCTGCGGGAACCGAACACCTGGCGGCGGAACAGCATGATGCCCACGGTGGCGAGAATTCCCACCAAAACCACGACAACCATGAGCTCCGCGAGGGTGAATCCGCGAGCGTGCCGAGACCGAAATCCGGGCCTGGATGGAGTGGTCCTCGTCATCGTGGCTCCGCTACTACCTGCACGAGACGTTCCATCACGACCCTGCCGAGCTTACCCCGCTTCGCCAATGTTCGCCCGATTTTCAGCCAGAACGGTCGGATGGCACGTCGTCAGAATCGGCGGGGTCGTCCCCGTCCCCGCCGTCGAGCCCTTGCTTCTGCAACCGATAGCGGAGGGAGCGGAAGCTGATGCCGAGAAGCTTGGCGGCGGCGGTCCGAACGCCTCCGCTTCGCTCGAGGGCTGCCACGAGTAGTCGCCGCTCCGCTTCGCTGAGGAGCTCGTCGAGCTGGCAGCCCTCTTCGGGAAGCGCCAGGAGCTCACTGTCACTGGAGGCGGCACTGCCGCTCACCTCCCGCGGCAAATCGCCCAGGCCGACGGCTCGCGATCCAGCCAAGGCCACGGCTCGCTCCATGACGTTTTCTAGCTCCCGGACGTTGCCGGGGAATTCGTAGCGTTCCAGGGCGCGCAAAGCATCCGGAGTCAGACCGGTCACGTCCTTGCCCATCTCCGCGGCGAAGCGCTTCAGGAAACGCTCGGCGAGCGCCGGAATGTCTTCCTTGCGATCGCGGAGCGGTGGAAGATCGAGTCGGATGACGTTCAGCCGGTAGTAGAGATCCTGTCGAAACTTTCCGGAGGCAACGTCCGCCTCGATGTCTCGGTTGGTCGCGCTCAGCACTCGCACGTCGATCGGCAGTTCCTGAGTCGCCCCCACCGGACGAACTGCACGCTCTTGAAGCGCACGCAGGAGCTTCACCTGAAGCGAGAGCGGTAGCTCGCCCACCTCGTCGAGCAGGAGCGTGCCGCCTTCCGCGTCCCGAAACAGGCCGCGATGCTTGGCCGCCGCGCCCGTGAACGCCCCTTTTTCATGGCCGAATAGCTCGCTTTCCATGAGCGCTTCGGGAAGGGCCCCGCAGTTGACGACCAGGAACGGATTGTCCTTTCGATCGGATCGTTCGTGGATCGCGCGTGCGATGCGTTCCTTGCCCGTCCCGCTCTCTCCAGTGATGAGCACCGTCGTGCGCGTGGTTGCGATGCGATCGACGAGTTCCATCACCTCCCGAAGAGCCGCACTTCGGCCCACGATGTTGCTGTCACGACCGACTCGGGCGCGCAGGCGCTTGTTTTCGGAAAGGATGTCGTGCTTTTCCAGAGCCTTGGTGACCAGCGCCGTGAGCTCCGAGGGCTGGAAGGGTTTGGTGACGAAGTCGTAGGCCCCCGAACGCATGGCGCTGATGGCGTTTTCCAGCGTGGAGTGGGCGGTGATGAGGATGACCTGGGACGTTGGGTCTCGCTGCTTGGCTGCCGCGATCACATCGAGCCCGGAGCCGTCGGGCATCGCCAGGTCACTGAGAACGATGGGGAACGGTTGCGGGCTTCGCGAGATGGCCTCCAGCGCTCCGCGAAATCCGGGCGCTGACACGACCTCGTAGCCCTCCCGCCGAAACAGGATCTCCAGCATCTGCCGGATCCCGGGCTCGTCGTCGACGACGAGGAGCTTGTAGGGGCGTGGGACGAGGGAATCCATGGGGTCTTCTTAGCGTGCCTGGAGAACATCCCAATATCACGGGGTTGTCCTACCCGAGCCAACGTCATCCTACATTGCCACCCAATCGATGCCTGTTGCTTGCCTTCGCCGCAGGGGCGCATACCTTTATGGGGCTCTTTCTTTCCGAGGCTGATGACCTTATTCCGAAAATTTCTGATCCGTCGAGCATGGACGCGCTTCGTCACACCCATCGGGCTGCTCGGTCCGGTCGCCCTGCTCTCCCTCACCGCTTGTGGCGGTGATGACAGCACACTCGGCAGTCCCGGCAACGGGGGCCAAGGCGGCAGTGGCGGCGCGATCGACGTTCCGACGAGCCTTGCGTTCGATCCGGCGACCACACTCACGCTGGTCCCTGGAGAAGAGCAACCGATCGCGCTGGATACGGATCCGCCCGGCGTATACCGCGTCCGCTTCGCGTTGCTCGGTGATTTCCAAGACGCATCCCTCGACAAGAGCGAGGTCGACACCGACTCGTCCGGACATGCAGAGCTGTCCATCACCGCACCGAGCAGTGCCACCACCTTCAGCGTGCGGGCATCAGTGGCCGACACCGTCTCGACCACGATCGGAGTTTCCGTCAGCGCGAGCGGCTTTGCCACGCTGCAGGTCGTGAAGAACTACGACGGCGCGCGAACGTTTTCGTACTTGATGGCGAGCGTGCGAACCGGTGTGACGTGCGCAGAGCTCGCGAATCAACCGCTGAGCGATGGCGACATCACCGGAAGCTCCCCGCAGGATGGGACGCCCCAGATCGACGGCGCTCCCGTTGGCCCAACCCTCGCGGTGACTCTCCGCGGCGCGTTCTCGGTGGCGGGCTGCCAGGAAGTGAATGACCTGGTGGCGGGAGAGATCAACGAAACCGTCGTCACGATGACAGATCTGCCGATGACTCTGGACGATACCGATCTGGAGATCACCCTGGGTATCGACACCCCGACCGGCGGTTTTGGCGACATTCTCAATCCGAACACTCTGCTCTCGGCGAGCCCGTTTGGCGCATCCAACGACGTGGACGTGCTCCTCGACGCAATGCAGGACGCGACCGCGGATGCGAGCGAAGCTCAGCAATTTCAGGCCGCGCGCAAGACAGACTCCTGGGATCTCGCGCTGGTCCCGACCCTCGGGGGGCCGGTGCAGTCGCAAAATGCGCTGCGTTCACTCATCGCACCTTGGCTTTTGGAGGGCGCCTCGTCACTGATCGGTCCGAGCGCCCTCGAAGGAACTCTCAAGGCGGCCGGCACGTCTCCCGGCAAGGCATTCCTGTCGCTGGACTCCATCGCCGGGATCCCGGCAGAGGACGCAGGGCTGCCGCCCCAAAACCTGGTCTCGTGGAAAGCCGACGCCGGCGACACGGTCCTGCTCGGCACCGCCCCTTCCCTGCTCTTGCTCCCGTCTCGGGTGCTGGGAGCGCTCGCGCTCACTCCCGCCAAGAGCTCCGTGCCCACCGCTCAGAGCGTTCCCGAAGCCCTGGCGGAGCTTTTGCCGTGCTCCGACGTCGCAGGGTCCATCGCTGCCGCCGCGTCACCCCCCGGCCAGGCGTACCCCGGATGTACGACCCAGTGCGTGGAAGATCTCTGTCGCGCCGGAACGCAATCGCTGTGGAAGGACTTCCTCGACTCGTCGGCTAGCTCGAAGACCGTCGCTGATTTGAGCGTGACGGCCACGGCAGCCGCGGTGGTGGACGACGTGGCGGCGCCCATGAGCTTCGACGGAAGCTGGGTCGGATCGATCAGCTTCTCGAATCAATCCCTCGCGCTGTCCGGGAGCACGAGCGGCAAGAAGCCGACGCCTCCGCGCTGATCAGCAACGCGGGCAGTTCTTCTCGACACGCTCGCGAGCTCTGCGGGCTTTCTTTCGTGCGTCTTCGCAGCGGTGCTCGACGTCTTCGGGACCGGTGAGCTCGCAAATGCGGTTCATCGAGCGCTCCATGGAGCCAAGAGCTTTGCAGGCGTGATCACAATCGGAGAGCCCACCGGAAAGCTCCAGCTCGGACTTTTGGAAGAGAGAGAGCGCCGCATCCAGATCAACGAGCCCGTCGCCGTCGTCCTCGTCTCCCATGGTGGAGGAGGGCGGAGGAGTGGAGAATTGCTTGTTCGGGGGGGCCTTCTGGTCGAGGCCTTCGGTCGATTCACTCTGCCTCTCCACGCCCCCAGTGGGCGCCGGGGAGCTAGCGGGCGCCGCAGAATTCGCGCCGCAGGCGACCGCGAGGAGCACGAGTGAGATCGCCGTGAAGCGTCTCAATTCGCATCCTCCTCCGGGAAGGCCTTCTTGATGACCTGATCCTGGATCGACATCGCCTGCTCGAAAGCTTCGAGCGCGCGTTTCTTGCTGGCCTCGGCGGCCACGTCTTCGCCCTTTTCTTTTTGCGCCTTGCCGCGCCGTTCCTCGACGAGACCGCGCACCTCGAACAGATGACCGCGGAAGTAGGTCGGGTCCTTCGCGAGCTCGAGGCCGCGGACGACGTCATCAGCGGCCTTGTCGAACTCGCCGATCTGGCTCCGGAGGTCGGCGGTTCGCGCCCGCGTATCGGCGAGCACTTCGCGAATTTCTGGCGCCGTGGAGATCCGCGCCGCGGTCATCGAAAAGCTTTTCCAAGGTTTCGACCGCGCGAGCAAGGTCCCCGTCTTCCTCGTACTGATCCGCAATGTGGTGAGCGCTCTTGGCTTTGGACAAGAACGCCAAGAGCTTGGTGTCCACCGGGGATGCCCCGTCGGTGTCCCCACAGCCGGCGGGAGCGGGCTCGCGGCTGCACCCCTGCACGACGAGCAGCGAGCCGGTCAGGATCGCGAGCGTCAGCGAGAGCAAAGCCCAGTGGGCGGCTCGGCGGAGCATCAGCGCACCCCCCACATCGCGTAGCGATTTTGCCGGAGCTCGCGGGCACGGCTCGAAGCGATCCGATCGACACGCGAAGTCGTCGCGGGACCGTCGAAGTCGTCCGGGCTCTTGAAGAGCGCCGCCGTGGAGCGCGAGAGGGCGAGATCCCGAGCCAACGCCCCAGCGCCGCCGTGGTCGAGGGCCGGTTTGAGGAACAGGAGCAAGGCTGCAGCGAGAGTCGCAATGGCTGCAACGGCACCGAACCCGACGTAGATCACGGCACCGCGCCGCGCACGCGCCCCACCGCCGAGCGACTTTCTGAGGACCCTCTCTCGGGACAGCTCGTCGAGCGCCTTGGGCGCGCTCGCGTGGCGCAAAGCTCGGGCCAGCTCCGCATCGGGATCGTCGCCTTCGCCTTCGAGGGCGCGGCGCAAGCGCTCGCTCGCCACGAGCTCGTCCTCGGTTGCTGGAGCCAGGGGATCTTCGAGCGCGGCTGCGATGAGTGCCTCGTTCACCGCGGGATCGATCTCTCGGGGCTGCCAAGCGGCCGCCAGCGCCTGAAAGAGCCCTTCTTCGACCTCGGGCAACAGCTCCGGCTCTTCGCCGAGCTCGAGCTCGTCGGGTCGACTGCCCTCGCGGGTCATGACCCGCCTCCTTGGCTGGCAAGGGCCTTCTTCAGGGCGGCCATCGCTCGATGGAGTACCACGTCGAACGTGGACACGCTGACTTCGAGAGCCAGCGCGGCTTCTTCCCGACTGCGCTCCTCGAGGACTCGCAGGCGGATCGCCCGCGCGTAGCGGGGATTGAGGCGCGAGAGCAAGTCCTCCACGCGCTGCTTGGCCTGAGCCAAGTCGTGACGCTCCATCACTTCGGCGTCGTGGTCGGCGTCATTGCCACGCTCGAGCTCCCGCTCGATGTCGCTGGGCTCGAACAACACCTCGCGCTTGCGTGATCGGAGCTGATCGAGCGCGACGCGCATCGCGACGACCCGAAGCCACGGATAGACCCCGAGGCTCTGCCACGTGAACCGGTCGAAGCGCTCCACCACCTTCATGTAAGTGGCCGATAGCGCCTCTTCGGCGAGAGCCGTGTTTCCGAGCCGAGGCAATAGAACGCTCCGGTACAAACGTGGCCCGTGGCGGCGCAAGATGCTGCCGAGGGCGTCGCGATCACCGGTCTTCGCGCGCTCGCAGAGCTGCCTTTCGGCCTCGAGCTCCTCTGCCTCGCCCGCCTGCACGGGCCGGACTCTACACGAGATCTCCGAAATTCGACCCGGGCTCGCCGGGGCCGAGAGCAGCCGATGGACGATGGCCGACCAGTCCACCCCTGCGGGGGACAGTCCGGTTTCTGCGGCCACCATGGCACTCATGGAGAAGACAACGCCGAAGGGGTGGGTCTCCTTACGGGTGGTATTCGAGCTTGCGGAGCGCGACAAAGACCCCGAGATTGTCGCCCGTGAGTCATGGATCGACTGTCTGCCCCCATTGCGGGGGATTGAACTCCGCGGGCGAGCGCGAGTGCTTCCGCTGCAAGCATCGGCTGCCGGGACCGGTCGCCAAGAGCGCACTCGGCCTGTTCGAGACGGCGCTCGGCCGTGAGTTCCGTCTCACCAAGCTGTACGTGGGGCTCTGCGTCATCGTCTGGGTGATGATGACCGTCGCGACGCAAAAATTCGAGGTGATGGGAGCGCGCCGTTCCGAGGCCGTGCGCTGGGGCGCAGTGGCGGAGCTCCTCGGTCGCGTCGAACCGTGGCGCTACTTGTCCGCGATGTTCGTTCACTTCGGGGCGCTCCATCTGGCGTTCAACATGATGGCCCTGTGGGACTTTGGACGCGCCACCGAGCAGCGGGTGGGCGCAGCACGCTTCGTGTTCGTTTTCATCGTTACCGGCGTCATCGGGTTCGTGGCGAGCGACGTCTGGTACTCCCTCTCGGGAACGCCATGGTTCACGGCCGGCGCCAGCGGCGGGCTGTTCGGCTTGGTGGGCTTTCTGATCGGCTATCTGTTTGGTGCGCGCGACCCGGCGTGGAAGACGTTCTTGGTCCGGGTCGTGATCTACGCGGTGATCTTCGCCGTGGCCCTCCCCGTCAACAACTCCGCCCATGTCGCCGGGTTCTGCTCCGGCTTCCCCCTCGGCTTCCTGTTCTATAAAGAGAAAACGCCGTGGAAACGCCAGATGGTGTTCAACGTCATCGCCGGCGTGCTCGTGGCCGCGAGCGTAGCTTCGATCGTGCTCTCGCATCGCTCGCCCTACTGGCGACTGATCCGAGAAGCCGAGATCGCCCGGGGCGACCAGAGCTAGCGCTCGGGCTCTTCAAAGGAACGAGCGAAGCCGACCCAACATCGATTTCCTGGTGAAGAGCGTGCGGATCGTCTTGAGCAGGAACTCGTACGTCTTCTCCGAGTAGGGGAAGCCGAGGGGGTCGCGGCCCGGCGGGCGGATCCGCTCCAGATTGAGGTGGCGGATCTGCGCCATCTCGAGCAGGCCCTCATCGCCGTGAACGCGACCGTAACCGCTCTCGCGCATCCCACCGAAGGGAGCCTCGGCGCAGGCGTAGTTCGAAAGCACGTCGTTGACCACGACGCTCCCAGCCGACAGACGCTCGGCGACACGTCGGCCATTGTCGCGATCGCGACTGAAAACGTAGGCGTTCAGACCCAGGTGCGAATCGTTGGCCAACTCGACCGCCTGGTCCTCACTGTCGACGCTCATGAACGGGACGATGGGCCCGAAAATCTCTTCGCGCATCACGGTCATCTCCGGGGTGCACTCCGCCAGAACGGTCGGCTCGAAGAAGCAGCCCGGCCCCGGCTTGCGCTTCCCGCCCACTTTGAGCTTCGCCCCCTTGCCGACGGCGTCGGCGATGTGCGCTTCGGCAACCTCCGCCTGACGCGGGAAGGTCAGCGCTCCGAGGTCGACCGTGCCGGTCAGCGGATCGCCCTGGCGAAGCCGCTTGACCCGCTCGGTGACGCGGTCCACGAGAGCATCGTAGACGTCCCGGTGGGCGTACACGCGTTCGACGGAAATGCAGGCCTGACCGCTGTTGGCAAAACCGCCAAAGGCAATCGCCGACGCGGTGCGCTCGATGTCGGCGTCGGCGCAGACGATGAGCGGGGCCTTTCCCCCGAGCTCGAGGGTGCACGGGATCAAACGCTCCGCGCAGGCGGCAGCAACCCGACGCCCCGTGTGCACGGCACCAGTGAACACGATCTTATCGACGCCGGACGCAATGAGAGCGGCCCCGGTTTCCCCTCGCCCGGTCACGATCTGAAGCAAATGCTCGGGTAGCCCACTCTTGTCCCACACCTTCTTGACCGCGAGGGCGATGAGACTCGTCACCTCACTGGGCTTGATCACGACAGCACTGCCGGTCACGAGTGCGGCGTAGGCACCCCCGAACGGAATCACCATCGGGAAGTTCCACGGGGAGACTATCCCGACCACACCCCGGGGTACCCACTCCACGATCCCTCGACGGTGTTTCATCAAATGGAGATCGAGCTCACGCGGAGCGAGAACGCTGGGCGCGCGCTTCGACATCCAGCCCATGGAGTCGACGAGCGTGAAGATCTCGTGGGAGAGGGCTTCCTGCTTGGGCTTGCCTGTCTCTTCGCTGAGCAGCCTGACGAGCGACTCGGCTTCATCGACGATCGCGTCACGAAATCCGAGCAGGCGCTCCCCACGCTCGGCCGCGGACAGAACTGCCCAAGCCTTTTGAGCCGTGCGCGCCCGAACGACGGCTTGCTTCACCTCATCGGAGCTCATCACCGGCACCTCTCCGAGCGCCTCGCCGGTGGCCGGCGCGATGCTGGTGATGGTTTCGCGGCGGCCGCGGTCAGCCGGCGCGCTCTCTACATTGCCGAGCGTCATGGTTCCCTCCGAGCGCGCGAGCATAAAGCCAGCTCCGAGGGGGTCAAGTCGCGGAAATACCGGCTTGGCTGCCAAGACCTCCGAGCCCATGATGCCGCGATGAATTCCGGCGTCCTTGGGGACCTGCGCGCAGGTGGCGCGTGGAGTCGACCACAGCGCTGGAAGAACGCCGCGATTTTCTGGCTGCTCTCCCTGGTCCTCCCGATTCTGGACCGGACTCCTCGGAGCATCCTCCTCGCGGGCGGTCGAGCCATCGGCGCGATCGTACACCGGCTCCTTCGGCGAGAGCGCGCCCACGCACTCGAAACTGCCGAGTGTTGCTTCGATTCCACTCTCGCGAAGCAGACCGCGCGGCAGTGCTTCGTCCACGCGGGTGAGAACCTCGCCATCTCATTCCTCCTTCGGCGACGACGCGTACGAGCGCTCGATTGGGTGATCGTGGAGGACGCGACGAAGCGGCTCCTCGAGCGTCACCGCGGAGCCATCGCCGTGAGCGCACATCTCGGACCATTCGAGCTCATCCCTGCTGCCGTGAGCGAGCTCGGTCTCGACGCAAGCATCGTCGTACGCGAAAGCTACGACCCTGCGCTCGACCCGGTGGTGGACGCTCATCGATTGTCCCGTGGCGTCGAGGTCATCCACCGAGGGCGACCCGGAGCGGGGATCCGCATCTTGCGAGCTCTGGCGCGACGACGCCTGGTGGGCGTGCTTCCCGACCTCGGAGGACGACTTTCCACCCACGAGGTCGGGTTTCTGGGCGCTCGGCGTAAAATGGCCTGCGGTCCGGCGCGGCTGGCGGAGCGCTCCGGCGCACCGGTCGTGCTGGTGGTGCTCGAACGGGTGGAGGGTACCCGGAAGTTCCGGCTTTGCGCTAGAATCCTGGAGAAAGCTCCTACCCCCGAAGCAATGACGCAGCGCGTTGCAGACGCCATCGAAGGGGCGATCCGAGCGCGTCCGAACGACTGGCTGTGGATGGCCGCGCCCGCCGTGATTGCAAGCCCTTCCGCTCGGTCAGTAAGCTGATCCCGCCTGCATTTCTGGGCTTCGGGACAGTGTAGCGTGGAATCGACGATGCAAGACTGGCCGCGAGCGGGTCGGCTGCCGCGCCCGGTGGAGGGGATTGACGTCCGGTCTCTGCCGCTCGGCCCGGAAGACGCGTTCGTGCTCACGCGAGTCGACGGCATCTCGAGCGACACGGACATCGTGGCGGCGACGGGCCTCGATCTGGAGCGCGTGCGGACGAGCTTGTCGCGACTCGCAGAGCTCGGAGCCATCGTCTACGACGACGCTCCATCCATTCCTCCGCAGCGCCCTCGGCAAACACCCAGCGGCACCCAGTCGAACGTCAAGCTCGACCACCCCGTCGTGGAATCGCGGCCGGGAGACGCGCCAACACCCGCAGCGCTCTACGATCCGGGAGATCTCGACGAGCAGGTCGACCTCGATTTGCCCCGCCGGCGGAAAATCCTCGACTATTTCTATCGACTGGACACCGCCGACCACTACGAGCTTCTCGGCGTCGCGGGCGACGCTGATCGGAAGCAGATCAAATCCGCGTATTTCGAGACGGTGGCGCTGTTTCATCCAGATCGCTACTACGGAAAGAGCCTGGGCAGCTTCAAGACCAAGCTGGAGAAGGTGTTTCAGCGCCTGACCGAGGCTCACGATGTCCTCAGCCGAAAGCCTCTTCGCAGCGCTTATGACGAGTATCTGCGCTCCCAAAAGCAGACGAAGAGCCTCGAGCGCGCCATGAGCGACCAGCAGATCCGGGAAGAGGAGCTGGAGGAAGCCCGTCGCCTCATCGAGGCGGACGCCCGCGTGTCGGAGCGCCATGACCACGTGACGACTCGTGGTTCGGTGATACCGCCGGCTGATCCGGATGCACGGCGCAAGATGCTCGCGCGGAAGCTTCGCCGGGGCTCCGGTTCGATGAAACCCCCCGTCCCATCGACACCTCCCCCCTCATCGTCTCGTGTGGCGCAGGAGCACGTAGCCGACGAGCTCCGCCGTCGCTACGAGTCGCGGATCAACGAGTCTCGGGACAGTCACATCAATCGATATCGCGACGCAGCCGAGGCGGCGATCGAGAAGAAGGATCTCGTCAGCGCCGCGAACTCGCTGCGCATCGCATCGTCACTGGCGCCCAACGACGAGACCCTGCGGGCGCGCCTCGAAGAGATCCAACAGCAGGCCAACACGATGCTCGCCGACACGTATTTGGAGCAAGCGAAGTACGAAGAGCAGAGCAAGCGCTACCTCGAAGCGGCCAAGAGCTACGAGCGAGCCCTCCGTGGGAAGCCCACCGCCGTCACCTACGACAAGGCGGCGCACTGTCTCTTGGAAGGCAATGGGGATTTGAAGAAGGCCGGTGACTACGCCCGAAAAGCGGTCAGCCTCGCGCCCAAGGCCAGCGAGCCGAGGATTACGCTGGCCAAAATCTACGTCCAGGCCGGGATGAAAGAGAGCGCCCTGGTCGAATTCGAGCGGGCAGGCCAGCTTGCGCCGCACGATGCTAGCATCAAGGATTGGGTTCGACGTATCAAACGTGGAGAAGTCTGAAGCTCGGACGCATGAAGCACCTGAGCGCTGTGTGGAAGGACGCACATGACTGAAAAGGTCATCGGCATCGACCTCGGAACGACCAACTCCTGCGTGGCGATCATGGAGGGCGACACGCCCGTCGTCATCCCCAACCGCGGTGGCTACAAGACGACGCCGAGCATGGTCGCGGTCACCGAGGCCGGCAAGCGGCTGGTCGGTCACATCGCCAAGCGCCAGGCCATCACCAACGCCGAGAACACGGTGTACGCGGCGAAGCGCCTGATCGGGCGCAAGTGGAACTCGCCGCAGGTCAAGAACGCGCTCATGACCTCGAGCTACACGATCGTCGAGGGGCCGCACGGCGACGTGCGCATCAAGCTGCGCGACAAGACCTACTCCGTCCCCGAGATCAGCTCGATGGTCCTGCAGGAGATGAAGATCATCGCCGAGGACTACCTGGGCGAGCCCAGTCACGAAGGCGGTCGATCACCGTCCCGGCGTACTTCAACGACAACCAGCGCCAGGCGACGAAGGACGCGGGAGCCATCGCCGGCCTCGACGTGATCCGCATCATCAACGAGCCGACCGCGGCCTCGCTCGCGTACGGCTTCGGCAAGGACATCGACAAGCACCGTCGCGGTCTACGACCTCGGCGGCGGCACCTTCGACATCAGCGATCCTCGAGATCGGCGCGCACGGCGTGTTCAAGGTCATCGCCACGACGGGCGACACGTTCCTCGGCGGCGAGGACTTCGACGCGCGCATCATCGACTGGCTCGTCGCAGGCTTCCAGGAAGAGCACGACATCGACCTGCGCCAGGACCGCATGGCGCTGCAGCGCCTGCGAGACGCCGCCGAGAAGGCCAAGTGCGAGCTCTCCAGCGTGAGCGAGACGGAGATCAACCTGCCCTTCATCATCTCCACGGGCCGCAACGAGGCGCTGCATCTGCAGCGAACGCTCCCGCGCCAAACGCTCGAGAAGCTGACGGAGGACCTCGTCGAGCGCACGGTCGACATCTGCCGGCAGGCGCTCGAGGACGCGAAGCTCGGCGTCGACGAGATCGACGACGTCATCCTGGTCGGGCGGCATGACGCGCATGCCCGCGATCCAGAAGGCGGTCGCCGACTTCTTCGAGCGCGAGCCGTACAAGAGCGTGCACCCGGACGAGGTCGTCGCGCTCGGCGCCGCCATCCAGGGCGCGGCGCTGGTCGACGACAAGCACGAGATGATCCTGCTCGACGTCACGCCGCACGCCCTCGGCATCATGACGTTCGGCAGCTACTTCGAGGAGCTCATCCCGCAGAACACCACCGTTCCCACCAGCCGCACCAAGATCTTCACCACCAGCCGCGACAACCAGACGGCGGTGAAGATCCTGGTCATGCAGGGCGAGAGCAAGAAGGCCGACGAGAACGAGCTCCTCGGCGAGTTCATCCTGACCGGCCTCCGCCGCGCGCCCAAGGGCCACGTCGAGATCGAGGTCACCTTCGAGATCAACACCGACGGCATCGTCAGCGTGCACGCCAAGGATCTCGAGACGGGCCAGGCGCAGTCGATCCAGGTCACGGCCACCAGCGGCCTGACGCAGGACGAGATCAAGAACATGATGGACAGCGCCCAGGACTACATGGTCGAGCGCCGCACCGACGAGCAGTTCGAGGGGGCCAAGCAAGAGGCCGAGACCCTGATCGCCGAGATCGAGCGCCTGTTTCCCGAGGTCGAGCGCGTCGTCGGTGGAGCGATTTCGGCCGCGACGCCATCGGCAAGGCGCAAGCGCGTCGCTGGACAAGCGCGCGCCGGCCATCGAGCGCAAGGACACCGAAGCCGTGAAGGAGCAGGTCGAGCAGCTCGCCCGCACCGCAGCGCATGTTCAAAGGGGTGGTGGCTCGCTCTTAGCGACGAACGATGACGAGCGACAACGGAAAGCGCCGCAGCGTCAACCCACCGGCGTCCTTGCCGGACATGGAGGTGATCGACTCGCATTGGGACGACGATTCGAGCGGTGAGATCCCAATCCCCAGCATCGGGGAGCGGGTGACCGCGGTGCCTTCAATGCCCGCGGACTACGCGGAGCGCGCGCGCTCCCAGGCAGAAAAGGACGAGGACAACCCCCTCGAGTCGGGCCTTCACACCCGGGAGGATCGGCGCTCCCAGCGTCCCACGCCTCCCGCCGGGCTCCCCATTCACATGCCGCCGGAGCTTCACGTTCCGGATCCGCCGATGGACTTCGGGATCGACATCGATGATCCGGGACGCCGGCCGAGCTACGACGATCTCAGTCTCGAGCTCGGTAGCAAGGGCCCTGATCCGATGCACGTCGAGCAGCCATCCAATGCCGGGACGGAGCTCGATCTCGAAGAGACACCACTCGCTCCGGTGGTCGATGACCCCGCGATCACCGATATGCGAGATCGCTATGCCGCGGGCGATTTCACTGGTGCGCTGATCCTCGCGGAAAGCCTGCTCGAAACCGATCCGGAGCACGATGAAGCCGTGCGTTATGCCGAGAGCTGTCGGGAGGTGTTGACTCAGATGTACAGCGCTCGCCTCGGCCCTCTCGACCAGATCGCGAAGGTTGCGATCCCGTCGGACCAGATCCGTTGGCTTTCCCTCGATCACCGCTCCGGCTTCTTGCTCTCCCTGGTCGACGGTGCATCGAGTGTCGACGAGATCCTGGACGTGAGCGGCATGAGTCGCCTGGACGCGCTCCGCATCATGTACACGCTCCTCGAACAGCGCATCATCGCCCTCGAGGGCGGCTCGGACTGAGCCCCCGAAGGTAGCCGGTTGACACACGGCCGGAGCCGGCAGCAGTGTCCGGACCAGCGTGAGACCCGCGCTTTCAAAGCTCCTGGAGCTCTTTTTTGGCATCGCGGCGGCAGCGGCGGGAGTCGCACTGTTCGGGACGTTGGCCCGTGCGCAAGCGCCCGATCCGAAACAGGGCTCGGATGAAGCCGAAGAAGAACCTTCCGCTCCCGCACCCGCGAGCGATCCGACAGAGCGAGCAGCGAGCGTCGACGTAGCGAGCTACTCCCTGGAAGCTCGCCTCGATGACGCCGCCAAGACGATCACCGGTAAGGGGACGCTGACCTGGACCAATGCGTCCGCACAGCCGACTCGCGAGCTCTATTTTCACCTCTACCTCAACGCCTTCAAGAACGATCGCACACTGTTCTTACGGTCCCCGTTTGGCGCCGGCCGGAGTGGGGAACACGCGAGCGAGTGGGGCTACATCGACGTCCAGCGCATGACCGTGCGCGAGCTCGGGGGAGTCGAGATCTGGTCGGAAGCCGAAAAGCACAGTCCCGGGGATGCGGACGACCAGACCGACATCCGGGTCCCGCTTCCGAGCGACATCCAAGGCGGACAAACGGTCCACATCGACTTTTCGTGGACGTTGAAGTTGCCACGAATCGTCGAGCGAACTGGCTACATGGGCGACTTCTTTCTCGTGGGCCAGTGGTATCCAAAAATCGCCCGGCGCGAAGCCAACGGTACCTGGGCGCACTTTGCGTTTCATCCCCAGGCCGAATTTTATGCCGATTTCGGCCACTATGCGGTCACGCTCGACGTCCCTGAACGCATGGTCGTGGGCTCCACGGGCGTCGTCACAGAGCGGCACTCGAGCGGCGGACGCCAAGTCCTGAGCATCCAGGCAGACCGAGTCCACGACTTTGCGTGGACCGCCTGGGAGCGCTTCGAGACTCGAGAAGAGACCATCGACGGCACCAAGGTCGTTGTCTTGTCTCCCCCCGGCCACGAGGCAACGGCGCGAGCGACATTCGAATTGGTTCGCTTCGCGCTTCCGCACTTCAACGTTCTGTACGGGAAGTATCCCCATCCGATCCTCACCATCGTTCATCCGCCGTCCGACGCCGACAATGCGGGCGGCATGGAGTACCCAACTCTGATCACCACCGGAGGCTCTTGGTTCTTCCCGCTCTTGGGCATTCGCAGCGTAGAGGCGGTGACCGTTCACGAGCTCGGGCACCAATGGTTCCAGGGAACGATCGCAACGAACGAGCCCGCGTGGCCCTTTCTCGATGAAGGGGTGAACTCCTACGCCGAGAGCGAGGCGCTCGGCGTGGCATACGGCGACGGTTCTCTGTTCGACGGGCTCGGACTGTCGCTGAGCGAAGTGGCTGCGCAGCGCGCGTTTGCTGCCTCAGTGGGCCACGACGACGCCGTTGCCCAACCCGCCGCGGGTTTCTCGAGCTTTTTCAGCCTGGGGGGTCTCGTCTACTCACGCACCGCCACGATCCTCACGACGTTTGCCAATGTGTACGGCAAGGATCGCGTCCAGCGCGCGCTCGGGAACTACGCAAAAGAGTTCCAGTTCCGACATCCCGGGCCCAAAGAGTTTCTCGATGCCATGGAGCGCGAGCTCGGCGCTGCGGCCGCTTCGGCACTGAGGACCGCCCTGTTCGACAAGGGTTGGATTGACTACCTGGTTGAAACCGTCGACTGCGTCCACGCCGATCCTCCGGCTGGAGTGTTCGATCGCTCCGCCGGACGCGAAACGGTGAAACGGGACTCGGCCGCGGAAACCTGGACCTGCCGAGCTCTTTGCCGACGCCACGGGACGCTCGAGCTTCCCGTCGAGATAGAGCTCGTGTTCGACGACGGCCATCGGGAGCGTCGTCGATGGGATGGCCACGGAACCAACGTTTCGATCACCTCGACCGGTCCGAAGAGGGTGACCGCTGCCGTGATCGATCCGGACCTCCGAGTGGTTCTCGATGAAAATCTGGGCAACAACGCCGCCCACTCCCGGGGCAGGCCGGGCGTCACTGGATTCCGGATCGCGGAACGCCTGACCTACTTCGCGGAGCTCGCACTCCTGGGCATGGGACCATGAGCTTTTCCGCTTCCCAGCTGGTTCCTGGCCTCGGGCGCGCGGTGCGCCAACGCCGCGTGGTGTTTTTCGTCTGGCTGTTCCGAGCTCTTGCGGCCTGGGTCATCGCAGCGCCCGTGGCGGCACTGCTCAGCGGCCAGGGTGTCGCGCGCTTCCCGGAGGGAGACGCTCTGCTCTTCGCCCCGGGCGCGATGCACTTGGTCGAGGCGCTGCGCCTCTCGCTTCCGGAGCTCGGCTCGACGCTTCGTATTTCCATCATGAGCGCTGGCGTCTTCGGATTCCTCTCCCTCGTTCCCCTCGCGGGGCTGTGTTCGTCACTGGCGGTGGATTCGCCGACGCGGATCGGATGGGCGATCGCCCGGGGTCTCGATCGGCTCTCGAGCTTCGCCCTGCTCGGCGGCATCACCCTGTTCGTTCAAGGGGTCGTGGCAGTCCTGGGCGCCATCGTCACGGGCCTGGTCGAACGCCGGCTGGCTCTTGGGCACTGGACGGAAAGGTCTCAGGACCTCGCGGTACTCGCGACGATTGCGCTGTGTGCCCTCTTCCTGGTCGGCATCGGGGTCCTCCAAGACGTTGCGCGGTCGGCTTTGGCGACTCAGGACGTGAGTACCTGGCGAGCGCTTCGACTCGCGCTTCGCACGACCCGGCGTCGCCCCCTCGAGATCGCGATTGCGTGGTCGATATCGGCGGTCTGGAGTGTGGTGCTCATCGCGGTGGTGAGCATCGCGGTCCAAAGGCTCGATGTCTCTCGGCCGAGCGCCCTCGGATTTCTCGCGATCGTCCTCCTGCACCAGGTCGTGGCATTCGTGCTCGTTGTCTTGCGCGCAACCTGGCTCGGTCGCTCGTTCGAGGTCGTGGACGAGATCACGACTCGGGGCTGAAGCTCAGCGCGCCGCGGCCAGCGTGTGCCGATAAATTTGCAGGTAGCGGCGAGCTGGACGATCCCAGCCCAGATCTTGACGCATGATCCGGCGCCGGACGGCGGCCCAACGCGGTGAGGCGTACGCCGCGAGCGCGCGGCCCACGGCTCCGGTGAGCGCGTCGGCACTGTCCTCGTCGAACAGCACTCCGGTGCCCGTCGCGAGCGAGGCATCGATGTCGACGATGGTGTCGACCAGACCGCCGGTTGCATGCGCGACAGGCAGAGCTCCGTAGCGCATGGCGATCATCTGTCGGGTTCCGCAGGGCTCGGTCCGAGCCGGGATCAACGAAATGTCCGCGGCCGCGTACAGCCGGCGGGTGAGCGCCGGGTCGGGATTTTCGACGAAGGCCAGTCGGTCGCGATGTCGTCCGAGAGCCTGATTCAACTTCTTCTCGCTTTGTGGGTCCTTGGGGCCCGCAATGATCAGGGAAAGCTCCTGACGAAGCAGCGCGGTCAACGCGGCAATCACGAGATCCGCGCCGCGAGACTGGCCGAGCTCACCCCGTTGGGTGTCCCGAAGCGCGTCGCCCACCAAGACCAGGAGGGGTCGCTCGAGCTCGAGGTCGATCTCGAGGGAGCGCAAGATAGCGGTCTTGCACAACGCCTTTTGCGCCGTGTCCTCTGCGTCGTAGTGGTGCGGAAGCGCCGGATCGGTGGCGGGGTTGTACACCGCATAGTCGATGCCGTTCGTGACTCCGACGACGGTTTTCCCGGTTCCGAGAAACACGGGATCGGCTTCTAGGCTCTGAGCGTAGGTCGGCGACACCGTGGTGACCGCGTTCGCATAGGCAATCCCCGCCCGGAGCAGAGAGACTTCGCCGTCGATCCGCAGAGCTTCGTCGTTCGCGAGCTCTGGGGAGAGCAAGCCTGGCTTGGGCGCGAACCGGCACCCGCGAGACACGTCGTGAATCGTGAGAAGCGTCGGCACACTGGGCCCGGGAGTTCGCTCGAGCACGGCCGGCACGAGCGCCGCCGCACCATCGTGAACGTGAACTACGTCGAACGCCTTACCCTGTTGCTCGCGCTGACTCACCAGAGCCGCCGTCGCAGCAGCGAAGAGGGCGAAGCGCTGGGGGTTGTCCGGATAGTCCACGCCGCCTTCGCCATACACACCAAGCCGATCGAACAGGACCGGTGCGTCGAACAGCATGAGCTTCACACCCGACGGAAGCTGGGCGTCGAGCACGACGACCTCGCCGCCGTCTGGAAGGGGCAGCGGCGTGAGGCGCCGCGCCAGCATCAAGCCCGCGGCCTCGAAGCCGGGTTGACGCGGGACGACCACGGTGACGTTGTGTCCGAGCTGGCGCAGGGCCTTGGCGAGCGAAGCAACCGCGTCGGCCGCGTCCGTTTCGCGCACGTAGGGACCGAGCTCGGCCGAGGCCATCAAAATTTCCATGCCAGCGGCCCTTATCACAGCCCGTGTGTCGGCTAAAGTAGCGCGAGCCCTTCCATGGACGAGCTGATCGAAAAGGCGAAGATTCTTCACGAGGCGTTGCCGTACATCCGTCGCTTCCACGGCCGAACCTTCGTCGTGAAGTACGGCGGTCACGCCATGAGCGACAGTGCCCTCAAGGAAAGCTTCGCGCGGGACGTTCTGCCTCTTGCGATACGTCGGGATCCACGTGGTCGTCGTCCATGGCGGCGGTCCGCAGATCGATCGCATGCTGGAGCGAGTGGGGATCCAGTCATCGTTCAACGCCGGGCTTCGGATCACCGACGATGAGACGATGGAGGTCGTCGAAATGGTTCTCGGGGGCGGCGTGAACCAGGACATCGTCGGGCTCGTCTGCATGCATGGCGGACATGCCGTGGGTCTGTCCGGCAAAGACGACCACTTCATGCGCGCCCACCGACTCGCGAGCGTTCCCAGCAAAGATGCCCATGGCAACGAGGTGCTCGTGGATCTCGGACGCGTGGGTGACATCGACAGCGTCGATCCCAGCGTGATCGAGCGCCTGCTTGCGAGTGGCTTCCTCCCGGTGATTGCGCCGATCGCGGTGGACGCGGAGGGCCTCGCCCTCAACGTCAACGCGGACACCGCAGCCGCCCGCATCGCCGGCGCGCTCAAAGCGGCCAAGCTCGTCCTGCTCACGGACGTAGAAGGAGTGAAGGGAAAAGACGGCGAGCTTCTCTCTTCCCTCGATGCGATCGAGGCATCGGACCTCATCGAGCGTGGCGTCATCGCCGGCGGCATGATCCCCAAGGTGCGCTTCGCCCTCGAAGCGGTGGGCGGTGGGGTGGAAAAAGTGCACATCGTCGACGGCCGCCGTCGCCACGCGCTACTGCTCGAGATTTTCACGGATCGTGGCGTTGGAACGGAGATCCGCCGCGCGGGTCCAGCGTGACCCGCTCGAGCGATCCCGAGATCCAGCGCCCCCCGGACATCCCGGAAAACGCGATCCTGCGCGTGCTCCGCGCACCGCCGGAAGCGGCCGGAATGCGCCTCGACGTGTTCGTCCAGCGGGAGCTCAGAAACACGAGCCGAACCCGAGCGAAATCCATCGTCGAGCGAAGCGCCTTCTCCTCGGACGGACGCAAGCTCAGCGCCCACGACCGCGTGCGTGCCGAGGATCGCATCGTGCTCTGGCGGCTTCCGTTCGAGGAGATCGACGAGATCCAGAAGATCCCGGTGGTCTACGAGGACGAGCACCTCCTGGTCGTGGAAAAACCGCCACTCGTCGCCGTGCACCCGACAGCGCGCCATCATCACGCGACCGTGATCAAGATCCTCCGAGCGGAACGACCCGACGAGTATCTCTCCCTCGTTCATCGCCTCGACCGGGAAACCAGCGGGCTCTTGCTGATCGGCCGCTCCCCCGATGCCGATCGCGCGTTCAAGCGTCTGCTCGAAGATCGCTCGATCGAAGAGGCGACCGGAAAGCCTCGCGGGGCAGAGCGCGCTCCGCCCGTCGAGAAGACCTATCTCGCCCTCACCTGGGGAGTGCCCCAATCCGGACTCGTGGACTTGCCCCTGGAAATCGACTCGGAGAACTCGCTGCGGGTGAAGATGCGCATCGCGAAGAGCGGAGGCCTCGAAGCACGCACCGAAGTCGAGCTCATCGAGTCGCGGGGGGAGTATGCCCTCGTGCGCTGCCGTCTCCTCACCGGCCGCCAGCACCAGATCCGGATCCATCTCGCCGCCCAGGGCACTCCCATCGTCGGCGACAAGCTCTACGGACCCGACGAGCGACTCCTCGCTCGCGCCGCGGATCGAGAGCTCAGCGCCGAAGATCTCGACAAGCTCGAGCTACCCCGACACGCACTGCACGCTCATCGATACGCGCTGACCCACGCGGTCACGGGAAAGCCTCTCGAGGTAGAATCGCCGTTGCCGCCGGATCTGGCGGAGTTTTGGGAGGGGAAGCGGGGGTAAGAAGATGCCGGATCCCTACCGCACGAGCGCGCTGCCGGCTCCAGTGCGAACGACGATTGCGTGGGGCACGGGGGAGCGGATCGTTCTTCGTCTGCCCCTTTCGCCCGACGAGGTCGTCGCGCGACTGGAGACGATCAGCCAGAAGCGCGCGCCGAAACGTCACGAGCTCCCGTCGGAAGCGCACCGCCGATTTCAGGGCGCTGTTCGGGGTTCGAGCTTCGAGATGGCCCCGCTCGTTGGGCCTGCGTCCGCCCTTCGAGTCCGGGGAACGATCCAGCCCGACGGCGACGGCGCGGTCGTGACCTTCGACATCAGGCTGGCTGCGGCAGAGCTCGTTGGAGCCGGTGTTTCGCTGGGCTTCGTTCTTTTCGCGCTGGCTCTGTGTCGAGGATCCACGGCAAGCTTGGTCTTTTATGTGCTGAAGTTGGTGGCAGCCGGGGTCATGACAGTGTCCGGCGCGATCCTCGCAGTCCGCGTTGGCATCGGACCGGTCCGCCGCACGATCCTCACCGCGTTCGACTCGGAAGCAGGCCAATAATGGAAATCGCCGATGGTGGCGCACGTCTCATGATTGATCACAAGTCGTACTCGAGCCCCTACTCGTGATTCCGCGGTCACTGGCCTTCGAAACCATCTCTCGAAGCAGCGTCTTTTACGGGACGCCAAGAACGCCAAGGCCGCCGGAAGGACGCCAACGGATTTTTTTGAATTCGGACGCGATAACCCCCGGTCCTCGCCCAGCGACGCGCGGTGAATTTGTCCCACATCGCGGTCCCGAAAATCTCTTTGAAGAAATCTACGTTGGCGTCCCTACCGCGTCTTCTGGCGTCCCGTACAGACGCTTCAACGCTCGGTCACTTCACCGAGCAGGAGAAGTACCACGGCGCGCGGCCATGAAGTCGTCCACGTCTACCATTTACGTTTCGATAATTTTGGCCCGCCCCCACTAGCCCGCGCGTCAATCGCTCGCTGCGTCGGCCGCTCCGTCGTCGCCGGCGTCGAGATCGGGAGCATCCGGGGTCACGTCCGCCGTCACGTCGATGACCACGTCCTCGGCAGCGTCCTCGGCGGCATCTTCCCCGGCATCTTCTCCAGCGTCCTGTCCCGCGTCGAAGCCCGCGTCGATGACCGGAGCGCAACCGTTCGGAGCCGTGTTCGCCAGGGGCTTCACGATGCAGTCCTTGCTGGCCAGCTCATCGCAGCTCGAGAGCTTGGAGACGTAATCCACGCAGGCGCCGAGGGCTCCCTGATCGTACTGGGAGCAAGCGGGGGTTTGCTTTTGCTTCTGCAAGAAGCCCGGGCACGCGGGCTGGGTGAACGGGCCGCAGGCCAGAGCGCTGCGGCGGTTGCTGTACGCGTTCTTCAGCCCGTCGCACGCCGCCGACTCGCTGATCGGCACGCCGTTGCCCGCGGGCTCGTAGGCACCCGAGGGCGTCGAGGAGGAGTCGTCGGACGAGCAGGCTGCCGCGAGGGCCAGTGGAAGGGCCGAAAGTAAGAGCAAAAGAGAGCGTCGCATGACGCGAGACCATACTGGATCTCGACTCGCGAAACGAGCGCCGTCCGGGGGACAGGAGCCGCAAAGCGCTCGCTGATCCCTTCGAGAGTCGTCGCTTTTTCGCCGCTGGTTGACGCAACGACCGCTGGGTCATACGAGGCGCTCATGAAAATTCGCCGCGCTCTGCTGAGCGTCTCGGACAAGACCGGTATCGTCGAGCTCGCTCGAGCCCTCGCCAAGCGGGACATCGCGCTGCTCTCGACCGGTGGGACCTACAAGGCGCTCGCCGACGCGGGAGTGCCGGTCGAGACCGTGGAGAGCTACACCGGCTCGCCCGAAGTGATGGATGGGCGAGTCAAGACCCTCCACCCCCGCGTTCACGGTGCAATCCTGGCGCGGGAAGGCGAAGACGACTCCGACCTCGAGCGCATCGGCGCCCGCTACATCGATCTGGTGGTGGTCAACCTCTACCCATTCGAACAAACCCTAGCGAAGCCGGGCGCTTCTTTCCCGGAGCTCATCGAGAACATCGACATCGGCGGACCCAGCATGCTCCGCTCCGCGGCCAAGAATCATGCGCGTGTCAGCGTGGTGTGCGATCCGGCCGACTACACCGAAGTGCTGGCCGAGATCGAGAAGCAGGGAGAGACCACGTCCACCACGCGGGAGCGGCTGGCGGCGAAGGCCTTTGCGCATACCGCGGCGTACGATGCGGCCATCAGTGGCTGGCTCAGTGCACGCGGCGAAGCGGATGAGTGGCCCCGCTCGTCCACGCTTCCGCTGGAGAAGGCGTATGGCCTGCGGTACGGCGAAAATCCCCACCAAAAAGCCGCGTTTTATCGGGAGCGCAGCGCAGCGCCGGGCACCCTCGCCCGGTCGGAGAGCCTCGGCAGCGGTGCGAAGGAGCTCAGCTTCAATAACCTCGTCGACGTAGAGGCGGCGCTCGACGCGGTTCGCGAGTACGAGTCCCCGGCGGCGGTCGTGGTGAAACACACGAGCCCTTGCGGCATCGCGATCGCTCCCGCCCTCGCGGACGCCTATCGCGCCGCGCGCGAGGCGGACTCCATGAGCGCCTTCGGTGGGATCGTCGCACTGAACCGTGAGGTCGACGCCGCCACCGCCGAGATCCTGGCGGAGACCTTTCTCGAGTGCATCATCGCGCCGAGCTTTGCGCCGGAGGCCCTGGACCGGCTCCGCAAGAAGAGCGCGCTCCGCTTGCTCGCCACCGGTGCCTGGCTGGGAGCGGATCACGCGGGAACGACGTTCAAGCGGGTGGGCGGAGGCCTGGTGATGCAGAGCCGTGACGCAACGGGACCGGGAGAGGTTCGCGCGGGCAAGGTCGTCAGCCGGCGAGCACCGACCGAAACCGAGCTCTCCACCCTCGAGTTCGCGTGGTGCGCCTGCAAGCACGTGAAGAGCAACGCCATCGTACTCGGTCGCATGGGCGCGGCGCCGGGGGAGATGTCGACGGTGGGCATCGGCGGCGGCCAGACCGCGCGCGTGCTCGCAGTCGAAGTCGCCTGCAAGAACGCTGCGGAAAAGGCCCGGGGAGCCGTCCTGGCCTCCGATGCGTTCTTCCCCTTCCCCGACGGAATCGAGGCCGCAGCGGCAGCCGGCGTCACGGCAGTGGCCCAACCCGGTGGCAGCAAGAAGGACGACGAGGTCATCGCCGCGGTCGACCGCATGGGCCTCGCCATGGTGTTCACCGGCGTGCGACATTTCCGTCACTGAACCGAGCGACGGAAATTTGGCCCGATCGCGCGCAGCATGCGATGCGCGTGGGTGAGCTTCGATAACCGCTTCAGCGAGCGGCGAGCTCCCCAAGGTCATGTCCAAAGACCGTCTTTGCTCCATCTGCCTCCGCGAGTTTCGGCTCGAGTTCCGTTACCAAATGGAGGAGCGCCTCGAGCGGGACGAGACCGGCGGCGAACGCCTGGGCTTTTCGTACTTCTGCTCCCAACGCTGCGTCGAAGAGAGCCACGGCCGCGAGAGCGGAGGCGTCGTGACGTGCAACGCGTGCAGTCGCGAATTTCGCATCGAGCTGGCCAGCGAGGTGGTTTTCGTGGGCGGGCGCCGTCACTACGCCTGCAGCCCCGATTGCCGTCGAGCGGTCCTCGGCCGGCCGAGGGACGTGCGCCACGCCGAGCCCCCGCCCCCCGCCGAGTCCCTGCCCACCACGCTGCCCCCTGCCCCCGACGAGTCGGTCCTTCCGCAGTCGGTGCTGTCGGGCCCGCGCGTTCTGGCAGTCTTCAATCACAAGGGCGGCACGGGAAAGACGACCACCGCGGTCACGGTTGCCGCCGGGCTCGCAAGAGCCGGGCGCAAGGTTCTGCTCGTGGACGCCGACGGGCAGGGCAACGTCGCCGTCTCGTTGGATCTGACGAGCGATCGCTCCCTCTATCACGTCCTGGTCATGGGACTCGCCATCGAGCAAGCGGTGGTGACGGCTCGACCGAATCTGGATGTCCTCGTCTCGAACGAAACGCTGGCAGCGGCCGAGCTCTACCTCGCCGGTCGAGCTCAGCGGGATCGCATCCTGGCGAGCCGCCTGGATCGGGCACGCGAGCTCTACGACCACGTGATCGTCGATTGCTCCCCGTCCCTCTCGCTCATGAACCAGAACGCGCTCGTCTTTGCCGACGCCGTTCTGTGTCCCGTCGCCTGCGACTACCTTTCGCTGGTCGGCGTCCGGCAGGTCCTGCGCACCGTAAAGCACGTGAACCGCTTGCTCTCCCATCCGGTTCGCTTCTGGGGAGTGCTCCCCACGCTGTACGACGGACGGGCGCGCATCTGTCAGGAAGCCCTGGCCACTCTGCAGGAGCATTTCGGCGCCCGCTGCCTGGATCCCGTCAGCGTGGCGATCAAGGTCAAGGAAGCGCCCGCGCGCGGCAAGACCCTATTCGAGCACGCGCCCGAATCCCGGGCCGCGCGTGACTACCAGAAGGTCGTCGATCGATTGATGGATGACCCGAACGACCAGGCGGACGCCGCGCTGCATGCGGCTCTTTTGGCGCAAGCGACGAGAAACAGCATGAGCATGGCGGCGGGGTGACATTTCCGATTGGAGGCTTTCCGTGAGCGAACACGACGATTTCAGAACAGCAACAGCCAAGGTGCTCGATCGAGACGAGGTCGAGGGCGTTCTCTCGTCGAGCTTCTACGCGAGCCCCACTCCGATACGCGAGCGGACGGCCGCCCAGAAGAAGCGCGACCAGAAGCCGACCCACTACAAGGTGATCTGCATCTCGATGTACACCGATGACTTGAAGCGCCTCGACGAAATGGTCGATGCGCTCAAGGCGCGGGGCCTCACCAAGGCCAACCGCAGCGCACTCATCCGCTTCGCGCTCTCGGGCGTGGATCTCGAGAACGTGCCCAAGGGCATCTAGACCCGGCGCTCAGTTGCATTGAATCCCCGTCGCCGGGTACGTGCACTTGTCGTCCGCGTTCTCGCAGGCGGAAGCGTAGTTCGTTTGCATCGTGACCTGGGGCGGATCACAGGGTTTCCCGGGCGGAAGACCCTCCCCTTTCCAGTGCTCGCAAATCTGGGAAACGATGCTCTGACAGGCATCGCCGCCGTCCTCGGCACTGCCGCTTGCGCTCTTCCCTCCGCACGCGACGAGCAGGAATCCGACGAGTGTCGGCCATCTCACCCATTCCATCGCGTCAGGCTACCACGCGCGCTTGCCTCCTCCGCCCGGCGCGAGAATGCTGCCCGGCGATGACCGTTCTCGAGTTTCGCGATCCCCGGGAGGATCCCGATTCGTGGGCCCGGGAGCTCGACATTTCCCGCGAAGCGGTCGAGCTCTACCTCGCCAGCGAAGTGATCGATCTCCACATCGATTCGTTCATTTGGCATCGCGTCTTCGGATACGACCTGACGAAACGACACGGGCGGGGACTGTTTGGCGCGCGCTTCTACAGTCAGGTCGACTTCCCTCGCATCCTCGAGGCCGGGCTCACGGGTGCGACGTGGGTCATCACGACGAACCCACTCCGCACTGGAGCGGGACGCCTGGATACGTTCGTCGACAACCTGGCCGAGCTTCGTCGCATCTTCGATTCGGTGAGCGAACAATTCCAGATCGTGCGCAGCGTGGCGGAATACAAGAGCGCCCGGCAGAGTGGCAAACACGCTGCGTTCATCGGCGTGCAAGGCGGCAACGCGTTCGACGACTCACCCGAAGCGCTCGACCGTGTTCCTGATCGAATGCTGCTGCGAGTCACGGTCGTGCATCTTTCGAGCTCACGCCTCGGCGTCACCAGCTCCCCGCTCAAGGCGGGCGGTGACATTGGCCTCACCGATCTCGGGCGCGACTTCGTGCGGCGACTGAACGAGAAGAAGATCTTCGTGGATCTCGCCCACATCAGCAAAAAGGGCTTCTGGGACGCAGTGGACGTGGCCGACCGGAGTCAGCCGCTGATCGTGACCCACACCGGTGTGTCCGGCGTGTTCGAGCACTGGAGGAACCTGGATGACGCGCAGCTGCGCGCGATCGCCGACAGCGGGGGCACCATCGGCGTCATGTATCAGTCGAGCTTCCTGGGCGACGCCTATCTAGGGGGCAGCGCCGAGTCGATCGTGAGTCACCTCGCCCACATCGTCGAAACCGTGGGTGAAGACCACGCCTCCCTCGGCAGCGACTGGGACGGAGCCATCCTGCCCCCCCGGGACATGCCGACTTGCCTCGAGCTGCCGCGTCTCGTGGACGCGATGCTGCGGCGGGGGTTCGGTACCGAACGGATCCGGAAGATCCTCGGCGGGAACTTTCTGCGAGTCGTGGGCGAGCTTCGCGGCTGAAGCCGAAAGCTCAGGCGTCGAGCGTCGGGAACTCGACGTCATCGGCGTCGAACTCGTCGTCGTCGACTTCGACGTCCTTCTTGGGCTCGACGTCTCCCGAGATCCGCCCGGGACAGTCGGGGCAAGCGGCGCTTGCCAATCGGCCCTTCGTCCACGTAATCGCGCAGCGCCATCATGTCTCGCAGAGCCTCGAGCTTTGCCAGCGCCTTCACTTCTACCTGTCGGATTCGCTCCCGCGTCAAATTCATGATCGCACCCACGTCTTCCAGAGTCGTTCCACCACGGTCCGCCACGTCGAGCGCGCAGGACTCGTTCATCTCCCAAACCTCGAGATCCGGGAAGTTCAGCTTGATTGCTCCGGTACGCGGCGAGACATCGATGTACAGGTGATGCTTGCAAGACACGTACGGGCACGGGCGCGGCCCCTCCACACACTCGTTGCGGGTCCGCGGCTTGTCGTAGTCCGTCTCGGGGTACAAGAGCCGCCCGATTTCGAGCTCGCGCTTCGTCATCCGCTTCACGCTGATGGTGCGTGCTCGCACGTCGCGCTTGCGCCGCGAGCGTCGCTGCTCACGGGTGATTACCTCTTCTTGATCCGCTTCCGGGTTCACGGCCTCGATTTGAAGCGCAGTCGCACCCACGGTTTCAGGCTCCGCCGTCGTGGCCGTTTCGGCCGGTGCGTCCTGGCCAATGTCGAGTTTGTTCGAGTCCATGCGCTGCCTCCAGTTCCCTCGTCCGCTTGCACACGCACGATCCCCGCCGCCCCCGGGATCCGGTCCCGATCGCGTCAGAGAAAGCTTCTTGTTTCCGACACTCGAAAATTGCGCGGTTTTTGTTGGGCTACGGACCCGCCGTCTCCCTATCCGCTCGAACCTTCGCGAGCGAAGTCTTCGCGTGCGTCACGACGTGGCGACACGGTCCATCCTCGCTCGCGACGAAAGTCGCGTCTCGATGGCCGTCAAGCGGCCAATCAAGTCCTTGCTGATCGATCGGGCCTCGCGCACGTCGCGGGCCACGGCCTGAGCCGTCGGCTCGCCCTTGCGCTTGCTCACCATGCGGTCGACCTTGTCGAAGATCCCCTCGAGCGTTTGGCCCAGCTGCTGGAGGTCGCTCCTCATGAAGAAGAACTCCTGCTGGATCTGCTCGATGGTGTAGCTCTGGGCCATCATGTTCTTGATGGCCAGGATCTGCCGGACCACGGCGACGGGGTAGATACCCTGGGAGCCTTGGTGCTTCCCCTTGCGGCCGACGCGGACGCTCCGGGGCAGAAGGCCGAGCTGGACGTACTTGCGGAGCGTCGCCTCGCTCAGGGCGATTCCGTGGGTCGCGAACACGTCCAAGATCTCGACGGAGCTGAGCCCCGAGGCGTGCCTCTTCTCGATCCTGCTGAGCGTCGCGTCGTCGATCATCTCTTGGTTTCACTGCCTCCCTTTCGGGGGAGGACCGGACGAGTGCGAATATATTCTACTGAGTGGATCACCCAAAAGACTTTCAACAGGAAATTTTGAGCATGGACAACGGCAGCTCCATGGACGCTTGAAAATTCGTTGCTAGGACATTTTTTGTCACCCACAAAGGAATGTCCATGGAGTTAATGAGCCGTCCATGCACACATGGAACTACATCTAGAAACGCTTCGCGCTGTCGCACGTTGTCCCACATCGTGCGAGACGCACTCCATTCGGCGACTCGACCACGACAACTATGTTTTGCTCGCCTGTTGATTTCGATTGACGCACCGGATCGTTTCCCGATCCGGGCGCCTGTCATGCCGGAAGGGTAACGGCGAACGAGTCGCTGTTCACCGACGCTGCCGTGTCCGACGCAGACACCAGAGAGCGCGTCCGGCGTACCAAAGCTGCCAGCGAATCCTGTCCTCGATGTTCGCCGTCGAAAGCGGCAAACGCTCGCGCTGCTTCGTCCGACGTCGGCCGCTGCTCGCGGCGCGGACAGAGAAGCCGCTCGATCAGATTGACCAACTCGACCGGGAAGTGCGGTGCGTGGATCCCAAGCGACTCGTGGCGCCCGTCGACGATCGCGTCGAGCATTCCCACGAGGCCCGGCGCGAAAAACGGACGCTTTCCCGAAGAAAGCTCGTACAGCAGGACTCCCAGGGAAAACAGGTCGCTCTTCACGTCGCTCTCCTCGCCGCGAATGCACTCCGGCGCCACGTAGGCGAGCTTGCCTTTCAGATGACCCGTGCGCGTCCAACGCTCGCGACCCACGACTTTGGCAATGCCGAAGTCCGCGAGCTTGATCTCGCCCTCCATGGACACGAGGACGTTGTGCGGTGTCACATCACGATGTGCGACTCCGCCTTGGATAGCTCGCTGCATCGCCGCGAGTGCGAGACACACGGCACGGCCCACGGACGCGATGGCAAATGGGTCGAGCCCCAGCTGGGAAGTGTGGGCAAAACGGCCGATATGGCGAAGATCTGTGCCTCGCACCAGCTCCAGGACGATCACCAACCGACCCCGCGCGTCCTCCACCAGATCGAGCAATGTGACCACGTTCGCGTGGCGCGAGCGCGCCAGCATCCGCGCCTCTTCGACGATGCCTCGTCGCTCCGTCGGCTCGAGAGCGATGAACGGGATCTTCACGCACACCTCGTCCTCGAGAAGACGTCCCGTGCGGCGAGCTCGCCATGTTTCGGCCTCGCCACCCCTACCGAGCCGCTCGAGAAGCTCCCAACTTTCTTCGCGCGACGGGATGTGAAGTAGAGGCACTACTGTCCGACATCGGGGAAGTGTGGGGGGCCGTTGCGAGATTTGTGACGTTGAAATTTCTTTCGCCAACCTGACCACTTGGCGGCTCCCGAGCCCACGCTGCTTGTCGCGGCGTCCGGTTGTGTGACAAGACCTGGGGTTCGATGGGCGAGCGGGCTTACCGCGACGTGCTGGCGCGTGGGGTTCGCCTGCGTGTGCTGGAGGAGGGCGAAGGCCCGAGCGTAGTGCTCTTGCACGGGCTCTACTTCGACCACTCCACGTGGGATGGCGTGTGCGAAGCTCTCGGCAGCGAGCTCCATTTGGTGCGGCCGGATCTGCCCGGTTTCGGCGAAAGCGAGAAGCCGCCGCCCAGTCGCTTCCCGTACGGCATCGACAGCTTCAGCGAGGCGGTGGCAGATCTGTATGCAGCACTCGGGCTCGGTCGCTCGGCCGTCGTGGGTCAGGGCATCGGCGGCGCCGTCGCGATCGCACTCGCAGCGCGCCACCCGGAGCTCGTCTCTCACCTGGTGCTCATCGACGCGCTCTGTCACCGCGAAGCGGAAGATCTCGAGACACGAATCGCGCGACTCCCCATCGTCGGAAGTTTGGTTTTGAAACAGCTCACGGGAAAGCGCGCGTTTCGTGCGTTCTTCCGCCGAGCGCTCCTCTCGCCCGGATCGAACGTCAGCGACGAGCGAATCGATCACTACTACCAAAAGTTCAACTCGCCCGCGGCTCGTGGCAGCGCGCTGGCAACGTTGCGCAAGACCGCGGACACGCGATCCATCGTCGCGCTGACCACTCGGATCGAAACGCCGACACTCGTGCTGTGGGGGCGCTCGGATCGCATCCTTCCCCCCGCGCTGGGCCAGCGTTTGTCCCGAGAAATCCGGGGTGCCGGCTTCGAGCTCCTGGATGCCGGGCATGCCCCGCAAGAAGAGCGCCCCGAGGCAATTGCGGGGCTCATTCGAAGCTTCGTGCGGCCCCGAGCACGCCCGCGGCGCGTGCATCGTTGAATCGGCTTTCGACAGGGAGACATCGAGAGTAAAACGCGAGCGAACTCGCGATGCTCGATCCGCGCGCTCTCCAGCGATTCCGGAAAAACCGCGCCGCCGTCGTAGGCCTCGTGCTCGTGGTCTTCTTGGTGGTGTTCGCGCTGTTCGGCCCATTCTTGGCTGGCCAGGATCCGAACATCAGCGATTTCGCAAGGGGCCGGGATGCAACGGGCCTGCTCGCCGGTCCCAGCGCCGAGCACTGGCTCGGAGTCGATCATCTGATGCGCGATACGTTCAGCCGCCTCGCCCACGGCGCCCGCATATCGCTGCTCGTGGCGTTCTTCGCAACGGGTCTTTCGGTGCTCGTGGGAGCCTTTGTCGGTTTGGTCAGCGGCTACGCGGAAAGCAGTCCAGCGGGGCTCGTCGATTCTCTGCTGATGAGGTCCGTCGACATCGGTCTGTCGTTTCCCTACCTGCTCTTGGTGATGGCGATCGGCGCCGCGGTGGGCGACACCACCATCGTGACCATCCTGATGGTGCTCGGACTCACCAGCTGGTTCGGCACCGCGCGCATCATGCGCAGCAAGACCATTCAGGTAAGGTCGCTGGATTTCATCGCGGCTTCCCGCGCCCTGGGCCAAACGACCGGCACCATTTTGCTGCGTCACATCCTGCCCAACGTCGTGGGCCCGTTGATCGTCATCGCATCGGCTTCCGTGGCTCAAATGATCATCGCGGAGAGCGTGCTTTCCTATTTGCAGGTGGGACTTCCGCCGCCCACGGCGACCTGGGGGCGGATGCTCCTGGAAGGTCAACGCGTGTACACGATGGCGCCGCGTCTGGTGCTGGCGCCAGGAGTTCTCATTTTCGTTGCCGTCCTCGGATTCAATCTTCTGGGTGAAGGTCTTCGCGACGCATTGGATCCCCATGAGGACTGAGCTCCATGCGGGCTCCGTCCTGCTCTCGGCGCTGCTCCTCGCAGGCTGCAGCACCAAAGTCGCACCGCCGATCGGCAAGGTACGCGACATACCTCCGGAGCGAGGCGGAGTGCTGCGCGCGGCATTCTACACCGACGTGCGGACCCTCGACTCTGCCATCGCGTTCGACACCGGCTCCTCGACGATCGAAGAGCTCATCTACGACATGCTCGTGAATTACGACGAGCACGGGAAGATCGTCCCCCAGCTCGCAGAGCGCATCGAGGTGTCACCGGATGGCAAGCGGTACACCTTTCCCTTGCGCCACGGGATCCTGTTCCAGGATGGCGCCGAGCTCAAAGCCGACGACGTGAAGCGCAGCATCGAGCGCTCGTTGCACCAGAAAACGCCGTGCCCCGTCCCCTCGTACTACGACCACATCGAGGGCTACGCGGCGTATCACGACGGAAAAACCGAGTCGCTCTCGGGGGTGAAGGTCGATGGCGACTACCAGGTGACGATCACGCTTTCGTCGCCAGACGCGACGTTCTTGCATCTGATGGCGTTGCCGGTCGTGGCGCCACTCTGTAAGAGCGCCGGCAAGCTCTACGACCGCAACTTTTCTAGCCAGCCGTGCGGCGCGGGTCCATTCAAGGTCGTGAAGTTCGAGAATGGCCAGATCATCAAGATGGTCCGCCACGAGGGCTATTGGCAAAAGGGCAAGCCTTACCTCGACGGGATCGATTGGTACCTGTCGATGCAAAGCTTCACCCAACGCTTCAAGTTCGAGGAGGGGGACCTAGACTACATCCGCGAGCTCAGCGACGCCGACGGCATTCTGTATCGCTCCGATCCGGCCTGGAAGGATCTCGGCGAGTGGGAGTCTTCGCTCACAGTAGGCGGGAGCTTCATGAACACCGAGATGCCGCCTTTCGACAATCGGCATCTGCGCCGCGCCATCAGCTTCGCTGTGGATCGCGAAGAGGTGGCCAAGCCGAAGCCGGGCAACGTGAAGCCCTACGCGAAGATGGTGCCCGACGCCCTCATCCCCCAGACGCCGGACTACCCACACCAGCGATACGACTACGACCAGGCTCTCGAAGAGATGCGCCTGGCGGGCTATCCGTACGATCCGAAGACCAAGCAGGGCGGCTACCCGGAGGAGATCCCTTATCTCGCCCTGCTCGATTCCTACGCCGGCACGGCCGCCGAAGTGCATCAACAGCAGCTCGCGAAGATCGGCGTGAAGATCCGCATTCAATTGGTGGGCTGGCCGACGCTCCTGGCAAAGACCAGCCGGAGGAAGACAGTGCCGCTGGGATATGCTGGCTGGCACGCCGACTTTCCCGATCCTTCCACCTTCTTCGAGCCGATCCTTTCGACGAAGGCGATTCAGGAAGAAGAAAGCCAGAACGCTGCCTTCTTTTCCAACAAGGAGCTCGACGCGCTCTTGGAGAAAGCGCGGCGTTCCACGGACGAAGCAGAACGCCTGCGCCTCTACCGGCGCGCCGAGGAGATCGTCACGGAAGAGGCGCCGTGGCTGATCGCGTACGAGTACCGGTACTACGAGCTCTGGCAACCGTATCTGCACGGCTACCACCCGCATCCGGTGCTCAGTCAGTACCTCCGCAACATGTGGCTCGATCGCGACCAGAAAAGGGTCGCCCAGAATGATTGTTGGGGAGGATTGCCCGCTCTCGAGCGCATGTGCGGAAAGCGAAAGCGCGGTCCGAGGACCACCCTGGCGCTCGCCCTCGGGAGGCGACCGTGATCCAGTACCTCGCTCGTCGGCTGGCTTGGTCGGTGTTCACGATCTGGGCCGTCGTGACCCTCACCTTCGTCATCTACAACGTGCTGCCGGAGGATCCGGCGCGGGTGATCGCAGGGCCCCAGGCACGACCGGCGGACGTTGCGCGCATCCGAACCCAGCTCGGTCTCGATAAGCCGATCCCAATCCGCTACTGGCGCTACATGAGCGGGCTCGTGAGCTTCGGGCCCCCTGCCGCCGATCCCAAACAGGACTCGGCGTGGCAGGTAGGTCCGCTCCGCATCGATCTCGGAGTCAGCTATCTGCGCAGAAAGCCGGTCGTTCAGCTCTTGGGCAAGGCGCTGCCCCCAACGCTCCTGGTCGGCTTCCTCGCTGTCATGATCGAGGTGGCGATCGGGGCTGCCGCCGGCGTGATCGCAGCAATGAAGCGCCATGGCGTTCTCGACTGGGGAACAGTGGGGCTCACACTGGTCGGCATCAGTGCGCCTACCTTCCTGTCGGGTCTATTGCTCCAACACTTTTTTGCTCGCGAGCTCCGACTGTTCCCCCTCGATGGCTACGGACAGACCTTCATGGAGCAACTGCATGCGGCGATTTTGCCTGCGTTCACTCTGGGAATGTACGGCGCCGCCTACTACACGCGACTCGTGCGCGACGAGATGATCACGCTGCTCAAGCAGGACTACATCCGTACCGCTCGCGCCAAGGGACAGCGCGAGTGGCTGGTGGTGGTCCGTCATGCACTCCGAAACGCGTTGATGCCCCTGGTCACGGTGGTGGGCCTCAGCATGGGAACGCTGGTCGGCGGCGCGATCGTGACAGAAAAGATTTTTCGCTGGCCGGGCATTGGGTCGCTCTCGGTCGACGCAATCGTCGAGCGCGACGGTCCGGTAATCATGGGAGTCGTCATCTTGTTCTCGACCGTCGTGGTGTTCTCGAACCTGCTCGTGGACCTGTCCTACGCCTTGCTCGATCCCCGAGTTCGGCGCGACTGAGACCTCGAATGGGTCGGAAGGAGGAAGCGCCCGGCGAGCTCTCCGTTCTCCGGCGATTTCTTCTGGCAATGGTCTGCGGGACGCTCGCGCTCGCCATCGTGCCGCGCTCGGTGGCGGGCTGGCGCGCGGATCGTTTCTTCGAGGGAGATCTCGGAGTCCAGGATCCCCTCGCACGAGACGTCGCGAGCCGGATTTTGGCAAGCCCCGATCGGCATTTCTACCAGACCAAGAGCGCGCGTTTCGATGGGCAGAGCGCTGTCGCGATCTACCAGATGGCGATCCTCGGGCTCGGGCAGGTCGTGCTGGAGCATCCGGAGAAGCGGGATGAGTATCTGCCGGCGATGCGCTCGGCCGCGGATCGATTGGTCGATCCGAAAACCCTCGAGTACGCAGCCAGCGTTTGGGGCGCGCATGGTGTCACTCGGATGGCGCCCGGACAGGGGCATGCCTATCTCGGGTACATCGATCTCGCCCTGGGAATGCTGCGCGCCGTGGATCCGAGCACGCCTCACGCGAAGCTCCACGATCGACTGACGAGCGAGCTCGCAGAGCGGCTCGACGCTTCCACGACCGGGCTCATCGAAACCTATCCGGGCGAAACCTGGCCGCCCGACGTAGCGGCCGTCGCCGGAGCCATCGGCCTGCACGCGCAGGTGACCGGGACCGACCGAAGCGCGCTCCTCCGCCGCTGGTCGGAGCGATTTTCTCGCTGCGCGATCGACGAGACCTCTGGTTACTTGATCCAGCGGGTCCAAAGCGGAGGGTGCCGCGCGGTGGATGCGCCGCGGGGCTCGGGGACCGCGGTTGCAGCGTATTTCACGGGCTTCGCAGATCCGGCGCTCAGCCACCGCCTCTACTCGGCAGTTGCCGGTCCCGGACATCAGACGCTGTTTGGCTTTGCCGGGATCCGTGAATACGCGCCCGGGCACTACGGAAAAGGCGACGTGAACGCGGGCCCCATCGTGCTCGGTATCTCGGTCGGAGCGACCGGGTTCGCAATCGGCGCGGCGCGCTCGAGCGGCGATCGCGAGCTGTATCGGCAGTTGTTTCGCACCGCGGAGCTCTTTGGCGCGCCGACGGGTCACGCTGGCGGGCGAAGCTACGCCGTTGGCGGAGCCCTCGGCAACGCCCTGCTCTTGGCGATGCTCACCGCGAGATCGAAATGAAACGCCGCCTCCAGCGCTGGGCGATCTTCGTGCTCGTGCTCTCGGTCGTCGAGCTCGCGTGTGCCAAGCTCGCTGTCTCCTGCGACCTCGTCGCCGGGCTGACGCGAATCGATGCGCTCGCCATCAGCGAAGCAGTGCTGCTCCTCGCCTCACGTCTTTTGCTCTACCTCGTCGTACCCGGCTGGGCGCTCTACCTCGCCGCGCTCGCCGCGATCGAGCTCTGGTCACGGCGTCGGGAATGATGCGGTCGGGGGCTTGCCACCCGTTGTTTCCGGTGGGGGCGGCGGGGGCGGCGGCTCGTCGGGAGGCTTCGGCGGCTTCACGACGGCCACGGGAGGCTTGGGAAGCTTGGGTTGGACTTCCGGCGCCGGCAGCTTCGGCTCCGGCGGGGGCTCGGGGACCTTGGCGGGCTCCGGGACTTCTTCCTCGAGGTCAATCACGGTGGGGGTCGGTGGCGGCTCGGGTGGCGCCTTCACGGTCTCAGCCGGCGTCGGCACCGGGGGCGCGGCGATGGCGGTCGGCGTTGCGGACGTGCCCTCTTCGGGCTCCACATGGCGCGACCGCTGGATGATGGCGACGAGCGCGACGGCCAGTCCAAAGCCGGTGATCACCGCCACGTAGCGGATGTTCTTTGCGCGACGCGCTTCTTGCTCTGGAGAAAAGGAGGGCCGAAGCGGCGCGTCCATCTCCGCGATCTCTTCGGGGCGAATGCTGTCGTGGGCCGGTCCGCCTTCGTAGGCACCCTGATCCCCCAGCTCGAAAAACTCGCGATGGAAGGGATCGTCTTCGTGGTGTTCCTTGTCACCGGACTTTCCCTTGCCATGCCCGGCGGATCCAGCGACCGCTGCCAGGGCGGCTTCGGCGTCGGCCTCGGCGCTAGGGAGCGTGGAAGCTTCCCGCTTGTTGGCAGCGGGAGTTGCTCGGACGGTCTCCGGCGATTCCTTGTGCTTCTTCTTCCTCGCCGAACCGCGTTTTTTGCCCACGTCTTCCTCCACGGCCGGCTCGACATCATCAGGTGCCGCGCGACCGAGCTCGACTTCCTCGTCGTCCTTCTTCTGCGGGAACGGAATCACTTTGCCGGCAAGACCGAGACGCGCACCGGGAGTTTCTCGGGTGGTCGTCGGAACGGCGCCCGTAGACGACTCGACGACGCTCTTGGCAATCGCAACGGCCGCCCGTGCTTCGGGCGAATCGGGAAGCGTGGTCTTGGGAGCAGCGTCGCTCGGACCGAGCCCTGCTTCGGTACGCCCGAGGGACGCGCCCGGAGGACCGGAGCGAGTGTCCGGAGATCGGGGCGCTGTGTCGTCGAGAGGCGGCATCACGATCTTGGGAGGGGACATCGGCTCCCGCTGCGCGACCGCGCGATCACGACCGTCGAGCCCGGGCAGGGTGTGGGCGATGGAGCTGCCCGGATTACGGATCGCAACTTCTGGAGCCGCCGGTCGCACCGGCGGAGGAGGCGGAAGCTCCCGGGGAAGCTTCGGCGCCGCGAGCGCTTCACTCACGGGTTGCTTGGGCTCGCTGCCGGGACTGTCACCAACGACGAGCTCGCCTCGCAGCCGCGAGGGCGGAAGGCTCTCGATGTCCGTGCTCGGTACGACGTCGTCGTCGACGTCGTCGGTTCCGAGGGCCGCCACCAAAAGGCCCTCGAAGAACAGCTTGCTCACCGTGGTCAAGGTGGAGAGGTCCTCGAAGGGGGAGTCGTCGACCACGTCCATCAACGTGCGCTTGCCGTCGAACAGGCGGAGGATCCCGTTCAGCTCGTCGGGAATCTCCGCCAATCGCTCCACGAGCTGCTCGTGATCGATCTCGAACACCGTATCCAGCGCCGGGAGCTGCTCGAGCTGCCGACCCCACTCGTCCACGCGGCGCATGCCCTCCATCAAGAGAGCCTGGGTGGTGACGGAGATGATGTCGTCGTTGGAAACCGGTTTGAATTCGACCTCGAAGTTGCCCGTGCCCCAGATCAGGCCGCGGTACACCGCTTCCTCGCCGCGCAGCCGACCGAGCTCGGCATCCACGATCTTGCCGTCGCGGAAATAGATCGTCGCCTCGTGTCGACCGCTCGTGATGCGCGCCTCGCCGCTCTTGCGACTGACCTCGAAGGTCTGAATGATGTCGACCACGCCCATGTCGGCGAGCGAGCCTGAAAGTCGAGTGCGCGCGCTCGTGGCACCGCTGGTCGCCATGCGCTCGTGAGTTCGCCGCGCGAGGAGCAGGTTCACGCGCGCTGTGAGCTCGCGTACGAAGATGGGCTTGGTGAGGTAGTCCTCGACGCCGAGCTCGAGGCCACGGATCTTGTCCTCGATGGATTTCTGACTGGTCAGAAAAACTACCGGAATCAACGAGAACTCCGGATTCTGTTTGAGTCGACGCACGAGCTCGTAGCCGTCGACGCTCGGGAGCTTCGTGTCGCTGAGAATCAGATCGGGCGTCGAGTACTCGATCTTGGCCAGTGCGTCCGCCCCGTCGGCGGCGGTCGTCACGCTATAGCCAGCCTTTTTGAGACTGACTTCGAGAACTCGAACGCTCCTCGGGTCGGCGTCGACCAGGAGCAATTGACGTTTCGCCACGCGCTGCTCCGCTTGGAAAAAGCCATTCGCTTATAGCGAGTGGCTGGGCCTTGTGCCAGCTCGCCGGGCCATCAATCGTTGGCCCAGGGGTTGATGATCTCCCCGGTCCCTGGCTTTTTGGGCTTGGGCTTGGTCGGCGCTGGGGCCGGTTTGACCGCTCCGAGGCCGCGAGGCGCCGAGCGCCCCACCGGCGCTTTGCTCTTGTTCGACGGCAAATCCGGCTTCGAGGAGGGTGCCTCGGTCGCCGCACTGGGCACCGCGGAGAGGGCTGGGGGCGGCTCCTCTTCGGATGCCGCGAGGGAGGGGCCGGGCGGGCTCGGCACGGCTGGGGCGGGCGCTGGCGCCGACAGAGCCCACACCGTGACGCCCGCAGCCAGCAGCGTGAGCCCGATGCCGCCGCCAACGAGTTGCCAGACCCGCGGCCCCCGCGGCGTGACGAAGGCCACGGGCACGTCCTCGCTCTCGACCTGTTCCGGAGCGCTCGCCGGAATGGAGAGCTTCGAGCGCAGCGCTTCGAGGTCGCGGATCAGATTGCCCATCGTGGCGTAGCGCTCTGCCGGCTGCTTGGCGAGACAACGCATGACCACGGCATCGAGCGAGCCGCTCGCTTCCCCGCGCACCGAGCTCGGGGGTGGTGCATCGAGGTACATGTGCTTCGCGAGCACGCCGGTGAAACTGTCCGCCTCGAACGGCAGTCGCGAGGTGAGCATCTCGTACATCACGACGCCGAGCGCGTAGATGTCGACTCGATGGTCGCTCGGATCACCAGCCGCTTGTTCTGGACTCATGTAGTGCGGCGTGCCGTACACGATCCCAGCGCGCGTCAACTTGCTCGCCCCTGCGATTTTCGCGAGACCGAAGTCGAGGACCTTGACCACGTCGTGGTGGCCGACTTGCCGCACCTGAATGTTGTCGGGCTTGAGGTCGCGATGAACGACACCCGCCGCGTGGGCTGCAGACAACGCCTCGGCGACTTGCAGCGCAATGTCGATGGCGCGCTCCGGCGAGAGCGCATGAAGAGCGAGCAAGTGACTGAGCGGCTCGCCCTCCAAGAGCTCCATCACGAAGTAGGGCTGACCGGTGTCGAGCGTTCCGAAGTCGGTGATCTGGACGACGTTCGGGTGCTCGACGGCGGCCGCGGCCTTCGCTTCCTGGATGAAGCGCTGAGGGAGATCCCGGTCGGAGGCGAGATCCCGACGCAACGCCTTGAGCGCCAGTGGACGCTCGAGGGCGCGATGGCGCACCCGATAGACGGTTCCCATCCCGCCTTCGCCGAGAACCTGCATGATCTCGTAGCGGTCGTCGACGATCTCACCGAGGAGCGGGTCGCTTTCGGGAGGCTTGTCGCTCTCGGCGAGTAACTCCCCGTCGAACGGGCAAAAGCGCACTTCTCCGCCGGAAAACTGCTGCCCACACGTCGCACAGACGTGGGCCAAAGGGCGTTCTTCCGCGCTCGGGCCCGGGGTGTTCGCACCGTCGGGCACGCCGCTGAACAGGAGCAGCGTCTTACCGGGCACCGCGTCTCGAGCTCAGAGTAGCTCGTAAGACGCCGAGCAGCATCCGAGGCGAGAGCGGAGCACTCACTTTGCTCACGCCGAAATGGGCGTGCCGCACTCGGCGCAGAATTTCGACTTTGGGCTGTTGCCCGCGCCACACTTTCCGCACTTCAAACCCGCATCGGCGGCCGCTGGCACGCCGGGCGGACCCGCTGGCGGAGCACCGGGCGCCCCGGGAGGAGCGCCGTAGCCCGGCGGCGGAGGGCCAGGCGGAGGGCCATAGCCCGGTTGCCCGGGCGGTGGTCCGTATCCCGGAGGAGCACCAGGCGGAGGGCCGTAGCCGGGTGGAGCACCGGGTGCACCTGGTGGAGCACCATAACCGGCTGGCGGGTAGCCCTGCTGCGGCGGGTAGCCGGGCGGCGGGTAGCCCTGCTGCGGCGGGTAGCCCGGTGGTGGGTATCCGCCTTGGGGTGGGTAGCCTCCCGGATACGGCATGCGATTGCCGTACATCATGCCGGCTCCCATCCCCATGCCCGCCATCATGCCCGCGCTCGCCATGCCGCCGGCGGCTCCGTCGCCACCTTGGGCCATGCCCTCGCCCATGCCCATCATCGCCTCGGCACCCGCGTATTGCTGGTAGCGATTCATGTCGAGCTGGTTCACGTACCGCGCGCGGTTGGCGAAATCCTGATCGAGCTCGAACTGACGCTGCTGAGCCAGGGCTTCGGCTTGATTGATGCCGATCTTGGCCTTGCGTGCGTCGAGCTTGGCCTGGACGATCTGGTCCTGGAACTCGTCGATGCGGGCCTGATCCTTCTCGTCCAGGTTGATGTTCAGCTTCGCGATCTCGAGCACCTGACACACCGATCTTCTGGAGATCGGGGCAATCTTGCACGATGGCGCGGGCCACGTCGGGACCGGCCGTGCCGAGATCCATCATCGTCATGTCGCCGGCTTTGATCGAGACGCGTGAGGGTGCTCTTGAGACCCATCAGGACCTGATCGCGCACCCACTGCATCGAGCTGTCGGGGTTCTTCGCGCCGGTCTGTCCCACGAACTCGAGGACGAACTTCACCGGGTCGGCGACTTTGTACGAGTACGTGCCGAACGCTCGAGGATTGACGCGAATGTCCAGCTCCGGATCGCGCATCGAGCCGATGGGACCGCCGAAGCCCTGATTGAACAGTGGCCGGGTCGTGACGAAGTAGAGCTCGCTGATGAAGACATTGCCACCGGTGAACTTGTCGATGAGCTGATTCAGAAACGGAATGTTCTGTGTCTGCAGCGTGTGCCGCCCCGCTCCCAAGCCGCCGACGTACTGGCCGTCCTTGAAGAACAAGCAGACCTCGTCGGAATCGACAGTGAGTTGGCTCCAGAATGGGAAGTTCTGATCGGGGTGCTTGTAGACGACGAGCTCCTTCTTGTCGTCCGGGCGGGCGATCATCATCTGCTGAACGCCACCCTTCACGAAGTCGACGATTCCCATCTGTTCTCCTCTGGTATGAACGCGAGAGAGCCAAGATAGCCACACGCTCGGTCGGCGGCAACCAGCGCAAACCGCCGGCGATTGCCGCCCGGCCTCGGGCGGGCAGCGAGCGAGGATTCGTGTAGGCTCTCGGGCAGAGATGCTCGACATCGACGTCGCGAAGCTGCCGGGAAACGCCCAGAAGATCCTGTCTGACGGCACGCCCCCGCTCGCCAAGATGATGGCGGCCAAGGGCGTCGTCCCGGGCCTCAGGCCCGGCGATCTCGTCACCCTCGTGGCGGCGCTCTCCGAAAACGCGGACGCGAAGGTCGCCGAGGCCGCGACCGAGACCCTTTCCAAGCTTCCGCCTCCGGTGCTGAACGGCGCTCTCGGCGCCGACCTCGAGGGCGCCGTCATCGTCAAGCTCGCTCCCCACTACGCAGAGCAGGCGGAGGTCGTCGAGCGCCTCCTGCGCATGCCGCGCATTGGCCGCGAAGCCCTGGAGGTTCTGGCGGAGCGAGCGAACGAACGCATCGGCGAGCTCATCGCGACGAACGAAGAGCTGATGCTCCACAACCCCACCGTCATCGAGAAGCTGTATCTGAACAAGCGCGTGCGCATGTCCACGGCGGATCGCTTGCTCGAGCTCGCGGTGCGCAACGGGCTCGAGCTCGGCATTCCCGCGTTCGCCGAAGCGGCAGCCGCGATCAAGAACGAGCTGATCGCGGAACCCAGCCAGGAGCCGACGCCGGACGATGTCCTCTTCGCGCAGGCGACCGAAACCTCGGAGCAGACGGTTGTCACGGGTGAAGAGGACACCCACGAAGTCGACGACGAAGGGGAAGAGCACCTGCGTCAGAAATTCCTGCCGCTCTACGCCCAGATCGCGGCCATGACCCCGTCCCAGCGCATTCGACGCGCCCAGGTGGGCAACGCTGCCGATCGCATGCTCTTGGTCCGTGACCAGAACCGCCTGGTCGCCACTGCCGCCGTCAAGCGCATGACGGAGAGCGAAGCGGTGATGGTCAGCATGAGCCGAAATGTGATCGAAAACGTGCTCAACGAAATCGGGCGAAACCCCGAGTTCAAGCGCAACTACCAGATCAAGCTCAACCTCGTGATGAACCCACGCACGTCCCTCAGCTTCGCCATGCGCTTCATTTCCCACCTGCGCGAAAACGATCTGCGCTCGCTCAGCCGAAGCAAGAACATCCCGGGAGCGGTCGCCCAGGCAATCCGCAATCAGCTGGAACGCAAGCGTCGCTGACCTCCCCGAGCGCGCCTGCTGATTGCTTCATCAGCGATGCACGTGGCGCGACTTGCCTTTGCCGCGGTGGTGACCCGGACCGCTCGGTAGAGCAGCGGCCACCGCGTTGCCCGAAAGGACGCCTTTGGCCTGCGTCAGACGGTCGGCGAGAGACTGGAGCTCGCGGGCCGGGCCGCGCGCCGCGATGACCTCCAGACAGTGATCGTGATCGAGGTGGACGTGCATCGCCGAAACGATGAACGCGCCGAAATCGTGCTGGATGGCGTTCAAGCGCTCACTGAGCTCACGCACGTGGTGGTCGTAGACCAACGTGATGGTTGCCACCGTGTGCTTGTTCTCGCTCCAGGCTTCCCGATCGAGCTCCTTGCGCACCAGATCCCGCAACGCTTCGGAACGGTTCTCGTAGCCCTTCTTCTCGATGATCTGATCGAAGCGCGAGAGCAGACCCTTCTCCATCGCGACCCCGAACCGCACGAGCTGTTTCATCGGCCCACTTTGGTCGGCGCGGGCCGAAGCGTCAATTCGCCCAGCGGCGCTCAGGGCTTGCCGTAGCGCCTCTTCCGGGCTTCGAGCTTCGATGCGCGGATGTCTTCCGCCAGCTTCACCTTGTCCGGATCGACCACGTAGGGCGAAACGCGCTCCGTGCGCTCGAATTTCTCTTTGTACTTGTTGGCTTCGTAGCGCGTCTTGAACGGACCGATGCGTACACGGTGCCAGAGCCCGCGCTCGGGTACGTAGGCCGCCTGGCGGTACGCCTTGTGCCCGCGCTTTCGGAGGTCGGCTGCGAACAGGTCGGCGTCCTCGGCCTTCTTGAAGCTCGCTACCTGGATCTGATAGCCGCCTTCGCTCCCCGGCGAGGCCATCGGGACGTTTTCGTCCACCTTGCTGGCATTCGCAGCCAGCTCGGTGAGCTTGTCCCTGGGCTGAGTGGTGACGGGGGTCGACGAGAGCAGCGTGCCGGCGGGAAGAGGGACGACGGGAAGTCGATCCCCTGCCGGTGGCGGCAAGCTCGGCGAGCCCGGGGGGAGCTGGAACGTCTCCTGGCGCACGAGGTTTCCGCGTTCGTCCTTCACTGCTGCCAGCGCCGTGGTTGGCTTGCCGTCGTCGCTCAGAGATCCCGGGGAAGCTCACGTTCTCTTCGTCGAGCTTCTCGGCAGGCTGAGCGCTGCCACTCTTGGCCTCCGCAACGAGCGCCGCGAGCGGATCGTCTTTGTTGGTGGCCGCAGGCGCGTTCCTCTTGGCGTTCATCACGCCCGCTACGACGATGGCCGACCCTGCCATGCTGGCCAACACCAGCGCCGCGAGCCGTGAGGGGCGGCGTTTGGGCTCCTCCTCCTGGATCTGCTCGAGGTTTCGGACGTTGACGGATTCCATCGTGCTCCACCCGGTACCCTTCGCGACCAAAACGGACCAGTTTTCGGCCTTGCTGGGTAGAAACGGGGCTCAGCCGAGGACCTGGAAGGCTTTCCAGAGCGTCTCCTCGACCTCTCGAAGTGGGTCGCTGTCGGCGACGATGCCGCCTCCGGCGAAGTAGTGCCCCTCCTCGTCGTCGACGATCAGGGTGCGTATCGCCATCGACAGCTCGAGGGTACCGTCGTGCCGTACGAACCCGATACCACCGGTGTAAAGACCTCGTCGATCGGCCTCGAGCTCTCGGATGAGCTCCATCGCTCGGATCTTCGGCGCGCCCGTGACGCTCCCACTCGGCAGCATCGCTTCGAGAAGTGCGGTTCGGTCCGCGTTCGGAGCGAGATCCGCAGTGAGCTCGACCGAACGGTGATGAAGGGTGCGATGGGTTTGGACCCTGGGCTCGAAGAGCTGTCGAACCGATCCTGCCCGGGCTACACGCCCGAGGTCATTGCGCTCAACGTCGACCACCATCGCCAGCTCCGCTCTCTCTTTCGGATCGAGCTCGAGCTCGCATCTCATGGCCAGGTCGCTCACCGCGTCGCGGCCACGAGGTCGAGTTCCTTTGATGGGCTTGGTGAGCGCGCGGCCGTCGGTGGTCGTTCGGAGCAAGAGCTCCGGGGAAGTGCTGACCACCGACGTAGTTCCGAGGCGGAGGGCGGCGCGAAAGGGTGCTGGAGCTTTCCGCGATAGCTTTTCCAAGAGAGCGAGCGGGTCGGCCTTCGTAGAGAAGCGGAAAAGTCTCGCGAGATTGATGACATACACGTCACCTTTCGCAATGTGCTCGAGGGCCGTCTGGATGCGATCCCGATGGAGCTCGGCGGGCTCGATGGGCTCGACGAGGCAGAGCGTCGCCTCGTCGGCACTCGACGACGAACGCGCGATGCGATGAGCGAGCTCGGCCACCCGCTCGGAATCGTCACCGATCACCCGCACTCGATCGCCGATCTCGGCAACTGCGCCGTACCGAAGCCAGCGGGGCGTGAGGAGTCGCGGCGCAGGCCGCGGATCGGGGCCTGGGTCGCGTTCAATGCCCCGTCGCGCCTCGTAAGGGATGACTCCGATGAACCGGGGGGCTCGGGCGAGGTTCGACGTTCCCGCTTGCACCGGTAGCTCGGGCTCCGGATCCAAGGTGCTCACCTCCCCAATGGGATCGGAAGCGAGGTACCAAGCCCGACTTTGAGGACTTCTCAGCAGAGCGAATCCGGGCCAATCTCGCAATCCCCGAGCAACCGCCAGTGGGTTCGGACGGAACATCGACGGAGCGCGCGTGGAGTCGGGGCACGGAGACCGCCGTAGCATGCTAGGACTCCGGGCGAATGTCTCGGAGCATGCCCGCTCTCCTGTGCGCCTGCGCGCTTTTTGGCTGCAGCGAGAAAGCCCTGCCCGAGGGCCAGGTCAAGCTCACCCTGGGGCAAGAAGAGGACACCTGGGCGGGCTCGGAAGTCGCCGTCGTCGAGACCGAGAGCTCGGGCGGCGACCTCAAGGAAATCCTTCGGACCGACGCTCCTCTCTCTCGCTTCGACATGGGCAGCGGCGGCGTCACGAGCTTCGTGGTCACCGGTCTGGACGCTGCCGGCCTGGTGCGCGTCCAGGGCCGCTCGCTGCCGGTGAATCGAGACGGATTTTCCGGGATCACGCTCCCGCTCTTCGTTTCACGCGCCGGAGAGCTCGGCCGCCCACCGGGAGGTCTGCTCCATGCAGAGCCCGACCGGCCACCCGTCGACATCATGAGCGGCCGCTACGTCTACGCCTTCGGCGGCAGCGATGGCGATCGTGCCCAGGCGGACGGTTACGATCTCGGCGTGTGGCGTCCACTGGTATCGCAGCAATCGCTCTCGTGTCCGTCCCCGCCGTGTCGGGTGCGAAGCTTCGCGATCGTAGCCGGCACACTGGGCCTCGCGGTGGGCGATGACTGGGGAATTGCCCTCGACTTCGCAAATAGCTCGGCCACCGACGCTCCCATGCCCGACGGCTTGGACAGCTTCGCGGATGTTTCCGGCGGCGCGACGGTCCACGCCAGTGACGGCAGCGCTTACATCGTCGGCGCCACTCGAGATGGAGAGCCCACCGCCACCGTGATCCGCATCGATCCCGACGGGATCCTCAACGTCGCTCTGCTCACCACTCCCCGCGCCCGGGCGGCAGCCGCCTGGGTCGAAGGGCGCGGGCTCGTGGTGGTGGGCGGTGCCAGCGCTCCCTCGGCGGGTGCGGAGCTCTTGGCCGAGGGTTCGACCGCATTCGTCGCCCTGCCCTTCCCCGCGGACACGACGGTGGGAGCAGCACTGACGACGCTCGACAATTCATCGGTCTTGCGCCTGGGTGGCCTCGATGAGAGCGGCGCCGCCGCAGAAACAGTGAGCATCGCCCTCGGCTGCGGCACGAGCTGCACACCGGCGCCGACGGGTCCCACCATCGAGCTCGCTCAGGCTCAGGCATTTCCTCTGCCGTCAGGGAAGGTGCTGGTGGTCGGCGACGACGCGACAGGCGCAACGTCCGCCGCCGTGTGGCTGGATACGGACGTTGCAGAAACGTTGCCCCTTCGGGAGCCTCGCTCCGGTGCGTCCGCGCTCGCGCTGCCCACCGGACACGTTGCGATCGTGGGCGGCGCTCATCCCGACGGCACGCCGGCGGGGTCCATCGAGCTGTTCATCGAGTGAGCTCGATCGCGATTTTCGGCGTGACGATGAGGTCGCGGCCGGGCGCGCGCGCCGTGGCGCCCGGCCACACGACCGATCGCGCAAGGACGCCGGAGCCTTCGACTCTCGCGCCGGCGCCCACGATGGATCCGGAGATGTCGATCCCCGCTTCGACCCGCGCGTCGGTCGCGACGAAGCTCGTCCGATGACCTTCGTCGAGCCACGCGAGATTGAGCTCGAGGTACGCGGCAGGCGTCCCGATGTCGCTCCAGGCGCCATGGGTTTCGACCGTGCGCACGAAATCCCGACCTTCGCGAAGCTTTGGCAGGGCCAGATCCGCGATCAGGCACCCGAATTCCGGAAGCGCATCGAGAGCTTCGGCACCGAGGGCGCAAACCCCGACGAAATCCCCGCCGCTTCTCTCCGTACCAAACCGCTCTCCTCGCAAGCGCACGACTCGATCTCCATCGAGGCCCACGGTCCCTTCGCCCACCGCGCGCGGGGAGACGCACATCACCATGGGCGTCGTCCGGGCCCGATCGCAGAGCTCGGCGATCGGAGGCCTCACGAAAATGTCGCCGTTCCAAACCAAGACCCGCTCGGCACCGAGCCCCGCCCCCGCCACCCCGCCCGCCGTTCCTCGGATCTCCGACTCGTGTATCGCCGTAGCTTCGATCGGTAACTGCCCGAGTACACGAGGAAATTCCTCGGCGAGATGATGGGTATTGATGGTCATCCGCCCAAACCCCGCCGCCACGAGCTCCTCGACGATATGCGCGAGAAGCGCTCGGTCTCCGACTGGTAAGAGCGGCTTGGGCAGCTCCAGCGTCAGGGGACGGAGCCGAGTACCGAGACCGGCACAGAGAACCATCGCAGCAACATCGTCGATCGAGCTCACGAGCCGATCGACCTTGCCCGAGCGCCCCCAGACCGGCAAGGTCGACGACAAACTCGCCTGCCTTCAAGAGAGCATGGTAGCCCGCTTCTGAATGGGCATGCGTGCGCTCTCGGCCGGTGTGCTTTCGGCCATCTGTTCGTTCCTGCTGCTGGAGGCATCCGGCTGTGGAACGGACGCTGTCGGTGTCGACGAGTGCCGCGACATCGAGAAAGCACGCTGCGAAGCCGGCGCTTTCTGCGGTCTCGTGGAAGACGTGGACGCCTGCAAGCGCTTCTACCGGGACCAGTGCCTGCACGGGCTGGCCACCGGGGAGAGACCCGGCAAGCCGGTCGTCGACGACTGCGTCAAAGCCATCGAACGAGCCGGGAGCTGCGCACAGAAGGGCATCAAGGACCTGGCGGACTGCCCGGGGGATCCCCCGGCCGTGACCGAAGCGACCTTGCTCACCAAAGTGTGCGATGTCGTGAAGAAACCCGAGCAGATCCTGGAATGCGATTTCCTGGGCAAACCCGTCGAGGTCCCCGACGCGGAGCCGGACGCAGGCGACGATCGGATCGACTGACGATGCGAGCGACGATGCGAGCGAGGACGCGAGCGGCGACGCAACGGACGATGCTCCGAGCGAGTAGCCTCCTCACCCTCGTCGCGCTCGGTTGCGCCTCGAAACCTCCTCCGGCCGAGGCTCCACCGGCGAAGCTCAGCGCCGAGGAAGAAATCATCAAGGTGGCCAAGGAGTGGCGGGCCCTCGAGCAAGCCCACGGCGCGCGCCCCGCTCCGAGCGAGGTCAGCGTATTCGAGACGAGCATCCAAACGACCCTCACGCTCACTCAGGGTCAGGGCACGGGAGTCGAGCGCGTCGTGGTCGAAGAACGCTTCGAGATGCGTGACGGTCGGCGCTTCGAGTGCAAGTCGGATCAATCGAGCCACGTGAAGGTGCGATATGGCAGGCATGCGGGTGATCCCGCCCTCGAGGTCAGCCGTCCGCCTCTTCGCCTTTCGCGAAGCTGCACGCCACCTGATTTCTACGAACCGGAAATCGAGCTCGGCGCCGAGGGTTCCCGCTTCCTGCTCCAGGACGAGCAGCTCGTGGGCTTCGTGCCCGTGGGGGAAAAGCGCGTGTTCCTTCCGAGCGAATGAGTTCGAGCTGGTCGGTCTCCAAGAGGTCCGCTAAAAGCCCCGAGCGATGAGCTTTCGGCCCTACTTGCCCGTACTCGCCCTCACGCTATTTGGCTGCGGGGACGTCGCGGGCAGCTCGAGCCCGACGACGCCAACCTTGGTCGCGGTCTCTCCCAGCGAATTTTCCGGCGATGTCCCCTGCGCCAACGTTCCCGGCGCGATGAGAAGCTACGTGGTGACGCTGTTCGATCTCGGAACCAATGAGGAGCCGAGTGCGCCCTTCGCCTTGCCCTCGAGCGTGGTCCGTGACGGGAGCGTGTTTCGACCGACCCCCTGTGAGAAGACCGCTGCCTTCGCATTCGTGGTTGCCGGACATCGTTACGATGCCGAAGTCGACGCCTACGACCGCAAGGATCTCGTGGCCGTCGGACCGGGCAGTCGCCACCTGATGGGCGAGGCAGCGGGCGACTACGTGCCGCCGCGCTGGACGACCACCTGCGGGCGCAAGGCGAGCGGCTCACCAGCAGACGGACCGGTGACCGCAGCCCAGTACCTCACCCGCTTCGTGCATGGCTGCTTGCCCCTGTCCTCCGATCTGCCCGATACCCCCACCGGAGTCAGCGTGAGCCTCGAGGACGCGCTCGGGGATCTCGTCTGCGGGGATGCGCCCGGAGAGGTGAACTCTTTCGAGGTGGCGCTCTCGGGATCCACCGAGCCCGCCAAGACGGCCGCCTGTGGTGAGACGATCGAGTTCCTCGATCTGACCCCGGGAGAGAGCTACTTCTTCGACGTGACCGCTTACGAATCCGGGCTCACGGATCCCACCTGGATGACCGCCTGCTTCCGCACCGCGCTTTCCGGTGCTCTGGCCAACGCGGCCTGCGATCCCTTGAGCAAAATCCCCGACACGGCCGCTCCATGAGTCGTTTCGAGGAGACGGCGGGGCCGAGCTTCCCCAAGCCGGGACGCGCCCTCTGGGCCGTGATGGCCACCATTTTCGGCGTCTGGCTCACCTTCGCCGTCGCCTTGACCTGGGTCGGAGTTCCCGAAAGCGTCTTCCTGCTGTTTTGCGGCGACACCCAGCGCGTCCTGCATGGAGAAGTCTGGCGGCTCTTCACGGCTCCGCTCATGCACTTGCCGAGCGTGTGGGCGTTGCTCTTCGTGATGATCGGCTTCTACTTTCTCACTCCGACGCTGGAGAGCCAGTGGGGCGGCGCCCGACTGATTCGATTTCTCATCTTCTCCTCGGTGTTCGCCTACCTGTTTCAGATGGCGTTCGAGCTGGCGCTACCCGCCGCGGTCGCTGATCGCCTGGTGCCGGGTGGCATCTGGTTTTCCTCGACGCCTGCCCTCGAGGCCGTCGCCATCGCCTGGGCGTTGACCTTCCGCGGGCAGACCGTTCGCCTGTTCTTCGTCCTACCGGTCACCTCTCGCGGGTTGATCCTGTTCGTGGTCGCGATCAGCGTGCTCTACATCGTCACCGGCGAGCGCACGATGAGCGGCCTCATCGCCCCGTTTGGCGGCATGCTCTCGGGTTGGTTCCTGGGTGGTTCCACCCCTTCCCCCGTACGCCGCGCCTGGCTCCGCTTCCGGATGAAAAAACTCGAGCGTGAGGCCCAACGGGACAAACAGGAGCGCGGAAAACGCGTCCAGCGCTCGGGCTTTCGGGTGATCGAAGGTGGCGAAGGCGACGACGACGACGACGACAAGCCCAACCGCCTGCTCAACTGATTCGCCTGAAAATCGAACAGGAAGGCGGAAGTGCGGAAGATTTTTTTTCTGGGTTTCAGAAAGTCGCCCTCCCTCCCCCAGTCCGCGTCGAGGCTCTCATCCCTACCCTCCGACCCCCAAAAAATCCTTCCGCCCTTCCGCCTTCCTGTAAATCTCCTCCCCCCCACGACCCCCATGCTAGGAGCCGCCTCGATGCGCGTGCTGCTCGATGCCGAGGGCGTCTCGCGCGGCCTGCGCCGCGTGGCGGGCGAGATCGTCGAGCGGCATCACGGAGCCGAGGGCCTCGTACTCATTGGCGTACGCCGTGGTGGCGTGCCGCTGGCCCGCGAGGTCGCGCGCTGGATCCACGATCTCGAACAGCGCGAAGTGCCCGTGGGCAGCGTGGACATCACGCTGTATCGCGATGACGCGGCGACGGCGCTTCCCAATCCGCGCATCGGGCCGAGCGAAGTACCCTGCTCTCTCGACGGCATGCTCGTCGTCCTCGTCGATGACGTGGTGTTCACCGGTCGCACGGTGCGCGCGGCGATCGACGCGCTGATGGATTACGGTAGGCCCCGACGCATCGAGCTGTGCGCTCTCGTCGACCGCGGTGGCCGCGAGCTGCCCATCCAACCCGATTACGTGGTCACCACCGCCGAAATTGGCGCGACGGACCGGGTCGACGTGCTCGAAGAAGAAAATGGCCTGCGCGCCGTGGTTCAGGCAGCAGGATCCCCTCCGTCCCCCCACCGCCGCGGGGTTCGGGAAGCGCGTCGCGAAAATGACCGAACGCCTCCGCCAGCTCGTCAGCATCCGCGACATGGGGCGAGAGTCTGCCCTCTCCATTCTCGACACGGCGGAAGCATTCCTCGAGGTCACTCGCCGCCCGGTGCGCAAGGTGCCCACGCTTCGCGGCAAGACCGTCATCAACGCGTTCTTCGAAGCATCCACTCGGACGCGCACGTCGTTCGAGCTCGCAGGAAAGCGTCTCGGCGCGGACGTGGTCAACATCGGTGGGACGAGCACGAGCACCAGCAAGGGCGAAACCTTGCGGGACACCGTGGCGACCCTGGATGCCATGCACGCGGACGTGATCGTGATTCGCCACTCGGCATCGGGAGCCGCACGCTACGTCGCGGGCCACACCCGCGCTGCCGTCGTGAACGGCGGCGACGGCATGCACGAGCATCCGACCCAGGCGCTCTTGGACGCGTTCACCATCCGACGCCACAAGCGAGAGCTCGCTGGCCTCACCGTCGCCATCTGCGGCGACATTCAGCACAGCCGGGTCGCACGCTCGAACGCGCTCTTGCTTTCGCTACTCGGAGCGGAGGTCCGCCTCGCCGGCCCCGCTACACTCTTGCCTCACGACAAGGAAGCGCTCGGGGCTCGATGCTTCGACCGCATCGAGCCGGCGCTCGAGGGCGCCGACGTGGTGATGATGCTGCGCATCCAGCAGGAGCGACTTGGCGGCGCGATGTTTCCGACGCTCCGGGAGTACGCTCGAGTCTTCGGCCTCTCTAGCGCACGTCTCGCCCTGGCCAAGCCCGATGCCATCGTCCTACACCCGGGCCCCTTGAACCGCGGCGTGGAAATTTCCGACGACGTGGCCGACGGAGACCACAGCGTGATCCTCGAGCAGGTCGAGTCTGGCGTCGCGGTCCGGATGGCCGTGCTCTACTTCTGCGCGAGCGATCCAGGCCAGGCAATCGGGGCCTGAGCCCTTCACTCAATCGTGGCTTGAGCGCTCTCGTGCCCTCTGCCACGCTGAGGGCGTTTGGTCGATTCGTCACACGATCTCGGCCGGGGCACGCTGCTCGGCCGTTACGAGATCCTCGCGCCGATAGCCAGCGGAGGCATGGCCCGCGTGTGGGCGGCGCGCATGAAAGGATCGCGTGGATTCGCGAAAACCGTCGCCATCAAGACGATGCTACCCGGCGTATCGGACGATGTTCGCTACGAGCACATGTTCCTCGACGAAGCCCATCTGGCTTCGCAGATCCGACACACCAACGTCGTGGAGATCCTCGATCTTGGCGAAGAGCAGCAGCTGCTCTATCTGGTGATGGAGTACATCGACGGGGAGCCGCTCACGACGCTGCGTCGGAGTGCGGCCTCGATCGGTGGCGTCCCGCTGCGGCTGGCGCTGAAAATCATCGCGGAGACGGCCGCCGGCCTTCACGCCGCCCACGAGCTCTCGGGACCCGACGGGACTCCGCTCCGGATCGTCCACCGGGATGTCTCTCCGCAGAACATCCTCATCTCGTACAACGGCGTCGTGAAGGTCACCGACTTCGGGATTGCGAAAGCAGTCGGGCGACTGTCCCAGACCGCCGAGTGCACGCTGAAGGGAAAGCCAGCGTTCATGGCCCCGGAGCAAATCCGCGGCGAGGACGTTGACGCCCGCGCTGACATCTTCACGCTCGGCATCGTGATGTTCCAATTGCTGTGCGGCGTGCATCCCTTCCGCGGCGAAAACGACCTCGTCACGATCCAGAACATCCAGTCCGAGCGGCCCATCATGCGGCCTCGGGAATTCAAGCCGGATCTCGAGCCAGAGCTGGAAGACATCATCTTGCGCGCTCTGGAGCGGGACCCGGACCAGCGCTACCAGACAGCGCGGGATCTCGAGCTGGCCGTCGAAGAGCGACTGGTGAAGCTCCGTCGGCCCCGCGATGACGAGCTTGCCGAGCTCATGGAACGCCTGGTTGGCGAACAGGGCCGCGATCGACGCCGCGAGCTGGAGCAAGCCGTGGCCCTCGCGGATCAACAGGCGGGCGGGCGCCACAGCACCCAGCCGCCTCCGGCGAGCCTGCGGACTCCCCTCACCGGACCCCCGAGCATGGCTCCGTCCGACACGGCGCTGGCGTCGGTTGCCCCGCTCTCCGATGTCAGGGAGCCGCGCCGCGCCCTGATCGGTTTCCTCGTCGGTGCGATGTTCCTCGTGCTCGCGGTCGCGGCGGCGGCCGCCGTGTTCGTCGTGCGTGCTCGTTCGGAGACTCCTCCGATCGAAGAACGCAGTGCGACGATGCCGACGATGTCCGAAACGATCCCTTCGCTACCGGTCGAGAGCTCTGGCGAACCCGACCCACCACCGGCGGCCGTCGAAACGGAAACGACGACCCACCCGCCCGATCCACCGCCCTCCCGAAAAGAGCCGAAGCAACGAGCGAGCGCCGAGCCCTCGGGTCGCGAGCCCGCTCCGAGTGCAGCTCCCAGTGCGAGTGCTCCCCACAAGAAGGCCCCGCTTCCCCTGATGGAACCGGGGTTTTGAGCGCTTCCTAGTTGCAGGCCGAAGAGTAATTGCCGCAGCAATCGTTCAGCGTCTGACAGGTCTGGTCGCAGTAGCAGGGAGGATTCGAGCCCGGCACCGGGGTGATCTTGCCGCAATGCCCCACGCAGCTGGGCGTTCCCGTTCCACCGCCCGAGCCGCCTCCCCCGACGAACGCGCAGGCCACGTTGAAGTCGAAGCAGCAATCGCCCGAGTCGATGCAAAGATCATCGCAGTAGCATTTGGGATTGCTGTTCGGAACCGCAGAGCTGTCTCCGCAATGCCCGGTGCAGCTACTCAGGCCTCCGCCGCCTGAGCCGCCCGAACCACCGGTTCCGCCACCACCGCCGGACGAGCAATAGGTGTCGTAGTCCGAGCAGCAGTCCCCGATGGGAATGCACGCGCTGTCGCAATAGCACTTGGCACCAGCTGGCGGAGTCGAATCTCCACAGTGACTCTTGCAGCTGCCGTCGATCGGGCTGACGCCTCCGCCACCCGCCGCCCCGCCTTGGGAGCTACCGGCCGCACCACCTGGAGTTGCCGGCTGCACCGCCGGTGGAACCACCGGTAGCACCCGAGCCACCCGAGCCGCCGGTAGCGCCGAAACCGCCGTAGCCGACCGAGCCACCAGTGTCGCCGCCGAAGCCACCATAGTAGGCCGCTCCGCTTCCCCCCGAGCCACCGTCACCGTCCGATTTGCTGTCGGACCCACACGCTCCGAGCAGAACCACACCGGAAGAACAGAGCACCACCCAAGTCCAGCGAATCATCTGTCGAAGGTACACCACTCGGGCCGCCTCCGCGACCCGCTACTTCGGCACGGGAGGCAGGTAACTCAGATACGACGCGGTTTGATTCGGTAGCCCGAAACCCGACGTACAACCGCCCAGGCTCAGGCCTTGGGTGCCAAACCCGGCTGCTGCGCCGGCAGCATCGGGGTTGGCGACGATCCCGAGGTACGCGCTGTTGTACGCGGCCCAGTACAGGTGTCCGTCTGGCGCAAGCTTGGCCGCCGCCATGCCGGTCCCGCCGAGCAAGGTCTCCGTCTTGGTCGTCAGATCGTACTGGTACGCCACTCCCTGCCAGCCCTCGGTACCTCGCACGTAGTAGAGCTTCGTACCGTCGGCGGAAAACGACGCGTGGTACCCGATGTCCCCGGTCAAAAGGGGCTGCACGTTGGAGACCGTGCCGGTTTGGCGATCGAAGCTCGCAATCGCGATCGCGCCGTTGGCGCCACCGAAGTTCATGGCCAAAACGAGAGTGTCGTAGTCCAACGTGTGATTGATGGCGGCCCGCTTCACCACGCCGGTCAGACCCGTGGGGGACACCACCGGGGTGGCGGAGACACCCGCTTGGGTGACCTCGAATGCCTGGATTGCGTCCGCACCCTGGTACGCCAGGACCCAGAAAGCCTGACCATCCGCGTGAGGCAAGAGGTCGAGGGCTTCGCCGACGTTCCCGCTCGCCAGAATCGTGTTCTTGGACACGACCGTTCCATTCGCTCCAACGGAAAGGTCCATGACCGAGTAGGAAATGTTGCTCGGCGAATTGACGTTGGTGGAGTTGGTGAAGATGTAGAACTGCTTGTCGTCGCTGCCGAAAAGAGGCGCGATGAGGGCGGGCTCGGTCGCGCTCGCGTCACCGGCCAAACCGTCCCCGTTGGCCAGCAGCTGGTTGGTGGTGCCGTGAAACACCTTTCGTTCCATCGGTGTAGAAGTAGAGCTCACCCGTCGACGGATTGGTGAACACCCCGGTGCCTTCGAATCCATCGGATTCGCCCACTGGCGCACCGCACGTGACCTTCGGCGGCTGCTGGTTGAAATCGATGAGCGCGTTGTCCCCTTGGGACGCGATGTACCAGACGCGTTCGAGCTCCAGACTGCTCACCACCTCGACCGGGCCGCTCCCCGACACGCCCCCGGTGTTGATGATGGCGCCCGTGCCGCCGCTTCCGCCGCTCGCGCCCGTGCCGCCCGTCCCGCCCGATCCAGCCAGGCCGCCAGCGCCACCGCTTGCCCCGCCGCCAGCTCCACCCGAGCCCGAGCAGGACAAGCACACGACTCCGAGTAGCCCCAAGAACCCTTTGCGCATCGACGCTAGCTTACGCCACCGAAACGGGATCGTCCCCCGGCCAGAATTCCGGCGCGATTCTCGCCAAAATTCCCCTCACAGATCGATTTGCTGCACCGCCGGGGCCTCGGTGCCCAAGAATCTCGTCACCATCTCGGCGAACGAGGCGGGCCGATCGGTGACGAGGATCTCCAGCTCTCCCGGAGTCGCGCCACGACGAGTGAGGATCCGCTCGCTGTCACGCAGGCTCTCGATTTCATCCGCCACGGCGTGGGCGCTGTCGACCACGGGCACCGGTCGATCGGCAATGACCGCGGCAACCCGGGTGATCACGTCTTCTAACAGCGGGTAGTGAGTGCAGCCCAGAACCACGACGCCTGCCCCCGCCCCGATGAGCGGCTTCAGGTATCGATGCACCGCCAGCTCGGGAACGTCGCCTTCGAGCCATCCCTCCTCGGCCAATGGAACCAGCAGGGGAGCCGCTTGTCCCACGACCTCGAGCCGTGTCGATAGCTGACTCACCGCGCGAGGATAGGCACCGGAAGCAATCGTTCCCGTCGTGCCGAGCACACCGATCTTCACTGGCCGGCCGAGACGCTCGGCTTCCGCTTCGGCCGCAGCCACGGCGGCGCGGGCACCGGGCTCGACGACCCCGACGACGGGAAGATCGAGCTCCGCGCGGAGCACTTCGATGGCCACCGCGCTCACCGTGTTGCAAGCGACGACCATCGCCTTGACGCCGCGCGAAGTCAGGACTTTTGCGCAGCCCCTGGCGTACCGCACCACCGTCTCTGCCGAGCGCGTGCCGTAGGGGACGCGGGCGGTATCTCCCAGATACACGATGCTCTCGGCGGGAAAGCGTTCGCGCAGTGCCCGAACGACCGTGAGCCCGCCGAGCCCGGAGTCGAATACCCCGAGGGGCGCAGCGTCTTTCATACGTCCTCGATGCGGATCAGTCGCGGGCGCCCTCGCATGAACGGTTTTTGGGCAATGGCATCGAGTGCTTTGCGGACGGACCCTTCGCTCGAAGCGTGAGTGATGATCAGGACCGGCACGGCAGCGTTTGCCTCGATCGCGCGTCCTTCCTGAACCATCTGCTCGATGCTGACCCCACCTTCTCCGAGAACGCTGGCGATGGTTCCCAGCACGCCGGGACTGTCCTCCACGTCGAAACGCAGATAGAAACGCGACTCGATCTCGCTGAGCGGAACCAGTGGTCGGCGCTCGACCTGGATGCCGCGGGTGGACAGGCCCGGCTCCCCTTCGGTGCGCGAGCGGGCCACGTCGACGATGTCGGCGACCACGCTGACGGCCGTGGGCATATCCCCGGCGCCGCGCCCTACCAGAAGACACGGACCGAGCGCCCGGCCGACGATCAGCACGCCATTGAGCACGCCATCGATGTTGGCGAGCACGCTGTGCTTGGGGATCAGTGCCGGATGCACCCGGAGCGCGATGCGCTCGCCGAGATCCCGTCCGATGACGAGGTGTTTGAGCGTGTAACCAAATCGCTCCGCAAAGCGAAAATCGAGCTGATCGATGGCCTCGATGCCCTCGACGAAGATCTCTTCTTCGCCGACTTCCGCACCGAACGCGAGCATGGAGAGCACGCACAGCTTCTGGGCTGCGTCGTTCCCACCGACGTCGAGACTGGGATCTGCCTCCGCATAGCCCTTGGCCTGGGCTTCCGCGAGAGCTTCCTGAAAGCCGACCTTGTCGTCTCGCATCCGCGTCAGGATGAAGTTGCACGTACCGTTCAAGATCCCGTGCACGCTTTCGACCCAGTCGCTGGTGAGAGCCTCGCGGAGCGTTCGAATCACGGGGATCCCGCCGCCGACCGAAGCCTCGAACGCCAGATCGACACCCCGCTCGACCGCCTGTTCGACCAGCTTTGGGCCGTGCTTGGCAAGCAGGTACTTGTTCGCCGTAACGACTCCCTTGCCTTTGGCGATCGCTTTTTCGATGTAGGTCTTTGCCGGCTCCTCGCCGCCCATCACCTCGACCAGGACGTTGACGTTGTCGCCCAGCACGATTTCTGGATCGGACGTGATCCACTCTCGCTCGCACTCCGGAACGCGGTCCTTGACCGCATCACGAACGAGCACGTGCTTCACCTCGAGCGGCGCGCCAACGCGGGACTCGAGGTAGTCGTAGTTGTCACGGATCAGCCGGATGACGCCGCCCCCCACGGTGCCGCAACCCAAAAGACCGATACGGACCGGGAATTTGATGCGCTGTTTGCTCACGGTTTTCCTCGACTCTTGCGCTCGTGCTTCGCGAGAGCGGCGCAGAGCTTACCTGCGTCCACCGCCTGGTCGAGACTCTTGTCGGCGCCCTCGATTTTCTGGAGCCGTGGGCGGAAGAACGCGCTGGCTTCGAGAACCTGTGCCTCGTCGCACAAGCTGGCAATCACCCAGGGTAGGCGTCCAACCACGAAGCCCGGCAGGATCTTCACGACCGCGTCGAAGTGTTCTCGCTCGTACGCGTACGTGATCCGCGCCGTCTCCGGTCGTTCGTACAACGCCGGGAACACGTAGCGGAGCTGGTGTGCTTTGATCTTCCCCGACACGACGAGATCGAGCAATCGATTCACCAGCGCCGCGTCCTCGAACCCGCTCAGGCCCTCGAGTGCCGTCACTTGTCGCTCCGGAGTTGGAGCGCCGTCGTAAGCTGCCAGCAGTCGATCGAAGAGTGCCGTCTTGCCATCCCGCGCTGCCAACGGAAGGAAAATCGCCGCGAGATCGGCATCCACGGAATTGGCGTCCGCCAACCAACGATCGGTCTGCCGCAGCGCCTCGGCACGAACGCCGGCATCATGACCCAGGTCTCCGAGCGCCCGGACGGCGATGTGGCGCAAGAGCTGCGTCTCCTCGCGCTCGCCGGGGGCGGGCTGATAGCCGAGACGACGCGACGTAGGCAGAAACAGCTTCGCGACGCGCTTTTGGAACGTGGCCTCCTCGCCCAGGAACATGCGCTGCTCCCCGATGGCGCTCTCGATCTCCTCCCACACGTGGGGACTCGTCTCGTTCGCAAACGTCTCGACGAAGGTGAGCCATTCGCTCGCGCCGAGCTTTCCGCTTTGCACGAGAGCCCACGAATTGCCGACGAGCCCGACCCGCTCGCGCTCGTCGGCAAAGCCGCTCTTGGCGATCTTCACTAGCTCAGCCACGGACAGGAGCGAGCGGTAGTACCCACTCTCGTGCGCGTTGGGCAGAAACACGCTCGGGCATTCCCTCACCTTCAGGGTCTGCTCGCTCGACGCTTGGGTGGAAAGAACGCACGCTTCTTCCGATCGTCCGCTCGGGCCCCGCCACCGAACGCAGACGGGCACCGTCCAGGGCTCCTTGGAGGCAACGGGACGCTCGTCGCCCAGGCGCCGATACGTCGACTGGCTGACCTTCAGCGACAGCTCCGCTCCGCCCGGGCGAGGGCGACAGCTCGGTTCGACCTCGACGAGGGGCACGCCCGTGCGATCGAGGAACGAGGCCATCATGCCGGTTACGTCTTTGTCGCTCGCGGCGTCCAGAGCCAAAAACAGGTCGCTCGCCGTGGCATTTCCCGAAGCGGTGCTGGGCGAGATAGTTCTGCACTCCGCGCCGCATCACTGACTCGCCCACCCAGCGTTCCGCCATGCCGAGAACGCTCGCGCCCTTCACGTAGGTGATTCCGTCGAACGCCTCGAGCGCTTCGCTCGAGCTGTGAACGGGCTGGCGAACTTTGCGGGCCGAGGGCAACGAGTCGACTCCCATCACCCAGTGCTTGCGTTGGGCGCCCTCGCTCAGAGCCCCGTACGCCGGGTGCCAGCGATCGCTGATCTTCGTGCCCATCCAGGTGGCGAAGCCTTCATTGAGCCAGACGTTGTTCCACCACTTCATCGTGACGAGGTTGCCGAACCACTGGTGCGCGAGCTCGTGAGCCAAGATCCCTCCGAGCGCCCGGCGAGAGTCGATCGAGGTATGGGCTTCGTCGAGGAGCAGCCGCTCCTCGCGGAACGTGATGAGTCCCGCGTTCTCCATCGCGCCTGCGGCGAACTCCGGCACGGCGACGAGATCGAGCTTGGGATACGGATAGGGCGTACCGAAGTAGTCGGTGAGGAGTGCGAGCTCGTCCCGCGCCGCATCCAGCGCGAGCGTGCCGAGCTTCGCCTTGCCCGGAAGCGAAATCAGGCGAATGGGCACTGGATCCCGAGCGCCCTGTCGCACCTCGAAAGCGCCCACGGCGAATGCCACGAGATACGTTGGCAATGGAGGCGAGACGCGAAACTCGTAGCTCACGAGACCGCTCCGCCGATTCTCGCGCTTCCGGAGCTCCGGCATGTTCGACACGGCCAGATTTCCCTCGGGCACCGTCAACGTCACGTGGACCGGCACCTTGAAGCCCGGCTCGTCGAAACACGGGAATGCTCGACGCGCGTCGTTGGGTTCGAACTGCGTGAAGACGAAGTGCTTGCCCCCTTGCTCCACTCGGTACGCGCCCTGGAGATTCGGCGCATAAGGCGCTTCGTACTGCAGATCGATTTCAGCAGCGCCGGCGGACACCTCCTTGTCGACCACGAGCACCAGCTCCTCGGGATCGTCTTTGGAATGACTGGCGCGCCGACTCTTGGCCTGCGCCCACTGTTTGCCCTCCTTCGACGAGATGGCGGCGGTCAGCACCTTCGGGCCCCGCGCGTGGAGAACGATCGCGCGCGTCGGGTGATCGAGCGTAACGCCAATGCGAACGCGCCCGGACAGCGAAGTCGCCTCCGGATCGATGCTGAGATCCAGATCGTAGCGCAGCGGATGAACGTCCGACGAAAGTCGCCCGTCGTCTCGGGGAGGTGGCGTCGGATCGGGAAGAGCGGGGGGAGCGGGGGGATCCGGCTTCCACCGGGAGCTCGGTGAGGGAGCGGGACACGAAGTGGCCGCGAGTCCCAGGAGAGCCAAAAACCAGCGACCGCTCATGGAGATCCGTTCAAATCGGCGCGGAAATCAGCGGTGCGGGACCTCGCAGGCTGACGCTCTTGGCGGGCCCGATCACGCTCTCGAGCCAGTCGAGGCGCGGGCGGATCCGAGCAAAGATGCTGCGACGGGGCGCAGCGCGCATTTCACCCTCCCAGGTGCGAATGCGGGGCCGGCCTGCGTTGCTCGCGAGCAAGATCGGCATGCCCGTCACGGGATCCCAATCGTAGACGAAGAACGAGTGCCAGTGGTTCTCGCCGTCGCTTCGGGGCCCGTGAATGGTCACGACGTCTCCGGGTAAGTAGCGATCTGCGTGTCGGGCCAGGTGTGCGAAGAACGCCGGACGGTCGATGAAACGCACGCGATCATCGTCAGCGAGGCGCACCACGTCGAACCATTCCGGATGTTCCTCGGCGAAGCGTATGAACACGTCCACGCTGCGACGATTCTCGATGCCGACATCGTCGAAGTCGATCCCGCCGCGCACGCGTTGCCGTTCGGAGTCACGATTGGTCCACCAGGTACCGCTCGCGCGCTCGATGGTGTCGGTGATGAAGTCGATGCACACCTGGGGGATCTTCGGGCGACCCTGGAGATCGAATACCGTGTAACCGTCGTCGTTGAACTTGTAGGAGTCCCAGCCGTGGGTGTACGCCCAGCGCCACGCCGGCCGGAGGTTTCCGTCCTGCTGCCCTTCCTCGGTCCGCGGCTCATCGAACGGCAGTGCTTCGCCGACCATGGCCACCATCGCGCTGCGCAAGACCTCGAGGACTCCCTGCCGGCGCAGGGTGAGGGCGCGGGCACGGGCGACCGGCTCCCGACGATCGGGGGGAATCGCCTCACAATCGAGCTCTAGCCGGGCACCATGAGAGGACAAGAGCGCGGGGACCCAATCCGTTCCGTAGCGGAGCTTGGCTACGACGTGTCGGCTCGTGATGCGCTCCACCTTCATGCGCTCGAACCCGGCCGTCGCTGCCACTTTGCGAACGTCGTAGGCGAGACTCGGTCCGGGATCCTTCCCTGTCGGCCAAACGCGGTCGAGTAAGAGAATGCGTGCTCGCTGGCCGCTCTCGGGGCCATCGCTGTACACGTACCAAAAGCTCTGGCCCTTCTTGGCGTGAAGAACTTCGGCTCCGCGCTGGATTGTGAGCTCCGGCTCGTCGAACAGGTGATGGAGCTCCACGAAATCCACGAACGCAGCCGCCAGATCCGGCGACTCGGAGTAGAGGTACCCTTCGCGCAACAGAACTGCCCGCGCCAGCTCCGGCCGGTTCCGCAGATACTTGTACGTGCCGTGAAGTGTCCATCCCGGTGAAGGGCTGTCTCGGAGCAGCGTGCGGATGCCCGTCACCTCACTCGATACCGGCTCCTCTTCCCGAGGTGCGCGCCAGAACAGCACCGGTTCCGATTTCGCGCGGCCCAAAAGCTCCGCGCGATGCGCCTCGAATCCCGGCGCGCCGGGCTCCGATTTTTCGGCGGATGCCGCGCGGATTCGCTCGGAGCAATCGGGCGCCTTGGGCGCCTCGGCCGCAGGCGGGCTCGGCGCCACGGGCTGGTCCTCGGGTGACGCCCGAGAGCAAGCGGCGGAAAGGACCGCCAGGCCGATGCCAATGAAGTGCCTCACGGTTTCGCGAAAGTAGCGATTCTCGCTCGATGGCTGCAACGCGGGAGACCCGTAGGGCTCTTCCGAGACGGACACTGGTAGCGGCGCGCGCGGGCTTCCGCTAAGAATTTTCGACCATGACCCAGAAGCCCGGTTCCGGCCCCTTCACCCTCTCCATCGACATTGGTGGCACCGGCACCAAGATGCTGGTGCTCGACCGTGACGGCAATCCGGTCACGGAGCGGACTCGCGAGCCCACTCCCGATCCCGCTACTCCGGACGCCGTACTGGGTGTCATCCGGGATCAGCTCGGCCGCCACAGCGGGTTCGATCGCGTCAGCGTCGGATTTCCCGGGGTCGTCAAACGCGGCATCGTCAAGACGGCACCCAATCTCGATTCGTCTTGGGAAGGACAAGAGATCGAGGAGCGACTGACGGAGCTCACGGGCAAACCCACCCGAGTGATCAACGACGCGGATCTCCAAGGCTACGGCGTCATCAGCGGCGAGGGCGTGGAGCTCGTCTTGACTCTGGGCACCGGACTTGGCGCCGCCCTGTTCATCAATGGACACCTGGTCCCGAACCTCGAGCTTGCACATCATCCATTTCAGAAAGACAAGACTTACGAGGAGCGCGTCGGCGAAGCCGAGCTCGATGACATCGGCAAGAAGCGCTGGAGCAAGCGCGTGATCGAGATGTTCGAGCAGCTCGAACCGATCTTCAATTACGACCGTGTGTACGTCGGCGGCGGCAACGTGAAGAAGCTCAAGCTCGAGCTGCCCAAGGGAGTCGAGACGTTCGACAACGTTCGCGGCCTACGCGGCGGGATCCGTCTCTGGGAAGATGACGCCCGTCCGACGCTCGTACGAGTGCCGCGGGCCGTCGGCTCCGCTTGATGGGGCGGGCTGCCGTCGGGCTCGCTCTTCTGGCTCTGCTTTCGAGCTGCAAGAACCGAGACAGCTCCGCAGAGCCCTCGGCCACGCCGAGCCCGGCGCCTCCCCCGAAATCCTCGGAGATTTCCCTGTCGAGCCCCCAGGCGTACGACCTCGTCGCATTGCCCGACGGAGCCGCCGTCTTCTTTGGCAAACCGCGAGGCGGTCTCGCTTTCGCAAAGCTCGACGCGTCCGGCCGTCGCACGGGCGATCCGTTGAGCATCACGAACAAGAATGCCGTCGTCGAGATCGCGGCGGCGAGCGATGAAACCCGACTCGGGGTCGCCTGGGTCGAGAAGGATTCGACCGGCAGCGCGAGCTTCGGTGTTCTTGGAGACGCGGCGACGCGGAGCTTCGCCGAGCCCTCCGCCCTCGGAAAGGTGCTTCTTGCCGACGTGTCCGAGCGCGGCGAGCTCGGGATTGGTGTGAACGATTGAGGAGCCTTCGTCGTGCTGCGGCGCGGGGAAGAAGAGGCCTGCGCCGACAACGCGAAAGCGCGTTGCATCGGATTCGCATTTCCGCGAGCTCGGTGGGAAGTCGCCCGCCCCGCGCGGTTTGCCCCTCGCGCTTCCCCATCCCTGCGCGCGCGCCCTCGCCGGATTCGTATCGATCGGTCAGCGCTTTCACTACGCCTTCTGCTCCGAAGAGCGCGGATCCCCCGCCATCACTCACTTCATGCGCCAGCTCGATCCGTTCTACGTGGACGTGCATCGCCTGTTCGAAGGCTGCCGTTCCCTCGGCATGACTCGAGTGGGCGAGGAAGCGGTACTGGTCGCCGAATGCCCAAAGGGCCGGCGGGGCGTATTTCTTGGCGGGATGGGGGACAAGCCCCGGGATGTGGATCTCGGTCGGGTCGAGCTGTCGTGCCCCCTCGGCAAGCCCAAGCTGCGTGCCCCCGGCGACCATCCGCTGGATCTCGACTTCGTCGGTCCCCGCGACGCTCTCGCCCCGCTCTTGCCCAAAGAGCTCGCCCCCGCCGGCTCCCGAGCCGCCTGGACCGGTTCGACTCTGCTCATTGCACGGGAAAAGGACGGCGCTCTCCGGGTCGAGCGCCACCAGTGCCACCACGGCGTCATGACCTTGCTCGAGTGACTTCGAGCAGGACTCGGCTCACCGACCCAGCGTGATGAGCAAGATCCCGCCAGCAATCACCGCCGCCGCCATCACGCGTCGCTTGCCGAACGGCTCGCCCAAAATCCAAGTCCCGATCAGTGCGGCCAGGACCACGCTGATCTCGCGAAGCGAAGCCACGTAAGCGAGTTGGGTGCGGCTCATCGCCCAGATGACCAGGGAATACGCGGCCGCCGCGACCATCCCACCGATCATGGCGCGCTTGCCGGGCCCGCGGAAAAAGACCCTCAGCTCCTTTCGCCGAAGCACCATCACGGCACCGGCGAACGGGATCCCACTGGCGACATGAAGCCATGCGATGTACGCGAGCTTGCTCTCCGAGAGCCGGACGCCGAGACCGTCGCACACGGTGTACCCGGCGATGGTGAACCCGGTCGCAAGAGCGAACAGCGTCGCGCGCTTGTTTCCCCGTCCCGCGAGAGTAAAGATCCCGAGCGAGACGGCAACGACACCCGCAATCGCAAGCGGCGCCAATCGCTCTCCGGCGAGCGGTAGAGAGACCAACGCCACGACCAGCGGTCCGGTTCCCCGCGCCACCGGGTAGACCTGTCCGAGGTCACCGTACCGATAGCCGTAGAGGAGGCCTGCGTAGTAGAGCAGGTGGATCGCCACCGAGCCGGCAATGTAAGGAACGCTCGCAGCGGATGGCGGCGCGAGGATCAGCGCGACCGGTGCGTAGAGCGCGCCACCCGTTGCGATGATCGTCGCGAACGTGAGCAGGCGTTTTTCGCTCTGCTTGACGAGCGCGTTCCACGCGGCGTGCAGAACCGCTGCCAGGAGTACGACCGCGACGACGAAGGACTCGGACACCGCCCGGTGACGCTGTCACACAACAGCGGTGTGATGTAAAGTGCAGTTCTTTCCGACAGTTACTGGCTTTTCACTGTCAGCTTCTTCGACCTGGGAACGAAAACCTTCGCGGGATCACTGCTGGCACGTTGCTTGTAGCGGTCCACCTCATGGCGCGGTTTCCGGTCGCATTCGCCGCTTTGCTGACAGTGTTGGCGACGCTCTCGACCGCTGCCGCCGACGTGTCCTCTCCCCATCCGGGACTGACCCTGGTCAATCATGGCTCGACGGCTCTGGTGGTCGCCGATTTGTGCACCGCGGGCGTTTCGGTTCGCGCCACCCGCTACGGCGAGCGAAACAGGACGGCCGCATCCTGGGCGCAGGCGGTGGACGCGGAGGTCGCGATCAACGCCGACTTCTTCGACTTTCCAGGGTGGAGCTACGTCGTGGGACGCGCTCGCGGTGGCGGCGAGGACTGGCCGCCCGACGCCCAGCTCAAGGAAGTGCGCAGCTACTGGCAGTTCGGGCTGAACCTGGCAGGGCTCGAGCCGAACGCCGCGGTGCCGCCGGCCGGTGCACCGTTCGTGACGGACATCGTCGGCGGCCACAACATCCTGATCGCAAACGGCGCCGGATTGGGACCGCTCTACGATGGCGACGGGGTCTTGCAGAGTGCACATCGCCGCACGGCCGTTGGGATCAGCGCCGACAAGCGGAAGCTCTATTTTGTGAGCAACCAAGCGCTGAACGGTGACGGCATCGTGTGGAACATGGCGCTCCATGCCGCCGAAGCCGGCGCGCCGCCGATCGAATGGGCGACGAACATGGACGGCGGAGGGTCGTCCCAGCTGTACGTGAAGGGAATGGGCTCGGTCATTCCGAGCTCGCGTCCGGTAAACAATCATCTGGGGATCTATGCGAAGGGCGCGGGCGTCGCATGGAACTGCTCCTGCGTGCCCGAAACGTGCAACGGGATCGACGACGACTGCGACGGGCTCGTGGACGAGGACGTGACCCAGCTCTGCGGCACCGACGTGGGCGTTTGCGAATTCGGAACCCAAACCTGTCAAAACGGCGCTTTCGGGGAATGCGTCGGCGGCGTGTCGCCGTCCGCCGAGAGCTGCAACGAGCTCGATGACGACTGCGACGGCGATACGGACGAAGGCGAGGTCTGTGAGCTGGAGGAAGCCTGGCAGGCGGCGCTCTACGATCCGAAGATCTCGAGTGACATCAATGGAGATGGCAAAGCCGACGCCTGTGCACTGTCCAGCGCGGGCATCGAATGCCGCTTTGCAACCGGCACCGGATTCGCGGAGGCGTTGGCCGTCCCGATAAAGGACGCCGATCTCGAATCACCTTCGGTCTTCTCCACGCTGCGTACGGGTGACATCACTGGCGACGGACGCGCCGAGGCCTGCGTGCGCACGTCGACCGGCATCGTGTGCTTTTTGGGCACGAGTCATGGCCTGGGCAAGCGCTTCGACGGCCCGCCCCTCGGGGATGAGGCCGGGTACTCCGACCCTCGCTATTTCAGCACGATCCGCCTCGCCGACGTGACCGGTGACGGCAAGCTCGATCTCTGCGTGCGAGGTCCCGAGGGCTTGTTCTGTCATCCGAGCACGGGCAAGGGATTCTCGGAGCCGCGACTCTTGTCGGCGCTTTCCGATGCCGCCGGTTTCGACGACGTGAACCGATACGGGACATTGCGCCTGGGAGACATCGACGGAGACGGCCGCGTGGACGTGTGCGCCCGCAGCGCCGAGGGCATGAGCTGTTGGCGCTCGAACGAGAGTGGCTTCACAGAACGAGTCCTGGGGCCCGCTTGGAGCGACGCGGCGGGATTTTCCAGCTGGCAGCGCTGGAGCACGATCCGGCTCGCCGACATTGACGGAGACGGTCGAGCAGATCTGTGCGCACGCGAAGACGAAGCGTTCGTCTGCTACCTGTTCGACGGCAGCGGCTTCCGCGAGCGAGTGCTGGGCCCTGCCCTGTCGGACGCCGACGGCTGGTCACTTCGCGATCGATTCGGCTCACTTCGCGTCGGCGATCTGGATGGCGACGAGCGCGCGGACCTGTGCGCCAAGGGCGAGGGGGGCGTGACCTGCTACCTCTTCGGCGGGATCGGTTTCGATCGCTTGCTCACGGGACCCGCCCTGTCGGCCGCCGACGGTTGGGATCGCCCCGAACACTACCGAACGCTGCGCGTCGCCGACGTTGATGGCGACGGGCGGGCGGATCTCTGCGCCCGCAGCGCCGACGGTCTCGGCTGCTTTCTGTCGCGGAGCGGCGGGTTTTCCCACTCGATCGTGGGGCCCGCCTGGAGCGACAGCGGTGGCTTCGCCAAGGCCGCTCGCTACGAGACCATCCGTCTCGCGGGCGGAGGAGTCGCGACGACCGAGCCGCAGACCGAGCTCGACGACGAAAACACCGAGGACGGCGCGGGGGCGTGCGGATGTCGCGTCGTCGCATCCCGATCAGATGGCTGGTTCGCGCTCGAGCTCCTTTTTGGAATCGCAATCGGGCTTGCACGAAGTCGCAAGCGGGAAGAAACGAGGTAAGCGAGATGCGTGGTCGATGGCTTTTGTGTGGGATCGTAGTCGTGGTTTTCGCCGGAGCATGCGCTGGCGAAAAGGGTAGTGATCCGGAGCCGACCCAGGTCGAGGCACCTCCCGCGACGCCGGTTTCCGCCGACGACTTCTGTCCCAAGCTCGCCGAGATTGCGTGTCAGTCGAACGAGACCTGCTGCGAGACGCCGAGCGATACGGCGTCGGGTAGCTGGCCCGGCGCCGACGGCGGGCCCGAGCCTCCGAGTTGCGAAACGGTGCAGCTTGCCGAATGCCGAGCCACCATCGGCGACATCGTGACCGACGCACGCGTGGGCTACGACCCGGCCGCCGGCGGCGCGGTGATTGCCAAGCTCGAGAGCGCTGGGAAGGCCTGCTGGAAGAGCGCTCCGGGCTACGCCTCGCTGATCGAGCCATTTTCCGGTACGGGGATCCTGGGCGCCAACTGCACCCCGGACGACTCGAGCGATCAGGCTCTCCGGATCGCCGCGCTCTCCTGCAAGACCGACACGAGCTGCCGTCTGTATCTCAAGGCCGATGGTGCACCGGTCGGGATCTGCGAAGAGAGGACGGACGATTCCTGCTCGCACCCCTTCGACTGCTCCGCCGGGCAGTGGTGCGACACCGGTTCCGAGTGGAAGCCGGGGGTGTGGGGAGAGTGCCATCCGCTTCGCACGGAAGGCTGGAAGTGTTCGACCGATCTCGAATGCGCCAGCGGATACTGTGATGCGGCAAAAACTTGCGCGGCTGCGGATGCCACTCGCTTTTGCCTCTCGACTCCCTACCAAACCTTGATCGCCGCCGACCAACCCCTCGTCTACTTGAGACTCGGCGAAGCATCGGGAAGCACTGCCAACGACGCATCCGGCCACGGCAACTCGGGAAAGCGGCAGGGCGATCCCGAGTCCACGAGCCCGGGCGCTCTCACTCAGGACGAGGATCTCGCCACGGCTTTCGACGGAGTCGATGATGGAATCGTCGTGTCTGCCAAGAAGCTTCCGAGCGGTTCCGAGCTCAGCGTCGAGCTCTGGATCGAGATCCCCGACGGCAGCGCTTCCAGACCAATCCTCGCCTTTGCAGACGGCGTCACGCTGGGGCTGGACGATGAGGGCGCACTCCGCGCAGATCTGGTGGACACCGACGGGCAAAGCCACGTGCTCGTCAATCCCGACAAGAAGCCGGCCGCCCTCGCCTGGCAGCACGTGGCGCTGACCTATGACGGATTCCACGCCCATCTCTTCTTGAATGGACAGGAGATCAACGCACTCGACGAAGCATTCACGCCCGCTACGACCGGCGAGCTTCGCGTCGGGTTCGCGTCTGCCGAAAGCCGCCTCGTCGGCGCGATCGACGAGGTTGCCGTCTTCGGGAGCGCTCTTTCCACCGCGCGGGTGAAGGATCACTACCGAGTCGGCAAGAAAGGCCCGGAGCGCACGTTTCCTCTGTACTCCTGGTTCGAATGACGGATTTGGGACTTGTCGGGCTGCCTCGTCTCGGGCAGAACGCCGGTCATGCGCGTCACGCTTCCCCTTGCGTTCGCCCTGTTCACGGCCGCGGTGTCGATCCCGGCTCACGCCGATCCATCGAATCGTCCCTCGCCGGGCGATCGCACCGTCGGACTCGGCCTCGCCGCGACGGGCGTCGCTCTCACGGGGGCGGGTGCCGATTTCATCTATCGCGGCGGTCGCGATGACAGCACGCCGAGTGACGGAAAGCTCGCAATCGCTCTGACCGCTGGCGGCTTGATCACGACCGCCGCAGGCGTGGTGTTGTGGCTCGGCAAGGACGACTCCAAGGCAACGAAAAAGTCGGGCCGGAGCTCCCTCGTCCTGGGTCCCGCCAGCGCGACCTACCGGCTCGAGCTCTGAGCGAGCCCCGCAGAAATCCTGGGAATACCCGGGGGTCGCTGATCTTCGAACGCGCGCTCAGGACCGGGAGTAATCTCCGGGCGATTGGCCCGCGTTCACGTCGTCGTGCTCGACGCCCTGCCTGAGGACGGGGTGCTGGTCGTGTCGCGAGACGGCAGTGTGCTCGCCTCGGAATCACTCCACGGCGGCGACGCAGAGCTCGTCCAGAGGATCCTTTCGGGGGACACCGAAGCGCCCGATCGCGTCACGGTTTTGGACGAGGAGACCCTGACCCGTGAGCGAGACGAGGCGCGTCAGCTCGTGAAGCTCCACTTCGACCACGACATCACCGCGGACTTCGTCGCCGATCCAGATGGTCGCCTCGTGGAGTCGAATCCGGCATTCGTCCGCGCATTCGGGTTCGAGTCGGCCGCCGAGGTCGTCGGCACCAGCCTCCTCGAGCTCTTCCCATCGCCCAAAGCGGCGGGGCTGTTTCTGGCAGCGCTGTCCGAAGCCGGGCGTCTCTCCCACCACGCAGTCGAGCTCCGCTCGAGAACGGGGAGCGTGATCCACGCGGTACAGAACGTGGTTCTCGATCGCAACGGGGACGGATCTCCCATGCGGATCCGAGGCTACATATCCAATCGAACTGCCGAGCGTCGGTTGGAGGACCAACTGCTGCGCTGGCAGAGATTGGAAGCGGTGGGGCGCCTCGCTGGAGGTGTCGCCCACGACTTCAACAATCTGCTCACGGTCATCCTCAACTACGCGGAGCTCCTCGAGCGGGAGCTGCCCGCAGGCCGTCCCCGGGAGATGGTGACCGAAATGCTCCACGCCGGGGAGAGCGCCGCCGATTTGACTCGACGGCTTTTGGCTTTCGGCCGGCGTCAAACCCTTCAGCCGAGGGCTCTGGATTTGAACGAGCTCGTCGATCGGATGTTGCCGCTCATCCGCACCGTGGTGGGCGAGGCCATCGAGCTCGAGGTCGTGCCGGCTCACGGCCTGGGCGCCGTAAATGCCGATGCGGGCCAGCTCGAGCAAGTGCTGATGAACTTCGTCGTCAACGCTCGCGACGCAATGATCATGGGCGGACGATTGCGGATCGAGACCGAGATGGTGTTCGTCGACGGCGCCTACCGAAAGACCCACCCGTGGGCGGAGATCGGTCGCTACGTGCTGCTCAGCGTGTCGGACACCGGCAAGGGGATGCCCCAGGACGTCCTCGACCACGTGTTCGAGCCATTCTTCAGCACGAAAGATTCTCAGCGTGGCGGCGGCCTCGGTCTCGCGAGCGCCTACGGCATCGTGAAGCAGCACGCCGGGATGATCCACGTGTACAGCGAGGAGGACGTTCGGAACGACGGTGAAGGCGTATCTGCCTCTTGCCACCCGCCCAGCGAGCCAGGTCGGACCCAAGCTTCAGCGCCAGATTTCCGGGGGCGACGAGACCATCCTCGTGGCGGAAGACCACGATGCGGTTCGCCAAGTTCTGGTGAGTCTGCTGGAAAATCGCGGATACGTCGTGCTCCAAGCCTCGAACGGCGAAGAAGCGCTCGAGCACGCGAAGGGCCACCCGGAAGTCGCGCTGGCGATTTTGGACGTAGTGATGCCAGGCCTCAGCGGCCTCGAAACCTACGAGCGTCTACGACTGATGCGACCCGACCTGCCGGTGATCCTCACCAGTGGCTACACGGGCGAGCTTTCCAGCGATCGATTCGCCGAGGATCCGATTGCGCATTTCGTACCGAAACCTTACCCGCCGGACGTTGTTCTCGAGCGCGTACGAAGCGCCCTCGACGCCGCACTCACTGCGGCGGGCTGACGCTCAGAACTGTCGCCCGACCAAGACGCCGTAGCCGGATCCCACGCGCCCCGGTGTCACGGAGAGGGCGCTCTGGTCGAGCACCAGCTCCTGTTTCGTGCTGAGGTATCCGGCGAGCAAGAGCGTCCCACCCGTGACCTGAACGATGCCGTCGGTGATGAGCCCCATCACGACGAAAATGTCTGCAACGCACTCGACGCCCTGCTTTTCGTTGTCGGTCTTGGCGCCGCAGCCGTAGTCTCGCCGGCCCATCGTGAGCCACGGGCCGGCAAAGGGCACCGCGAGCCATCCGCTCCCGTTCTTGAAGTCAGCGGCGGTCGCCGCAATGACGACGAGTCCGTAGCCGATGCCACTGAGGATCCACCCGGACGTGACCAAACCTTTGCTCGGGCGCTCTTCGAGGTGATAGCCGGGAGGAATGGGATCGCCTTCCCGATAGGGCCGCACGGGCGCGGGCTGCGGTGGGGGATACTGTGGGGGCGCATAGGGATACGGCGGGGGGTAACCGTACGGGTATGGATAGGCGGGGGGCGCAGTGGGCGGAGGCGCGGGCTGCGGCGCCGGCGCGGGCTGGGGCGCGGGCGCGGGCTGGGCACCAGCGACCTCCGCGATTGCGATCACCGCACACGAAAGCGCCACGCGAAGCATGCCCGATCATACGCCAAGAAGCGTCAGAGCCCTATCAGCACCAATGCTTGGAGAACGGGCCGACCCCGCGCATCGTGGCCGGTCGTCGTCGCGATGCCAATCGCGCGGGCTTTGCTCGTCACCGCCGCCCCGCTCGCCTGGTAGAGCTCGACGCTGACGAAGGCGCTCGCCCCGACCACGACTCCGGACAGCTCGGTCCCCACGAGCTCCTTCGTGACTTCGTCGCCGATGCGATCGGTCGCGCTGTCGAGGTCATCCTTGATTTCAGCGACGTGTTTCTTCGCGAGCGAGTCCAGAAGCGGATGGGACGGCAGCGGGGGGAGCCCCGCCTTTTGCCGCGCCTCGGCGATGCGTTTCAGCATGCTCGCTCGCACGACCGCCGGAGTCTCGGGATTCGCTGGCGTCGCGAATACCTGAGTCACCAAAAGTCTTGGCTCGGCCTTGGTTCCAACGCTCACGATGCCGATGCCGATGTGGGTCACGTCCGTGGCCATGATGTTCGCGTAATGTCCGGGGCTGGCGAGGAGCGCGTCCTCGGTACCGTCGACGTTGGGACCTTCACCGAGGTTCTCACGAGCAGCGAGCACCAAGATCCCCGCCCGATCCAGTCGGTCCTCGAGGGTGCCGGTGCGCTTGGATTCGTGAGCGAAGAACCCAAGCTCGTGCATGTCTTGGGAATGCCCCCGCGCCACGTCAGCAAGCGCCGCGTCGAACGTGAGCGGACCGAGTCCCTGTTTGGCGCGATCGCGGTTGAGCCGCGCATGCATCTTGCGTTCGAGAGGACTGGTCTCGGCGCTCGCCTTTGCAACCACGATCGGGCCCTCCCCGAACTTGGCGCGCGGCCCTTTCGGTCCGCACGCGATCGCGATGAGGACGAGCACCAAGAGCGGGATGAGTCGATGAAACACACTCCACCCGATCCCCAACTCGCTCCATGATTTCGATCGCATCGTCCGAGCTCCGATCCGGTCAATGTATACGAGAAACGAAGCAAAGAACGACCGACTGGCACACCCTGGCAGAACGCAGTATTGGTGCGAGTCTTCTCCACCCGAGATCGGAGGCTACTTCAATGCAGTCGCGGCTCGTGATTCGGTTTGTTTCCGTCGTTCCACTCGCTTTCTTGTCGCTGACAGCCGCCTGCGGGGGAAGCTCGACGAGCTCTTCGGACGGCGGGAGCGGAGGGAGCTCCGCCAGTGGAGGGAGCGCCGGCAGCGGAGGGAGCGCCGGCAGCGGAGGGAGCGCCGGCAGCAGCGGCAGCGCAGGCGCGGGCGGCAGCGCGGGCGCAGGCGGCGCGACATGTCCCGGTCTCGGCTGCGACCCGAACTGCGGAGACGCCGGAGTCGCTCTTGACGAAAACGGATGCCCGACCTGCTCGTGCAACACTGCGTGCGCGTGTCCAGACTGGTCCGACAAGAGCACGATTCCCCAAGGTGCGTGCGGCTGTCCGGGCTTTTCGTGCCAGCATGCCTACTGCGCGTCAGCCGAGCTCTACGAGCTCAGTTGCACGGACGGAAAGTGGCTCACGATCGTCGCATCCGACTGGCTCTGCTCGGACGCTGGAACCTGATCCACAATCGCACGACGCCGAGCTCGAAAACGCCTCACGCCCACCCCAACCGGAGACGAAACCGACGCCAGCCCGCGCGAAGGCGAGAGCCGAAGAGCGGCCAATCACCGAGCTTTCGTCGGGGGTCTTGCCAGAACCGTCCGCCCCACGTATTCGCGAGCTTCTGCCATGCTCTGCCCGCGCTGCCATCGTGACTTCGAGGACCCGGACGCGCGCATCTGCCCGTACGACCGAGAACCGCTCGCCGACTGCCACCAGATCGACCTCATCTCGGCTGAGCCCAGCCCGGACAAGGGCGCGGTGTACGACAAGCGCTACATCGTTCGGGGCAGCTTGGGCGGCGGCGCGATGGGTCAGATCTTTCTGGCAGAAAACGCGTTCACCAAGGAACCGGTCGCCATCAAGGTCCTCGAGGGCAAGACCGCGCGTCAGGCGGAGCTCCGCGAGCGCTTCCTGCGCGAAGCACGAACCATCGACGCCATCGAGCATCCACACATCGTGAGATTGCTGGACGCCGGAGCGCGCAAAGACGGCGCGCCGTATCTGGTCATGGAGTACCTCTACGGCGAGTCACTTGGCAGCCGCTTGCGCAGGGACGGCCAGATCGAAGTGGGCGAAGCCCTCTGGATCTCTCATCAGGTCGCTTCGGCGCTGACGGCTGCCCATGCGGCCGGAGTGATCCATCGCGACGTGAAGCCCGACAACGTGTTCTTGGTCGGAGAGCCGGGTCACCCCTACACGATCAAGCTCGTCGACTTCGGTCTCGCGCGCCTCCAGGGTCTGTCTGCCCTGACCGCCGTGGGCGTCACCGTGGGCACTCTGGAATACATGTCCCCGGAGCAAGCGGTGAAAGACCCCACCGGTCCCCGCACCGACATGTATGCGCTTGGGGTCGTGATGTACCGGATGATCACCGGCGAGCTTCCGTTCGTCGGGGACGACGCTCTGGTTCTCGCGCAGCACCTGATCGTGACTCCGCGACCGCTCACGGAGCTCCTCCCGTCCCTCGATCCTCGGATCGAATCAGTCGTGCTCACCGCAATGCGCAAGCTCCCACTCAATCGCTATCCCGCCATGGACGACTTCACCGAAGACATCGAGCGTTTGCTCGGGATCCGAGGAGGTGAGCTCAATTCTCGCGCGGACATCGAAACCGACGTGTATCAGCCGCATTCCCCCTACGCGCTCACTGTCGCGAAGGCGCTATATAAAAAGATGGGGGTGCCCGTGCCATGGGAGTGAGGACACCTTGCAACAGCGCTTGATGATGGTCCGCATCTTGTGGGGCGGCATTCTCATGTTCACATTCGCGTTTCTGGTCATTCGACTGATCGTGCCGGCGGCGACCCAAGCCCAGCCCGTCTTGTTGCCGGTGCTCGGCGTTGTGGCGCTCAGCCTCGCGATCGTTTCCGTCGTCCTGCCAGCACGCACCTACCAGGTGGCGGTCGCTGCTCGGAAGAAGCTCCCCCTCCGCGAGGTTTCCGACACCAGCGGCTCGGACGTGATCCCGGCGGGCTTCGGCCCCATGAAGAGTGTGTTCGTGGATCCCGACGCAGCCATTGGCGCAGCCTTCGCTACGTTTCAGACTCCGTTCATCCTGGGACTCGCCCTGAGCGAAGCCGTCTCGATCTGTGGCTTCGTTCTGGGACAGCTCGGGTTCGGCCCGCTGGAGTATCTCCCGTTTTTCGTCGTGAGCTGGGTGTTGATTGGAATGCGTTTTCCAACCGTGGATAAAGTCCTCGGCCCGTTCGAGCGCGCCCAGGGAGCCGTCATCGCGCGCTGAGCGCCGAGACCGCCGACGGACGAAAGCGCTCGCGGAGGGCGAGGAGCGGTCCCTCGAAGTAGCGAAAGGACGCTGCCGCGAACGCTGTCGTGACCACCGACGCCACCACGAACAGCACCGGCGCACTCACCAGAGCGTCGGGCAGCACTGCCTTCGCCGCGGTGATCACCGATACGTGGAAGAGATACGTGCCGTAGCTCACTTTTCCCACGAACGAGAGCGGCGCCCAATCGAGTACGGAACGCAGGCCGTGGTCAGGGCGAAGGCAAACAGAGCCGACCAACGCCACCATGGCCCCGTGAATCGCGAGCAGCGGGGAGCCATCCACGCCGACCAGAACCGCGAGCGCGATGAGCGCCACCGGAGCGCTCGCGGTTCGGCCAAAAATCCACCCGAGCCAGCGCCGGCTCGTGGGTAGATGGAGGGCGTACGCAAGGAGCGCACCGAGACAGATCGGCTGGGAGATGCTGGTGATGATGCGCTCCGAGAGACCCGACCGAGCGAAGATCGAACCCAGGAGTCCCTGCTCGACAGCGAAATCCAACGCGAACGCTCCAAGGGCAAACAGGACTGGGACGCGCCAATTTCGGCTGAGCGCAATCACGAACGGAAAGGTCAGGTAGAACTGTTCTTCCGTCGCCAGAGACCAGGAAAATCCGAAGATCACTGGATGGGGCACGTCGAAATTGACGAGCCAATTCCCGGTGTAGCTCGCGTAGTAAGGCAAGCTCTGAAAGAAATGGTCCCGCGCTGGCGAGTCTGGGAAGAAGAGCCCCGTTCGAATCACGTAGGCGAGAAGCACTACGTAGTAGAGCGGGAAGATGCGCAAGCTTCGCCGGAGGTAGAACCCGGCGAGTCGCACCTGGCCGAGACGGTCTTTTTCCCGCAGGAGGAGCGTCGTGATCAAGAAACCGCTGATCGCAAAGAACAGGTGAACGCCGAGGGGGCCTCGCCCCAGCACTCCCTCGAGTGGCCGCGGAGTCGAGTGGTGCCAGATGACCGGTAGGATCGCGAGCGCCCGCAGACCATCCAGAGAGGAAAACCTGGCGATTTTCTCGAAGCTCTCCCGGGGCTCCACGCCGCGGAGGGTGTGTCAGCTCGCGGGGCGGTGCAATACCGAAGCCCCTGGGCGCGGTGCTTTCGAACGGGCATGATCGGCGTTCATGACCTCGACCGAGGAGGATACCGTCGTCGATGGATCGGATTCCGCGCCGAACGTCAGCGACCCGACTCAGCTCGCACCGCTTTCGGCGCCGGCCGCTCCGCGTTCCGCCGGCCCGGACCCGAGTCAGCCCTGGAGCGCGACGAGCGGTCACTCGCTCCGCACTGCCGAGAGCACTCTGATCCTCAGAAACGAGGAAGCCCAGCGATCGATGGTGCTCCTGCGCCTCGTCGTTCCGCTCGTCGCGCTGTCCATCGTCGCGATCTGGATCCCCAAGCACGTGATCTGGCGCGTGCCGTGCACGATCCTGTTCGCCGCCACGCTTGGATTCGATGTCGTTCTTCTTCTGCGTTTTCGTGACGCGTCCCTGTTCGACATTCGCTGGCTCGCGGTGTTCGGCGCGTTCTGCGTCGCAGCGATCCTGATGGCCGACGTGGTGGTCGGGATTTACTCACCCGTGATCATGGCCGCGTGCCTCGGTATCTATTTCTTCGGCCAAAGCGACTCGGGCTGGGTGGGCTGGTGGATCTACGGATTGTCCGCGGTGGGCTACGCAATCCTGAACGCTGCGGGCATGACGGGACTTCTGTCGCTGAGTCACGCACTCGTTGCGATCGAACAGCCCGACACGACCGCGCTGGCGGTGCTCAGCGTGATGCTCCAGGTTCTGCTCGCTCTCACCTTCGGCCTTGCGCGCTGGTCGCGCCACGCTACCCGCGCTGCATTCGAGCGTCTCGATCGCGCTGCGCGCCAGATTCGACAGCGCGAAGCGCTTCTCAACGAGGCGCGCGCCGATCTCGATCGCGCTCAGGCCGCCAAGCTCGGGCGCTACAGTGGGCTCACGGTCGGCAAGTTCCTCGTCGACGAAATCATCGGACGCGGTGGCATGGGCGAAGTCTACCAAGCCCGAGATCTCGAAAAGGACCAGCCGGCTGCGTTGAAATTCCTGCATCCCATGGCGTTCGACGAACCCAGCATGCGTGAACGCTTCTTCCGTGAGGCCGAAGTCGCCCGGGCTCTCGACTCACCCCACGTCGTGCGCCTCCTCGGAGTCGGAAACGCCGACGACGGAGCTCCGTACATTGCGATGGAGCTTCTGAAAGGCGTCGACCTCGCGGACCGCCTTCGTGCGACCAAGCGGCTCGGCATTCCAGAAATCGTCCAGCTCGTCAGCGAGGTCGCTCAGGCCCTGTCCGCGGCGGACGAAGCGGGGATCGTGCATCGCGATCTCAAGCCGGGCAACGTGTTCCACGCCGAAGAAGGTCGGAAAAAGATCTGGAAAGTCCTCGACTTCGGTGTCTCCAAGATCCGCCAGAGCTCGGCCACGCTCACCCAAGGCGCCGCCATCGGCACACCGAGCTACATGGCGCCGGAACAAGCCAGGGGGTTGGTCGTCGATCATCGAGCGGACGTCTTTTCCCTGGCAGTGATCGCCTATCGCGCGCTCACTGGGCGCCCCGCATTCACCGGACACGACGCGGCAACGACTCTTTACAACGTCGTCTATGCGCAGCCCGCACGACCGAGCGAGCTGGCGAACATCCAACCGGACGTTGAGCGCGTCCTGGCACTCGCCCTCGCGAAGGACCCGGTGCGACGCCTTTCGAGCGCGTCTCTCTTTGCTGCTGCTCTGCGCGACGCGGCCAATGGTCGCCTCGACGAACGCCTGCGCCGCGACGCCGATCTACTCATCGCCGAAGCGCCCTGGGGCGTCGAGCTGGGTGCGCGTCGGTAGCGCGGTGCTCGCCCGGTGACGTTTAGCGCTTCGGGATCCAGCCGCCTCCGGGCTGGCGCTGGCGGAACTCGGCGCGGTACTCGCTGCGAGCATTCGGGATCAAAAGCTCGCAGGGGTCGAACCAGTGCGAGGTGCGAGCGCTGGCCACTACGGCGGGAAGCGTTCCGGAAAATTCCGGGCTCTCGGGGCAGCGAGAGTGCCAGAGCGCTTCCCGAGTGGGGGTTTCGCGGAAGCACAGCACTTCCTTCACTCCACCGTTGCAGTTGGTGGAAACCACCAGCACGAGCGGGCTCACGCCCCCGAGACGGATGACCACGTCGTGATGAAATTCGCCCTGCTTCCAGTGCTCGAGGAGCTCGTAGCCACCGGAGCGGCGGCGCGCGCGTTCCAAGAGCGCGCCGAGCTCGAGCTCGGAAGCCAGCTCCTCTGCGAGCGCCTGCATCTCTTCAATTTGGTGACGAACGGTCACCTCGGCAAGTGGCCTATTGCGCCTCGTCGGGCCCGATGTCCCCGGCGGCGCCTTTCGGACGAGCATCGCCCTCGAAATCCTTGGCGGGTAGATCGGTTGCGGTTGCCTTGTCGATGCACGGCGAGCCGGTCTGTAGGTGCATGGTGGAATCGAGCATCGGATCGCCATCGATGTTCCCGCTGACGAGCGGAAGCTTGGAAGCGAGCAAGACCACGTCAGCGAGCGTTGCTGCCAGGGTGAGCCCACCCTGGCCGTCCGAGTACTGGTAGTACGCGTCGTTTGCGGTCGGCGAGGAAATGAAGAAGTCGTTGTTCTGCAGGAGCTCGGGATGGGCCGCCTTGCCGGACACCTTGATCTCGTACACCCCATATCTGTGGGAGGCGACGCCTCCGGACAGAATGTTGTTCGCCACGCGTCCCACGATTGCGACGTTGCCGCAGCAATTGCCGTGTTGAAGCACGAGCGCCGCCGAGATCGAACCGCCACTTCCGGACGACCCAGCTCCGTCGAGATAGTTGGCGTTGAGCGTCACGGCACCGACCGGGACCTCGAACTCTCCCAGCAGAACGGCCGCGCTCTCTGCGCTCTCCACGCCAAAGACGACGTTGTTCGTGATCGTGGTCGTGGAGCTCACGCTCTGAATTCCTCCGCAAATCCACTCTGCTGACACTTCGACACCACGCTCGGGTCGGCGTTGATCCGGTTGGCATCGATGAGCGCCTTTGCTCCGATCAGGATGCCCCACGCCGCGTTCGCTGCTTCGCCAGCAGAGATGTCGTTGTTCTGGATCAGCGTACCAGAACCGCTCGACCAGGCGGTGATGCCCGTAGAACCTTTGCCGGTACCGCCGCTGATGCCGTTCCCCACGATTTCGGCATAATTGAACCCGGGAGCGCCGCCCCCGTCGAACTGAATGGCGGTTGCGTTGTCGTTCGTCGACGTTCCGGCAGTGATGCGGTTCGACTCGATCCGCGCGCCCTTCACGTCGTTCGAAGGACCGAGTAGCAACAAACCGACCGAGCGACCGCTCTGTCCCTGCGGGCCGCCGGAGTCTCCGGCCTGAATCGAATTGTTGACCACGACGGGCGTCCCCCCCGCCAACGTGACGCCAATGGCGCCGGTCGGAGTATTGGACGAGCCCGACTTGCCTTTCACGCTGAACCCGTCGAGGCGCGTCGGACGCGTGATGCTCGTGTCGGCGAGGACGCCCTCGAAGTCCTGGTTTTCGATGCTGGAGGCGTAGGTCGACGGATCGCGCGTCCATGTGCACGGTTGCTGCGCGCAGGAAAACCCACCCACGAGATTGATGGTTTCGACCATCGTCACCTTCTCTGGATAGGTGCCTTCGGCAACGTACACGTCGATGGGCGCGCCCGTCGTCGCCTGAATCGTCGCGGCGTTCTGCATGCCCTTGGCAATCGTCTTGACCGGCTGGTCCTTGGTGCCGGGATTGGCCGTGTCGTCACCCGTGAGCTCCGACACGAACGTCCCGATCCCGCCGCATCCATCGTCGGCCCCGTTCGCGCAGTCGTTGTCCACATTGTCGCCGCAAATTTCGTTGCCGCCAGGGAAGCTCGTGGGGTCCGCGTCGTCGCAATCTCCGTCGCAGGTGGTGACGCCGTCACCGTCGTCGTCGTTGCAAATCACGTCCGGCGCCGCGTCGGAGCCGGCTGAGCCACCCGTTGCATCGGTCGAAGCATCTCCGCTCGATCCCGCACTGCCGCCCGACGAGCCCGCGGTTCCCCCTGAACCACCCCCGCCGGTTCCGGCATCTTTCTTCACCGGAGTGAACTCGTCCCCTTCGCTGCCGCACGCCACGAAAAGGCCACACCCGACCGCAAGGATCCCGCACATCCCGAGCAAACGATTCATGGCTCACCTCCAACCCAAAGAAGAGCCAACCCTCTGAAGTAAACGCTGGTTCGGCTCCGTGTTCAAGCGCCCGCCCGTTTCTCCTGATAAGCTTTTGGTTGTTCGTGTCAGACAGGCTCGCCGTCGTCGTTTTCGCCTTGGCATCGACCGCCCTGCTCGACGGCTGTGGTGATGCGTTCTCGACGAGCGATCAAAACCCGGGGAGTGGCGGCTCTTCCACGGGAGGCTCGGGCGCCGGAGCAACGGGTGGAGCGAGCGTTGGGGGCGCCCGAGCGTTTGTCCTCCGCTCAAGCCCGTCGAAGACTCCGTCTGCCAGGACAAGGGGCTCGCCTGCAGCTACGGCACCGATCCCCGTCCCACCTGCCGCGCGCGTTTCTCCTGCGACGACACCTGGCACCTCGTGCAATCCGTTTCGCCAGCGACGTGCAACACGCTGGGAGCGTGCCCCCCCACGGTCCCGACGAACACGTGCACGGTTCTCAACAGCGTGTGCCCTTACGAGACCGAAGGGATCTACTGCCGTTGCTCGACGTTCAGCGTTCAGGACCAATGGCGGTGCTCGACGCCACCACCGCCCCCCTGCCCCGTGGCGTTGCCCAACGAAGGGGACGAGTGCAACCAGCAGATGGATTGCCAGTACGGCTGCCCGCTGAACGACAGCATCATGGCCAAATGCGACGGGAAGGTCTGGTCCTGGACCGACAGCGGCGGCTGCTGAGCTCCCGTTTGGGTGGTGCCTTGAGCCCGCTCACAGCATGAACCACAATCCGGCGTGATGACTTCGAACTGTCGGCGCTGGACGTTTCTTGCGTGTTTCACTCTCGCCACGGCATGCGGCTCCTCATCGAGCGGCGGAGGCAGTGGTGGCGGAGGCAGCGGCGGCGCGGAGGCCGGGGTGGGGGCCACTGGAGGCAGCGGTGGCGGAGGCAGCGGCGGTACGGAGGCCGGGGCGGGGGCCACCGGAGGCACTGGGGCCGGCGGCAGCGCCGGAAGCTCGACCGGCGGTGGAGCGGGCACGTCGACGGGCGGCACGGCGGGCGCTTCGGGAGGCGGCGGCAGCGCCGGAAGCTCGGGCTGCCTCGGTTCGAATGATTGCGGGGGTGGCACGTGCTGTCTCGAATCGAGTGGCGGGAACTCGAAATCGAGCTGCGTCGGCTCGGTCGATCAGTGTGCCGGTCTCGTGCTCTGTCAGTCCCAGGCAGATTGCGGAGCTCGAGGACCGTGCTGTCCCCAGGGCTTCTGCGGCGGCTGCGATTGATCGAGCATCCGCCGCATGCTTGACGCACGGCCGCGTGGTGTTACCTCGTTGCTTCATTGACTCAGCAGTCCGACTTCCCGGCGCCCGTCGCTGCACCACAGCGCGCTCGGTACGCCGTGGTTGGGCTCGCGGGGCTACTCGCCGCAGCCAGCATCGTCGGAATCGCTCTCTCCCCGTACCTGCTGGTCGAGCACCCAGTGTTGCTCGTCGCGCTTTCCCCCCTCGGACGTCACGTCGCGCTCGCCGTTCCGACCGCTGACCACACTCTACTCATCGTGGTCACGGTGATCCGGCGCGTAGTCGGGGAGCTTCTGACTTACGGAATCGGCATCCTGTACGGATACGCTGCCGTGCGCTGGATGGAACGGCGCTACCCCCGCCTTCGACGATTCGTGAGCTTCGTCGAAGCGATGTTCGCGCGCTTCGGCGCACCGCTGTTGGTGTTGGCGCCCAGTCATTCTCTGGCGCTCCTGGCAGGCGCCTCCCGCGTCCGCGCTCTGTACGCTGTACTGTTCTTGACGCTCGGGGAGCTTTTGTGGGTCATCGGCGCGATGTTCTTCGGCGGTGCCATCTCCGGGTTTACTCGAGAGCTGACGGCGTTCCTTTCCCAATACCTCTTCGAGACCACCGCCCTGTGCGCGGTCCTGGTCGCCGCGCGCCTCCTGTTCAACTGGCGAAAGCGTCGCGCGAGCGCCGCCACTCCGGAGTGATCATTTGGAGTCCGGGTGGGTCTCGAGCCAGTCGTCACACTGCTGGCTGATGTCGTCCGTTTGATCGAAGCGTCGCGCGTAGCCCTCGCAGGCGCGAAAGGCGGCGCGAGCGGCTTCCCTCTGAGGGGTGAGCGCGTCGGTCAGTGCGTCGCGGTAGAGCGTGAGGAGAGCGGGATCCTTCTGGATCTCTTTGGGCACGGGCGCCTTTTCGTACTCCGACGCGAACGCATCGAGCATTTGTCCGACGCGCGCCGCGCTGTGCACGACCCATTTTGGTGGCGGCTCGGGCTGGATCTCGAGGACTTGGCGGTAATGCTCTTCCGCATCGTCGATCAGCGCACGCCGCTTCTGCATCCAGGAACGAAAATCGCTCTCGAGATACTTCTGTATCGAGTCTCGATCGCGCGCCCCATGGTAGCGAGGAATGTGGAGTGTATTGGCCTTGTCTCGCGCCACTTCCCCACGCAAGAACAAGAGCTGTCCCAGCGCCGAAAGGGCTTCGCCCACCCGTGCCGCATCGATTGAGGAGCCCGAGCGTAGCGTGTCTACGAGCGCCGGACCTTCCTTCTTCCAAAGCTCGACCCCCTCGTCGACTTCACGGAGGGCGCGTGGCCGCAGACCGGTGCCAAAGTGCGCCGATGCGGAAAGTGCCTTGGCGTGAAGCGTGAGCTCCACTCGACCGAGCTTGTCAATCGCAGGCTGGATCTTCGCGACCCTGCTGCCGAGCTTCTTGTAGCTCTGCCGATCCGCAAGTTGATCTCCCACAGCGAGCTCGACCCGCGCCCAGTCGCGGGGACTCGACGACCCGAAGAGCTTCTGGAACAGAGCCACGTTCTCGAGAGCCTGTTTTTCCTCACCCAAGGCCAGGCGAATCAAAACCGCTGCGAAGAGGGCCCCCGAGAGCTCCTCTGCCAGAGGGTCCTTCTTCGCCATCCGCTCGGCCTTTTCCGCTCGCGACACGAGGGATCCGCGCACTTCTTCGGTGACCGCGGACTCGGCGAAGCGTCTGCGATCGAGCAGGCGTAGCTCGGCCGCGAGCGCCGAATGTTCTTCCCCGGCTCGACGAAACGCTCGAGCTCGAAGGAGCTCGACCTGAGCTGGATCGGAGCAGACGGGGTCCTTCGGTTCGGCGCGACAGCACTGGACGGAGAATTTGCCGAGGACCCAAGCGCGCTCGAGCTCGAGCTTTCGCCGCGCCGCGGGATCGGTCGCTCGCTCGACGCGTTGCTCGAGCTTCGTGGCGTCGCATTGGATCGCGGCGCATCCCACGCCGCACTCGACAGCTGGCTCCTCGGGCGACCGCTGCGATGCCAAGGCGCTCAGCGTGGGCGTGGGCAACTGCTCGGGTTTCTGGACGTTGGGGGGCACTGTCGACCGCGGCTCGGTCGGAGCACACGCCGTCCAGAGACACACCGCCGCAATCGAAAAGGCTTTCATCTTGCTCTGGGACAACCGCCGGCCCCGCGAGTTCACTCTACAGTTTGCCTCGGCAAACCGCGCTGGGATCGCTACCCTGCCGTCGGCCGATGGAAATCTTCCTTTACGACAATTACACGCGCTCTCGTCGATTGTTCGAGCCTCTCCGCGCCGGAGAGGTCGGTCTCTACACCTGCGGGCCGACGGTCTACGACTACCAGCACATCGGAAACCTCCGGACCTACCTGTTCGAAGACGGCCTGCGTCGCGTGCTCGAGTGGAACGGGTATCGCGTCCGCCATGTCATGAACGTCACTGACGTGGGTCACCTGGTATCCGACGCCGACACGGGTGAAGACAAGATGGAAAAGGGCTCGCGCCGCACCGGCAAGAGCGCCTGGGAGCTCGCCGCTCTGTACATCGAGGCGTTTCAGAGCGACCTCCGAGCGCTTCACATCCGGGAGCCCCACGTTTGGTGCCGCGCGACGGATCACATCGACGAGCAGGTCGAATTCGTCAAGGACCTGGAAGCAAAGGGTTTCACCTACCAAACCCGTGACGGCGTCTACTTCGACACGAGTCGCCTGCCCGATTACGGACACATGGCGCGCCTCGAAGCGTCGGGGCTGGAAGCCGGAAAGCGCATCGACCTCGGTGACAAGAAAAATCCCACGGACTTCGCGCTCTGGAAGCTGTCACCCCTCGACGAGCAGCGGCAAATGGAGTGGCCGAGCCCGTGGGGTGTCGGATTTCCCGGATGGCACATCGAATGCTCCGCGATGGCCCAAAAGTACCTGGGTGATCTCTTCGACATTCACTGCGGCGGCGAAGATCATATTCCCGTCCATCACACGAACGAGATCGCTCAGACCGAAGCTCGCTCCGGCACACGCCTGGCCAACTACTGGCTCCACGGCTACTTCTTACTTCTCTCGGCCGAGAAAATGTCGAAGTCCACGGGCGACTTCCTCAGGCTTGCCGTTGTCGAAAAACGCGTGGATCCCCTTGCTTACCGCTATTTTTGCTTGAATGCCCACTACCGGCAAAAGCTCAGCTTCAGCTTCGAAGCTCTCGACGCGGCGGCCACCGCGCTCGACCGTTTGCGGCTCGCCACCGCACGGCTCGGTGAACCGAGCACTCCCGATCCCGACCTGCTCCAACGCTTTCGCGTGGAGGTGAACGACGACCTGAACTTCCCTCGCGCGCTGGCGATCGCGTGGGAGGTTGCGCGCGGCGATCTGCCCAAGCCTGTCGCCAAGGCCACGCTGCTGGAGATGAACGAAGTTCTGGGGCTGGGGCTCGGCAGCTGGACGCCTCGAGAAGTCGAGGTCCCCGAGCGCATTTCCGAGCTCGCGCGTGCGCGCCAATCAGCGCGAGCGTCCAAGGATTGGAAAGAAGCCGATCGACTCCGCGCCGAAATCGAAGAGGCGGGCTTCCAGGTCCTCGATCGTGGGGCGAGCTTCGAGGTTCGGAAGCGTTGAGTGCTTGCGATCCCATCCGGGCGAGCTACGTTCTCTCGATCTGCATGCGCGTCGTTTGGATCTGTTTGCTCGCGCTGGTTGGCTGCGCGGGCTCCCGCGCGGACGATGCCGACCCTGCGTCGTGCGTGACGCTGTCGGGTTCTCGACGAGTGTGCGGGGCAAAGTCCGTTCGGGTGCCGCTGATCTCCTCGGATGGATCGGCTCGCGTGGCCGCGAGCGTCGACGGGCAGGCGATCGAGTTGCTCCTGGATACGGGGGCGGAATCGACCGTGCTGTCCTCCACACTGCTCGGCTCGGCAGACCAGGTCGTGACGCGCGTGAGCGAGCTCTGCATCGGGGAGCTGTGTCTCGAGAACGAGGAGGTCTACGCCTGGGAAACGATATTCTCGACAGCCAGTGGCCCGGGTCCCGCTGGGTTCGTCGGGATGCGCACGCTCCGCGAGTTCGGATTCGAGCTCGACAGCGGCGCTTACGCGGGGCTCTCTCTCGGTCAACCGAGCTGTGCAGGAACGGCCACTCCCCTGGCGATGAACGAGTACGGCATCCCCAGCGTCGAAGTCACGCCCCACACACTGCCGACGAGCAGCATGACCATCGACACCGGAGCCACCTACACGCTCCTCAGTCAGGCCAGCGTCGACGGGCTCGATCCAGCTTCCCTCGAACCGCAGGCTCCCGCCCCGCTCTGCACGGTGAATGGTTGCCAGGACGGCGTCGCGTTCACGGCGAGCCTTCCGAGCTATTGCGTGGGGGTCACTTGCGAAAGCAACCTCGGCGTGAAGTTTCCAGCGTTCGACGCGGTCGGGATGACGTTCTTCGCCCGCCGCCGCGTGCTGTTCGACTTCGCCGATGCCTTGCTCTGGTTTTGTGATTGAGGCCGAGGGAAGTCAGTTGGAAGTCGGCTGAGCAGGCTCTTTGCCGGCGGCGATCTGGTCGAGGTACGCCTGGGACGGCTGGGGCATGCTTTCGAGCGCGGCTTCGAGGACTTCGTCGAGCTTGTGAACGAACACGAACTCGAGCTCATCACGAACTTCTTTCGGAACCTCTTCGAGGTCGGCCTTGTTTCGCTCGGGAACGATCACTCGTTTGATGCCCGCGCGATGGGCCGCCAGGGTCTTTTCCTTGAGGCCACCAATGGGCAGGACGCGGCCGCGGAGGGAGATTTCTCCCGTCATCGCCACGTCGTGACGTACCCGGAAACCCGTGAGAAGCGAGACGAGCGCCGTGAACATCGTGATGCCCGCCGAGGGGCCATCCTTGGGCATGCCTCCAGCGGGGATGTGGATGTGGATGTCACTCTTCTCGAGGAAGTCCTTGGGGATGCCGTACTTTTCCGCGTTGGTACGCACGTAGGAAAGGGCCGCGTGGGCGCTTTCCTTCATGACGTCGCCGAGCTGACCGGTGAGCTGCAGCTTGCCGGTCCCGAACATGCGCGTGGCCTCGATGAAGAGGATCTCTCCACCGACACTGGTCCACGCCAGGCCAGTCGCAACGCCGGTTTCCTCGGTGCGCTCCGCCACTTCGCTCGTGTACTTGATCGGTCCCAAAAACTCCCGGAGGTCGTCCTCGGTCTTGATCACGCGCGGTGAACCGTCGCCCTCGGCGACCTTCACTGCGACGCCGCGGATCACGCTGGCGATCTGGCGTTCGAGGGAACGAACACCGGCCTCGCGGGTGTAGTGCTCGATGATCTCCTCGATGGCTTCGTCGAGGATGGTGAGCGTCTGGGTCGTGAGCCCGTGCTCTTCGAGCTGCTTCGGAATCAAGTGCTGGCGGGCAATCGCCAGCTTCTCCCGCCGAGTGTAGCCGGGGATTTCCAGGATCTCCATGCGGTCGCGGAGTGGCGGCGGAATGGGATCGGCGATGTTTGCCGTGGCCACGAACATCACGTTGGAAAGATCGTACGGGATCTCGAGATAGTGGTCCGCGAACGTGTTGTTCTGCTCGGGATCGAGCACCTCGAGGAGCGCAGCGCTGGGATCGCCGCGGAAGTCGTGTCCGATCTTGTCGACCTCATCCATCATGAAGACCGGGTTCACGGTGCTGGCCTTCTTCATGCCCTGGATGATTTGACCCGGTAGGGCGCCGACGTAGGTGCGCCGGTGGCCGCGGATGGCCGCTTCGTCGTGCACGCCGCCGAGGGAGATGCGCACGAACTTGCGTCCAAGGGAGCGGGCGATGCTGCGCCCGAGGCTCGTCTTACCGACACCGGGAGGACCGATGAGACACAGGATGGGTCCCTTCTTGTCCTTCTTCAGCTTGCGAACGGCGAGGTACTCGACGATGCGCTTCTTCACCTTTTCGAGACCGTAGTGGTCCTCGTCGAGGACCTTGCGCACGGCCGCGATCTCCATGTTGTCGTCGGTCGAGTTGGTCCACGGCAGATCGAGGATCCAGTCGAGGTAGGTGCGAACCACCGTGTACTCGGCGCTGCCGACCTGCATGGCTCTCAGGCGCTTGAGCTGCTTTTTGGCAACCGTATCGGCTTCGTTCGGCAGATTTGCCTTCGCGATGCGCTCTTCGAGGCCGTCGAGATCGCCCTGATCGCCGTCGTCCTCGCCCAGCTCTTCCTTGATGGCTTTGAGCTGTTGGCGCAGCACGTACTCGCGCTGGTTCTTCCCCATCTCCTCTTTGATCTGGGAATTGATGCGCTCTCGCATCTTGAGGATTTCGAGCTGGCGGGTGAGTAGCCGCAGCACCTTGCGGATGCGCTCCTTCACCTCGACGGTCTCGATGAGCTGGGCCTTTTCCTCGACCGGAGCGTCGAGATTCGCCGCCACGAGATCCGCCAGGGCGCCGGGGGCCTGGATCGAATCGATGAGGGAGCCCGCCTCGCGGGGAAGCTCCGGCATCAGCTGGATGACCTGCTTGGCGACGTCGCGAAGACTCATGGCCAGGGCTTCGGCTTCGACGTCCTCGGCGGGAGTGGCCTCGACCCGTGCGATGCGGGCTTTGAGGTAGGGCGCGGACTGCGTCAGGTTTTCGAGACGAATCCGGGTGAGCCCCTGGAGGATCAGCGAGTAGTTGCCCGAGCTGTGCTTGAGCGCCTTGAGCACGCGCGCCGCACAACCCACGGGATAGAGGTCGTCCGCCCCGGGGTCGTCCGTCGAAGGGTCCCGCTGAGCGAAGATCGCGATGACGGGGGACGGCAGGTTGTGCACGTCCTCGACCAACGCAACGCTCTTTTCTCGACCCACGTCGAACGGAGCTACCGCGCCGGGAAAGAGTACGGCGTTCCGAATCGGAAGCACCGCGAGCTCGTCGCCGAACCGGACCTCCTCGTCACTCGTCGTTGCTGCAGCTGTGGTGGACGGTGGCGAAGCTGGCTTCTTCTTCTCGCTCATCGAAATACCTTTCGGGGACCGGGAGCCTGTCCTAACTCACGCTCATGCGACGAACCGGCACGCGGGTCAAGCTAACCACCGGCTGACGAGGCCGCCACGCCATGTTTTTTTTGGACTGCCCTGCCGAAAGGTCGCCAGTCGGGGTATGACGGCGGCGTCATGCGAAGCGCGTTTTTCGGGACTCCCGCGCTATCGATCCCGGCGCTCCGAGCCCTCGTGGAAACCACGGATGTCGTGGGGATCGTCTGCCAGCCGGACCGCCCGGCTGGGCGGGGAATGAAGCTGGCGCCGCCCGCGATAAAGCAGGCCGCCATGGAAATGGGCCTTTTGGAATTGGTGCATCAACCGGTGAAGGTCAAGACCGGTAATCTCCACGAATGGCTGTCCGAGCGCCGCGTCGAGGTGGCCGTCGTGCTCGCCTACGGTCGAATCTTACCGCCGCCGGTGCTGGCGGCTCCGCGTTTCGGTTGCATCAATTTGCATGCGTCCCTCCTGCCGAAGTATCGGGGCGCAGCTCCCATCAATTGGGCAATCGTGAACGGCGAAACCTCAACTGGGATCGCTCTCATGCAAATGAACGCGGGGCTGGATACCGGCCCGGTATTCATCGAGCGGAGCCTCGACATCGGCCCCGAGGAAACGGCGGGGGAGCTCGCCGATCGCATCGCGGATCTCGCCGCGGTGGTGGTGAGGGAAGATCTACCCCGTGTGCTCGGTGGCGAGCTTTCCGCCGTGGCCCAAGACGACGCACTCGCCAGCTACGCGCCGCTCATCGAACGGCAGCACTGCCGCATCGACTGGGAGAAGAGCGCAGCTTCCATCGTCAACCTCGTGCGCGGCATGGCACCCCGACCCGGCGCGTTCACCGAGGCCCGAGGAAAGCGCCTGCGCATCACCCGCGCTCGCCCGACCCGAGGCAACGTCGGAGCCGAACCGCCGGGGACCGTGTCCGTCGGGCCGGTCAACGAGCTGCGGGTGCGGGCGGGCGATGCATTGGTCGAAATCGTTCGTGCGCAGCTCGAGGGACGCCGCGAGCTCGACGCTGTCGACCTCCTGAACGGGCGCGCGCTCCAGGTGGGTGACGTCCTCGGATGAGCACCGAGCCTGCTCGCACCGTCGCGAAGATTCGTGATGAATTCCCCGGCTTTCGCATCGTTCCCAAGAGCAAGAGCCGGCTCAGTCGAGCCATCGACGTGGCGCTCAAGATCCTGACCCTCGGCGGGCAACGCACGTTTCTCACCGAGTACTACACCGTCATCGGCGACACACTCTACGTCCCTCCCGGCTGGGACGAGACGGCCGACGTGGAACGGGTGGTGGTCCTTCGGCACGAGTGGGTCCACCTCCGGCAGCGGCGCCGGTACGGGACCTTGCTGATGACCTTCCTCTATTTGATCCCATTCTTCCCCGTTGGCCTGGCCTATGGGCGGGCTCGAATCGAATGGGAGGCGTACTCGGAAACGCTCCGCGCCACGGCCGAGCTGTCCGGGGTCGAGGCGGTCAAGGACCCCGCTCTCCGGCGAAAGATCGTGGGTCGCTTCACGGGTGCCGCTTATGGATGGATGTGGCCGTTTGGCCGGTCCGTCGAGCGCTGGTACGATGAGGTGGTAGCGAAAATCGAGGGAGAACGACCAGAGTGACAGCACCGGTAGTCGGCATCGATTTGGGGACGACGAACACGGTCGTGGGCGTGGTCCGAGACGGCCATGCCGCTGCGATTGGGGACGAGGACGGCGAACGCCTGATCCCGTCCGTGGTGTCGTTTCATCCGAGCGGAAGCGTGCTCGTCGGTCGGACCGCGAAGGCGCGCCGGCTGGTCGATGCGCCGAACACCATCTATTCGATCAAGCGCCTGATCGGTCGGAGTTGGGACTCCGAAGAGGTGAAGAAGGCACGGGAGCGCTTTCCCTTCCAGATGAGCGAGGGTCCTGGCCAAGCCGCCCTCGTCGTCGCGCGCGGTCAGTCCTACACGCTGCCGGAGATCAGTGCGTTCGTTCTCCGGCGCGCACGTGCCGTGGCCGAAGCGGGCCTGGGCGAGAACATCGAGAAAGCCGTCATCACCGTGCCGGCAAACTTCAACGATCTGCAGCGCGCGGCCACCAAGGTTGCCGGGCGCGTTGCCGGACTCGAGGTCTTGCGCATCCTGAACGAGCCCACGGCGGCAGCGCTCGCTTACGGCTACGGAAAAGGGACGAGCGAGCGTATTGCGGTTTACGACTTCGGCGGCGGTACGTTCAACGTCACGTTGCTCGACCTTTCCGAGAACGTGTTCGAGGTGTTGGCTACCGCGGGCAATACCTTCCTCGGAGGCGATGACATCGACCTGCTCATCGCCGAGCGAATGGCGGACTCGTTCTTGGCGCGTCACAAGTCCGATCCCCGCACCGATCCCCAGGCTTTCGAGCGACTGCGCGCGGGTGCGGAAACCCTGAAGATCCAGCTGTCGCGGGAAACCGAAGCGCACATTCGCGTCACGGAAGTCGCCCACGGCCCGGGCGGGCGCACCCTCGATCTCGACTTCTCGATGACCAAGGCGGAGTTCGACGCGCTGTCGGGCCCCATCGTCGATCGCACGTTCGACGTGTGTCGCGAGGCGATGAACATCGCGCGCATGTCGGCGGGTGATTTCGATCAGGTCCTGCTCGTCGGAGGCTCGACTCGCATTCCGATCGTGCGCGAGCGCGTCGAAGAGTTCTTCAAACGCCCGGTGCTCGGCCACATCAGCCCGGACGAGGTCGTTGCCATCGGCGCCGCGATCCAGGCAGCGGCGCTCACCGGCGCGGAGCGACGACGCGACATTCCGATCCCTCCTCAGCCCGCGGCGCGGACGGAAGGCTCCCAGGCGGGACGGAAGGGTACCGGCACATTGCCGCCTGGGGCTCTTCCTCCTGGCTCCTTCGATCCGAGCACCCACCCTTATGGCGGAGCACAGCCCCGCGCTCGCATGCCCACCAATCCAGGGATCCAGGCGGACTCGGGCGCACGTCATCTGCCGCCCGGGCTCGCGCAACGCGTCGTCGTCGCCCCGCCTGGCTCTTCGGTTCCGGAGACTCGCCCGCCCGTCACCGCTGATCGCGGCGCTCCCCGCAAGCGGCGGGACACGGGACCGGGGCTCGGGATCCCGCCCGTCACCGAACCGCCGCACACCGTGGCCGGGCTCGGTGCGCGAGGCCGCTTCCCGACCGGACCGGGGCTCGGCCCCGAAGCAGCTGCGGCACGAGCACGTGCGGCGGGACCGACGCTGACCAGCGCCGCAGATGCAGCCGAGCAAGCGCAACGAGCAGCCGGCGCCTTGCCCATCGACCTGCCGCCGAGTCAGGTGGGCGCAGACAATCCGACGCACGAAGCCCAGCAGATTGCCGGCTTCCTCGCGCGACACACGGCGCAAGCTCCTCAAAAGCGCCCCAGCGGAACTTCGCAACCCGCTCAGCCCCAGCCGCCACCTCCACCTCAGCGCCGTCCGCCGCCTCCGCCCCAGCAGCCCGTCACCGAGGAGAGCGTCTCCGCGCTCCTGGACGAAGACGACATCAACTACGAAGACCCGAGCACGATGTCTGCGATGTCGGTGCAGCCCACGACGGAGCAGCTCCGTCAAATGGCCGGACCTCAGTCCACGGACGAAGTCACCGAGGTTCACAAGCGCCTCAACCGTCAGTCCGGACGCCGCACCTTCGACGAGCTCTCGCTCCCCGTTCCGGGAATGCCGGACATGGAGGACTCGACGCTCGAGACCGCGACGGCGCCGGGCAATCGCAACGCTCCTGGCGGGACACTCGCCATGCCCGAGATGGCCAGCACCAACATCTCGCCGCAAATGCCCGGCATTTCCGCGCCGATGCAGCATTCGCCTCCCATCGGGGCTCCGAGCCCGGGGACGGCGCCCATGGCGGCGTTCGGTCCAGCTCCCTGGGAGATGCAAACCGGAGCTCCCCAGGTTCCGTTCGGCGGTGCGCCCCCGGCCGCTGTCCCACCGCCCATGCCAGCGGCGCCGCCGCCCATGCAGGCGTTCGGTGGCGTCGCCGCACCGATGCCCGGTGGCGCTCCGCACGCTCCGCTTCTAGTCGATGTGACTCCCCTCACCCTCGCGGTGGAAACGGTGCAGGGCTACTGCGACCCGGTCATCGCCCGCAACACTCCGGTACCATGCGAGCGCTTGCGTGCGTTCGTCACCGCGGGAGACAATCAGACCACGGTCCGAGTTCGAGTCAGTCAGGGGGAAAGCACCCAATTCCGCGAGAACACCCCGCTCGGTGAAGTCGAGCTTTCGGGTCTCCGCGCCGCACCGCGCGGTCAGGTCAAGATCGACGTGACCTTCTCCCTCGACACCGACGGAATTCTCAGCGTGCGCGCGACGGATGTTGCGACCGGGCGCGAGGCAACGGCCACGCTACGACTGATTGCCATGCCGGACATGGGCCAGATCGGTGAGATGGCCGCGCGTCAGGCCCAGGTACCCATCATGTGAGAGGGCGCCCGTTGGTCTCCAGGGCGAAGCGTGCCAAGCTTGCCCCGCTCCCATGGACCGATCGCCGCTCGAACGCCTGCTCGCGTGGGCCGACGTCCTCGACGAGTCGAACTATTATGAAATTCTCGGCGTCCTGGAGATCTGCGACGACGAGGCCCTGCGTCAGGCGTACCACCAGTTCGCGCTCTCGTTTCATCCCGATGTGCATCGGGGGGAATCGGAAGAAGTCCAGCACAAGGTGCGGCGCATCTTCGAGCGCGGCACGGAGGCCTACCGAGCGCTGACCGATCCGGAGCTTCGCGTGAAGTACGACATGTCGCTGCGCCAGGGAAAGCGCCGTCTACCGTCCACGATCGCGCCCCGCGTGACCGACGCTCCGCCGCCGCCGTCGAGCGCGGCCAAACCCCTCGACGTGCTCGCTCGCTCGGCGGGGGCGAAGCTCTCGGCTCAAAAAGCAGCGAAGCTGATCTCGAAGGGCGACCTGGAAGGGGCGCTTCGAGAGCTCAAGAAGGCCCTGGAGTTCGACGGCGGTGCGAACCTCGGCCTGGAGGAGCGGCTGGAAGCTCTCGAGATGGCCCTCTACGCAGGCGGCAGCGGCTGACGCCTTCGAATTCGTTTCGCGGCAGAGGATAGGGGCTCGGCTATGCTCGCGCGCATGCCGTCCGAGGCGCGAGATCTGATTGGGAAAACCTTCGTCGTCACCGGCGCCAACACCGGCATCGGCCGGGCCACCGTACAGGCGCTCGCTCTCCGCGGCGCTTCGCGCATCGTGATTCTGGCCCGCAGTCGTGAGCGAACCGTGCCGGTGCTGGAAGAGCTCCGCACGGCGAGCCCTGAGTGCGAGGTCGTCTTCCTGGCCCTCGATCTCACCGATCTCGCTGCGGTTCGAAAGGCGGCCGATCAGGTCGTCGAGCTCGACGTTCCCATCGACGCGCTGATCAACAACGCCGGGATCGCGGGAGTGCGCGGTCAAACCAAGGACGGATTCGAGCTCACGTTCGGCACGAATCACCTCGGCCACTTTCTCCTCACCGAGAAGCTCCTGCCGCTCGTGAGGCGAGCGCCCCAAGGACGCATCGTCATCGTGTCCAGTCAGGGCCACTATCGCGCCAGCGGCATCGACTGGGACGCTCTCACCGAGCCGACGCGTTCGGTGAGCGCCCTACCCGAGTACTTCGTCAGCAAGCTCGCCAACGTGCTGCACGCCAAAGAGCTCGCGCGGCGCCTCGCGAAGACCAGCGTGACGACCTATTCCCTGCACCCCGGAGGCGTGGCGAGCGACATCTGGAAGCGCCGTCTCGGTGCGTTCTCGATCTTGCTCCGGCCGTTCTTGATCACGAACGAGAAGGGCGCACGCACCCAGGTCCGCTGCGCCACCGACCCCGCGCTCCGCACGGAAAGCGGGCTCTACTACGACAATGAGCGACCCAAGACTCCGTCCGAGCTGTCGATTGACGAGGCCCTCCAAGACGAGCTTCATTCGCGAAGCCAGGAGTGGGTGAAGACGTTTTCGTGACCGGTCGCGGCGGGCTCACGCCCCCATCGGGTGCCACACGGTCTTCGTCTCCACGAAACGCTCGATGAAGCCCGGGCCGGTCGTGCTCGCCTCGTCGTACCAGTCGTCGGCGTCGAGCTTGCGTCGCGTGACACGCTTCACGTTGTCTGCAGCGCTGGTTTCCAGCTTCACGGCTTCGTCGCCGCTCACGTTCCAGAGATCGAGAGCTCGCACACCCATGTGCTTGCCGAGGTGCGGCAACAGCTCGCTCCGGGTTCCGGTCAGGAGATTCACGACGCCTCCGGGCAAGTCACTCGTTGCGAAGCACTCGGCGAGGACCAGTGGCGTCCGCGGATCCTCTTCGCTCACGACCACCACCACGGTGTTGCCCGCGACGATGATCGGGCAGATCGCGCCGACCAAGCCGAGAAGCGAGGGCCGATCCGGCGCCGCAACGGCGACGACCCCCATCGGCTCGGGAATGCTGAATCCGAAGTGGGGGCCCGCCACGGGATTGCTGCTGGAAAATAGCGACTGGTACTTGTCGCTCCAACCGGCGAACGAGATGACCCGATCGATGGCGGCGTCGATCTCCCGATCGCAATCCTCGGCTTTGCCCCGGCGCAGGCTCTCGGCCAGCTCGCCGCGCCGGCCCTCCATCACTTCCCCGAGTCGATACAGGATTTGGCCGCGATTGTACGCTGTCTTCCCCGCCCATCCCTTGGCCGCGCCCACGGCGGCTTTGACCGCGTCTCGTGCGTCCTTGCGGGAAGCGCGGGGGAAGTTGTCGACCCCGTCATCGGTCACGAGATAGCGCCCGGACTCGCTGCGGACGAAGGCTCCGCCCAGGTAGAGCTTCCAGGTTTTCTTGACCGGGATGCGCTGTCCACCCTGCGCGGCTTCGCCTTCGGGAACGCTCCACTTACCGCTTTCGTCCACGACGATGTCAGCGCTCGGTCGTCGTCGCTCGGAGCCAGGCTTTCTTTTGTCGCTCATTGCTCTTCCGCTTTCACTCGACGTGGAGGTACGCACCGAGACCCTGGCGGCCACCCTCGCGGCCAAAGCCACTTTCCTTGTAGCCACCGAACGGTGAGCTCGGATCGAACTTGTTGTACGTGTTGCCCCAGACCACGCCCGCTTCGAGCTCAGAGGCGATCTTGAACAGGCGCGCGCCCTTGTTGCTCCAAACGCCGGCCGAGAGCCCGTAGAACGTGTTGTTGGCACGCTCCACCGCCTCCTCGTCGGTGCGGAAGGTGAGCACGCTGAGCACGGGACCGAAGATTTCTTCTCGGGCCACGCGATGGCTCTGAGCGACTCCGGTGAACACCGTTGGCGGAAAAAACCAGCCTTTTTCCGGCAACTCGCAGGGTGGGCTCCAGCGCACGGCGCCCTCGGCCTCGCCGGCGGCAACGAGCTCCCGGATTTTGTCGAGCTGCATCTTGCTGTTGATGGCTCCGATGTCGGTGTTCTTGTCGAGGGGATCACCCAAGCGAAGCGTAGTCATGCGATCGCGAAGCTTTCGCATCAAGAGATCGTGAATGCCTTCTTCGACCAACAGGCGCGAACCCGCGCAGCACACATGTCCCTGATTGAAGAAGATGCCGTTGATGATGCCTTCGACCGCCTGGTCGAGGGGCGCGTCGGCGAAGACGATGTTCGCCGCCTTGCCCCCGAGCTCGAGGGTCACCTTCTTGCCTTTGCCCGCGAGCGCGCGTTGGATGCGCTTGCCAACCTCGGTGGAGCCCGTGAAGGCGATCTTGTCGACGTCGGGATGCGAGACCAGTGCTGCGCCGGTCGGGCCCGCGCCCGTGATGATGTTGACCACGCCATCGGGCACTTCGGCCTCGCGGATGATCTCGGCGAGCAAGAGCGCGGTGAGGGGGGTCGTTTCGGCTGGCTTGAGAACGACGGTGTTTCCGCACGCCAGAGCCGGCGCGATCTTCCATGCCGCCATGAGCAGCGGGAAGTTCCACGGGATGACCTGGCCAGCCACTCCCACCGAGCGCACCGAACGACCGGGAAACGCGTAGCGGAGCTTGTCGGCCCATCCCGCATAGTAGAAAAAGTGTGCGGCCGCGGTCGGCACGTCGAAGTCGCGGCTTTCCTTGATCGGCTTTCCGCCGTCCATACTCTCCACGACGGCCAGCTCGCGGCTTCGCTCCTGGATGGCTCGCGCAATCCGGTACACGTATTTCCCGCGTTCGAGCGGACGCATCCGGCTCCAGACCTCGGTGTACGCGCGACGCGCCGCTTCGACCGCGCGATTCACGTCGGCTTCGCTCGCGTCGGCGACTTCCGCGATCTTCTCTTCGGTCGAAGGGCTGACCGTGTCGAAGTAGCGACCGCTCTCCGGCTCCTGCCAGCGACCATCGATGAACAGCTCGTAGCGCGACTTGAGACGCACGTGGTCGGCGGTCTCGGGGGCGGGGGCGTAGTCCCACGCGTTTCCGAACTCGAGTCGGCGCTCGCCCTTGCGCCTCTCTTTGTTGTCGGTCGGGCCTCCGTGTTCGACGAGCTTGATGGTCACGTTGTCCTCGTTCAATCCTTGGAAAAGTATTCGGCGGCCTGGTAGGCACCCGTGCGCTCTTTGTCGATCTGCATGAGCACGTCGTTCAGGAGAGTGCTGGCGCCGAGCCGGAAGAGCTCCGGCGTGAGCCAGCTGTCGCCCAGCGTTTCCTTGACCAGCACCAGATAGTGGAGCGCTTGCTTCGCGGTGCGGATCCCGCCGGCGGGCTTCATGCCGATGCGGCGGCCGGTCAGGTAGTAAAAGTCTCGAATCGCTTCCAACATCACCAACGTGACGGGAGGTGTGGCCGCGGGCTGGATCTTTCCGGTGCTGGTCTTGATGAAATCCGCGCCGGCACACATGGCGAGATCGCTCGCCTGGCGCACGTTGTCGTAGCTACCGAGCTCCCCGGTTTCAAGGATGACTTTGAGGTGGATCTCGCCGCAAGCTTCCTTGATTTCCGCGATCTCGTCGAACACGCGCTCGTGCTCCCCTGCCAAGAAAGCACCGCGATCGATCACCATGTCGATCTCGTCCGCTCCCATCTCGACGGCGCGTCGCGTGTCCTCGATCTTCACCGACAGCGGCGACAGGCCGCTCGGAAACGCCGTGGCCACGCTCGCGACCCGAACGGTGGACCCCTCGAGCGCCTGCTTCGCTACCGGAACCAAGGTGGGATACACACACACCGCCGCGCAGGACGGCAGGCTCCGAGTGGGTCCCGCCGGCCAGCGCGCTTTTTGCGCGAGCGCGCGAACTTTGCCCGGAGAGTCGCACCCCTCGAGCGTCGTCGAAATCCATCATCGATATTGCGAGCTCGAGACCGAAGATCTTCGCCGTTTTTTTGATGCTCCGTTTGCCGAGAGCCTGAGCTCGCTCCTCCACGGCGATCCGGTCGATCGGAGGGCTCGGGCCGAGGGGTGGGAGCACTCCGCGCTGAGTTGCTGCCGCACCGGTTCCCGCAGATTGCATGGATGTTTCTCGCTTTGTTTGGCTGAGGCTCGCTCTCGAGCCAAGCACTGGGCCCCGGACGGCGTCGGAACACCTGGTCGCGCCGGTTCCGGCGCCCGCTTAGCCCGAGCGACGGGCCCGAGGAACCCATCGATGCTACCCCAGAAGCCCCTGTCTCGCGACGGCCACGCCCCGCTTTTCCCCCGCTCCCCAAAGCCAAAAAGCCCTTCGACCTCTGGTCACTTAGACCAAAAGGTGAATCAAGACGTATCTCCTGATAATATATGGGAAAAGAGTCACCGCCCCCCCAACGACGCCGGGGGCCGATACAGTAGGTGCATCGTGAAGATTTCGTGTCCCGCCTGCGCAGCCAAATACTCGATCGCGGACGAAAAAGTTCAGGACAAGCTCGCGAAGATTCGCTGCCGCAAGTGCAGCACGACGATTGTGATCGACGGAAAGGTGAACCCGCCGAACGTGTTCGCAGGCGAGGCATCCCAAGTCGACTCGCCCGCGGTTTCCGATCCAGGAAACGCCACGCCGTCGAGCGTGGCCGCGTCGGGTGAGTACTCGGTCGACTTCGGCGACAACGATCAACGAAGCCTGTCGATCCACGATCTGGTAAGCGCGTACAACTCCGGCGAAGTGACCGCGGAGACGTTCGTGTGGGCAGATGGCATGGACGACTGGATGCCGCTCGGACAGGTTCCGGCGATCGTCGACGCACTGAACGCAGCCGCGTCGGCACCGGCGGCTTCTGCCCCTGCCGCGGTATCGCCAGCGGCGCCCGCTGCTGCAGCGTCAAAGCCGGATCCCGCTGCAGCTCCGTGGGAACCCAAGATCAACGAATCGCCGAGCGCAGTACGTGCTGCTGCCAGAGCCGGCGGCGGTCGTGGCTCCACCTCGGATCTGTTCGGCGCGTACGAGACCGCCGGAAGCGAGGCGGACGTTACGACCAGCGCGCGCGAGCCCACGCCCGCACCCGCTGTCGCGCAGCCAGCTGGCGCAACGACCGGAGCACGCAACGAATCCAGCGTTCTCTTCTCGCTCTCGGCGCTCACGGCCTCGGCAAAACCCTCGACGCCGAGCGCGTCGGCTTCCACCGCATCGTCCCTGGGCAGCATGAGCAGCGGCATGGGCAGCAGCGGAAGTGGCACCAAGACCAAGGAAGACTCCGGCCTCATCGATCTCAAGGCCCTGACGGCTGCCGCCGAGCCCGCGGCTGCGGCGCCCATGATGGGCCCCTCGCCGCTCGGTATGGCGCCGCCCCTGGGCTTGGCTCCGCCGATCGGCGGAGTCGAAGCGCAGATCCCGATGCCGCAGCAAAGGAGCCGCACGGGGCTCTACATCGGTGGAGGCATCGCGGTCGCAGCGGTCGCGATCGCGGTCGCGATCGTGGTCACCAGCATGAAGCCACCGCCACCCCCACCAGTGCCTGTTGCCACCCAGGCTCCGCCACCGGCACCCACTCCGACTCCGGAAGCAACGGAGTCCACCACCGCGAAGGCGCCCGCGACGGGAACGGCCGAGGACAAGCCCCCGGACGACAAGACCGCCAAGAACAACACTGCGACCAAGCGTCCCACTGGTGGTCGGCCGGTTGCCAAACAGCCCACCGGCGACACGCCCGCGAAGCCCAAAGGCGACGCACCGAAGAAGCCCGCGAAGAACCCCTGCGGTTGCGCATCGGGCGATCTGCAGTGCGCGATGAAGTGCGCCGCCGGCGGCGGCTGACGGGCGCCCACAACGCGATCGTGCTTTCGGGTTGAGCACTCCGCTCGCTTCGAACCTGCGCGTGCGTCAGGCTCGCGAATTCCCTGGATGACAGGGGGTTTTCCAGCCCCTCTCCTCTTCCCCCAGGGCGACGCTTCCTGAAATCAGCGGGCGAGAGGAGCGGGGACGGCGAGAGAGACTTCGCCAGAGGGCGCATCGGCCTCGAACAGCTGTCCGCGGCGATCGGCGATGCCGAGGCGCATGAGGCCGTCGGCAAGAACCAGCGCGAACGGAGCACGCGGGACCGGGGACGACTCGCCCACTGGGACCACGTAGACGCTCACCGGCTCGAAGCTCACCGGGAGCTTTTCCTTCTGGGTCGCACAAGCCGAGGCGACGGATCCATCGCGATCCTCTCCAGCGCAGGCTTCGAGCGCGGCTTCGTCCGCGTGGGCATCGGACGAGCCAACGTTGACGATGAGCAGCGCGGCGGCCCTGCGTACGACCTCCGAACGATCCTCGGATAGCATCGTGCGTTCCTCGCTGCCGGAGCAGCGTGACCCTGCGAGGCGAAGGGCCGACAGCGAGTTGGCGCGCACGTAGCTTCGGGAATCGGTGAGCCGGGCGCAGAGCTCCTTTTTGGCGGACACCTTCGTCCGTTTCGCGAGGCGCCCGAGGGCCGCTGCGGCATTCCCCGCCACGGCGATATCGCGATCGTCGAGTGCCTTGACCAGGAGAGGTCGCTCGGCCACCCCGCCGACGCCGCCCAGGGCCCAGATCGCATTCGCGCGAACGGAGCCGTCCACGTCCGCCGTCAGGCGGCGCAGCGTGGTGATGGCGTCTTTGCGACCCGCAAGCGCTTCGGCGACCTTCGCTCGGTCGGCAACCAACCCGGCGCTCTTGGCGTGGGCGTCCAGCTTTTCGATCGCGAGCTTGTCCGGATAGCGCCCCATGGCTTCGATGAGCGCGTCCCGCTGTCCGTCCCGGCTGGCCAGCATCAAGCGCTCGGTGCGTTCGAACAGTCGCGGGATCCTTCGCGCGGGAGAGTGCGCCGCCAATCGCAAGCGCCAGGGCGGTACGATCTTGTTCGGCGACGCGCTCGAAACGATCGAGCAGCGTGCGAGTTGCGGCGCCCGACGCGGAACGGCGAAGCGCGAGTGCGGCTGCCATGCGGACGGGCGCTTCCTCGGCATCCAGAGCTTCGATGAGCACGCGATCCTGGCCGCCCGGAGGCAAGAGACCGAGGGCCTCGATGGCGGCAATGCGAAGCTCGATGGCATCCTCGGCCTCGGCGAGAGGCAAGAGGCTCTTCACGGCACGCGCCGACCCGGTACGACCGATCAAGCGCGCCAGCGCCGCACGCTCGGCCTTGCTGCTACGCGCAGCCTCGAGGGCCTGCTGAATTGGATCCACCGCCCGCCCATCTGGATGCCGGGGATCGAGAAGCGTTGCCGCAGCGTCCACAGCAGCACGACGTTCGACGGGATCCTTTGCCGACAAGTGCTCCAGCACCGACGGCAGTGTCTTCGGATCGCGAAGCTCGGTCAGGGCGCTCAGCGCGGCAATCGGAGTGATCACTCCGCGGGTGAGTGCATCGACCAGGAGCGCTCCGCTCTTTTCCGCATGGATGTCGGCCAGAGCACGGGCGCAGCCATCGGCGATGGCTCGCGTCGGCTGTCCCGCGAGGCATTGCTTGAGCCTCGGCACGGCCGCCACACCCATCCGCCCGAGCGCACTCCGTGCGGGAGGTTCCGGATCCGAGGGGTCGTCCTTGCCCAGATTCTCGACCAGTGTGTCCAGCGCCTCGGAAGTGCCGAGTCGCGCCAGCGCGGACAGAGCCGCGGCTCGCACTGGAGAGCGCGGATCGTCCCCGATGGCAGCGGTGATGGCCAGCGTGGCGCTCTTGTCCCGAAGAAGTCCGAGCGCTTCGAGGGCGGCCATGCGAACTGTCTCGTCGTTGTCCCGCAGGGCGAGAATCAGGGCGCTCGAGGCGCGGGGATCGCCGAGCTCACCCAAGGTGCGAGCAACGACGCGGCGCACTTGGGAGCGCGAATCCTGGATCTTTCCGATGAGCGGAACGACAGCGCGCTTGTCACCCAGCCGAGCCAACGCCCGCACGATCGCAACGCGTACCGCAGGCACGGAGTCGTCGATGTGCCCAAGGAGCGGGAGCACCGCATCCTTCGAGCCCGAAGCTCCGAGGGCCCCGGCAGCCGCCGAGCGCACGGATGCATCCGGATCGCCGAGCACCCGACCGAGAGGAGCGATCCCCCGGGAGTTGGGATCGATGCGAAGCGTCTCCGCCGCCGCGAGTCGGATCCTTCGTTCCGGATCGTTCAGCCAAGAGACGACCCGCTCCCCGGTCCCCCGGATCCGGTTTTCCATCACCACGTCGGCAGCCGAGAGGCGAACCTCGGTATCGGGATCCTCGAGCGCCGTCAGCACCAAGCGTTTCGCCAACCCGAGCGGCAGCTCGCCCAGACGCGCGGCGGCCCGTCGTCGCGCGCTCAGATCCTTGGACGAAAGTTGTTTCTCGATGCGCTCGGCGGCGTTGGGCCAGACGAACGCCTGTGCCGAGGTGCCGAAAAAGAACAGGCAAGCGAGGATCGAGAGGGGCCGTCGCACGCCGGCACTATAGCGCGTGGGCGACGGTCAGCTGGCTCGATCCGGCAGCTCGGCGCCCATTTCGGCGAAGGCGGCCCGGGAAGCCGCCCGCTGGCGCGGTCGGAGCCAGCCGTAGAACACGGCGTTCATCAGTACGAGCCGCGCAATCATGTAGACCTCGAGGAGATCGAGCGCCGAAAACAGCGCGATGCCGAACACCAGCGAGCCGAAGCCGAACCAGCCACGCCAGACGCGCATGAGCCCACCGGCGTGGCGTTCGTAGATCTCGGCAACTTCTGCTGAGTAGGCCGGGAAGAGCGTGAGCCGGGGGCTCGTGAAGGGGTCGAACTTGCGGACGTAGTCCCCCTGGCTCTTCGTATAGAAGAGGTAGATCGGCCAGGCGACGTAGCGCGTGAGAAACGACGCGTCCGTGGTCTGCCCGAAACGCTCGCGCGCGGTCTCGTAGTCCTCACCCTCTTTGAACTTCGGCGTGCAAAGCCGGAGATAGACGTTCTTGTAGTGATCGTACATTCCGGTGTGAAACGAGCCGGTCACGGCAGTCGCCACACACAGAGCCAAGGCCGCGAGGCCGACCGTGAGCGGAGAGTGGTGCTTCGACCAGATCACCCAGATGGCGCCGCCCACCGCAGCCACGGAGACGACGAGATCCGCAACGCCGTCCAGCATCCGACCGAACACGCTCGAGGTCCCGCGCATGCGCGCCAGCTGCCCATCGGCACAATCGAAGATCGCCGACAGGAAAATGCACAGGCCGCCGATCTGCATGTGATGGGGCACACCGGTCGAAAAGAACGCCAGCCCTCCCGCCACGCCGAACACGATCGAGATCATCGTGACCAGGTTCGGGGAGATCGGTGTGGGGTACAGGACCTTCGACAGGACGTACGCCAGCGGTCGGTGGATCCAGACGTCGACCGGCTCCTCGACCGCGAGGGGCTTCAGGCTCTTCCAGTAGCCGGCCCAAAACCCGTCTTGCTCTGGGCTCGGGCGACCGAGGCTCGGCCCGAGATCGTCGAGCCGCTCGCTCTGGACGTGGACGGGGGGCGCCATGGTCTACCTGTGCATCACTCTGCGTCGCTGGGTCCCGGCGCGAAGACGGGGACGGCTGTCCGGTGACCGCGTTGACCGAGAGCGCGCTCGAAGGCTGAAATGCAGCGGGCGTTTTGCTCGCGCGTCCCGATCGTCACGCGCACGTAGCTCTTCTCGGCGTGGTGAGCGAAGAGGGAGCGAATCAAGACGCCTTCAGAAAGCAGCGCAGCCACGACCTCTTCGGCGCTCTTCCGGGTCCCGGAAACGTCGACCAGGATGAAGTTGCCTTCACTCGGAAGGGCCACGACCCCGGGGATGCGGCTGAGCTCTGCGGCGAGTGCACTGCGCGCACTCTTCAGCTCGCCCACGCGCGCCTCGAACTCCGCCACGTCATCGAGCGCTGCGCTCGCCGCCGCGATGGTGATCGCCGGCAGGTTCCACGGCACCTTGACCCGCGTCAAGAGCCGGATGACCGCCGAGTGCGCCAGGGCATACCCTACGCGGAGGCCCGCCAGCCCGTAGGCTTTGCTGAACGTGCGGAGCAAGATCGCGTTGGGGAATTCCTTGAGCAAGTAGGACAAGGACGGTCCCGAACCGAGCTCGTAGTACGCCTCGTCGATCACCGTGGGCAGGCCCAGTCGCAAGATGCGTCGGAGGTCGGTCTCGGCAATCCGGTTGCCGGTGGGGTTGTTGGGCGTGCAGACGAAGATGACCTTGGTTCGCTCGGTGACGGCTCGCAAGAGACCCATCATGTCGTGCTCGCTGTCTTCCGACATCGGGACGAGCACCGGAATGCCGCCCACGACCCGCGTCCGGGCCTCGTACATGCTGAACGTCGGCACGCTGAGAAGGACTTCCTCGCCCGCGGCGACGAAGGTTCGAATCACGACATCGATGAGCTCCGTCGAGCCAGCTCCGAGCAGCACGTTGGTGCCGTCGAGACCCTCTCGGGCTCCGAGCTTGCCCCGGAGCTCCGCCGCGCCGTTCGGGTAGAGATGCCCGCGCAAGGCCGCCTCGAGGATCGCCTCCACCACGCGCTGGCTCGGCGGAAACGGGCTCTCGTTGCTCATCATCCGGAGCACCCCGCGGCTCTCCGCGATGGCGAAATGGTCCTCGTTGTAAGGCTTGGCCGCTCGCACCCAAGTGGGCGAAAACATCTCCAGCGCCTCGGCGTCGATGACGGCCGGCGCGCCTGCACCGGGCTCGTCGCCGAGCAAGTCTCCGAACACGCGCAGCATGGCTTCCGCGCGTTCGAGCGCAGCCGGCGTATCCACGTCGATCCAGCGGACTTCGCCCACGTCGATGGCGTGGAACGCGCCGCGCAGCGCGAGGGCGCGAACGCCGTCGGACAAGGAACAATCCCCATGGCGAGCATCGAGCTTCGCGAGCTCTTCGATGAGCTCGGGACCGATGCGAAACACACCTGTGTCGATGGCGTCGTAGCGGGCGAGCTCCTTGCCGATGTCGGCGATCCGACCCTGGTCGACGGTAACCTTCGTCGCGTCGTCGATGTCGAAGCAACGCTCGATGTCGAAGTCCACGGCCAGCGCCGAGGTTTGGCTGGGAAGCTCGGCCGCGCACAGGCGACGAACCAGCTCTGGCGAATAGAGATGATCGGCCATCGTGAGCAAGCACTCGCGGTCGACGAAACGCTCTGCAGCGAGCAAAGAAACGCCGTTTTTAGCGAGGTAACGTTCGTTGTCGACGAACGACAGCTCGAGACCGAGGGACGGCTCGGCAACCAGCGTTCGGCGGATTGCGTCTCCCTGATGACCCAAAACGATGACCGCCTCGCGAATGCCAGCGGCTTGCAAAGTTCGAAGCACGCGCACCAAGAGGGCCGTGCCGGCCACCGGACGCAGGGGCTTGGGAACGTCGCTCGCCTCGCCGAGGCGGGAGCCCGTGCCGGCCGCCAACACGATGGCGCGCGTCACTCGTCGGTCAATCATCCGTTCGTCTCACTTTCGCCTTCCAAGAAAAGTCCGGCGGGGGATACCACGCACTGCGTAAATCGGGCAATTCCTTTTCTGTTCTAATGACTTACGAGCCGAGCCCCTGTCGCAGCGAGGCCACAGTGTCGCCAATTGGCAACACCCCTCACAGGGGCGACCCACCGACCGGGTGGGACGCTCATCGGGCGCGCGCATCCGCAATCCGCGTTGCGTCACGCCCGTTTACGTCACCTCAGGTCCGACTCTTCCGCGTTGCTTCTTTCCTGCCGGAGTCCCTTGAGCAATCCGGATGCCAGGGGAAAGTGCGTCGATTTTTACGCACTAATTCGGGTCGAAAGCTGGGATCCGGCTCCAGGGATGAAATCGAGTCCTACGCGGCGGGGGAGAAGCCGGGATCGCGCTGTTGCCTCCGGCGCCCAGTCCGTGACGAGCTGATCGTGGCTCTACGGCACGCTGGTGCTTTGGACTAGTGAGCGAGCGCGCTCCAGATCGTCGTACGTGTCGACCTCGGTCCAGGGCAGATCGCCCACGTCGACTGCCAGCGCATCGAGCTCGGCACGCGCGATGAGCTCCGAGTACACGTCCTCGTAATACAGGTCGGTTCTCCCCTCACCCATCGCAGTCTCGAGGGCGGAAAATAACCGACTCACTCCGCGCTCGCCGATGCGTTCGATGCCGATGCTCTCCCCCGCGGCGTCATCGAGAGAGATGTGCTTGCCGAGCTCGATGATCGAGAGGTTGGCAGCGACGCGTGCCTTCATCGCTTCCTCGTCGGTGCGACGCGTTCGATCGAGTGCGAGGCCGAGCGTGGCAGAACACGAATCCAGCCGCTCCAGCACCTCTTTTTCGAAACACGACATCGCCGTCGAGCTTGAAGAACGACTGACCACGAACAGCGTTTTTGCAAAGCGCGAGGGAGACGGAATTCTGAGTCGTGTCGTAGCGAGGGTTTTCGCAATACTCGATGTCGAGCGTCGAGCCGGCGAGCGCAGCTCGTACCCGGTCCTGTCGGTAGCCGGTGGCCAGCACGACACGCGTTACGCCGTGCTCTGCGAGCAATCGAACGCTTCGCGCGAGAATCGTCTCGCCGCCGATATCGACGAGCGCTTTGGGCCGATCATCGGTGAGGGGACGCAGGCGAGAGCCGACACCCGCAACCAGGATCACCGCAAGACGGGTGGCACCCATGGCGGCGACGATTGCATACGGGCACGCGCCTTGCTACTGAGCGCGCCATGCAGGTCGAGCGCCTGCACGGATACGAGCGATCCGAGGAGGACGAGTTGAAACAGCCCCAGAAACTGACGAAACCCGAAGGCAAGCTGTGTGTGTTCTTGCCAGGGCTCGGCGCCGTCGCAACGACCTTCATTTCCGGATGCCTTCTGGCACGCAAGGGCCTGGGCGATCCCGTCGGTTCGCTGACGCAGCTCGGAACCATCCGACTCGGCAAGCGCACCGAGAACCGGATCCCCAAGATCAAAGACTTCGCTCCCCTGGCGAACCTGTCCGACCTCGAGTTCGTTGGCTGGGACATCTTCCCCGACAACGCGTACGAATCAGCCGTCAACGCCAAGGTGCTCGAGGATCGGCACCTCGCTCCGATCCGCTCCGAGCTCGAGGCCATCCAGCCGCTCCCCGGCGTCTTCTATCCCGAGTACGTGAAGCGTCTGAATGGAACACACCTGAAGAAGGCCTCTTCCAAGGCAGAGATGGTGGAAGCTCTTCGCGAGGACATTCGCTCGTCGATGAAGAAGACCGGCGCGAGCCGCGCGGTGGCCGTGTGGTGCGGCTCGACGGAGATCTACCTCGAGCAAGGTCCCGTTCATCAGTCGATCAAGGCGTTCGAGAAGGGCTTGGCCGACAGTGATGCGAGCATCTCGAACAGCCAGATGTACGCCTGGGCTTGCCTGAAAGAGGGCGTTCCCTACGCCAACGGTGCGCCCAACCTGAGCATCGACTTCCCGGCTGGATACGAGCTGGCGCGGGAAACCAACACGCCGATCTGCGGCAAGGACTTCAAGACCGGCCAGACGCTGATGAAGACCATCCTGGCGCCGGGCCTGAAGGCTCGAATGATCGGCCTTTCGGGCTGGTTTTCCACGAACATCCTCGGCAACCGCGATGGCGAGGTGCTCGACGATCCGGAAAACTTCAAGACCAAAGAGGTCTCCAAGCTGGGAGTTCTCGAGCACATCCTGCAACCCGAGGTCTACCCGAACCTGTACGGCAACGTGTACCACAAGGTGCGCATCAACTATTACCCGCCCCGGGGCGACGCCAAAGAAGGCTGGGACAACCTCGACATCTTCGGGTGGCTCGGATACCCGATGCAGATCAAAGTCGACTTCTTGTGCCGTGACTCGATTCTCGCAGCACCCATCGTGCTCGACATCGCGCTGTTCATGGACCTCGCCAAGCGCGCCGGGTTCCGCGGCGTCCAGGAGTGGCTCTCGTTCTACTGGAAGAGCCCCATCGTCGCGCCCGGCCTGTATCCCGAGCACGACCTGTTCATCCAGGCCATGAAGCTGAAGAACACGCTGCGCTGGATGATGGGCGAGCAAGCCATCACCCACATCGGCCACGAGTACTACGACTGATGGCGGCGCGCGTTGCGACCGGGAGAAAACCGTGACAAGAGGGCTGCTAGAGGCACTTGTCCACCACTCGCTGCTTCTCCTGCGCTCGCACCAAAGGGCTCACGCCCACCGGTTCACTCCGCCCAGCCCTCGTCACTGAGCTCGGCGCTGCTGCCGGAAAGCCCGTTCCCGCCGGTAGCCTCGTGTGCGCCCGGTGCCTCAATCGCGCGCGCGTCGCGAGCGTGCTCGCTCGCTTGGAAGAGGAGCGCGGCGACCTGTCCACGGTGGAAGCCGACATCGCCCGGCGCGCAGCGGAGCACTCGAGTGCGGTCGAGCACCTCGCGGACGAGCTCGAGACTCACCTCGGCACGGGCCAACGTCTGGCAGACCGTGTGGCGAAGATCGGCGGATCCTGGCCGTTCGTGATCGGATTTTTCATCGTGCTGGTGGTGTGGATGGCCGTGAACACCGCCGTGCTCGCCACACGCGCGTTCGATCCTTATCCGTTCATCCTGCTGAACTTGGTCCTGTCCAGCCTGGCAGCGATCCAAGCGCCCATCATCATGATGGCGCAAAATCGCGTGTCGGAGCACGACCGGCTTCGAGCGGACAACGACTACCGGGTGAACCTCAAAGCGGAGCTCGAAATCGCCATGCTTCACGAGAAGCTCGATCACCTGCTCCACTTCCAGTGGGAAACCATGATGGAGATCCAGCGCACACAGCTCGAGCTCCTGGCCCAACTCGAGGAACACTCGCCCGGCAGCAAGCGCCCCTGAATCGCTGCCTGGGCTGATCATCCAGAATCAGACGAGTCCGCCGCGACGCCGCACGAACCAATGCGCGCCAAGGGCCAGGGCGGCCAGGGCGGTCCACGCCCACGGCGGCAAGAGCGGGGTCACGTGTCGTTCCGCCGAGATCCGTGCGGAGGGTGGCTCGGGCAAGTCGGCGGCACGATCGAACGCGACCGAGGTTCCCTTGGTGAGAGTCGAGATCCGCTCGAGCCGTTCCGGATCGGGTCGTGAGTCGCTCCACGCCTCCCCGCCGCGTTCGCAAGCGAAGTCGAGGCGCGTCGGCGGAGCCTTTCCGATCCGAATGCGGGCGGTGTACCCGCCGGGACCCAGGGAACCGAGCTCGATGTGCACCGGACCGGGCGGCGGATTGGGAAGCTTCTTCGTGACCGGCGCTCCGCTGGGTTTTCCCAAGCGCTCGACGGAGACCTCGACTTCACCGCTCACGCCGGGCAAACGGGTGAGAGAGATCGAAACGGGCTCCCCGGCGATGCACTCGCCCACGAGCTCGGCGCGCCCGGCCTCGTAGCGAGGATCGCGCATCAGCCAACCGAGCAGACCATCCCAGAGTGCACCAAAGGCACGACCGGCGACCTTCGCGCCTTCGTCACTCCAAGTGAGCCGCCAGCTTCCGTCCACCCCGAGGGCGATGGTGCGGCCGTCGCCCGCCTCACCCAGGGCGAGCACTGGCATCTTTCCGGCGCCCGCCTTTCGGGTGGGATGCTCCAAGAGAACGATGGCGCCAGGACGGGCTTCGCCGAGCGTGTTCGATCCGGTCATGCTGGGCAGCTCGTCACCCATGAGCTCGCGGAGTGAGCCGAGCACGGGAGCGGCGCGACCAGCCTCGGTGTACTCGGGCGAAAACTCCACGGTATCGAACCAGGCCAGATTTTCGGGGATCTCGACGGGGAGCACTCGATCGATCGCGGTATGGGCATATCCGCCGCCGGCGAAGGACGATTGCCCGCCCACCATGATCAGCCCTCCTCCGCCCTCCACGTAGCGCGCGAGCGCGGGCAGATGTCGGTCGAGCTTGTAGGCCACCGCATCGATGTCCTGAAGCACGACGGCGTCGAAGCTCGGCAAGTGCTCGGTGAAGAGCTCTTCGACGGGAAACGGGATCAGCGCCAGCTCGCTCGTCTCGTCGTCGACTTGGGGATCATCGGTATTGGAGCGAAGGATGAAGAAGCTCACCAGATCGACCGACTCGTCCGCCTTCAGCCACATGCGCAGCGTTCGCACGTCGTAGGTCGGGCGCCCGGCGACGTGGAGCAGCCGAATGCGTTCTCGTGCAACGCTGAAAGGGATCAGTCGCGAGTTGTTCTCGACGATTTCGTCACCAGCGGGCGCATCGATGCTCACCTCCACCACTCGCGTGCCGGCGCGCTCCAGGGTGATCCGAAGCTCGAGGGTCGCAATTCCATCTTCGACGCGCGCGGTGCCGCTGGCGAGCACGGCGGGCTCCACCCCTTGACGCAACTCACGGACCGCGACCGGCACGTTCGAGCAGTCGAGCTCGGGGCTGCAACCGACCTCGATCGTGAGCGAAAGAGGCTGATGAGCGACGGCCGCACCCGCAGCGCGCACCGAGCGAATGCTGGCGTCTTTCGGACCTTTTTCGGAAAGGCGCACGGTGTGAACGGGGACGCCGAGACTGCCGAGAGTGCGGCGGAGCGAATCGTCGTCGGCGCCAGCCTCTGGGCGACTGAGCCTGCCATCGCTCATGAGGACCACGGCCTGGGGCCGCTCCCCGGGCTGCTCCGAAAGGCCAGCGAACGCCGCGATGAGGTCGCTTTCGGTGGTGAGTCGCGCGCTCTTGGGATTGTCGGGCAGTGGTGTCGGGCTGCCGCGCCCGAAGCCCAAGAGCGTGAGGCGCGCCTCCGAGTAGCGCTTCTTCAAGTCTTCCAGGGCCGAGAGCGCTCGCTCGCGACGAGTCGACGCTTCCGCCGGAAGCAGCAAGCGCCGAGACTGATCGAAGAGCACGACGACGCGCGGGCCCACGACGCTGCCCCGCTCCGTCACACGCACCGGACGCAAGACGGCGCTGCCGAGAAGTAGCGTTGCTGAAACGCCGCTGCCGAAGATCACTGCGCCAAATCGCTCTCGGCGAGCGAGCTCGAAGCCGAGCAATATCAGCGCAAAGAGCGCGAGTACGACGACGACAGCGACGGCCCCGGGGGGCAAATCCTCCGTAAAAGCCCAGGAGCGCGTGCTCATGGGTGACGGCGAGCGCGACGGCGCATCAAGAACGGTGCGTGCACCTGATCGTCTTTGTAGTCGGAGCACAGCACGTACATCGCGATGTTCACAGCGAACCGCACCGCTTGCTCACGTTGCGCCGGACCACCGGGCTCCACGGAGAGCGAGGCTGTTCCGCCGCGAGAGCGCGCGAGCGCCCCCAAGAGGTCGTGGGACAGAAATAGCACCTGAGCGTTCTTCCCCCGCACGATGGCTTCGACCGAAGGAGGTCCGAGCACGCGTCCCACGGGTCGATCCACGATGTAGTAGCTCTTGAAGATCACGTGGGAAGAGTCGAGCCGGATGGGAGCAGCGTCCGGCAGAACGCGCCGGAGCTCGCGCCGAGCGCTCTTTCCGAACGCGCCGCGAGCCGGATCCGTGTCATCGACCACGATCACTCCTCCGAGTCGCAGGAGCCTGGTGAGGCCACGGATCTCCGGGGAAGAAAGCGCAGAGACCTCGCTTCCGCCTGCCCAGATCACGAACGGCGAAGTGAGGAGCGCCGGATTGTCTGCCGCCACTTCGCTCGCGACCATCCGCGCCGGCGCACTGGTACGGCGAACGAGCTCCCAAGCCCAGCGAGCGGGCGCCGACGCGCGAACCGGATCCAGGGAAACTCCCCCGGCTCGAAGGATCCTCGGGTTGAATGCCCCCGCCTCACCAAAGGCCGACGCGGAGCGCGACCCGAGCGCCAGCGCGGAAAAAGCGAGGAGCGCGTGGCGTCGCGACAAACAGAGCGGCATGGTTCCTCAGTCGAAGTCTTCGATGCGCCAGACGCCGGCTTCCCGCTTGAGCTTCACGCGGTGCCCGCCTGGGATTTGCACTTCTGCACTGTCGCCGTTCACCTTCACGTCCAGCGTCTCGGGTTGCTCGAGGCCGTCGACCAGCGAGCGCATGTCGTTTTCGAGAGAGCTCTTCGATTCGTTCGAGAGCACGCGGAGGATGCCAGGGTAGCTCCGTCGCGCCAGCGCTTGACGAAGATCGGCCAGCGCTTGTGCCGGAGTTCGTGCTCCGAGGGGAAGAGCTCCAGCGGAGCCCACGCGAAACTCCCCTTCCTCGACAGCGAGCTCCGCTTGCTCTCCATCCGCGAAGCGCAATGTCGCGACGGTCTCGACCCGCGACTCGGACGAAGCCGCTGCACGCGCGGCGCGCAGGATCTCCGCTTTCGATTCCGTCATCATCGTCTTGACCCGCTCGCGACCGTATTGGCGCTGAGCATCGCTCGTCAGCATGGCATACGCGGAGTCTGCGTCACCTCGCTCCACCGCGTCCGCGTACTTTCGGGCGGCCGCCCGGGGATCGGGCAAAGCTCCCCCACCACAGGCGCTCAGGACGAGCGCCACGGCCGGAAGGACTTGCCGTGGGCCGAGCTTCTGGGTCATCGGGGTTCTGGCCTAGCGAAACCCGAGGCGGTTGGCTACCTTTTGCGACCAATGACCGGATTGTCCCAACTGACGCTACGACCCGGGCTCCGAGCCGGGGCCGCAATCTTGCTGCTCACGTTCACCGCCTGCGGAGGTCCACCCGCCAAGACCGCCAACCCAACGCGGAGCCTGGACGAGCGCCGTGCGGTCCAGATCATCGCCCATGCCTTTCAGGACGAGCAGGACGCACCCGCTGCCACCAGGAGCATCGACCTCGGCGGAGGGAACATGCTGGAGGTCGACGTGACTTCCCAAGGACACAAGTACGGCGTCGCTTACGTCACGCCCCAAGAGCGGAGTCAGCTGAAAGGAACTCTACCTCAACGCGGACCCGAAATGGGTGACGCGCTCCAGCTCGTGCACGGAACGGGTGACGACGCTGATTCGCGAGTCCTCGTTCTTTACGACAGCGACTACGTGTACGACGACCAGGTTGGCACCGCTCACGAGGAAACGACCATCACCGCCGAGAACAAGCTCTCGCGGGACGTGCGTGATTTTCTCGTGCGCGCTCACGCGGAGAAGTGGCCATAGCTCGACAGTCCGACCTCGGACGCGCGCGCCTCCTCATCGGTGCGGGCGTCACCAGCGTGCTGCTCGGGATCGGGCTCGCCGCCAGCGGTGACCCCGACATCGGCGCGGTGATCACCCTCGCGTCGCTCGTCATGCTGATCTACGCCCTGCACCGATTCGGCCGCTCGGGGCCCGACGCCACGCTGCAATTCAGCGACGATTCCTGATCGTCGATCACGTTTCCGAGCGGAGAACGGCGACGGCGACGTCTTTGCCGAGCACGGGGGCTTTCTTGACGGCGAGACCAAAGTCACGACCGGTGATGTCGAGGGTGGTTTCGTAGGAGCCGTCGTCGCCTTGGATTTTGGAGAGTGGCTTGTCCGCGGCAATGGCCTGGGCGTTCACTTCGGGGGAAACGGGAGCGCCGTACGCAGCGTCGCCGACGACGACATACACGTACAGAAGCGGCATCTTGTCGTTCTGTGCAAGCCCGCCCTTCACGCTGCTTCGCAGCGAGGTTTCCAGTCGATACGCATACGCGGACCACGACCAACCCGTGACGTACAGGCCCTTCGCTGCGCCATCGACTTTGACGGCCGTGGCCGCAACCCATTGACCGTCAGGTCCCTTGATGCCTGCCGCTTCCGGCATCGAGCCGTGGGTCTCGACGTACTTCCCCGAGAGCGCGTCCTTGAGCTCGGGGAAGCTCGTGAACATGTTCTTGCCAGTCATCAGGTCCTGCTCTTGATCGTTTCGGAGCACGGTTCCGTGATCGTCGGTGAGGGCGAAGAACGTGCTCTTTGCCACTCGCAGGTCTTGGGTCTTGTTGCGCGCTTTCTCCAGTGCTTCCCGCACCGCTTTGAGGTCGTCCTTGGGAGCCTTGTCCCCTTGCCAGAGCGGCTCCAGGTGCTTGACGCCGAGTGGGAGGCCGCTCCGGACCTCGCCCTCGTCGGCCTTGATCGTTTCGGCCAGGGCGGCGACGTGCTCCTTGGCCTTCGCGAGGCTCTTTTTCTTGTCGCCTTCACAGCCCGTGGCGACGAACGACACGGCGAGGAGAAAAAGCGACGCTCGGATGGCGTGGGCGATGCTGACGCGCATGCGAGAGCCTTACTGACGCCGAGTCCGGGCGTAAACAGGCCACTTCAAACGCGCATGGAAAGAGGTAGCGATGCCGCGAGCTTCCGTGTAGCTCTTTCCTAGCTCGTTTCGATCGTGCGCCCCTCGACTCCTCCTTCGAACCGCCTCTCCGATGCGCCCAACGCCAAGGGCTGGAGCGAGGCTCACGATTCCCAGCGTGCGCTCGCCCGCATGGTCGGCACCGAGCACTTGTCCGTGGTGTTCCAGCCGGTGGTGCGTCTGGATACGTCGACGGTGTACGGCTACGAGGCCTTGGTCCGCTGCCGGCTGCCGGAATATCGAAACCCCTTGGTCCTTTTCCAGCAGGCGGTCGCCACGGGATGCGCGGGACGACTCGGTCGGTTGATTCGGGAGATCGCGGTCCCACTTTGCTCCGGGTATCGCCTGTTCCTGAACGTGCACCCCGAAGAGCTCCACGAGAGCTGGATCGTCCGTCCCGACGACCCGATCTTCGGTCACGACCACGAGCTCTTCATCGAGGTCAGCGAGTCGGTGCCCGTGACGCACTTCGATCTGTGCGTGAACGTGATCCGGGAGCTTCGTGCGCGAGGGGGAGTGAGCCTGGTCATCGACGATCTGGGTGCGGGCCTTTCCAACTTGAAGCGTGTGGTCGATCTCGAACCGCAGGTAGTGAAGCTCGATCGCGAGCTCATCGCAGGCCTGCATACGAGCCGGCGCCAACAAGAGCTCGTCACCCGGCTCGTCGGGATGTGCCGGGAGCTCGGCGCCGAGGTGATCGCCGAGGGCGTGGAGACTCGCGAGGAACGCTCCGCCGTCGTCGATGCCGGCATTCGCCTGGCGCAAGGCTACCTGTTTGCCCGACCCGCCTTTCCGTTGCCGGAGTGCGAGTACCAACTGGGCGATTGATCAAGCGGCGCAGACGAAATCGTCGAGCTCGGTAAATCCGGTGTCGACCAGTGCGGCGCGGATTTCGGCGCGAGCGGACTCCCCCGCGACGCTGACCACGAGGGGGCGGCGTGGGATCTGCGACAGCTCGTCGAACGCGATCACCCGCGCACCGGCAATCTTCTGCCCGATCCGCCCGGGGTGGACCTCGACGATGTGAGTCGGTCGCTTGCCTTCGTGAGCCAGAGCTCGGCAGAGCACACGACCCGTGTCTCCGTAACCCCAGAGCACGTACTCCGGCCCAGCGGACAGAAATCCGCGGGCGAGATGATGGGCCTTGCACGCAACGATGCGGTCCTGACGACAGTGAGTGGAGGTGCGGGAGAGCCGGTCGGGCCGATCGCGCCAACCGACGAGCCGTCGGCCCACGATGCCGATTTCCTTCCCATCGGCCACGAGTCGGAGCACGAGGTCGTAATCCTCCGGAAAGCCCAGGTTGCGATAACCGTATCTGGCGAGAACCTCGCGCCGAATGCACAGGGTCGGATGCGCGATGGGACACTCGATGAACACCTCCCGCCGCACGTCGGCCTCGCACCGGATCGAAGTGAGCCAGCGTTCGTAGGAAAGCAATCCGTCGCTCAGAATGCGGCGCGGGAACATCTTCACGTGGGTGCCGACCGCACACAGGGATCCTCGCTCTTCGAGAGCGGCGACCTGCAAGTCCAGACGCCGGCTGTGCGCCACATCGTCGGAATCGAGGCGCGCAACGTAGCGACCTCGACATTCGCCGACGCCGGCGTTCAGTGCCTCGACGATTCCTCCGTGCGCTCGTTCGAGAACGCGAAACCGTGCGTCGGCCGACTGAAAGCCCCGCGCGATCCCGACGGAACGATCTCTCGACCCGTCGTCGACCACGATGCACTCCCAGTCGGCGAACGTTTGGCTTTGCACACTGCGAAGCGCGCACCCGAGAGTCTCCTCGGCGTCGTACACGGGTACGACCCAGGAAACGACCGGAGTCACAGCTCTCCGAGCGCGCTCCGGACCTCGTCGACGTGACCGCCGACTTTCACGCCGCGCCAGGCTCTCCTGACCACACCGCTCGCATCGACCAGGAAGGTGCTGCGTTCGATGCCCATGTACTCACGACCGTACATGCTCTTTTTCACCCACACGCCGTAGGCACGCGCCAAAATCTTGTCCGTGTCGGCAAGCAGGGTGAACGGCAACTGAAACTTGTCGCGGAAGCGCTCGTGGCTGGAGCTCGAATCCGGGCTCACCCCAACGACGCGTACCCCGCGGGCGTCGAACAGAGCGCGGCCGTCGCGGAAATCGCAGGCTTCCTTGGTGCAGCCCGGCGTGTCGTCCTTGGGATAGAAGTAAAGGACGTACGGCTTTCCGGAAAGCTCGCTCGAAGCCAGCATCGAGCCGTGGTGATCGGCGAGACGAAATCCCGGCGCCGCTCTACCGATCAGGCGATCGGGGATAGAAGGCTCTGCCGGCTCCGGTTTGGCCGGCCCGGGCCGCGCGACGAGGGCGGGCTTCTTCACGACGGGCTTCACCGCGAGAGGCGCGGGCTTCTTCGCGGCGGGCTTCTTCGCGGCGGGCTTCTTCGCGGCGGACTTCCTCGCGGCGGGCTTCGCAGCGGACCTCTTCGCGGCGGGCTTCTTCGCGGCGGGCTTCTTCGCGGCGGCACGCGACTTCGCCTTCGCCGGCTTGCTACGTCGGGGCGATTTCTTTTTCGCTTTCACTGGCCGCTTCTTCTTGGCCACCTTCTTCGTCCCGCGCGGGCGGGTGATCCGCTTGGAAGCCTTGGGGCGCTTCGATATTTTTCTTCGAGCATTCTTCTTTGCTGCCATTCGTCGTTCCTCCAGAGTTCTGCCTTCAGCTGGCGTGTGCCCGCACCTCGAGATCCGAGTGATCGAGGCCGAGAGTGTCGCACAGGGCGTTCCAGGCCGCGCGGATCCGCCGAAAGCGACGGTCGGGATCGATCGCGAGCACCTGCCCTACCCAAGCATCGACCCCGGCTCCGAGGGCCGGGCAGAGCTGTTCCAGGCTCGGGCGGGGCGCGGTGGTGATGAGGCGCACTTTTTCCCGAATGCTCGGCGCGTCGAACGGGACCCGCCCGGAGAGCGCGCGGAACACGATCGCGCCGAACGAATAGATATCCATGCGTTCGTCGAGGATCGAGGGATCCCCCTTCCACACCTCGGGCGCGATGTAGCTGGGCGAACCCATGATCGTCCCTTCGCGAGTCAGCGGCTTGGCCGACTTGAGCTTCGCGAGCCCGAAGTCGATGAGCCGCACATCGGCCACCTTGTCCGAATCGAGGACGTAGATGTTTCCCGGCTTGAGATCTCGATGGATGATGTCCTGCTCGTGGGCGCGCTCGAGGGTGACCACGATCGGTGTCAAGAGCTCGGCCAGCTTCTTGACCGAGACCCGGCGGCCTTCGGCTTCGATCGAATCGGAGCACGTCGTCGAGATCCTTCCCGCGCAGGAGCTCCAGAACGAGGCAAAGTGCGCCATCGGGACTGCTCGACATCCCATACACTTTTACCGCCGCGGTGCCTTCGAGGAGCTTCATGACTCGATGCTCGCGCACCAGGCGAACCGAGTGCTCCTCGCTTCCCGCAAAGCCTTCCTGGAGAATCTTCACCGCGACGTTGGGTCCACCGTTTCGGTCGGCCGCGCGATACACCTCGGAGTGGCCGCCCTTGCCGACGAGCTCGACTAGCACGTAACGCTCCGAAATGATCTGTCCGACGCGATTCGACATGGTAGGCGAATCGCTCACATTTAGCCGCCGGGCCGCCGATTTCAACCCCGGATTTTCAACGCACTTCGACGGTGCGAAGACTCACCATCACGAACGCTTGGTTGTCAGGGAAACGGCCCCAAACGCTGATTTCGTATCGGCCGGGACCCTTGTCGAGAGGAACGTCGATGGTGAAGTGGTTGCCTTTCACCGTGACCGGCTTCGGCGTTTTGAATCCGGCCGGAAAGTAGACGACGTGAGGCTCCGGCACCGGATATGAGCTCGTCGCGTTGAGATGCGAGGCGGAAAGGGGCGTTTGGGGATCGATGCGCCCGACTCCGACGCCACCGAATTCCGCCGGTGCATCCACCTCTCCGCTCACCGTGATGCTCTGGCCCACGCGTGCGGAGGTCGGGATCCCGTCGTACTGGCCGTGGTGATCGACGAACTCCTGGGACATGCAGGGTTGGGCCACACCCACCGGCTTGCCCAGCCCGATCCCGACGCTGGTGTGCCACTTTTTCAGGATGTTCTTTCGATGCCCGTCGTTGGGAGGCTTCTCGTTGATGAACGCACTCTCGATCTGCTCGAGGCTCACGGGATCGAACGTCGGATTCGGATCGAGCTCACGCACTTCTCCGTCGAAGAAGCATGCCGCGTTTTCTTGAACGAAGTCGATACCGCTCGCTTCGCTGTAGCGCTGCTCGGGAACCGACCCATCGCTGCCCCAGTGCGCCGTGAAGCCGACCTTGACCATGTCCTCCACGTGACGCTGACCGGCCTTGCCGGCCGTCTCGTCGTAGGCAACCGGTTCGAGCCCGGCCTCGTCGCGATCGTGATTGATCAACGTGAGCACGTAGCGCCGAGCATCCTCGAGCCCGACGGGGCCAGTAGGGCGCTCGATGGGACCGACCTGTCCGCTGGCTCCAGAGCCTTTGGGGTTACAGGCGATGAAGAGAAGCGCGAGACCGATGCTGGGGCGTGTCAATCGGCGCACGGGCTCCTTATGCCACATTCGCCGCTTCATCGCGCCGCTTGTGCGACGGCAAAGATGAGTTAGATTCGCGCTCCCTCGCTGGAGAAACTCATGCTCGATCTGCCCGATCCCGGCCTATATCGCACCACTCAGCCCTACCCCGGCCACGAAGACGCATTCCCCGCGGGCGTTCTCGTGTATCTCGGTCAGCCGCAAAACGGCGGTGTGAAGTTCGTGGTGCGTCCTGGCCAGAACCGGAACAACCGCTGGTTCTGGGGTGAGCCGACCACCCCGCTCCGCTCGCCCACTTGGGCCAAGACGTTGAAAGCGCTCCAGGCGGAAGGTTTCTACACGTTGCCGGAGACCATGGAGCTCGAGAGCGGGGGGCGTTGGCTCAAGAACGCGATCGTTCAGCTCGGTTACAACGAGCAAGGGCAAGGCATCTTGTTCGTGGCCGAGCTTCGCGACGCAGCGACCGAGAACGCTCTCTACTTCAGTGATTCCGGAATGCTCATCAACGACAGCTTGCTCGAGCGACTGGTGTGGGCGCCCATCCTTCCCGTACGTGAAGCGAGCTCGACCTGATTCGGATTTTCACCCACCCCGGCGCGGCAACCTGCGTGTTCGACCGCCCTTTTTTTTCGTGAATTTCCCCGAAATCACCACCCTGAACCGGTGGCTCGGCCAGAGCGGCTGAGCTACTCTTTGGCGCGGATGGCCCGGCGGGGCGCGTCCTCGGAGGACCTTCATGTTGCCTGCTTCTCGCTACATCGGTCACGCGGCCTGTGGACTCCTGATCGGTGGGGCACTCGCAGGCGCATGCAGCGCCAATGACAGCGGAGGCGACAACCAGCTCTTCACCGGCGGCTCGGGCGGGACCGCTGACTCCAGCGCTGGAACTGGCGGGACGGATGGGAGCGTCGACGGGAGCACCGGCGGCGGCGTGAATCTGGACGGCAGCTTCACCGACGTGCTCGACCCCGACGCCGCCTGCGACATTCAAAAGTACACGGCAACGTTCACGACCAAGCCGGTCGACGTGGTCTTCGTCCTCGACAACTCCTGCAGCATGATCGAGGAAAGCCAAGCGATCGAGCAGAACATCAACGTCAACTTCGCGCAGATCATCCAGGCAAGTGGCATCGATTACCGCGTGATCTTGATCGCGGAGCACGGCCCCTACACCCCGGATAGCTCGATCTGCGTAGGGTCACCCCTGGGCGGCGCTCCCTGCCCGAATCCCGTACCGGCGAACACCCCACCGGACAACAATCCACCGCTTTTCTACCACTACGATCACGACGACGTGGAGAGTTGGGACGCGTGGTGCAAGATGTTCGACTGGTACAAGAAGCCCGACCGCTGGAACTTGACCCCCGGCGGATGGTCGACGCTGCTACGCAAGGACGCTTTCAAGATCCTCGTCGGCATCTCCGACGATCGCATCTCCTGCACCCTCGGCAGCTTCAGCTACAGCGACAGCGGGACGGCAGCGGGTGGACAGGTCGCTGCCCAAAAGCTGGATACCAACGTCACCACGCTGGACCCACAGCAGTTCGGCACGCCGGAAAACCGCAACTATCGTTACTATGCGATCGTCGGTGTGGAGGCGAACCCCGCAAACCCGAGCAAGGCCTATGGCCCGACGGAGCCGCTCACCATGACCAAGTGCACGAGCGCCGTGAACACGGGCCCGGGGCACCAGGCTCTGGCCATTCTCACCGGCGGGCTTCGCTTTCCGGTCTGCGACGGGACCGGATTCGACGCCGTATTTCAGGAAATTGCCAAGGGCGTGATCGCGGGCGCGAAAATCAGTTGCGACTTCCCGGTCCCCCAGCCTCCCCCGGGCAAGGAGCTCGATCCGGATAGCATTACGATCGAGTACACGCCGAGCGGCGGGACTGGCACGACGAAGTTCGTACAGGTCGCGGACTCGAGCAAGTGCAAGCCGAACGCTTTCTACATCGACGGCGACACCATTCAGCTCTGTCCCGAGACTTGTACCGTGGTGCAGGGTGACGACAGCGCCGAAGTTCAGATCCTCGCGCTGTGCAAGAGCGGTCGCCGGCGCTGATCCGATTTGCGAGATCGCTCAGCCCGAAAGCCACGAGACCACCAGAACAATCGCCACGAGCGCCGCCAAGCGCGCCGTCCAGGCGATGACCCACTGCACCTCGGGGCCGTCCTTGGGCAGCCAAGTCTCGCGTTCGGGCGCGGGCTCGATTTCGAGGCAGCGAACGACCGTGCGCGTCGTTTGCTGAAGACGCTCGCGGTAGCTCGCCTCCCGCTGTTCTTCGACGACCTGTTCGTCGACTCGTCGGAGGTCGACGACGACCGGTGCCTCTGGTTCTTTGCTCGACTCGCGAAGGACTGCCGCTCGGCCGAGGAGCGCGTGGCAGCCCGGGATCGCGATGGTGTCTCGGCCGTCCCGAAGGGTGAGGTCGCCAGTGCCCACTTCCACCAGTCGAGCTCGCACCTTGGCTTCCCGAAGGTCGAGCGAGCTTTTGAAGCGGCGAAGCGACAAGAATCCCGTCGCCCACGCGTCGCTCGCGTTTTCCCCGGAGCACGGACGAGACACCGATGAGGATGATGATCATCACCACCGCGGGCACCACACTGTGATCGGAGTTGACGCCGCCATGAGCGGAGAGGCCGGCCGAGTTGACGCCGCCGGTCGCCCAAGCTCCCCAACCATTCACGCCTGCCTTGGTGTAGATCCCGACACCGTTGATCAGCGATAGGCAGATCGGCGCCACGGCATTCAATCCGACAGCAGCCACCGAGCCCGCAGCGTTCATGCCGATGGAGATCACGCCAGCGGAAGCAATTCCGCCGATTGCAATGACGCCGTGGGCGACGCCGCCGACCGCGATGACTCCCCGAGCCATTCCCCCAACGGACAGAAAGGCGAACTCACCAGAAAAGGAGACCCAGCGCACGGCGCATCGTACGCCCGCTCTCGCCGCTAGCCCGGGGGAATTCGAAACGGAATCACTGCCAGGAACAGGGACCGAGCTCGCGGTCCCACGGTTCCCAGTGTCTGGCCGTAGTTCTTGCGATTTCGCTCAGGCTTTGAGGTTCTTCGCGACGAATCCCAGTTGATGAGCTTGTCGCAGTACGCCTCGAGGAAGCCTTTGCGATTGTTGCGGTGATCGAGATAGTAGGCGTGCTCCCACACGTCGGTGGTGAGCAGGGGCTTGGCGGCGGTCGTGAGCGGCGTCTCCGCGTTCGGCGTGTCGAGGATCTTCGCCTTGCCGCCGCTCGAGCACGAGCCACACGTAGCCCGAGCCGAAGCGGCCCGCGCCGGTCTTGATCCAAGCTTCGCGGAACTTGTCCCAGCCACCGAAGTCGCGAGTCAGCAGATCGCGAACGTCGCCGGCTGGCGGCGCGCCGCCGCCTTTCGGCTTCATGCCGTCCCAGAAGAAGGTGTGGTTCCAAACCTGCGCGGCGTTGTTGAACACGCCGCCGGAGCTCGCCCTTGATCACCTCTTCGAGGGTCTTCTGCGCCTCGGGCTTGCCCTCGAGCAGCCCCTTGAGGTTCGTCATGTAGCCCTTGTGATGCTTCTCGTAGTGGAACTCGAGCGTCTCTTGCTTCATCACCGGCTCGAGCGCGTCCTTGGAGTACGGAAGCGGCGCAACCTCGAAATTCATTGGATCGTCTCCTTTTTGGTCTGACCATCCCCAGCGGGATGTTTTGTGGAAATTTGCCGACGACGAAGTTACGAAAGCGACGAGCCGCTCCGGCGTCAGCGCGGGGGGGGGCGGAGTATAGCGCTTGTCGGCGAGACGCGAAGGGGGCAGGCTCTGCAGCCCGTGAGCCGCAGAAAAATCCGGCCCTGACGATCCCCTGACCGTCCGCTCCGGCACGAAAACGGCCGTCCCATCGTTTCGCCAAGGCTGGTGGCACGAGCGCGCAGCGTCGCCGAGGCGATTTTCCTCGGCCGCGACGGCGCCGCCGCCGCGCGATCGGCTCGACTGGCTCGCGCCGCGAGCTCGAAGATTTCTTCGCGCGCTCGGGAGCTCGAGACGCGCTGCGTGTCTACGGCCTCGCGTTGTTCGTGGTGGGCCTCTCGCGCCGCTGCTGCATCGGTGCGCTTCGTGCCGCTCCGCAGGCTCGATCCCGTCGAACGCGCGCGCGCGCTGTCTCGGACTCGGAGGACAGCGTTTGGTGCCGCCGGTGCTCGCGGTCAAGGCGCTGCTCTGCGTCCTCTACTACGAGCACCCGGACGCGGCTCGCGAGGTCGGCTTCGACGGTAGTGCTTGCTCGAGTCGGCGTGACGAGCGAGATCCATCCGAACGGCCGCGAGCTCCTACGAGGGCGACCTCGACCTCGACGACCGACGTCGTCGTCATCGGCTCGGGCGCCGGCGGCGCGGTCGTCGCGGCCGGAGCTCGCCGAAGCCGGGCAGGACGTGGTGTTCTCGAAGAGGGCCTGCACGTTCCGCCGCAGCGCTACTGCCAGATGCGGCCGAGCGAGAGCATGCGGCACATGTGGCGCGACGGCGGGCTGACCGTTCGCCATCGGTCTTGGCGACACGCCCGATCATCAACGTCATGATGGGCGAGTGCGTCGGCGGCTCGAGCGTGTTGACGGGCGGCGTGTGCTTCCGCATCCCGCGGCGCGCGTGCTCCACGAGTGGGCGCACCGAGCACGGGCTCACGGAGCTCGACCGAGGAGCGCATGCGAGCCGTGCTTCGAGGCCGTCGAGCGCGCGCTGCACGTGGAGGACAGTCCCGGACAGGAAATGCGTTCCCGCTCCACGACGCTGTTTCTCGACGGCGCGGACAAGCTCGGCGTCGCCACACAAGCCCCTGCGGCGCAACACCAAGGGCTGCAACGGCTGCGGGCGCTGCAACTTCGGCTGCCCGCACGGCGCCAAGCTCAGCGTCGACGTGAGCTTCTTGCCGCGCGCCGTTCGCGGCGGGCGCACGGCTGTACTCCGACTGCCGCGTCGAGCGGATCTCGACACGAAACGGACGCGCGACGCGGCGTGGAGGGCCGCGTGCTCGACGGCCCGCTTCGACAACCCGGACGGCGCTTTCGAGTCCGCGCTACGTCGCGTCGTGCTCGCCGCCGGCGCCTATGCCTCGCCGCTTCTCCTGATTGCCAACGGCATCGGCCGGCGCTCGGGGCAGGTCGGCAAAACCTCACGCTTCACCCGGGCTTCCGCGTCATGGCGCGTTTCGACGAGCCGGTCCGGGGCTGGCGCGGCGCGCTGCAGAGCGCGTACTCCGACGCCCTCGAGTCACGACGGCATCACGATGGTGGGCCTCTTCGTTCCCCCGGGCGTGCTGGCCGGAACCCTGCCCGGCATCGGCAAAGACCACGTGGCCGCGAGCCCGCTCCATCCCGAACCTCGCCATCTTCGGCGGGATGCTCCACGACGACGGGCGGCGGGCGAGATCCACTCCGGCCTGTTCGGCCTGCCCCTCATCACCTACCGGATGGCGCCGCAGGATCGCGCCGCGGTTCCGATCCTGATGCGCCGCATGGCCGAGATCTTCTTCGCGGGCGGCGCGAAGGAAGTGTTCCTTGCCCGTCCTCGGCCTGGGCGCGGTGGATCCCGGATCGGTTGCGCTCACTCGATCTCGAGCACGTTCCCGGCCAGGCTCTCGAGTGCTCCTCTCAGCACCCGCTCGGCACCTGCCGGATGGGCGTCGCGCCCCAGAATTCCGTGGTCGATCCCCAGGGTCAGACCTGGGACGTGCAGGATCTGTACGTGGCCGACGGCAGCATCTTGCCCACCAGCCTGGGAGTGAACCCGCAGCTGTCGATCATGAGCATGGCGATGCGCATTGCGTGGCACCTGCGTGACAAACCGCTGCCGAGCTGAGCCATCGAATCACGGCTCGCTGGATTCGTCGACGTCGGGCGGAGATTCGGGCGGCGGTGGGGGTGGCTCGCTGGCTGGCGGTTCGCTGACGACGGGCGGCGGATGCGGCGGCGCGGGTGAAATCGGCGCCTTCGCGACAATGCGAGCGCAGATGCCGGTGCCGCTCGCGGTACCCGAGCCCTGATCCACTTTTACGTTGATGAGGGCCGTGCAACCTAGCTTTTGTGCCTCCTTCTTCATCCCCGCCACGACGTGCTCGAGATCGGCGTGAGAGCCCTGTCCTACTGCTTGGACGATCGCAATCTCTTCGTAGGGCGGTGATCGCATACCCTGCATCACGACGAGGACGGGGCCCGAGTGCGCAGGACCCGGAGTTCCAGTTATCACGCGATGCATTTTCGTGGTGCCGCACCCAAGGCACATCACCGACAATGTGATCAACGACACCACGAGTGCGTGCCAGTTCTTCATGGTTTCCTCACCGTCCGAAATGCCCGCCCCGCGATGGTTGTCGTTGCGACCTCGACGGCCTGAGTGCGAGTGCCCGTGCAGCTTCGATACTGCTTCGTCGTTCCGCAACTGTAGGTGTAGGTCTCACTGACTTGGTGGGTCTCGAAATGCGTCCGAATATCGTCGATCTTTCCGAAGTTTCCACCAAGCTTCGCAACCCGATTCACGAATTCCGGCATCACCTTCTCGATATCGACCGTATCGCCGTGAGCTTCGACGATGCCGAGCTGAGTACTCCCCGGCGGAATGTTTCCAGCGCGAAGCACGACTCGACCCGTGTAAGCTCGTGTCATGGGCGCGGTCGCGACGGCGCTGCTCTGCACGTGGGGGCCGCACGCACACAAGAAGCACAGTAACCCCGGGCCCCCGACCAACCGCCGCATGCGCGGCTCAAGATACGCGCCGCCCTGACTCGCCGCAACGAGCCAGTTGACCGATCCTGAACGGCGGTCGATTGCAGAACCGCGCGCAATCGGTCAAATTCCCAGGCGTCTTCTTCGGCCCATGAAGCTCCAGCGTCGGCACTTCGTTTCCCTCGGCGGGCTCGCCCTCGGCGCGGCGGCGCTTCCGTTCTTGTTTCGCGCGAAGCGAAACGCCCACGCAACGGGGCTCGTGCCCGATCCTGACGGCATTTTGGATTTGCCTCCCAGTTTTTCCTACCGCGTGCTCCAGCGGGTCGGCGAACCGATGACCGACGGCTATCGCGTGCCGGGCCTTCCCGATGGGATGGCGTGTTTTGCCGCTCCTCAGGGCAAGCTCGTCTTGCTTCGCAACCACGAGGTGACCCGTTCCTTCGGTCACGGTGCGTACAAGTCCGAACATGCGCCCGTGGAGGCGTTCGATTCCGACGGCGTTCGGCGGCGTCACTCGACTGGTCGTGGACACCCGGTCCCTCGATGTCGCGTCGAGCAATCTCGTGCTCACCGGCACCCTCAAGACCTGCGCCGGTGGACCGACTCCTTGGGGCTGGCTCGCCTGCGAGGAAAACGTCGAAGACGGCCACGGCTACGTCTTCTTGTGCCGGCCCGAAGCCGAGCGCGTTCGCCGTCCCGAACGAATCGACGCGTACGGGCGCTTCACCCACGAAGCGGTCGCTTTCGATGCGGCGACGAACGTCGCGTACCTGACCGAAGATCAGGGCGACGGCTGCTTCTACCGCTTGCTGCCCGATTCTCGCGACAAGCCCTTCTCCGGGAAGCTCCAGGCCCTCGCCGTCACCGGACAGCGAGCCCTCGACACCTCGCGTGGCCTCTCGCTCGGACAAAAGCTCGCCGTCGAATGGCTGGATGTCCCGGAGCGCGACCCGAAGAAGGACAGCGTGCGGCACCAGGCGTGCGAGCTCGGAGCGGCGACCTTTCGTCGTGGCGAAGGGGCTTTCTTCGGGAACGCGAGTGCGTACTTCGTCACGACGGCCGGCGGCGCGAGCGAGCGCGGACAAGTGTTTCGACTCGCTCCCGGTCAGCCCGATACCCTCGAGCTATTGGCCGAAGCCCGCGATCAAAGATCTCCTCGACTGTCCCGACAACATCACTGTCGCGCCCTTCGGCGACGTGATCATCGCGGAAGATGGACCTGGCGACAATTTTCTCCGGGGACTGACCCAAGACGGCAAGATCTACGACATCGCACGCAACGCTGCTTCGAACTACGAGATGAGCGGCCTCTGCTTCTCCCCGGACGGCGGGACCTTGTTCGTCAATCTCCAGGTCGACGGCATCACGCTGGCGGTTCGCGGGCCGTTTTCGACGCTCGGACAGAGCGCGCGCTCACTCGGCTGAAGTCCGAGCACGATCGAAAATCTCGAACGGAATGTGGGCACGCACTTCCGTCGCGGAAGATTGTTGAGTGTAGGAAAGCACGCTCAGCATGGCGCAGTCCGCGGCGGTCATGACAGCAGCCTGGACTGCGTTCTGCGCCGATGCAGGTGCGACCTCGGGGGATCCCACGCTCTCGAGCGCCGCCTGCGCAGCCCCGAGGGCGCAGGCGAGAGCCGGCTCTTCGACTCGTGTGCGATTGAGCTCGACGCTCAGCGCGCGGCACTCGTCGTCGCTCACGCCCCCTCGGGCCCAACGTTCCGCCGTTTCGATGGCATGGAGCGGACGCCTTTCGCGCGGATCGATTTCGGAAAGAGCGATCCGCGCGCAGGCCGCGGCACCGAGCACGATTCGCGGGCGCTCGACGCCCACCTTCGCGGCGAGACCGAGTAACCAATCACCGCGCGGGCACTCGTTCCACGCGCGCTCGAAGTCGCAGCCGTAGGCCCTCGCCCACTCGACCAGGTCGTGATGGGCTCCACTCTGCGCGAGCCAGTCGGAGACGCTCAAATGCCGGGCGGGCAGGGACCGTTCATCGGCTGACCACCCGGGACGGTGAGCGAGCAAGTGCCGTCAGCGTTCTTGGTGACGCCCGGGATCGCGGTCGGGGTTCCGCCCGACGCGCTCGTCGCTGGCGCCGTGGTCGTGGCGGGCGGAGCGGTGTCGGTCGCCATGGGAGCTGGAGCGGGCGCGGGCTGAGCCTGCGGGTATGGCTGCTGCTGTTGGGGCGGCGGTGCCTGTTGGTAGTAGCCCTGGGGCGGGGCTTGGGGTTCGGGCTCCTTCGAGCAGCCAAACGCGATGCCTGCACCGAGAGCGAGGAAGACTAGGCCGTGCTTCATGACGCGTATTCGAGCACGGCCCGGGCCTCGGTGCCAGCTGTGTTAGCGTCGAGCGTGTGAGCGACGACGATGTCGTGATCGGGCGCGAAAGCGCAGCGCGCTTTGCGAACATGGTGCTCGCGGCCATCCATCGAGAATATCCGAACAAGATCCTTCACTTTTTGGACTCCGACGCGGACGCCGCTGCGCCCCACGAGCTCACCCCCGTCTTTTTCGGATCTTACGATTGGCACTCTGCCGTCCACGGTCACTGGACGCTCGTTCGACTGCTTCGGAAGGTCCCGGACCCTGCCTTCAGCGCTGCTACCGAGTCCGCGCTGGACACGAGCTTCGATTCGGAAAAGGTCGCCGCCGAGTGTCGCTATCTGAACAGGACTGGGCGGCGATCGTTCGAGATCCCGTACGGCATGGGATGGCTGCTTCAACTGGCCGCTGAGCTCCACGAATGGGATGACACGCGCGCGCGCCGCTGGCAGGAGACGCTTCGACCCCTCACGGATCTCGCGGCGTCGAGAATGGTGGATTGGGCGGAACATCTGCCTCACCCCGTTCGTACCGGAGAGCATTCGCAGAGCGCTTTCGGCCTGAGCTTGCTGCTCGATTGGGCTCAAAGCTCCCAACAGCTCTCCGCCACTCGAGCCGTGAAGCGTCGCGTTCGATCCTTGTACGGCCAAGACCGCGACGGGCCGCTCCACCTCGAGCCGTCGGGATACGATTTCCTCTCTCCGTGCCTCGCCGAGGTGGACTTGATGCGCCGCGTGCTCGAGCCCGGAGAGCTCGCGGAGTTTCTCACGCGCTTCCTGCCCAGCATCCCAATCGACCCTGACGCGACCTGGCTCGAGCCCGTCGCGTGCCCCGATCCCGCCGACCCAAAGCTCGCGCACCTGGACGGACTCAATCTCTCGCGCGCCTGGATGCTCGGTGGCATCGCGCGCGGTTTGCCGGAAGAGGACCCGCGACGCGGCGTGCTCGAGGCGGCAAAAGCTCGCCACGAGGAGCATGGCGTCGCGCACGTCACCGGAGAGCACTACGCCGGAAGCCACTGGCAGGCGTCATTTGCCGTCTACCTGATGAGCTGTCGAGCACCGTAGGCTCGACGCTCGGCAGCTCTCGGTCTACCCTCCGTGCATGCGGCGTGGACAGATCTATTCCATCTTGGCGGTGCTCAATCTCGCTCTCGCTTCTTCCGCTTGCGGCGGTAGCGACGAGTCGAACAACCCCGCGACCGGCGGGAGCGGCACCGGGGCCACGGGCGGCAGCGGCGGCGATGGCGGCGGCGGGGGAACCGGCGCGAGCGGCGGCAGCTCCGGCGCCGGCGGGAGCGGCGCCAGCGGCGGCACGGGCGCGACCGGCGGAACGCCGAGCTACGATGTTCACGCCGACGATTGCACGGGCTGCACGTTCAGCAGCGGGTCGAAGACGACCGACACCATTGGCCCCAACGTTCCCCACGGCGACGCACTTCCGTTCGAGCACATCGTCGTTTTGATGTTCGAGAACCGGAGCTTCGATCACTACTTCTCGAGGCTACCCGACTACGGAGTGACGGACGTGGACGTTGCCTCCCCCACGACTTCGAACCCGGATCCCGATGCGGTCCCGCCCTCGCCGCTCCAGTCATTCCACGAATCGCGCTACTGCACCAAGGACACGAACCACGAGTGGGAAGCCGTCCACCAGCAGTACGACAACGGGAAGATGGATGGCTTCGTCGCGACCAACAATCCCGGCGGCGGTCGCGCAATGGGCTACTTCGATCAAACGGATCTCCCCTACTACTACTGGGCAGCAAAGAACTTCGCGATCAGCGATCGCCATTTCTGCTCGCTCCTCGGTCCAACCTGGCCCAATCGCTTCTATTTTTACGGGGCGACGAGCTGGTCCAACGTCAAGACCGGTGACGTGAGCTTCCTCACCAACGCCGCCTATCAAAACTCCGACAAGATCATGGATCAGATGGACCAGGCCGGAAAGACCTGGGAAATCTACAAAGATGGCCTCACGTCGTTCGCGATCTTGATGGGTCTGTCGTTCTCGGGAACCAACATCGCCGCGTTCGAGTCAGCGGTCGACTCCGACACGCTGCCGAACCTCGCCATCATCGATCCGAACTTTTCTGGCAGCGGGCAGAACGACGAGCACCCGCCGGCGAACATCCAGCTGGGCCAACAGTTCGCGGCGCGTATCTTGAACAAGCTCATGTCGAACCCGACCGTCTGGCAAAAGACGGTCTTCATCATGCTCTATGACGAGCACGGCGGGTTCTACGATCACGTTCCCCCGCCTGCGGCGTGCATACCGGACGGCGAAGCACCGGTCACCTACGCGTTCGATCGCCTCGGGATCCGTACGCCGCTCATCGTGGCCTCACCCTGGGTGAAGCCGGGGTACGTGAGCCACACGGACACCGACATCACCAGCGTCACCCGGTTCATCCAAAACCGATTTGATCTGCCGGCGATGACCGCTCGCGACGCGAACGTGTGGCCGATGCTCGACATGTTCGACTTCCAGAACGCCGCATCGCTGCCGGGCGGAGCGCCCAGCGCCGGGCCGAGCCAGGCCGGCATCGACTATTGCGCGAACAATCCGCCGGGAACCGGCGTGCCCTGATTTTTGCCCGCGCCGACTCAGAAGTGAAAATCGACGGTGTACGGCGCGCAGGCGTTCGCCGAGTCCGTCCGCACGACCACGGTCGCAGAGTCGTCGTCCGTAACGCTGCCGGTGCAATCGAACACGTACTCGATCTCGCCGGGCGCTTGCACGCAGCAAGCGTTGAGTCCGTCGATGGTCTCGGTCGTTCCGCTGCAGCTCGTCGGACTGGTCGAGCCCATCTTGCAGGTCACGAGCACGCAAAGCCGAAACCCAGCGTCGACCGTTTTCGCACCCGCGTCCACGCTACACAGGCCAACTGTGTCCTTGCCGTCGAACTTGAAGTTGTCCGGATCCCCGGGACCGGTCACGCCCTGAATCGAAGCCATCGGCCCGCCGTAGCCAGTGGAGCCGGACGAGTCGCATTCGGAAATCTCGCAGGGTGGCGTCGAGCACACCGGTACCGCGAGCACGACGCTGTCGTTGGGCTCGACTCCGGGATCGGTGCAGGTGTTTCCGCCCGTGCCGCCAGTTCCGCCCGTCGCGCCGGTCCCCGAGCCGGCCACGCCGCCGGTCCCACCGGTCGCGCCGCTGCCGCCCGTACCGCCACCGCCGCCCGTCGCACCCAGGCCGCCGGTCGCGCCCGTGCCGCCCGAACCACCCGTGTTGCCGCCCGAACCGCCCGTGGCACCCGTGCCGCTCGTGCCGCCGGTAAACCCCTCGTCGCCGGTATCCCCGCCGCCACACGCCGACGCGAGAGCCGCAAGCGCGAGCACCACGCCGCCCACCGAAATCACGTTTCTCATCGGGGCCACGATAGCATGGTCGGGATGGGCACCCGAAGACGACTCGCAAAACGCCGGGCGAGCACTCGCCTCTCGCCCCGAGCGCGCGCCTTGCTCGGCGCGGGTCTCGGCCTATGCGTGGTCGCAGTGGCCGTCGAGTGGATGGTGGTGAAGCGCAAGAATCGCCAAACGGCCCGGGACCTCTACGCGGCAGCGACGGAGATGACTGCCTGCTACGACCGCGCTCGAGCGGGCGCATCTTCTCTCGCGAACGCGCTCGATCTCGGCCCTACGGATAGCGCGCCGTTCGCGGAATGTCGCCAGCCCACGCGGCGCGCCCGGGATCTAGCCAGGGTTTTCCTTGCTTCGCATTTCATCGGGGACCGAGGAAGCCTGGCGATCCTCAGCGAACAGATTGAGGACTACGCCTCGCTCCCCCAGAGTCCGCCCGTCGAACGGCTCGAGACTCTCGATGTCTGGCAATCGACCGTGGTCACCCTGGCCTGCACCGTCGCGAACGCCGAGAAAGCTTTGGACCCGCCGTGTTCCGGGGAGCTGGCTTCCCCGACGGAAGCTCCTGAGCCCCGTGTCCTCTTCGGCGCCCAGAAGGCAACGGCCGAATCCCTCTCGATCGAAGTAGCGAGCGCGAAATCCCTGCTCCTTTCCCTCACCCGCGCCAGCGTTGCACCCCAAACCTGGCTCCTCGCCTCCACCGATTCCGGCGCTACCTGGTCGACCGCTTCGTTCGCGGCGCTCGGTCGTGGCGGCTTCGACGACCAAGCTCCGAAGCTGGTCGCGGGATCCGAAAACCCGGTCGCGGTCGGAACGCCTCTCGTCCCCCACGACCCTCCGCTTCCCAGCGGCACCCTCGTCGCCGCCACCGAGCTCCCACCCGCCCGAGTGTTCGTGATGGATGGCGCCGAGCTTTCCCAGTATCGCATTCCCAAAGCTGGCGAAGCCTGGCCCAATCCGGCGCGCCCCCATCTCGATCCCCCACCGCCCACCCTGCTTCCGAGCGGTGACCTGTCCTCGGGCAGCGCCGAAAAGGAAACCTACTTCCCGTTCATCGCGCGCGACCCGTCGACGGGACATGCGCGCCTGTTTGCTTCCACGAGCGACCACCTGTTCGTGTTCGCGCTCGATCCACCCAAGAACGCAGAGCTCTCCCTCGTCTCCGGAAGCTGCCCTCCGAGCGTTCTCTGCGCGTCGCCCCAGGGCCTGTCGCTCTTGGTCCCCGTCGGACGCACGGTGGGAGCGTTCCCGGTGAAGGTCCCCCTCGCTTTCAAAGCCAAGAACGCGTGGAAGACCGCGACCGCCGCTTGCACCCAGCAGGGCTACGCGATCGCATTCCTCTCCTCGGGTCGAGCGCTCGTCGAGTCCACGCGAGGCGGAAGCTGGGTCTTCGACTCCCCACGGGTCCTCGCCGAGCCGAACGAGGCGGGAACGCTCACGCACCTGCGACTCGTCGGCTCCGGCGAAAAGCTCCTGGCGGTCTACGTTCGGCAGGGCGAGGAAGGCCTCCGCGTCGAGCTGAAAAGCAGCGAGGATGGGAGCGGTATCTTTCGCTGATCGAGGCAGACGATCCAGCGCGATCGTCGAGCCCGTTTCGACGACGAGAATGCTAGCGTCGTTGGAATGAGAGGTGTCTCCCGACGAGCTTGGCTGACCGGTGCCCTGAGCGTCGCCGGCAGCTCCCTCGTTGGCTGTGGCAAGGACGAGCCCATCGGCGGGCTTCCGGTGGACACCACGGCGCTCGTGATCGGCACCGGCTTCGGTGGAGCGGTGACGGCGCTGCGTTTGGGCGAGGCGGGGGTTCCAACGCTCATGCTCGAGAGAGGAAAGCGCTGGCCCATCACTTCGACTCAAGACACCTTCGCGACGACCCTGAGCCCCGACGGCCGCTCCACCTGGCTCCGAGACAAGACCGTCCTTCCGCTCGGTCCCACATCCGACATCGAGCGCTTCGCGGGTGTGCTTGAGCGCATCGACACGGACAACCTCCAGGTCTACGCCGGTGCAGCCGTGGGGGGCGGGTCCGTGGTGTACGGCACCATCAGCCTGCAACCACCCCGCGAGCTCTTCGAGCAAATCTTCCCGGTCGAGGTTTCTTACACGGAGCTCGACGAGAAGTTCTTTCCGCTGGCGCGCAAGATGCTGAATACGTCGAAGATCCCGGCGGATTTGCTGGCCCAGGATTACTATCTGTTCGCTCGCGTCGCCCAGGAGCACGCGAAGAAGGCCGGGCTCGGCACGTTGCTCATCGATCAAGCCGTCGATTGGCAGGTGCTCCGTGACGAAATCAACGGCACGCTGAAGCCGGCGGCCCTGAACGGTGAGCTCATCTACGGGACGAACAGCGGCTTCAAGAACAGCCTCGATTCGGAACTACCTTCCTTTCGCCGAAGCCACCGGGTTCGTCACCATCTCCGAGCTATCGAGAGCCCGCAGCATTCGCCGAGTCGTTGGTGGGCGGTACGCAGTGGAAGTGGAGCGCATCGACGATCATGGCGACATGCTCGGGATTTACGAGCTCACGACCCGCTATCTGTTCCTGTGCGCTGGCGCGATGGCCAGCACCTCGCTCTTGCTCCGCGCCCGAGAGCGCGGCGACTTGCCCGACCTGTCGAGCGACGTTGGCGAAGGCTTCGGCAGCAACGGGAACGCGATGTTCCTGCGCAGCGGCGTGAACGAATCTACGGGCACGAAGCAAGCGAGTCCACCAGTGGTTGCCCTCGCGGACCTCGAAAATCCCGTTCGCCCGATGCTGATCGAGAGCTCGCAGTTTCCACTCGGTTTCGACTGTCACTGTCTCTTGAGCCTGGGAGTGGCGGCGCAGGACACCCGCGCCCGCTTCGTGTACGAAGCAGCCACGGACAGCGTGCGCTTGTCGTGGCCGAAAGACGGCAACGCCGAGGCTCGCGCCGCTGCGCTGTCGGTGGTCGAGCGTCTCAACGACGCCGCGGGCGGTATTCTCGACAAGGACTTCTTGCCCACGGGCGTTACCGACAGCTTCACCTACCACCCCCTGGGCGGCGCGGTCGTCGGCAAGGCCACCGACTTCTACGGCCGGGTGAAGGGCTATCCGGGCCTGTACGTCATCGACGGCTCGCTGATCCCGGGCTCCACCCAGACCGCCAATCCCTCGTTGACGATCGCCGCTCTCGCCGAGCGCAACATCGCCGACATCCTCGCGAAAGACTTCTTGGTCGGATGAAAATGAAGCCGATCCGTTTCTACCCCGCTAGTGGGCCGTTCGGCTTTCTGTCGAACTTCTCTCGGCACCCGATCACCATCCGCGGAGTCACCTGGCCGACGTCCGAGCATTTCTTCCAGGCACAAAAGTTCGCTGGCAAGGAGCATCAGGAAGCGATCCGAGCTCTCAAGAGCCCGACGGTCGCCGCTCGAATGGGGCGAAGCCGAAAGCGTCCGCTGCGAGCCGACTGGGAAGAAGTGAAGGAAAGCGTGATGCTCGAAGCGCTCCGCGCCAAATTCACGCAGCACTCGGACATCCAGACGGCGCTGATCGAAACCGGGCCGGCGCCCCTCATGGAGCACACGGAAAACGATCGCTACTGGGGCGACGGAGGCGACGGCAGCGGCAAGAACCGCCTCGGTGTGCTGCTGGAACAAGCGCGCGGCGAGATCGTCGATGCGCTCGCCCACGCCCGAGCCTGGGAGAGCGTGATGAAACCGGGTCGCGGCTGGGCATCGTTCTTGTTCGGAACCTGCGTGGTGGTCACTTCGGAGACGAACGACGTCACGGCCCACGCGCAGCGGATCCTCGCCGAATACGGGCCCATGCAAGTCGGCACCCCGAGCGCTGACTTCAACGTTCAGGCGATGCGAGACGATTTCGGGTGGATGGTGACCGGCGATCACCCCGACGTACTGGTTCGCGTCGCGCCGCGATCCCAAAGCACCAGCGACCTCGCGGCAGGGCTTGCGGGCCGAAGCGCCCGCGCCGAGGACGCACGCACGCTGGTCGTGGTACGCGCCGTCGCCGCATCTTGAAGGATATCGACGCTCTCGAGCCCGCCGTACACCCCCACGGACACGCCATCGACCCACGCGCTGTATCCAAGTTGATGACCGCGAGCGAAGTCATGATCGAGACGGGTCTCGTGGACCCGCAAGTGAGCGACTTCGCGACACTAGCCGAGCCGAAAAGCTCTGCGATTTCGACGGCGACGGAGTTTTCGCGGAGGGGTGCCATCCCGCAGCTCTGGCCCACCGACGACGAAGGACGCGCAGCGCAGGAGAGGATTGCTATTCGGGCGGGGCCTCGAGCTCGTTGCGAATGTCAGTCGCCCACACCGAGAGATCGCGCGAGTCGATAACGGCCAGGTGAGCGGCGGTGATCAGGCCGCCAAGTGTGCCGCCTGAGCAGAGTAGGACGTTGTCGACGACCTCCGCAGGGGGAGTGATTTCGGCATAGCAGTCGTGCCAGGCCATCTCCATGAGCTCGAAGAGGTGAGAGATCGACCGTAGCGTCATGTCGTCGTCGCCAAAGATCGCGATCACCCGAGACTTCCGCTCCTCGAATCGTTCGTTTCGGCCAACTGCCATCAGGGGAGCATGCCAACGTTCTCAGTTCTTGTCGCGTCAGGACACTAGGTGCGCTACCGCCGCCGTGCTAGCGCGCGTCGCATCGGCGGAGGACAGGAGAAAGATCGCGATCACGCACTCGGGGCCTAGGTGCTCCTCGACCTCGAGTGGCGGAACCACGCCGACGTTGGTTACGAGCTCGTCGGTGAGCCTCGGCCCGCCGACTCCGACGGGCGGCGTCGCTGTCGACTAAGCCATCTCCCGCGGGTTGCGGAAGGGGCGTTCCGGGCGTAGCGTTCATGGACGAAACTGGAGGACGCTGCGATGAGGATTTCAGTCCCACTCCTGGCCGCAATCGCGGCGCTCGCGAGCGGTTGTGGCGGCACGGACGACGGCTCGGGTCAGAACGAACCGCCGACGGGATTGACGCTCGAGGCGCTCTGCGCCGGTGCGCCCCGTCAAAACTCGGATGGAACCGCGACGATGAGCGGTTGCCTGTTCGAGCAGCAGCTGCTCAACATTTCCCGCTTTGGCAAAAGCCTGCCGGCGGTCGTGCTCGACGCTGCGGACAGCCCGATCGCGACGGTCGACCAATCCTGTGGATCGTGGTGGGTCGGCAAGGACGCCAATGGCGTCACCGTGACCATCGACGGTACGACTGGCGACGTTCGATCTCACGGGGCGTTTCACCCGGGCAACGTGACCAGCGCGTTGCCGGCTTCGGTACCGCTACCGCTCTCGACGCGCGAGTAACACGGGCTAGCGCACGAACCGCACGCTGATCACGGCAACGCCAGCGATGGGTCGTCCGTCGTGATCGCGGGCGGCGCTCCAGGGTTCACCATACGCACAGCGCCGCGCTTCGCGCCCGAAGCCGTGACCGGGGTCGCTCGTCACTGCGACGCTCGTCACATGTCCCGAGGCGTCGACGCTGACGCGGATACTGGCCAAGGCGCTATCGATTCCGTCAGTATCGGCCTCGGCTGGGAAGGGGCAATCCCACTGATGACCGCCCGCGAGAGTCGGCCGCCGCGATCGATCGGGAGTCGGCGGAGGCGGCGGCGGCGCGGGCTCTGACAACGCAAGCTTGGAAGGCCTCTGGATCGGGCCAGTCACGGCGACTCGGCTCGTGCCCGTGGAGCTCGTCGTTCCGCCGCCGTAGGTCGATCCGTCGCCGACGGTGAAGGTGTTCGTCAGATCCACGGGCTCGGTTGGATCGGCCTTTTGGGCGAGCACCTGGGCGGCCTGAGCCGGCGCAAGCGCCGCGGGCGCGTCTCGCGGCGTCGCGGGCTTCGGCGGCGTCTTCGTCTCGGGCTCCAGCGCGGGCGGCGGCTTCGGGACTTCGATGTCGATGACCTCGTCGGGCGGAGGCGCGACGGCTCTCCGCACTACGGTGCGCGGGAAGGTCAACGCCACGGCGACGTGAGTGATGGCGGCCGCAACCATCGTCACGGCGATCCACGGTCGATCGCGTCGCATCGTGCTCGCGATGGCCGAAATGGGATCGTCCGACTTGGTTTCGTGCATGTCACTCCGCGCGGGCGCTCGCCGCGGGCAATGGAACCACGCCGAATCCGACGCGGCCGACGCCGGCGCGCTGTAGGAGATCGAGCACGTGCATGACGCGGCCGTGGGGCACGCTTGCATCTGCCTTGATCACCGCGCGAAGCGTCGGGTTCTTGGCCTGAGAGGCCTGAGCCAGGGACAAGACGCTGTCGTCGTCGGCAAGGGTCTTTCCGTTCACCTGCGCTCGGCCGTTGGCCGCGAGCACGATGCTGAACACCTCCTGTATGTCGTTCCCCGACGCGGTTTTTGGCAAATCCACGAGCATGGCCTTGTGGCTCACGATGAGCTTGGCCGTCACCATGAAGATGATGAGAAGCACCAGCGTGATGTCGACGAGCGGCGTGACGTTGATCGTCGTGATGGCACCCAGCGGTGAACGATTGTTATTCGCGCCCATGGCTCACTCCGCGTCACGCGCTAGCGCGACGACCTTGCCGTCGAGATCGGGGCTAGATCCCTGCACCGTTTTCGAGCCGCGAAAAGCAGACTCCGGCATATGGCTGAGCAACACGTGCCCGAGCGTCTCGGCATTGCCGAGCACGGTCGCGAGCAGGCCCTGAAAATAGTTGAATACCGCAACCGCCGGAATTGCGACCAAGAGCCCCGCGGCCGTCGCCACGAGCGCTTCGGCGATCGTGCTCATCACCCGTTCGGGCGCGAGCGCCGTCGTCGCCGCGACCAAACTCGTATTCCCGAGCTCCTCGAACGCGCCGACCACTCCGATGACCGTGCCGAGCAAGCCGATGAATGGCGCGTTGTTGCCCACGGTGCCGAGGAACAAGAGGCGTTTCTCCAAACGAGCTCGCTCGAGCCCCGACGCTGCTGCCATTGCTTCGTTGGCAGCCTCGGATCCCCGCTCGAAGCATGCGAGCCCGGCCAGCACGATTGCTGCTTCGGCGCTCGGCGACGCTGACAGAAACGCTTTGGCGCCGTCGACGTCCTCGGCGGCGAGCAGTCGATGAAGCTCCGCAACGAGGCGAGGAAGGTCGTCCTTTTGTGCCCAGAATACACGCAAGCGGTCCAGCATGACAGCGACCGACGCCACGCTCAGGGCAATCAAAACCCACAGCACCCAGGCCGCGCCGGCGTGAACCATGAGGTTCTTGAATTGAAGGATCATGAGTCGATTTCCTTTCGCGTCGTCACCCGGCCGGCGCCGGCAATCGAACGCCGATCGGGTGAAACGCGTCACCCCCTCAGTCCGGGGACGGGTAGTTCCGTTTCACGAAGCACAATCCGTCGCTGTTCAGGTGGCCCTGCGTGCTCTGGTTGTAGGTCGCGAAATCGTAATAGTCGCGTAAGCCGGTACTCGCGTCGTTCCCTGTCGCGTGGGGAACGCTGCCAGGGTCGAACGCCATGTCGCCGGTGAACTTCGCATGAACGTCCGTCGGCGGATCGATGCAGTAGCGCCACTGAACGACGTTACCGGCCTTGTCCGTGTACGCCGTGTAGTCCACTCCCTGGGTGTCCTCGAGGTTCACGATTGCGCCGTCCGGCTGATCCGAGACGCGGGCCGCGTATTGATCGAAGTGGGCCGGCGCGTCGTGGAGCACGCTGTCCCAGAACGGATGATCGGTGTGGATGGTGACCTGGCCGATGACCGACGAGCTCGAGATAAAGGCGATCCCGCGCTGATGCTCTTCGTTCGCGAGGGGGTTGGCCGGGTCGTTGTCCGGATTCTGGCAGTTGATGTAGCTCGTCGGCGACTTGAAGCAGAGTCGGAATTTGACCGTCTTCGGCCAGGCATCATGAGCGGAGTCCGTGCAGCCTGCGAAGCCCGAGTCGCCCTTGAACGTCGCCGTGCCGACGTAGAGGACGTTCGCAACCCTTGTCGATCATCTCGCTGTAGTCGCAGAGGCCGTCGGCATCGAGGTTCACGTTCTTGGCATTCGCCGTGGCGGGGACCGTGTCGAAGCTGAAGGCGTACCGTGTGCCGTCGGTCTCGAACGCGGCGTTTCCGTTCTTGTTCTGATTCGTCAGCGCGACGATGGGCGCAGCTTCCTCACCCGGGTCTCCTTTGCCCGGCAAGTTGTTGACGTTGTGGTGTGAGAGATCCACCGCCCACGGGCCGTCCGCTTCGGCGACCACGCCGCCCGTTTGGGATTCGTCGCCGGGAACGCTGTCCGGATTGTCCGAGATCGTGATCTTGTCGAGGGTGACGAGCAGCCGATCGAAGTGTACGTCCCAGCCATCGACGAACGCCGGATCGTCCGGGCTCGCGGGGGGAAACGGATATCCCGTAAACGCGAGCACCTCGCCGGACGCCGCGAACAAGATCCCGCCGCCACCCGGGTCGGTGGGCGCGGTGAAGGATTGCAAGCTCGCCGGCGAACAGGCTCCCGCGCTTCCCCCCGATCCCGCTGCGCCCCCGGTACCCCCGGTATCCCCGCCGGTCCCCCCAGTTCCACCCGTGGCACCGGTTCCCCCGCTTCCGCTTTTTCCGCCGCTCGCCGGATTGTCGTTGTTGTCGCTCGAGCACGCAGTGAGCGTCGCCAGCGCCGAGCTCAGAAAAAGGACCCCGATGGTGCGTCGTTGCATGTCGTCATCTCCTCGTAAAAGCGCGCTAAGGCGCCGTGTCCCACTCGAATCGATACAGGAAGCCTGCGGCATGCAGGTTCTGGTAGAGGTTGCGACTCGCCTGAGTGCTCGAGTCGTCGGTGAAGTAGGTGTCCGCGCCCGCGAGCGTGCTGAAGTCGACGTTGACGAACAGCGCGCGCGGATCGATCACGAGCCGGAGCGATCCCGCATCCTCGAGCACGACCGTCGTCGGGATCGGCGTCACGATGCGCTGCTTGCAGATCGGGCTCGGAGTCGCGGCCGTGCCGGGAGTCAGGCGATTCGAGCCGATGGTGACCTTGCCGTCGAAGGTGCGCACGTCGCCGTCCTTGTCGGCGGTGCCCTTGATCAGGAGGATGGGCGTCGGGTCGTTCGTCTGGTTGATGTCGCCGCCAGTGAGCCAGACCTGACCCACCCGCGCGGGCAACGTCGTACCTACGCCTTTCTCCGGAAAAACTTGGGGATCGGGCGAGAGCAAATCGACATCGCGGCCGGTCGTAACCTGCGCCACGAACGTGCCGGGCAGGATGCAATCGGTGGGCTGGGAGCCGGACACCGGTACGCTCTCGTTCAGGTAGAGCGCGCCGACGTGCATCACCGCCTGGTCGAGGACGACGTGCCAGCCGCGATCGGTCGTGAACTCCATCCCGGGCTTCGCATCGCTCGGCCCGGAAGCGACGGCGTGGAAATGAACGATCTCGTCACCGGTCGTGCCGACGCACGAGGTCGCCGAAAATGCCAGCACGATCGCCAAGCGCCGGATCACGTCGCACCTCCGACGTTGATCGAAAGCGAAAGCAGGATCGTTCTCGGCGGGCCGGCGGTGAAGCTTCGTTCGGGAACGAGCGTCGGTTGCGGCTCGCTGTGGAAGTCCGAGGCGTAGTTGTATTCGCCCAGGCGATAGCGCGTCCCGAGCAGGTTCGAGACGCTGAGCTCGAGCTCGTAGTTCGTCCAGCTGAGCGCTGCCGAGCTGTCGAGGGTGAAGATGTCCTGGCTCTTCTGTCCGTACGGCAGCGGCCGCGGTCCCACGTACGTGGTGCCGAGCGCGAGCGAGCCGCGGGGCGAATGTCCGGAGAATTCCACCGGCAAATCCGCGAAGACTGCGCTGTCGGAGCGCACGACGACGCCGGGCACGTACGCGACCAAGAGGTGCGTGTCGTCGTAGGACGACTTGACCAGCGTGACGTTCGCCGATTCGTCGAACCAAGGGCCCGTAACGCGACCGGCACCCACCCAGCCCGTGCGCGTCGTGCCGTTGCCGAGCACGTTGCGCCCGGCCGTTTGGCTGAAGATCAGATCCCGATCGACGTGGGTCTGAAAGAAGATCGATCGCGCGACGAGCAACGTGTCGCTGAAGGACCGCACGTAGGACACGCCGCCCTCGTAGGCCTTGATGCTCGCGAACGGCGTGCCGACGTCCTGGGTGATGTACTCCGGATCGACGGAGCGAACACCCTGCCCGTAGCTGCCCGACAGCGTGAATCCCTCGAACGGACCGAACAGCACGGTCGCCCGGGGCAGGACCGCCACGCTCGATGTCGACGCGCGCTGGTCCGGCTCGCGGTGGCGTCCGAAGTTCTGCTGATCGACGCAGCTCTGGTTGACGGGCGGATTCGTCGGCGACGGGTGGGAGACGCCGTGCGCGGCGCAGTTGTCGAGGACGTTGAAGGTGAACAGATCGCTGCGCACGCCGCCGCGGAAACCGAGCCACGAGGTCACGCGCACGTTGGCGTCGGCGTAGAGCCCGATGTCGCCGAGCTGGGACGACAAGTCCGTCTCGGTGAAGTACGGAACGCCGGTCGAGGCTTCGATGCGCTGCTGAGTGCCGTCGACCTGATCGCCCCGCGCGAAGTAGCCGAGCTCGAGCTCCTGCTTTTGCCCGAGCGCCTTGCCTTGGATCTTGCCGAAGCCCCGCGCGCCGAGCGTGAGCTCGCGCACGTTCATGTCGAGCATGTCGCCGCGCTGATCGTGCAGGCTCTGCAGCGGCTCCTGCACGTCGAGCAAAAAGCCGGTGAAGTTCTCGAGCAGGCGCATGTCGCGCTTGATCACGAACAGCTGGTGGCCGAACGTGACGTTGCCGCTTCGCCATTCGACGTCGCCCGCCATCGAGTAGCGCGACGAGTCGCCACCCTGGGGCGTGTGCGCTCGGGCGAACGTCGACAGGTCGTAGCTGTCGTAAAAGCCGATGCGGCCGTTCTGGAAGTCGTCCTCGCGGATGACGCCCGCGGTGTGGTAGTGCGTGGAGTACGCCGTCGCGGTGACGCGATACGAGCCCTTCTTGCCGAGGCGACCCTCGTACTGCCCCATCGCCGAGCCGCGCTTCGCGTCGCGGTTCTGCCCGAAGCCGTCGGTCGAATAGATTTCGGCGGCGCCGAACGTGTGCTGGCTCTGATCGGGCGGACCCCAGAGCAGCAGCAAGCGCTTGGTCGACAGCTCCCGGACGTGTACTTCGCCGTGAGCCCGCGCCGCGCAAGCCCGAGCTCGTAGTTGGCGCTGCCCGCCACCGCGTAGTTGCCCTGCCGCGGATCGAACGGCCCCTCGAGCACGCGCAGCGACTCGACGACCTCGGGGATGATGAAGTGCGTGTCGGCGTAGCCGTTGCCGTGCAGGTTCCCGCTCTCGTTGATCGGCACGCCGTCCACCGAGAACTCGATGTCCTGCCCTTCGCGCGCGTCGAAGCCGCGCAGGAACACCTGCTCGGCGTGGCCTTCGCCGCCTTCGTTGGTGAGCAGGATCCCCGGCGCGAGCTGCAAGAGCTCGACTCGCGTTCTTCCGCGGCACGCGCGAGAGCTCGCCGACCGGCAACGCGAAGTCCGACGCGCCGTGGCTCGGCGCTGATGCGCGTCCGATCACGGTCACGCCTTCGCTCTCCTCCTCCACGGCGGGCTCGGGCGCGGTAGCTGGCGCCGCGGGCTCGGCGTGGGCGGTGGCTTCGCCCGCTGCTTTTGGTTTCGTCTTTGGGGTTCGCGTGGGCGCAGGGGTCGGAGCCACCGGCGGATTCTGTGGGGGAGCGGCCTCACCCACGAACCGCACGAGACCGCGGATTTTGACCGCGACCGGTGTGCCGTCCTTCCTGGCAGGCTCGAATTTCCAATGTTTTGCCGCTTCGATCGCAGCGGCGTCGATCTCCGGGCTGACCCCGGCCTCGACCTCGACGGACTTCACGGTCCCGTCGGGATTCACGACGACGATCACCGGGACCACGACGTTCGTGATCCTCCGGCTGATCGCCGGGCCAATGGGGAGGGGGTTCTTCGATCAAGTGAGGCGCTTCGATTTCCTGAGCGCGCACACCACGAGCGTGCGCGAGCACTCCGAGCGCGAGCGCACACGAAAGGCGCACCGCTCGAGCACGAGCAATGAAGTTCATGGAACTGTCCTTTGGCGACGCACGTCGAAGGACGCGTCACGATGTGGGGGTGTATGCTCGGCGCGCGGTCAGATGCCGCAGGTCACCGCTTCGACAGCGTTTTTTGGGCCGGCTCGACTGCGAGCACGACGAAGATCACGCCCGCGGAGGCGAGGTCTTCGGAGCTCGGAACAGAATTGCGTGCGCGGAGACGTAGCTCGCTCCGCAAGGATGGAGAACGACGGGCGGCTCGGGGTCGAGCACTGCGAGCAACGCACCTTCCGGACTCGACGTTGCGCTGACGCGAGCCTGAGTGACCGCGACGCAGTGCTCGTGGTCGAGCCCGCCCTCTTCGTCACCGGACTCGCCTCCGCTCACCGAAGAGTGCTTCGACGGGTGCGTCGATGCGGTCAGGTGCGCGTGAACGAGCTCCCCGTGCTCGCAAATCGAATGCGGAACCAGCAGAAAATGAGCTGCTTTGGCGATCGGAGCGCCCGCGACCAGCAGCGCGGCGAGCCACGCAACGAGCGCACACGCGCCGCTCGCAATGCTGTGGTTGCGACGCCTCGTAGCGCGGGGGGCGGGTGCTCTCACCACGTCGTCTCGTCGAGGCATATGCGACACACTGCAGCTTGTCAACTCCACCGAAGGGGCGATTGCGGCGTCGTGCCGGAGGGATGCGACGAAAGAGTATTTGCGCTCGACGGCAGCGACGAGCCCGCTCAGCGCAGGACCACCGGTCATGCGGGGATCTCCGATTCTGGGTGTTGCTCTTTCCAGGCTCGGGTCCGGACGCTTCCAGCCAGGACGGCGCCCCGGCGGCGGAGGTCGACGCCGCACCAGATCACGACACTTCACGCCGCAGCGGTCGCACTCTCGTGGCTGCTTGAAGGGAGAAGCCGAGCTCGATGGCGGTGAGGGCAGAGGCGAGGGTGACGCCGAGTGAGCCGCGAAGCTCGAGGGGGATGGGGGCGCGCTCGAGGTGCTCGGGCCGACAGGGCGGAGGCCGGTCCACCGACGAGTGGGCGAGAACGAAGAGCGCGGGGTCACGTTCTGCGAGCTCGTCACCCAGGCCTTGGCGACGGGGCGCTCCGGAGACGTGGGTCAGCAACCCGACCGGCTACAAATCCAGCCAGATGCTCAACCGCTACCGTCGAGCCGCGAGGTCGGCTAAAGAGCTGGGCCTCGGATGGCTAGTTCCGATGGACCGGGCCATCCCAGAGCTTGCAGAGCTGGCTAATTGCCACTCTATTGCCATTGTCGGGGGCGACGGCGGCCCGTCCAATTCACGAAACAGCAAGAAACCAGACAAAGCCGAAGTGGCGGAATGGCAGACGCGGCGGACTCAAAATCCGTTTCTCGAAAGGGAGTGTGGGTTCAAGTCCCACCTTCGGCACCACTCGAAACGATTCGAATTTCGTCACTCGAAGTTTCGTTCTGCATCACAGCAGAGACAGTTCCGACGCAGCTCCAGCTACGAAGTCGGGCCCGCCTTGAGTATCCTCGCGGCGCGGACATGAGATCACGCCTCGTTCTCGTGCTGAGCCTCGGTGCGCTAGCAGTCGTGCTGACGGTCGGGGTCGGTGTCGGCGTCGAATCGTGTCGTGAACCAAAGGCGGCAGCACCCTACTCATCCGCCTCGGTAGCTGCCCAAGCGAGTGCGTCCGCGAGTGCAAGCGCGAGCGCGAGCTGGAAGGTCTTCCCAGCCACCCGATGCTCGAAGGGTTCGTGGTGCAAGCTTCCCGTCGACAAGTATCCGCCCGACGAGGACGGCGTCGAGGATGAGCGCAACTCCCTCGGCGCCGTCTGGTGCAGCAGCCGAGCCGACATTTGGGTGGCAGGGAAGCGCTTGCTTCACTTCGACGGCAACGCCCTTCGCGAGCTCGAGATGCCGTATCAGGCCGAGGTGGCAGCGTTTTGGGGAACGAGTCCAACTTCCGTATTCGCAGTAGGGAGCGCAGAGCCGGATGTCGTCCCGCTCGTCATGCATTTCGACGGCACATCCTGGACCAAGCAGGATGTACCGAAGCTGGAGCAAGCGGGAGGCCTCTCCAAAGTCTGGGGAACTTCGGAGAGCAATGTCTACGCGGTCGGTGGAGGTGGCGTGCTCCACTACGACGGCAAGCGCTGGAGCCTCGAGTCGACGCCCGAGCTCCAGCAGTACAGCTCGATGACGGTGCTCGGTGGCAGTGGACCGAACGACGTTTACGCGATGGCGGGGTTCACCGGGATCCGCTTCGACGGAAAGCGTTGGCGGGTGCTGCGATCCAGCAAAGACTCCGACATGCTCAGCCAGCTATTCATCGAAGCGATCTGGTGCGGAGCGAAGAACGACGTGATCCTCGTTGGGCATCACGAAGCAGAGGACGCGGTCGGGGGACCCTACCTGCATTTCGACGGCATCAAGTGGCACGACGTGGAGACCGGCCATGAAGACATGATGCGTGGCATCGCCGGCCCGGATCGAGGCCACCTCTACGCGATCGGAAAACTCATCTATCGCATGGAAAAATCTCGCTGGATCCCGGATTCGCACCCCGGAGCCCCGAAGGACGACGCGCGGCTCAGCGGCATCGCGGCGTGTGGGCACTGCGTGGTGGCGGTGGGCGGCGACAGCCTGGTTCTGCTTCTCTGCGAATAGCGAGCATCTGTCCCCGGGACTGTCCTCCGGTGCACGTGCGGCGACGATTCTGCACGATTCGTCCGGCCGATCTTGTAGATTCCCACGCGGATCATGCCGCTGCGTGCACAGCGCTCCGACTCGAAATCCGCTTCTCGAAAGGGAGTGTGGGTTCAAGTCCCACCTTCGGCACCATGATCTTGGACCAACGATGGAGCGCGCTGTGTGTGGGTGCTGCCTGCATCCCGCTGCTTTGCGCGTGCGAGCATCGACAGCCGAGCCCGAGCGGGAGCAGCCAGCCGAGCGCGGTACCGCAGGCGACGAACGAGCCTTCCGAGCCGCCGCCTACGGCCACCGGCAAGACGACCTGCACGTCGAACTTCACACCGTATAGCCCGGAAGCGGGGCATTGCAGCGCGGACCACACGGTGTGTCGAGACGGGCCGAACGGTCCTGAGTGCCACGGCGGCGCGATCATCATCCCGTGCGGTGAAACGGGCGAACGCTGCGGGAAGCAGTTCTTCTGCGATTGCGGGGACGCTTCCCCGAAGTAGCGCCTCGCCTGAAAGTCAGGCGTCCTTCCAATAGGGCTTTTTCTGAAGTCCCTCGAGCCAGCGCCCGATGTGCTCGTACTGCGAGATGTCGAGCTCGATCATGGCTGCTTGCTCGAGCTGCGCGGCCATTGCGAAGTCCACGATGCTGAGCTGGCCGACGACGTGCTCGCGGGTCGAGAGCTGCTTGTCGAGGATCGGTAGAAAGCGATCGAGCTCGGAATTCGCGCGAGCGAGGAGGGTGGGGTCGTTCGCGGGTTGCTTCAAAAATGGCTTGATACGACGTTCGACGAGCAAGAGGTTCAGGGCCGGCTCGACGTGCGCCGCCCACCAGAAGAGCCATTGATCGACCACGGCCCGCTGTTTGGGATCGACCGGATGAAGGCCACGCTCGGGGTGTTGGTCCGCGAGGTAGATCAAGATCGCGTGGGACTCCCAGAGGATGAAGTCGCCCTCTTTCAGAGTCGGGATCTTGCCGTTGGGATTTTTCGCCAGGTAGTCATCGGAACGAAACTCGCCCTTGGCAAAATCGAGCCGCACGCTCGTTATCTCGATGCCGAGCTCGGCGGCGAGCAAACGCACCTTGCGGGCATTCCAAGACCTCTGTCCGTCGTAGAGCTCGATTGTCATTTCATGCTCCTTTGGAGATCGGGCGCGGGGCTTCGGTGGGATCGAGGGACGTTTCCTCGGATTCGAACCCACGCCAGAGCGTTCCGAGGACGCTCTTCGCTTTGCCGCTGAGCGATGGGTCGGCGCCGGGAGCGGGCCACATCAGCTCGGCGGTCGCGTCGAACACCCGACCGAACATTTCCCCTGCCGTGCTCTTCGAACCAGGCGCGAGGGACCAGAGCTCGTCGAAGACCAGCGTCTGCTTGGACTTGCCGAGAATGGCCACACGCCGGGGCTCGATGCCGAGGGTTCGGAGATCTTTTTCCGAGCCTTTGAGCGATCGAATCGAATAGCCCGCGACCTTGAACGAGAAGAGAGCGAACTCGACGCGCTCCCGGGCGCTCATTTTCGCCATCAACGTCGGCAAGAGCTGAGTGCCGAGCCCGACGTGACGCGCTTCGTCCTTTTCGTAGTAGACGAGAAGCTCCGTCAGAACCGGGCAGATGTTTGCTTCGCGGAGCGCGTGAAAGATCGTGAGCGCGGTGCTCTCGAGCTGGAGCTGCATGCCAAGGAGCTTTTTGGGGATGCTACCGGCGCCCAGGGCGGCCCCGATGAGGCTTTCGTTGTAGCGGGGCACGCTGCGGGGGAAATCACCGACTGCGAGCTCGAGGTAGTCGTGCATGACGTAAAAGTGTCGCGCTTCGTCGTGGGCCTGACTGGTCGCCGCCATGCGCGCCTCGATCGGCTCGAGCTCGTCGGCGAGCTGGGCGGCGATCTTCCAGGCGGCGAGCTCGCCCCACATGATCGAACCGAGCACGCGACTGGCAGCGGCGCGGCACTCCGGCGCGATTTTTGGGCCACCGTGCTTTTCGCACAGCGACGCGAGCATCCCCTCACCGTCCCACGCGAGCTTCTGTCCGCGATGGTAGATGTTCTGCATCTTCCCGAGACGCTTGGCCTCCCCCGCGCTCCGGGTCACGTCGAACATGTGATACGGGAGCGTCGTGGCCATGATCGACCGAGAATAGCACGCTACTCGCAGGGCGCTGCGGGATCGCTGTTCGGCGGCGGGACGCGTGCGGTGCCGGTCTTCAGAAACGATTCGGCGAAGCAGGAGTACTGGTACTTCACGTCGTTGCGGTGGGAGTAGATGGCGTGACCGTCGGGCTCGAGATCTTCGCTCGGGAGGAACTCCGGCTCGAACTGCAGAACCACTCCGGTATACGGCGTTCCGTCATCGGACTCGACGTTGTTTTCGACGGGGAACGGGAGGATCCCGTCGAGGCCCTCGAGGGCCAGCGTCGTTTGCATCGTGGGCCAGACTTCGGTTCCGGCCTGACGGTGACCGTACGCCGTCGCGATGGCGTCGTAGGTTTCGGTCGAGAAGTACGAATCCTGGATGCCGACGGGCTCGTAGACGGGGCGTACGGGATGACCCGGCAGCGGCTGGCGTGCGATGCGCGGGATGTACACGATGGGATCGGCGGGCTCGAGGGCGGCGGCACCGATGCCGAGCACCGGATGGACGAACGTGAGGGTCGAATCCGTTTGAAGCAGGAGCTTGAGCAGCCCTCCGAAGTTTTGCAGCGGCGTGTTCAAAATGAAGTGCGTCCAGTGACCACCGGCGCCGGTTGGGATCGACGCGCGGAACTTCGGCTCGATCGCGGAAATCATGTTCGTGTACATCCCCCCCATCGATTGGCCAGTGACCAGCACCTTGTCCGGATCGAAGAAAAACTGGGTGGTTCCGCTGGGAAGGGTCGGCCCCGTGCAGCCTCCGAGAGTCGTCGTGTCGATCTTCAGCTTGAGCAGGGCCTCGAGAAAGAGGCGGAGCTCGAACTGACCTTGGCGAAACGTGTCACGCATTGCGGCCAGGTTGTTCGCGTTGAGGTACGCGGTTTCGGCCGCACCGGGGAGCCGCTCGGGGTTCAGCGGCATCGCACTGCCGGCCATCGCGATGCCCCGAGCTCCGTAGGCCAACGCGGGACCGATCTTTCCCCCGGCATGTGGGTCAAATCGGTCAGCGGTCGTACCATCGCGATGCTGTAGCCGCCCGAGCCATGGATGTTGATGATCAATGGGTAGCCGGAAGCGGGCATTGGGGTTTTCGGTAGGATGATCTTCACCGGTGCGAGTTCGGTGCGCTGCTCCACCGGCGCACCATCGCTTCCCATCTCGAAGCGCCCTCCCGTTTGATAGGGCGGCGTCCCGGTCTGAAACTGCGGATACTCGACGGTCGCCTGGAGGATACAGACCTCCGTCACCTCGGGATCGTCGTAGGCAGCCAGATCGGTGATCGAGACATCGTACTTGTCGAGCACGGCGTCGGAGAGGGCGAGCTGATCACTGACCACGTCGCCGGTCGTGAACACCGTGGCGGCCGCAACGTCCTGCCTGGGGTTTGCGAGCGTTTCCCACAGCGGGGCGAACACCGTGTCCGCTGCCGACTCCTGAGCGCCCCGAGGAGCACGCCGCGAAAGGCGCGCGAGCACTGGGTTTTCGGCGATGTCCTCCCCGGACTCCGTCAGGGCGCTCTGTCGAACGACCACTGCGTAGGTCGTGTGCGGTCGAAGCACGAAACCCGGTCGCGGCGCGATTGCCAGTACGTTGGCTGGGGAATACGGGTCCTCGAGCAGAGTCTGGGCGACCACGGGAAAGGTCCGACCCCGCTCCTTCGACGCGGGATCCACATCGATGAGGAAAATGGGAGAAGTCACGTCGGCGGCGATCAGATCGTCCACGGATCGAGGTGCGAGGGGGCCGGTGAAGCGCATCCACACCACCGGAATCATGGGAAAGCCCGTCGCTTGCTGGGCGTTGTCGATGAGGCCGTCGAGCACGCTGATCTGATTTGGATTCGGAAAGCCTGCGACCATCGGGTGCTGATCGGGATCCAGCCGCAGATCGAATGGATAGGGCGCGTCGTAGAAATGGGCCGGGTCGTCGAGGGCAGCGGAGAGATCGAGAACGAACCGCGTCTTGCCATCGGCGGTAGAGCCGGGAGCTCCGTCGTCGCCTCCGCAACCAGGAAGTAGCGCGGCCAAGCACACGGCAAAAAGTAAGCGTCGCATCACACGCTCGAGCTTAAAGCTCGGTGAGCGAGAGATCCAGCTCGCTTGAACCAGCTGGGGATCTCGAACAGCATACCGCGATGGCAGAATCAGTTCGAGAGCGCTGCCCGTGGGCCGGAACCGATCCGCTGATGGTCGCCTACCACGATCGCGAGTGGGGGAGGCCCGTCCACGATGATCGCACGCTGTTCGAGTTCTTGATCCTCGAAGGGGCGCAGGCGGGCCTGTCCTGGAGCACCATCCTGAAAAAACGGGACGCCTACCGCAAGGCGTTCGCGGGATTCGATCCCAAGAAAGTCGGTCGCTTCGGTGCAAAGGACCGCAAGCGCCTGCTTGCCGACGCCGGCATCGTGCGAAATCGGGCGAAGATCGCAGCGAGCATCGACAACGCGAACGCGTTTCTGCAAATCCAGCAGGAGCACGGCAGCTTCGATCGCTACTTGTGGGGCTTCGTCGACGGTAGGCCCATCCGAAACCGTTTCCGCCGCCCCTCCGACTTACCCGCCCAGACGCCACTCGCCATCGCCATCAGCAAAGATCTCAAACGGCGGGGCTTTCGCTTCGTCGGACCCACGATTGTCTACGCTTTCTTGCAGGCAGTCGGCGTGGTCGACGATCACCTCGTCGGTTGCTTTCGAAAAGTGGCGGCTCGTCAGCCGCGCTTGATGCGAGCCAGCCGCTGACGGCCTCGTTCGCTCGCCGTGGACGGCTGGGGACGGATTCGTCGCACCGCGGCGTCCAGCGTGGGCTCCAGCGGAGTCGTACAATCGACGAGATCGCCGAGAGCGTGAGTCGCCCGTTCGGCTCGTTCCCACGCTGCGGCATGCCCCATGGTCTTTGGCTCGTGCTCGAGGGCGAGATCCACGGCTCGCCGAAGCTCGGTGCCCACACGCATCAGGGCGCGTAGCTGTCGCTCCCCGGCGCCGCGGACCTTCGCCGCGCCGTACATCGCGCGCAAGATGCCCAGGAGATCGCGCACGGCTTCGAACGGAAACGGATCCTCGCGTGGCGTCAGCATGGGCGAAGGTCTAGTATCGCTCGGTGCCGAAGCCGCCGAAAGCACGCCGAGCGCCCCGGGCCTGGACCCCCGATCGGCCCAAGAAAAAACCCACCCTCACTCTGGTCGGATCTCTTCTGGCTGGATCGAAGACCACCACCGCGCGCCTGGCCGGGGTGAGCATCGACTGGGTCACCTGGCGAGAGATCGTCGGCGACCGCGTGGCGCGTCGCACGGTGCCGGGCAAGATCCAGGACGGCGTGCTGTCGGTGGGAGTCGAGTCACCCGTATGGGCGCAAGAGCTGTCACTCCTCAGCGACGAAGTGATTGCCCGCCTGCGCTCCCGTGGTTTCGCAGTGACCGTGATTCGCTTTCGCTCCGGTGTCGCAGCGGGACGCGTTCCGACCCCCAAGGCCCCCGTCGAGCGGCTCGCGCCCCGAGCTCCGCTGCCCGAAGATCTCGCTCAGCGTCTCGAGCTCATCGACGACACGGCCCTGCGGGAAACGATCGCAACCGCTGCGGCCCATTCCCTCGGGGCACGGGCGGAGCGAGCGAAAAAAGCGAAGCGCCGGCGCCTACCCCGCTGAGGCCAGGCGCTCGAGCCCTTCGATTCGCTGGGCGATGAAGCGATCCGCGGGTCCGAGGCGCGGCGCAATTTCTCGCAACACGGCGACGTAGGTCCGCAAGCTCTGGAGATCGACTCCGCGAACGTTGCGCAGCACCGTGTAGAGCTGGTCGACGACCGCGGCCGGCAGCGGACGCTCTTGGGCAGTGAAGAGCTCGAAGGCGTAGTTGACCCATTCACCTTTGCGGGTTGCGCCCGCGATCTTCACTGCGTAGCTCGCCGCCCGATCGGCGAGCTCGGGGGAGATCCCTTGGGACTTTTGCGCCAGGTTGAGGAAATTCTTGAGGTAGGTGCCGATGATGCGCTCGGCTTCGTCGCCTCGTCCGAGGGCGAGCACCTTGTCCACCACGCCACCCAGAAGCTCGAGTGCGTCGCCTTGATGCGTCGATTCTTCTTCGCGCGGCGGCTGGGTCATCGAGGTCACGTCGAAGCCCACGAGCGTGTCCGCCGTCAGACGCGAGGTGGTGTCCACCGTAGTGGGGCGATTGTTGGCGAACACCAGGAGCTCCTGCTGGCCAATCACGACGCGATCGCCATCGATCAGCTCGTGGGTCTCCCCCATTCGGTCCCCGTTCACGAACACACCGTTCACACTGCCGAGATCGTGGAGAACCGCCGAGTCGCTACGGACCTCGATCCGGGCGTGCTTGCGCGAGACCAGCGCGTCCTCCAGCACGAGCTGGCAGCCCGATCCTCGGCCAACCACGGTCGTGCCGATGGGGAGCTCGAATCGGTGACCGCGATACACCACGGAGAAGTGAACTGCGCGCTCGGCTACCCGGGGTTCGAGAATGCTGGGGTCGGTCCGCTTTGCGTCGCTCACGCGTCTTTCAGCATATCACGCATATCCGCGAGAACGCGGACCTTCTAACGAAACGCTGCCATGCGCGCCAAACCCTCGATTCGCCCAACGAGGAAACGCTCCGCTGGCCCCATTCGGTCGGCGCGCGCCCGGAGATCCGCAGCGTAGGCGCGAAACGCTTGCATATCGATCGCACTCACCCGCCGAAGCACGTCGTGGAGCTCGTCGATCACGGCCACCGGGAGCGGACGTGCCACCCGGGTGAACAGTCGAATGGCTCCGTCGATCCAAACACCGTTCGTCGTGAGCGCCGAGAGTTTCACCGCGAGCTCGGCGCACTTGTCGATCACGTCGGGCCCCGGATCGATCCCGGCTTCGACGCGCTCGGTCACGTCACGCAGGAGGGCTCCGAACACTCGTTCGGCATCCTCGCCGTGCTTGAGCGCCAACGCCTTTTCGACCAGGCCCGCGAGAACCGACAGCGACGGAAGCCGGGCGGTCGGAGCACCCCGATGAGTGATCTCTCGGGGTGCCAGCGGACCGCCGGGAACCAGCGACATCTCTTGGGCGCCGATCTTCACCGTGTCGCCCAGCACCACCTCGTGCGCGCCTTGGATCTGCACACCGTTGACCAGCACACCATTGCGGCTGCCAAGGTCCTGCACCGTGATCGTCTCACCGCGGACGGTCAGAACCGCGTGCTGCCGCGACACCATTGGGTCGTCGAGGGAGAGCTGACAGGACGCGCTCCTGCCGATGATGAAACGCCCCTCGGGGAGATCGAGGTCGTGCTGCCGATAACGGAGCCGATAGCTCATCCTGCGTGAGTGGTGTGGTGGCCGCGCTCTCTAGCGGGTCAAGCGTCGTGGGTCCCAGGTACGGTCAGCGATTCCACGCCGGTGAACCCTTCGAGATCCTCGTCGCTCGGGCCGCCGCGCGCGTTCACGCTCTCTACCACACGATGCGCGGCGGGTGCGAGAGAGGCTCGCTCCGCCGGCGGCAGCGTCGAGAGACGGTCCGTAATGCTGGGGTGCGGCACCATGCCCAGGGTCGCATACACCTCCAGGAGCCAATTGCCCCATTCCGCGGATCGACGCGCCTCGGCCAGGCGCGCCGCAGCTTCCGCGAGGCGATCGAGGTGCTCCCGCTCGACGTCCTGGCCGCTGGCGACCCGCTCGGCGATGTTCGCCTGGGAACGCCGGAGCATTCGATCCACGTCGTCCCAGCGGTGGAGGGACGCGGCGTGATGCAGAACATCCACCAAAAGCTGGAGCGTCCAGTTCTTGTCCGACGGTTCGGCCACGATGCCGCTCACCGTGTCCTCGTCCATCCGTTCGTGAGAACCGCAGCTGGGGCACTGAACGGCTTCCGCGGGGTACGGCAGACCGCAGGCGGCGCAGTGGCACATGAAGCCAGTGGGTCGCGTTCCGGCGCTGCTTCGCGACGGCATCTTGACCGCGCAAAACACGAGCTCCTGGGTCCCGATCCTCAGCCGGTCGCCATCTGCCAGATCCACGATGCCCTTGATGGGCCGGCCGTTCACCTGGAGGCCGTTGCGCGAGCCGAGATCCTCCGCGGTCGCGCGGGATCCCTCGATGGTGATGCGCGCGTGCTGGCGAGAAACGAGCGGATCTTCGATCGTCACGTGGCACGACGCGCTACGCCCGATCAGGGTCTCGCCCTGCGGCAGATCTATCTCCTGCAGGAGGAACCGGAGACGATAGCGGCCCACGATAGTCAAAAACCGCCTTTCTTTCAGGCTAGCGGTGCGCCGGCCTGGCGTCAAAAGTCCGCGCAAATTCGGCGCGTTTTCACCTGCGCCGGGATAGCACACGGAGCAAACGGAGAACCAACCGGGGATGGGAGACGAGCCCGTAGATTTTCAAACGGCGGGCGCGGAGCGCCGCACTCACCTTCCAGAGAGCGCGAAACGAGTCGCGATCGGTCAGAGTGGCCAGATCGATCTGGTTCGGTAGCTCGGCGAGCTTCTCGATGTCAGCCGCCTGACCGCGAATCGTGATGGTGGGGACGCCGACCAGTCCCTCGTGAATCGTGAGCTTGCCAAAATCGAAGCGCAGTGTGAGGGCGGTCCCGGCATCATCCGCGACCACCCCGATCGACGCTCGAAGTCGGGCAAAGTCCCGACGGCGCGCCTCGTCCCCGAGATTCTCTCGAACCAGGGTAGCAAAAAGCACCGCGAGGCTGTCTTCACCAGCCCCGGGCGCGAGATCGACGATCGGTTCCACGCGGCCCTCTCGCTAGCGTCCGCGCCGAGCCCTCGTCAAGGACTTGCGACGCGAGCCAAGTCGTGCGCTTCATCGGGCCGTGAGCCGAAGTGTCCTTTTGACGACGTGTTTCGCCAGCGCCGTGCTGATTGCGGGAGTGGCGGCGGGTGCACCGCCCGGCGCCAGCGCTCGAGCTCCGACGGCTCCGCCCGCTCCACCGCCGCCGGCATCGAGCCCGCCAGCCCCCACCACGCCTCCCCCACCGGCCACGCCGCCTGCGCCCACAGCGCCGCCGCCTCCCACTGTGGCTCCGCCTGCTACGGCTCCGCCTCCTACGGCTCCCCCTCCTACCGCTCCGCCTCCTACGGCTCCGCCCACCGCGCCACCCGCTCCCGCGGCCCCTCCGCCGACGGCGGTGACACCCGCAGTCCCGCACCCGCCCAAGACGACCGCGTACGTTCACCTGTTCGCCACTTATCCGAACGCCCAACTCGAGCTTCGCAGCACCATCGATGAGACCGGTTGGATCGCGGCTTGCGCGGCGCCCTGTGATCGCGAGCTCAACGTCGACACCATGGAAGCTCGGGTCACCGCCCCCGGAATGACGACTTCCAACGCGTTTCGAATCGAGCCCGGTAGCGGGACGGCGAGCTTCAAAGTCGACGGGGGCAAGGCAAGCTCGCGCACGATCGGAATCATCGCGCTCGCCAGCGGCATTCCCGTAGCCCTCACCGGAATGGGGCTCTACGGCTACGGAAAGGTGGAGGACAAAAAGGGACTCCAGACAGCCGGCATCGTGACGCTCGCCATCGGCGGGGCCGCCGTCCTGACAGCGCTGCCGTTCCTCGGTGCAGGGAGCACGCGCGTCAAAAACGCACGCGGCTCGGAAGTCGCTTCGGGCTTTGCCCCGCCGCGGTTCTGACTACTTCCGCGGTTGGTTGACGGCGTTCTTCACCACGCCATTCGACAGGAAGTCGACCACTTGCTCCGCGATCTCGCTGGCGACGCGAAGCTGGGCCTCGTTCGTCGAAGCTCCAATGTGAGGAGTTGCAACCACGTTCGGGTGCTGCACCAGGGCGATCGCCCCGGGCGGTTCCTCGACATACACGTCGATGCCAACGCCGCCAATCTGGCCGCTTTCGAGGCCGCGCACGAGGCTGGCCTCGTCGTAGACCCCACCACGGGCCGCGTTGATCAGGATGACGCCCTTCTTCATCTTCGCGATCGCAGCGTCGTTCACGATGTTCTTCGTATCGGGGGTGAGCGGCGTGTGAATGCTGATCACGTCGGAGCGCTCGAAGAGCTCGTCCAGAGTCACGAGCTCGACGCCGAGCGCGGCGGCCTTTTCCTGGTCGAGGACGGGATCGAACGCGATGACCTTCATGTGCAGTCCGCGTGCGCGATCCGCCACGATGCGACCGATCTTCCCCACGCCGATGAGTCCCAGCGTCTTTTCGCTGATTTCCCGGCCCTGAAGCGCTTTCTTCTCCCACTTGCCTTGCTTCATGAAGGCGTCCGCCTGGGCGATCTTGCGCGACACCGCGAACAAGAGTGCGATCGCATGCTCTGCGGTCGTGACCGCGTTGCCGGTCGGCGTGTTCATCACGAGGATCCCACGCGCTGTCGAGGCGGGGACGTCCACGTTGTCGACGCCGATGCCCGCGCGGCCGATCACCTTCAGCTTTTCTGCGCGCTCGATGACCTTGGCCGTGACCTTGGAACCGCTGCGAACGACCAGCCCGTCGTAGGCGCCGATCGCGTCGGCGAGCTCCGCTTCGGACAAGCCCGGCTTGTAATCGACTTCGATGCCCTCGGCCTTTTGCAGGATCTCGAGGCCTTGCTTGCTCAGATTGTCGGAAACCAGGACTTTGTGCATTGGCGTACCCTCAGCGTCCCTTCTGGAACTCGTTCATGTAATCGGTGAGAGCATGGACCCACTCGAGCGGGCAGCGTTGTAGATGCTGACGCGGATACCGCCCACGGAACGATGGCCCTTGAGCCCGACCATGTTGCGCTTCTGTGCGCCTGCGAGAAACTCCGCTTCGAGCTCCGCGTTCGGCAGAGTGAACACGACGTTCATGAGCGAACGGCTCTCCTTTTCCACCGGACAGCGATAGAAATCCGGCCGTGCGTCGATCGCGGCGTAGAGCGCTCCGCCCTTTTCGCGATTGTGCTGTTCCATCGCGGCCGAGGCCGCCGCCACGCTTCACTTCTTCGAGAACGTTTCTGAGGATGTAGATGCCGAACGTGGGCGGCGTGTTGTAGAGCGAGTCGTTCTCGGCGTGAGTTCGGTACTGGAAGATGGCGGGGATGTCCTTGCGACCACCCTCGACCAGATCCTTTCGTGCGATCACCAGCACGACGCCGCTCGGACCGAGGTTCTTCTGCGCGCCGGCGTAGATCACGCCGAATTTCTTCACGTCGAACGGGCGCCACATGATGTCGCTCGACATGTCGGCGACGAGCGGGACGTGCCGAGGTTTCGGGAAGCGTGTGCCACTGCGTGCCGAAGATGGTGTTGTTCGCTCGTGATGTGGAGGTAGGCCGCGTTCGGGTCGAGCTTGATCTCCTCCGCTTTCGGAACGCGGGAAAACTTCTTGTCCTGCTCGGTCGTGGCGGCAACCCGAGCTTCGCCCGACGGTCTTGGCTTCCTTGAACGCTTTCTGCGACCAGGAACCCGTGAGCACGTAGTCCGCAGTCTTGCCCGCGACGAGCAAGTTCATCGGGAGCATCGCAAACTGAGCGCTCGCCCCGCCTTGCATCAACAGCACGTGGTAGTCGTCCGGAACGGACAAGAGCTCGCGCGTCAGGGCGATGGCCTGCTTGTGCACGGCTTCGTAGGTTTTGCCACGATGGCTGTGCTCCATGATGCTCATGCCCGTCCCCTCGACGTCCAAGAGCTCGCGCTGGGCGCGCTCGAGAGCAGGAAGAGAGAGCGCCGCCGGGCCCGCATTGAAGTTGATGGCTCGCATTTTCGTGACTCCACGCGACGCATCAAAGCGGAGGGCCGCGCGCTGGGTGACTACCTCCAGTGCTGCGTCGCGTCAAGGACGGCTCAATCGACGGAGCGCGCCGGATCGAGCGTGTGAAACAGAAGCCCCGTCGGCACCTTGGGATGAAAGAAGGTCGACTTCTGTGGCATCACGAGCCCCGCCTCCGCGACCCGGCGGATCACGGCGACCGGTGTCGGCTTGCAGATGAAAAACAGCTGTCCGTCACCGCGTTCGAGCGCGCCGATCCCGTCGCGCACGTCTTGCACGTAGGTGATGTTCGTCTTCGCGGCCTGCGCCGCCGGTGAAATGCCGAGCACACTCTCCAGTATCCCGTCGTGCAGCAGCGCGATCGCGGTCTCGCGCACGATGGGCGGACGTTTCGAAAGCACTGGGTGACTCGCCAGGTCCACACCCTCGCGGACCACTAGCAGCACCGAGCGTCCCCCGGGAGCCAGCGCCAAAAGAGCGCGATCCGGAGCGTCCCGGAGGTCTTCGAGGCCGGCAGGCTTGGCTTCGTAGAGGTCCGAAACCCGAGCGATGAACGAGTCGAAGTCCACGTTCGGCAAAGAATGCACGAGCCGGTGCGTCGGAAAAACCAGCAGGTTCGGATCGTCACCGTTGGAAAGCAGCACCGGCGTGAACCGGTGCGAGCCCCGCTCGCAGCCCGCAGGCGCTTCGGAGTCGAGCCGCGCCGCGAGCGCCACGCTCGTTTCGTAGCGATGATGGCCGTCGGCGATCAAGAGCCGCGCATCCCGAAGAGTCGAGCGAACTGCTTCGATGGCTCGTCGATCCGTCACGCGCCAGATCTCGTGCCGGATCCCGTCGTCGCTTTCGAAGTCGGCGAACGGCTGTCCGGAGTCGAGGGGCGCGTCGAGGGCCCGAACCGGATCCGAGTACAGGAGAAACTGCGGCGAAAGCGTGGCGCGGGTGGCGAGGGCGAGCTTTTCGCGATCCACCTTGGGTCCGGTGAGAGTGCGCTCGTGGGGAAGCACGGAGCCCTCCGAATAGGGTGTGGCACGAACCAGAGCGAAAAATCCCTTCCGCGTCACCCGCGCACCGCCTCCGGGTGGTTCGAAAGTCTGAGCGTAGCGCCAGAACGCGGGAGCTCCATCCCGAACGAGGACGCCGGTCTCCTGCCAGCGCGCGAAAAGCACGCGCGCATTTTCGTAGCGCTGGTCGCCCTCTCCTTCGGGCAAATCCAGGTGCACGACGTTGTTCGGATGCCGTGCGCCGAGCTCCTTCCGAAGCGCCGGATCGATCACATCGTACGGAGGAGCGATGACGTCCGGAAAGAGACGGGGATCGTAGCGCAGCGGATCGAGAGGAGCGACATCGGCCACTTCGCGATCATCGTACTCGGACTCCTGGCACGGCTCCCAATCCTCCCGCTTAGTGCGGCGCGTCAATCGAGCGTCGCGAGGATCTTCTCCGCGGGAACGGCCCCTTCCCTCACGATCTCCACCAAGCCGTTGCGAACGATCACGATGGTCGAAGGCAGGCCGCCGGGCGCGGTCTCCCCGACGACGACCAGCTCGCCAGCTGCAATCGCGGCCGCGAAGCTCGTCTTCACTTCCGTGGCACGTGTCGCTGGGGGCTCTCCCGTGGGATTTGCGCTCGTGGCGGTGACCGGCCTGTCGTAACGCTCCACGATCGCAGCCGCCAAGCACGCGCCCGGCAAGCGCACGGCCACCGTTGCGTCGAGGATCAGGCGGGGATCGATGGCCCCGGTCGCCTCGAGCGCGATACTGAAGGGCCCGGGCCAAAACCGATCCGCGAGATGCGACGCGACCGGCGGAATTTCCAGCACCACCTTCTTCCAGGCGTCTCGCGAAGGCAGGAGCACGGGAGCGCCCTTGTCCGCTCGGGTTTTCAGCCGCACGAGCGCGTCGACGCTGTCGATCCGCCCGGCGTCCGTCAAGAGCCCGAAGAACGATTCGGTAGGCGCAGCAACGATCGCTCCTCGGCCGAGTGCTTCGAGCGCGCGATCGATCTCGCCTTTCACTCGGTCCCCGCGATGTCGCGCCGGAGCTGCATTCCGGAAAACTTCACGCAATCGGCGGCGCGATAGGCGACAGCTCGGGCTTGTCCGAGAGAGCCGGCCCGCGCGGTCACTCCCAGGACTCGTCCGCCACTGACGACGACCCGCTGGCCGTCGAGCTTGGTACCAGCGTGATACACCCGAGCGCCGTCGATCTTCTCGGCTGCATCGAGGCCCTCGATGACGTCGCCGGTCTTGGGCGTGTTCGGATAACCCGCCGCTGCCAAAACAACGCAGACCGCGTGGTCTCCACTCAGTTTCACTGCCTCTGGATTGAGTCGACCCTGAGCCGCGGAGGCAAGAAGCTCGGCGAAATCCCCATCGACTACGTTCATCAGGACCTGTGTCTCCGGATCGCCGAAGCGAACGTTGATCTCGAGGAGCACCGGGACTCCGTCCGCACCGAGCATGAGCCCTGCAAAGAGCGTCCCGCGAAAGGGCACCCCGTCCGCCGCCATTCCCTTCACCGACGGCTGGATGATCTCCGCAACGATCCGCTCGAAGAGCCCGTCGCCCGGCAAAGGCGCAGGAGCGTAGGTGCCCATGCCGCCCGTATTCGGACCGGTATCGCCCTCGCCGATACGCTTGTGATCGCGGGCGATCGGTAACACCAACGAGCGCTCGCCGTCGGAGATGGCGTGCACACTGGCCTCGACTCCGATGAGCCGCTCTTCGATCACGACGGAACGTCCCGCCTCGCCGAAGCGAGCACCGGACAACATCTCGCGCGCCGCGCTCACGGCCTCCTCGTGGGACTCGGCCACCACGACCCCTTTCCCCCCGCACAGGCCATCCGCCTTCACGACGGGCGGCACTGCGAACGAGGCGACGACGCGCTCCGCCGCCGCCACGTCGACAACGGTCATGTGGCGCGCCGTTCGAATGCCGTGTCGTTCGGCAAATGATTTCATGAAGGCCTTCGACCCCTCCAGCCGAGAAGCCGCTTGGCTCGGCCCGTACACGAGCCAACCCTCCCGACCGAGATCGTCCGCGAGGCCCTCGGACAGCGGCGCTTCGGGTCCGATGACGACGAGGTCAGGCTTTTGGGCACGAGCTACTTCGAGCGGCGAGCCCACCACGCTCGAAAGCGACTTGTCGGAATGGCGAGCCGAGCGCCGGGACGTCCCCGCATTTCCCGGAGAGACCACCACGCTTTCGACGCTCTCGGACTCGAGAAGCGCCTCGGCGAGTGCGTGCTCGCGCCCACCTCCTCCAATCACCAGGACTCGCCGCCGGCTGGACATGGGCTCAGCATCTTTTGGACGCGTGCAGGTGTAAAGCGCGAGTGTTCACCCACAAGATTGCGTACGTCGCTCGCGACCTGTAAAAATGACGGGGCGTGTCCGAACCCGTCGCCCTGCGGATCGTTCGCCCTTACTCGACCCAGGAAGAGTTCCTGGCCGCCGAGTCCTGGACCATCCTCGACGAGAAAAGCATGGTCCTGGTGGATCAGGACATCGCCAAGGACACCATCATTCGCTTCGAGCTCGTTCTCGCCGACGGTTCGCGCATCATGCGGGGCGAAGCGAAAGTGACCCGACAGGTCCCCGAAACCGACGACAAGCCGGGCGGAGTGCGCATTCGGTTCCGCCGCTTCGGTGCATCGACCAAGGGCTTGATTGACCGGGTGCTGTCCGAGAGGAAGAAGTCACGCCGTTCGCGACGTCCCTCCCCGACCCAAACGCTGGTCCTAGAGGAGGCGACGCCCGCGGCGGAGCCCACTCCGTCGGCACCGAATCACCCAGAGGTCGAGCCCGACTCGATCGTGATGAACGTCGAGCCCGAGCCCCAGGCGCCCCCCGTCGAAGCATCGCCACCAAAAGCAGCTCGCGCTCCCGGCGAGCGCCCCGGTCCCGTCGAGCCGCCACCGAATCGCGACGAGCTCCTCGGGCGCCTGCGCGAGCGCGCCCAGCGACTGCGCCAAGCCGAGGAATGAGCTCACGGCATCGGAAGCTCGGCAGGGCGCTCGCGACGCGGCCGGGCCAGAGCGCGTTCGGCCAGCTCTTGGCATAGCGCCGGAAACGCGATCCCAGCCACCCCCGCGGCCTCTGGAAACAAGCTGGTCTTCGTCATGCCGGGAAGCGTGTTGAGCTCCAGCAGCGTGACCCCACCCGGGTCATCGCTCGACGCGACGACGAAGTCGGCCCGTGCGAGGTCACGACAGCCGAGGGCCCGAAAGGCCTCGACCGCAACGGCGGAAATTCGCTTCGTCACGGCTTCGGACAGCGGTGCTGGGCAGCGATGTTCGCTGCCTCCGGCCGCATACCGCGACTGGAAATCGTACCAGTCCGACGCCTTCGAGAGCACCAGCGTTGGCGGGAGCGCCACGGGACCCGAGTCGTCTTCCAGCACACCGCAGGTCACCTCTTCGCCACTCATGAAACGCTCGACGAGCGCGAACTCGTCGACTTCGAGCGCCCGCTCGAGCGCACTCGATAGCTCGTGGTCGGCCGCCGTCTCCGAAATGCGAGTGGTTGCGATGGCCGAGCCTCCCGACGCGGGCTTCACGACCAACGCTTTGCCCAGCGTTTCCCGGAGACGGCGGACGGCTCGATCCAGCACGTCACCGCGGGCCACCAGCGCATCGGGCGCGACGGGAAGACCGGCAGCTCGAAAGAGCTCCTTGCCATGGGGTTTGCTCGCGGCCAGGGCGCTCGCCAAGACGCCCGAACCGACGTACGGCAGGTCGAGCACCTCGAGCAGCCCCTGCAGGCAACCGTCCTCGCCGAGCGGCCCGTGGGTCACCGGAAAGACGACGTCGTGCCCACCGCGGCCCAGAACGGACGGAAGCTCGGGGGAAAGCTCCAGCGTCTGTACCTGATGTCCCAGTGACAAAAGCGCCTCCGCAACCGCGGCCGCCGAGGCACGACTGACAGCAGCTTCCGTCGACGGTCCTCCCGCAATCACCGCCACGCGAAGTGTCACGGAAGGGCCTCGGAAAGCTCGAGGTGCAAGAGCTGGATCCCGAGCTGTTCGCTCAACGTGAAGATGCGCTCGTCGCGATAGAACTCTCCGAACACGATCCGCGTGAGCCCCGAGTTGGCGATCATCTTGAAGCATCCAAAGCAGGGCGACGCCGTCACGTAGATGCCACCCCCTTCGAGCCTGACTCCGTTGCGAGCGGCCTGCACGATCGCATTCGCCTCGGCGTGGACGGTACGGACGCAGTGCCCATCCTCCATCATGTGGCCCTCGTCGTCACAGTGGGACAGGCCGCGTATCGAACCGTTGTAGCCGGTGGTGAGGATCATCTTGTCGCGCACGATGACCGCACCCACGTGTTTGCGCTCGCAGGTGGAGCGGGTCGCTACCTCCCGTGCAATGGCCATGAAGTACTCGTCCCAGCTCGCGCGGCGCCGCATCGTCGCGCCTATACCGCGACTGTGGCGCCGCGACGAGACTCGTCTCCCTTGACCGCGCCCCAAGCTCGTGGCTTGTTCCCGCCGTGGCGAAGCCCTCCCGCCGCGCGACCGCGCTCGCGCTCCTGTTTCTCGTCTCCTCGGGCGTGGCGCTCGCCGCCCAATCCGACGATCGGGCCCGGGCCTCTTCGGCTCTGCAGCAGCTACGGACCGTCCCGGCGCATGCGCGGCTGGCCAACGAGCCCATTCGTCAAGCCGAGCACGCGCTGCGCCGCGCCGACGAGACTCGAGCCGCGGGCGACAAAGTACATCCTCCGGAGCTCGAGGCGATGGCACGGGAGTGGGCCGAAGCCGGAGTCGATCTGGTCCGCGCCGCGGAGGCCGAGAAGAAGCTCTCTGACGTACAGCACGAGGTCGCTGACATCGAGACGAAGACCACCCGCGCCCGCGCGCTTCTCGAAGAGACGATCGCACGACGCGGCCGAGCCCAGGCAAATCTGGACGAGCTCGAGCCCAAGAAGAAAACGGCACCCGTGCCCAAAGCCGAAGGCAAGAAGCCGTGAGGGGCCTCGGACTCGGCTTCGTCGCTTGCCTTTTGGTTGCGTGTGCCAGTGCGCCACGCCCGCGCGTGATGAACGACGTGGACGCCGTGAGCCAGGGTGCCCAGGCCGAGGAAGCCGCTCGGCTCGCCCCTCAGGCCCACGCCCAGGCGGAGCTTCTCAAGCAAAAGGCCGAGCGCGCGTATCAAGACGGCGACTCGGCGAGCGCGGAAATCGTGAGCGAGCACGCCCTGGCCGCCTACTCCCACGCGTTCGTTCTGGCGCGACTGGCGCGAGCGGAATCGGAGCTCAAAAAGGCGCGTACCGAGCTGTCGAAAGCACGAACGGCGCTGGCCGATCTCGACGAGAAGCAGAAGCGGGTCGGGGCGGAAGCCGACGCCGTTGAGCTCCGGGTGAAGGTCGCCCGGGACGCGATCCCGCTCTCGCCCAACACTCCCGCTTCGCCAGAGCGGGAAAAGGCTCGCCTTTCATCCGCTCGCTCCCTCACCTCCCAGGCGCGCCTCTTGTGCATGGCTACTCGTTTGCTCGATCCGAAGCACGACGGGCTCGTCGCCGATTTGGACAAGGTCACGGATCTGGAAAAGACGCTGGCGGCTGCTCCCAAGAACGCGCCCATCGATGATGCCATCGCGGTCCGCTCGGCATGTCTCCAACACCTGACCGTCGTGCGTCGCCCAAAGACGCGTGCCACCGTGGCAGCGAGCGTCGCCGATGCGTTGCTCGCGGATCTCGCGCAGAGCGGCGAGCTTCATCCGTTTCGGGACGACCGCGGTGTCGTCGTCACGCTACGCGGCCTGTTCAGCGGTGACGGAAAGCTGAAAACCGACGCAGCCAAGGCCATCGAAATGCTGGGTCGGGTCGCCAAGGCACACCCCGACTTTCCCGTGCTCGTCGTTGTGCATTCGAGCAGTGGTCGCACCGGTGAAGCCGAAAAGCGCCAGGGGCAAGGCGTCGCGGACGCGCTCCACCGAGCGGGCGCTCCCAAGGCCGAAGTGGCCACCGTTGGAAGCGCGCAGCCCATCGTCGATCCCGCCCGTTCTGGCTCGAGCGGCAAGAACGACCGCATCGAAATCGTGTTCGTCGCGCCCGCGGGTTGACCGCTGGGGCCGTGCAGCCGAGGCGGAAAAACCCCTCTTGGCTCGACGGACGGGAACCGCGACCCCAAACTCAACGTAGTTCTAGACGTTTACGAGAAGGTGCCTGTGCGCGATTCGAGGTTCGGTGAAGAGGTCATCTGGACGGGCCGTCCAGAGGTGGTCTCGACCCCCCCATTCCTCCGCGCGTTCGCAGCCGTGTTCTTCGCGATGGCGGCGGTGAGCGTTTGCTTCGCCGTCGTCATCTCAATCGCACTCGGAACTTCCCCGGCGGCCATGTTGCTGTTCGGCCTCTGGACAGCGAGTCTCGGACTGGCACTACTCCACGGACCTCGAATTTGGCTCGCTCAAGTTCGCTACGAAGTCACGGAAACGAAAGTGATCGTCAAGCGCGGACCGTTCCGGCGCAACATCGATCGCACGGGCATCAGCTTCGCTCGCATTCAATGGCAGCGTCCGGGGATCGGAGACATCGAGCTGGTGCGCGCCGTGCCGACCGGCGCGCTCAAGCGTCGGTTGATGCTCAAGCTGTACGGTCTCAAGGCTCCCGCTCGCGTCGCCGCGATCATCGCGGGCACCGAGCACGTAGCGCTCGGGCGCGACGACAAACCCTTGTCGCAGCGTCTGCAAATTGGTGAGCGCGTGCTCTGGACCGCTCATCCGCGAGTGACCTGGCGGGCCTATCTTCCCCGCGCCCGTCGAGAGCTCGCCACCCTGGGCCTGTCCCTCCTGCTGCTCGGCGTTTTCGCCCGCATGCTCACCGCCAGCGTTCCCACCATCCGTCACCTGCTGGCCGCCGGCCTTGGGGCTCGCTCACTGGCATTCGAGGCGCTGGTCAGCGGAATGGCGTTGGCGATGCTCACGGTCTTGGCGATCGCCGGAGTGCTGTTTTACACAGCCACGATTCGCCTGGGGCAACTGGCACGTCAAACCCGTTACTTCGTGACGAATCGTCGGGTTCTGATCCAGCGCGGAAGCGAAGAGCTCCAGCTCGACAGAAGCAAGATCGTCGACGTCATCGACGCTCCCGCGGGCGCTGGCCTGTTCAGCGTCTTTTTGGTGCTCGACGGACCGAAGGCACGCGCGCTGGCCGCGAGCGGCGCATTTGGTGAAAACGAGACCGAGCCAGGCCTACGTCCCGTGCTCGAGCGGGTGGATGATCTCGAAGGCCTGAGTCGCGCGCTCTCGGAGCCGGAAGAGCCCCCGTTGCCCCGCGCGGCGTGATCATGGCTCCGGCAGGAGCTTCTTTTCGCGCAGCACCTTCTTCACTTCGGGAAGCAGTGGCCGCAGCCGCTTTTCGACGTTCGAGAGGTTGAGCTTCGCGTTCGCCGCCCAGCGGTGTTTGTCGGGCTCTGCTTCCTCGAGATACTTTTCCCAGTGATCGGCAGCCAAAAACAGGTGGAGCGCGACCTCACGCTGGTTCTTCCCGTCGCGCGCGGCGCTCATTTCGGAGAGCGCCTTGTAGTAATAGATGTCGTACGCGGGGACGAAGAACACGCTCGGCATGTCGATCGCCGGCGCGAAGGTCGTGCGCGCAGTGCGCATCGCGTCGAGAGCGGCGGGCAAATCACCACTTCGTTCCAGAGTGATGCCGAGCCCGTAGTACGCCAACGCGGCGAGCTCCGGGCCGGGCGCGAGTCGGATGGCACGCCGGTAGTCGATGACGGCAGCGTCGAGATCGCCGAGCACCATGCTCGATTCCCCGCGATTCATGTAGATGTTGGCTCGAAACCCAGGGTCCCACACCAGCTGCAGTGCCTGGGTGTAGGCCTCGCGCTCGCGCTTCGGATTGCTCTTCCTCGCCGATACGATCGCCAGGTTGAACCAACCGCGACCAGCGAGGGGCGAGTCCGGCGCACGCCGAAGAGCTTGTTCGAGCATGCGCCCGGCCGCGTCGTCACGACCCACGCTGGAATCGGAGAGCAAGTCCCCGAGGATGAAACCGAGGCGGGGATCCGAAAGCTTTTCTCCGCCAGTCATCTCCATCATCGCGATGGCGCCGCGGTTGAAATCGCGGGCCATGATTGGATCGAAGTCGTCGTCCGCCGTGCGAGACATCATTCGCTCCACGGCGACCAACGTCTGGTATTCGACCACGGTCTTCGGATCCCGTGCCGCATCCCAAATCGAAGGCTGTGCCGCCGCAGAGGCCGCCGCCAATAAGACGGGCAGCGCGGCAAGAGCTCCCCACCGCCTCATCACCGACCTCGACGCCGGCCGCCGGACACGCTCGCGAGCCGCTTCTTTGCGTGCTCCGCCCACTTCCCGGTCTTGCCCGCGGGGCTATCGAGAAAGGCGCGCCACTCGGTTCGGGCGAGCTCTCCGTCGTCGCGCTCCGCGAGGATTGCTGCGATGGCGTGGAGCTCTCCCGTCGGCGCCGTGAGCCCCACACCTTGGGTTCCTTCGATCCAGCGCTGAGCCGCGCCCGGTCCTCCGGCTTCTGCAGCCACGCCCCGCGCCTCCTCGCTCCGTCCTTGGCGATCGAGGCCGAGGGCGAGCGCTCCGGTCACCACGTCGGCAAGCCCGGGAGCCCCGCGAAAGCGTCGCGCTTCGACCAGGTAGCCGGTCGCTTCATTCAAGTGGTCGGGACCTTCCGCCATGACGAGGAGTGCTGCCTCGAGATAGACCTTTTGGCGCTCGGTTCCTTTGGACAGCAGGCTCGCCCGAGGAACGAGCTTCCGATAGAGCGCGAGAGCCTCGGCCGCATGTCCGCTGGCGTGGGCCGCTCGAGCCAGATCGTGCAGGGCGGCCGGCTCTTCCACACCGCGGCGCGACAGCGACCGGACGGTCTCGAACCGAGTCCACGCGTCCTTCGCGCGCCCGAGCTGCATCAATGCGCGAGCGCCGAGGAGCGCCGGTTCAGCGCGCTTGGGCAAGATCTTGTCGGCGCGCTCGGCCTCGACGAGTGCCCGGCTGGGCGAGCGCGACAAAAGGGAGTACCCCCGAGCCAAAGCATCGCAAAACCTCGCCTCGGCGGGCCGGCGGGCTCGATCCCACAGCGTGCGTCCCGCCTTGCCCCGAGTCGGGCGCTCCGCGCAGATGGCCGGGCGTGGGCTGGCGGCGGCCGCCGCCATGAGCTCGGCCCGGGTCTGCGCATCGGGGCCCTGCGCGGCAACCTGAGCGAGAAGAACGAGGGCGGCGAGGGACATCCGACCCGCACAGCGTACCCTGGCCCGAGGGGAAGGCCAGCGGGAGATTTCAGGGAGCGTCTGCGCGGCCGACGAAAGGATTGTGAAGCACGATCGTCTCCCGGCGTCGGGCTCCGACGCTCACGAGATATACGGGAGCTCCCGCGCCGGCCTCCAGGTAGCGCACATACTGCCGAGCCGCTTTCGGCAGGTCGTCGAGCGTCCGGACCTCTCCCAGGGTTTCCTTCCACCCATCGAGCTCTTCGTAGACCGGCTTGGCGGAGTCCAGGTCGTCGATGGGAAAATCGTCGGTGCGACCGGATGCGGTTTCGTACGCCACGCAGATTTCGAATGCGATCGAGACCGGTGAGCACGTCGAGCTTGGTGATCGCCAACGCGTCGAGACCGTTCACGCGTGCGGCGTAGCGCAGCGCGGGCAGGTCGAGCCAGCCGGTACGTCGTGGGCGCCCGGTCACCGAACCGAATTCTGCACCGGCTTCTCGCAGGTGCACCCCCTGCGCGTCATCGAGCTCGGTCGGAAACGGCCCGGCGCCCACCCGCGTGGCATACGCCTTGGTGATCCCGATGACCGTATCGATGCGCTGAGGCCCAATCCCGCTACCGATCGCCGCACCGCCCGCAACGGCGGAGCTCGACGTGACGAACGGATAGGTCCCATGATCGACGTCGAGCAGCGTGCCCTGGGCCCCCTCGAAGAGCACGTTCCGCTTCGCTCGGATCGCGTCATCCACGGCACGCGACGCATCGCCGAGCAGCGGCACCAGTCGCTCGGCAGCGGAGCGAATTTTTTCCACCACGCTTCGCGCCGAAGGCACCTCGCCGCCCAGGGCTCGGAGCGTGGGCGCCCAGGAGTCCAAGGCGCTCTCGATACGTGTCTCGAGACGCGCGAGGTCCCGAAGATCGCCGGCGCGGATCCCGGTCCGGCGTGCCTTGTCTTCATAGGCAGGCCCTATGCCCTTCTTCGTGGTCCCGAGGGCGCGAGCCGTTCCGGCCGCGTGGCTCTCCCGCAGACCGTCCAGCTCGATGTGATACGGCAAGATCAGGTGCGCTCGGTCGCTGACCACCAATTGCTGGCCGATCCCATCGTATCCCCGGGCGGTCAGCGCATCGATTTCACCCAGCAGCACGTCGACATCGATGACCATGCCCTGCCCGAGCACGCAGCTGCGTCTTGGGTCGCAGGATCCCGCTCGGCAGCAGGCGAACGATCACCTTCTCGTCGCCCACGACCAGGGTGTGGCCAGCGTTCGGGCCGCCGGCATAGCGCACGACGACTTCCGCGAACTCCGTGTAGAAGTCCACGATCTTGCCCTTGCCTTCGTCGCCCCATTGAGCGCCCACGATCACGACAGCCGTCATGGATTCATCCTCGCTACTCGCGGCCCGCGGCCGCAAGGGAATGTTTTCTCACCGCGTCCGCGGTGGATGCAGGGTCAGCGGTCGACAGCGCCACCCGCTCACCCGTGTCCAGGTTTTCGAGGCTCCCACCCGGCTCGAGCAGGTGGCTGTAGCGAAACGCCCGAGCGTACGTTCGAGCGTCGCTGTCAGGAGCCGGGGCAGCTGCCAGCTGCCGGAGCCGAAGCTCGCGGAGCAACGCGGCGTCGCCTCCGACGACCAGGATCCGCACCCGCTGTGGGCTCGGTCGATCCAGGGCCCAGAGCAAATTGTCCAGCGCGATGGCGAAACCCGCCGCGGGCCGCGGGCTGCCGAAGCGAGCGAGAAGCCCATCATAGCGACCACCCGAAGCGATGGGCTCGCCGGGCCCCGACGCGAGGATCTGGAACGTGACGCCGGTGTAGTAGCCGAGATCACGCACTTCACCGAGATCGACGCTCACCGAAGGCGCGTGATCCCGGGCGCGCTCGTACACCTGACGCAGCTCCTTCAGTGGACCCGAAGCGGCAGTCTTTCCGAGCGCGCGCTCTGCTCTCGGCCAAATCCCGTCGTCGCCGTGGAGATCGGTGAGGAGAACCAACGGGGTGATGTCATCCGCCCCCCAGCCGAGAGCCCGAGCGCGGCGTTCGAGCTCCCAGGGATCCTTCAACAGGAGCGCGTCGACCAGACCAGCACGTGCAGCCACCGGGGCTCGCTCGATCAGGGAACCCGCGATGCGCGCGTGCGCCAGATCGAGAACGAACGCTTCGAGTCCGGCGGCAACGACCGCCGCGCCGGCGACTTCCAGCACCTCCACGTCACCGTCCGGTGCGCTCGCTCCCAGAAGCTCGATGCCCGCTTGGGGGATCTGCCGATGCCGTCGAGCCCGCTCACGCCGCAGACGAACGATCGATCCCTCGTAACAGAGACGAATCGGATCGGGCGCGCCCGATAGGCGCGTCGCGACGAGCCGCGCGATCTGCGGGGTCATGTCCGGCCGGAGCGCCACGACCTCCCCCGTCTCGGGCTCGACGAAACGCAGCACCTCACGGGGATCGAGGGCTCCGAGGCCGCGCTCGAGGGTCGTCGCGTATTCGAACGCCGGAACCGTGACCCGTTCGTAACCGTGGAGCTCGAAGCTCGCGAGCAAGCAGCGTCCGAGCGTGGACAGGGCCCGCGCCTCCACCGGGCCGAAGTCCCGCATCCCCGCCGGCAGCGGGTGCTCGAGAGCAGCAGAGGGGGCGGGCGCCGGGGCTTCGGACAAGGCGGGCGAGCTTAGCAAAAAGCTCAGCGCTTTTCGCGATGCCCGGGACAGCGCGCTGATGTAGACCTCGTTCATGAGCCAAGACGAACGGCCCAGCGAGCGCATCGACGTGCGCGAGCGTGGCGCCCCAAAGGACGGAGCGCCTCAATTTCTCGACCGCCGGCTGTTCATGCAGCTTCTCGCGTTCGAATGCGGCGCGCAGGCACCCCACAAGACGGTCCGCCGTTTGGGAAAGCTCCTGGAAAAGGACGGCGTCGCCAGTGTGATTTACGAAGACGTGAATCATCCCACCGGCTTTGCTCTCCTCACCTTCAGCGAAAACCCCCACGACCTGTTGATAGCGTCCGTCCTGCCCTCGCCGACTCCGACCTGGCGGACACGCGTCTTCGCCCGGAGCTGACCATGCTCGGCCGCACCTACTCGAGCGGCTTCGAAAGTGATCTCGAGTACTGGCTCCTGCGCCGGCCGCGAGAAACGGTGCTGAACGAAAGCTGGCCGTGGGCAGTCTGGTATCCGCTGCGACGCGGCGGAGCGTTCGAACGCCTGGATCCGAAAGAGAAGGGTCAGATCATGCGCGAGCACGCCGGCATCGGGAAGGCGTACGGAGAATCCGACCTCGCTCACGACGTGCGACTGGCGTGTCACGGGCTCGACGTGAACGACAACGAGTTCGTGATCGGCCTGGTGGGAAAGGAGCTGCATCCTCTCTCGCACGTGGTCCAGGCCATGCGTCGGACGCGCCAGACCTCGGAGTTCATCGTGCAGATGGGCCCATTTTTCGTCGGCCGCGCGGCGTGGCGCAACCCCGGTGGCTGAAGGCGGCGTGATTCGAGCAATCGTCTTCGACCTCGACGGCACGCTGATCGATTCCCGACACGACATCGCCGATGCACTGAACGTCGCTCTTCGAGCCAGCGGTCGAAACGCGCTCGCGGTCGAAGAAATCAGTCGCTACGTTGGCGACGGGGCCAAGCGCCTGGTGAGCCGCGCAGCGCGTTTGCCCGACGACTCTCCGGAGCTCGAATCGCTGGTCGAAAGCTTTTTGGCGCACTACACGGCGCATCCCGCAGAGAAAACGCGACTCGTCCTCGATGCCCGTTCGACGCTCGACGCTCTCGAGGCCGAGCACGCGCTGGCGCTCCTGACGAACAAGCCCCGCAAGACCACCGACGCAGTGCTCCGAGCGCTCGGCATCGACAGCCGCTTCCGTATCACCGTGGCGGGAGGGGACCTACCCGAAAAGAAGCCCCACCCACTCCCCCTTTTTCACATCGCTCGGCAGCTCGGCTTCGAGCTCGCGCAAACGGTGATGGTGGGTGACGGGCCCCAGGACATCCTGTGCGGACGCGCCGCCGGAACCCTCACTGTCGGCGTCGAGGGCGGATTTTCCACGCCCGAAGAGCTTCGTGCCGTCGCGCCCGACGCCCTCCTCCCTCGTCTCGGAGAGCTCGTGGACTGGGTGTTCAGGCGACGAGCAGATGATACGCCGCGCTGAGCTCGGCGAAGCGTCGCATCAAAGCAGCCTTCTCGGCATTTCCGACGTGGGGATGTCGATCGGGGTGCGCAGTCGACGCCAATCGGCGGAACGCACGCTGCACCGAGTCTCGATCGGCGTCGGGAGCCAGCCCGAGAACCGCCAGCGCTTCGCTTCGAGCGCGCTCGCGACGAGCCTCTGCCGCGCGGTTCACGCGGGAAGCACGGGCCTTTTCATTCTCGCATTCGTTGTCCCGCTCCCGAGGACGACCGTGAAGGAACTCCCGGGGGGATAGCGGCAGATGATTGGCCCGCTGCCGCGCAACGTGAAACCGCACGAACGCATCGGCCAACACGAACAGCGAATCCAACCGCAAACGGATTTGGCGCCTGAGAGCGGCGCTCACGACTTGTCGGCTCACCTTACCCTCCTCGACCAGTAGCTCCCCCGAAAGTCTCGCCGGCAGCTCCGAGAGTCGGCGCGTCAGGCGGCGAAGGGCCTCGTCGCCGACGAATCCTTGGGCTTTGAGGATTTCTCCGAGCCTCGGTGCACCGAGCGTGGTCTCGACCGCGCTCACCAGACCAGCATCCCAAAAGATCTTGTGGCGTCGTCCCGCGCAGGGTCCCTGAGCTTCGATGAGCTCGAGCGTTCCGCTGGCACGCTCGCGGTGAATACGACCGAGCAAGTCACCGAGCGTGGCACGACCGAGGCGCCCCGGTAGCTGCATGAGATCGACTTAATCCGGGCTCACGCGATCGGCCAAGTCCGCGACACTCCCTTCGCCCTGCGCGGCCAGGGATTCTGCCGCCTCCCCGATGGGACCATCGGGATCCGCTTCGGCAGCTCGCTGGAGCTCGAGCCGTGCATCGGAGCTTCGGCCCTCCTCGAACAAAGCACGACCCCTCGAAAGCCGCGCGTTGCCTTCGATACGTGCGCGCAGAGCCGGATGAATTCTTCCAGGCGCGCCGATCACCACCTCGAGCGCATGATCGAGATCCCTCAGGCCGGACTCCCGCTTCCCGAGCGCTCGCGGCAACTGAGTGGCGATGAGCCCACGGCGAAGCAGCCCCAGGGCGGACGCGAGGGGATCGGCATCACGCTCCGGTCGCGCCGAGAAGAGTCGGTGAAGAGCGGGCACCGCTGTCTCGAGGGGCCCGCGCCCTTCGGTCTTGGACTGCTCCACGAGACCCACCAGCTCGATCTCCGCCAGAAGGATCTCACCCAGGGGAAAACCGCCTGTTTTCGCAAGGATAGCCGCCAGACCGGAAGCGGATTCGAGCCCGCGCTCGGCCCGCGCATGACCCACGATGAGCGACCCTCGGGGCCGGAGCTCGTCGCCCACGCCGGGGGGCAAGCTGAGCAGATCTCGCGTTCGTCCGATCGCGAACACGTGCCAGACCCAGTCGTTCGCTGCCGCCGCGTCACCTTTTCGGCTCCGCCCGAGGAGCGCCTCCCGGTGGGTGGTTGCATCGTAACGCGCCAGCGCTTTGTCACTAAGCGCGAGGGCTCGCGCGGACAGAACCAGTAGCGGAGCATCCCGGATGGCGCTCAAGAGGTCGTCGATGATGCGTCGCAACATCAAGTCGCGATACGCCGTGAGGAATCGAGCGACCGGACCGCGACCGAGCCGCAGGGCGCTAACGGCATTGGCCATGTCGCCGCCGGACAGCACCAAATCGAAAAATACGCTGGCTTCTGCATCGACCAAACGACGCACGACCGGTGCACTCGCCCGCATGTCCTCCAATGTGAGCTCGCGGGCGCTTCCTTCGAGCCCGAGCGCCTCACCCACCGCGCTCTGCACCCGAGCCACGGTCGGATCGTCCGAACGGTCCGCTGGCTCGCACAGGCCGAGCTCGGTTGCCACGCGCCGTGCTTCCTCGTCGTCCAAGACACCGCCGGCGGGCTCTCGGAGCGTGGGTTCGAGGGACAGAACGGCGGCGAGGGTGTCCAGATCGGGACCCAGAGAGGCCTCCAATCCCGCCCGAAGGATCGAGCGTATCACTGCGACCGGTAAGTACTTTTCGTCGCGAAGATGACGGATCAGGCGAAGCCGCTCGAGGTGGGAGTCGTCGTAGTAGCTGACCGTCTTACCGCTCTTCTCCGCAGCGGGAAGCAGTCCCTCTCGCAGGTAATAGTGGATGGTCTCCCGCGATACTCCCGAGAGACGGGACAGCTCCGCCATGCGCATGCGCCGACGTGCCATCACGGCCCCGGTCGGTTTTCCGTTCCAACGATCACCGGAGCAACGAGCTCCCGAACGAACGCCGTGCAGACTTCCTCGTTCGCGGAGGATCGGCACACGACCGAGCGCGCCTTGATGCTGATCTTTCCCGTGCCCCGAGCGGTGGCGGCCAGCACCAGCTGGCTGCGAAAGCGCCGCTCGGTCGCCCGGGTCCCGGCAACTCGGGAACGCAACGGACGCGCAAATCCGGCGCAGTCACGATGAGCGCATCGGCCCACGCAAGGCGGGCGTCCGTCACCTCGACCTCGAGATCGCACAGCACTCGGCCCGGCGCCGCTTCGTGCCGGCATTCGAGTCGCGCCTCGGGCTGTCCGGGTTCGGGCCCCTGGGCCGCAGCGATGCTGACCGTGAGGACGGTGGATAGCCAGAGCCCGATGCCCCGCCGCATGACGTCAGTTTGCGCTCGGAGGCGCGTAGAAGTCTACGAGGCGGATGGGCTCGCGGGAGATGGCGACGTGCACCTTGCTGCGTTCTCCTCGGGGATCTCCGCCGATTTGGAAGACCGTCGGGGGGTCCATTTCGATGCTGACCTCCTCGATCAGGTAGTCGAAAACCACGTCTGGATCGTCGAACTCCCCGCGCCAGATGGCCGGGAAGTTGCGGACGAAGGAGACCGCTCCAATCGTGGAAATCCGTAGCTGGATGCGATCGGCTCGTTCTTCGGCGAAGGGAAACATCCGAAATCCGAAGCCGTAGTAGGGGATCGAAGCGACACCGGTGATGCGTGAGGGTCCTTCGTACAGGATCTCCCCTCGCGGGACCGGCTGGCCGACGATCTCGCCCTTGTTCCCCACGCGATAGGCTTCGGCGCCCTCGTTCACCACGCGGCAGTGGGGCACCGCGCGAAACAGGTAACTCGGTATCGAACGAGTTACCGAAGCGAACGCGTAGCCGAGAGGACCGGATGCGTAGCGTCGTAGGGGAGTCGCGGCAAAGCGGCTCTTGACCTTCGCGTAGTCGTGAAGCACCACGGCATCCACGCCGAAACCGCAAAACGGCGCCAGAAAACCCTCGACGTCCACGAGGCGCATTTCCCGGCTTCCGGCATCCTCGCGCAAACGCTGGATATCCGCCGCGAGACCCCGGCCTTTGGCCTTGCTCGCTCCCACCATCCACGCCAAGGCGTTCCCGGTCCCGAGCTTCAGCAGCCCGAAGCGCGGAAGCGTGCGACCCTGGAGCCTCGCCTCGCGCACCACCTCGGTCACCATCACGGTGAACGTTCCGTCGCCCCCACCGGTCAGCACCGTTCCGTATCCTCGATTGACCACCGTCCGCGCGATGTCGGCGGCGTCCTCCAGCCGGCGGGAAACGAACAAATCCCCGCCGAGAAGGATCTGGTCCAGGGTGGAGATCACTTCGTCTGTGACGCTCTTCGCGTTTCCGTTGACCACGACCGCAATGCGCTCGCGAGCTGGGGGAACGCTCGGCCGGCCCGGGTCTGGGGTAGGGCGCTCCGTCACAGGGAGGGATGTATCACGCTCGGCCGACGGCCCGTCACGCCCGTTTTTGGCAGAGATTCCCCGCTTGTACTACGCTGCTCGTGGAGCCGAAAATCCTGTTCCGGGGGCAAAACGCCCTCGAATCGTTTCACGCGGGCCGTCCTAGGATGGGGAAAAAGAAGAAGTCGAAGGCGAAGCCGGCTGCGAAGCAGAAGCCGGCTGTCCGCGCACCGAAGCAGAAGGCGGCGAAGGGCCGCAAGAAGTCGGAGTCCGCCGGCGGGCGCCGCTCCGGCCTCCGCGGCGCAGCGCCCTGGGCCGCTCGGCACGCTGCAAAGCACGCCGCCGAGGCCCGCGCACGTAACGCCTCCCCCGCGCCTCCCGGAAGCGCTCGGGCGACGCTTCGCACTCCGGAAGCTGCGGAACAGATCAAAGCCACGGTCTCCGAGCTTCACAACACGCTGGTTCGCATCCGCGCGCTTCGCAAGAACTTCAACGACAAGTTCTACGAGCTCGGCGTCCTGCTCGGTCGCATCAAAGACGGTGAGCTCTACATCGCCAAGGGCTACTCTTCGTTCGAAACGTTCCTGGAACGCGAGATTGAATCTCAGCAAGAGCACGCTTCTCCGCGTGGAGCGCATCCCGCGGGTGTTTCACGAGACCGCCGCCCGAGAATATGGGTTCGAACCCTTGCTCGCCGCCCTCGAGTCGCTGGACGGAACGACCATCACCAAAGCCGTACCCGCCGTGACCCGACCCCAGACGCCGCCGCCCTTGCCGCTCAAGCCTCCGTCGGGAAAGCGCTGATCCGGAGCCGAAACGGTTCGACAGTCCCGCACTCCGACGTAGGATGCGCGTTGTCCCATGCGCTTCGTCGATGAATGCACCCTGGAAGTCGAGGCCGGTGACGGCGGCCGCGGTGCAATCGCATTTCGGCGCGAGAAGTACGTCCCCTTCGGCGGACCCGCCGGTGGCGATGGCGGCGACGGCGGCGACATCGTGATGGTCGCCGATCCCGGCCTGGGAACGCTCTACGATCTGCAGCACCTTCGCATGGTGCGCGCCGAGCGCGGTACCGACGGCCAGAGCAAGGACATGTACGGTCGAGCTGGGCGCGACGCGGAGATCCGAGTGCCCCTGGGCACGATCGTGTACGACCAAACGGCGCGAGCAAAAATCACCGAGCTCACCCGGGAGGGGGACCGGTTCGTCGTTGCCGAAGGCGGCCGGGGCGGGCGCGGAAACAAACACTTTGCAACGCCCGCCGACCGCGCGCCGCGTCGGGCCGAGCCGGGTCAGCCAGGCGAGAAGAAGACTCTTCGACTCGAGCTTCGTGTCATGGCGGACGTCGGGATCCTCGGGTTCCCCAACGTGGGGAAGAGCACGCTGATCAGCGCCGTGTCCCGAGCCCGCCCGAAGATTGCCGACTACCCTTTCACGACCCTCGTGCCTCATCTGGGCGTAGCGAGCATCGGAGACACTCGCCGGGGCCTCGGCAAGAGCTTCGTGCTCGCCGACATTCCCGGCCTCATCCCCGGGGCGAGCGAAGGCGCGGGCCTCGGGATCCGGTTTTTGAAGCACGTCGAGCGGACCCGCGTCCTGCTCCACATGGTGACCGTCAGCGACGAGCCGGGTCGGTCGGTGGTGGACGACTATCACGTGATTCGGCGGGAGCTCCACGCCTTCAATCCCGACATGGTCGGCCGTCCCGAGATCGTCGCCCTGTCCAAGGCCGATCTACCGGACGTGCGCGAGGCGTACGAAACCGCCCGCGCGGAGTTCGAAAAGCTCGGCATCCCTCTGCGCCTCGTGAGCGCCGCGACCCACGAAGGGCTCGACGATTTGCTGCGGGAGCTCGCGGAAGTCTTGTTGATCTAAGACTCCACGCTCGCTCGGGCGCCGGAAACCTAGTTCTGCTCCGAGCCGAGAGCGTCGAAGACCTCGAGGGGCGGAATGAAGACGGGGCCTTCGGGCATTCCGGTTTCTTCCGCCATCTCGGGAGTGACGACTCCGTAGAACCCGCCAGCGCGCGGCGTGAAATTCTGTCCAGCCGCCGGGCCTCCGCCGGGTTGCGGAGGTGGAGGTGGAGGCCCGCCGCCGCCGCCGCCGCCAATGATCGCTCCAATGCACTGTTGCCCGCAATTCTGGGCGAGGCAGGCAAACGCCTGGAAAGCCTGAAGCGCAGCTTGGAAGTTTCCTCCGAAGCACTGGATGATGCACTGCAGATTGAATCCGCCGCAGCTCGTGGCCGCGCACACGACGCCCTGAGCACAAGCGGAATTGTTGTAGCAGGCGTTGACCTGGCTATTGCAGTTCTGGTCGGCGCAGGAAACGCAATCGAAGATCGGTCCACTGTCCGGGAACGGGAACGCGTCGAAGAAGCTCCCGCCGGAGCCGCCACTGGCGCCGAAGCCCCCGGTTGCACCGAACCCACCGCTGGCACCGAATCCACCCGTTGCGCCGACTCCACCCGTTGCGCCGACTCCGCCGCTGGCGCCAAAGCCTCCGCTCGAGCCATCGCCGCCGCTGGCACCGAAGCCTCCGGTCGCGCCGAATCCGCCGCTTGCGCCGTCGCCGCCGCTGGCGCCGAAGCCTCCGGTCGCACCGACTCCGCCGCTTGCGCCCACCCCGCCGGTTGCACCGACTCCGCCCGTTGCACCAAAGCCCCCAACCGCTCCCGTACCTCCCGCACCGAAACCGCCGCTCCCGCCCGAAGTCGTGTTGCCAACTCCTCCGACGGAACCATCGATCCCCCCAAGCAGATCATCGTCTTCGAGATCCGAGCGACTACAGGCGAAGAACGGCATCGCTCCGGCCACGACCAAGCAAAGAAACGCCCGCATGCGCATGTCGAAAAGCTAGACCAATGCGCGGCGCCCGCAAGCTTTTTGCGGCAAGCCCTCAGCCAGGCTCTTCGAAGTCGTCCAAAGCGTCGAACTCGTAGTCGTCCCCGGCCAGGTCGTCGAAGCGGGTGTACTCCGGGGAAAACTTCACTTTTATCGTGCCGGTCGGGCCGTTTCTCTGTTTGGCCACGATGATCTCCGCCACCCCCTTCTCGGGGCTGTCCCGGAAGTAGTAGTCGTCGCGGTAAATGAACATGATCGTGTCCGCGTCCTGCTCGATGGCTCCGGACTCGCGCAAATCACTGAGCTGGGGCCGCTTGTCCTTCGTGGTGCGCGTCTCCACCGAACGATTGAGCTGAGACAGAGCGAGAACCGGCACTTTCATTTCCTTCGCGAGCTGCTTGAGCCCTCGGGAAAGCTCACTGATTTCCTGCTCGCGACTCCCGGCGTCACGGCGACCTTGCATCAGCTGCAGATAATCGACCACTACCAGCCCGAGCTTCTTGGCCACGATGCCGTCGGCGCGCGACAGATCGGCCTGAAGCCGGCGGATCTTCGCACGCAGATCCAACAGCGTGAGCGCTGGCGTATCGTCGAGCCAGATTGGCAGGCGCCCGAGTCTCGCAGCGGCCTCGGTGAGCTTGTTCCAGTCGTCCCGACGCATCTCCCCGCTGCGCAAACGCGAAACGTCGACTCGCGCTTCGCACGCCAGAAGACGGGATGCGAGTTGCTCCCGAGGCATCTCCAGCGAGAAGAACGCGACGCCATGTCCGGGCTCCTCGGTCGCTCCCTCGCCAAGGCCGTCTTCGGTGTCCGCGGCTGGGCGCTGTCGCGGCAGCGCCACGTTCACGGCGATGTTGAGCACGAACGCCGTCTTGCCCATGCCGGGACGGCCCGCGACGATGTAGAGGTCGCCCGCGTGGACGCCTGCAATTTGTCGATCGAGGAACTTGAACCCTGTCGCGATTCCGGTGATGTCACCGCCGCGACGCGCAGCCTCCGACAGGATCTGGAAAGCTCCGTGAATCGCATCCTTGATCGGGACGATGTTCGACCCTTCGGGGATCCGAGCGATGTCGAACACCGCCTGCTCGGCTTGATCGATGAAGGCTTGAGCCTCGCCCCCCTCCGAGTAGCCTTCCGCGGCAAAGCGTTGGCACGTCGCGATGAGCTGTCGGAGCCGCCACTTTTCCCGGATGACCTTCGCGTGGTGCTCCACGTGGGCCACCGCCGGCGTCGAATCGACCAGCTGGGCCAGATACGGCGAACCACCCACCTGAGCGAGCCGCTCGCGGTCGCGCAGCCAGCCCATCACCGTCACCAGGTCCACCGGGCGAGACGTGGATTGCAGGTCGACGACCGCCTCGAAGATGCGCCGGTTGGCCTCGGAGTAGAAGTGTTCGGGCGCCAGAACTTCCTGCACGCGATCGAAGGCCTCACCGGTCAAGAGGACCGAGCTCAAGACCGCTGCCTCGGCATCGAGATCGTGGGGCGGAACGCGCCCTCCGAGCGGCCGAAGCTCGGCTGCCAGGTCCCTCTGCCGATGATCTCGTTTTTCAGCGACGAACATGCTCGAAGCTCCGCCTCGCCCTAGTGTGGACACAGAAATCGCGGGAGAAAAGCGGACCTCGGACGAGCAATGTCAGCCCCACGCCCATCCACCGCTTTTGCCCCAGTGTTCCACCAGTTGTCCCCAGGTTCCCAAATGCACATCACCCCGGCGAACGACAATCGTCCGCCGGGGTGAACGAGGAGCTTTGCCAAAAGAGCGACGCGCTGTCAATCGGAAGCTTTCCGCTCGTCGCATTCAGAAAAGTTACAGGTGCGGCGTCTGGAAGCCGAACGGAGCGGGAGAGTTTTTTGGCGATCGCGCTGGGTGAGCGTTGGCAACCCCATTGGTGCTGACATTGGGCTGCACGAAGAACCGCCAAGCGTACGCCACTCACGATGGGTCACAACTCGCGCGCCCGAAAACGCAAACCGCACAGATGCAGCGACGGAGGGGATACGGGAAAGGAGACGGTGAACCGCCAACTCGCCAAGAGCGCAATAAAAGAGCGCAAAGATTATTTGGGGTGGTCACTCACCGCTTCGACGCACGCATCCTGCTGCTCTCACCACCGGCACGCTCGTTGACTCCCGTCTTGTCTGCGCCCGTGACAGTCGGTCCGGGACGCGAGAGCACCCTTTCGTCGGGTGTGCGAAGCGCGACCGGCGGGTATCGCGAAGCACAACGTCGAGAACAATCGCGCCACTGCGCGAGACGCCAAAACCAAAAATCCTGGCGTCCTTGGCGTCCTTGGCGTCCTTGGCGTCTTTGGCGGTTTCTTCCAACGCCTCGAGTCACACGCTCGTTTCGGTCCCGCACCTCCGTCACTGTCGCCCGACGCGGTGCACGCCAGGCCACGCCCACGCCATGGACGGGCTAGAAGGCGGAAGGGCAGAGCCGAAAATCTCCTACCTTCCGCCTTCACCCCGTCGGGTGTCACCCCGTCGGGTGTCACCCCGTCGGCCCGTCGGGTGTCACGAAGCGCGGCACGAAGCGCGACGCGGCGCGTCCCGTGGATCTCCTCGTTCCTTCGAGAACGAGGGGAGCGTCAGGCTTCTTTGACGACTTCGACGCGGATCGGGACGGTGACCTTCGCGTGAAGGCGGACTCGAACCTCGTGCAAGCCCAGACTCTTGATCGGCTCGCCGAGCAGAATGCGCTTGCGGTCGATCTCGATGCCCTGCTCGCCGTAGGCCTGTTCGATGTCGCGGGTCGTGACCGAGCCGTACATCTTGTTCTCTTCACCAACGGCGCGCGTGAGCTTCACGCTCACGGCCTCGAGGCGCTTTCCCAGCTCCTCGGCGATCGCGAGCTCTTTTTCGCTCTTCACCTTCGCGAGGCGCTTGAGCTCGTCGACCCGGGCGAGGCTCGCGCTGGTGGCCGGAGCCGCCAACCCCCGCGGGATCAGGTAATTGCGGGCATATCCCGGGCGAACGCGGACCACGTCGCCGCTCTCCCCGAGATTGTCCACGCTTTCTTGCAATACGACTTTGATGGGGCTCGCCATGAGAAGCCTCAATTCGAAGTGAAGGGAAGCAACGCGATGTTGCGCGCTCGCTTGATGGCCATCGTGAGCTCGCGCTGGTGCTTGGCACACGTACCCGAGATACGTCGCGGCACGATCTTGCCGCGCTCGGTCACGAAGTAACGCAGCGCTTGCGGGTCCTTGTAATCGATTTTCTGCGCGTCATCGGAGCAGAAGTTGCAACCGCGCCGCCGGCTGCGGCGAAACGCGCCGCCCTCTCCGGAATCGGAGTCGTGAGCCTTGTCTTTTCCGTTCATAGCTCTTCCTCTTCCTCGGATTCGTCGGTCTTCTTCGGGCGCCCGGCGGTGGGCTCGTCTTGGAACGCATCCATGTCCGCGTACGAATCACGCGAAGGAATGGCGTCGGGGCTTTCGATCAGCCCGAGCTCGCGCTCGCGGGACTCTTCCAGCTCGTCTTCGCCCGGCGGCTCGACCGCCTCGAACTTGACGTTCTCGGGCGCGACCGTGACGCTCGCGGCGTCGATGTCGACGCCGATCTGCACGGTCATGTACTTGATGACGTCGTCGAGCATGCGGAGGTTTCGCTCGATCTCGTTCACGACAGCGCCGCCACCGAGATACTTGGTGTAGACGTAAACGCCGCGACGGATCTTGCCAATCGGGTACGCGAGCTGACGGCGTCCCCAGGTCTCGACCTGAGTGAGCTTGCCACCCTCGCGGCCGATCACTTCTTCGACGCGCTGAGCGACCTTCTCGGAGGCGTCTTTCGCCACCTCGGGTCGCATGATGTAGATGGTTTCGTATTCTCGAACACGTGGGTTCGAGGTCGTGGTCTGGGTCAATGGAGTCTCCTTTCGGACTACGGCCCCACGAGGGAGCAAGGAGCAATCAACGAGAGCGTTGATTGACCACGTTCATCGCTGCCGAGAGTCCTTGGCTGGCGAAGAGCGTGACCGCTTCGATGGCCCGGTCGATGACCCGAGGAAGGTCTGCCCGGTCCGAGGCGGGGAAGCCGTCTAGCACGAAATCGGCGCCGTCACGGGGAAAATCCTGTTCCGGTTCGTCAATTCCCACGCGGATCCGCACGTAATCTGGCGTTCCGAGATGCTGGGTGACGCTCTTGATACCGCGATTGCCCGCGTCTCCCCCACCCTGCTTCATCCGAATCGTGCGGAACGGCAGGTCGAGCTCGTCGTGAACCACGACGATGTCGGCCGGGAGGATCTTGTAGAACGCCGCCGCTGGCTGAACGCTTCGGCCCGACTCGTTCATGTAGGTCTGGGGCTTCAGCGCGATGGCGCGCTCCCCGGCGAGGTCGAGCTGAGCGACCTCGCCGTTGAACTTCTTCTGCCAGGGTCCAGCCCGAAGGACCTCCGCTAGACGATCCACGACCATGAACCCGATGTTGTGCCGGGTGGTCGCGTAGCGGGGTCCGGGATTGCCCAGGCCGACGACCAGGATCACTTTGATTCTGGTTTTTCGGGAGCGGCGGCGGGTGCTGCACCCGGTGCGCCAGGAGCCGCGGCTGCGGCGCCCGGTGCTGCCGCGGCAGCGGTCGCGGCGGCGGCTGCTGCCAGCTCGTCCTCGTCCGGCTGCTTCTTTTCCGTCCCGACGGCGGCGACGGTCTGATCGGGAGCCAGGCGAACGGTAACGCCCTCCGGAAGAGCGAGGTCACTCACCAGAACGCTCTCGTCGATATCGAGCGGGGTCACGTCGTGCTCGAGCTTGATCGGAATGTTCTTCGGCAAGCAGCGCAATGGCAATTTGCGATACACCTGGCGCAGGACGCCTCCTTCGACGACGCCCTTGGCCTTCCCAGTGAGGTCGAGAGGCACGTCGACATCGACAGGCTGATTGATGTCGATTTTCAAGAAGTCGGCGTGGAGCAGGCTGCGGCTGACGGGGTGATATTGGAAATCCCGAAGCAGCACCGTGAGCTTGCTTCCGCCCTCGACGCTGAGCTCGATGGGCGAGTTTCGGCCCAGGGGGAGCGCGAGAATGCCCACCAGGTCCTTCGGCGAAACGGAGAGTGAGACGGCAGCTTCACCTTGACCGTACGCGATGGCCGGGATCTGGCCTTGTGCGCGGAGGCGACGGGCTTCGCCCTTGCCAGCTGTGGTTCGGTTGGTAGCTGCGACTTTGACGAGATCCATGACGATTCTCTTTCTTTTTCCGAGCTCGCGGACTTCAGACGAAGAGCGAGCTCACCGAGTCGCGAGTTGTGGATGCGCCGGATGGCTTCCCCGAGTAGGCGCCCGATTCCCAGGACCTTGACCTTGGGGCACGCCGCGGCTTCTTCCGAGGGTGCAATCGAGTTGGTGACCACCACCGCCTCGAGCGGAGATTCCTGAATGCGCTGAATGGCGGGCCCAGAGAGGACTCCGTGGGTTGCGCACGCCACGACCCGCTTCGCACCGTGATCCATCACCGCTCGAGCCGCGTTGCACAAAGTGCCGGCGGTATCGATGATGTCGTCCACGATCACGCAATCGCGGTCTTTCACGTCGCCGATGAGGTGCATGACCTCGCTGACGTTGGGCTTGTCGCGCCTCTTGTCGATGATGGCCAGCGAAGCGTCGAGCCGCTTGGAATACGCGCGCGCACGCTCCACGCCCCCTGCGTCGGGGGATACGAACACGGTGGTCGAGTCGAACGTCCCCTTGAGGTAGTCCTCCAGAAACACCGGCAGCGCGTGCAAATGATCGAACGGGATGTTGAAAAATCCCTGGATCTGTCCGGCGTGGAGATCCACACACACGACGCGAGTGACACCTGCGGCCACCAGCACGTCAGCGACGAGTTTGCTCGTGATCGGAGTCCTCGGCGCGACCTTGCGATCCTGACGCGCGTAGCCGTAGTAGGGAATCACCGCGGTGATGGACGCAGCGCTGGCGCGGCGCAGCGCGTCGCACAGGATGAGAAGCTCCATCAAGCTCTCGTTCACCGGAGAGCTAGTCGGCTGAATGATGTAGGTGTCGAGCCCCCGCACGTTCTCGCGGATCTCGCAGAAGGTCTCACCGTCACTGAAGCGAGACACGCGTGCCTCTCCGAGCGGTGTATCGAGCACTTTGCCGATTTCCGCCGCGAGGTCGGGATTCGCATTCCCGGTGAAAACACAAATCGCTTGATCGCCACGCTGCGCCTCGATTCACCGACACGAGCGCCGTAACCCCTCGGAAGTACGCACGAACCTCGTGGGGAAAATCGGCGGCCGACAGGTAGCAGCCGGCTGGGCCCGTGTCAACGCGTCCCCGGTTTCCTCGGTTGACACTGCTGTCTCCGAGGCCAACTTGCTCTCATGAGCAAGCCCGGAGTCGCTGCAGTCCTCTCGTTCCTGATCCCGGGGCTCGGCCAGTTTTACAACGGGAAGTTCCTGCGGGGCTTGTTCTGGCTGATCGTGACTCCGGGGCTGTGGATCGGAAGCTCCGGGTTTTTGGGTTGGATCTGCCACGTCGCCGCCGCCTACACGGCGTACAGCTGGGCAAAGGCCCATCCCTAGCGGCGCCTACCGGTAAGGATTGCTCGGCAGATCGTCCTTGGGTTTGCCGACGTGGCCAGCCGGTCGCTGCACGGGGCCGGTTGGCTTGTGCGTTGGCTTGTCGACTTCGGCCTTCCCGTTGGTGTCCGCGGCCTCAGCGGGGGCTTTGTCGACCGATGCGCTCGGCACGGGCGCCTGGGTCGCGACGGGCGCAGAGGTTTGAGCGGTCGGAAGCTCGACACCGCGCGGAGGTTGCTGGGCCGTCTGGGGTGGCGCGGACAGCTTCAAGACCACCACGATGGCCACGCCCACGAGCAATAGCGCCAAGGCTGCCGCGGCCACGAAGAGTGGTGCTCGGGAACGCTGGGGGCTGAGTGCCGCGATCGATTGCGGCGTGGAGACCTCGGTGACCGCCGTCGGCTCTCTCGGGTTCGACGGAACGGACATGCTGACGCTGGAGACGCTCGACACGTGGCTGTGTCGCGAAAGCGGGGCGGGAGGGACTCCGACCTGACTGACCTCGCTGCGAGCGAGCCAGGTGCGCACTGCGTCGCGCTGTTGGGAGATCTCGTCACCGATGACTTCGGAGACGTAGGCCGCGATCTCCTTGGAGCTGGCTAGCTTGCCGCATTGGGTCGCGGCCTTCTCGAGAGCATCCGCGAACTGCGCGCACGTCGCGAAACGGCCCTGCCGATCGCGGCAGAGCGCCTTCATCGCAACCGCGGCGATGTCCGCATCGACCTCGGGGTTGACTTCCGTGAGCTCGGCGATCGGCTCACTGAGAACGCGGGACAGCGTTGCCGCTTCGTTCACGGCCTTGAACAGCCGCCGCCCGGCGAGCACCTCCCACAAAACGATCCCGGCCGCAAAAATGTCTGCACGACGATCGATGTCGGGCAGACCCATGGCCTGCTCCGGCGCCATGTAAGCGATCTTGCCCTTGAGCTGCCCGACGCGAGTTCCGGACAGCCGCGTTGCAGCGCGTGCAACGCCGAAGTCCGTGATGCGCGTATGCCCATCTTGCCCCACCAGCACGTTCTGCGGCGAAACGTCTCGATGCACGAGCGCCGTGGGCTGGCCCATCTCGTCTTTCTGCTCATGGGCGGCGTGGAGGCCAGCCAGCGTGTCCACGACGATGCGGATGGCGATGGCCGGTGGCAAGCGATTGCCTTGGGTCGCTGCGCGCGCCAAAAGACGAGCCAGCGTGTCGCCCTCGATGTACTCCATCACCAGGTAGTAGCCGCGCTCGCTCGCACCCACTTCGAGGATGGGAACTACGTTCGGATGATGAATACCGGCCGCGAGCCGCGCCTCGTCGAGGAACATGTCGACGAACTCTTTTTCGCAAGCCAGGTGCGGATGGAGGCGCTTGATCGCCACGAACCGCTGAAACCCACCCACTCCGGAAAGCCGTGCCAGAAACACGGTCGCCATACCGCCCGAAGCGATTTCAGCGACCAGCTCGTAGCGGTCGATGTGCTGTCGACCCTCACTGTCGACATCGATCAAGCGAGCGGCCACCACTCAGAAACTCCCCCGCGCGCCCAGAGAATCCGATGCCGACCCACGGCTCGACTCGAGCGGCTTTCTCTTCGGGCGCGCCTTTCCAATTCGTGAAGAGCGCTCCAATGACGGTGGTGGTGAGAGCAAGACCTCCGGTGACCGCCAAGAGCACGTTGGTTCGACGCTGACGCTTGAGTCCGTCTTGGTAGAGCGCGCAATTTTCGCCTTGGCCGGCGCACTCCTCTCGCACTCGATCGGCGCCGGGGTTTTTCTGAGTGTCGAGGCCACTCCAGATGGTCACGCCACCGGCGGCGGCGGTGAGACCGGCGCCGATGAAGAAGATCACCGGGGGAAGTCCACTTCCCGCCTCTTCGTGGGGCTTGTCCTTCTCCGGCCGTTCGCCCGAGCTCGTTGTCTGGGCGGTCGGCTTCGAGTCGCTCTTGCCGGCGCTCGTCACCGCTCCGCCAACTGCGGGCTCGGCTGTGCCTACCTTTTCCTCGGGCGGCGCCGTGAAGCTGACCTCCTCCGGAGTGCCCTTCGCTCCCAACACCTGCGCGGTACGCGTGCGACCGCCCGACCAGCTCGCATGAAGCTCGGCGCTGCCAGGTGGTAGGAACAGAACGCGATCGGTCGTCGGACCGCCCGGGACCAGCTTGGTGCCGATGACCAGCCCGCAGGCCGGGGCGCAGTGCACCTTCACTTCCGCGAGCTTACCCCGGGCGCGCTTCAGAAGCCCGTCGGCGAGCTTCACCAAATCTGCGCGGTCGGCATGACGGGTTTTCGTGATGCTCGCGAGCGTCGCGGCGCGATCGAGTTGATCGGCTTTGTCCCGTGCGCGCATTGCCCACTCGATCGCAATCGGGCTGGGTGCCAGACCATCGGCCGCTTCGAAGTGCTCCGCAGCGTCGACCCAGTTCTTGTTCTTGTACGCGCGCTTGCCTTGGTCGAACTCGTCGCCCGCTTTCTTGACGTCGTCCGCACTCGATTGGGCGTAGGTCGTTCCAGAGAGTGACGACAGCAACAAAGCCGCGACAAAAAACCTGGAACGCATGGGTCGAGACCCCTCCTCCGAGGCCTGAACACCCTACCTCGTATCCATCCCTCCCGCGAGCAAAGAGCCATCATCCCACACCGGCCCACATCGGCGCCCCCCAGTTTGCTCGCACTCCGAGCGGCGCTCGGCTCGGGGACTCAGCGCATCGTCAGAAGCAGTCGCTCGGGCTCGGAGAGGAGCGTGATGATCTCCTGTGCGAACGCTGCGCCAACGTGGCCGTCGATGATCCGATGGTCGAAGGACAGCGAGAGCAGCATGACGTGGCCGATCGTGATCTGGTCGTCCTTCACGATTGGCTTCTTCTTCATCTCGTGAACGCCCAGGATCGCCACCTCGGGATAGTTCACGATCGGCGTTGCGAAGAGCCCGCCCGCTTTGCCGAGGGAAGTAATCGTGAACGACGAGCCACCGAGATCCTCGGCTCGGGTCTTCCCTGCGCGAGCGTTTTCCCCGAGTCGCTCCAGCTCCTGGGCGATTTCGAGAATGGTCAGTCGATCCGCGTTCCGCAAAACCGGCACGATGAGCCCGGCCTCCGTCGCCGCCGCGACTCCGATGTCGTAGCCCGACTTGAGAATCATTTCTTGCTTCGTATCGTCCACCAGGCAGTTGAGCGCCGGGTAGCGGACGAGCGCCGCGACGACGGCCTTCACGATGAACGGCAGAAACGTGAGCTTCACTCCCGCGCTCTCCGCGTACGGCTTGGTGCGCTGCCTGAGCGCGCGGAGCTCGGAGGCGTCGCATTCGTCCACGTACGTGAAGTGCGCGGCTGTGTGCTTGGACCGCGCCATGTTCTCGTAAATGCGCTTGCGCACGCCGCGAATCGGCACTCGCTGGTCCCCCGCACGCGGCGCCGGAGGCGCGATCGGCGCACGAGCCGCACGCTCCACGCCGGGTACGACAGTGGCGGCGCTGTGGATCGCCACGTCGCCGGACGGGACGGTGACCATCGGAGGTTTGCCTCCGATCGCAAAGCGCTGGACGTCCTCACGGGTGACACGCTGCGCGGGGCCGCTCGGTGGGACACGCCGAAGATCCACGCCAATCTCCCGAGCGAGCTTCCGGGTCGCCGGAGCGGCCAGTGGTTTTTCGTTGTAGTATTCGCCGTTGCCACCGGCGCCAGAGACCGGGGCGGGCTTGGCTCGGGCGGCCATGTTCATGCCGGGAAGCACTTCGCGAATGTCGCCGACTGCGGTGGCGGCAGGCCCTTCGTCGGGTGCGGGAGCCGGCGTGGTGGCCGCGGCGGTGGTCGCATGGGCTCCGCTGCTCGGAGCAGGAGGGGGCGAGCCAACCGTCTTGGCGGGCTCCGTCGTGCCACCCGCAGTCTCGATCACCACGAGGACCTGTCCGACCGGGATCACCTCACCGACGCCGCCGCCGAGCTTCACGACTCGGCCGGCCTTGGGCGCCCCGATGGTGACCGTCGCCTTGTCGGTCATCACCTCGACCATTTCTTGATCTTCGCGAACGCTGTCACCTTCCTTGACGAGCCAGCTCACAATCTCGCCCTCGGTCACGCCCTCGCCGATGTCCGGCAGCTTGAACTCGAAGTTCGACATGCTGGTTTCCTTCAGGATGCGCGGGCGGTGTTGAGAAGCGCCGGCAAAATCCGGTGCGACAGCGGCAGGTATTCCATTTCGAGTGTGTACGGGAACGGTGTATCGAACCCCGTCACGCGAACCGGCGGCGCTTGTAGGTGGTAGAACGCCTTTTCGACGACGAGGCTCATTATCTCCGCGCCGAACCCGCACGTACGAGGAGCCTCGTGTACGATCACCAGGCGTCCCGTCTTCTTCACGCTGGCGAGCACCGTCGTGATGTCGACGGGCCACAGCGTGCGAAGGTCGAGGACCTCGCAGTCGACGCCTTGCTCGCTGGCTTTCTGCGCAGCGTCGAGAGCCTCGTACAGCATGGCGCCGTACGCGATGACCGTCAGGTCGTTGCCCTCTCGAACGACAGCAGCGCTTTCGAGGGGAACCGTGTACTCCCCTTCGGGCACGTCGCCTTTGGCGGCGCGATAGATCCGCTTCGGCTCGAAGAACAAAACCGGATCCGGATCGGCGATCGAGGAGAGCAGGAGCCCCTTGGCATCGTACGGATTCGAAGGGCAGACCACTTTCAGACCGGCCACGTGAATGAACTGAGCTTCGGGATGCTGGGAGTGATAGTGCCCGCCGCGGATCCCACCACCCACGGGGGTGCGAATCACCATTTTCGACGGATATTCCCCGCCAGAGCGGTAGCGATACTTCGCCACTTCGCTCACGATCTGATCATACGCGGGCCAGATGAAATCCGAGAACTGGATCTCGGGAATCGGGATCATGCCGTACAAAGCCATCCCGACCGCCGTGCCGATGATCCCCCCTTCGCTGAGTGGTGTATCGACCACGCGCGCGTCGCCGAACTCGTCGAAGAGCCCGCTGGTCACGCGGAAGACGCCACCGACCTTGCCGACGTCTTCTCCCATCACGACGATGCGATCGTCGCGCCGCATCGCGATACGAAGCGCGTCGTTGATCGCCGAAACCATGTTCATCTGAGGCATTTGGGTCTCCGGTGAATTTTCAGCCGTGCGCGCTCGGCGCGCGTGCCCCGTTCAAGAGCTCGGCCTTTTGCTCCTCGAGGTGCCACGGGAGCTTTCCGTACACGTCGTCGAACATCGACTCGAGGGAGGGCGGCGGGGTCTTTTCGGACGCCTCTACCGCCAGCTTGATCTTCGCGTCGATTTCGTTCTTGAGCTTTTCCTGCTCCGCGTCGCTCCACAGCCCGTTCTTGTCCAAGTACCGACGCAGGCGTGCGATGGGATCTCGCTCGGCCCACGGCTCGAGTTTTCCTTTTTCGCGATAGCGCGTCGGGTCGTCGCTCGTGGAGTGGCCACCCATGCGATAGGTGATGGCCTCGATCAGGGTCGGACCCCCACCAGCTGCGCCGCGCGCGACGGCTTCCCGCGTCACGGCGATGACGGCAAACAGGTCGTTTCCGTCCACTCGCACTCCAGGAATGCCGTAGGCAACACCTTTTTCCGCAAAGGTATGGGAGGCGGTCTGACGATCGGTGGGGACGCTGATGGCCCAACCGTTGTTGCGACAGAAGAACACGACGGGCGTCTTGAACACGCCCGCAAAGTTCATTCCGTTGTGAAACTCGCCAGAGCTGGTCGCTCCGTCGCCGAAGTAGACCAAAACCCCCAGGTCTTTCTTCTGGATCTGTGCGCCCCAGGCGAACCCCACCGCCTGGGTGATTTGCGTCCCGATTGGCGAGCTGACACTGCCCCATTGGGCCGCACGACAGCTGTAGTGATCCGGCATTTGACGCCCCTGCACGGGGTCGTTGGAATTGCCGAACATGTTGTCGATGTAGCGCTCCAGAGGAAATCCCCTGAGCAGCCCCGCTCCGAACTCTCGGTAGCAGGGAAAAAGCCAGTCCTGCTTTCGCATGGCGTACGCCGAGCCGATGATCGCGGCTTCTTCGCCCAGCGATCCGATGTGAAATCCGATTCGACCTTGGCGTTGCAACGTAACCAGCCGCTCGTCCAAGAGGCGGGTCAACACCATGTGTCGATAGATGTGGACGACCTCGTCGGCGGCTAGACCCGGATCGTGTGCGGAATCGAGCGTCCCATCGGAGCGAAGAACGCGCACGACGTCCGGATCGCGGAGCACCTCTTCATAGGTCGGATCGACAGGGCCCGGTTTGGTCTCTGCTGCACTCGTCATTTCGGCTCAGTGCGCCAGTCGTCGTGGGTTCGCGAAACAGCGGCGTGACGAGGCGCGACGGGAGCGTAATCGAACCAGTTTCCCCCCGTAAACCCCGACCTCACCGGGCAACGCGATGCGTCACGCAAAGCGCTTATTCCTGCGCTCAAAGCTCCTCCGCGTGCTCGCGGACCATGATGCCGAGCATGCGCGCCATGACGCTCGGCGCGTACAAGGACAAAACCCTCGTGAGCAGCAGCGCCAAAAACGAGGTCCCGAGGATGGGCTTGGCTGCCAGCGTGATGCCCACTCCCGCCGCCGCAGCGAGCACGAGGGATCCGAGCGTCAAAACGTAGGCACCGGGAATGCGGCTGATCAACGTGATGGAAGGGACGGGGTTGAGCGGAGCGAGACAGCCCTCGGCTTGGGCCGCGATGACCATGCCCGCCGGCAAGTAGCAGATCCCGAGCGCTACCATGATCCATCCCGCCAGTGGACCGAGCATCACGGCCGCCACCGCCGCGGGTAGGAACGCGACCAATAGCGTCAGGATGTAGCGGACGAGGGGCCCGAACCATTCGGTGAAGTGGGTCGGCTCCCAATCGATCGAACCGAGATCCTCGTGCCCAAGGCCCGTGATCCGGATGATCGCGAACAGATACGCGAGCATCAGGCTCAGAGAGAGGGGCCCGCCCACCAGCGGGATCAGCGACGCGAAGAACGAGAGGAGGGAGACGCCGACCCAGGTGAGCGCGACCGGCAAGCTGCCCACTGGATGAGCGAACGCGCCGATCAGTGCATTGAGCAGCGGCGGCCGGATGCGTTGCGACTCGCTTCGGAGCGCAGAACCGCAGCTCGCACACATCGCCATCTTGCTCGCCCCCGCGGGGATGAGCCGGATCCCGAGCCCTTCACGATAGACGCGGCACTGGTCGCAATAGTGGCGGACGAGAGTCTCCGCCATCAATAAGCTCAGCCAGAAACGGCTTTCTCTGCTTCCTTGAGCGCCCGAGCGAGAGAGTCGGGGCCGAGCGAGAATGCGGTGCGAAGCTTCTCGAGCACGTCGCGCTCGACATCACTCACACCGCCAGAAACATGAGCCAACAGTGCTGCAACTCGCAACACTTCTTGTTGGTGCTCGGGTTTGCTGATTGAGCGCGCGACCATGCTGACCCGCTTGTCCACTCCGTCCTCCGAGAGCAGGTCGTGCAGGTCCTCGATGAGCGCGTGAATCTGTTGCTCGGCAACGGTGCCCTGACACGCGGTGACGACGACCGTCTCGAACGTTCGGCGCTCGGTTGCATCGAACTCGCCGTCCGCGTGGGCGACCAGGTACGCGCTTTCGACGACCGCCTCGAAGAGCGCCGCTGCCTCCGGATCGAAGCCGGTGGGCTGCGTCACGTCGTCCGTCGTCGGCTTCGAACCGAAGGAGGCGGCAGCGACGGCCAAAATCGAGCCCTTTAGCCCGGCCTCGGCATAAGAGGGCGCCTCCGAGAGCTTCTCGGCAACGCGTCCAAGCAGACCTTCGTCCATCTCCGTCATTTACGAGTCCTGGTTCGAGCCGCGCTACACTAGCCGAAAGTCCGTCGCACGTCAGCGCTCCGACAAACCAACCCCGGGCGCTCGAAATATCGGCTCAGGCGGGCGGGCTCCGACGCACCAGCGAGGACGCGAGAACGAGGCCGGGGGTCGACCCCACGCGCGGCTCACGGGGCGCCTGTTTCCCCCCGCCGAGCACGAAAGCTTCGGCCGCATGGTAGCTCGAGCGCACGAGCGGACCCGAGGCCACGTACCCAAAGCCGAGCTCGCGCCCGCGTCGTGCCCACTCGTCGAAACGCTCCGGCGACACCCAGCGCGCGACGGGCGCATGTTTGGGAGTGGGGCGAAGGTACTGCCCGAGGGTGACCACGTCGACGCCCGCGGCACGCAGATCCTCCATTGTCTCGATCACCTCGTCATCGGTTTCTCCGACACCGACCATGATCGAGCTCTTGACTAACCGCTCGGGCGCTTGCTCCTTCGCGTGGGAAAGAACGCGGAGCGACAGGTCGTAGGCGCAGCGAGAATCACGGATGATCGGCGTCAGCCGACGCGTGACCTCGACGTTGTGGGCGAACACGTCGGGCTGCGACGCGAGCACGTCGTCCACGTCCCCGAGGCGTCCTCGAAAGTCTCCGACGAGCGTCTCGATCAGCAGATCCGGCTGATGGCTCTTGAGCCGGCGTACGGTCTCGCCGACGTGAGCAGCGCCGCCGTCGATCAGATCGTCTCGATCCACCATCGTGAGAACGACGTAGCGGAGACCGAGCGACGACAGCGCGCGAGCGACGTGCTCCGGCTCCCGAGGATCGACCGCGCCCCGAGGATTGCCGGTCGTGACGGCACAGAAGCGACAGCCCCGGGTGCAGGTGTGCCCGAGCAGCATGACCGTCGCCGTTCCAGCGCTCCAGCATTCGCCGACGTTGGGACAGCGAGCTTCTTCGCAAACCGTGTAGAGATCGAGCTTGCGAAACGTCTGCTTCAGCTGGGTGTACCGCTCGCCACCCGGTGCCCGAACCTTGAGCCACGGAGGCTTTCTGGCGCTCGCTTCGCTCACCCGGGGAATGTAGCGGACGACCCCGGCAAGTCACAGGGGCCGCGCCCTCCGGACTGGAATCATCGGGAGAAATGCCGTGCGCGCTGGCCCGCGGTCGCTTCTGTTTTCCGACTCTGCGTTCTTCAGCGCGGCACGGGATACGGCTTGCAGAGCGAGCTCTCGACTGCGGTGTTGATGCTGGCCGAAAGCGAGATCGACCCGGATAGAACGTCGTCCAGCTTGAATACGCCTCCACCGGTCGAATCCGGAATCGACTGACTGCCGAGGTAAGGACCGAACCAGCCCGGGCTCACGTCTTGGTTCTCGAAGGGACCGCCGAGCAAGGAGGCGAACGCGAACACGCGGACTTGGGCGGTCTGCAGTGCCTTCACCGTGTCGGTGTAGCCGTGAGTGATCTGCACGCCGTCCTGGAACGCCGGGCCGTCCCAGAAGGTGTCGTCCGTGGTGTGGATGATGATCCGCAGCGTGGAGTCCGCCGGACGCCACGCGAACGCCGCTGCACCTTCGTACAGGCCGTCGAGGCTGTTTTCCGGCCAGGTCGTATTCTGAGTCGTGACCTTCACCTGAGTGTTGCCCGCGGTGAATGTCGCCCACGCCTGGAAGTCCGACTGCAGGATCGAAACGTCGGTGTACGGCTGGGAGCTATTGGCAAAGAGGGTGTCGTCCACGAAGACCACGAGGCCGTAGTGGGGCGTGCTCTGGAGATTCAGCGCCTTGGCAGCGGTGTCGACGACGGGGATCTCCTGAGCGAGCTTCGAGAGAAACGGTCCCATCGACGTCGACACGTCCATCACGAACACGATGTCGATGTTCTGGGTGCAACCCGCCGATCCGCCGCCGCCGCTCGCGGAGCCCGCCTGTCCTCCGAGGTTCACTCCGGCGCCCGTGCCCCCAGCGCCGATGCCTCCGCTGCCGCCGCCCGCCGCCGTGCCTCCGGAGCCGGCATCGCCGCCCGACGCGCTGCAGCCGGCGACCCCACCAACGAGGGAAAGGACGCTGACGGCGCTCGCTACCCAGAGTCCGCGATGAGACATGGTCGCTCCCTAGAGTTTTGATTCGTGAAGTTCGTTACGTGTGCGTCGAGCTTTCCGAAACGGCGCAAAGCGTGCTGGAAGCCTTCCGCAGAAAGATTGGTCGGTCAAGGAGCCTGGGCTCGAAGCGCCACTTCACCCACTGGCTCGACCAAACCTCGCTCGGTCACGATTGCGGTCACGAGGCGCGCAGGGGTGACGTCGAATGCGGGGTTTTTCCCCAGGACTCCCTCAGGGCCGATGCGGCGATCGCCGAAGTGGGTGATCTCACGGCTCGGGCGCTCTTCGATCACGATGTCCTGCCCAGCCGAGCACGCCATGTCGACCGTGGACCAGGGCGCGGCCACGTAGAGCGGTCGATCGTGGAGGCGCGCGAGACAGGCCACGGAGTAGGTCCCGATCTTGTTGGCGACGTCACCATTTCTGGCGATTCGGTCGGCGCCCACGACGGCGAGATCGACCAGATCTTTCGAGAAAAACGCGCCGGCGCTGGAATCGGCGATGACTTCGACCTCGATCCCGTCCTTGTGGAGCTCCCAGGCCGTCAGTCGAAGGCCTTGGAGATAAGGCCGAGTCTCGTCGGCGAGCACACGCACTCGCTTGCCTGCCTCGACTGCCGCCCGAATCACACCGAGTGCGGTTCCGTATCCCCCCGTCGCCAGCGCACCGGCGTTGCAATGAGTGAGAATTCTGGCTCCATCGGGAACGCGTTCGGCACCGAGCGCGCCCATGCGGCGGTTGGCTGCCACGTCTTCCGAATGAATCCTTCGTGCTTCGCGTGCGAGGGCTTCCACGTCGCACCCGCCCAGCTGTCGCGCAGAAGCGAGCATGCGCTCCACCGCCCACGCGAGATTTACCGCCGTCGGCCGCGCGCGAACCAGGAGCGCTCCGTCCCGCTCGAGCTCCTCGATGCTCTTCGCGTGGCGGGCGGCGAGCACCATCCCATACGCGGCGGCGATCCCGATCGCGGGCGCACCGCGCACGACCATGTCGGCGATCCCCCGAGCCACTTCTTCGACGTGGGTCAGTCGCTCGTAGATCTCTTCGCTCGGGAGGCGGCGCTGATCGAGCATCCACACGATCGCGTCGTTGGGATCGAGCTCGACGGCGCTGTAGCTGGCTCCGGAGAGGGGCTCTGGGTGCGGGAGGAGCACTGCGGGAGCCTAGCGCATATCGTTAACCACTTGAAATACATAACTTAATCGCGCTCCCTTGACCGCCGAAGAACACGGTGGCTTATTTCCCGAATGATTGTTCAATCAGAGCTCGAGGTCCCCAAAAAGCGGGGGCGCGGCCGGCCGCGGGAAGGCGACAAGGAACGTCGCATTCTCGACGCTGCGCTCGTCCTGTTTGCGGAGCGCGGCTACCACGGCACGGCGGTGCCGCTCGTTGCCCACGCTGCGGGCGTGGGAACCGGCACCATCTATCACTACTTCTCGAGCAAGGAAGAGCTCGTGAACGCCGTCTTCCGCGACGCCAAGACGCGCCTCGGCAGCGCGATCTTCGACGGGCTCGAGAGCGATCGTCCGCCCCGCGAGCTGTTCCTCGATGTCTGGAATCGACTGGTGAGCTTCGCGCGCCGCGAGCCGCTGAGCTTCCGCTTTCTCGAGATGCAAGATCATGTTCCGTACCTGGACGAGGAGAGCCGCGCGCTCGAGCAACGGATCCTGGTGCCGCTCTGGATCGCGGGCTCTCGACTGGGCGGAAACGTTCCGACCGAGATCTCGATGGCCCTGGTTTGGGGAGCGCTCGTGGGTCTCATCAAGTCCGAACGCCTTGGTTACCTGACATTGAACGACGAGTCGCTCTCCCAGGCTGCGCTCGCCTGTTGGAAAGCGATCAGCAACGACCCTGTCCGAGGAGAAGATCCATGCAAACCTCATTGAACGAAACCCGCCGCACGTCGCCCCGCCTCAGCCTGGACGATCTGGCCGACATGCCTTTCGATGCGCTCGAGTCCCTGTACCGAACCGGCACGATCCCTGGCTCGCTCCGAGCGCTGGACGGACCTCTGACGGGTCGGATGCTGGCAGTGAAGACCCTGGATCGTGGCCGGATTGGCCGAGGGCTCCGGCGCATGGCTGGGTCGAGAAAGTTCGTGTGGGGCGGCAAGAGCTTCACGGCAAAGAGCGACCGCGACGGCAGCGGCATCAATCGGATCAACGCGCCGGGGGTGCTCGGTCGGCAGAACCTCTTTCCCTTCACCACGAAGTTCGAGAGCTCGGAAATCGATGGCAAGAGCGCGGTCATCCTCGACTACGACCATCCGGAAAATCCTCCGTATATCCGTCGCATTCACGACGAGATCCGTGAGGTGAGCCCGGGCGTGTATCTCGGTCCCGCAATGTGGAAGGCCACGCGCGGTCCGGTCACGGTTCTCTGGTTTGCTCTCGATACGGGTAAGCGATGAAGCTCCCCTCCGCGCCGCACGTTCTGATTACCGGAACGTCCGGCGCGATTGGCAGCGCCATTGCGCGGGAGCTCAGACGACGACGCCCGGAGGCGAAGCTCACACTGGTGGACCGCGATGGCGAGGCATCACAGCGCCTGAAAGCGGAGCTCGGACAGAGCGCTCTCGTGCACGTGGTCGATCTCGCCGATCTCGCCGCTCTTCCCGAGCTCGTGTCCCGATCCGTCGAGAGCTACGGGCCCGTCGATGGGCTGGTGAACTGCGCAGGGTTCATGGAGGTACGCCGTTTCGAGAGCTTTCCCTGGGAGCTCGTGGAGCGACTCTTCCTGGTCGATCTCCTGGCGCCGCTGCGACTGCAGCACGCGTGCCTACCGAGCATGATCGAGCGGGGCGCAGGGTTCGTCGTGAACGTGAGCAGCATGGCCGGTCGTTTGCCGATCAAGGGCTGCGGCGTCTACGGAGCTGCGAAAGCGGGGCTCTCGATGGCATCGGAGGTCTCCCATGCCGAGCTCGCCAGTCGTGGCGTGCACGTGGTCACCGTGTATCCCGGTCCGGTGGCGTCGGCTTTGGAGAAGGGAGCCCGCGCACAGTTCGAGGTGGGACGGGTCGCCAATGCAATCCCCACCGGGCGACCTGTCGCTCTCGCGCGGCGCGTGCTCGATGCCGTCCAGCAGGGGGAAGCCCGCGTCGTCTACCCGGGACTGTACGGGCTCGGCTTCCGCGCGGTCTCGCTGGCCTCCCGCGCTACGCTGGCCCTCGGTCCAGAGCCTCGCGCGTGAACCCTCAGCTTCCGATGATCTCGGTGAGGAGCTCGGTCACCAGGCGCGGATCGGCGCTGCCTCCCGTCTCCTTCATGACCTTGCCCACGAAGAAGCCCAAAACGCCCTTCTTTCCTCCGCGAACCTGCTCGGCCTGAGCGGGGTTCTCGGCGACGAGTCGCTCGCAGAGCGGACGAAGCGTGCTCGCATCGCTCACCACACGAAGCCCACGCTCCTCGACCACGGCGCGCGGGCTCTTGTCGGTGTTCTCGATCGCAGCGAGCACCTCTTTCGCTTGCTTGCCGCTGATGGTGCGGGTCTCGACCAAAGACAGGAGCTCGGCCACCTGCTCCGGCGATACGCTGAATCGTGCTCCGAGCCCGGCTAACCTCGCTTCCCGAAGGACCTCTGTCTGCACGAAGTTCGCAACCTTCACGGCGTCGCCAAAGAGCTCCCTGGCACGCTCGAAGAAGCGCACGACCTCCGGATGCTGGCTGAGGATCTGGGCGCTCTGCCGAGACAGCCCGAGCTCCCCCTGCCAGCGGCGGCGCAGAGCCAAGGGTAGCTCGGGCATCCCTTTGCGAGCTTCTTCCATCATCGTCTCGTCGATGCGGAGGGGGGGCAAGTCCGGCTCGGGAAAGTAGCGGTAGTCGTGGGCGTCTTCTTTCGAGCGCAGAGTGTGGGTGTGTCCGGTTTCGGGATCGAAGCTCCGGGTTTCCTGCTGCACGCTGCCGCCGGCATCGAGGATCTCGCTCTGACGAGCGATCTCGACGCCGATCGCGCGCTCGAGAAAGCGAAAGCTGTTCAGGTTCTTGATCTCGGTGCGCGTACCGAGTGTGGGGCTTCCCACCGGTCGGAGCGATACGTTCGCATCACAGCGAAAGCTTCCCTCTTCCAGGTTGCCGTCGTTGATACCGAGGAACAAGACCACCTCGCGCAAAGCCCTCATGTAGGCCGACGCTTCCGCGGCGCTCGCGAGATCTGGCGCACCCACGATCTCGACCAGCGGAACGCCCGCGCGGTTCAGATCGACCAGTGAATCGCCGCTGACGCCGTGGACGTTCTTCCCGGCGTCCTCTTCCATGTGTACGCGCACGATCTTGGCAACGCGCGTCGTGCCGCCGACTTCGATTTCGAGCTGGCCGTCGGTGGAAAAAGGCTCCTCGTATTGGCTTATCTGATAGCCCTTGGGCAAATCCGGATAGAAGTAATTCTTGCGAGCAAAGATGCTGGAGCGGTGAATGGTGCAGCCAAGAGCCAGCGCGGCTCGCACGGCCATCACCACAGCCTCTCGGTTCAGGACCGGAAGGGAGCCGGGCATACCCAGGCAGACCGGACACACATTCGAGTTCGGCGCGCTGCCGTACTTGGTGGAGCATCCGCAGAAGAGCTTGCTCTGGGTGAAGAGCTGCGCATGAACTTCGAGGCCGATCACGGGCTCGTAGCTGGTCATTTTCGCGGGTAGGTTAGCTCGAATTGGGATCGGGGGATTTGGATTCACAGTAAGGCGGAAGGGTGGGAAGGGGATTTTTGGGGATGGGGGGATGCTACAAAGGGGCGTGTGGATCGTTCAGCGCTGGTTCGCCGCTGGCTTGGTGCTCCTCGCGTGGGGCTGTGACAAGGATCCCCCTCCGCCCCCGGCCGCTGTCTCGGCGTCGGCGATCGCATCGAGCACCGCGCCGGTCTTTCCAAAGCGTCCACGCATCGCAACCTCCCTGGTCGCCGGCTACGAAAAGACGCCCATCGCGATGGTCGCGCTGGCAAACCCGGTCACGCTCCTCGGGAGCGTCAGCGATGTGGAACGCGTCGAACGCTGCGATTGCCAGCGAGCCAAGATCCACGTGACCCGAGTCGTCCGTGACGACGCCGGGGACGTAGCCGCTGGAAAGGAGCTCGAAATCGTGGCCGGTGCAGGCCTGCTCGGGCCCGACGGAAAGCAGTCGCTCTGGGTGCTGCGCTTCGACGAGACGGGGATCTCCGGATGGTTTCGCTCGGATTCGGACGCGGCTGAAGTCGAAATGGCGCTGAGCTCGCTGGCGATGAGCTTCGAGCGGAGCGATGGGGCGCTGTCGCCCCTCGGAATCGTGACCACCCGCGACGGCCGAGGGATCTGGCATCGAAACGGACGTGTGGGGATTCCGTTCGATCTCGACGAGAGCGAACGAGCGTCGCAAAAGTCCCTGCTGGACGCATTCGGACCAATGACCGCGAGCGAGCGGCCCAGCGGCTCCCTGGTGGGCGCGAACGCGTATCGGCTTCGAGTGGTGGGCAACGGTGGTCTGCTGGAAGCGGGACGCGCGCGCTCGGCTTTCGAGGCGTTTGCCGATCGGATCTCCGTCCGACTCTCGGAGGAGGTGGCCTTGTGGCAAAGCTCGACGGTGATCGTGGCGCGCTCCGCGCCGGCGGCCCCGCGATATCGCATCACGAAGGTGCTGAAGAATCGAGCGAAGGAGTCGGTGAGCCCGGGAGACGAGCTCGACCTCGACACCAACCGCCGACTTCCCGGTCCCCTGCTGCTCTTGTCGTCCGTCGAATCCCGAGACGGCCGCATCGCCGCCACGCTGTACCGCGCACTGCCCGACTCCGCTTCGTCCCGAATCGAGAAGGCGCTTTCAGAGCTCGATCGCTACGGACTCAGCGCGCGCTGAGCCCAGAATCGATCGGTCAGACTCCGCCCGTGAATCCCTGGGCGCCGCGCTTCGTGACACCCGACGGCCGACGGGAGGGTGCTCGTGGCCCTCTCGCGCCCGTAATTCTTTGGACACCCAACGTTTCCAACTTGGACAAGTTGGATGATCTGGAAGATCGCGAGCGCACAGCAACGATTTTCCCGCGTATGCGTGGGATCACGGAGCTTACGTCCCCACGGAGCAACGGCGCGAGTCGTGGCTAATTCGGAGCGCAGTTCACCCGCGCTCCCGAGGTGCTGCCGCAACTCGAGCACGTGGAGCTGTTGGATTGAGAGGTCACGTGAAAGCCGCTCGGGCACGCAGTACCGCACGAATAAAAGGTACCGTATCATACGACGCCGCGGCGATCCAGGCGCGCTGGCTGCCGGTCTGGGACGAGCTGGACCTGTTCCGCGCCGGCCGGGCGACGACGCCGGCCAACGAAGTACGTCCTCGACATGTTCCCCTACCCGTCCGGCGACCTGCACATGGGTCACGCCGAGGCGTTCGCGATGGGCGACGTCGTCGCGCGCTACTGGTGCCTGCAGGGCTACGACGTGCTGCACCCGATCGGCTGGGACTCCTTCGGCCTGCCGGCCGAGAACGCCGCGATCAAGCGCGGCGACGCATCCGCGCGACGTGGACCTACGCGAACATCGAGACCCAGGCGGCGTCGTTCCAGCGCTACGCGATCTCGCTTCGACTGGTCGACCGCGTCTGCACACCTGCGACCCCGAGTACTACCGCTGGACCCAGTGGCTGTTCCTGCGCTTCTACGAGCGCGGCCTGGCCTACCGCAAGGACGTCGCCGGTCAACTGGTGCCCGAACGACCAGACCGTGCTGGCCAACGAGCAGGTCGTCGACGGCCCCTGCGAGCGCTGCGGCGCCGCGGTCGACCAAGACGCAGCTGACCCAGTGGTACTTCAAGATCACCGACTACGCCGAGCGGCTGCTGGACGACATGGACGCAGCTGGAGGGCGGCTGGCCGGAGCGGGTGCTGGCGATGCAGCGCAACTGGATCGGCCGCTCCGACGGCGCCGACGTCGACTTCGCGATCGAGGGCCGCGACGAGCCGGTGACCGTCTTCACGACCCGGCCGGACACGCTGTTCGGCGCGACCTTCTTCGTCGTCGCCGCCGACTGCGCCGCTGGCCGCCGAGCTGGTCGCCGGCGACCAGCGCGGAGCCGAGTTCGGAGACGTACCTGGAGCGAGGTGCAGCAAGTCGACCGAGATCGAGCGGCTGTCGACCGAGCGCCGCAGAAGACCGGCGTGTTCCTGGGCGTGCACGCGATCAACCCGGTCAACGGCGAGCGCATCCCGGTCTACGCCGCCGACTACGTGCTGGCCGACTACGGCACCGGCGCGATCATGGCGGTGCCCGGCGCAGGACCAGCGCGACCTGGACTTCGCCACGCACGTTCGGCCTGCCGATCGTCCGCACCGTGCAGTCGACACCGGTGAGGCTGCGATCCGGCCGAGACCGTGCGTCGGCGACGCGCCGGCGACGGCGTGCGATCAACTCCGGTCGGCCTGGACGGGCTGCGCGAGCGAGGAGGCGATCGGCCGCGATCATCGAGCGGCTGGAGGCAGACGGGCGCCGGCGCGCGGCGCGATCAACTTCCGGCTGCGCGACTGGCTGCTCTCCCGGCAGCGGTACTGGGGCGCGCCGATCCCGATCGTGCACTGCCCGGCCTGCGGCGAGGTGCCGGTGCCGGACGACCAGCTGCCGGTGCGGCTGCCCGACCTGACGGGCGCCGACCTGCCGCCCAAGGGGACCGTCGCCGCTGGCGGCGGCGACGGACTGGGTCGAACGTCGACCTGCCCGCAGGTGCGGCGGCCCCGCCGAGCGCGACACCGACACGATGGACACCTTCGTCGACTCGTCCTGGTACTTCCTGCGCTACCTCGACGCCGGACGACGACAGCCGGCCCGTTCGACCCCGACGCAGGTGCGACGCTGGATGCCGGTCGACCAGTACGTCGGCGGCGTCGAGCACGCGATCCTGCACCTGCTGTACGCGCGCTTCTTCACCAAGGTGCTGCACGACCTGGGCTGCGTCGACTTCACCGAGCCGTTCACGCGCGCTGCTGAACCAGGGCAGGTGCTATCAACGGGGCAAGGCGATGAGCAAGTCGCTGGGCAACGGGTCGACCTGGGCGAGCAGCTCGACGCAGTTCGGCGTCGACGCGGTGCGGCTGACGATGGTGTTCGCCGGGCCCGCCCGAGGACGACATCGACTGGGCCGACGTCTCGCCGGCCGGCTCGCTGAAGTTCCTGGCACGCGCCTGGCGGCTGGCCGGCGACGTCACGAGCGCGCCCGGGCGCCGACCGACGGCCGGCGACCTCGCGCTGCGCAAGGTCACCGCACACGGCGATCGACGACGCCGAGGCAGCTGTCGAGGCGCTGCGCTTCAACGTCGTCGTCGCGCGGGTGATGGAGCTGGTCAACGCCACCCGCAAGGCGATCGACTCCGGTCCCGGTCCGGCCGACCCGGCCGTGCCGCGAGGCCGCCGAGGCGGTCGCCGTGCTGCTGACCTGGTCGCGCCGTACACCGCCGAGGAGATGTGGGAGCGGCTGGGCCACCAGCCGTCGGTCGCGATCGGCCGGCTGGCCGAAGGTCGACCCGGCGCTGCTGGTCGAGGAGTCGGTGACCTGCGTCGTGCAGGTGCAGGGCAAGGTCCGCGCCCGGCTCGAGGTGCCGCCCGCCATCGCGCGACGCCGACCTGCAAGCCGCGGGCTCTGGCCGACCGAACGTCGTCCGAGGCGATCGGCGACGCGACGATCCGCAACGTGATCGTGCGGGCGCCCGAAGCTCGTCAACGTCGTCGCCGGCTGACGTCCCGGCGCGGGATCGCGCGAGAGTAAGGTCGCCGCATGAGTCGCTCTGTCGCGCTGGTCGACCGACTCCACGTCCGCCGCCAGCGAGCTGGCGGCTCGCCTCGGACTCGTCGTGGTGCCGCTCCAGGTCATCGCTCGACGACCAGGCCCACGACGAGGGCGCGGACATCAGCGCCGCAGGAGGTCGCCGCGGCCCTGCGGGAGAAGAAGTCCGTCACCACCGCCGTCCGTCGCCCGAGGCGTTCCTGCGGCCTACACCGAGGCGGCCGAGGGCGGGGCCGACGCGGCTCGTGTCGGTGCATCTGTCGGGCGAGTCTCCGGCACGTATGAGTCGGCCCGGCTCGCCGCGCGCGAGGCTCGATCCCGGTGGACGTCGTCGACTCGCGCAGCTCGGCATGGGACTGGGTTCGCGCTCCGTCGGCTGCCGCCGCCCTCGACGCCGGGCGGTCGGCAGACGAGGCCGCGGAGGCGGCGCGGACGCGGGCGCGGCGATCACGAGCCTGTTCTACGTCGACACCCTCGAGCACCTTCGCCGCGGCGGTCGGGTCGGCGCGGCAGCGCCCTGGTCGGCTCGGCGTTGGCGGTCAAGCCCCTGCTGCGCCTGGACGACGGCCGGCTGGAATCGCTCGACCGGGTCCGCACCACGGAGCGGGCCCTGGCCCGGCTGTTGGATGTGGCGATCAAGGAGGCCGGGGTCGCGGAGGTCGACCTGGCCGTGCACCACCTCGCCGTGCCCCTGACGCGCGCAGGTGATCGCGGAGCAGCTGCGGGCGCAGGTGCCTGGGCTGCAGGAACTTATCATCGGCGAGGTGGGCGCGGTCGTGGGCGCTCACGTTGGCCCCGGCATGGTCGGAGTGGTGGTGTCGCCGAGGCCCTGACCGTCCATCGCGGAAGTCTGCTCCACAGGGCGCAACCGGAAAGGCTCCACGGGTCGCACATCGGCCTCGCCGTCCAGATCGCGGTGGCCCGGCCGACCGGACGATCACCCGCCCTAGCGTCGGGGGATGCGATTCCACCAGGTCGACTCCGCACCGTGGCAGCGCCTTGCCCGCATTCTCGGCCGATCCGTCGATGTCGCCGAGGCCCCGCCCCCCGTTGAGGATGCGGCCCAGGGTCCGCGTTGGGCGGTGCCCCGGCGGGCCGCGCTCACGTCCATCGCCGTTGCTGCCCTGGGGTTGGCATTCGCCGTTCCGCGAGCACTCCCGGCCGAGCCCGCGGTTCAGGCTCTCCCGTCGAGGGCGCCTGCTCCTGCGAGCGCTCAGCCCGCTCCCTCGCTGCCGTCGCTCACGTACCGGGTCGCTGCCTCCGGGCCAGGCGGCCCGTCGAATCAGCCCTCGCCGCCGGCCGGACAGTTGATGGTGCATGTCGTCGGCCAGGTGCGGCCGGGCGTCGTCGCTCTACCTGCCGGCGCCCGGGTGGCCGACGCGGTGCGCGCCGCCGGCGGTGCGACGGCGCGGGCCGACCTGGCGGCGGTGAACCTGGCCAGAACCGTGGTCGACGGCGAGCAGATCGTCCTGCCCAGGCCCGGTCAGCCGGTGATTCCGGCCGGCGCTGAGCCGGCAGCGGCGGCGGGCGGACCGGTGACCGGCGCCGCGGGCGTGGCCTCGCCGGGCACCATGGTGGACCTCAACACCGCGTCCGAGACCGAACTCGACGCACTCCCCGGTGTCGGTCCGGTGCTCGCCGGCCGGATCTGGCGTGGCGTCAGGAGCACGGGCGGTTCGGATCGGTCGACGAGCTCACCGAGGTCTCGGGGATCGGTGAGTCGAGGCTGGGCGACCTGCGTCCGCTGGTTCGAGTGTGACCACGGCTCTCCCGGACCAGCCTGCCGATCTGCGCCTGCTGCCGGCGGCCACCGCTACCTGGGTTGGAGCGTGGTGGGCGACGGGCGCCACGGCGGGCTCGGTGCTGGCGGCGGCGGGCACCGGGATGGTGTTCTGCGTCGCGGTGGCGATCCGCACCCTCCGGGCTGGGCGGTGGGCGGCGCTCCTGATGGCAGGTGTCGTGCTCACCGCAGCCCTCGTCGACACCGGTGTGCGGCTGGCTCATCGCGCGGGCCCTTCCCGGCCTGGGCGGCGGATCGCGCGGTGGCGACACTGGAGGGACGCATCGCCGGTGACCCGCGAAAGCTCACCGGCGGCGGTTTCGGGGGCGAGCAGCGCTGGGCCGTCCCGTTGGCCGTGCGGACCGCGTCGGCGCGAGGACAGCGGGTGGCGCTCGGTGGCGCACAGGTGCTGATTCTCGGTGGCCGCGAGTGGAGTCATTCGGTGACCGGGAGCCACGTTCGGAGCACCGGGCGGCTGTTGCCACCACGGCCGGCTGAGGTGAGTGTGGCGGCTTTTGCCGCGCGAGGTCAGCCAGACGTGCTGGACGAGGGCGGCTGCCGTGGCAGCCTTCGAAGGTTATGGCTTAGAAAATATTCTTCATCAGGAATAATTCCGTAAGTCTCGCGTGCAAGGTTGATTAATTCCTTAACCTTTTCAAAAGATATTTCTTTTTCTCCACCAAGTAACTTTGCTGCAAAAATTGTATGAGCAGCATGCTTCGAGGTTTCCCATTTTATTATATGCATCATCAAGATTTAAGCCGAGAGTAACTGCACCATGGTTTTGCAGTAAGAAAGCCCATGCAAAATCAATATAAGGTTCCATACTTAA
>CAWAHB010000010.1:0-387507 GCA_963781505.1 uncultured delta proteobacterium | reverse complement strand
AATAACATTGTTTGCTGCGGAAACACCGCTTCCGCCGGCGCGCGTGCGTCAACGTATTTTTTGTGCGTAATGCCCGACGACATTATCGCTCGCGCTGGGCCGCGCAGCTGGCAGCCGTAGCAGCGATTAAGCGCCATCGCTTGGCGGATCCCGGGGATTCTGGCGAGGACGCGCGACGCCCGGCCCCGAGGGACATCGCCCAAGAAAAGATGCCTCTCGAGCGCGGGAAAGAAATTCGTCGCGATGCCCTCGAGCATTGCGACAAGGCGGAGCTGGACGCCCTGCATCGACGGCCTCGACCGCGCCAAAGCCTTCGATTTGGCCCCCCACACCTGGCCGAGTGCAGGAGATGCGCGCGCGGGACGCAGCAAAAGAACCGAACAAGACCCCGCTGCTGAAGCAACGCCGCCAAGCCCTGACTCCGTCCCAGCTCCGCGCCCATACGCATGCCGCCGCCCGTGAATACCGACGCCCCGACTACCTCAAGAAATGAACCACATTCGGCCCGCAGCCACCGGTCAAGACTCTGCCCAAGCCCAAAGCCAAGAGCGCGCCGAAGTGGAGTGTATTTCCAGCGAGCCCGACATTTTGCTCAAAGTAAGCTTCTGCCTCCGAATTTCGGGGGATTACAGGAAGGCGGAAGGGCGAAAGGCTCGCTGCTGGGCCGGGCTCCTCCAGGCGGTGTCGTCGGGGCGCACGTTGCGTTCGGGTCATGCGGCGCAGCCGTGCGGCCGTTCGCCACGCTGTTCTCCACGAGCGCGGCTCTTCGCAGAGCGCAGCCTCCGGTTTCCCTCGAAGCTCTCCCGCCCTCTCGCCTTCCCTCGTGCTGCAGAGTACCGCGTCACACTTGGCCGACTTCCCGCTGAACTGCATTTTCAATGAAGACGACGCGGACACGGTGAAGGCAACCGCGACCCTCGAAGTCCCGTCGCTCGTAACCGCCGGCAGCCTGCCGGCAGCGGGTCAGAGCTCATCGGGCGCGTATCTCGGCAGTGGCGTGCGGCCGCGTTGGGCTGCGGTCGGGAGCTGCAGAGCTTGTCACAACGAGCAGTGTCGAAGCCCGTCAGAAGACGCGAGTGACCGAATATCCTGCCGGAGAAACCCAAGGCACCGAAGCGAGAGGCAAAGCCTGAGCTTTCCCAAGAGCGCGGCCAAACTCGGCGGAAGGGAAAAGGAAAGCCGGTCTCGTTGTGCCTCCACCGAAACAGCGAACGCGCGCGCAACCCGTCACGTCCCCACTGCATGTGCGATGAACCCCAAAACGAGCATCCCTGGGTCGCGGGCGCGGCCACGGACGGCGGCCGGCTTCCCCCCCCTCGCGCGACGATGCGTTGCCGCAGGTGGCGGCTCGATCTGGCCCTTCGACGGTCGCTTTCCAAAGAGCGTGGAAGGAAGCGAGGCGCTTCTGTCCGCAGAGTATCCCGGCACGGTCAGCGAAAAACATTCGCACCCTCTCGTTTTCTCCCTGGGCGCGATCCGTGCTGCGGATTTAGCCCAACAGCCCGGTAACGGATTCGAGAGCGCGATCTCCATCGGTGCCAAGTTCGAGCTCGGCCGCCTCGCGCTCGCGCAAGGCGGGCGTACAGCGCGTGCTTTTGACCTCGGGTGAGACCCGACATGATGGCAGTGGCGCATGGTCGCCCAAGCCAAGAGCTTTGTGTTAGGGCTATCCCGGTTGCGTCCACGAGCCTGGGCAAGGGTCGAAACTCACGGGTTCCCCACGCACACTGGAAGCTCGCACCCCCCGGCGCCGCGCTGGGTGCACTGGGGACGATGATGCATCCGAGCCGAGCGTGGTTGGTGGCTTCGAGTTCGTGCCGGAAGCAAAACAGCGAGCGTGTCAGGCTCCGCCAATGTCGTCGGGAAGATCCGCGATCTTGGCGAGCTTCCACGCCGGTGGCCGCTTTTCGAGAAATGACAGCACGCCTTCGGCAGCGTCGGGTTGCTTCCCAATCGAATCGAATCAGCTGACTTCGAACTCTTTGGCGCGAACGGGATCGGTCTTCGATCATTTGCCACCAGACGAGGCGTTTGGTGATGGCAACGGAAACCGGAGCGGTATTTTTCGTGATGTCCTCGGCAATCTCCCGGGCAACGGACAGGAGGTCGTCGTGGGGGACCATGCGGCGGACCGACCCCCGCTCCAGCGCCTCCTCGGCGAGAGGATCCGACCGGTCAGAAGCAAGTCGAGGGCTTTCGAAGACCGACCAGGCGGGACAATCCAGTGCTCCCCGCTTCGGCGAGGATCCCGTGACGGGTAAGACGAACCCGATCTTGGCCTTGTCGCTGGCGATTCGGATGTCCCAAGCAAGGGGCAACGTTGCGCCGATGCCCACCGCAGGACCTCGATGGCCGCGATGACGGGTGTCGCCATGTTCCAGGTTCGCGTCTTCTTTTCGAGCTCTGCAGCAGCCTGCCAGGCGCGCTCGCGAGCAAAAGTGTCTCCGCCCGTTTCGAGATCCGCGCTGGTACAAAAGCGCGGCCCTCGCCGGTCACGATGATGGCGCGAATATCTTCGCGCGGATCGAGCCCGGGAGGGAGCGAAACAGCTCGATGCCCATTTCCACGGTGTAGGCATCGAGCCGCTGTGGTCGATCAGAGCCATGGCGACAGCGCCCTGGACTGCAATGCGGATGTTCTTCGCCTCGTCGGTCATCGAGCGAGCTTACGCCGTCTGAACGAGCTGCACCAACGTGAATCCGGGAGCACGACGGTTGCCGCGAGCCCCATGGCGAACGATAGCGTGCGGACGGCTGAACGTCACGGACGTAGGCAACCGGGTGCGCGAGCCGCGCCACGACGAACACGCCGGCAGCGATTTGCATCACCCGCGCAGACCCGCCGAGCATCATGAAGACCAGCCCGAGCACAAGGAACGGAATGATGTTGTCGACCGCATTTCGGTGCGCTCGGAGCACACGGGCGACCTCGGGTGGATTGGTTTCGACCAGAGATCCCCTCGAGAAACGCTGCTCGCGTCCTCCGTGTTCATCGTGGTCTTGCTCATGGCGCGGACGAATCCGCTCTGCACCCAGAACCACAATATGTTCAGGGAAAGGACGACGGTGGCTATGGCCCAGCGAACAGTGCCGTATTGGATGTGATGGTCGTCATGGCCCTCGCAGGTACAGACCGGGACCGGCGACAACCGTTACAGGGAGTTTTCCTCGAGAAATTTCAGGGCTTCTTTCAACTTTGTTCCGCCTACCCATCCGCCATGGGTGGCCCCGGGTATGGGCAAGAACGTCGCGCGGATGCTGGCGCGGGCAAAGGCTCTCGCTCCCGCTTTCATCTTGTCCTGCCGATTGCGCGAGCCCGCCATCATGACCGCGGCCTTCACGCACGTGAAGGCCGCGGTCATGATGGCGGGCTCGCGCGATCGGCAGGACAAGACGAAAGCGGGAGCGAGAGCCTTTGCCCGCGCCGGCATCCGCGCGACGTTCTTGCCCATCCCCGGGGCCGCCGATGGCGAGATGGGTCCCGAGGCGGAACAAACAATGGAAGAAGCCCTGAAATTTCCCGAGGAAAACTCCCTGTAACGGTTGTCGCCGGTCCCGGTCTGTACCTGCGAGGGCCATGACAACCATCACATCCAATACAGCACTGTTCGCCTGGGCCATCGCCGCCGTCGTCCTTTCCCTGAACATCTTGGGGCTCTGGGTGCAGAGCGGATTCGTCCGCGCCATGAGCAAGACCACGATGAACACGGAGGACGCGAGCAGCGTTTCTCAGGGGCATCTCTGGTCGAAGCCATTCGCCGAGGTCGCCCGTGTGCTCCGAGCGCACCGAAATGCGGTCGACGACATCATTCCGTTCCTTGTGCTCGGGCTGGTCTTCGTGATGCTCGGCGGGTCTGCGCGGGTGATGCAGATCGCTGCCGGCGTGTTCGTCGTGGCGCGGCTCGCGCACTCGGTTGCCTACGTCCGTCACGTTCAGCCGTACCGCACGCTATCGTTCGCCATCGGGCTCACCGCAACCGTCGTGCTCACCGGATTCACGTTGGTGCAGCTGGTTCAGACGGCGTAAGCTCGCTCGATGACCGACGAGCCGAAGAACATCCGCATTGCAGTCCAGGGCGCTGTCGCCACCATCACTCTGAATCGACCACAGCGGCTCAATGCCTACACCGTGGAAATGGGCATCGAGCTGTTTCGCTCCCTCGCCGAGCTCGATCGGCGCGAAGATATTCGCGCCATCATCGTGACCGGCGAGGGCCGCGGCTTTTGTGCCGGCGCGGATCTCGAAACGGGCGGAGACACTTTTGCTCGCGAGCGCGCCTGGCAGGCTGCTGCAGAGCTCGAAAAGAAGACGCGACCCTGGAACATGGCGACACCCGTCATCGCGGCCATCAACGGTCCTGCGGTGGGCATCGGCGCAACGTTGCCCCTTGCTTGGGACATCCGAATCGCCAGCGACAAGGCCAAGATCGGGTTCGTCTTCACCCGTCGCGGGATCCTCCCCGAAGCAGGGAGCACCTGGTATCTGCCCCGCCTGGTCGGCCTGTCGAAAGCCCTCGACTTGCTTCTGACCGGTCGGATCCTCTCGGCCGAGGAGGCACTCGAGCAGGGGATCGTGAGCCGCGTGGTCCCCCACGACGACCTCCTGTCCGTTGCCCGGGAGATTGCCGAGGACATCGCGAAAAATCCGCTCCGGTTTCCGTTGCCATCACCAAACGCCTCGTCTGGCGGCAAATGATGGAGACCGATCCCGTTCGCGCCAAAGAGTTCGAAGATCAGCTGTTCGATTGGATTGGAAAGCAGCCCGACGCTGCCGAAGGCGTGCTGTCATTTCTCGAAAAGCGGCCACCGGCGTGGAAGCTCGCCAAGATCGCGGATCTTCCCGACGACATTGGCGAGCTCTGACGCTCACTGTTTTGCTTCCGGCACGAACTCGAGCTCACCGACCGCGCTCGGCTCGAATGCGTCGTCGTCCCCATGCACCCAGCGCAGCGCCGTTTGCATGCGAGCTTCCATGTCGTCGGGGAACCAGTGGCCGACCTTGCCCAGGCTCATGAACGCGACCGGATAGCCCTGACGCCGAAGCTTCTTGGCTTGGGCGACCATGCGCCACTTCATCATGTCGCGTTCGCCCGAGGTCAAAAGCACGCGCTGTACGCCCGCCTTGCGCAAGCGCGAGGCATCGAGCTCGAACTTGGCACCGATGAAGATCGCGCTCTCGAATCCGTTACCGGGCTGTTGGGCCAAATCCGCAGCACGGATCGCGCCCAGGGAAAATCCGACCAAGGTGCGATCTTTTTCGCTGACCGTGCCGGGATACTCTGCGGACAGCCGCGCCACGCTTCCTTCCACGCTCTTTGGAAAGCGACCGTCGAAGGGCCAGATCGAGCCGCCACCTTGGCAACGCATCGTCGCGCGAGGGCACACGAGCCAGCCGCCGTCCGTGGCCGCGCCCGCGACCCAGGGACACTCGTTTTGGGGTTCGTCGCACATGCCGTGCAAAAAGACCGTGACGGGTTGCGCGCGCGTTCGCTGTTTCGGTGGAAACGCGACGAGGCCAGGCTTTCCTTTCCCTTCCGCGAGCTCCACGGCGCTCTTGGGAAAGCTCGGCTTTGCCTCTCGCTTCGGTGCCTTGGGTTTCTCCGGCGGGATCTCGGTCACTCGCGTCTTCTGACGGGCTTCGACACTGCTCGTTGTGACAAGCTCTGCAGCTCCGACCGCACCCAACGCACACACCACTGCCAATACGCGCCCGATGGGCGCACGCTTCTCGAACATGGACCTCTCCCGCTGCCGGCAGGCTGCCGGCGGTTACGAGCGACGGGACTTCGAGTTGGCGTTTGCCTTCAGCGTGTCCGCGTCGTCTTCATTGGATCCATCGCGGGAAGTCGGCCAAGTGTGACGGAGCGTACTCAGCGCCGGGAATCGAACAGGAAGGCAGAAGGGCGGAAGAGACTTCGAGGGAGCTCGGAGACAGCGCTCTGCGAAGAGCCGCGCTGGTCGAACCACGTGGCGAACGGCCGCACGGCTGCGCCGCATGACCCGAACGCGACGTTACCCCGACGACACCGCCTGAGCTCGCCCCACGACGAGCCTTTCGCCCTTCCGCCTTCCTGTAATCCCCCAAATTCAGGAAGGCAGAAGCTTACTTGGCGCCGCCCTTGTCGGGCTCGCTCGATCCGCTCCACTTCGGCGCGCTCTTGGCTTTGGGCTTGGGCAGAGTCTTGACCGGTGGCTTCGGCCCGATGTCCTTCGTTTCTTGAGGCATCGGGGCGTCGGTATTCACGGGCGGCGCCGTGCGTATGGGCGCGGAGCTCGATGGAGTCGGGCTGGGCGTCGGCTCCGGCGGCGGGATCTTCTTCGGTTCTTTCGCTGCGTCCCGCGCGCGCTGCACCCGCTCGGCGGTATCGCCGGCTGGATCGAGGGCTTTGGCGCGGTCGAGTCCTTCGATGCAGGGGGTCCACTCCGCCTTGTCGCAATGCTCGAGGGCATCGCGACGAATTTCTTTCCCGCGCTCGAGAGGCGTCTTTTCTTGGGCGATGTCCTCGGGGCCGGGCGTCGCGCGTCCTCGCCAGATTGCCCAGATCGCCAGCGCGATGGCGCTGATCGCTGCTACGGCTGCCAGCTGCGCGGCCCAGCGCGAGCGATAATGTCGTCGCATGCGCGAAACGCGTTGACGCACGCGCGCCGGCGGAAGCGCTTCTTCCGCAGCAATGTGCTCGAGCTTCTCGCCCGCGCCTTCCCGCAGCATCCACTCGAGGGTGCTGTCGGCGCCTTCCGGCATCTCCTTTTCGGCCCAGCGCAGCAAGTCGCGCGCGCTGAGCGGCGCGCTCTCCGCCGTGGCTGCTTCGTCGGACAGTCCGCTCTCGGGCGGTGCCTCGCGCTTGGTGCGTCGATACACGTCCACAATCTTGTTTTTTGCGATCCCAAACACCCAGCGCCGGAGCTCTTCCGGAGCCTCGGGGGCCTCGCGGGCTGCCAGCGCCTCGGTCAGCGTCGCCTGAACCACGTCCTCGGCGTCATGCTCCTTGAGTCGGCGCTCGACGAACCGCAGGAGCGAGCGACGGAGCTCCGGATCGGACAGGGCGGTTTGTCGGCTGCTCGGCTGGATCTGTGACATGGCCATTGGACGACTCCCGCTTGATCATCGGCGGGAGCGAAAGAAGTGTGACCGACCGGGATAACTCCCGGAGATCCCGACCCATTTCCCGCGTAGCATGCCCTGGTTCGACGCCTCGACAAACCCCCGCCTTGGGTGGGGAGCCCAGATCCCGATGCTTCCAGTGGTTCTCGCCCTTCGTACCGCGCTTCGCCGGAGTGCCGATCCCAACCGGGCACCGGACATGCAGGCGTACATGAAATCGAAGATGGCATTCTGGGGCGTCCCTTCGCCGGAGCGGCGGAGGATCCAGCGCGAGCTCTTCGCGCGTCACGCGCTCCCGGACGTCGACAGCTTCGAGCGCGCTGTGACCGAGCTGTGGGACGGCGCTCGTCATCGCGAGGAGCGCTACGCCGCAATCGATCTGCTACTTGCGGTTCGCTACCGGAAAATTTCTCGGGCCGAAGAGCTTGCCGCTCGTCGAGCACATGATCGTGAGCGGCGCGTGGTGGGACTACGTCGATCCACTCGCGTCTCACGCGCTCGGCCATCTCCTGGAGCGGGACCCCGATCGCATGAGACGGCGGCTTTTGACCTGGTCGCGCTCGAAAAACACGTGGAAGCGACGCGGGTCGATCCTCGCGCAGCTCCGCTTTCGGGGTGAGACAGATCGCGATCTGCTCTACGCGTTCATCGAGCCGAGCCTCGACAGCAAGGAGTTCTTCCTGCAAAAAGCCATCGGCTGGGCCCTCCGCCAATATGCCTGGACGGCGCCGCGCGAAGTGAAACGCTACGTGAAGAAGAACGCCACCCGGCTCTCCCCGCTCAGCAAGCGCGAAGCAATGAAGCATCTCCGATGACTGACGAATGGACGATCGAACGCGTCGTTCCCGGCGGGGACGGTTTCGCGCATCTCGCCGACGGCCGTATCGGGTTTGCGACGGGCGCGCTGCCCGGCGATTGCATCACCGTTCACGAGGTCGAACCGCACAAGAGCTACGCGCGTGCCAAACGCTGGGAGCTCAGCCAGCCCGGCCCCGATCGGGTGGAGCCGCCGTGCAGACTTGCCGATCGTTGCGGCGGATGCGACTGGATGCGGCTCTCGCGTCCCGCGCAAGTGGCGGCCAAGGCATCCATCTTGAAAGAAGCGCTCGCTCGAACGGGTCGCTTTCACGACGTGGGTGACGTGCCGGTGGTGGTGGCAGGGAATGCTCTCGGCTATCGCTCGCGGCTGCGCCTTCACGTGGATGCCAGCGCGCGTCTCGGCTTGTTCGCCAAGAAGTCCCACGACCTGGTGGAGATCGATCAGTGTCCGGTGAGCGATCCCGGAAATCGACCAAGCACTGCGCCGCCTGCGCGAGATCGCAGCTCGCCACCGGCGCGCGCTCCTCGGCTTTCGGGAGATCGAAATCCGCGTCGCTCCCCAAGGCCCGATGACGACACTCTGGTGTATCCCGAGGGAGAACCATCAAGAGCGGACCGAGGAGCTCCTGGCCGAGCTCGAAAGGCACTTCGCGGTCTCCGTGGCGGGGCAGAAGGGCGGCGTGGCCGACCAGCGCTGGCCGTTGCCGGGGGACATCGAGCTGTACGCCCCGCCCGGGGCATTCACCCAGGTCAACTGGGAGGTGAACCTGGCGCTCGTCCAGTCCCTCGTCGAGGGTGCCGTGGAGCGAGGCGTCAGCCGATTTCTCGATTTGTACTGCGGCGCCGGAAACTTCACGCTCCCGCTTCTCCGGCGCGGACTCGCGGGAAAGGGCGTCGATCGAGCCGGAGCCGGGATCCGCGCTGCGATGCGAGCCGCACGTCACTTCGATCTCGACGAGGGCGCGTTCGTCGCCGCTGACGTCGAAGCCGAGCTCGACCGTCTCTGCCGGGATGAAGAAGCATTCGATTCTGATCGTGCTCGAATCCCCCGCGCTCCGGAGCTCGGGGCATCGCGGCGCGGGTGAGCGCTCTCGAGCCGAAGCACCTGGCGGTCTGCTCCTGCGATCCGCCGACCTTTGCGCGAGATCTCCGAGCCTTCGCCGATAGCGGATTCGAGCTACGTCAGGTGACCGGGTTCGACATGTTCCCCCACACCCATCACGTCGAAGCGCTGGCCTGGATGAGTCGCGCTTGATTCAGGCCTGCAGGTACGTCTTGCCCTTGTAGGTACGCGCCAGGAGGGCAAACACGGTCGCCGCCACCGCCATCAGCACGGTGAACACCCAGAAGAACTGGGACAACGACAGCAGCGTTTCCATCGGTGCCAAGAACGCGACGAGCACGTTGCCGCCGGTCACGCACAGCAGCCAAAATCCCATGATCGTGCTCTTCATGCTGCGCGGGGCTTGGGTGTACGCGAACTCGAGCCCGGTGACGCTGACGAGCACCTCGGCGGTCGTCATGATGAAGTACTGAAGCACCTGCCAGAGAACGTGCACCTCGGCGCCATCCGCGAGACCCTCGATGCGAGTCTGGATCAACGCGGCCGTGGCGAATGCACAAGCGGCGAGGAACATCCCGATCGTCATCTTGAGCAGCGGCTTCATCTCGCGCCCTCGCTTTTCGAGCGGGCGGTAGACGAGCGTGTTCATGAGCGGGATGATGATCATGACCATGAGGGGATTCAGAAAGGGGACCTGTGCCGCGCTGAGCTCGATCTGGGTGGAGCGACCCTGCACCAGGTCGAGCACCCCCGCACCGACGACGAGAGCCCCGACCAAGGAAAGCACTCCGAGCGTGAGCTTCCTGGGCAGCGCCTTGTTGGACACCCACAGCATGATCCACGTGCCCCCGTACGCCGCGAGGGCGACGGTGGAAAAAAGCACCACTCGGCTCAGGTAAAACGGCACGCTCAGATTGCGATTCATGTGCTTGGCTTGCTCGATCCACGTCGAGGCATGCTGGTCGAACAGCGCCCAGAACACGCTCACCATCGAGAACACGACCATGATGCGGAGCACGGCGGGCGGTCCCTCCGCCGCTTCTTCGCCGAGACCCTTCTTGGCGGGGGCGAAGAAGGACTCGCCTTCCTTGCGCTCGTTTCGATGTTCCCAGGCGTAGAGCAGGACCGCGAAGAAGCCCTTGTCCTGCTGTCGCTTCTGCCGCACCCGGAACAAGACGAAGCCGAGCCCAACCAGCGCGAAGGCGATCGCGAAGTAGTGCCAGGAGTTCAGCGCCAGATAGCTCAGGTACCCCTTGACGTAGTCGATGTAGAACGCAGTGAAGTTGGATCCCGGCGCGGCCTTTTGCGCCTGGAAGCTTTCCCCCTGGATGAAGACGGCGACGATCAGCGCCACGACCGGCGCGAACATGAGAACCGACGCGATGAAGTCCAGAGCGCCGAGGCTTCCTCCGGGGTTCGGCTTGACGACAGTGAAGCGTTTTCTCCCGAGCCAGAACACGAAGGTGGCGATGGCCATGAAGATTCCGGGAACGGCGAACGCCACTTCCGGTCCATACTTTTCGTAGAGCAGGGGGGTGAGGATCGTCGAAAAGAACGAGCCGAAATTGATCATGAAGTAGAAAATCTGAAAGACGCGAGTGACCAAGTGCCCGTTCTTGGCCGTGAACTGATCGCCCACGTTCGCGCTGACACACGGCTTGATCCCGCCCGATCCGATGGCGATGAGGGCGAGGCCGGCATACATGCCGTATTCGGCGTACTCGTAGTTCCCCATGCCGCTGAAGCGCCCGGCCACTGCCAGGACCGCGTGTCCCGCGCAGTAGATCATCGAGACCCAGAGGATGACGGGGAACTTTCCGAGCAAGCGATCGGCGAGGATCGCGCCGATCATCGGGAACGCGTACACGCCCGCCATGAACAGATGAGCGACGCCCGTAGCCCGGGCTTTGGCGGCTGCCGTGGCCGCCTCCGAGAGATCCGCCGCCGGTACGAAGCGCACGTAGAGCGAGGCCAGATACACGTACAGGATGGCGCGCATCCCGTAGTAGCTGAAGCGTTCGGCACCTTCGTTCCCGACGATGAACGGGATCCCGTTTGGGAAAAGGTCGCTCTTCTCGCTGCTCTCCGCTTGCGCTTCGTCGATGGTGGAAGCTTCCGTCGCCATCCGTCCTCCCGTCGGCGTGAGCCACACCTCGTAAGCGGAAATCCCCGGTGGAGCAACCCGCGATCGGCGCTCATTGCAAGAAAGTAAGCAAGCCGCGCATCTCACACATTTGGAATCACAAAAAATCTCCGAATGACTTCCCGTCCTTCCACCCCTTCGGGTATCGCGAAGCGCGTTGCCTTCTGTGAAATCTCCGAAATCAGAGCACTCGCGCTGCGTGGACAGCTCGCGCGGACCCAGCTAGCTTCTCTGCATGCGAGCACGCCTTCTGCCATGTCCCGATTGCAGCCGACACGTGCGCGTGAGCGAGCGGAGCTGTCCGTTCTGCGCCGCGAACATCCCTGAACGAGTTGCCCCGCCGATCCCGCCCAGCGCGATCAGCGCACGCTGGAGCCGCAGCGCACGCGTCGCATTCGGAGCCGCACTCGCCGCGGCACTCCCCGCGTGCGGTGGCGCGCAGGCCGAGCCCCCGGCGGCGCCGAGTGGACCGGCACCCACGTCGACCAGCGCACCGGCAGGCCCGGACGACGACGGCTCACCGGTTGCGGAATACGGTGCCCCCGCACCTCCGGACGACGACGGCTCGCCGGCAGCGGAGTACGGCGCACCCATGGCGCCCGAGCCTCATCCCGATGAAGGCGGAATGGCCCCCAAGTACGGCGGGCCGCCTCCGCACTGAAATCGGCTCGACGCCGCTCTTGCCGCCGAGTTTTTTCACATTGGCGCTCGCGTCGTACCAATGGGCTCGGTCATCCCAATAGGTGATGGCGGACGGCTCGCGGTCGATGTCGCCTTCGATGCAAGCTCGGGCGACGTGGACCTCGTTCGGCCAGCGATCCCCCTCGAACAGCAGCGTGGTGCCGCAGCGCTGACAGAACGTTCTCTGGGCGCTTTCGCTCGATCGATAGACCTTCAGCAAATCGGCTCCCTGGCTGACGCGAAACTGGTGGCCGGTGACGCCCACCCAGGTCACGAACGCTGCCCCGTGAGCTCGACGGCACATGCCGCAATGACAGTGAGCGCAGAAGCGCGTCGGAAACGTGATCTCGAATCGAACGCCGCCGCACAGGCAGCTGCCCTCGGTTTGGGACATGACTCAGCGCTTCTTCTTGAACGGAATCGCGCCCTGAAGCACGCCAGCGGCGCTGCCCACGTCCAGCTTCGAGGTCTGGAGAAACGCCCGCACAGCTCGTTCGATGAAGCTCGCAAGGGCGCGCATTCGAGAAAGGCGAGTGAGGACGGCGGGATCCACGTTGCGGTCGCTCTTGGCGAGGCGCTCCGCGCGTTCCAGATCCTCGCGCGCCCGCGCGACCACTCGAATTTCGCGATCCTCGATCACGCGACGCACCATGCGCATCAAGTTGGTCTCCGCGTCGAAGCGCCAGGACGCATCGCTCGGCGAACGAACTCGCCGAACCACGCCCCATTGCTCGAGCTCCCGCGTGATCATGCTGATGGCGCCTTTGCTGGCTTTGAGCAACTCCTGCAGCTCGAGAGCGGTCAGCGCCTCTCCGCGAAGGTAGAGCAACGCCCACACGCGCCCGTGGCTGCGCTTGAATCCCCAGAACTCGATGACAGTTCCGACGGCGTCGACCACGAGCGCTTCCCACTCCGAAAGCTTTCCGGAGTGCTCTTGCTTGGCCAGCGAAATGCGCCCGCTCTTGGCGCTGTCGTCGGGTTCCAGGGAAGCGGCCGCGTGGCGGACGACTCTCACGGAGACCTCTTCTGCCTCGGGTCGGCCAGCAGGGATTCGGCGAACACCCAGACGAGATCCACGGCGGGGTGACCCGACTCCGACGCGAGGGCCATGCGCGCTTCGGCAACGTCGCGCCGAATCGCATGCAACGTGCGGTCGACGGCGTCCGTCGCCAGCACCGCCTCGCCGAGCTCCTGGGCCAGCTCGTTCGGGACCGGGGAGGTGGTCCAAGCATCCGTGAATCGTCGCCGTAGGGAGGGATCCTTGGCGCACGCAAACAGCACCGGCAGCGAGGGATTTCGCTCCTTGATGTCGCCGTAGCGATCTTGGTTTTCGTCGACCAGATCGCCGAGATCGTCCTGCATCTGGAACGCAACGCCGAGACTTCGCGCAGCGGATTCGAAGCGCCGCGCTCGGGCCTCGTCGCCGCCCAGCACGCCGGCAGCGAAGCCACACAGCCCGAACAGAGCGGCCGTCTTGCCAACGGCGACTTCGCGATATTCGTCGGCGTCGAGCCCGGCGTCTCCGCGGACTTCCACTTCCCGGACGGCGGCGCGTGCCATCTCCGCGACGACCTCCGCCGCGCGAGTACTGAGCGCTCGCGGGTGCCTCGACAAGAGAACGAGCGCGCGGGACAAAGGTCATCCCCTGCCAGGACGGCGACCACGTTTCCGTGGCGTGCATTGACCGTGGGGACTCCTCGACGGAGCTCGCCTTCGTCCACCACGTCGTCGTGGAGCAAGCTCGCCGAATGAATGAGCTCGACTGCGACCGCCGCATCCACCAGACCGTCGCGTGTCGCGGTCACGACCTCCCCGAGTAGGAGGACGAGTTGGGGGCGCGCTCGTTTCGCTCCGTAGGTCAGGCACAGGTGACGCTCGGCGACGGACAAGAGCCCATCCGAGCCGGCGCCGAGCTCGTCAGCGAGGGCGCGCTCCACGGCGTCGAGGTCCGTGCGGGCGCGCACCGGGTCGCTCACTGCTTCGACGATGGCCATCGGCGGTCAGTTAGTTCAAGACCGCGTGAACCGCAAGGTCAGTCCCGCCCGCCCATCTTCTTGGCCAGCTTTCGCCGGAGCTTTTGCAATGCGGCGACCAGCTTCACCTGCTCCTTGGGCGTCAGGATCTTGGCGACCTCGTCGAGTTGCTTGTCTTCGAGTGCGTGAAGCTTGTTGCGCGCGGCGCGGAAGCCATCGAGCTCCTTCTTGTACGCCTTTTGGTCGTCGCTGTTCTTCTCGAGCAGCTTGCGCAGAGCTTGGCGATGGTCGCGCTGCTCTTTGGTGATCTTTCTGCGCTCCGCGAAATGACGCGCGAGGATGGCGCTGACCGCGTTCGCCTTCTTGTCATCGAGGCCGACCTCGTTCTTGAGCACACGTTCCCGAAGCTTGGAGAGTCGCGCTTCGAGCTGGGCGCGCTTATCCTTTGCCGGCTCGGCGTTCGCGACGCTCGTGAAACAGGCAACGGTCGCCAGAACGGTGGCGACGATCACCAAGCGTGACAAGGGCTTCATCATCCGCCTTCTCCCAGAAGCTCGTCAGTGGCTTCCAGCCACTGTTCGACTTCGTCGTCGCTCGACGGAACACCGAACGCGAGAAGATCGTCACCGCCTTCGTCGAAGCCAACGTCGTCTGCGTCGTCGAGGGCGAGCTCGGAATCCTCCCCGAGGTCGTCGGGCTCGAGGTCATCGCTCGAAGCGGGCGGGGTCTTTGCCTCGGCCACCCGCGTGGTCTGGGTCACCGATGGTGCCGGCGCCACGGGAACGGCTGTTTCGGCCACGGTCGGTGCTTCGGAGTGATTCATCGAACGCACGCCCAGCACCAGGAGTGCTCCGGCGGCCAGCGCCAACGCTGGCGCCCAGGCTCGCCACCAAAGGGGACGGCGCCGTCGCTGGGGAATGTCCGCGGCCCGAGCTTTCTGTCGGGTCAGCCCCGGCCCGTCGAGATCGTCGGCCGTCGCGTCGAACAACGCGCGGAGGCTCTCCTCGTTCGGTTCTCGATCGGTGTTCTTCATTTCACTTCATCCTGCGCGCCGAGGAGATCGGAGAGCTCCTCACGCAACTCTTTCATAGCCAGGTGTACGAGCACCCGCGCGGAGCCCTCGGTGGTGCCGATGGCGTTCGCGATTTCTGCGTAACTCATGTTGCCGTCGAGGCGTAGCATTGCGACCGCACGACGCTTCTTCGGCATGTTGGCAAGCGCGTCACGGACCCTGTCCGCGGCGTGCCTGGCGCGGAGCAGGTCGGCGGGTCCGGGAAGGTGCTCGGGAGCGTCCGACGATTCCTCGCGCAGGCGACGGCGTCGCTCACTGCGCAGTAGTGTCTGGGCTTTCTTGACGGCGAACGCGGCGAGAAACGCCCGAAGCGAAGTCCCAGGCTGGTAGCGATCGAGTCGCTCGTACGCCAAGCTCAGCGCCTCTTGCACGGCGTCCTCTGCCAGCGCCCGGTCGCCACAGGCGCGCTGGGCGATTCGGTACAGGACGGGCAGGTGCTCCTCGACCAGCGAGGCGAACGCCTTGCCGTCACCATCGACGGCGCGGCTCCAAAGCTCGTGCTCGAGGGACACAGGGCTCGCGTTTTCGCAACGTTCCGCCCCGAACACCAGCTCCCGGGGCAGGGCATGAGAGGTCATCACGGGAGGTAAATGCGCCTGTGAGCCACCCTGTTAAACAGCCGTAAGTAGCTGAAAAAAGCTCACTTTCCGGTGTACTTGGGCGGTCGTTTCTCGAGAAAGGCGCTCAGGGCCTCGCCCAAATCCTCCGAGGCGAGAAAAGCGGAATTCCAGGCCGCCACGTATTCGAGGCCATCGGCCACCCAACGTCCCAGGCCGAAGTCGAGCACCCGCTTCACCCCGCGCACGGACAGCGGTGGGTTTTGCGCGATCTCGTCCGCCAGGCGATCGGCCCGAGCGACGAGCGCTTCTCGATCGGGAAGGACCTCGTTCACGAGTCCGATGGAGAGAGCGCGGTCGGCGTCAACGTCGCGCCCGGTGAACGCGAGCTCCCGCGCGTGGCCCTGGCCGACGATTGTCGGGAGCCGTTGCAAGGTTCCGAGATCGGCGACGATGGCAATCTTGGTTTCCCTCACCGAAAACTTCGCATCGCCCGAGGCGAGGCGGATGTCGCACGCGGTGATCAGATCCACGCCGCCGCCGATGCAATAGCCGTGGATGGCGGCGATGACCGGAACGGGGCAGCTCGCCACGAGGTTGATCCGCGACTGGAGCTCGAGGATCCGTTGGTGGAGGGACATCCGCGCGGCAGCGGTTCCCTGGAGGGAGCCGCCGAGATCCTGAAACGCTGCCCCGAGATCGAGACCGTAGGTGAAATGCTTCGCGGACGAGCGCACGATCACGGCGCGAAGCTCGCCATCACGACCGAGCTCTTCGAACGCTTGCCCGAGCTCCGTGAAGAAGAGCGGCGGCATCGTGGGCTTTTCCAGGACGACGCTCGCGACCTGGTCGCGGCGATGGATCGACAGCGTTTCGAACATCGCGGGATGCTACGCTCTGTCTTGCCAGTCATGCGAGCCGATCTCGCCATCATCGGAGCCGGGACCGCGGGAGCGGCCTTGGCGTATCTTGCGGCCCAGCGCGGCCTGAGAGTGATCTGCATCGAGCGCCGTCCGCGCTCGGAGGCCGGGGCGCGCTGGGTGAACGGCGTCCCCCGCTGGAGCTTCGAGGCAGCCGGGATCCCGGTTCCCGAAATCCCCCGAGCTTCGTGGTGAGGGGCATGCCTTTCACCTGGTGGCCGGTCAGGGTCCCGAGCGCTTGGTGCTTCGAGATCACGGCGTGCTCGATGTGGACATGCGCGCCCTGGTCGAGCGACTTCAACGTTTGGCTCTCGAACACGGAGCGGACGTTCGCGACGGACAGCGCGTGCTCGCAATCGACGGCCACCGGATCGAGACTTCCAAGGGTGTGGTCGAGGCCAACGTCATCGCAGATGCTTCGGGTCTGGCTGGAGCTCGGCTCCTCGACCAACCACGAGTCGTTGCTTCCGACCTGTGCGCAGCGGCACAAGAGGTGCGGAAGGTGCGCGACCTGCCCGCTGCCCACGCATTCTTCGAGCGACACGGAGTCCGCCCCGGCGAGACGCTGTGCTTCACGGGCGTTTCGGGCGGCTATTCGATCTTGAATTTGCGGCTGGACGACGAAGGACTGAGCCTGCTCACCGGCGGGATCCCCGGTGACGGTCACGCGTCAGGTCGCGAAATCCTGGAGCGCTTCGCCGAGGAGCACGCTTTCGTCGGTGAGACACTGTTCGGAGGCTCTCGAGCCATCCCGCTTCGCCGCCCCCTCGAGTGCATCGCTTCCGATCACGTCGCACTGCTCGGCGATGCGGCGTGCCAGGTATTCAGCGCCCACGGCTCGGGGATCGGGGCAGGGCTCGTCGCGGCCCGCCTGCTCTCGGATACCCTCGCGGACGGACGCTCGCCCTACGAGTACGCGGTTGCCTGGCAACGTCGCTGGGGAGGGCTGTTCGCGGGGTACGACGCGTTTCGACGCTTCTCCCAGAGTCTGGAAACGAGAGAGATAAAGCGGCTCATGGCGGCGAAGCTCCTCGACGAAGCGGGCGCCCGGGCGGGACTCGAACAACGACTTCCCCGTCCCGAGCCTCGGCTGCTCGGGCGGGTCTTGTCCGGAGCGCTTGCGGAGCGGCGGCTCGCGCTTCGGCTGCTCAAGGCGCTCGGGAAGGCAGCCATCGCCCACGCTCTGTATGCGCGCTATCCCGAGCGCCCCCGAGATCTCGCGAGCTTTTCACGTCGCGTCGCGCGCGTGCTCGACTGACTCCACGAACTTCGAGATGGCCGCCAGGATGCGACGATCAACGTCAGCCTGAGTCTCACCAGCCAGCTTCAATGCCGTCTTCGTGACCGCGAGGGAATGGTCGCCGCCCTCGATGACGCAGAGCTCGCTTCTCGCTCGCATACGCTTTCGCACCTCGTCGAGCAGATTGAGCGGGCAGAGAGGATCGCGCGTCCCCTGCAGAAACAATATCGGCTGGCGAAGTGCGAGCAGCACCTCGTCTCGGAGCTTGCCCGACTGTCCCCGCAAGGGATACCCAAAGCAAATCAGGAGCGAGACCCTGCGCGCGATCCGGTCGCTGCCGGCCGCCACGTGACAACCCACACGAGATCCCATGCTCTTGCCCGCCAGGATGAGCGGCGACTTGCTTCTCCCAACTGCAGCCGAGATCGCCTCACGATGAGCCTGCTCGAGAACCGCCATCGGGTCGGGTCGGCGCTTCTTCTTTTTCATGTACGGGTAGTTGAAGCTGACCACCTTGCCGATCCCGGTGAGCTTCCGGGCCCACGAGCGCATCCACGGTGAGCTTCGGGGAGCCCCCGCACCGTGTGCGAAAACCACGATCGGTCTCGGCATCCGCCCAAGCTAGCGTCCGGCGCCCGACCCAGGGAAGCGCAGACCGACCTCGGAGCGTTGGAACCAGGCGTGGCGCTCGTCCAGCCGTCCTTCCCGTCTTCCTCTGCCCGGAGCGAGCTCCGCGCGCTGTTCGATCTGGCCTTGCCCCTCGCCCTGGCAGGGCTCGGCCAGATGTTGCTCGACGCCGTGAGCATTGCGGTGGCGGGACGAAACAGCCCATCGGTCCTGGGTGCGGTTGGGCTGGGAAGCTCCGTGTTCTTCACGCTCGGCGTTTTCGGTGTGGGTGTGGTGCTCGGCGTGGAACCGCTCGTTGCCCGCGCCGTCGGACGCGGGGACACGAGGCTTGCGAGACGATGTCTCGCCCAAGGGCTGTGGGTCTCCGCACTGCTCGGTGGGGCGCTGGGTGTCGCGGTGGTTTGCGTGGGTTTTTTTTTGCATGTCGTGGGCATTGACAAGGCCTGGCAGGTGGTCGCGTACCTGGCGCTGCGCGCGCCGTCGCTCGGGGCCTATCTCGCGGTCGTTGCGTTGCGGAGTTTTCTCGGTGCGCGGGGGCGGGCGCGGGTCGTGCTCGCAGCGGCCGTGATCGCGAATCTCGTGAACCTCGCGGTCGCTCCCGTGTTGATCCTCGGCCACGGCTCCTTCGAGGGTTGGGGTGCTGGCGGAGCCGGCTTGGCGGCGACGCTCGCGACGCTCGTCCAGCTCGCCGTGATGGCGTCGGCTTCTCGGCTGGCATTCGCTCGCCCCGATCGGAAGATCCTGGTTCGTGCGCTCGCCCTGGGCATCCCGATTGGCCTGCAGATGGTCGCCGAGTTCGGGGTGTTCGCCCTGATTGGAGTCGCCGTGGCCGCGGTCGGTACAGAGTCCCTGGCAGCGCATCAGGTAGCGATGACGCTGGCTGGTGCGACGTTCACCGTATCGGTCGGCATCGCGGGAGCCGGAGCGCTGCGTGTTGCCAGCGCGCTCGGCCAAGGGAACTTTGCTGCGGCTCGTCGAGCGAAGAACCTGGCACTGTCCCTCGGCGTGGGTTTCATGCTCTCGGCTTCGCTCGCCTTCCTGCTCTGCCCGCGGATCCTGGCGCGCGTCGTGTGTCCCGATCCAGGTGTCATCGAGGCCGCCGTTCCGCTGTTCGCGGCAGCAGCTGCGTTCCAGCTCTTCGACGGAATGCAGGTCGTAGCGGCCGGTGCGCTGCGCGCGGCGGGAGATACGCGATCGGCGCTGTTCGCCAACCTCGTCGGGCACTATCTCGTCGGACTTCCTCTCGGTCTCACGCTGGCGTTCGTGGCGGGCGCGGGGGTGGTCGGACTGTGGTGGGGGCTGTGCGCCGGACTTGGCCTGGTGGCGCTGTTTCTCGGGGTCAAGGTCTCTCGCTCACCCGCGTTTCACGGTGCACGCCCCGAGGACCCGATGCGCTATCCTGCTCGGCATGATGGGTCGCGAGCTGTGGCTCTCGGGGCTTTTGGTCGCCCTGCTGTCGGCGTGCTCGAGTGACGACGGCGCGACGGCGAACAATTCTTCCAGTGGCGGCACTTCCGCGGGGGGCGGCCTCGGAGGTGGGTCGGGTGGCTTCCCGGACAGCGGAGGGAGCTCGAGCGGCGGCAGCTCCGGCGCCGCGAGCGGCGGCAGTGCGGGGACGGCCGCGGATCCTTGCGAGCCCATTTCAGGCGAATCTTACGCGAGCCTTCCGAACGTCCGGCCCGATCACCGATCGACCCGCTCCCGAGCACGCGGACCTCAACATTCATCTACGAGGTTGGTCCAAAACCGACAGTACCCTCGGCCTGATCGACATTGCCGGGCCAACCGACGCCCTGGCGCCCAAGCTCAACACCCTCTTTACCGACAATCGCGTTCCGACGTTCGTACAAAACTATCGCGTGAACGACTGGGATTGGAGCACGAACACCGCGGCGGGGCCCATCCCGACCTGGGACGTGACGCTCGTCGGATTTGCGACGACCCCGGGAGAAGTGCTCGAGCTGCCAAAAAGCGGCTACGACATCGGCCAGGGAAAGCAGGCGCGCGTCCTGTATGTCGCGGACGATACGATCACGCTCAAGTACACGGCGGAGGACAACGTCGTATCCGGTTACACGATCCACATCGTGAATCTATGCGTCGAACCGTCGCTCGCGGCGCTGTACGATGCGAACGACCTAGCCGGACGCAGCGAGCTCCCAGCCCTCTCCGCCGAGCAGCCCCTGGGACGCGCCCGCACCGGCGAGATCCTGGTTGCCATTCGCGATACCGGAGCGTTCATGGACCCGCGAGCCAAGAAGGATTGGTGGTGAGGGTCGTGCAAGGGGCCCGGCCTCCTGCATCGGCTGGCGCATGACTTCGAAAATCGAGCCAACGCGCGAGGCGGGTCCGTACGTGCTCAAGCGACGCCTCGGCAGCGGAGCGATGGGCGAGGTGTGGCTCGGGTGGCACGGGACTCAGGAAAGCGTGGCCGCCGTGAAGCTCTTGAAGGAGCATCCGTCTCTTCGAGGACGAGCTCGCCGCTTCTTCGATCGCGAGCGTCGCGTCATTGCACGCCTGTCCCACCCGAACATCGTCAGCTTGTTCGATGTGGGGCCTGATTTCATCGCGGTGCTGTACGTGGACGGACCGAGTCTCGCCCAACGCATCGAGAGCGGAATCGATCCCGGCACCGCGGTTCAGATCGTGCTCCAGATCGCATCGGCGCTGTCTCATGCCCACGCTTCGGGTGTCGTCCACCGCGACGTGAAGCCGGGGAACATTCTCCTCGACGCCCAGGGCAATGCGTATCTGGCCGATTTCGGGCTCGCGCTCTTCGCCGATGACGAGGACGCGGATTTCGCGCTCCGTGCCGGCACTCCTGGCTACATGGCGCCCGAACAGATGCGGGGGAAAGACATTGGCCCGGCCGCGGATCAATATGCTCTCGGCCGCACGTTGCTCGAGATGCTCGCGGCCGGTCCCGTGGCCTCCGATCTGGAGCGCGCGCTCGAGTCGCTTCCGACGACATTGCCCGAGGAGCTCAGGCCGCTGCTGCGTCGCGCATGTGCCGAGCGCATCGCGGATCGCTTCGAGTCCGTCGATACGTTCGCGGAGGCACTGTCACGGATCGATCTCTCCGGTTTCTCAGCGGCGGTGCGGGTCGCGCCGGAGGTGCGGGTCCGCGGTGGATTCGCCTGGTGTGGCTCGCCAGAGAAGGTGACTCGCGTCTCCCACGACATCGCCTGCGCGGACTATCTTTTGAGCGGGCTGATGCAAGCCGGCTGGCTTCCCGCGAGCGCGGGCCAAAGCTGGCTCACCGCGCACGGATACGAAGACTTCGGCTTCACGCTGTATGCCCACGAGAGCCGCTTGGGCTCGGTTTCGGACTCGGGTGTGCTGGCGCGGGCGAGCGATTTGGTGGTGCTTCTCCACGGCACCTTGTGCACACGTCGGGTTTGGCATCGCGTTGCTTCCGCGGTGTGTCGCAACAATCCCCAGGCCGTCGTCCTCGTTCCTGACGTGCTGGGAGGAGGCGTGAGCACGTACCGCCGGGACGCATCACGGGCGATGCTCGCTCCCCGCACGCAGATCGACGGCATCCTGGAGTGGCTCGAGCTTCTGGGGGTCCGCAATCTACCGACCGTGCTCGTCGGTCACTCGGCCTCGGCGATGATGCTGCTGTCCGTCTCCGACGAACACCTCGGGGAGCGGGTGTCGAGGGTCGCGGTGACTCCGGTGTTCCCCTCCACCAGTTTCCTTTTGCGTTGGGGTTTGAAACTCGGCGCTCTTCTCTTGCTGGTCGTCGGGCGTGTCGAGGCCTTCCGGCGACTCTTGGGAAAGCTCGTGCTGCTTCACAGCCCAGACACGGCTCGATATCGCGAGCCCGAGCGGCAGATGATGCTGGAGCAGTTCTTGCGCGTACCGGTGCCAGTGCTGGCGCGCTTCATGAGCTCGATGGCCGACGCCCGACCCGAGCCCGGCGATCGACTCGATCGCTGCGCGATCGTCGTTTCCGACGACGATCCCGTCGCGCCTGAACAGCACGTGCTCCGCACCCTCGAGCTTCTGGGTTTTCCTCGCCGCAGCGTGCTCCGAACCGTGGGTGCAGGCCATGTCCCTCACATGGAGCTCGAAGAGCACCCGGAATGGACGGCGCGCAACGTGGACGAGATCGTGCGGCTCACCGAATCGATGCTGCTCTCCGCTCGGGAGGGCACGCCGTCGAGCACCGTGATTGCCAGCACGCTTCTGGCCGTGAGCGGCAGCGAGCCCGCCAGTCCGTGAGTCTACTTCCGCCAGGGATCAACCAAGTCCACGATCGGAAATGTGGCCGTTGGCACGCTCGCGCGTTTAGAAACGCGCTTCTTCCGGGTGCCTTTGGCGACGGGCCACGGATCGGTGACCAGCGGAAACGCAGCGGTGGGGACTGAGTGGCCCCCGGGCCAGGGGTCGACCACCTCGGTCTTGGTCTTGGGAACGTCGTGGCGTTTCCAGGGATTGAGCAACGTTCCGGGATCGGGCGAGCCGTGGGTTCCTTCGGCGTGCTCCACGGGTCGACGAGCGTCGTCGGGGGATCGGCAAGCGCAACGGAAGCGGCCATGCCCATGGCAATCAGCGACAGAAACGCGCAAACCCGACGCATTGGCCTCTGCAAGGATAGCTGCTGTCGACTGGAGTCCAAATCCGATGCTCTGCGACTGAAAAGTTGTCTCCAAGTTGGAGCGGCTGTCGGATTCGATCGTTCCACTGAAACTCTGTTTCGGATAGGGTCTGGATGAAGTTGCCCCCTTTGTTTCCGACGAGCCGTTGGCTGCGACGCTCTTGTGGGCTGCTAATGACCGCTGCGTGGCTCTGGGGCTGTGGGACATCCGATTCCCCTGGCCAAACTGCTGGCGGAGGCGGCAGTGCGGGTGGCGGCGGCGGCGTGGGTGGCGGAGTCGGCGGAACGGGTGGCACTGCGGGACAGGCTGAGGTCCCCGCCTGCGCTCCGATGCCAGCGTGCAACGGTCCACTGCCGGAACGTCGGAGCTTCGCGGCCTTGGAACCACACCGAGAGCGCCATCACCTCCGCGGCTGGCTTTCCGAATCACAGAGGACGGGATCTGATCCTGCTCCCGACGGCCGATCAATGGATCATCGGCAAGTTTGCCTATGGAGCCATCGACAAGGACATTCACGACGAAGAGGTCAACGTCTGGCTGGAGCGGGATTGCGCCGGGTCCTGGGAAGAGCTCGGGACCGAGCTCACCACGACCGACGGTCAGCATGCGACGGTCGAGGGTGTCGACGATACGGGAGGACGGATCTGATTTCCAGATCCCCCCGCCGAGCAAGCTGGGCATCGGTCGTCACCGCGCACTCTTCGTGGTGGGCGGGGATTTGTCCACGACCGAGGCGTTGATCGATGTCGTACCGCCGGGCACCACGTACTTCGCCACGGACGTCGATGGCACCCTGACCACCGTGGAGACCGAGGAGTTCACGGCGCTCCTCACGGGTACTCTGCCGAGCGCAAATCCCGACAGTCCCGCTGCGCTCCAGCTGCTCGCCGACAAGCGATACCGACCGCTCTATCTGACCGCTCGGCCTGAGTTCCTGGTTGGGCGCACCCGTGAGCTCGTCGCCAGCGCGGGGTTCCCTCCAGGCATCGTCCGAACGCTGACCAGCATTGTCCCGATCGCATCGCCCGGCCAGTACAAACAGAACGAGCTCGACGCTCTCGGTCAGCAGGGCATCGTCGTTTCTTACGCGATCGGGAACACCGCTTCGGACGCGGATGCGTATTTTCTTTCGAACATAGCGCCCGACGACCATCGAATCTTCTTCCAGTTCACCGATGCAGCACATTCTGGGCGTCGGATCGAGGCGTTCGCGGAGCTCCTGGGGGAGCTCGCGGGGCTCGCCGAGCTTCCCTGCAACTGAGGGGACAAAGTTCGGCGAATTGCCCGGTGCCCTCGCCAAGAGTGGCTCGGCGCCTTAGGTTGTGAGGAGTACATGTCCTGGGCCCTCCGCATTGCCACCGTCCGCGGGATCGCCATCCGCGTTCATGTGACGTTTCTCTTGATCGTGGGGCTCGGTGCTTTCGAGTGGGGCGCGACCCACGGCATGAGAGGTGCCGTGTTTGGTGCGGTCCTGGTCTGCAGCCTGTTTTTCTGTGTGGCGCTTCACGAGCTCGGGCACAGCGTCGTCGCCCAAGAGCTCGGAGTGAGCGTGAAGGAGATCCTGCTCCTGCCGATTGGTGGAGTCGCGCGCCTCGGGCGGGAGCCCAAGACGCCGCTTCACGAGCTCTTCATCGCCGTGGCTGGTCCCCTGGTGAACGTCGTCCTCGCGGTGGTGCTTGGCGTCGTCGGGCTCGTTGCGCTCGGCACGCAATGGTTCACGAGCGGAGGGTTTCTGGAGAGCCTCATCGCGCCGCCGTCTCTCACGACGCTGCTCTCGACTCTCTTGATCGGAAACATCGCGCTCGCTGTCTTCAACATGATTCCTGCCCTGCCAATGGATGGCGGTCGTGTCTTTCGCGCGCTCCTTTCCCTCGTTCTCGGAAAGCCCCGCGCGACGACTATCGCGGCGACCGTGGGACAGATGTTCGCTCTCGGACTGGCATTCCTGGGGATCTTCGGCCGAAATCCGATTCTCGCAATAATTGGTGCGTTCGTGTTCATCGGTGCGGCCCAGGAACGGTCGGCGTCGCGCTTGATGACCGCGCTCCAGGGACTTCGCGCAGGGGATGCGGTCGATCCCCGCGCGCTCGTTCTGGAGCCAGGGGACTTTCTGGGCGTCGCCGTGCAAAACGCCATGCGTTCCTCCCAGTCGCATTTTGCCGTCGTGCTCGGCGATCGCGTGGTCGGAAGTGTGTCGCGGGAAGCGATCCTCGCCATTGCGCGTCGCTCCGGACCGATGGTTTACGTCGCGGCGATCATGCAGCGGGACGTGGAAGAAGTCGGAGCGGAAACGCCCCTGGCGGACGTCCGCATTCGCTTGATGGAACGCGGAGGTCGGCCGGTCCTGGTCGTGAGCCACGCGGGACCCCTTGGTCTACTCGCCATGGACGATCTGGTTCGAGCGGCCGCGATGGCGGATCTCGCCCCGCACCTCGGTCGGCGCGCGTCGTCCGAGCCCGGTCGCGTCTCGATGCTGTAATCAGTGGATCCGCGCCACGACCGGTAGCGCGGCGACGATCTCCGCTTCGGAGCTCGCGAGATCGTCCAGCCGGGCGAGGGTTTCGGCACGGCCAAAGCGTTCGGCGGCGAGGTCGACGAAGAGTGCAGCGTGCCCGGCTTCACTGGATTCGAGACGACGAAAGATGGTTGCGAGCTCGGCCTCGCCCCGACGGGACAGCTCCTCGCGCAATAACCGAAAGCGCTCGCAGGAGCGCGCTTCGATGAGCGCGCTCACGAGCAGTCGGTCGAGTTTTCTCTGTCCGCCGGTGGTCCGCATGAGCCGGAGCAGCTTCTGCGCATAGGGATCACCCCGATCGCGGACCAGGCTCGCGCCGCGCGCGCGGAGAAGCTCGTGGACCTCGGCGAAGTGCTCGATTTCCTCGGCGGCGAGACGTGCCATCACGCGGCAGAGCTCGTCGTCCTCGGGGTAGTCGTTGATGAGCGCGATGGCGCTCGCACTCGCCTTCTTCTCGCAGTGCGCGTGATCTACCAGCGTAGAAGCCAGATCGTCGGCCGCGACCGAGCTCCATTCGGGCGGGCTTTCGCTTTTCAGGATGCGGTCGGAAAAGCGACTCACCATCCGGGGTATCGCATCATTGTCATCGCTTGGCGAGCGAGGTCGGGATAACGTCGCCGCCCTCGAACAGGAGCTCGGATGGCGGACCCAGTCGCGGAAGAACCCAAGGACCCCTACCACGCGCCCGCCGAAGACAAGGCGGAAGGTGCGTCGGATCGCGAAGCCCTCGCCGACGTGAAGCAACTCGGGCTCGGGGCCGCCATTCTGTCCTTGAGCTACGTGTTCTGGATTTGCGGCGGCATGGAAATGGTCGAGCGGCTCGCCTATTACGGCGTGAAAGCCGTCGCGACTCTCTACGCAAAGGCTCCGTCCAGCGAAGGCGGCCTCGGCGTCACGATGTCGTCGTTTGGCCTGATCCTCGGCACGTGGGCGGGAGTGCAGTCGGTCGTTCCCGTGTTCACGGGCGGGCTGTCGGATCGTTACGGTTACAAGGAAACGATCTTCGCATCGACGGTGGTCAAGATCTGCGGCTACCTCATTATGGCGGCATTCCCGACGTATTATGGCTTCTTCGCGGGCGCGATCGTCCTCGCAACCGGAACGGCCATCTTCAAGCCGGGCATTCAGGGAACGCTCGTCAAAGCGACCAAGCGCGAAAACAGCTCCATGGCTTGGGGCATCTTCTACCAAACGGTGAACATCGGCGGATACATGGGACCGCTCGTCGCCGGGTTCATGCGCAAGATGCACTGGAAGTACGTGTTCCTCGCGTGCGCTGCGATCATCGCCGCGAACTTCTTGCTCTTGCTCACGTACAAAGAACCCGGCAAGGACGAGCGCCTGGCCCGAACGGCGCTCGCCAAGAAGAGCGGGGTCAAGCAGGAGCCACTGTGGAAGGAATCGCTCCGCGAGCTCATCAAGCCCCACGTCTGGGTGTATCTCGCGATATTTTGCGGCTTTTGGTACATGTTCAACGCGCTGTTCGATGTTTTGCCCGCGCACATCGACGACTGGGTGGATACGCGGGACATCGTGCGCACGCTGTTCGGCGGTCATGGGACCACGAGCGGGGCGATCAAGTTCTTCGTCGTGATGAACGAATCGGGCACGGAGATCCAGCCCGAGGGCATGCTCAATCTCAATGCCGGCCTGATCATGACGACTTGCTTCGTCTTCGCCTGGATCAGCGGAAAGATGCGAGCGACGACCAGCATGGTCGTGGGCACGCTGTTCGCGAGTGCCGCACTGTTCCTCTCGGGCTACTCGACGTACGGGTGGCTCAGCGTCCTTGCCATCTTGACGTTCAGCGTTGGCGAGATGCTCTCGAGCCCGAAATTCTCCGAGTTCGTCGGGAACTTCGCGCCCGCCGACAAGAAGGCGATGTATCTCGGCTTTTCCCAGATCCCTCTGGCCGTCGGTTGGGTCCTCGAGGGCTTCACCGCGCCGGTGATGTACGATCACTTCGCATCGAAGGATCGATTTGCCCGGGAGGCGCTGCTCCAGCACGGGATGAATCAGTCCCAGGTGGACGCGGTCAAGCAGGGGGAGGCGTTCAAGGAACTGATGAAGGTCACCGGCGATAGCCGGGAGCACCTGACCGACATGCTCTACCAGACTCACAACATCGGGCTCGTCTGGATCATCATGGGCGTCATCGGGGTCGTCACCGCGTTCGGTATTTATCTCTACGGGCGCTGGATCTATCAACTCGCGAAGAAGTGACTCGTCCGGTTCTCCTCTTTGACGTGATGGATACGCTGATCGCGGATCCGTTCCATCACGCCATCCCCAGCTTCTTCGGTCTCACGCTGACCGAGCTCCTCGCAGAGAAGCATCCGACCGCCTGGGTGGAGTTCGAGCTCGGAGAGCTCAGCCTGGACGAGTATTGCAATCGCATGTTCGCCGACGGTCGGCCTGTGGACGCCGAAGCGTTCGTTGCCCACGTGCGACCGGCCTACGCGTTCATCGACGGTATCGAGTCGCTTCTGGACGAGCTTCGCGACGTGGGAGCCGAGATGCACGCGCTGTCGAATTACCCCGAGCTCTATCGAGTCCTCGACGAACAGATCGGGCTCTCGAAGTGGGTGAAGCCGAGCTTCGTGTCCTACCTGACCGGAGTGAGAAAGCCCGACAAGGAGGCGTATCTCGGTGCCGCACGTGCTCTGGGTCGCGCGCCCCGGGAGTGTCTCTTCATCGACGATCGGGAGAAGAACGCCCTCGGCGCGGAGGCGATCGGGATGCCGAGCATCGTGTTTCGAGGAGCGGCTCCTCTTCGTGAGGAGCTCTTCAGGCGAGGCGTGCTCGGCTGACGATCAGTCCCCGCTCGCGCGCCGGCGTGTCATGTAATTGCGTGACAAAAGGTTCCACGCAGCTCGCCGATCGCCGGAAAAGATCAGGTTCTTTTCCACGCTGTGGGCAGCCCAGCACTGTCCCCCGCTGCAATCGATCTCGGGGAGCCGTCGGAATGCTTCGGCCACCCCGAGGTCGATGGCGTTCGGCGGCGGCAGGCAGCGAGGATCGTCGAGGCTGCGGGAGCACGGAAACAGACTCCCGTCGACCTCCAGCCGACACGTGATGCGGCCGGCATGGCAGCGAAGTCGGTAGGGTTCGGGAAAGCCCAGCAGAGTTTCGAGCCCGGGATCGGAGTTCCACACGTACGGCCGGTAGTCGGGCTCCATCAGTCGCCGGATCGCGTTTCGATACTCGGAAAGATCCGGCGTCTCCGGGTTCTTCTCGCTCGAGCCGAGCACGTGGAGCGACCCCGGTTGCACGATGAGCCAGGCGCGATGCTCCCGCGCCAGGCGGACGAAGAAGTCCAGGTGCCCGAGGTTTTGCTTGAAGAGCGCGACGTAGAACGCAAACCGCTTCTTCGAAAGGGCGAGGAGCTCGACGCCGCTCATCAGGCGGCGGTACACGCCTTTGCCGCGATAGCCGTCGTGGATCTCTTCGGGGCCGTCGATGCTGAGCAAGAACGCGTCCGCGCCATCCACCACGTCGCTTCTCCCGGTGAGCAGGCTTCCGTTGGTGTTCACGCTGCTGGTCATGTTTCGCGCCGAGATCCGTTCCAGCAAAAGCGGCAGATCCTCGCGCAAGAGCGGCTCGCCTCCGGTCAGGTGAACCCTCTGGCAGCCGCAGTCGGCGAGCTCGTCGATCAAGCGCAGCGCAACGTCGGTGTCCGGGCCTCGCGGGCCACTGTGGCGGTCGCAGAAAGGACAACGTGCGTTGCAGATGCGCGTCACCTCCCAGCCGACCCCGAGCAACTGCCGACGCCCGCCCACCGCCGCTGCGGCAAAGCGCGCGGCAGTTCGAAGCATTGCGAGAGGGCGTGGCGCGGGCACGAGAATAGCCTAGCGCGGATCGCAACTGGCCGAGCGGGGTGTTGTCTTCAAAGAACGGGCGATGGAGGCGCGGGTTGAACCAGGTCGCGGAGCGTTTCGTCCAGCGGCCGTGGGCTGTAGCCGAGCTCCGCGCGGGCGCGATCGCTTGCGATGTACGCGTAGGAGCCGAGGCGTTTGTCGACCTGAGCTCTCGTCACTGCGGGCTTCTTGCCGGCCGTCTGGCAAAAGAGCTCGTAGGCTCGAACGGCCGTGAGCAGGGCGCGATCCGGAACCCGGAGTGACGGGGAGCCCCCGAGGCCGCGCAGCTGGCGCAGCTCTCGGCTCAGATCGCGAAAGGTCAGGTTCTGGCCGCCGATGAGATAGCGCCGGCCCCGCTCTCCCCGCTCGAAAGCGAGCAGGTGGGCGAGGGCCACGTCGCGTACGTCGGCCACGTTGAGGCCGCCCTCGAACCAGAGCGGCACCCACGCCCGCCGGTACATCTGTTCGATGCGGCTGTTCGACGCGCTCTCGTAGGGATCGTCGGGGCCGACCGTCATGCCCGGCAGGAGCGCCACCGCGTCCACTTCGTCCGATCGCTGCCAGAGCCTGCGCTCGGCTGCGATCTTCGCGCGGGCATAGGCGGTGATCGGCTCGTCGTTCCAATCCTCCTCCGTGCGCGGCCGTTCCGGATCCCGCGTCTCGCCCACGGCGCCGGCGGTGCTGGTGTACACGAGGCGGACGCCCGAGCCGGCCGCTCGAATCGCGTCGATCACGGCGTCGAGTCCTTCGATCGCGATCCTCGTGAGCTCACGGTCCGCTCGTTCCCCTTTCAGATGCTGGGCATGGAGCATGGCCAGATGAAACACGGCGCGAGCGTCGCGGCTCGCGTGGCGTACGAGATCGCGATCGCAAACGTCACCGGTCACGCTTTCGAAGCGTTCCGTGTACGGCAAGAACCCGCGTGGTGGGGGCGAGAGATCGAGTCCTCGGACTCGGAAGCCGTGCTCGAGGAGCGTGCGGACCACCCAGCCACCGACGTGACCCGAGCTGCCCGTGACGAGTGCGAGCTTTTCGCCGCCCGTCATGAAGCCACGCGGCGCTTCAGCACGACCGGCGTGTCCTCTGCCGGGAGCTTGTCGAAGTACGGCACGTACCGGTTTTCGATCTTCGCGTCGCTTGGAGTCCGATTCACGCTGCTCGCGATCTCGGGCGTCAGCGTCGGCTCCACGTTGGTTCGCCTGAGCTCTTGCCTCGCGAGGGCGAAGGCGCCCGCGAAGCCGCCGCCTTTCTGGAACACCTGGTGGCGAGCGCCGGGGTTCATCACGGTGAGGGCGGCTTCCGCGAACGTCAGGGCTGCTCGTCCCATGCGACGGGCCAAAGACAATCGTGCTTTCGGTCGGCGCGGGCGCAGCGCCAGCTGTGCACCCACTCGGGCGTAGCGCACGAGCTCCTCGAAGGATTCGATGCGGCGGAGCATGCCCAAGGCATAGCGGGGTCTGCCGTAGAAGCGGAAATACGCTTTGTGGGCCAGTGCTTCGAGCTCCGCCCGGGGGATTTCAGTCCACGGAGTCGGTAGCAGATGCTCGTCGGCGGTGCCGCGTACGTACTCGCGCCAGTAGTCGATGCCGAGGGCGTCGATCACGTACTTTCGTTCGAGCTCGGTGTGCGGCTTGATGATTGCGATTTGGTATTGAGCGTACGCAAGGGGCAGCGTCAGCGAAAAGTCGACGGTCTTCTTCACGGTAGCGCGGGTGTCACCCGGTGCTCCGACGATGAAGAAGCCGAGAGCCATGATGCCCGCCTCGTGCACGCATGCCAGGGTGCTCCGAAGATGCTCGGTCGTGGATTGGCCCTTCATCATGTTCTTGAGAACTTGATCGTCGCCAGCCTCGACTCCGAAGTAGATGCGGCGGCAACCGCCGGCGGCCAGGGTCTCGATCATTTCCTCGTCGGGTCCCCGCTGGGTGCTGTGAAACGACAATGAGTCGACACGCGAGCGACACGACCAGATGATGTCGAGGTTTCTGCGCTTCACTTCCCGAGCGATTTCCAGGGCCCGCTCCCGATCGTGGAGCATCAGCGGGTCGAACCAATCGATTTCCCGGATGCCGAGCCCCACGCACTCCTGCATCTCGTCGACGACTTGTTCGGCGGTCCGCATGTCGTACCCGCTCTGCCGCATGCAGCAAAACGTGCAGGGGTAGGGACAGCCGATCTGGCTCATTCCAATCGTGAAGTTCTTGCGCTGCGAAACGTGGGAGTAGTACCGACTGCCTTCGAAAATCGTGCGATCCGGCGTCGGAAATTCCCGAAACGGCACTCGCTTTCCGGGAAACGTGATGCGCGCGTGGCCCTGGGAAAGGAACGCGATGTCCGCCACTCGCTCGTAACCCGCTCCGCGCTCGATCGCTCGGAGCAGCTCCGGCAGCACCAGGTGCGCTTCGCCTCCGCACAGGTAGTCGAAGCAGCCATGGGACAGGAGCTCCTCCACGTACACCTTGGCTTCGTATCCACCGACCAAGATCGGCAGACCGGTCGCTTGCTTCATGGCCTTGGCCCACGGGATCATGTCGTGGATGGTCTGAGCAGCGTGCGCGGAAAACCCCACCAGATCGGGGGCGTAGTCTCGAACTTCGGCGATGACCTGATCCAGGGTCTGCTTGGTAGCGGGTGCGTCCCACAGCCGGACTTCCCAACCCGCGGCCCGAGCACCGCGCGCTACCCAGCCAAAGCCGATGTGGGGGAACAAGCCGAACTCGTCGTCGACGGTCCCGAGGTTCTCGTTGAACGCCTTCGCGAAGAATGGTGGGTAGACCAGGGCGAGCCGCAAACGAGTCTCCTAGACCCCAATATACACGCGGCTCCACAAAGCGCGACGCACGCTCACTTCTCTTTGGGCTTGGGCCAGGGCACGTCCGGCGAAGCGGACAGCTCGATGCCCTTTTTCACCAGCTGCATTCGGCTCTCGCTGCAGAGATCGTACTCGTGATCCGTGGTGAGAACGCTGCCTTTCCCGTCTTCCATCAGACACCCCCGGTTCGGGCAGTGCTCGAGCCCGAAGGTGTGACCGATCTCGTGTACCGCGACTTTGCCGAGCCGGATCCGCGCGTGCTCCTTGTTCTTGGCAGCGCGTTTGCAGCGAAACGACGAGAGCACACACGAGACCCCGTCGATGGATCCGAGACCGAGAATGCCCCAGTCCTCGATCTTGCCTTTGGTGGTCGAGATGTCGACGCCAGTGAGCCCGAGGATCCGAGAGCCGCCTTCCGGCAGGCGCATCTGCAAAAAGTCGAGAAGCTTCTCCGCACGGTAGCGCTTGCGTTTGGCGTAGTAGGCTTTCTTCGGAAGCTCCACCCGTGGAAGCTGCTTGACCTCGACATCGTAGAAGGCCAAAAGCGCGCGCACGACCATCTTCACGTCTTCGTCGGGCAGAGCTTTGCCCAAGGGCTGCACGTAGACGATCTTCTTGTCGCTGGTTGCCAGCGCCGCGGGTGACAAGAGGCCGAGCGTCGAGAGCACGGCGAGCTCGTGGAAACGTCGTCGCGAGAAGGTCATCGTGAGCTCTCCAGCTTAGCAAGGGTTGTCGGGTCGAGCCCTACCGGTTCCCTCGGAAGCTTCGACAGCGCGAACTCTGCCGTCGCCTCTCGGGCGCTGACGCGCTCCGGAACCTGCATGCCGCTCGAGCGGGCCGCCCAGCCGACGATCGCGCGAGGATCCACGCCGGCCTCTCGCAAGGCCGAGAGGCTCACGTCGTCGGCGCGTTTGGCGAGCCGGCGTCCGCTCGCGTCGGTCACCAAGGGAACGTGGGCCCAGACGGGGTGGGGGACGCCGAGCGCTTCTTGCAGATGAAATTGTCGCGCCGTGCTCGAACGAAGATCGTCGCCGCGGAGCACTTCGGTCACTCCCTGAAACGCGTCGTCGACCACGACTGCCAGCTGGTAGGCGGGAGTCTTGTCGCGGCGGGCGATCAAGAAGTCGCCCACTTCCGCTGCCACGTCGATAGGGAGTGCTGGCGCGAAGGCGTCGAGGAGCTCGACCGGACCCTCGGGCGCGATGAAGCGCAAACCGGCTTCGCGCCCCGTGCTCGCTTCCGCTTGCTCCATGCTGTCGAAGCGCCCGCGGCACGTGCCCGGGTAGCGGAGCTCCACGTCACCTTGTTGGGGCGCGTTCGCCATCGCCCTGAGCTCGCCCCGGGTGCAGACGCACGCGTAGGCCTTTCCGGACGAGACCAGCTCGTCCACCGCGTGCTGCATTCGCTCTCGCCCGGTCGATTGCACGAGAGGCGCACCGTCCCAATCGAGACCGAGCCACTCGAGGTCGGCGAGCGCCAGATCACCGAGCTCCGGTTGGGCGCGCGAGCCGTCGAGATCCTCGAGACGCATCACGATACGACCGCCGCGCGAGCGGATGCTCCACCAGGCGAGCAAGAAGCTCCGCGCATGGCCCAGGTGCAACCGCCCGGTGGGACTGGGAGCGAGCCTTCCGATCGGCTCCTGTTGCGTCTCCGCCATGCTCGCGGCGGTATCTTGCCACGAGCGTCAAATCTGCTCGACGGACTTGAACATCTCCTGGACGAAGCTCGCGCGGGGCCGGATGAGCAGCACGCGCCCAGCGAGGGGGCGGACCTTGATCTTGCCGCCGCTCGGAAACGAGACATCCGAGTTCAAAAGGTCGTCTTTGAACCGGTACTCGTTGCCGTCTTTGGTCTTCGCTGTGCTTTCCACGTCCGCGCTAGCGGTGGTGGCAAAAAGAAGCACGCAGATGGTCGTGAGCAGGGCACAGAGCGGGAGTTTCATTGTCACCTCCCGAGCTTGGACTCCCGAGCCCCACCTCCGCTTGGGCGCCCTTCCGCCGCCCCAGCGGATGAACGAAATCAGAATTCACAGGAAGCGCGACACCCGAAGGGTGGAATACGGAACTTCAAAAATCCTACAGCGTCTTTCCATGGCCTGGAACATCTCGCTAGCCGAAGGTGAACGTTCGAGAGACCAGAACAGGAGGTCTCACGGGGCGCCGTGAGTGCGTTCCTCCGCTTCCTCACTACTGAAAGCGATGATTCACTCGCGGCTGTCGCGGATCGCCTCCGCGTCAGTCGTACAGCGCCAACCGAATTCACCCGCGACTGTCGCGGATCGCGCACGAATCGTCCGCCCGAGCTGACCGAGCGACGAGCAGGCCAAGGCTCGGGGTGGGAGCTCCGGGCTGGAGAACGTTCGCGTCCTGTGCCACGCCCACAATCAGGACGAAGCAGAGCGGGTGTTCGGGCGGAGGTACATGGAGCGTTGTCGGAAGAAGCGGGACTTCACCGTTCGCGATGGGGCACGAGCGACGTACGTTCGACGAAGACCGGAAGCGATGACCTGGTTCGCGGGTAGCAGGTTTGACGCAACATCGGTCAGGACTGCCGCAGGATCACCCCGAATTCACGGTCAGCCGCATTTGCAGGTCGCCACGCGGCCTTCGCTTTCCTCGACGAGAGTGCGCGCTTTCTTGCAGCGCTGGTCGCTGTCTCCGGCCAAGCGACAGACCGCATCGGCGGCGCGCTTCATCGAGGACAGTGCTTTGCATGCGCCATCGCAGCGCGAGTCGCCGACCGAGAGCGGAGTGGCGCTGCCACTGGTCTTGAGCAGTTGGTCGAGCTCATGCTTGGCATTCGAGAGTGCCGATTCGGCTTCCGCCAGCGTCTTGTACTCCTGGTCGTGGAGCGCGTTCTTGTCTTCGCCCTGGGTTGGAGTGGGCGCTCCTCCGGCAGGAAGCTCGATCTTGGTTTCTGGTTCGGAGGATTCGTCAGTGGGCGTCGTCTCGCCGCTCTGAGTGACCGGGGCGCTCGGCGGAGGAGCGTTGGGCTCCGGCGCGTTCTCGGCCTTCTTGCTGCATCCGGCGACGGCGAGGGTCGCCGCGAGCACAATCCAGGTCCGCATGTTCATTCCTTTGGAGGCTCGCACGCGCAAGCCGAAACCCGAGCCTCGTTTTCTTTGACCAGGGAACGGGCGCGCGCGCAACGGGAGTCTGTCTCGCCAGCGAGTCGGCATACGGCGTCTGCCGCGCGGCGCATGGACGCCAATGCCTTGCACACTCGTTCGCAGGAGGAATTACCTCGCGCGAGGGGCTCGGCCTCTTCCGGCTTCTTCTCGTTCTGGTCACTCGGTTTCCCACCCTTCACACCCATGAGGGTGAGCTCGATATCCACCCGTGACCGCTCGAACTCTCGCTCGGCGTCTGCGAGGTTCGAAAACTCGGCGTCCTTCGTGGTCAGCGCATTGTTGCTCGGTGGCTGGGCGTAGCCGGGGCCGGCCGTTGGTTGGGCCTCCGCTGGCGGCGCTCCGTAGCTACCGGGGTAACCCTGGGCGGGCGCCGGCTCGCTCTGCTGGGCCGCGCAAGCCGACAGGCCCAGGAGCAGTAGCGGAACGAGAGTGAATCGGCGCATGAACGTGGACCGTCCGACGAAGCTCGCGGGAGCCTACTTCAAGTAGACGCGCGAGTCGTCAAAACGGCCCATGAAACGCGGACTTGGCCGACAGCCGTTCAGGCGATGGCGTCCGGACGGCGGTAAATCGTGACCACCGCTGCGCCGCCGAGCCCCAGGTTGTGCTGGAGCGCGACCTTCGCCCCTTCGCGCTGGCGTTTGTCCGCCTTGCCGCGAAGCTGCCAGTTGAGCTCGGCACATTGGGCGAGACCCGTCGCGCCCAGGGGATGGCCCTTCGAGATCAATCCGCCCGAAGGATTGACGACCCACTTGCCACCGTAGGTGACGGCGCCCGAATCGATGAGCTCTCCGCCCTTGCCCTCGGGGCAAAGACCGAGCGCTTCGTAGGTCACGAGCTCGTTGGTGCTGAAGCAATCATGCAGCTCGATGACGTCGACGTTCTCGGGACCCAGGCCACTTTGCTCGTAGGCCATCTGCGAGGCCTTGCGGCTCATGTCGGCGCCGACCAGCTTGATGCAGCTCTTCTCGTCGAACGTGCTCTGGAGATCGGTGCTCATCGCCATCCCGGCAATTTCCACCGCGTTCTTTTCGAGCCCGTTTGCTTTCACGAACTCCGCGCTCGCCAAGATGGCGACCCCGGCTCCGTCCGACGTCGGGCAGCACTGGAGCTTGGTGAGCGGCGCGTAGACTTCCTTCGATCCGAGGATGTCCTCCAGCGAGTACTCGTCCTGGAACTGCGAGTACGGATTGTTCACCGAGTGCTTGTGGTTCTTCCAGCCGATCTTCGCGAACTGTTCGGGCTTGGTGCCGTACTTTTCCATGTGCTCGCGTCCGGCATTGCCGAACAGCTGCGGAGCGGGCGGCGCCGGAGCGAACTCGCGGAGCTCCATCATGAGCAACATGTGCTTGTCCATCGGGTTGGTGCGATCCATGTACTTCGCACCGAGCGAGCCCTTTTCCATCTTCTCGAAGCCGGCTGCGAGCACGCAGTCAGCGAGGCCACCTTCGACCAGCTGCTTGGCGAGGAAGAGCGCCGTCGAGCCCGTCGAACAGTTGTTGTTCACGTTGTAGATGGGAATGCCGGTCAGTCCGAGCTGATACAGAGCGCGCTCTCCGCTGGTGCTCTCGCCGTAGCAGTAGCCCGCGACCGCTTGCTGGATCTTGGTGTAGGGAATGCCGGCATCCGCCAGCGCCTTTTCCCCCGCTTCCTTCACCATGTCGGGGTAGTCCCACTCTTTGGAACCCGGCTTCTCGAACTTCGTCATGCCCACGCCGACGACGTAAACCTTCCTGCCCATCGGTATTCTCCTCAGTTGGTGCGCGGTTCGCGCTGTGGTGGCGCCCAATTGGGTGCGCTCCAGAAACTGACCGATCGGTCAGATACGCGATCGTCGCTCGCCTTGCAAACTGGGACTCGAGAGGGGGGGAATTGGGGAAAAAAACAGGAAGGCAGAAGATCGGGAAGGGGGGAAATTCAAAAGGATTTTTATTAAAAAAATCTGGATCGCCTCGAAGCGAGCGCTCGGCGGTAGCCGGGGAGAGCTGGATCCCACTTGTCGGCGTCGCTGGGGGACCCTTCGGGTATCGCGAAGCGCGTCGCCTTCCTGTGAAATCTCTTTGGTTCCTCAATCCCCACATCCGCAGTAGGGGTCCTTCTTGCCTTCGTTGGCGCAGATCTGGTCCCAGTCGGATTTGCAGCAGTAGGCGTCGTGACCGCAGACTGAATTGGCGCACGCGGAGCATGCCGTTGGAAGCGCTCCGCCGGGGGCACATTCGCTGTGGCCACAGCTCGACGCGGCGGCGCAGACACCAGCGCAGGCACCGGTCGTGTCGACCATGGCCGCGACACACGAAGCGTCCCACGCCTTGCTGCAACACTCGGGCTTGGCGAGGCAGACGGCGTTGGTGCACGTGCTGCAGCTGGTCGTGAGCGGACCGCCTGCGGTGCAGGGGGAGTGAGAGCAGCTGCCCTGGGTCTTGGCTTCGCACTTCACGGTTTTGGGCGCGAGGGCGAGGAGTTTCCGCCCCTTTTTCGAGCTGTCCAGAGCGTAGGCGTACACCGTGTGCTTCTTGCCGTCCTTCAGCGTGCTCGGCGTCGGGATCTCGAACCAGTGATTGCAGGAGCCGATCCAGTTGCAGAGAGACTTCTTGTACTTGTCGGCGCTCACCGTCTTTTTGGCGACGCCTTTCTTCGTGATCGGGCCGCCGAACGTGAGCACCACGTCGATGCCCTTCTTCGGTGTATTCGGATCCTGCGCCCAGCCGCTGATGGTGTCGCAGGATGCGTGATTGAGCCATCCCTTGGGAGGACGATTGGGTGGTTCGTCGTTCACGTTCCGCCGGCGGATCGCGACGTAATTCGAAGCCATGCTCCGACCTCGATGCTTACAACCGATGCTGCATCCTGCGCACTCGTACACCATCATCTGGCCGTTCGAGAGCATGTGGTCGAAGAGCACGATGTGAGAGGTGCTCGTGAGGGCGTCGCCTCGCTGGAGTTGGCTTCGCTTGATTCCGAACCAGTGCGTGCGCTGATACAAGAAGCTCGTCGTGTTGTAGGGATGCGAGTGCTGGGTGATGGGGATCTTGCTCGGCACCTGCCAAGCTTTCCCGACCAGCCCGGAGCAGTCGGCGCCCCACTGTCCCGAGTGGGAGCAGCTCGGGCACCCGCAGCTGGAACAGTTGGGAATGCACTTGCCCGGATTCTTCTTGCTCGAGGGATCCCATTGGTCGCCGCCCCAGAAGTACGAATAGCCGACGGCACTCTGAGCGATGGCGACGATTTCGTCCCGGCTCATCTCTGGCGTGAGCGCGAGCTCCGTCGTTCCGACTTCTTCTTCGCCGGCGTCGCCGACTTCCGCGACGCAGCCAACGCTGGTTGCCCCCACGATGAGCCCGAAGGAAAGCACGCGGCGAAGGGTCACGGGAGCACGACCTTTCCAATGTCGACGCCGGTGTCTCCGAACGCCATCACGTACACGTTGCCGTCGGCCCCACGCTTGACCCTGCGAAACGAGTCCTCGTTGCCTCCGGCCACCGGAATCGACAGCCGTGCGGTCTCCTTGCCAGCCGCGTTCAAGAGCACGAGCTCGTGGCTCGCCGTCGGCGGCTTTTCGGGATCACTCGACTCGGCGAGCATTTGAACCGCGAGCAAGAAGCCGCCGTCCTTTGCGGGGCTGAACAGCGTTCGTTCCGCGAGCTGATGGCTGAACGCGACTTGTCCGAGCTCGGCGGGCTCCGATTCGCCTTCCAGCGACTGCTCGACGAGGGTGTAGTGACCGAAGTCGGAGAGGTCGATCTTGACCACTGATCCCTGGCGAACGAGCTGGCCAGGGATGGCGGTCTGCTCGACGGCGGCGTGGGAAGCGTCGGCGATGCGAACCAGGTAATCGCCTTCGACCTCGACGTAGAACCCGTCGTCCGCCGCCACGAGCGCAGTGATCGCAGAGGGCTCGGGCACGTCCTCTTGATCGGTGATCGGAACTTCCGCCGTCGTAGTGCCGTCGAGCCCGACGAAAACGATGGCCGGGGTGGAGTCGACGTCGAGAAGCGCAAAGCCGGAGTCCGAGTCGAGCTCGAACGTCGACGAAGGGTCGCGCCGGCAAAGCGGTCGTGCTCGCGAGCGTCTGGTCGTCGAACCCGAGCACGCGAGAGTTCAACGTATCGAGCACGTACACTCGTCCCTGGCTGTTCACGGCGAAGCTCTTCGGTCCCTCGGGCGCCGCCTGATCGGGAACACTTCGACCGAGGTCGCTCTGGCCTTCTCCCCAGCTAGCCCCGACTACCGGTGTCATCTCCGCCGCGGGGACTTCCGGTCGATGCGCGGTGCGGGTCTTTTTGGAGCAGCCCCAGAGCGGCAGAGAGCAGCAGAGTAGAACCAACCAACGACCGAGCTTCGCCTGATGCACGAGAGGACTCCGTGCAAGACGCCTGCCGAGCCAAAAACCCCCGGCGCTCGTCCCGACTGAGCAGCATCCCGCGCAACTCGTCGGGCACCCCTCCGCGCACTGGGCGAAATCCTGCTCTCCTCCCTCGCCAAAACAGGACCGCAACTCGAAGGTGCGAACCCTATGAATGGATTACAAAATATCCTAATTCCTTCCCCCCCTTCCACCCCTCCGGGTATCACGAAGCGCGTCGCCTCCCTGTGAAATCCCCAGAAGTGAAAACCGTCCTGTGCCCCCTGCCGGATCTCGACTTCGACGTGACCGAGGTCGCGGTTCCCTGGAAGCTGCTTTCCGAAGCGGGGCATCGAGTGGTGTTTGCGACGGAGCGCGGAGACACTCCGGCGTGTGATCAACGTCTGCTCGAAGGCGTGATCTTCGGAAAGCTCGGCGCAGAGCCCGAGGCCATCGAGTTTTATCGAGAGCTCGAGGCGGCGGACGCGTTCCAAAAGCCGGTTCGATGGAAGGATGTCGAGATCGGTGCCGTGGACGCGCTCCTCCTGCCCGGCGGTCACGCCCCCGGCATGCGCCAGTATCTGGGTTCCTACGAAATCCAAGATCTCGTGGCTCGCGTCTGGGCTCGCGGCGTGCCCACGGCAGCCATCTGCCACGGCGTGCTGGTGATGGCCCGGGCGCAGGACGAACGAAAGCGAAGCATCCTCTACGAAGCTCGGACCACGTGCCTGCCCGGGTACATGGAGCGACTCGCTTACTACATGACTTTTTGGAAGCTCGGTCGCTACTACCGAACCTATCCGGCGTACGTCGAGGCAGAGGTCAAAGGCGCGCTTCGGGATCCGGAGCACCAGTTCGTGCGCGGCCCGCTCACCATCGGTCCTCGGGGTAGTCGCGGCGACGATACCGACGCGTTCGTCGTCGAGGATGGACGCTACGTATCGGCGCGCTGGCCTGGAGACGCGTACTTGTTCGCGAAGAAGCTGATCGAACGCTTGTGAGAGCGCTCGGCGTCAGCGAAGCGCTACGATGTACACGATCCAGCCGTATTGCGTTTGGGCGTGAAGAGTGGGGCGGAAGATTTCGTCGTCGCCGTCTTTCTTGGCGTGATCCCAGTACACCATCACCTTGGAAAAGCCCGCTTCTTCCAGCAATTCTCGGAGCTCGGGCAACGACCAGAAGCGCCAGCGATAGGTGAAGGCTTTCTTCATCTTGGTGCCATCTCGAAACTCGAAATGGATGTGGTTCACGATGTCGTTCGTGATGGGATCGACGCTCGACTGGTCCCACACGTAGGTGAAGCCGCCCGTGATCCTCCGGCGCTCGGTCATCTGTTCGTGGGCCTCGGATCCACCGTAGGCATCCAAGAAGAACACGCCGTCCTTCCCCAGGTGCTTTCGCACGTTGGCGAAGTAGCCTCGCATCTCGCTTCGTGTCTTGAAGATCCAGTAGCTGAAGTTCAACGCGAGGGCGGCGTCGTAGCGTCCCGGTATCGGAGCCCGAACATCCCGTCGTAAGAAGGTGAGACGATCGGCGTCCTCGCCGAGCTCCTCCTTGGCGGCGGTCTTGCCCCAGCCGAGGACCCGGCGGTCGATGTCGACTCCGGTTGCGGTTCGTTTGGCACCGCGACCGATCCACTCGCGACACACCAGCGCCGTTCCACAAAAGTCCTCCAGCAACGAGTGGGGCAGACGACCGCGCAAGGAGCGGAACGTCTTGTCGACGAAGTCGACCTCGACCTCCGCGTTTTGAACCGAGGCCTGGTAGAGAGCGTGCTTGTCCGCCGTTCTGGCGGTGGGACGCTTTCGCTTGGCTCGGGGCCGAGAGCGCTTGGCTCGGGTGGGTCGCGGGCGGGCCGTCTTCTTTTTTCGCTGCGTCACTTCGTGGCGCTAGTAGTCGATCGACGCGTCACTTGTCCATGATCACGATCCCAAAAGACGGATCGTCGTAGAGTTTGTCGAGGCTGGTCTCGAACTTCTTTTCCACGTTCTTGCGCTTGACCTTGAGCGTGGGCGTGATTTCGTCGCGCTCCAGGGAAAATTCCCGGTCCAGCAGGTAAACGCGCTTCACCTGCTCGACGCGAGAGAGCTTTTGATTCCCACGGTGTACCGCCTCGGCGATGCGCTGGCGAAGCTCGGGCTCCGCGGCCACCTTGGCCATCAGGTCTTCGAGCCCTTCGGGGTTCGAAAGAGGATTTTCCATCAACGCCTTCTTCATGCGCTCGGCGCCCGCCGGATCCTCGAGCAAGCCCTTGCCTCGCGCCCAGTCGATGGCTTCCACCGGGCTGAGGCTCACGATGGCGGTGACGTAAGGCCTGCGATCACCGTGAGCGTGAACGTGGCTGATGATCGGGTCCTGGGCCTTGAGCTCGTTCTCGATGTTGGCCGGGGTGAGGTTCTTCCCGCCCGCCGTGATGATGATGTGTTTCTTGCGATCGACGATGTAGAGGTATCCGTTGGCGTCTTTTTTTCCGATGTCGCCCGTATGGAGCCAGCCGTCCTTGTCGATGGCTTCCGCCGTGGCCTCGGGTTCCTTGTAGTAGCCCTGAAACACCGTCTTGCCTCGGATCAGAATCTCGCCGTCCTCGGCCAAAGCGTCCTCCACGAACGGAAGCGCCTTCCCGACCGAGCCGAGCTTCACGGCGCCGGGACGATTGACATGGGTCACCACGGTGGCTTCCGTCATCCCGTACACCTCGAAGATTGGAAATCCCGCCGCCCAGAAAAACTGCAGGATCTTCCGGGGGATCGGCGCGGCACCGGTCACGAAGTAGCGCACCCGCCCACCGAACACCGCTCGGAGCTTCGAGAACACCAGAACATCGGCGAGCTTGTGCTGCGCGCGTAGCGTCAGGGGGATCGGCTTTCCGGCTTGCCAGCGCTCCACCACGCGATGTCCGACGGCCTCCGCCCAGCGAAAGGCTTTTTGCTTACTCGGGGGTGCCTTCTCGACCTCGCTTTGAATGCGGGCGTACGCCTTCTCGAAGATGCGCGGGACACTACCGAAGATGGTGGGCTGGACTTCTTTGATCTCTTCGAGCACGGCCGGCACGCTCGAAGCGTATGCCGTCGAGGTGCCGTAATTGATGCGTCCGTAAAACGCGAGCACGCGTTCTGCCACGTGGGCCATGGGCAGGAACGAAAGACCAATGTCCTTTTCACCGAATTCGGTGATGGCCGCGTTCCCGAGCATCGTGACGATGTTCTCGTGGGAGATCATCGCTCCCTTGGGCGGGCCGGTCGTGCCGCTGGTGTAGACGATGATGGCGGTGCCTTTCGGATCGATCGCGCTTACCCGCTCGTCGATGGCTTTTTCATCGATTTCGTGTTCCAGTGCGCGAGCAAACGGCTCCGCCCAGCCGAGCTTCTCGAGCTCCGCCTCGATGCCGCGGGTCTCCCACACCAGGACGCGTTCGAGCTTCGGGAGCTTGGCTTTGTGCGCGATGATCTTCTCGAGTTGCTCGAAGTCCTCGACCACTGCAAAGCGACTGTCGGAGTGTTCCAGGATGTATGCGAGCTGCTCCGACGTGAGCGTGGGATAGGCGCCGACCGTGACCCCGCCCGCCAAGAGGCCGCCGATGTCACACAGGCACCATTCCGGTCGCGTGCTTCCTACGATGGTCAGTTTTTCGCCGACTTGAAGACCTTCGTGGATGAAATGGCTCGCGACTGCCGCAGCGGCCGAGTGGAAGTCTCGCCAACTCGACGCCAGCCACCGGCCGTCCACTTTGCGAGTCCAGGCGGTTCCGTGGGGAGTTCGCTTCACTCGCTCGAGAAAGATCTGCGCGAGGTTTTTCGCGTTGGGCGTGATGGGTCGCGCGGGTTCAGACGGAGAGATCAGGCGGTCCAGCATGAAGCTCGAACCCTAACCCGCCGTATTCGGAACCAAACAGGGAAATCGGCAGCTTCGCGCCAGCGGCACGCGGCTATCGGTCGTCAGGCGTGAGGAGTCATCCGTCGGAGGTGAGCGCCTGCATGAATCGGCAGAGCATCCGTTTCAGCGAGGCGATCTGATTGCTGATTGCCGATTGCCGACTCAAGCCGACGAATGTCGGACTGGAGCTAGTTCTTCTTGGCTTTCTTCGCATCCGGGCACGAGAGCGTGGCGGCCCAGGTCCGGCCGTCGGCGACGTACGCGACCAGGAGTGAAGCCCCAAGCGGTGCAACCGAGACGTTGGTGATCGTGCGCGCGCGCGCGATGATCTGAGACGGGCCGAGTCCGCTCGGTTCGAGCGTCGCGAGGTGGAGCTCCTGGGCCGACTTGGGATTCGCTTCCTTGGGTCGGGTGTACGCCACCAGGTCTCGCCCACATCCCGGGAGGGTCGCCACGGGCGCCGGGTCGACGCCGTTGGGATAGGCGCGCCAGAGCACGGGCGACCCCATCGTGAGCTTCGTGCCCAGGTGAACTTGGGCCAGCCCAAAGCGGGTGACATCACGCTCGAGAGGGATGAACGCCCACGCATCGTCGGGCGAGCGAGCCCCCACTGCGATCTCCGTCGTCGCTTGCGCAGGGCCGGCGACCCAGACCACCACGTCTTCGTCGAGCTCTGCCTTTTTGCCATCCAAGCGGACCCGACGCGCGTGCACGGGGGTCATGCCGGTCCGCCCTTCGAGCATCAGGACGATCAGATCCTCCCCGCTCGGGAGGAGCGCGACGCTGCTGGCGGCCGATCCCTCGGGCGACAGGCGCACGGGTTCGCTGCCCTCGACCCAGAGCATCCCCACCGAATCCCCTGCCGGGCCCGTGGCCTTGGCGATGTATAAGGCGGCTGCCGGATGTTTCGCTGTGGATGCGATCGCAGCGACTCGCGTCCCGTCTCGGGCATCCTCGGCCAGGGCTTCGAGCGGACCGATCGGCTTCACGCGGCGTCGCCTGAGTCGCCCGTTCGAGATGAAATAAGCGAGGTTGCCGGTGACGGCAGGACCGGGCCCGAACTCTTTGAATGATGCCGCGTCACGCTGGATGGGCCGAAACGAGCCCGCTTTGCCCGGGCTGGGTTCCGCGAGGGGAAAGTCCTCGTTCTTGGTGACCATGACGACACCGAGCGAGCTGGCGGTCGCCGGGCCCGCCGGTGCGATGTCGCTCAGCGCGCCGATCGCAAACGCTCCGACATCCCCCGTCGGAGTGGCGAGGGATGCGGGCTCGTCCTTCTCCTCGCTCTTCACGCTCGGCAACGGCGGAACGCTCGGAGTCCCACTCGCTGAAGCGGAAACGGTGGTGGTGGACACGGGCGTGGGCTGGGGCTTTTCGTCGTGGCAGGCGACGAGGACGACCGAACCAAGGATCCAGGCCCCATGAAAACGCATGGTTGCCTTGTGCCACAGAATCGCCAGGGCTGCGGGTCCAGGAAAATCTAGTGAATCCAAGTAGATGCAGCAGTTGAACATGACATTGACAATCATTTTCAATAAGGCACACTGTGCTCCGTGACGCGACCGGCACGGCAAGAACGGACTTCGAGAAGGAACCTGTGGTTCTTGGCGCTTCCGTTCGTGACCGCGCTGGCCGCATGCACGAGCGCACTTCCGTCGCCCAACAACGAGGATGAAGCCCGCGCCCATGCTCGCTGGCCAGGCGTCTCGATGGGCGAGCTCCAGCACGGACGGGCTTTGTACGTCGAGCGCTGCGCGAGCTGTCACGCGCTGAAGACTCCTGGCACGGTTTCCCCCGAGCACTGGCCCATTGCCATCGAGATCATGCGAAAGAAGCATGGAGTGCGCCTCACGGACGACGAAGCCAACACGATGGAGCGCTACCTCTGGAGCGTGGCGTCGCGCCAGGTGGAAGAGCGCGACAGCGAGCTTCAGGCGTCGCGCTGACCTCGCCCCTCGACCTGCACTGCTCGTTGATCTACTGAGGGGCGATGTCTCGCCGTGCTCCGTTCATTTTGCTCGCGGGCCTCGGGATCGGCTGCGCTTCCTGTCCTCGGACGGGAGCCGCTCCGACTCCCGCTCCGACCGCGCAAAGCGCCACGTCCCAAACGGACGCGGGTCTCGAAGTGAAGGTCGATGCGGACGGTCGCGCGTACATCGGGAGCGCGCCGGTCTATCGCAGTGAGGACTTTGCCCACGCGGTCGCCGAAGCCAGGAAAACCCATCCCACGGATTTTGCGACCATCTATGCCGATGCAGAGGTGCCCCACGGTCGCGTGGTCGCCGTGCAGCGCGAGCTCGAACAGGCCGGCATCGTGCACGTCGCATTCGCGCTGGCCGGCGAGCCTCATCCCGCGGAGCCTGTCGTGCCGCCACCGCCCAAGCCCGCGCTAGCGACTCCCCCGCCGGCGCCATCCGAGCCCAAGGTTTCGCCGGCCGAGCCCCCGCCCGAGTCGCTTCCCCAGGTGAAAGTGGACAACGTGGGTCTTCACATCGGTGGAGGTCCCAACGACGACGCCAGCAAGCGGCCCTTCCTCGACGCCATCGAAAAGCACTTCGAAGAATTTCGCGCCTGCTACGTGAAAGTGGAGCAGCCGGAAAAGGGTGGGACCTTTGGAGTCGACATGCGAATCGGCCGCGAGGGAGGCCGAGCCAAGGTCGAGCAACCCCGCACCGGCATGAAGGGCAACGAATTTCGCGAATGCGTGCAGGGCGTGTTCAAGAACATCGAGTTCGGCCGCCCGGCGAAGGGTCCGACGGTCATCAGCTACTCGTTGCGGTTCACCCTCGAAAAGTGATCAGGAGATTTCATGGTTCACGCCTGGCATGACCTTCCGAGTCGTCCGCAATCCCCGACAGATGCAGTGACCGCGTTGATCGAGATCCCGCGGGGATCGAAGATCGAAATACGAGCTCGACAAGGCATCGGGCCTGCTCCGCGTCGACCGCGTGCTCCACAGCTCCGTGCACTACCCGGCGAACTACGGGTTCATCCCGCGTTCGTACTGTGATGACGGCGATCCGCTGGACATCCTCGTCTTGTGCAGCGAGTCCGTAGCTCCCATGAGCATGATCGTCGGCCGCCCCATCGGGATGGTGCGCATGCTCGACGGGGGCAAGCACGACGACAAGATCATCGCCGTGCATCTCCACGATCCGGCATTCAATTCCTACCACGACATCAGCGAGCTACCGGGTCACCTGGGTCGCGAGATCCAGCGCTTCTTCTTGGACTACAAGTCGCTGGAAAACGAAAAGGAGATCGTCGCCCACGATCCCGTCGGGCCGCGTCGAAGCCGAGGCCGTCATCGCAGAAGCCCTCGAGCTCTACCGCAAGGAAGAAAGCCGCCTTCGCGGGTTTGGTTGACTGCCCGAAATATTTCACAGGAAGGCGACGCGCTTCGCGATACCCGAAGGGGTGGAAGTTCGGAAGACGGGGGAAATGGATTTTCAGAAATCCTCCGAAGCTGCCGCGGTGCGTTGCGTACGTAAACCGGACACGCTTGGGATCCTGTGCTGAACAGGGTCGTACGCGGTCGATTCACGGAGGCAACGCGAGGACGCCGAAGCGACCGCTGTACGCAAAGGCCAGATGTTCTTCGGCGAGCGGCGCAAATCGGGGGTCGGTGGTCCAAGACTCCGTGGCACCGATGGGGAGGAACATCTGGAGGTCGAGCGCATGGGTGCTGCAGGAAGCATCGTCCGGCGAGAAAACCCACGCGGGATCGTTGGGGAAGCCGCTCGGCAGAAAGAGGCGCCCCCGATCCGTAATCGCGACGCTGCCGTCGACCGAGAACGGAATGTCGACCTGCCACAGCCCGTTGGCATTGGAGTCGACAGCCTGCATTTTTGACGGCGCCATCAGGACGAAGGTTTCGTCGACGGGGTCCATCGCGCCCGCGAACGCGTGCGACTCGAGCCAGCGCGCCCAGGCGACCCGACCCTTCGGTTCCAGGTGGACGAGCAACGACCCGGAACCCTCCTCGATGGGAGGAACTTCCGCAACAAGCAGGGTCACGGCGCCGTCTTTGCCCACGCCCATGCTGAACGTCACGTCGATCGCCGGCACTGCTTTCAGGAACGCGGATTGATTCCAGACGATCTCCCCCGACGCAGCGAAGCGCGCCACTCCGATCCTGGAGATCGAGTCGGCATCCGTGTATCGATAGGCCACGGTGATTCCGTGATCGGAAAAGATCGTGAGGCTCTCGTCCACGCTCTCGATCAACCAACGGGACGAGGTCAGCGTGCCGCTACGATCGTAGTGAAGGAGCGAGACGCCGCTCAGGCTCGGCGAGGGCCCGACCCATGAAAGCTCGCCCTCGTTCGTGACGGACATCCCTCGGGTCTCGTTCGGGAGCGACTCGATTTGGGTCGTCTGCTCGAGCTGGAGGTCACCACCGGGCCCGTTGCGAAGAACCTCGAAGCCGAACGCGCTGTCCACTTCCGGAGCGTCCGCCGAAATCAGTCGCGAGAGAGTCCAGACTTCGCCATCCGACCGGACGGCCACGTCGAAGGGAGCGGCGAGGCAGGTGCCGACCGGGCATGGGGTCAGAAGCGGCTCCGCGCTCCAGACAACGGCGATGGGCGGTCCTTGCTGTGGCGTGCACTGGACCAGCGGCCCCGCCACCAATGGCGCGCGACCGGGCCAGGTACAATCGGTGTTCACGCACGTTCCTGGGACGAGCGGGCCGCGGGGCTCATCGCGCCCGACGCTTCCGGAGCAGCCGACGGTGGCGAGGAGCAGGCAAGCGAGGATGAGACGTGGGCTACCCATGAACGGTGAGTCGCTCGAGGAGTGGAAATTGAGCAGTGGGCTGTCGAATTTCCAAATCCTTGCCGACCTTCCACCTTACGACCGGGTGAGTCGTGCGAGGTGTTTCATCGGTCCTCGCAATGCCGGAAATATCGGCTGATACACTTCGCGATACAGGGAGTCGTAGAGCGGTTGGTCCTTGCCCGGGACGAAGCGTTTGCCCGTGGCGGTCATGTGGGCGACGGCCGTCGGGATGTCCGGGTGGACGCCGGCCGCGACGGCGGCGAGCACCCCGGCGCCGAGAGCCGTCGCTTCCTTGGAACGGGCCCGCACGATGGGGCGCGCGAGAACGTCGGCGAGGATCTGGCAGAAGAGATCGCTCTCCGATCCGCCTCCCATCACGACCATTTCCTCGATGGGCTGATTCGTTGCGCTCTCGATGCCGTCGGCGTGGAGGCGTTCCTCGAACGCAATGCCTTCCAGGATCGCGCGGTAGAGGTGGGACGGGCCGTGACTGCCGGTGAGGCCCATCACCACTCCGGTGGCGTCATCGTCCCAGTAGGGGTTCATCACTCCGTTCCAGTACGGAACGAGGGCGAGACCGTTCGCGCCGGGAGGAAGCGCGTGCGCACGACGCTCGAGGTCCCCGAGCACGGTGCCGACCTCGTCCGGAGCGGCGTTGCACCACTTTTCCGCGAGCCAGGTGAGGGTGAACGTGCCTCCCTTGAGATCGCTCTCGAGGAAGAACGCGTCGACCGTCGCGGCATAGAGCGTGCGAAATGCGACATCGGTGACGAAGCTGTCCGAGAGCACACCGGAGACGACGGCCGTGCCGAGATTCAGATACGCGCGTCCCGGCGCCACGATCCCCGCGCCGAGTCCCGCGGCTTGGCCATCGCCCGCGCCCGCGATGATCGGAAGGTCGGCGGGCAGGCCGGTTTTCGTGGCCGTGAGTCGACCGAGCAACGCGCCGGGCTCGACGAGCGCCGGCAGCCGAGCGAGATCGAGGCCGGCGAAGCCCACGAGATCCGCGGCCCAGGCACGCTGTTTCATGTCCACCAGGCCGAGGGGATCGGCGGCGGCCAGCGAGGTTTTGAATTCGCCCGTGAGTCGACGAGCCAAGAACGCGTGCACGTCGAGCAGGCGAGGAGAGCGACGCTTCGTTTCCGGTTCACGCTCGAACAGAGCGAGCAACTTGTAGAATGACGGCGTGATGCAAGCGGGCTTGCCGCTCGTTTGGTGGAGCTTGTCTGCGCCCAGAGCTCGTGTGGCCCGGGCAACTTGTTCGCGCCCCCGAGCGTCCATCCACACGATGGCCGGACCCAGGGGATCCCCGTTGTCGTCGCCGAGGACGAACGTTTCCCGTTGGTGAGCGATGGCGAGCGCACGAATTTCAGCCGAGCGTGGGCCGAGAGACTCGGTGAGTGAGGCGAGGGAGGACCGGAGCGCGGTCCACCAACTCTCCGCGTCTTGCTCCCAGGCGTCCGTCCCAGGGTTTTCCAGCGAGAGGGACGTTCGCGCTTCGGCGATGGCCGTTCCGGATCCGTCCCAGGCGATTGCCTTGACAGCGGTCGTGCTCGCGTCGACGCCGACGATCAGCATCTCAATCTCGGAAGAAGTGGGAAAACGGCACGTCGACGGGCTTTCCGTCGAGCGCCACGTCGGCCATGTGTCGGAGCAGCGGAAGCTCCTCGCTCGAGAGCGTCCCCTGATCTTCGAGGACTGGCAGCGCTCGTCGCATGACCTCGAGGATATCCAGGCATTCGAGGGTAGCGCCGGCCATCTGCTCGACGGCTTCCTTCGGCGAAAGGCCGAGACCGAGGAGCTTGCCGAATCGTCCCGTGCGACCGCCGTTGGTGGTCACGTCCAGATCGCCGATGCCCGCGAGCCCCCACGCACTGTCGCGACTGCCGCCGAGGATCTGAACGATGCGTTGCATCTCGCGCACGGCCTGAGACAGGACCGCTGACTCGTAGTTGTGCATCGCGACGCTGGCCGCCGCGCCGCCACGACTCTCGTGAATGCCCATGGCAAAGGCGATCCCCATTGCGTAAGCGTTCTTCAAAGCAGCGCAAGCTTCGACGCCCTCGACGTCGTGGCTGGCGACGGGGTGGTAGTACTTCGCAGTCAGGAGCTCGACGAGCCGCTGGGTGAGCGCGGAGTCGCGACTCGTGACGACGACACAGGTTTCTACGCGTCGCGCGAGCTCACCAGCAATGCACGGTCCGGCGATGGCGGCGGGCGTGATGTCGCTCCGCACCGATTCGGGCAAACAATCCCGAAGCACGTCCGGAAGAATGGACAACGCGCGGCCGTCGAATTCGAGGCCCTTCGTGATCATCACGATGGGAGCTTCTGCTCTCGCAAACGGGCCCAGGTGGTCCGCGGCCCAGCGCACGCCGGGGGAGCTCACTCCGACGCCCATCACCTCGACCCCCTGCATGGCCTCGGCAATCTCCTCGACGAAGAACGGGCGGATGGCCCGGGGCAGCTCGATGCCGAGCTTCGGATGAACGCCGGTTTCGCGGAGGCTCTTCACGATGTCGGCGTCGAGATGGGTGCCGACCAAACGGACCTCGTGCCCGGCGTCGACGAGGGGGACGCACAAGGCGCTGCCCATCATGCCCGCGCCGAGGACCGTGAAGACCGCCATCGACGGGAGCATGCCGCGCTCGCGAGGAGTGGGGAAGCGGAATCCGCGAGTCAGCGGGAATCGAGTGCGTCGGGCACGAAGAGCTTCGGCCCGCCGCGGGCGGCGAAGATGCCGGAAGCGGAGCCGTATCGCGTGCGGGTGGGCATCACCCACACAACGAGTCCCCCCGCAGCGCTGACGAGGGTGGGCTCTGCGGGTGTTTCGAGGATCGTCTCGCAGGCGAGCGTGCCCTGACAGCGTCGGATCCGGCTCGGGGTTTCCGCAGGTCGGTCGTGGGGGAACGTGCGCTCCACCCACGCGACGGTATCGGACGACGCGACGATGGCGCGGACTGGGTTCCAGCCAAGCCCCGAGTGCGGGACTGGAGCAACCACCGTCAGGCTCGTCTGGCCTTTGACGAGGCGCTCGATGCCTCGGTTGGTTGCAACGAACACGTGACGCGGACCGAGAGCGATCTGATAGCCGCTGGTACCGAGGACCCGTGGCGTGCCGCCGCTGAGAGGGACGCGCGCCAGGCCCTCGTCTCCCATGAAATAGGCGTGAGTCGCATCGCACGCGATGGCGACATTCGTCAGCTTTCCATATGGGACGAGGAGCTTGCGGGGTCCGCCGGCCCTCGAGACCCGAAACAGCGCCCGCTCGGCGTGACCGGGACCCGGCCGTCCCAGCGCGAGGCACAGCCCGCCCTCGCCGTCGACCTCGAGCGCTTCGCTCCATTCCTCTTCCTCGCCGACTCGCTGGTAGTGAACTTCCCCGCGCTCTTGGTGAATGCGGGCGATCGTGGGTCCGCCAGGAAAGTGGATCACGCGGCCGAAAAGCCACTCGCCGACCGCGTGGAGATCCGCGAGCGTATGCGGCGTCACGCTGGCGAAACACGAGAGCCCGCCGCCTGCGATTGGGAATTTACAGATCGAGTCGGCGCCGTTCCTCGGACCCTCGGCGACGTAGATCTCGTTGGCTGTCATCGCGATCGGACCGAACCCGACGATGTCACCGATGAGCATACGGGATCCGTCGCTGGCTGATTCGGGCGGCGGCACGCTCTCGCAGCGTTCACCGATCGACTCGTTCGGAGCGCAGGAGCCTCGACCTACATTGCGTTTGTCCGTTCGAGAGAACCATTGGCCGAGGGGATGGATCCCCGAGCTGCATCCGAGCACGACCATCGCCACACAAACGAGGGCGAGATTCGACGATGACGAGCGCAAATCAGAGCTCACGCTTCAACTGCGTGGGTACGTTGGGATGCTGGAGCAGCACCTTCTTGATCCCGACGTTGCGCTTCACGAACGGTTGCTTGAGGAGGTGGGCCAGGAGCGCAGGGGGGCAGGCGGGAAAACGAGCCAGGTTCTGGATGAAGAGCACCGAATTGTACTGGCGTGCGCACAAGATGCTGGTCGTTTTCGCGTCGAGCGTCTGGCCGATCAGGAGCGACAGGCAGCGCGCTTCATTGGAAATGATGAACGCCGCGCGTTCGTCGGGTTCCGAGCTCGCCCACTTGGTCCGCAGCAGGGTCCGCGCCCCGATGCGAGCGCGCTCGGCTACGTCACGGTTGATCGCCGTCTTGTACATCTCGCGCAACGGCTTGGCTCCGATCAGCCGTCGAATCAAGCTCTCGCTGAGCTGGGTGTTCTTGAGCAGGTGGCGTTGAACGCCGGCGTCCCGGAGGAAATCGGTACGCTTGACCACGTGCTCGAGGCCCGCGGGATTCTTGTGGTGGAGCGCCGCGAGGCGCGCGTGATCCAGGCCCGCATGGGCGTTTTCGAACACGGCTGCAATCACCGCGGGCTCCGGATCGAAACAGAGCGCGAGGAGCGAAGTCGCCTGCGCGGTGCGGGCGATGGCGATGCGCGCGTCGCGGGGCATCAGGCTGAACTCCGCGACGTACAGCTTGCGATAGTCGCCCATAGCGGCGGACGCCAAGCGTTCCTCTTCGGTTTCGGGCTCGGACTCGGACTCTGGCGGGGAAGTTTCCCGTCCGAGCGGAGGAGCGTCGCTGGGATCCGGGGACGGAAGCTGGGAATCGATCACCTGGGCGAGCAGTGGGGGAGCTTCGCTCGGGTCCAGCGACGGAAGCTCGGAATCGATTACTTGGGCGAGGAGTGGGGGAGCTTCGCTCGGATCCAGGGACGGAAGCTCGGAATCGATCACCTGGGCGAGTAGTGGCTCGTTCGGGATCTCGTGCTCGGGGCCGAGGACGGGAAGCGATTCCAGCGGCGGCTCGTCGTCGTGGATCTCGTGCTCGGGGCCGAGGACCGGGAGGGACTCGAGGGGCGGCTCTTCGACGGGCTCTTCGGCGGCGGGGCCTGCGCGCTCGACGATCCCGACGTCCGGCAACGACACGACGACCGTGTGAACTTCGCTTTTCCGATCTTCCGGATCGTTCGGGGCCATGGCCGGCATCTAGTGTATCGGGCTTTTCGCCACGGTCCCAAACCGGGCGATCCGCACCGGATTTCCGGGTTTTCTCCGGGACAATCCCGACGGCTCGGAACCTATCTCCAAAGCCGATGTCGCATGAGTCGATCGTGGAGCATTGAGCTCTCGGCAATCCTCGGAGACGTTGAATGGCAAAGCTTCATTTGTCCGCTCTGGGCGCATCTCTCCTCGTTTTGGGAGCAGGCAGCGCATGGGCGGACGGCGGCACTCCTCTTCCTTTGAAGCGCGTACGCCTTTACGAAGCAGGCGTTGGGTACTTCGAGCGCAGTGGGATGCTCAACGGCACTACGGCCAACTTGCCCGTTCCCACGGGCCATCTCGATGACGCACTCAAGACGTTGGTCGTTCTGAGCGACGATCCCAACGCGAACGTCGCGGGTCTCGAATTCGGATCCAGCGTGAGCCGAGGGATGGCCCGCGTGATGGCAGGGCTTCCCGGTGACGCTCCGCTCAAGCTGCAGTCGCTGCTCACGAGCTTGAAGGGCGCCACGGTTCTGGTGAAGACCAAGGAAGCGTCGGTCACTGGGCGTTTGGTGGAGATCGTCGACAGCGCCGAGAGCGATCTCGAAAAATGCGTGCGAATCGAGGCCGTCAAGGACGACAAGGGCAGTCGTCCACAGTGTGTGATGCAGAAGGAGTCGACCCTCGTCATCCTGGGAAAAGACGGCGAAATTCGGCGTTTGGTCACTGACGACGTCGTGAGTGTCAAGCCCTTGGAGAAGGCGTACGCGAAGCGTCTCGGTACTGCGCTCGATTCTCTCGGGGAGCAGAGCGCGCGCTTGAAGAAAGACCTCAAGGTCCGCGCCAAGAGCGGAAAAAATATCAGTCTCGGGTACGTCGCGGAAACGCCCGTGTGGCGCACCACCTATCGATTGGTGCTCGATGATGGGAAAGACAGCGGCACTCTTCAGGGCTGGGCACTCTTGCACAACGACACCGACGAGGACTGGCGTGCCGTTCAGGTCGATCTGGTAAACGGCCAGCCGGATTCATTTCTGTTTCCGCTCGCCGCCCCTCGTTACGCCCGGCGGGAATTGGTGACGCCCGAAAACGAGCTCTCCACGGTTCCGCAGTTGATGGACACGACCGCGGATCGGATGTGGGGTGACGAAGTGGGTGAGAGTTACGGCGCAGGCGGCATGGGTCTCAGCGGCGTTGGATCCGGAGGCGGGGGTAGCGGCGAAGGGATCGGTCTTGGTAGGGTCGGCACCATCGGGCACGGCGCGGGCGTTGGTTCGAGCGCCAGCTCCGCTCTCTCCGTCGGAAATCTGGCAGGCATCGCCCAGGCCGAAGGAGTCGAGTCCGGATCGCTCTTCCGCTACACGCTGAAATCCCCCCTCGATCTCCAGGCCCATGGATCCGCGCTGGTTCCCTTCGTGAGCGACGGCATCAAAGCGCGTCGCATCGCCTCGTTCTCGGCGCCCGGGGCCCCCGCCCGCAGCGCCGTGTATCTCGTGCACGAAGGGAAGCAGACGCTTCCGACCGGACCCATCGCCGTGTTCTCCGATGGCGGCTTTGCCGGAGAAGCGAGCCTCGACCGCATGAAGCCGAAGGAGTCGACCATCGTGGAGTTCGGCTCCGATCTCGACGTCGAGCTCAATCAGAGAGCAGCCGAGAGCACCGACGAAACGAAGCTGCTCTCGTTCCGGGGAGGCAATCTCGTCGAGCACTACGTCCGCCACTCCAACACTGCTTACGAGATCGAAAACCGAAGTGGCAGTGGACGCAACGTCGTCCTCGCGCTCGCCCTCGTGAACAACGCGAAGGTGACCGGCGCGGACGAGCTGGCTTACGACTCGAAGGCCGGTCATGCGCTCGCCATTTTCCACGTGGCGGCGCGAGAGAAGAAGGAGCGGCGCTTGCACGCGGACGAAGGGCTCGAGCGCAATCACCCATTCAAGAAGCTGACTTCGCGATCGCTGGAGAAGCTCCTGGCTTCCAAGTCCATTCCCCAGAGTCAGCGCGCCATCTTGAAGGAGGCGCGGGAGCGCTTGATCGAAGCCGAGGTACGGCGGGGTGGCATGATCCGGCGCGGCCAGGATCTCGCCGAGACGAAGCGGGAAATCGTGCGGCTGCGCGAGCACGCGCGTGCCCTTCGGGGGACGCGATCGAGCGCAGCGGACACCATCGTCAAGCGGTTGCTCGCCGCAGAAGACAGCGGCAAGAAGCTTCGCACGCGCATCGCCGAGCTCGAGAGCGAAGCCGAAGAGCGGAGCCGCGCCGCCGAGCGGGCTCTCTCACGACTCGGTGGTCACAATCGATAGACATCGTCCTGCTCGATGCGCGACAGCGTCCAGTCGTATTGACCGCTGGTCACCTTGACGCGACAGCTCTTGCATTCCCCGGAGACCTGGATGTGGTCGATGGGCGCGCCGCAGCTCGGACAGACAGCGGCCGTCTTCGGCGCGCCGGTCTTGTCGAGCCCAAGATGCAGTTCATTTTCGCCTGCTGCCGCTCCATGTCGTAGCTCGGCTGGTAGCTCGGCTGGTATCCGCTGCTGGTGTCGGTCGAAGAGGGTCGGTCGTCCGACGAGCTCGACGACCCCCACGACCATCCGCTCGAGCTCGACGATGACGAGTCGTTCAATCCACTCGAGCTCCAGCTCGATCCGGACGACGAATTGGAGCTTCCCGAGTACGACGAGCCTGAAGAGCTGGAGCGAAAGCTCTGGCCGCCACCAGGACGAGCGTTCGCCGCGAACGATACCAGGAGCACGAGGAGGAATGCAGCGAGTCTCACGCGGCCTCCGTCACGTCGTCGGGGAGCTCGTTCACGTCGTCAGCGCTCCGTGGCAGCACTTCCGCGAGAACCGGCCCGACCTCGGTGAGGGCATCGATCAGGGCCTGGGGTCGATGGTTCGTCGTCCCGAGCTGGAGTCGCTTTCGAAACTCCTCGAGCGCTTCAGCGGGAACGCCCTCGTCGGCTCGCACGCGCGCTCGTCGTTCGTACACCGACACGAACACCAAGATCCCCGTTCGATGCCGCGTTCGGTAGACTCCGCAATCGGTGAACGCTGCGCTGGCTGCGAGATCGACGGCCGCGTCAATCGTGTGTCGGCTCGATAGCCAGCGGCCGAGGGGGGAAACGAGGGACAGGACGGTTCCGATCGCAAACGCTCCGGCGAGCTCGAGGGGCAGGTAGGTGAACTCGAAGCGAGCCGGGTGATAGAGGAACACGCACAAAGGAGCAGCGAAGCGCCAGCTCCGACCAGGAGATCGATATGCCGGTACTGCCCCGAGACCGGTCTCACCGCGACTACGATCTCGGCGCTGGTGAGCTTTTCAGTCTCGCGAACCGTGCGCTTCACGCTTTCTTTGAACGACGAGTCGAACCAGGTCCTCATGGGCGGGATTGTCCACGCGAGCGCCCGGGCTGGGAAGCGGAGCTTTGGAGCTCGGGTCTTTTTGGGGCGGACCTTTGGGTACCTGGCTACTGGGGAGCTTCCACCTTGTCGTTCGGCGGCGGATCCTTCTTTTTCACTTCGATCTTGGGGAGCGGGAATCCCGACGGGATGGGCGGCAAGTTCTTCGTGAAATCGGGCAGCTTTCCGAGGTCGATGTCGCCAATCTTGAGGGGCCGGAGGCCACAGCCAACGCCAATCACTTTGTCGATCTTGGCGTTTGGCAGGTCACGCGTGTCCGCATCGATGCGTACGGTGATGCCGACCGAGCCGCCGACGAACTGGCGCGCCAGCTGTCCCGCGAGGCCTCCGGTGAGCTTTCCGAGATAGCTATCCGCCATCGCGCCGGCGAGCGCCGAGCAGGGCAGATTGCCTTTGAGCTCCAGCTTGATGCGGCCATGGTCTTCTTCCCGCACCACGCTTCCACCGCCGCCCAGCTTGAATGCGCCGGCCGTGACTTTGGTTTCCGTGAGGTCGACTCGCTCTTGGTCGTCGGAAATCGAGAGCTTGGTGTCGAGGGTCGTCAGGTCGCCGAACACGAAGCCGTCAATCTCGTGGGGGTGGGGAGGAACGAATCCGAGGAGCTTCGCGCTCAGCGTGCCCGAAATGGCCCCCGTTTTTCTGCCTTTGGGGAGCTCGAGATGCAACGTGCCGCTCGCGCGGACTCCTTCGAGGGGGATGGCGACTCCGAACGGGCCGCCGAGATCTTCGACTCGGGTTTCCGCCAGCACGATGTCGGCGGTGGGTGGGTCGGCGGCGTGCTTCACTACCAGCTTGACCGGTGCGAGATTCAAGTCCTCCGTTCCGAGCCCGAGCTCCACCACGGCGTCGTCGGCCGTCCACGCCGCTCCAAAAGTACCGAGGTCCGGACAGCGCTTTTCGGGGGACGCGTTCGGTGCCGGGTTCGGGCACACGTACAGGATGGTGTGCTCACTGCGGAACGCCGTCGAGGTCTTGCCATGTCCGATGCTGCCCTCTGCGAGCTTGAGCCAGGGCTCTTTGCCCTTGGCCTGACGCCAGACGACGTTGACGTTGGTAGCGGTGGCGGGCAGTCGGTAGATCTTCGGATACTTTTTCGTCCACTCGCTCACACCGAGCACGATCATCGGCGCCGAGCCTTCGACCTCGACGTTGACGTCGCTCGCAGCGAGGCCCGCCAGGGAAAACCCGGAGAGCGAAACCTCGAGCTCTTTCATCTCGCCGTGGATGCGAGGAAACCCGGCGAGCTCGAACTTGGGCTGGGAGAGGACGACGCGCGAAAACGAAAACGACAGCTCACCGATGGTCAGGATGATGCCGTGCTCCGCCGCTTTCTCCATGGCGTGACGGCGGATCCAGGGTTTGGCCAGGAACGCCGCCGCAATCCCCAGGGCGACGATGAACCCCAGTACGAAGAGGAGCAAAAGCTTGAGGACTCGTCGCTTCTGGGCCATCGAGCTCCTTGTCGGTTAGCCCAGCCGACGGCTCGCGGCTATCCTTCGGCGGTTCGATGCCGACCTATCTCACTCCCCAGGGGGCGAAATCCCTTCAAGTCGAGCTCACGAAACTTCTGTCCGTGGAGCGGCCCCGGGTCGTGCAGGAGGTCTCCGACGCCGCAGCGCTCGGCGATTGCTCCGAGAACGCCGAGTACATCTATGGCAAGAAGCGCCTGCGGGAAATCGATCGCAGGATACGTTTCCTCACCAAGCGACTTGACAACGCCGTCGTGGTCCGCGGAGAAGAGGCGCGCGGCGACGCGGTGTTCTTCGGTGCAACCGTGGAGGTCGAAGACGAGAACGGCTCCCAGAAGACCTACCAGATCGTCGGCCCCGACGAGGCCAATCCGACCTTGGGCCGAGTCAGCTTTCAGAGCCCACTCGGCAGGGCGCTACTCAAGAAAAAAATTGGCGACGTGGTAACCGTGCAGCGGCCGGCCGGCGAGATCGAGCTAGAGATTCGAGCAATTCGTTACGAGTGAGTGATAGTATCCGCGCGTGGCAGAGAGCACCGTCACAGAGCATGCCGCCTCGGCCGGTGGAGCAGCGAGAGAGCCGCGTCTCGGTCTCATGCTGGTGCACATGCGCGGTCCCGTGGAGCCTCAGGCGTTCGAGGTGCGACGGCTGGCCACCGTCGGCCGGGAGTCGACAGCGGAGATCACGGTGGACGATGCTGGCGTCTCCCGGGCCCATGCGCGGTTCGAGCAGCGAGGAAGCTCGCTCTGGGTGACCGATCTCGGGAGCCGCAACGGAACGTACCTGAACGGGGAGCGGATTGGCGATTCCGGGGGTCTGGCCGGGCGCGGATTGGTCGTGCGCGTCGGTCGAACGTTGCTCGTGGTCGTGGACGTGGCGCCCTACGCCGACGCGCGTCCGGGACAGTTTCCCGGGCTGCTCGGTGGAGCTACCCTGGACGACGCCCGCTTTTGCATCGAGACGATTGCCAACACGAAGAGCCCGGTCCTGATTTTGGGGGAGACCGGGACAGGCAAAGAAGTCATTGCCGGCCTGGTGCATACCCAGAGCGCTCGCCGCGGTCCGATGGTAGCGCTGAACTGCGCCGCCGTGCCCGCGGAGCTCGTGGACGCGGAGCTGTTCGGACACTCGCGCGGAGCGTTTTCCGGTGCGAACAGCGCTCGGACTGGGCTATTTCGCGCGGCCGACGGCGGGACGCTGTTTCTCGACGAGATTGGCGAGATGCCCCCGGCGGTCCAGGCCAAGCTGCTCAGGACCCTCGAGACGGCGGAAGTGCGGCCGGTGGGGGAAGACAAGTCCGTCGTGGTCGATGTGCGCGTCGTGGCGGCAACGAATCGCGAGGTCGACGACCTGATCGAGTCCGGCGCCTTTCGCGGTGATCTCCTGCATCGTCTGGCCGGGCTTCGGATCCAGCTCCCGCCCCTTCGGGATCGGGTCGAGGACGTCCCGATGCTGGCTGAATACTTCGCGCGTGAATCGGGGCTTGTCATCTCGACCCTCGCCCTCGAACGGCTGATCGTGCACTCGTGGCCTGGAAACGTTCGCGAGCTCAAAAACCTGATCACCTCCGGAGTGGAGGTTGCGCGGCACAAACAGCACGCGGAGGTCGAGGCCGATGACGTTGCCGGGCTCCTGGTTCCCAGCCGCCGAAGCGGCAGCATGAGCGAGGACGACCTTGCCTCGGCCCGGGTCACCGAGGCCCTGTCGGCCACTTCCGGCGACGTGGCGGCGGCGGCCGAACGGCTGGGAATGAGCCGGTCGGTGCTGTACGAAACCCTGCGTCGGCTCCGGATCGAGCCTCGCACCTTCCGACGCCGGTGAAGCGCATGCAATTGGCGCTCGTACGATCTATCCTCCACGCGTGCGAGCTTCCGTCTGGGTGTGCTGCTGGGCCGTGGCGCTGGCGCTCTTTTCCGTAAGCACCCGCGTCGAAGCACGACCGAAAGCCGCGAGCATCTTCGAACGCGGGCTGGCTCACTACCGGAACAAGGAGTTCAGCGAAGCGGCCGCGGACTTCTACAAAGCGTACCAGCTATCGCCCCACGCAGACTCGCTCTACAACGCTGGCCTCGCGTGGGAGCTCGCTGGCGACAAGGCCAATGCTGCGACCGCGTACGAGACGGTCCTCCAGGACGAGCTTCATCCCGAAGCGCTCGCGGACGCGCGTGCCAGGCTCAATCGTCTTTCCCCGGACCTGGCTCGCGTCGAAGTGGCCGCACCGGATGGCGCGACGATTCGTGTTCCGCCGTTCGTCATCGAAAAGTCGAAGGCGGTCGTCTACTTCGAGCCGGGTCGGCGCAGCCGTGCGCGTGACGCTACCGAGCGGTCGTCACGTCGATCGTCCGGTCGAAGCCATCGCGGGACAAACCGCAGTCGTGCTCGTGGCATCGCCGAGCGATGACGAGGAAGGTTCCAGCGACTCGGCGGAGGACGACTCTCCGGTCCCGGATCGCAAGTCGAGCGAGGATGCCTCTTCCCCCAGTCTCACCACGATCGGCTGGCTTTCGCTGGGCGTTGCGGCGGTGGCGACGGGCACGGCGGTGGTGCTCGGGCTGGAAACCCTGAGCGCGCGCGACGACTACAACGCCTCGAAACACACCAGCACTGCCGCCCGCAATCGGGCGACGAACTTCATGCATTGGACGAACATTGCCTGGGCCACCGCGGCGATTACGGGCGTGGGCGGAGCGACAATCCTGCTCCTTGCACCCTCCGACGCCAAGAGCGGCGCCGTGGTGGTGCAGGGTCGATTTTGAGAGCCGGAGCGCTCAGGGCTTCGTGTAGGGATTGTCCAGTGGCTGCGGCTGCGCAGGAGCGCTCGGTGGCTTGCCCGGCTTCGGCGCTGGGTGCCAGACGCGGACCGGCCGTTTGGACTCTGGTGAGCTCGACTCGACCGCCAGCTCCGAGGGGGTGATGACTTGCACCTGCGCGTCCGTGTTCTCCGTCACCGGCTCGAGTGGGATCGCGGGCGGCTGCGCTGGCGGCTGCACGGCTCCGACAGTGGGCGTTGGGGGCTTCGGTGCGGCGACGACCGGCGGCTGCGTGGGCGTCTCCTCGCTCTCCCCGCTACGGGCTACCATCCAGAAGAACACCAACAAGACGGCTGAAATCACGATGGCGAACGCCCAGATGCGCGAACGCAACGGCGAGTGAACGGTCGTTCCGGTCGCGGTGGGATATCCCATCCGCTCGGATGTCTCGAAGACAGTGGCGCTCGTCCTGTCTTCTCGGGGTCCGAGCTCTTCCGAAAGCGTCGGGTCCATTGCCGCCGCCGAACGTGAGGCGGAATCGCTCGTGGGAAAGGGAACGACCACTTCCGTCGGTCCCGCATCGGGGAGGTGCGTGGGCTCCTCGTGGAGAGATGGCATGCCCAGAGCGCGACGCCGCGCCGTTCGCACATTCGAGGCGCGGGTGCGGCGGGCCGCCAGCGTGGGTTCGACGAGCGGAATCACGTAGTCGCGCACGGAGCGTACGGCGGCGCGGAGGAGCCCCGCGCTGGCGGCAGCCTTGGAAAGTGCCTCGGCGAATTCTTCCGCGGTCTGGAAGCGTGCGCGGGGATCGAGCATCAGAGCACGTGCCACCACTTCGTCGAGGGGTCGCGGGATGTCCGGCTGCACGTGGGACAGCCGCATGGGCGGATCGCGGATGATTTTCAGCATCAGCGCGGCGTCGTTCAGGCCTTCGTGGAGGCGCATTCCGCTGAAAAGCTCCCAGGCCACGACGCCCGAGGCCCAGATATCGCAGGTGCGATCGATGCGCTTTCCCTGGGCTTGCTCGGGCGCGAGATACGCGACCTTGCCTTTGACCAACCCGTTGGCGGTCTTGGTCAAGCGACTCGCCGCTTTGGCAACGCCAAAGTCCGTCAGGCGTGCGACGCCGTCAACACCAACCAAGATGTTGTGCGGTGTCACGTCGCGATGCACGACGCCCATCGATATGCCGTCGGAGTCCCGAAGCTCGTGTGCAGCGTGGAGGCCCGAGAGCACGTCGTCCAAAATCTTCAGCGCTACATCGAGACGCACGCGAGCGTCGCGCTTGCGGAGCGTGCGCTGGATCCCGGCGAGTGATTCGCCTTCGACGTAATCCATGACCACGTACACACGCGCAGCGTCTTCGCCGACGTTCGTGCACGCTCACCACGTTGGGATGTCGTATCCGGCCCGCGAGCCGGGCTTCATCGATCAGCGCGGTGACGAACTCGGGATTCTGTTGGAGATGACTGTGAGTGAGCTTGAGCGCGACCTCACGTTCGAACCCCGCCATGCCGGTGGAGCACGCGAGGTACACGCTCGCCATTCCACCACTCGCGATGGGCGCAAGCACCTCGTACCGACCGAGGCGCTCGGGGACCTCGCTGGGCTCCCAAGCCGACATGTCGGTAAGCATACTACCCCAGGCCGGTTCTGGGGCCGGATGACTTTACGGCCCGCAAACTTGGGCTTTGTTGGGGCAGCAATCACCGTACTGGGCGCAAGCCGGGTCGCAGAAGCACGGGCCCGCCGGACCGTGAGCGGGCACGGCTCCATTGCACTCCGATAGCGAACAGCCTGACCCGGGCGCACCGCTGTCCGCGCCGCCGCACACATTCGTGAAGTCCGCGCAGCAGTCGCCGTACCACGTGCAATCGCTGTCGCAGTAGCAGGACCAATCCGGCGACTGTCCGCCGCAAGCATTCGCACAGCTTCCGGCGCCGGAGCTCGGGCTTCCGCCGCTACCGGTCCAGCAGTCGTTGCAACAGTCGTCGTTCCATTCGCAGCTCTCGTCACAGCTACAGCTCGGGCCGGCATCTTCGGAGGGCGGTTCGCCTGCGTCGATTGGATTAGGTACGCCGCCGAGACCGCCGCCTCCGCCACCCGGCGAGCTCGCGCTGCCGCCCACTCCCGCGCTCGTTCCCCCAGCGCTCTTCGTGCTTCCGGGACCGAAGTCGAGCTTCGTGTTCTCGCTCCCACACGCGAGGGCGAGGAGTGACAGGAACAGGTACGCGCGTCGCATGACTGTGCTCACTCCGGGAAACGAACGGAAACCGACTGCGTCCTGCCGGGAGCCACGTACACGCTGCGCACGGCCCGGCCTAGCTCGGGATGAACGAACAGGACCTGGTGACTGCCGGGTGCCACCCTCACTCCCATGCGGGGCGTGCCGCCGAGGGGCTTTCCATCGACCAGAACGTTGGAGCTTGGCACCGAGCTGAGAGACAGGGTGGAGTCCTGAGCGTACGGAGCGACGGCGGCCGTCGACGGCGTCGACTCGCTCTCGGGCGCCTCGATTGGCAGCTCTTCCGGCGTCGTGATGGGGATGACGGCCGGAGGCGGCGGCAGAGCCGGCTCCTCGGTGACGCTGGGCACCGCAAGCACGGCGGGTGCGGGAAGAGTCAATCTCTGCGGAGCTTTGGCCGCGGTCCGATTCTCGGAGGAGCAGCGCGAAGGAAGCTCCTGCCGCGACCAAAAAGACCACCGTCAAGCTGGCAGCGATGGCTTCGACCACCTGGCGTGATGGCGCTGGCCAGCGCCGTACGCTCGGACGAGGTTCGTACGCTACCGGACCGGGCGGCTCGCTGATGGCGAGCTCTCTCGTCAATTCGGCAGGAGGCTCGGTCGCGGGCGGTGGGGCCAGGGGCGGGAGCGGTCGCACCGCGGGCAGGAGATCCGCCGAGATGCTCGGCAGGCGAGGGAGGGGGGGCAGTGATCGCGGAAGCGACGCGGTGAAGGACACGGGAGTGGGCAAGCGCGGAACGGGGGGAAGGGGGGGAAGGGGTCGCGAAGAGGGAGGCACGACAGCCAGGATTGGGGTGGTCACCTCGAGCAGAGGAGTGGTCACCTCTTCTTCGTGGCGGGGTACGAGGTGGAGGTTGGGAAGACGCGGGGAGGGTGGGATTTCGATCTCTTCGAGGTCAAGCTCCTCCGTCACGGTCAGACGGCCCGGGGAGGGGACTTCGATCTCCTCGAGGTCGCAGCTCCTCGAGCTCCTCGACCATCGTGATCGACGCGGTGATTTCGATGATGTCCGACACTTCGATCTCACGGCGTCGCGCCAGCGCGCTCACGACGCCACCAACATGCACTCGAACAAGAAGTCGGTGAGCTTCGCTTGATCCGTTTCGGCGACCGGAACGATCGCAACGGCGAGGCCACCCCGTCGCTTGCCGACAGGCCGCGCCAAAACCTCGGCCGGTCCATCCGGAAATTCCAGGGTCATTCGCGCGCTCTTTTTTCTGACCCGCCCGCCCTCAATCAACATGCCGGTTTGTGACAGCTCCACGCATCGGGTGTGGGTGGGCTTCTTGTGGCCGACCGTGACCGAGAGATCCGTCTTCGTTCGGGGACTCACGCGGCGTTCCATGAGCCATGCTCATTGCGAGCTTCGTGCCACGCAGCGACCAGCATACGGCTGGGGGATTTCGACGTGCCTCGCGCGAGACGTTCCGGACGAGAGTCGGACCATTCCGGACGGGATGCCCCGGTCAAAGCGCGATCCTTCGTGCTATCTTGAACCGGTGAAGCCGCAGCGCCGGCACGGCTTTCTGCTTGCGTCCCTGGTCTTTCTTGCCTGCTCCGTCGAGCTGGCACCGCTCGAAGAGCACCACGCAAACGCGGGCGGGAGCACATCGACCGGCGGCACCGGGGGGGCATCCGGCTCGGGCGCGGGTGCAGGAGCGGGGGGTCTGGGTGGCAGTGGCAATGCCTCGCCCACCGGTGGGAGTGCCGGGGCGATCGGAGGAGCGTCCGGATCGGGAGCGGGTGGAGGAGGCCTCGGTGGCGCCGGCGGCGGGGTCGACGCCGGCGCGGGCACTGGCGGCGGAGGGTTCGTCTGCGCCGATCCGTACGCGATCGATGGCGACTTCAATGGCCAGCCAGGGGGCTGCTACGCCCCGGATCCCTTTCTTTGCTTGTGTGAAGGGTGTGACTCGCCCGTTTGCGACGACAACTACGGAGTTTACGCCGACTGCGTCTGTCCCGTGTGCTGGGGAGCCCCCTTTTGCAGCCCTCAGTACTGCTTCGACAACGGCCTGTGCGATCCCTTGAACGAGGGCTGCGAATGCGCGGATTGTTGGATGCACCCGGCTTGCGCCGGGTACTAGTGAGCCCGGTCATCCCCGCGGTTGCCCGCCCCGCCTCCCTGTCTTAGGGTCCCGCTCCCCGCGCGTTTCGCGCCAATCCCTTGGAGCCAGAGGAGGCAATCATGTCCGAGATTCGTTTCGACAATAGAGTGGCGATCGTCACGGGTGCAGGCGGCGGTCTCGGTCGGGCGCACGCGCTCCTGCTCGCGTCGCGCGGCGCGAAGGTGGTCGTCAACGATCTCGGTGGCGCGATCGATGGCACCGGCGGCGGCGGCAACTCTGCCGCGGACAAGGTCGTTGCAGAGATCAAGGCGCCGGTGGCGAAGCGGCGGCGAGCTACGATGGAGTCGACACCGCAGAGGGCGCCCAGAAGATCGTCGCCAAAGCGAAAGAAGCCTTCGGCAAGCTCGACATCGTGATCAACAACGCGGGCATTTTGCGCGACGTGTCGTTCATGAAGATGAGCGAAGAAGACTGGGACAAAGTCCTGCGCGTCCACCTTTCGGGCACGATGTTCGTCTCCAAAGCGGCGTGGCCCCTCCTGCGGGAGAACAATTACGGCCGAGTGGTCAACACCACCAGCGCCGCCGGCCTGTACGGCAATTTCGGTCAGACGAACTACAGCTCTGCGAAGCTCGGCATCGTGGGATTGGCCAAGACGCTGGCCCACGAAGGCGCGAAGTACAACATCAAGGTCAACGCCATCGCGCCGATGGCGAAGAGCCGCATGACCGAAACCATCATGCCGCCGAACGTGCTGGAGAAGCTCCTGCCGGAGTACGTCTCGCCGCTCGTCGCGTATCTCTGCTCCGACAAGCTGGAGGACACCGCGCAGATGTACGCCGTTGGCGGTGGCTACGTGTCGCGCGTGGCCGTGGTCGAAGCCGAGGGCGTCGGAATTGGTATCGACAAGATCTCGCCCGAAGCCGTCGCGGAGCAGTGGGCGAAGATCAACGATCTGTCCAAGGCCAAGCCCTACGCGAACGCGATGGAGGCCGCCGGGGCTGCCATGAAGTTCGTGATGGGCTGATCCCGCCTCGAACGCGAAAGGGCCGGCTCGACCCGAGTCGGCCCTTTTCGTTTCGAAGGTGGGTTCAAGTCGACTTCCGACGGGCTCGCAACGTGAGCGCCGCGGGCAGAGCCAGGACCGCGGTGGCGAGGCAGGTGAGCTCGCCGGTCACGGCGAACGCTCCGAAGGAAAAGAGCGCACGGTTCTGCGCCACGAGCAGCGACCCATAGCCAATGATGGTGGTTGCCGAGCAGAGCGCGACCGCGCCGCCCGTTGCCCGGAGCGCGCTCGTGAGATCGAGGGTTCCTTCCTGCTGGTAGCGCTTGAGCACGTTGATCGAATAGTCCGCCGCGATCCCGAACGTGATCGGCAAGGCGACGAAGTTCGAGAAGTTCAGGTAGGAGTTCGACCACGCCATCGTGCCCAACATCAACAGGACGCCGGCGAACAGAGATGTCACCGAAGCGAGGGACAACCCCAGCGATCGAAACGCCACGATGCACACCACGAGCACGGCGATGAGGGCTGCCAAGGTGGCCCGGGGACCGTCGTGGGTCATGGCGGCGGCGATGTCGCTCGAAAGCAGAAGGGAGCCGGTGACGATCGCCTGATGGCCGTCCACCACCGCGGCCTCGCGCACGTCGTGGGCGAAGCTCGTGAGTCGTGCAGCATCCCAGGTGCCGCGTCCGGGCCTGGGAAAAATCAGGACGTTGCGGTCCACGCGGCCGCCCTTTTCCCGAAGGCCGGTCGCAATCGAGTCGGGAACCTGCTCCGCGCCGAGGGGCCGGAGAGCCTCGTCCGATGTCGCTCGATCGACGATCGCGCGCTGCTCCGGCGTCAGGCCTTCCTTCAATTTCGGAGTCAGCGCCTTGGCCAAGAGGCGTGCTTCCGTGAGCGACTCCGCTCTCGACGGTGGCAGCACGTCGCCGGAGGAGCGAACGGTGGCGATGAGATCGCCCGCTCGGCCTTCGGCCTGCAATTTCCGGATGCGCTCGCTGATGATCTCCGCCTGCTTCGGATCGTCCGCCATGATCACGGCGGGGGTGAGGAAGCGCCCCATGGTGGCATCCATCTTTTGACCGAAGTAGCGCTCGCCCGTGGTCCAGGAGTCGCGGCGCCGGAGCTTCGAAAGGTCGTATTCGATCCAGTCGCTGCCGCGCTTGTAGAGGCCGATGCTGGCGACGAGACACGCGATGGCCGTCACGGCGAGAACGGCGCGCGGTCGATTGATGAGGCTGCCGATGAAGCTCCGCCCGCCGCTCAGCTTGGGCGTTCGCGAGGTCATCTTCTCTCCGAAGAGCGAGGCCATCGGAGGGATGAGCAGCATGGCCGCCGCCCAGCAGATCAGCATGCCGAGTCCGCCGATCCAGCCGAACTGCGCGAAGCCGCGAAAGTCCGTGAGAACCAAAGAGCCATAGGCTGCCGCTGCTGCGCTCGCGGCCGCCAGCGTCGGTCGCCAGGTCGTGGCCAGGGCCGTTCGGATCGCGCTCTCTAGTTCGTGTCCTGCGATCCGTTCCTCACGGAAACGGGCCAGGATCATGATCCCGCTGTTGATCCCGTTGCCGATGACGATCGATCCCAAGAACGCGGTGTTCGAGTTGAGGCTCCGGATCGAGAGCGGTGGCAGAGCCACGGCGCCAAAGCTCAAGAGCGCACCGCAGGTCAGCGGAAACCCGATGATGACGAGAGAGCGCCAGGAGCGAAAGTAGAGGACCAGGACGGCGATCACGAGGGAAAGGACGATGGCGCCGGACACGCCCAGATCGGTGGCCAGCCCTTCCATTTCTTCGACGCGGGTCGGCACGTCTCCGGCGTAGCCGACGCGCATCCCGTCTGCGTATTTTCCAGGGAACCCCAGGGCCGCCACGTCGGCCTTCACTCGCGTGAGCAGTCTCGCGTCCGAGGCATAGTTCGTTGCCTGGGATCCAGCACGGATGATCATCACCACCACGGCGCCGTCCTCGGACACGAAACGGTCGCCTTCGTACTTGCGAGGAGGGCCGAAACGCTTCTCGTACTTCTTCTTCAGCTCCTCGAGCGGGATCTTCGGAGGCGGATCTTCCTCTTCGTCCAGAATGTCGGCGCCCGTGGCCCGGGTGACCTCCCAGTCACGTCGCGCTTCGACCGACTCTCGAAGTCGCTTTGCATCCTCGGGACTCATCACCTGCAGCGCGTACGTTTCCGCGAAGCGCCGCTCTTGGCTCACGTCGGTTTGGACCGCGCTCACCTCCTCGACTGGGTACTTTCGGACCGCGGCGGCCAGTTCGTCGACGAATCGATTTGCTGCGGCAACGTTCTGCTTGCCGCCCGTTTCGATCACGACGCCGAGGGTTCGGAGACCCGGCAGCCGTGCTCGGGCCTTGTCGAGTGCCAGGACGCTGGGCGCGCTCACCGGGAGAAGCTCCTCGAGCTCACTCCGCAGAGCGCCGTAGGTCTTCACGGTCCGATACGCGCCGATGAGTGCGAGAAGCGTGGCGATCGCGAGTACCGGACCCCGATGTCGAACGAGAAAGTCCGCGAGACGAAGAGCGCGACCGTCCGTTGGGCTCGTCACCACTGGCTCGAATTTCTGGTGCTCGAAGCGTCACACGAAGAAATCTTGGATGAGCTCTTCCCCCGGGGAGTTCGCGTACTGGTCGAAGTCCTTCACTCCTGCCTCGCGCAAGAGGTCTTCGTCGATGGCGAAATGACCGGTGAACTCGCGGCTCGGGCGCGTCAGGATGTAGTGGGCGCAGTCCGCCATGATTTCTGGTTTACGACAGCGCGATACCGCGGTGTCGCCACCCAGAAGATTTTGCACGGCGGCCGTCGCGATGGCAGTTCGAGGCCACAGTGCGTTGACGGCCACCCCGTCGCCTCGGAGCTCCTCGGCCATGCCGAGAACGCACATGCTCATTCCGAACTTCGCCATGGTGTAGGCCACGTGGGGCCGAACCAGCGCGCTTCCATGTTCAGCGGGGGCGACAGATTGAGGATATGGGGGTTTTTGGCCTTCTTGAGATGGGGGAGGCACGCCTGAGAGCACAGAAAGGTGCCGCGGGTGTTGATCTGATGCATCAGGTCGAAGCGCTTCATCGGCGTCTCGAGAGTGCCGGTGAGGCTGATGGCGCTGGCGTTGTTCACCAGGATGTCGATGCCTCCGAACTTGTCGACGGTCTTGGCGACGGCTTCGAGTACCTGATCTTCGAACCGAATGTCGGTGACGCAGGGGATTGCTTTCCCTCCGGCGGCGACAATTTCATCCACGGCAGTGAACACCGTTCCGGGCAGCTTGGGATGGGGCTCGGCGGTCTTGGCGACCACCGCGACGTTCGCGCCGTCGCGCGCAGCCCGTAGCGCGATCGCCTTGCCGATACCGCGGCTTGCGCCGGTGATGAATAGAGTCTTGCCTCGTAAAGTCGTCATGGCTGGGCGGACCCTAACCCAGCTTGGCCGTGAATTCGAGGAACCCATTCGACAATTGGCTCGGCGATCTCGTCCGTAGGGCGCCGGCTGAAATCCGCTGTTTGGTTCCGGGTGCGCCGGGTAGGCTGTGTGGCATGCGAGCTTTCGGTCTCGGCCTGTTCGCCTTTTCGTGTGTTGCCTGCACGCCCAAGCCTCCCGACGTGTTCGAGTTCGCGGGACCACCGAGCAAGCCCGAGCGGAAAGCCCGAACCTCTCAGGCCCGTGGCTTCGAGAATCCCGGGGGAATGTGGTTGCCGAGCCAGCTATCGGATCAGGCTCCGGAGCTCGAGCGGATGGGCCTGGAGATCAGCGTCAAGGAGCTCGGAGATCCGCTGGCCTATCCCCTCGGCGCGGTCGTCAGCTTGGGTGGCTGCTCGGCGTCGTTCGTTTCGCCCGACGGGCTCGTGATCACCAATCATCACTGCGCGACCGGCGCGCTCCAGCTGAGCTCCACGCCCGAGCACGATTTGCTCGAGCAGGGTTTTCTCGCCAAGACCCGCGCCGATGAAAAGTGGGCAGGACCGACGGCTCGAATCTACGTGACTCAGTCGTTCCGGGACGTGACTGACACCGTTCGCGAGGGGCTTGCCGAAGTGTCGGATCCAGCCGAGCGGCAACGCGCCGTGGAAAAGCGCGAGACGGCGCTGATCGCCGAGTGCGAGAAGTCACCGAACGTTCGCTGCGAGGTCGCGAGCTTTTTCGGAGACGGTCAGTACCTGCTGATCGAAAAGCTAGAGATCCGGGACGTGCGCCTGGTCTACGCACCCCATCAAGGCATTGGAAACTTCGGTGGTGAAATCGACAACTGGCGTTGGCCCCGCCACGGCGGAGACTTCGCGTTCCTGCGCGGATACGTGGACAAGGATCAGAAGCCGGCGGATCACGCCCCCGACAACGTGCCGTACACGCCTCGCATGCACCTGTCTCTCACCCGAGACGCGCTCCATGCCGGGGACTTCGTGATGGTCGCCGGCTACCCCGCGCAGACGTTCCGACTGCGCACAGCGAACGAAACGGAAGAGGCCATCGAATGGTACTATCCAAAGCGCATCCAGCTGTTCGAAGACTACCTCGCGCTCATCGCCAAACTCGGTCAGGGCGACAAGGACATCGAGATCAAGGCGGAACCGCTCGAGCGCGGGTTCGCGAATGCATTGACCTACACCCGAGGCGCGCTGGAAGGGTTGACAAAGGGGGGAGCCGCTCGCCTGCGCCACGCCCGTGACGACAAGCTCGCGAGCTTCATCGCGAGCGATCCCGATCGAAAGGCTCGCTACGGAAGCGTGCTCGGCGATCTCGATCGGATTTTTGCCCAGCACGAAAAGACCCGGGAGCGCGGCTTCGCGCTGAACGAGCTCCAGCGCATCGTGACCCTGGTGGGTTCCGCAGTGACGATTGCGCGCATGGCCGAGGAGCGCCCCAAGCCGGATGCCGAACGAGATCCGGACTACCAGAAGCGCAACTGGGCGCGACTCGCCCAGGCCGAGGAAGCCAAGCAGAAGCGCTACGCTCGCAAGCTCGACACCGCACTCCTTTCGCTGTGTTTGACCCGCATCGCGCGGCTCGATGACGAAGCTCTGCGCTCCGCCGTCTTGACTCCGTTCTTGGGAAAAACGGATCCGACTCAGTCTGCGATTGAAAAGAGCGTCGGGAGTCTGTATGCGGGCACCAAGCTCGAAGACGAGAAGCTCCGGCTGAAGCTCCTCGAGTCGGCGACCCTCGGGTCGCTCCGCGCGTCTCGAGACCCGTTCCTGCGTCTGGGCGTCGCGCTCCTGCCCTCGATTCACGAGGAGGAAGACCGATCGCAAAAAGGAGCAGGGGGAGCTACTCGTCGTACGGCCCGCGTACGTCGCAGCTCTCGGAGAGCAGTCTTCCAAACCTCTCGCACCCGATGCCAACGGAACGTTGCGGGTGACCTACGGCACGGTGCGCGGGTACCGACCCGCCGAAGGCGCTCCGATGTTCGAGCCGTTCACCAAGCTCTCCCAGGTGGCCGGCAAGGCGACCGGAAAGGAGCCGTTCGACGCGCCAGAAAAGCTAGTGGCGCTCTCGAAGCAGAACGCCGGAGGTGTCTATGCCGACGAGGCGCTCGGGTCGGTGCCCGTGGATTTCCTCGCCGACCTCGACATCACCGGGGGCAATTCCGGCTCTCCCACTTTGGACGCTCACGGCAGGCTCGTTGGGTTGGCCTTCGACGGGAATTACGAAGCGATGGCGAGCGACTGGGTGTTTCTTCCAGACATCACCCGCAGCATCCACGTCGACATCCGCTACGTCTTGTTCGTGATGGATGCGGTCGACGGAGCCGACGCGCTGCTCACGGAGATGGGCGCCACCCCGTCGATACAGTGATCAGCTGTTTTTGGAAACCGTCAGCTGCACGACCGTTTCGTTGTCGCTGCGGGAGAGCGAAACGCTCACGCTGAGCTCGGGATTCGAGAGCATCAGCATCTTCGTGTCGCCAGTTCCCACTTCGGAGTCTTGCTTGAAACCAGTGAGATTCTTCTTGTAGTAGTCGATCACCGCTTGGGGGGAATCGGGGGTGGTGAGGGTGACCTGGTGTCCGCTCTTTCCCTCCGAAAGCGATACGGAAGCCATGATCTTCGAGCCCGGATAGATCGGAACGGACTTCGGAAAATCCGGAGGCAACGAGGACCCCGGACCGAACTCCACCTTCGTTTCCTTGCCGTCGTCGCCTTTCGTCGTCACCTCGACTTTGCCGGTCTCGGGGTCGATCTTGGCCTGGCCGCCCATGGCTTCGCCAACGGCTTTTTCTGCGCGCTTCTCCTCGGCTTTCTTGCAACCTGCGACGGCGAACAAGAGCAGGAGCGCGTACCCAGCGCGTGACCACTTCATGCGGCGGAGCCTAGTCAAAGCGCCAGCCCCGTGCCAGTCGGCGGCCATTCCTGTTACTTTTACGAGCCCATGCTGAAGCTCTGCTTCGTGTGTCTCGGCAACATCTGTCGCTCGCCCACTGCGGAGGGCGTCATGAAGAAGCTGCTCGCCGACGAGGGGCTCGACGGGCGCGTGGAGGTCGATAGCGCGGGCACCGCCGCCTATCACGCTGGCGAGGCTCCCGATCGGCGAGCGCGAGCTCGGGCGCGCGAGCGTGGGATCGAAGTGTCAGGGCGCGCGCGGCAGTTTCGACCGACGGACTGGGATCGATTCGACTACGTGCTGGCGATGGACCAGGACAATCGGGACGACCTTCTTCTTCGGCGTCGAGCGCAGCGAAGAAGAAATTGTTTCTCTTGCGCGAGTTCGAGCCGAACCCAGGGCGCAATCTGGATGTGCCGGATCCCGACTATGGAGGCGATGCCGGATTCGAACGTGTCCTCGACATCTGCGACGCGGCCTGCCGTGGCCTTTTGGCCCACCTTCGTCGTGAGCACGATCTGTGATGCGGGCCGGCGTCCGCGCTGGTGTCGAGCGGGAGCTCGGGTCGCGAGTCGAGGCGGTGTCCGCGCTTTCCGGAGGCGACATCAACGAGGCCTTTGCAGTCCGATTGGCGGACGGCGGAAGGGTGTTCGTGAAGACGAATGCTTCGGCGGATGCGGACATGTTCCCGGCCGAAGCTCACGGCCTCGCCTGGCTCGCCGAAGCCGGCGCGCTGCGCATTCCCGAGGTGCTGGCGGTCGATCCCGAATTTCTCGTGCTCGAGATGATCGAGACCGGTCGCCCGCGTGGGGGGTTCGACGAAGAGCTCGGTCATGGACTCGCCGCGCTGCACCGCTTCGGGGCGCCGAGTCAGGGCCTCGGTCGAGACAACTTCATTGGACGCCTCCCCCAAGAGAACACGCCGTCGGACGACTGGGCGGAGTTTTACCGGACTCGTCGCCTCGAGCCGATGGTGCGAAGCGCCCTCGACGCCGGGACGCTCCCGAGCTCGGTGGCCAAGATTTCGACCGCCTCTTCGCGAGGCTCGGTGAGCTCGTCGGTCCCGACGAGCCGCCCGGGCGCCTGCACGGAGATCTATGGGGCGGAAATCTCCACGTGGGTCCCGACGGCGCCCCGTGCCTCATCGATCCGGCCGTGTATGGCGGGCGACGGGAGATCGATCTGGCGATGATGCGGCTCTTCGGCGGCTTCGGCGCGGGCGTGTTCGCCGCATACGAGGATGCCTGGCCGCTCCCGGCCGGGCACGAGGAGCGAGTGGCCCTCTACCAACTCTACCCACTCCTGGTTCACGTGAACCTCTTCGGCGGGGGGTACGTGGGCGGCGTGTCTCGAGCCCTCCGGCAGCTAATTTGATCGTGGAGATTGACTCCCGCACCCCGCCCGCAGAGACCGGCGCGCATGGCGCGTCTTCATACGGTCGATGCGGGTGTCGACCTCTCCCAGGCTCTGGCCGAGATCTCGAGCAGCCAAACGGGTTTCGTCCTGGCTTCGGGGATCCTCGCCTCGGCGGTCATTCACGTCGACGATGCGCCTCGCCGCCTCGACGGTCCGTCGGTGATCGTCAACTTATCCGGTCCGACCAACGGTCCGTACACCGTTGCGGTAGCGCGCTCGGGAGAGCTCGTCGCTGGATCCTTGGTGAGCGCGCACTCAGCGGGCGTCAGCGTCGTCGTGCTTCCGGCCGAGCCCGCCGAGCGCCTGACCGTCGCCAAGCCCCGCGAGGAGGCCCGCGGCTTCGCGGCGCGCGCTCTCGCGACCGCGGAGGTCGTCGCCAAGAGTGAACCGGAGGACGAGGAGCCGGCCATGCCCGAGTCCGGCGATCTGATCCAGCATTTCGCCTTCGGCCTGTGCGAAGTCCTGATGAGCGACGACGAGAGCCTGAAGATCCGCGACCTGTCCGGTCCAGGCCGCATCCGCGACATCCGCCTCAACGTCCTCGTCGTCAGTACGCCCACCGCTCACGAAGGCAAACGCCTCTTCCGTCTCGACCGCCGCCGGTAACTCGACCGGCCTTCGTCTCACTTCACGGGGCTTTGGGCGAAGCCGGTGGCGAGGGCGTCGAGATCTGCGACGAGCTCCGGGCTCGCGCCCTTCTTCGCGGCTTGGATGAGTCCGGGGGTCGACGGATCGCCGACGATCAGGATGGCGGTGCCAGCCTTTTGGCGGACGTAGTCGGTGTGGGTCACGAAGGCCTGGATCAGCGCGCGAGCGGCGATGGAACGAACCTGATTGCGTTCGCCGGTCTTGGCGATCTCTGGAGTCTGCCAGGCCCAGGCGTTGCCCACGGTCCCGAGGGACCGGACGACGACGAGGGCTTGCGCATCATCTTGCACCGTTGCCAGCGTTGCCAGCGCGGTTGCCGCGAGGGTGCGCCGGCATTCGCCGAGCGCTGCGAGTACGGGGGCCTGCTTCGAGCCCGGCGTCAGGGCGAGCTTGACCAGCTTCTTCGTGCTCGCGTCGTCTGCGATGCGCGCAAGGGCCTCTGCGCTGGCGCGCTCGAGCTCGAAGTCGGTCTCGCGATCGAGGATGACGTTCAGCACCGGCTTGGCACGCTTGTCTCGAATCAAGCCCACCGCTTCGATCAATCCCACCTTGAGGGTCCGCCAGGCGGTGCCGGACATCTTGCCTCGGGTTGGACCGTCGACGGCCAGCATCTCGAGCATCGGGAACAGGGCTTCCTTGCCCAGACCCGCGAGCTGCATCGTGATCGAACCCGTGCGGCCTCGATGGCTCGCGTCCGCTTCCTCGGCGAGCTTCGGCGCGGCGGCGAGCTTCTTGAACACGTCGGGGTTCGCCTTCCGCTGCTTGGCGATTTCCGACTTGAGCGCGGAGCGATCCTTCGCCCGAACGTGTGCGGTCTTGACCGCGATCCCGTCCGCATGCGCGACGCCGGTCCAGGTGAACAGGACGAGCCCCGCCGCGGCGAGACAACCCAAGAGTTTCTTCGTGCTCATTTTCCGGACTCCCACCACTTGACCGTCACGGCGCGGTCAGCGTTGCTTCCACAGTGAACCTCACCTTCGAGCCGGTGGTAGAGGTCCCAATCTTCGGTCCACTTCACGGTGATGCCGTACGGCTGCAGGGCCTTCTCCATCTGATCCTCGAAGATGTCCTTGCCGTTGATGACCGGGCCGTAGGGGCGCGGTGCGGACACGACGGTCGGCCCGACGTACGTCAGGTTGACGGTGCCGGGTTGATACGCCACCGACCAGCCCGACTGTTTCCAGTGCAAGAACGGAATCTTCACGATCTCCGAGTCGGCGAGGCCCGTCTGGGACTTGAGCGTAGCCAGCTGTCCGTTCACTTCGGTGACGGCTTCCGCGCTGGGGCCCATCACGTTGGCATCAGCGAGCACCTGATTGATGGTGCGCGTCGCCGACGTGCCTCCGCTCCAGGACTTGCCGACGAACATCTGCGTGTTGCCGTAGCCGGCGGTCTGCGCCGACTCTAGCATCGATTTGGCGAGCGCTGCGTCGTTTGCCAAGAGCACCCAACCCCGGGGTGAGTTCGCCTTCACGTACGAGAGAGTCTCGTCCACGTGTCCGACCAGCAGCCAGGACGTATCGAGCAAAATGGGCGGCTGCATGTTCTGCGACGTGAGCATCGTTTGGAACGATGCATCGGGATAGAAGCCCGACGTGCTGCCACGCAGGATGCGACCGAGCGGGTAGCTCTGACCGCCGTAGCTGTAGGGAGGAACGACCTCGCAGTTGCCGAACGAGTTCAGCGAATCCATCGAGTTCGGATGATTCGGGTCGTACTGGGTGATGCCCGCTTTGTCTTTGCCCTGGAAATACGTGTAAACGACCTTGCCCGCCGCGCGCAGGCCGCTCGACGTGTAGTTGGCGGAGCGGAAGTAGACGCGGATGATCTTCTGCTGACCGCCAGCTGCCGGCATCGCCATGTAGCCCGTCTCGAAGAAGTCCTGGGTCCACTGGTCGTTCAGGCCGGTGAGCTCCGTGTACGTCGTACCCGCGGCGCTGCAGGCTGCGCTCATGTCGTTTCGGAACGCCGACGACGACGACGACGAGAAGTACGTCACGTAGATCTGTGAAGCGTTTTGGACATGGTGGTTGAGCATCACCGGCGACATGCGCATGCGCACCGTGTCACTGGATCCACCCGCGGAGACCGTCACGTCGACGTAGCCATTCCACGAAGTGTCTCGAATGATGTCGAGCCCTTCGATCGCGAATTCCACGCCAGCTTGAAGCTCCGCCGCCGAAAGAGACGCACCGGAGGTGATCGCGCTGAACGTTCCGCCGCTGTTCTTGAACATCCGCACCTTCGTGGCGGAGGTCCAGCTCACGGTTCCGCTCGGGGCGCCGGGCCACGGAACGGTCTTCAGACGCGCCAGATCGGCCAGATCGTCCGTGCCGTCCACGGTGGTGTTCGTGGCGTCGTTGCACGCAGCGAGCTGGGCGTCCGTGCCGGTCTTCGGGCACTTCTGCTGATCGTCGTCGACGTTGGCGAGGAACACGGCGCCATGGGCGGCATCCCACGTGTTCTCGTTCGCGTCCTCGGTGGGATCGCTGAGGTCCACGGTGCCGTTGCGGTTCACGTCGGCACGAAGATCGATTGTCGTGGCCGTTCCGCCGCCACCGCCAGGAGAACCGCCACCGCCACCGGGAGGAGCGCCACCGCCGCCACCGGGAGGAGCGCCGCCGCCGCCACCGGGGGGAGCGCCGCCGCCGCCACCGGGGGAGCGCCGCCGCCGCCACCGGGGGAGCGCCGCCGCCGCCACCGGGGGGAGCGCCACCGCCGCCACCGGGAGGAGCGCCACCGCCGCCACCGGGAGGAGCGCCGCCGCCACCGGAGGGGCCACCACCATTACCCGTGCACTGTGCCGCGGGGCAGCAATTGAAGCTTGCAGCGCACGCCGGGTCGCAGGAGCAGCTCGCGCCGCCCCCTCCGCCAGCGCCGCCGCCGGCCGTTGCACCGGTGCCCGCCGTTGCGCCCGTGCCGGGCAAGCCGGATCCGCTACTCGAAGACCCACATCCAACCGAGCCGAGAGCCACTGCGACGGCCCACCACGCGTAACGCATCATGTTTCTCCGTACTTCGCGGGAGCGAACGCCCGAGCTCCGCGGCGACCGGGAGGGTAGCGGCAGTTGTCGGGGATGCACGGGAAATCCGCCCTCGACGCGCAGTTTTGTGGCGCGTGCGGGAAAATTTTCGAGCTACTGGACTATCCAGCGTCGGCGAGTCGCCGCTCGACGCGATCAGAACTGGAAGTCGACGTTGACGTTCAGGACGCCGACTTGCTGCTTGTAGCTGCCGCCCGCGTCCGGGCTCTTCGAAACGCCGGTGTTCGGCGGCTCGTCGAGGTTGAATTTGCCCTGCGTGTTGCGGGGCAGATAGAAGAGCTGGGTGTAGCTGGCAGCCACGAACATGTTCTCGAACGCTTCGAAGCGACCACCGACGGACGCCGAGACGTAGTTCCAGTCCGCCAGTGCCGGCTCCAGTGTTTCGTCCGGTACCGCATTCGATCCGTATCCGAGACCGCCGAACACCTCGACCGGCTTGCTCACCCATTTGCTGACGCCCGCGCGCACGCCGAACGTGTCGTTCCAATCACGTGGCTGATCGAAAAACGTGGTGTTGCCCGCCGCCGAGTTGGGCTGGCAGTCATCGTCGGGCTTGTGCACGCACTGTCGTTTCAACACGCTCCAACGCTGATAGTCGCCGAACAGTCGGAGCTCGATGTCTTCGGCGGGACGATAGCGGCCACCCAATCGGATCACGTCGGGGAGATCCGTATCCAGGACCGCCGGCTCGTTCACCGATTCGTTTCCATTGGCATAGAAGTGGAACTCGCCCTCTTGGGCTTTCATTCCGCTGAAATTCGGCCGCGATTGATACGAAGCACCGAGCCAGAGCTGGTCCTTGATCGGCTCGTACAGCACCCCGAAACCCATGCTCCAGTCCGTACCCGTCACGTCGAGCAGCGACCTGCCTTCGCTATTCAGATTGTTGTCGCCCCCCGTGGTCTTCGCGCGCAGGGTCTTCGTGGTCGACAAGATTAGGTTTCCGGAAACGCCGATCGAAAGGTGCGCCGGAACGATGTGATATGCCGCAGCGAGCGTGATGAAGCTCGAGCGGATCTCGCCGCTGATGGCGTACCAGCGCTGCACGCCGTCGTAGGGTCCTGCGTAATTGGGATTGTCTTTGAAGTCGTCGTTCTTCTTCCAGCTCGCTTGACCACCGAATGGCGTGTAGAAGCCCGCGCCGAGGGCGAAGTCTCCGAACTTGCCGGTCACGCCGAGCATCGGTGACGCGAGGATGTTGAAGAGCGAGTCCTTGCCGGTGTTCGCGCCGGCCACGGAGGTGTCATCCGTGGGCGCCGCGTTATGCTCGTAGCTGAAATGGCGCCACGCGAAGCTGCCGTCCACGAAGACGTGGTAGCCTTCACTCATGCCGATGCCGGCGGGATTGTAGTAAATCGCCGTCGCGTTGGTCGTGGTCGGATGCCCATGTTCCCCGCCAAACCTCGCCACCGAATATCCGGAAGCGTGCGCCGTGGGCGCCGCCGTGAGCGCGACCGCGATTGCTCCCCCAATAACCCCTGCCCGCACGAGCTTCATGGCTGCCGCTTCTACCTCACCTGGGTCGGCTTGGGAACTCTAGGGGCGGGCCCTTGACCCGAATGGCTGGCTGCCGATATCTTCCGACTCGCCCTGCGGGTCTGGCGTCACGCCTGCAATTGGACGTGCTCGCACGGTGCTGGCGGGGTCACTACATGCTTCAGCGCACTCGATTGACAGTGGTTGCATCGCTCTTGGCCGGCTCGCTTTGTGCGGGCTGCGTGGATCCAAAGGGGGAGTACGGGGACTTCCAAGAGCGGGATAGGAAGACGACAATTCCGGCAGGATCCGGATGTCTCGGCGACTCGGACGCAGGGACGGATGCCGCTCCGTCGTGTGATCCCGTAAACGCCGCGCAGTTGACCGGCCAGTGGCTGTTCGGAATTGCAGCTACGCTCGGTCCGACGAAACCCATTCTGTTCTTCACGGACATCGTGGCAACCGACACGGGCAGCGGGGTCGAGTGGACGTGGACAATCACTCCGCTCGACGCGACGACCCGGATGCCGCTGACTGCGTTGGCACCCCTCAAGCCGAGCACCGTGCCGACCGACGGCAAGTGGTCCGTCGACCTGGATCCGATCTCCATTCCGGGCGCCGCGAACACCATCTCGACCGGCCTGGCCATCGACGCGGATGCCGCGCTCACGGGGGATGTGTGCGGAGGGCGCGATTTTCTTTGCGGCGACGTGACCGGCAGTGTGACCAAACCGGTGACGCTCAACCTCGACGGTTCGACGTGGTCGTTGGCGCGGCTCCCAGCGCCCAACACCCTGCCGGAAACGATTTACGTCAACTGCCAGTGCAACGTGGCGGACGACCCGGTCGCGCCATAGACGCAGAGAAAAATTCACGCCCGGCTTGACTTCTCCCCGGGCATCCGGGAAGTTCCCGCGCGTCCCGGGGAAGCGTTTCTTCGATTGCCGGTCCGGGACGGGTCCCGCCGTGCGCGTTGGTCGCGCCGGCGCGAGTAACTCATTTCTAACCCTGGGAGTAGAGATGGGAGCCGTTCGAGACTTCATCGTTCATCACTATCGCCACTTCAATTCGGCAGTCGTCGTCGAAGCCGCCAAGGCATGGGAGGATCATCTCGCCAAAGGCGGCAAGATGATGCTGACCATGGCGGGCGCCATGAGCACCGCGGAAATGGGCGTGGTCATCGGCGAGCTGATCCGGCGAGAGAAGGTGCACGCCATCTGTTGCACCGCCGCCAACCTCGAGGAGGACATCTTCAATCTCGTGGCGCGCGAGCACTATGTGCGTTTGCCGAACTACCGCAGCCTCACCGCTGCGGAGGAACAGGCTCTGGCGGACAAGGGCCTGAATCGCGTCACCGATACCTGCATCCCGGAAGAAGAGGCGATGCGCAAGGTGGAGAAGGAAGTTCTCGCCCTGTGGCAAGACGCCGACAAGAAGGGCGAGTCCCACTTCCCCCACGAGTACTACTATCGGCTCCTCCGCAGTAAGAAGCTCGAGAAGAGCTATCAGATCGACCCCAAGGACTCTTGGCTCATCGCGGCCGCGGACAAGAACCTGCCGATTCGGGTCCCAGGCTACGAGGATTCGACTCTCGGCAACATGTTCGTCGCGGCCCTCGTGCGCGAGCAGATCGAAAATCCGCACACCATCAAGAGCGGGCTCCAGCAAATGGAGTCACTCGTGCACTGGTACAAGGAGCACAGCGCGCGCTCCTCGATCGGCTTCTTTCAAATCGGCGGAGGCATCGCCGGGGACTTCCCGATCTGCGTTGTGCCCTTGCTTCACCAGGATCTTCGCCAGAAGGTTCCTTACTGGGGCTATTTCTGCCAGATTTCGGATTCCACCACTTCGTACGGCTCGTACAGCGGGGCAGTCCCGAACGAGAAGATCACCTGGGGCAAGCTCGAAGTCGACACACCGCGCTTCATCATCGAGTCGGACGCGACGATCGTGTTCCCGCTCGTCGCGGCCTATTTGCTCGACATGTGATCGGTTCGGTTCGCCGCGCAGCGCTCCTGTTGCTCTTCATGACGGGGGTGGCTCGAGCCGAGCCTGGCAAGAGCGCCGACCCGGGCGACTCTTCCCTCACCACTGCCGAGTGGCATGACGGTGCGAGCCGAATTTCGGACGCTCCGGATACCGAACCGGTGGTCGAGAAGACGGCGAAGGATCTTCATCCCGTCCGGCGCCTCTATCCGATCTTCGTGTCCATCGAGCCAGGTATCTTCGTCCACGGCGCCGGTCACGCCGCGGCCGGCAAGCCGAAGACGGCCGAGCATCTCCTCATCGCGGAGGGCGTCGGATTTGGAACGCTCCTGGTGGGCACCGGCGGCCTCGCTCTGACCGGCGCCAGTCGCTACACCGTGGCGCCCTTCGCGCTCTTGATGATCGGCGGAGGGAGCCTGTTTGCCGTGTCATGGGCGGCAGACGTGTATGGCGTGACCGTTTCGGAAAGCGATCGCGGCACGGCGCTCGTCGCGGCTCCCCGCCTGGAATCCGCCATCGGAATTCGAGCCGTGCACGATCCGCAATTTCGATATCGAAACTTCCTCGTGGAAAGCTTCGACCTCCGCCTGGGTCGCTTGCGCCTCGCGCCGAGTGCTTGGTTTGCGCTCGACGACGACAACGCGAGAGAGCGGCTTCTCGCGGCGTGGCGTCTTTCCGGTCCGCTTCCCAGCGCTGAGCCAGCGGTCGACGGCAGCTTCGTCGACGTGGAGGTTGCCGGCACGAGCCACCGCTACGTGAGCGACGGATTCGAGACCAAGACCGGCGAGGTCTCGGTGAATGCGCGCTTTGACCTAACTCGTTTCGACTCGGGCCTGCGCGGCACGTTCGCCGAAGGCGGCGTCGGGTTCGGACTCCAGCGAATCGAATACGACATCCCGGGGACGGGAGTGCCGGCGGATCTCGAACAGCTCCTGCTCGCTCGCGCGGCATTCGGCGCCTATCTGGGTCGAGGAAACGGCGAAGTATCGCTGTACTATGATCACCGCCATGACGATTTCGCCGCGGGGCTTCAGTTGACGGGCCTCGGCAGCGGAGTGCTCGGTCACTTCGGCGTCGACGCGCGCTACTTCACCGACTCAGGCCTCGGCATCATCGGCGACGCCCAAATCGGATCGGCGTACCTGTTCGGCGCCTCCCTCGCGTTCCGACAGGGGGGCCGATGAAGCGTTTCATTGCACCGATCGCCCTCGTCTTCGCGGAGGCGCTCGCCTCACCGAGCTGCATCCGCCCGACCGAAGAGCGCGCTGAAAAGGACCTGGAAATTGGTCACGCGAAGACCGGTGGCGTGAAGTTCGACGTGAGTGGGGGACTGGCGGTGGTGCGCAGCGCACAGCCGGGCACCCTTCACCTTTGGGCGAGCGCGCCAGTCTTCAGCGTGAAGATGCACGCGGACTCCGACGCCCAGCGAGCCTGGACGGTCGAGATCGAGAATCTCCTGCCCGACGCGGAGCTCGTAGCGACCGAACCTTCTCCCGGTCTCCGCATCGATCCGATCGATCTCGGCCCCGCGACTCGCAAACGCTGGCAGCTCGAGCTCGCGCCGGGCGAGAGCTACGAAGTCGCCATCACTGTCGCCGATGTTTCTGATCGTGGGCTCTGGCGCTTCGCAGTGTTGAGCGACGTGCAGGAAGCGGTCGTGCACGTGCGCGACGTGTTCGAGAAGGTCAACGGCGAGCACGTTCGGTTCCTGCTCGGCGCCGGCGATCTCACTGAAACCGGCACTGTGGGTGAGCTCGAGCGGTATCAGGAAGAAATGCACGCGCTCGACGTGCCGTACTACACGACCCTCGGCAACCACGAGCTCGGTCAAGGCTTGCCGGCGTATCAGGACTACTTCGGACGCGCGAACTTCCACTTCTCGTTTCGAGGGGTCGAGTTTTCACTCCTCGATTCGGGAAGCGCCACCATCGATCCCATGGCCTACGATTGGCTCGATGGTTGGCTCGATCAGAGCCGGCAGAGTGTGCACGTCGTGGCGATGCACGTGCCCCCCCTCGATCCCATTGGCGTGAGAAACGGCGCGTTCGCCAGCCGAAATGAAGCCGCCAAGCTCCTCACGCGTCTCGCCAAGGGCAAGGTGGACCTCACGCTCTACGGACACATTCACAGCTACTACGCCTTCGACAACGCGGGGATCCCCGCCTACATCTCCGGCGGTGGCGGTGCGATCCCGGAGAAGTTCGACGGCATCGGACGCCACGTCCTCGTGGTCGAAGTCGGAGCGGATGCAGGGGTAAAGAGCGTGAACGTCGTGCGAGTGGACTAGGAAACCTCGTCCAAGATCCCTGGGTCAGACTTTCACGTCCGCCATGACGATTGGCGGAATGTGCATCATCGCGACATCCAGTGTTCGGCTCTCGCCGTTCTGGGCGCGGTAGAGGGCCTCGTCCATGTTGGGTGCCGTCTCCCAGCCGAGGAGCTTGGGAATGTACTCGTTGTCGGCACCGACGACGATGACGCGGCCCAGGTGCTGGCGACCGTTCTCGCCCCAGTACCACATGAAGAAGGCATGGGCGGGGTGGTAGGCGTGGCCCGTGCGGTACATCTGGATGAACGCCGGATCGTTCGCAAACTTGGCCTCGTATCGCTTGTGGAGCTCCACGGCGTCGCGGGTCTCGGGCAGCAGGCGATGCACGAAGTCGACGTAGGGTGCGTGCTGCTCGTGGTCGAACTTGTCCGTACACGGGTGGGTGATGATGAGCGTCCCGCCCTTTTTCACCAGGGGCGCGCCGCGGTAGAAATTGAAGAGGTAGCCCTGGGCGAGCACGCTCACGAGGAGCGGGTTGAGGTAGGCGTGGACGTTGTACGGGGAGATGTAGGGAATGCCCGCGACCAGTACGTCCGCCTGGCCCTCGACGGGAACCAGATATTGCTCGAGGCAGCGCTCGAGGGTCTTTTCGTGGACGGCCTCGGTCTCGCCAGCCCAGACTCCGGTCACGCCATACGGCGCGGGAAACTTGTCGAAAATCGCCTGACGGGCCGCCTGGGGAATGCGGGAAAGAGTCCCGACGAGCCCGGCGAGCAGCGCGCGCTCCCGACCATCGAGATCGTCTTCGTTTTTGGAGAGGAACGACAGCGGTCGGTCGAACATCCGGTTGTTGATGGTCGACTCGATGGTGAAGACCTGGAGCTTCGAGTTGGCCAGGCGCCCCATCCGCTCGATGCGGCTCGCGAGGTCGCTCCTCTTCGGATCCATGTAGCTGTCGCAGGCGCGGATCGTCTCGGGATTGTGGTGGGCGGAGAGGCTCCGATAGCTCGTGAGCCCGCACATCAGCGACTTGTGCCCGCCATCCATGGGCACGAAGTTCAGATTCACGTACACGATGAGATCGCTCTCGACCGCGCGGCGGTTCATCTCGATGATTTCGCCCTGCTCCGTGGTCGCGACGACCGTGAGGTTTTCCTTGTCCTCGGCGTCGTGGTTGTAGAGGCGCTCGGGGTAGTACGCCTCGAACACCCGGTTTCCGACCATGTGCCGGATCTCGTGGGGCTTCATCTTGCGATGAATGCCGGTGGCCACGATGATTTCGATGTCGTCGACCCCGTGATCGGCCAAGAGCTCCAGAACCACGTGGAGCACGCGCTCCCGGACGTTGGGCTGGCGCATGGGCGGGAGAGGAAGGGAGATGTCGTCGACCGCAATCGTCACCTTCATGCCCGGGCGGAGCTTCGCGTAGAGCGGCTCGGTGCCCAGGGGATGGTGGATCGCGTAGCGAATCGCCGCATCCACGTCCCGCAGCGGCTGGATCGGCGGCTTTGGATACACGCAGCGCGTGCCCGCAGGTAGATCGACCTCGACGAGCTTGTCGCCGGCGAACAGCACGCGCGGTGCGCTGTCGCGTTCCAAGGTGACGAGGCTGGGGTGATCCATGGGGGTCGACTCACGTCGCAGAGCGAGCCCGGGCTGTCAACCATCACGCCGAAGCGCGAAGATCGAAGCTGGGCCAGCTGTATGCTTTGGCGAGGAGCTTGAGGCGCGCATCGGGATTCACGGCCGCCGGATGGCCCACCACGCTCAGCATGGGCAAGTCCGAGTAGCTGTCGCTGAACGCGAAGCAATCATCGAGATCGTGTCCGTGCTCTCGGGCGTGCTCGCGGATGAGGCGCGCCTTTTCCGGACCTGCGACCACGGGCTTGAGGAGCTTGCCGGTGGCATGTCCGTCCTTCATCTCCAGACGATTGGCGATGAGGTCCGGAGCGCCCAGGTGATCGGCGAGCAAACGAAGGATGAAGTCCAGGGCGCCGGAAACCAGCACCACCACGTTGCCCCGGTCCTGGTTGGACTTCACGAGGTCGCGTGCGCTCGGAAAGATCGAGGGACGGATCACTCGATCGAACACTTCGTCGGCGAGCAGCACGAGGCGGTCCTCGCTCATGCCTTCGTAGGAGCTGTACAGGAGCTCATTGAAGGTGCGCCGGTCGGCGAGCTCGGCAAACGCCATCGCCGGGGCCTTCATCAGAGCTCGGCCCACGCGCATCGCCGTTTGCACCGGCGTGCCCTGATTCATCAGATAAAAGAGCGTTGGGTGCACCAGGTTGGTGCTGACCAGCGTCCCATCTACGTCGAAGTAACTAGCGGCCACGAGGCCTGCCCCGTCCCTCGGTGAGGGGCGTGCGTCAAGGTGTCGGGTCAGGGACAGCGGTCGCGGAGCGTTTTCCAGCGCCGCCCGAGAACGCTTCCGTGTTCGAAAGCTCGCGTGAGTGCGCGCACGCGGGTGCAGTCACCGAGCGAGGCGTACGCCTCGGCGCGGAGCAGGGCGGCCTCTTCGTGGAAGCGTCCCCGGGGAAATTCCCGATCGTATCGGTCGACCTCGTGGATCGCGGACTCGGCATCACCGGATGCAAGTCGTTTACGCGCCGCGTCGATGCGAGCCAGCTCTCGGCCTAGGGAGTCAGTCGCGGACTCGGCGACCGGCGGCTCGCCGCGAGATGGGATTGGGCGGGGAGCGGCGAGCTTCGCGGGCTCGGGCTCGGGCGGCGGCTCGTCGGCTGGCTTTGGCGGTCGTGGCGGTGAGGCTGCCGGGGCCACTTCTGGAGCTGCCTGTTCGATGTGGGTCGTATCGACGAGGCGGGGGCTCTCTCGATGACGAAGCTCCGTCGCGCCAAACGCCACCACTCCCCCGGACAGGAGACCAATGCCCAGCCACTTGAGCCAGAGGGCGGCGCTCGTCGTTGCCGCCGCGCTGCCGGTCGCCGCGGTGATCGCCGTCGCCGCCGCGACGGTCGCCAGCGCCCGGCGCATGCTCCCGTCGTCCGGGCCGTCGCGCTCGGCGGAGCGAAGCAATGTGGTCGCGACGCTGCTCTCGCCGCTGTCGAGGTAGCGTTTAGGCTCGGTCACGCGGCACCTCGGGGGATGCGCGCGATGCGCGCCTCGAACGTCTCGCGAGCTCTTCGAAGGCGCGACGCCGCGGTGCCGGGAGCGATCTCCAGTGACTCGGCGATCTCGGCGGTGGTGAAGCCGTCGAGCTCGTACAGCACGAAGACCGCGCGGAGATCGATTGGTAGCTCGTCGAGCACGCGATCGAGGAGCTCGCGCGCGCGATGTTGATCGGTGAGAGCATCGGGTCCGGGCTTCGGATCGGCCAGATCGGTAGCGTCGTCCACGTCGACCTCGCCGCGGCGTGTGCGAGCCTTGCGCAGATCCGATGCCACGCGGAATGCGGTCGACATCATGAAGGATCGCTCGCTTCCAACCTGGACCTTGTCGAGCTTTCTCGCGACCACCAAGATCACGTCCTGGACCACGTCATCTACCTCGTGCTCGGCCACGCCGAGCCTCCGCACGAATCGCCACACGTTCGGCAGGTAGCTCGAGACCATCTCCCGCAGGCGCTCTTCGGCCGCACCGCGAGGAGACTCGCGCTCGGTCGATGTCGATGGGCTCAGCAAAGCCAAAGCCTGTCCGGTCAATGTCGTTGATGGAACGACGACCGAGAATTGATCACTGGAGCTTCACCCCGGCAAGGAATCCGCCGGAAAAGCTCAGAACGGGAACGTCGTGGATCGGAGCTCTCGGATCCTCGAAAACGAAGTGGTCTCGGGTCAGATTGAAAAGCCCTGCCAACTCGATATCGAAGTAAAAGCGATGGGTTGACAGCCCAGAGCGGGCTCCGATGCCTGCTGCGGCGAAGAAACGCGTGGCTCGGTCCGAAATGTATTCGCTGTCGCGTCCTTCGCCGTGGAGCACGCCGACGTCCCCGAGCAGGCATCCGCGCCAGCGAAAGGTTCCGTCGCGGCCGAGGGGACACACCGCGGGCCGTGCCGAGAGCCACCGAAACCGAGTGCGATCGCTCTCGCGACCGATGATGCCGGTTTGCGCTCCAAGCACGCCGAGGCTGATCGCTGGATTCGAAGGGATCGAGCCGAGTCGAAAGCTCGATCTCGACTCGCCCGGCAATCAAGAGCTCGGGGGCCGGCCCGGAGACCGCGACCAGACCGATGCCGGTTTCGATGTGAAGCGGGTGCGCCGGCACGGGGGCGGCAGGCAGGCTCGGTGGCATGGCGCGAGCTGGTTTTGGTGGGGCTCGAGGCGGTGGCGGCGGCTCGGTGGGTGGAGGCTTTTCCGCCGGTACGAACAGCTCGGTTCGCGGAACGGTCGACGCCTCCGGATCGACCGCGAGCGCCGCAATCAGCGCGAGCCCCGAGACCACTTCGGTGCAGTCAGCGCCATCCAGGGATTGATCGTTTCGTGTGCCATCGGGCTCCGTGATCGCGAGTCGACCGACGAATCCCGATTCACCGGTTTCGACGCTCACATCGAACGCTCGGCCATCCTCGCCGAACGCTACTTTCGCCGTCCTTGCCCGCATTTCGGACTCGAACTCGCTCTCGGCTGGACAGAGCTCGGGTGCGTCGTAGGAAACTCGAATGGTTTCGGTTTCGGCGAGCCCGGTCCGCGCAGTAAGAAGCACGAAGGCGATTGCGATGCCGCGTCGGCTCATGGAGGGTTTCTCGGATCGCGCACGGTCGTCCCACCGTTGCGAGCACGGCGCCACGGATTCACTTCTTTGAAAAGAGAAAAATTCGTGATCAAACCTTCCACGTCGCTCCATCAACGAACCCGAGGAGGTTCGAGGATGCGAAATCTCGGTTGTGTGTGTTCCGTCTTGGTGTTTGCGCTCTGTTCCACGGGCTGCGGGGATGACGTTCCCCTCGGCCACGGTGCAGAAGGCGCCAACCGAGATACGGGCGGAACGGGTGGCGCAACCGGTGGTTCCGGGGGAACCGGATCCGGTGGGAGCGGCGCTGGGGGCACATCCACCGGCGGTGCGTCGACGGGTGGCACGGGAACCGGCGGCACCGGTACGGGCGGCACGGGTACGGGTGGCACTGCTGCCGGTGGCACGGGCGGGACGACGGGATCGTGTCCGGTGCTCACGAAGAATCTCGAGGACGAAATCGTGGCGCCCGACGCCCGCGATGTCGCTTTCGTGAGTGACGATGTCATCGTTTGGTCCGAGGCGGCTCTCGTCAACGGAGCCATTCACCACGCGGATCTCGCCCAGAAGACCAACGGCGTCTTGGCAGACTCCACGCTGTATCCCGCGGCGACCGGCGCCTTCGACGGTCCGGATTCACTGGCCACCGACGGCACCTACGTCTACTGGCGAGCGGAATCCGGTCGGAGCGTTTGGCGGATGCCCGCTACCGGCGGAGCGCCCGTGAAGATCGCTAGCGTGTCGGGCGTCGTCTCGGGCGGGGAGATCGGCTTGCACGCCGTGCTCGCGCTCAGTCAGAGCGAAGTGTTTTGGGTGGAAGGCGCGGAGCCGACGACTCCACCCGCTGGTGTGAAGTACTACATCTACTCGGTGCCTCTTGCCGGCGGCACCGCCAAGCAGCTCGCCAGCTTCGAGAACGACCAGGTCGACGTTTCGAAGCCTTTCGAACCACTGTCGATCGAGCCGGATGGGTCGAACCTGTTCGCAACTGTCGTGGCCGGCTCGTCGAGCTCGGGGCTCGTGAGCCTCGCACTCGGGGGAGGAACGCCGACCAAGCTGTCCGACTTGGGTCAGTACCTGGTGACGAGCGGGAACAACGTCCTGGTCACGACCGGGCAGATGGTCTTCAGCTTGCCAAAGACCGGTGGTGCTCCGACGGTCGTGACCATGGGCCTGGATCAGAACGAAGTCTTCCAGATCCATCAAGGCATCGCCCGCGGCGGCGGGCAGGTCTACGTCTCCAGCATGGGAACCACGTTCTCCAGCGGACTCGACTGCTGCTCTTGCGGCTGGGTTCTCCGGGCCCCCGAGAACGGAAACATGGCGCCCGCAGAAGTGGTTTGGGCTGGCACGGGTCGACCAACGTCCATTGCGGTGGGCGCCAAACACATCGTAACGACGGACATCGACAACGGTCGAGTGATGATCTTGAAGCCCTGAGATCCCGCTTTCTCGGGCGACGTGCATCTCGTACGATGCATCGATTTCGATGCGGCTCGTCGATACACAGCGCGGTCTGGAAGAAGCGGCAAGTTCCCTCGCGTCGACGGCCGCGCTCTACATCGATACGGAGTTCGAGGCGCGGCGCGAGGGCACGGAGCTTTGTCTCATCCAGATCTCCGACGGAAAGTCCCTGTTCCTCATCGACGCCCTGCGGTTCACCTCGCTGGGCGCTCTTCGCCCGGTGCTCGCGGACGCCGGTCGGCCCTGGGTGGTGCACGCGGGTTCTCAAGACGTGCCTCTGCTGGTCGATCGGCTCGGGCTCGAGGCGCCACCGCGGGTGTTCGACACGCAAGTTGCCTGGGCTTTGACCACCGCGGAGTACAGCGTGTCCCTCGCGTATCTCAAGTTCAGGATCCTGGGGCAAAGGACCGGCAAACCCCACCAAGCCGACGATTGGAAGCGCCGCCCGCTTCCAGCAGCGCAGCTCGCGTATGCGGCAGCGGACATCGAGGACCTTCCCGCGCTCCACGAAGCGCTCCGCCGGCGTCTCGAAGAACGGGATCGGAGCGAGATCGTTTTCGAGGCATCTTGCGAGCTCACGTCCCCCACACGTTCCGAACCGGATGCATTGAGCCTCGATAGTTTTCGGAACGCCTGGCAGCTCGACCGTGACAGTCAGGCTGCGCTCAGATTTCTCGTCGATTGGTACAATGGACTGTCCCCGAGCCAGCGAGGGAGCGCACCCGAAGCCAAGACTCTGCTGGCGATTGCCAGTCGACTTCCCGAGACCCGGGACGACCTCGGGCGGATCAAGGGAGTGCCCCGCCGCTGGGTGAACGAAAAGGGCGATTGGTTCACCGGCGAGCTGATGCGGGCGACCGCGACCGCCGACGCAAACAGCTTCGTGCCGATCGATCCGCCGCCCTACGCCACGTTCGAGGAGATCCGTTGGGACGCATGGCTCACGACGGCCCGCGCCGAGATCTGCATCGAGCTGGAGCTGGCGCCGGAGCTCGCGTTTCCCGGGCGGGTGCTGAAGCGGATGCGATCCCTGATCGGCGCGGCGGGAGACCGAAGCGCTGCTCTCGGTGCGCTGGAAGGTTGGCGAGCCGAGCTCTTGGCGGAGCCGTTTCGGCGGTTTCTCGCCCGCGCTGGCTGAGTCACGGGCAGGACAGCGACTGCCTCTTCACGTAGGTCGGCCATTCCTTCTTCGCTCGCGCTTGCGGGTCCTTGAACGTCGGATGGTCGATCACGAAGTACCGCTCGAAGAGTGCCGATGCTCGCTTGCACTCTCCCGCCTCGGCCACGCACGTGACGAGCCGCGGAAGCTGCCGGATGCCACGGCTCCATGCATTGCGCTCGAAGCGATCCTTGCGTGCGAGCCCGGGGAGTTCTTTGGCGAGCTCGTCGAATCGGGCTTCGCACGTCTTCGCGTCCTTCGGGAAAGCCTGATCCATCTCACGCATGATGCGCAGTGACCGATCGGCAGCATTTTTGGCTTCGGCGGCGGAGCACTCACGATTTGCCCATTCGCGTACGTCTTCGTCCAATTGCTCGTCCGTCTTGCGATGGCCAGTGTCCTCGGCGGCAAAGTGGTCGCGCATGTCGCGGGAGCCTTCGTCACAGCGCCCGGCACGCATGAGACAACGCGGGCGGATCATCCGAACCACCGCGTTGTCCCGGTACTTCGGATCGAGCTGGAACGCCCGGGCGAGGTTTTCGAGACATGCGGTGCCGTCCTTCTTTTCGTTCAGCTTTTTGGCAGCGTCGGTGAGGAGCTCCGCGATGGCACTCGAGCTTTCGATCTGGGCCTTCGCGTCGGCCTGGGCGCCCGGGTTGACGAGCGGGGGCGACGCCAGCCGGCCGGGGCCGAGCCGGTAACAATCGGCCGAAGCTCGACCCGAATCGGCACCCGGCACGCGAGCTGTTCCTGAGTGGAACAACTCTCGATCGTTCCGCCGTGACCGAGCTCGGACTCGGAGCTCTTGCGGCTGGCACCGACCCCCGCGCCCAGGCCGCTGGCCTCGGCCGATGCGGCGCTACTCTCGCTGCTCTCGAGCTCGAACGCGCCGAGGTTGTACGCCCACACGAAGTGCGTCGCAGCCTTGCACGCTGCAAGCTGATCGACCTGATCGCGCCAGAGCTTGTCTCGGCTCGCCGTGGCCACACCGGAGACGAAGTATTTCAGGTGTAACTTTTCCCCCGCCTGCACTCGACCGGCGAGCTTCACTGCGCCGAGGGGCAGCTCTGCGTAGAGCTCTCCTTCGTTGGCGATGTCGAAGCCCTGCACGGTCCCGCTCGTGAAGTCGGGCGTGCCATAGGCACCGAAGGGGCGCGCCGGATTGGAGCACTCGTAGAGTGGTTCGAGTTTGCAGCCCTGGTAGCGGACCAAGATCGTTCCGCTCCGCGCCTTGGCCTCGAATGTCGCGAGATTGGTCGCGTCCCATTCGACCACGAATGGCCGGAGGTGCTCCTTGGACGCACGGTCGCACTCCGCAGCGACGGCCGTGCGGGAGAGCATGCCTTTTCGGCCTTCCATCGTGGGGGGCGTCGTCCCGCCGCCGCAGGCGATGAGCAACGTCGACAGCGAGAGCAGCAGAGCCAGCGTTTTCACGCGCCGAAGGTAACCGATCCTGGGAGACGGGTTGAGCTAGAATGCGTCGGTGTCGGCCGTACGTTTCGGGTGGGTCTTGCTCGCGCTCTGGGGTTGTTCGTCCTCTGACGATGCGACCCAAAGCTGCATTCCTGGTGCGCAAAAGGCGTGCCCCTGCGCGGGTGGCCAACAGGGCGTGCAGATCTGCAAATCCGATGGGAAAGGTTACGACGCGTGCTTCGATTGCGGGGCCGGCGGTGTCGGTGGTGGAGCGGGCAGTGGAGGCGTGGGCGGCACTGGCGGCATCGGCGGCGTGGCGGGCACTCCTGGTGGGAAACGTTCGGGGATCGTCAGCCTCGATCAGAGCTCGCTGCATGATGATCAAGGAAGCTTCCATGCGCTCGGCGCCACTTTGATGTGGGCCGCCTGGGGCTACAAGAACGACCGGGCGCGGCTCGAGCAGAACCTCGACTACCTGTCCCAGCACGGTTTCCACTACGTGCGGGCTCTCGGCGTCGTGGGAGATCCCAATGGCGCGGACTTCTGGGACGGTCGTGAAATCGACTGGCATTGGCCCGACTACGCAGACGTGATCGCTGGATTCACCGACCTCGCCTACGACAAGTACGGTCTCCGGGTGGAATGGACGCTGATCGGCGACGGGCAGTTCAACATTCCCCAAACCGCGGACCGTTACGCGCTCGTGGATACCTTCGTCGCCATGTCGCAGGGCCGTGAGCAGAAGATCATTCATTTCGAGATTGCGAACGAGTCCTGGCAAAATGGGTTCGACGGCGCGGCCGGGCTGGCGGAGCTCAGGGATCTCTCCCAATATCTCAACGGCAAGACGCCGATTCTCGTTGCCGCGTCCGCACCAGCCTCCGCGGATTGCGGCGGCGTCCTGGAGACGTATTCGGGCTCGATCGCAGACATCGCTACGATTCACTTCGACCGGGACGTCGGGCAGGTCGACGGCCACTGGCGTCCCGTCTGGCAGCCCTGGTGGGTCTGGCAATGCTCGCCACCGCTGCCCGTCGCGAGCAACAACGAGCCCATCGGTTTTGGCTCGTCCGTCAACACGGAATCCGATCCCGAAAAGCTCGTGTCAGCGGCGGTTGCCACCTACGTCTCGGGGCTTCCGCTGCACGTGTTTCATTCGAGCGCCGGCGTGCGCGGCGATCAGGATCTCTGGGAGATGACGGGAAGCGACGCGTTCGGATCCCTGTCGTTCGTTCCCGCGGATCTCCCGTCTTGGCAGAAGCACTCCTACACGGATTCGGGGGCGCCATTCCGTATCTTCGCCGAGGATGGCGGCGGTTTGATTGCCGACACGACCTGGCCGAACGTGGCAGGCCCCACGGCGGGCGCCGTCGAAGCGCTATCCGCAACTCAGGGCAACGACTTCTTTTTGCTGGTACTGGGCATTTTGGACGACGTAGTGCTCGAAGCGCGCGTACCCCTCGCCCTCGAGGTGGTCTCGGTGCAGACCGGCTCTGTCCTGTCGAGCCAGTCGTTGCCGGCGGGAGGCCAACAGACTCTGTCGGGGGCGGGAGCCTTCGTCGTCCGCGGTCAGCTCACTCCCTGACGATTTCACATCCGGGGTTTTGGATCCGAGCTAGAGTCGCGCGCCATGATGAAGCAGCGTTTTGGATTCGGTGGTCTCGTCGTTTTGGTCGGCGCGCTCGTCGCCTGCAAAATGTTCAAGAAGGACGAGGAGCCCGCTCCGGCGACCACCGAGGAGACCCCGGTTCCCGAAGCTGCTGCCGAGGAGCCTGACACGGGAGCATCGGAGGCTGCGGCCGAGGAGCCCGCCACGACGGCAACGACCACGTCCACTGCGACCGTGAAGATCAACAAGGACGCTGGTGCAAAGACGGATGCGGGTACCACCACGACCGTCGATGCGGCAGCTCCGCCACCCACTGTGGATGCCGGCATCGCGCTGCCGAGTAAGTGCGTTCAGTCTTGTCAGATCGCGTACGCGGCGTGCTTGATCGGCGCCAAGAAGTCGGGCGCGACGCCTGCCAAGTGCGCGGGTGATCGCGACGCCTGCCTGGGCAAGTGCAAGTAGCCGGGCTCAGGCGCGGACCGGTTCCACGCTCACTTCGACATCGATCCCCTCGCGCACACTCTGAGTGACGACGCAGAAGTCCTCGAATGACGCGAGGCAAGTGGTCACGTCCGCGTCGCCCTCGATGCTGGGGTGTAGCGTCACTCTCACCTTGCCGACGCGCAGGCGTTTGCGCTCGTTTCTGATCAGCTCGACTTGTACGTCAGCGGTCACTTTTCCGACTCCGATCTTTGCGCGGCCGAGACAAAAGATCAGGCTCGCGGCCAAGCAGCTGCCAATCGCAGCCGATAGGATCCGAGCTGGGTTCGGGCCAACGTCCTTTCCCAGCGGAGGGGGCTCGTCGAGCACGAGGTCGGGGAAGGTGGGCTTGTCGAAATGAACGGCGAGCTCGTATCCCTCGCGGCGTTCGACGTGGAGAGTGAATTCAGCGACGCTGGTCATGGCCTGCCCTTACGCAAGATTGATGCCTCGTAATTCCGGAGAGATTGCGATCGCCGGGTGCACCGATTGCGGCGTGGACATCGAGCCGCGAAACGATTGCGTCAGTGCACGAGCACGAACAACACGAAGGCCGCGTAGAGCACCAGAAACACGACGCCCTCCGGTCGGCTGATCCGGCGTTTCGTTCGCATGCTGTACACCGAGACGACCGTCAAGATCCCGAGCGCGGAGAGGTCGATGCGTACCGAGCTCAGGCTGGCCGCAATTGGGTGAACGAGAGCCGTGGCACCGAGGATCAAGAGCACGTTGAAGATGTTCGAGCCGAGCACGTTTCCCACTGCGATCTCGGAGTGACCTCGGAGCGCCGCCACGAGCGACGCGGCCAGCTCTGGCAATGACGTGCCGACGGCGACCACAGTGAGGCCGATGACCCGCTCGCTCATCCCGAGGCGAGATGCCATTCCAACGGCGCCCGTCACGAACACCTTGCCTCCGATGACCAGCGCCGCCAGACCCAGCACGGCAAAGGCCCCGAGCTTGGCTCTGCTATCGGACAGGACGGGATCGATTTCCACCCGAACGCTATCGCTCGGTCGCTCCTCGATGGGCTCGGCCGCGCGATCCCGCCCGGACCAATGCAGAGCGGCGAGGGTGAAAGAGAGCGCACCGCCGAGGAGCACCACGCCTTCGGTTCGGCTGATCCCACCGTCGAGCAAGAGGAGCGGGATCGCGAGCATCGCGCCGAGCGCGATGGGGAGCTCGCGCCGCCAAATCGTCGGGCCGACGTGAGGGGGAGAGATCAGGGCCGTGATGCCCAAGATCAGCCCGAGGTTTGCGATGTTGGATCCGATGACGTTGCCGAGGGCGATGTCGGTCTGTCCCGCGTGGGCCGCGACGGTGCTGACGACGAGCTCCGGAGCCGAGGTGCCGTAGGCGACGACAGTCAGCCCGACAGCGAGCGGCGTCACGCCCATGGCGCGCGCGAGCCCGGCCGCACCTTTCACCAACCACTCAGCTCCCAGGTACAAGCAGAGAGAGCCCACGAGCAGGAGAGCGACGTCGGCGAGCACTAAAGCGGCTTACTGCCTCCGTGGTCGCAACACAATTGCGCTGTGTCGAGCTCCAGCTCGGCGAGAAAGCCCGAAGAAGAGCAAGAATCCCAACCACCACGCGCTCGGCGGAAATGGGCGCGGAGATGTGCGGCAACTGCAACCTGAGTCATCGGAGACCAGAGTCGTTTGTTGCGCGGCTCCGCCCGTCCCCACGCCTCCGGCCGAGCCGCCCATCCCGGAAGCGCCACCGCTCGCGCTCTCCGCCACCACCTTCACCCGCACGGCGAAGTACCCGTCCGTTGGCCCACCGCCTTTGGGAGGATCGGCGAACCACGTGATGCCATCGGCAACCCAACCCAAGCTCAGGATGGAATCGCCGATTTCCGAGCCGGTGATGTCGAGCTCGAACTGTCCCACTTCGCCCGGTGCGACAGCAGCGGTTGGTGTCGAGATGCGATGATCCGAGGCCCAGCTGGGGCTCTGGAACGGGCTCGGTTGATCCCGCGGGATCGGTGCGAGAAAGACCACGCCGGGCTCCCAGCTTTGCGTTCCCGTGTTCTCGAGCTTCACCCACCCGGTCACGGTCTGTCCGACTTCGACCGTGACCGCGCCGTCGGCCACGATCGGATAGCTTTGCCCGGCAGCACCGATGGGCTCGCCACGAAAATCCGGTTTCGATCCGGCGAGTGCCAAAAGGTCCGACTCATTTCCGTAGAAGCGGTCCTGGTCGCAGGCGGCGTTGATCCCCGGCGTGGTTTCATCCCCTCCCAGATATTGCCAGATGGCGATGTCTGGAAAGTCGTCCGGGATCTGTGGGCATCCGCTCACATACGCCGCCCACACCATGGGATACACGCCGCCGTAGCCGCTGGGCGACCCGAGGTACGGGCCCCAGTACCAGCTCCCGCTGTAGATCATCGGAGTGCGCCCGGTGGCTTGCTCCACCGTGTCGAGCCACTCCTTCATGATGCTGACCCGCTGGCTCTGGGTCGCAGAGTCTACCGAGTTTTCCACGTCGAGCATGGGTGCGAAGTCACCGTCGACCACGTTGCCCCCGATGGCGGACAAGAAATGCTGAGCCTGCGCCGCTCCGCTCGTCGTGTAGCCGAGATAGTGATACGCACCGACGATCATTCCGGCGGCGCGCGCCTTCTGTGAGTCGTCCGCGTAGTACGGGTTCACGTACCCGGTGTCTTCAGTGGCCTTGATGATCACGAAGCGACGGTTTGCGGCGACCGTGGTCCAGTCGATCGCCGCAGCGCCCGGATGCTGGTAGCTCGCGATGTCGATGCCGAGCACGGTTTCCGCCGGCGGGCAGGCGGGCTTGAGGTTCTGCTCGATCTCGCCGAGATCTTCGCCGTCCGTCCCGCCCGAGCATGCTGCGCTCGCGAGCGCGAAACCCAACACGAACAGCCGCCGTGCGATGCGCGTCACCCGACCGCAAGCATAGTCCGGACAAGCCACTGTCGCCGGACTATTCGGCCGCCCTTCGAGTAGACTGAACACGGTGGCTCGAGGACCGAGAGCTTCGAAGTGGAAGTTCGAGTACGCCGACGTGTCTTCGGATCCGGATGCTCCCGCCTGGGCGAACGTCCCGGGGGAGGTCCGAAGGGGCGTAGCCGAGCTTGGTTTTCAGGCCGTCGGCTACGTTCATGCTTGGTACCGTCGCGGAAAGGCCCATCTCGTGCACGAAGTGCGGGTGAGCCCAGACAACCGCAGCCAAGCCGTCCTTGGATCTCGAAACCCGAGCTTGGAGCTCGTCACTCTGTTCGAGGATGGGGCCGTTCTCAGGACCATGCTGCGTCCCTCGAAGGCGGTGTGGCGAGTCATGGCACCCGGCATGAGAGCTCACCCGGCCGATCTCCACGAGATCGAAGCCGTGGATGGGGAGCTTCTGGCCGTTGTTCGGCGTCACGAGGAACGCGTCGATGATCGCGAACGAGAAGCGGGCGTCCGACCGGTGGCCATGGACTCGATGCGAGCGCACCTGGCAGTGCGCTTGCGGTCTTCCGAGCTGTTGAACGCGCGGTTCCCAGCACAGTTTGCGATTTCCGGAGCCGTCGCAGTCGCTGCAGGTCTGTTCACAGCAGCTGTGTTGATGGCATTCAGCATGATGAAGCTCGCTCCCCGAGCGTTCCCGCTAACCATCGCGGTGTGGACGGGGCTCGGCACGGCCATCGTCGTGCTCCCGGTGTTTCGGGTCACGCTGCTCTGGGTCGCGCCGTACATCGTGCGACTTCGCCCCGGCCCGTCGCCGAGGCTCGCGAGCGAGCTCATGGCAGAAGCCGGAGAGGTCCCGCGTCGTCCGCTCCCCGACGAATCGGAGTGGTGAGCATGCTAGCGTCGCAAAGATGACGATCGACGCGTGGATGCAGCATCCCACTCCGCGTTTCTGGGGCGACGAGATGTTCGAGTCCCTCCGTCGCTGGACGGGCCAAGAGCTTCCTTCCGGGCCTCTGCCCATCGAGATCACCTTGGGCGCCATGGACGCCGCTGGGATCGAGGTGGGGCTTCTCTCTGCCTGGCACGGCCCCCAAGGGCCGCTCATCGACAACGATGAAGTCGCTGCCCACGTGCGCGCACATCCCAGCCGCTTCGTTGGAGTAGCCGCCGTCGATCTGGCGCGCCCCATGCGCGCGGTCGGCGAGCTTCGCCGGGCGGTGAAGGAGCTCGGAATGAAGGCGTTGCGTGTTCTGCCCTGGCTCTGGGGGCTTCCTCCAAACGACCGCCGCTACTATCCGCTCTACGTCGAATGCATCGAGCTCGGGATCCCGTTCTGTACGCAGGTAGGACACACGGGCCCGCTCCGGACGTTGGAAACCGGGCGGCCCATTCCGTACCTGGATGACGTGGCTCTCGACTTTCCCGAGCTCACGATCGTTGCCGGTCACATCGGCTACCCATGGACGGAAGAGATGATCGCGCTCGCGCGCAAATATCCCAACGTGTACATCGACACTTCGGCGTACACGACGAAGCGTTACCCACCCGAGCTCGTCGCTTACCTTCGGGCGGGCGGCAGAAAGAAGGTTCTCTTCGGCTCGAACTACCCGATGATTCTGCCTGGCAAGGCTCTCGCGGATCTCGACAGTTTGGGTTTGGACGACGAAGCACGTCGGCTATTTCTGACGGAAAACGCACGCCGAGTTTTCCAGCTCGGGGAGTAGAGCGACCGTTTCGGGGAGGTCGACGCTTGGTTCGCGCTGGTTAGACACAAAACGCGGAGCGCTTTAGAGTCCCCGTCGGAGGATCGCGTTCGAATGAAAAGCGAGATCGGTGCCGTCCGGCGCTTCGTCAGCGTGACCGCCCTGGCCGCTGGCGTGTTTCTCATGGCACGGCCGAGCCACGCTCAGGGGGTATCCCAAGGCGATATCCGCGAGGATCTGCGCTCCTACTACGGTGGCGAAAAGACGGCAGCTTGGGTGGTCCTTGGTATCGGAACGACCGCAGCCGCGGGCGGTGGATACCTCGTCACGCGGGACTCCGACTTCGCGCGAGGCCTGGGCTGGCCGCTGCTCACGATGGGAGCGCTGGAGGCCGTCGGCGCGGTCTTCTACGTATTCCAGGTCAACTCGGAGATCGACCACTACGAGGGCCTGCTGACGGACGACCCTGCGGCGTACAAACGCGAAGAGCTCGATCACATGCACGGGACCACGTCGCGATTCGTCATCTATCGCGCGACGGAGCTGGCGCTAACCCTGGGCGGCGCGGGGGTCGCGACGTACGGCTTCATCGCAGACAAGGACCTCTGGAAAGGCATTGGCATCGGGGTGGGCGCGATGGCCCTTCCGTTCTTCGTGATCGACACGCTGAATCAATCCCGTGCCAAGCACTACCGGGATCGCGTCCAGCAGTTCGAGCCCTCCGTCAGCGCAGCGCTGAGCGAGCGACAACTGTCCGTGTCGTTCGGTGGCCAGTTCGAGTGATCACCGGGAATCGGCGCCGATTACGCCTCGCCCAGCGACTCCCGTAGGATTTCTCCATCGAGCGTGGAGTGCGCAGAGGTCACGTACAGGCGACCGTCGCTGCGTACGAGCTCGAGCTTCCAATTGCGCTCCAGCGTGTCGCCGAGTCGATCCAGAAACTCGGGCGCGACTCGCCACACTTCGATCTCGTCGACCCGGAAAATGGTGCTCCTCTGAGCTTCCTTCCTGAGCAGGGCGAGGTCCGAGTGGGTGAACAGCAGCACACGCTCGGCCGCCTTGCTCGCGCGATGCAAGCGCTCGGCGCTGGGTGAGCCGATGTCGATCCACGCTTTCAGCACTCCCGTACGATCCGTGATGGACAGGGGAGCTTCCTCCGCGGAGGACAGTCCCCCCTTGCTGAACGCGATCCCTTCCTCGAACGCGAGACAGTACGCCAGCGTGCGCGTCACCAAGAACCGCACGCTCTCCGACGGGTGCCGCGCCATTCGAAAGTCGAGACTCTCGTACACGCCGCGGTCGACGTCGGAAAGCGTGACCTGTACGTGATGCATCGTCGCGCCGAGAGCCATCTGCATCCTGCATAGCTCGTCGGGAGTCCTGCGTCCGCGATGACAATCAGTCGTCGGGTTTGTGGAGCCCCCCTGGAATTTCCCCGAAGTGGAGCCCGGATCCCCTCGACAGAAATTCCGGCCCACCGCAATCAAGGCTGCTAATCTGTCAAAGTGACTGTCTTCTCGGTTGCTTGGGCGGTCACGTTTGAATGACGACTGACCCACGTCCGACGGCGCCGCGCGTCTTTGGTCGCTACGCCATCTTCGACAAGATCGCGAGCGGAGGCATGGCTTCGGTGCACTTCGGGCGCCTGATGGGGCCGGCCGGGTTCTCGCGGACGGTCGCCATCAAGAAGCTTCACGACGAATACGCGCGCGATGCGGAATTCGTGGCGGCATTTCTCGACGAAGCGAAGCTTGCCGCTCGCATCCGGCATCTCAACGTGGTGCCCACACTCGACGTGGTTGCCGTCGAGGACGAGGTGCTCCTGGTCATGGAGTACGTGCAAGGAGAAGCTCTATCCCGGATCCTGAAGCGGCTCAGTGCCAAAAACCAAAACATGCCGCATCGTATCGTCGCTTCGGTGCTCTCGGGAGCGCTACAGGGCTTGCATGCCGCGCACGAAGCGACCGACGAACGGGGTCGCCCGCTCGGTCTCGTACATCGCGACGTTTCTCCTCACAACATACTGCTCGGTGCCGACGGGTTGGCTCGAGTGGTCGACTTTGGTGTCGCCAAAGCCGAGGGCCGCGCCTCGGTCACGAAGGAAGCACGCATCAAAGGCAAGCTCTCGTACATGGCGCCCGAACAGATCGCGACCGGCGTGGTGTCGCAATCCTGCGACATCTATTCGGCGTCGGTGGTGCTCTGGGAGGCGCTCACCGGGCGGAACCTCTTTCAGTCCGACAACAGCTCCACCACCATTGGGCGCATCGTCGCGGGCGAGGTGCCTCTACCCAGCTCGCTGGTACGCGATCTACCCCGCGCCTACGACGACGTGGTGATGCGCGGCATCAACCGCGACCCCGCGAAGCGCTACGGATCTGCCCTAGAAATGGCCCTCGATCTCGAGCGCTGTGACGGCATCGAATCGCCGGTCGGAGTTGCCGGCTGGCTGAAGAACGTCGTGGGGCAGCAGCTGAGCGAACGGGCGGAGCGGGTCGCTGCAATCGAGCGCGATTCCGAGGTCAGCGGGGTGGAAGAGATTCGCCGCATTGCTGCCAACGTTGCCAGCGTTTCGCGTCCGAACGTTCTCTCCGGCGCTCCGGTGAGCGGTTCCTTGCCCACCGGCGCGGCTGCTTCGCCCTCTAGCATCGTTTCTTGGGTGAAGAAGCCGACATCTCGACCGATTCTTGCGGTCGCGGCGTCGCTCGTGGTGCTCGTGGTCGTGCTCGGCGTGGTCGCGCTCGTGGTCGCCCGAAGGTCTGCCGAGCGGCGCCAGACCGGCGATGTCGAAGGCATCGGCCAGGTTTCGTCGAACGTTGCCACACCCGTGCAGGTGCCGGCGCCGACAGCACCCGCTCCGAGCGTGACCGAAACGGAACCGAGCGTGGTGGCGATTCCGCCAGCCTCAGGGAGTGCAGAAGTCGAGCCGCTCGCCAAGCCCGCGGTCCACACGACGCCACGCCATACCAACACCAAGGGCAAGAAGCCCGGTTCACTTTACGACCCACTGGGAGGCAGACGATGAGGGCGGCTCTGGTGTCGGTTCTCGTCACGGCGTTTCTCGGTTTGATCGCCGTACCCGGTCGCGCGGCTTCACCCCAGGACGTAGCCATGGCGGAGGCCTTGTTCCGCGATGGGCAGGCCCTGATCCAGGAGAAGAAAGTGAGCGCGGCGTGTGCCAAGTTCGAGGAGAGCCAGCGCCTCGATCCACAGCTCGGAACGCTGCTGCACCTCGCCACCTGTCACGCGGAGCTCGGAAGAGTGGCCAGCGCTTGGGCGGAGTTCATCGAAGCGGCGGAGCTCGCGGAACAGAGCGGAGAAAAGGATCGGGAAAAGCTGGCGAAAGAGCGTGCCCGAAAGCTCGAGCCGGAAGTCCCCAAGCTCCTGATCGGTGCGGAGGCGCAGGATCCGCTTCCCACACTGTCCCTCGATGGAAAGGAGCTCGGGCGAGCAACACTCGGAACGGCGCTCCCGATCGATCCGGGCTCTCACACTTTGACCGCGGTCGCACCCGGCAAGACCCCATGGAAGAAGCAGTTCGATGTGACGGCCGGCAGCGGACAGACCCGAGTCGAGGTGCCGGTGTTGGAAGCGATGGGGAGCAGTGACGCTCGGCCGACGCCCCCGCCAGCCACCCCCGAAACCTGGCCGGTCAGCGAGTCCAAGCCAAGCTCGGGACAGAAGACGATCGGCATCGTCGTCGGTGGAGTCGGAGTGGTCGCCCTGGGAGTTGGCGGCTATTTCGGTCTGCACGCCGCTTCCCAGAAGAGCGATGCGGACTCGCACTGCGACGGAAAGCTCTGTACCCAGGAAGGGATCGCTGGCCACGAGGACTCGAAGCGCTCCGCGCGCATCGCCAACATCGGGATCGGCCTCGGTGTGGTGGCGATCGGCGTCGGCACCTACCTCGTGCTGTCCGCACCGAAATCGGCAGAACGCGGCGCACTTCGTCCAAGCCTCGCGCTCGGCGTGCGAGGGTCGCCCCGCGCCGCAACCTTGTCCATCGGCGGTGAGCTTTGATCTCGAAGCAGCGAGCACTCCTGGCTCTCGTTCCCCTCGGTTTCGCAACGCTCGTCGCCTGTGAGAGCATCTTGGGGTTCGAAGATCACGAGCTCTATCCAGCCGACGCCTCGACGGGCGGCGCTGGTGGGCTGAGCGGCGGGGGTGGCAATTCGGGAGGAATTGGAGCGACGGCCGGTGCAGCAGGCAGCGCCCAGGGCGGCAGCGCGGGTCTGGCCGACGCCGGAGACAGCGGTCCGGCGCGCGTGAGCGATGGGCTGGTCGTGCTCTACACCTTCGACGAAGGGTCCGGCACGAACGTGAAAGACGTGTCCGGCGTCGGGGCAGCGTTGAATTTGACCATCGACACTCCGAGCGCCGTAGCGTGGAAAACCGGCTTCGTCGACGTGACGGCTCCGGTCCGGATCCGTTCGTTTGCCCCGGCCCAGAAGGTCTTCGACAAATGCACCACGAGCGGTGAGATCAGCGTCGAGGCATGGATAAAACCCGGAACACTCGTGGACTTGACCGACGGTGCGGGACTGCCGACACGAATCGTCACGATGTCCATCGACGGCTCGAACCGAAATTTCACGCTCGCTCAGGATTTGGACCAGTGGGTATTTCGCGTCCGGCGCACGGACGATGCGGGTCTGAATGGCACACCCGCACTGACCACCATGACCGGCACGGTGACGACCAATCTGGCGCACGTGGTCGCGACCCGCGCGTCTTCAGGGAAGACGGCCTTCTACGTCGACGCTACCGAGATCGGCACGCAGGACCAGATCGGTGACTTTACCAACTGGGATTCGAGCTACGAGCTCGCCCTGGCCAACGAGGTTCTCGAGGATCGCGATTGGGTGGGTGAGATCCATCTGGTCGCCGTGTACGACCGGGCCCTCAGCGCCACGGAAATCCAGCAAAACTTCGACGTCGGTCCCGACTGAGGGCGCGCACGCATGCCCACAAGCCAGCGGGCCCGCCTCGATGACGGACCCGCTGATGCTCTCTCGTTGGTCTCCGACTAGCAGAGCAGCTCGACGGTGTAGATGACGCTCTTTTGGCTCTGGTTCACTCCGTCGGTCACGGTCAGCGTCACGACGTGTTGCACACTGAAACACAGGCCGACCAGGTGAGTCGACAGCGTCTTGCCCGTGCCGAGGGTCTTGGTCGTCGACACACCGGTGTTCGGATCGGTGTAGGTCGTCTTCCAGGTGAAGGCGGAGTCGGGCAGCAGTGTGCCTTCCGGGTCGGTCGTGGTCGCCGAGAGCACGACGGCCTTCGTCCACTCACCGGCAACCTGCACGTCGGCGTAGCCCAGGTTGGTGCCGTTGGCAGGCGTGATGGCTCCGATGTTGGGGGGCAGGTTCACGGGGTTCGGGAGGATCTGAATCGAGCGCGTCGCGTTCGCGGTAGTGGCCCCGTCGTTGCCGAGGAACATGAGGACGTGCGTGCCCACGGAGAAGGTGTTCGGAGGCACGTCGACCGCGGCGCCGTTGCCGAGGAACGTTGCGCCGGCATACCAAGCGAGCTGAGAGCCCGAGAGCTGGCCAGCCGGCTCGTTGGGATCCGTGCTCTGTCCGAGCAGGGAGATGGTCTGACCCGCGTAGAACGTGCTTCCCGCCGCTGGTGAGAGAATGCTCACCGTGGGCGCGACGTTGGTTCGCTCGACGCTGACGGTCGTCGAATGCGACACTCCATGGGACACGGCGGTGGCCGTGATCATGTGAGGGCCGAACGACAGACTGGGATGCGTGATGGTCGTCCCCGTACCGAGCGCACCGTCCACGTTGTCCGACCAGGTCACGACCAAATCATCGCCAGCGTCCTCCACCTCGGCCGAGAACATCTCGGGTCCGTCGATGTGGGGGTAGCTGCTTCCGGCGATGGGCTGGAGGATCCGGATGAACGGCGGGACGTGACCGCCCGCGGCCAGCGAGACCGCGCCATACGCGTCGACCCAGCGCGAAACCTGGCCGGTCGTGCCGATGTGTGCGGTCGAGAGGATCGCGTTCTCGAATCTCGTTCGGGCCGAAGCTCGGGTTGCGCCGCTTTCACGAGTGCGGCGACGCCGGCGACGAACGGTGCCGATGCGCTGGTGCCACTGAACAGCGTGTTCTCGTTCACGTCGGGTGTTTCCGGATCCGGGCCCACCCAGAACGTCCCAGGGTGCCCAGATGTCGATGGCACCGTCGGAGCCTCTCGAGCCGCGGCACGAGCTCGGCGCGCGGGTTGGTGAATTCCAGGCCATTCCGCCCACGCACAGCGTGCTGTTCATCTCGCACGGGATGGTGAAGTCTCCCGAGTCCAGATCGCGGTTGCCGTCGTTGCCGGCGCTCGCGATGAGCAGGTAGCCGGCGGCGCGGAGCGACGCGCCGAGGGCGTGGGGAAGTGCACAGGGACCTGCGGGGCCGAGGAAGAAGCCACCGGTGTCGCAGACCCATTGGTCGATCGTGGTGCCTGCACTGATGTTGATGATTTTCGCTGAGCCCAGGCCTTCGGCGATCCCTCCGATGTAGCGGAGGTAATCGAAGAAATCCTCGACCGGCGATTGCAGGAGGACGGGTTGCACGACGGGCCCGCCCGATCCCGCTCCGCCGTACGCGTCGTCGACCCGCGCTGCGGCCGTACGCACCGTTCCGGTGCCATGCCACTTGCAATCACAGGTACCCTCACAGCATCGAGCGGTGTTCTCTTCGCCGAACACCGTATCGCCCGCCAGGATCGTGTCGGCGGGAAGATCGGGGGTTTGCTTGAACCCGCCGTCCATGAACAGCAGCGGCACGCGCGCGGAAATCGCATCATTGGCCGCGAGAACGCGCCAGGCTTCCGCGACACCGATGTCGAGGGGCCCGCCGCGTTTCATGTACGGCCAATCGAAGGCGTTTCGGGTGTAATCCGCCGAGAAATTCAGTGCGGATTCGGCCTCGGTCGTGGTGCGGTCGGGGACCTGGTCTTGATCGAGGACGAAGTTCGGGAACACCAGCGTGCCCAGCTTGGACTCCGAGGCGAAGGCCGCCAGGGTGGCCAGTCCGGCGTCACTCGACACCTTCACGCCTCCGCTGGCGGACTCGAGCGCCGCAAGCACGGTATCGAGATCGGTGCGAGCGATCTTCGAAGCATCAATGCGCACCGCATGATAGGTGAGCCCGGACGAGTCACCCGTTTTGTCGAAGCTCCACGACTCGAGGAGCTTGGCTCCGGTACGCGCGAGCATGCCGTCGAGCTCGGCCTGGGTGTGAGTCGCCACGACGAGCTCTAGCTCGATGAATCGATAGCGATTGCCCGTCGGACCGACCACGACCGCTTCCTGTCGCGCCGGGCCGCCGGCGTCGAAGGCGGGATGGGTCGCGGCATTTTGCGCGAGCGATCCGTCGACGGCAATTCCGCCGCCATGCGTCGTGTTGGACTTGTCGGAGTTGCCAGAGCTGCCGCAACCACCCGCCAAAGCCGTCATCGCCAAGATCAAAGCTGTTCGAACACCAAAGTTTCTCATCTTGTCTCCTCATGCTCGGGGCGCGCGAAATGCGACGCCGGCCCGCATGTTCGACAGGACCTTCAGCAAGCTCCGGACCAGGGCGGGCGGATCGACGGAAATCCCACACAGGTCGCGGAGTTACGGAAATGTGGGAATTTTTCGGGTCGATCCCGCGTTGTGCGCTCGAAGTGCGAGGCGGAGATTGCACAAGCGCTTGAAGCGCAACCCTCGCTGGAGGAGCCTCCCGAAGCGAGCGCCAAGAGCTGCATGAGCCGCCCCGACGACGATCCCCTTGCGCCGCGCCGCGCCCCGGACGAAACGCTCCAAGCGACCTCCGAGCGTGCGCAGCCGATCCTCTGCGTTCTCGGCGGGGGGATTGCCCTCGACGTGCCGCTTCCGCCCAAGGGTCGACTCGTAATTGGGCGCGGTGAAGGAGTCGATGTGCGCGTCGATCATCCGTCGGTATCGCGCGAACACGCCGCCATCGACATCGAGCCGACGGCGTTCTTCATCTCCGATCTCGGGAGCAAGAACGGAACCAAGCTTCGAGGTGAGCGCCTGGCGCCATCCACTCGCGCCCGGCTCGATCCTGGCGTGATGGCCGAGATGGGCGAGCTCGTCGTTCTGGTTCGTGCGGGGCGTGTCCCGACGCGACCGCGAGCCGGGGAAGACGGACGGATCTGGTTCGGTGACGCGATGAAGCCCGTCGTGGCCCTCATCGACCGGATTGCTGACGACGACATCATCGTATTGCTCCTCGGGCAGACGGGCGTCGGCAAGGAAGTGTTGGCGGAGCGCCTCCACGCGCGCTCCCGGCGGAGTGAGGCGCGGCTGCTCCGAGTCCACTCTGCAGCCATCGCCCCGAACTTGTTCGAGAGTGAGCTCTTTGGTCACGAAAAGGGAGCGTTCACCGGAGCGGTCACGACCAAGCCCGGGCTCCTGGAGACCGCGGATGGCGGCACGGTGTTCATCGACGAGGTCGGGGAGATGCCCCCGGAAATCCAGACCAAGCTCCTGCGCGTGCTCGAGGATCGCCAGGTGCAGCGCGTCGGCGCCCTCAAGTCCCGGACCGTCGACGTGCGGTTCGTGGCGGCCACCAATCGAGATCTCGGCCGCCGAAGTGAAGGCCGGGCGCTTTCGCGAAGATCTCTACTATCGGCTCAGCGGCGTGGTCGTGAAGATCCCGAGCCTCGTCGACAGAAAGGACGAAATCATTCCGCTCGCCCGCTTGTTCGTGGACGCGGCGAGCGCGGAACGCGGCCGAAAACCCTCCGCGCTCACCCGGGAAACCGAGCTCGCCCTCCTCGCTCATGCATGGCCGGGAAACGTGCGCGAGCTACGGCACGTGATGGCACGCGCCGTTCTGCTCTCCGATGGAGAGATCCAGCCGGAGCACCTCGGTCTCGAGGAAACCCAGAGCAGCTTCGAGCCTCGTCAGGCCGCTCCGCCCGAAGTGGGGGATGACGAGCGAGCGCGCATCATCGCAGCCCTCGAAGCCTGCGCGGGCAATCAGACAGAAGCAGCGAAGCGTCTCGGCATTTCGCGACGCACGCTGCTGTACAAGCTCGATCGACTCGGGATCCCGCGACCGCGCAAGCGCTGATCAACGAAGTTTCTGGTGGAGCTCGCGGATGCGGACGTGTTCGCGGACTCTACCGAGAAAGCTTTCACGGTACGTTGGGTCGACGATCGCACTGGCGCGGGACAGGAGCTTTTCGTGGGCTTGGGCCACGGTTTCGGTGGCTCGTCGGCGCTCGCCGCGGTCGAGCTCCGTTTCTGCGGCCGAAAGGAGCCAGCGCAAGGCTCCTTCCTCGCTCTCCTCCGAGTCGACTGCCGCCGGCCGCTCCGAAAGAACGCTGGCCGCGTCGTCGGCGCGTCCGAGATGGCGGAGTGCGTCAGCGAGCAGGGCCTGAGCCAGGGCGGCCATGGTGGAGGCATTCGTCGCGAGCTCGACCGCCTGGCGCGCTTCGAGCTCGGCATGGACGTAATCCCGACTCGCCATCAGAGCCTCCGCGAGATAGCAGCGCGCCGCGCAGCGCACCCGTGCGTCTCCCCCGCTCTCCACCGCCGCGACGGCAGCACGCTCGAGGTCGACCGCTTCGCGCGCCAAAGCTTCCTCACCACTTCGAGCCAGGGCCAGGCCGAGGTTCAGCGTCGCGAGGTTTTCGAGCAGTCGAGCTCCCAAACGCCGGGCCGTGCGCCTTGCTTCGCGCAGTGTCCGCGCAGCGTCCGCGAAGCACCCGAGCTCGATGAAGGCGTGTCCAATCGTGAGCTCGTACAAGCATGCCTCACGAAGGTCGCCCGCTTCGAGGAATGCCTCGCGCGCAGCGCTCACTTGCTGGAGCTGTCCAACGGGATCGCCGGCGAACAGCGCGCGGACGCTCTTCGCGCCGAGCAGGCGGGCCCGGGCCAGGGGTTCGGCGGCGAGAAGCTCGGGGGAGACCCTCTCCAATCGCACGAGACCGTCGCGCGCGGCATCTGCGCGACCGTTGTAATAGAGCTGAACAATCGCGCGACTGGCGGCGGCCACCAGTGGCCCGCTCGGCTCGTGCTCGAGCAGGTCGAGCATGCGCGCGGCGTGCTCTTCGAGCTCGTCGATGAAGCGCAGACGCCCACACGCGGTTGCCAGCTCGCCGAACGCACGCCCGAGCTCCAAGCTGCCGGCCGGCAGAAGCTCCACCGCGGACCGTGCCGAGGCGTGAGCATCTGCGGCGACGCCTTGCCAGCGTTTGACTTGGGCCAAGACGAGTCGCGCGCGGCCCAGCGTCGCGCCCTCGGCGCCGAAGGAGACGGCCCGCTCGGCCAATCGCTCGGAATCCGCGAGCGCGCCCTTCCCAAGTGCCCGTTCGGCAGCGCGCGTCATCCATTCCGCCCCGCGCTCCAGATCCCGACCGCGGAAGAAATGCTCCGCCACCGCGTGAGGATCCGCATCGGCCAGCGCCGCCAGATAGCGTCCCGCCGCTCGGTGCCCGTGCTCGAGATCCTCGCGGGTCAACAGGCGCGCGGCCGCCTCGCGCACGAGATCGTGGGCAAACGCAAACGCCGGCTCGCCATCGACGTACGAGCGCGCCCGCGGGTGGATCAAACCCTCGTTCTGAAGCTCATCCAGCGATCCGGCGAGGCCCGGCGAGGTCCTCGTCAGAGGAGAGAGCGCGGACAGCGAGAACAGCGTCCCATAGAAGGACGCCGCTCGGAGCAACCGACGCGCATCGGCGGACAAGCGTTCCAGACGTGTGGAGACGACACTCAGCACGGTGTCGAGCGCGGGAAGCTCTGCATGATTCTTGGACGCGCGACCGAGCTCCCGCAAGAAGAACGGGTTGCCAAGGGCGCGTTCCAGGAGGCGGTCCACGAGGCGGTCCGCGTCGCTTTCGCCCAGGAGGTCGGTCAGGATTCGGCGCGACTCTGTTTGGGAAAGCGGACCGAGCTCGATCTCCACGAGATGGGGCCAGTCCGGGCGAAATTCTCCGGCTTTCCCTTCGGTTCGCGCTGCGGTCAAGAGTACGAGCCGTCCGTCGGGGATCTCCTCGAACGCGCGGTGAATCAGCTCCAAGCTCGCCCGGTCGACGCGGGAAAGATCATCGACAATCAGACACAGACCGCGCTCCTTCGACACGTGCTCGACCAGATCGAGAAACGCGCCGCGGATCTGATCGGCCATCAGCATCGGGTCTTGGCGTGCGGCACGGATCTCGATCGGTTCTTCGCCGGTCGGGCTGAGTCCCAGCAGCTCTCCAATGAACGCCGTCAATCGGCGTGCATCCCGCGAGCCAAATGCGCGACGCGCTTGACGGCGGAGCAGAACCCGTACGACGGAGTCCCCTCGGCTTCTCCCAAACCCGCTTCTCACGAGCTCGGCCGCGACGTGAAGCGGTCTGGCGTCGCCGAACGCGTCGCCCTCGGCTCGCCAGACCGGCACTCGCTCGTCCAGTCGGCGTACCGCTTCCGCCAAGAGGCGGCTTTTTCCAATCCCGGCGGGGCCGGTGAGCGCCACCACCCGCGGGCCCTGACCCTCGAGCGCCCCGGTCACGTCTCCCATCACGCGCGCAAGCTCGGCCTCGCGCCCGACGAACACTTCGCGCGCCGCTCGAGCCGGCTCATCGAACAAGAGGGCGCTGTCCGCGAGCTCGTCGACCCGAAATCGCGTCGAGAGCAGGGCTCCCGTCGTGCGATCGACGACAAGTGGATCCTGGGCGTGCTTCGGCGGATGGGTGCGTCGGACGGCCTCGAGCAAGGACAGCGCGCGATCGATCGTCTCTCCCGTGGGGATCCCTCCGGAAATCGTGGTTCGACCGGTTGCCACCGCTCGGGGGAATCCGACCGAGCTCCTTTTCCAAGCAGCGAGCGCACGCCAGGGCACCGAGCGCGCGCTCGTCGGCACCCGTCCCGCGCTCGATCAACGCAACGATCACGTCTCCCGCGATGAGCTCGACCCGCGCTCCCGTTTCCTTGCAAGCTCGAACTGCCCTCATCACGTCTTCCCCGAGTGCGCCGGTGCGGCTCGAAGGCACCATGGAGCGCGTGATGTCGTCCAGAGGCTCTTCCTTGCTGACTGCCGCGCACATCACGCTCACCACTCGTTGTTCCGCGTCGCCGAGCGCCCAACCGGGGAGCGAGACCACGGCAGCGTCGCGCGAGCCAGGATCGAGCAAGCGCGCGGCCGCATTTCCGTCGCTCGGACAATCGCCGGCGGACTTGGCGAGCAACTGATGCAGGACCTCCTCGAGCCATGGGGGAGCGCTCGGTAGCGCACTCTTCAAGCTGGGAGTCGCCTCGAACAAGAGTCGCGCCAAAGTCCCGGTGACGCCGTCACCGACGAACGGCGGGCGCCCGGTCAGACTCGTGAACAGCACGGCGCCGAGCCCAAATACATCGGCGCGTGCATCGATCTGAGCTTGTCCCCGAGCTTGCTCGGGCGCCATGAAGCCCGGCGTGCCGAGGGGAAAGCCGGTTTCGGATTGGTCCCCGCCGGACAGCGCGATGCCGAAATCGACCAGGCGCACGTCCTCGGTCGCGCCGCCGGCCAGGAGGATGTTGCTCGGCTTCACGTCGCGGTGGACGACGCCAGCGTCGTGTAGATAGCCGAGAACCCGGGCGAGCTCGTGGGCGAGGGGGACCGCGTCGTCGATCGGCAGCGGACCGACACGAAGACGTTCCGCCAGAGTCGGCCCGTCGATCCAGCGGGTCACGAGATAGGCGAGACCGAGCTCGCTCACCCCATGCTCGATGACGATGGGTAGCTTCGGGTGCTGGAGACCCTCGAGGAGCTTGGCCTCCGAGACGACCCGGCTGGAGCTCTGGACGTCCGCCGCGCGCTTCAGCGCGACGAGCTCGCCCAGCTCCGAATCGTAAGCGCGATAGACCGAGGCGCTACTGCTCTGCCGCACCAGAACCGGTGCCGTGTATCGATCGCTCACCCAGAGGCAATATGCGCGGCGCACCCGTCAGCGTCAAAGGCCCTCACCAGGCAGGGAGCTTGGGTGCCGCTCGCTCGGCGTCCGCCTGACGCGCCTGCCAGTAACGCCGGGCGACCCAAGGGCGCTGGTCACGAGCGGTCCCTACGAGCTCGGCGCTGGCGTCGGCGACGAACGCGTCCCACTCTTCGAACGCGCGCGACCGGCTCCGCTCCCCGCTCCAGGTTCTTTTCTCCCACTCGTCGCGGTAGCGCCGATATCTCGAGCACAGCGCCGGGTCGCCGATGATGGCTCGGTGAAGCGCTTCGAATCGCCAGAAGGCATCGTCTCCCACGATCCCCGTGGGTGCGCCGAGATCGACGGGAAGATCGAGTCGAACTGGCTTGAATGCCGACAGGCACGGCGCGGCCGTGGCGGTCACGAAATGCCGGACCCCGTTCGGCGTGAGCTCGGAAATCCACGATGCGACCGTCTGACTGTTCGCGACGAGCCCGCCGGCGTGCATGCAGGGCGCGGACATGGCCCCCGTCACCAGATCGTAGCGCGGCTCTGCGCGCGCTCCGTGACTGCGGAGCGCCCGGGCGATGTCCTCGGGCGCTGTGGCACCGGCGGCCTCGGTCTCCGTGCAGGTACGGCGCTTCTCCGCCCCCGCGACAGCTCCGCGAAGTCGGTCGGCCGCGCGCCGTCGCAGGGGCTCGAGAGTGAGCGCGTTCGAGATGGCGCGCGCCCCGCTCTTCACCTCTTCGATCGCGGCCTCGCGCCCCGCCGTTTCTACGACGAACGCCCGCTTCGGATCGGCGACCAGAAAGCTGTTGTCGTACGTGAACCCGGGGTCGTCGTAGCCAGCGCGACCGCCCTGGCCATGGCGCTCGAGGAGGTCGACGATGACACGGGTCGCCTCTTCGGCATTCGTCGCGCGTTCGAGGGCGAGCCGGAGGAGGTCCATCCCGAGCAGGCCGACCGGTTGGCGAGAGGCATGGGTGAAGACCGCTTCGTTGCCAATCACCACGTCGTGCTCGTTCGCCCCCATCTCTGCGCCCCACATCCAATACGGGCGGCTGAGCAGTGTTGCGAAGGTGGTGGGCGCTTGCGGAATGCCGATCCAGGTGCACCTGCAGTTGGTCCCCTTCGGTGGTGTGCTCCGGCGCGGATGCCATCAGAGGCGCTGGGCTTCGTTGGGATCGCAATCGCTGTTCTTGCCGAAAAGGAGCGAGCCCGGGCCCGACGACCACGACGCTGTCACACACGGCTGGCCATCACCTCGCGTGCCGCGCGCTCTCCCGAGAGCACCGCGCCCTCGATGTAGCCGTTCCAGCGGCTGGCCGTTTCCGTTCCCGCCCAGTGGACGTGCCCTTCCGGCTGGCGCACCACATGACCCACGCTGGTCCAGACGCCTGGAGGAAACAGAGCTGCGTAGCAGCCCCGAGCTGTAGGACTCTTTGGTCCACGCGCGATCCACGTAGTCGAGGGGCTCGTCGCCTCGCGCCCAAAGCGCGCCCCGAACGCGTCGAGTACCAGCTCCCGCGTCGCTTCGAGAGGTCCCAGCTCGCGAGCTCTCGTGCAGCGGGACCTTCGATGAATGCCAACAGCAGCCCCGGAGAGCCGCTCTTTGGCGAAGCGTCGAAGGTCACGTTCACCGGTCCGCGATCGCAGACCGATTGCCCGGACAACCCCCGGGCGCGCCAAAACGGCTCTCGGTACGCCGCCACGCACTTGATCACCGCTCCCATGGGCAGCCGCGACAGAAGCTCGCGGCGCTCGGGGCGAGAGTCCGGACTGAAGGCAATCTCGCCGGCCAGGGGAGGTGGCAACGCGACAATCACGCGCCGCGCGCGGATTCGTCCCGCACTCGGCTCGACGCTGACCGAGTCCCGTCTGCTCGATGGCCTGCGGACCGGGGAATCGAGCAGGACCTCGCCGCCCTTCTTCACGTCAGCTCGCCAGCACTTCCGCGAGGGCTTGGATGCCTCCGCTCACCCGGTCCTGCTGGGCTCCGCCCTGGGACTGGGTGAGGAAGTCGAAGCTGTTGCCCGAGCGCATGTAAAAAAGGGCGTGCAGCAGCGACAGCTCGTCGGGGTGCGCGGCAAACACGCTTTCGACCCCGATCTTCGACCATCGATCGCGCATGGGGGTCGCGCACGTTTTGATGGATCCAGTCGCCGAGCGTGCGCTGATCCAGCGCTGCGGCGTTCTTCGTCCCAGGGAGCTTCGAGGGGAACACTCTGGGCGAGGCGATCGAGCCGGAAGAGCACCCAACCGAGATTGAACAAAGTGAAAATGGGCGCTCGGAGCGGGATGTGTCCTCGGTAGGTGCGGGTCTTGTCTCGGAGGATGAGCAAGTTCTTTCCCCCGGCTACATCGGGTACACCTCTTTGCCGTATCTTTGGCATAGCGCGTACATGCAATCGTGCGACGGGCCGAGCCACTGTCCACCGATGTCGATGACCGTGCCATCCTTAGAGTCGTGGTCGCGACTCGTCCGCCCACTCGGTCCCGCGCTTCGAGCACGCAAACCCGTTTGCCGCTTCGAGCGAGGACATCGGCGGCCGCCAAACCGGCGAAACCCGCCCCGACGACGACGCAGTCGAAATCACCCATTCGGAGTCGCGATGCCTGGCGTTGACGATTCCGCGGAAATCCGGGAGCGGACGTTTTCTCGGCACGACGCCCCGGGCTCTGAGGTCGTCGACGGTGTCTCGCAGAGTCTCGGCCACGTCCCGTGCGCTCCAACCGAGCTCCCGCTCCGCCTTGGCCGAGCTCGCAGTACCAGAAGCATTGCGCCATCTCCATAGTCCCGGAGTCGACCGGCGGCTCACCGCCGATTGCGCGGACCGCCCGGCTGAAGACCTCGTGGATCGAGAGAGCCAGCGGTCGGGAAGCGGGGAGTCGGAGCCTCGGCGCCGGAACTCCCGTCATGCGGGAAAGTCGCTGAAAGAACGCTGCCAGAGTCAGGTTCTTCGCGTTCAAGAGGTAGCGCTGTCCCGGCTCGCCGTGCTCGAACGCGAGCAGCATCCCCAGGGCCGCGTCGCCGGACATCGACGAAGGCCATGCCACCTGCGGGGACCGCCGGGATGCTCCGCTCGAGAAAGCGTCGCACGTCCAGCGTGGAAGTTTCGTTCTCGTCGCCGGGGCCGAGCAACAGGCTTGGATTGACGACGATGACCTCGAAGTCGGGCGGAGAGTTGGCTTCGAGTGCCTCGCGCTCCCCGTATAGCTTGCTTCGGTAGTACGGGAATCGCGAGATGAGCTCGCTCGGCGTCGGGCTTTCTTCATCGAAGACTTCGTCGGGGTCCGTTCCGATGGCGATGGTTCCGCTCGTGCTCGCGACGACGACCCGTCGGACGCCAGCCCGCTTGAGCGAAGAAATCGCCCGTCGTGTTCCGGAATCACGTTCGTGCGGTGGAGCTCCTCCGCGTCGTCGGGATCCCGGCTCACCTTGCCGAACGCGAGGAACGCCCCGTTCGCGCCGCGAGCGCTTTTCTCGACAGCCTCTTCGTCTTGAACGTCGACCGCGTCGACACCAGGTGCGCCACGTCTCGACGTGGCGATGACTTCGTGTCCGCGGTCACGGAGCACTCCGGTGAGGTGCGAGCCGAGAAAACCGGTTGCCCCGGCGACCCAGAAGCGTTTGCGTTTCGAAGCGCCGTTGCCAGTCATTCGGCCTCTCCAATCGCAGCTCGGCGGTCGCTCGGTAGCTCCAGCTGGAAGGCGCGCTGGAATGTCACCAAGTGTGCGATGTTATTGGATTTCACAGCACCTGAAACGAACTCCGCCGGGGAGGGTGCGTACGCTTCTCGCACGATGCGACGGAACATCTCCGGTGAGGTCTTGAGCACGCAGTCCGCAACGTCCACCGCCTTGCCGGTGCTGACGGTGCAAAGAGCGGGCTCCACGGTGAGGGTCCATCGCTCTTTTTCTCCGAGAGAAAAGTAGAACGTAACCGGCTCGTCGACGCTGCCCGGGACGAAGCGATTCTCGAGCTCGCGGAAGAGCGGCTCGAGGGAGTCGTCGACTTCGCCGCAGAGGGCGTCCTCCAAGGTCGCGGCCCGAGCGAGATCCAGTCGATCCCCACGGGCCAGCGCGAGCACCGCGTGACGAGCGAGGTTTGCAACCGTGCGGGATGCTTCGCTCGGGCTCAGCCCGTGCGGTCAGAGCGTCGCAGAATCTTGGACGAGGAGCGGCGGGCCGATTCGGGCGCAGACATCTCGGCGTTTGAGGGTGCTCGCCCCCTTGGGCAACGCGGCGTGCGTTCCGCCGAGATAGATCGGCAACACGTCGATGCCGTGGGTAAGGGCGAGATAGCCCACGGCGGGCTTGAACTCGTGAATCGATCCGTCCGAGCTGCGAGTGCCTTCGGGAAAGATCAGGACGGTCTTCCCGCCATCGACCAGCTCACCGGCTTGCCGGAGGCTCTGCCGAAGCGATCCGGCGCGGGACATCGGCACGAGATTCGTGAGGTTCTCGAAGTAGGCTTTCCGCCAGCGATTGCCCTCGAAGAAGTAGTCCTGGGCCGCGAGGGAAACCATGCCCTGTCCGTAGCTACCGAGGGCAAACTTCACCAGGCCCATGTCGAGATGGCTCGCGTGGTTCGCCGCGATCAGCGTGTTGCGGTTGTGGGGGATGAAGGCGCGACCGGTCACCGTGGTCCTGAGCACGCGGTCGTAAAAACCCATCTGCGCCCGGCCGAGCCAGTGCATGGCCGCTTCGCGCAGCGGCGGCGGAAGCTCGAGTGGGGTCTCGTCCTCGCGCTCGATGCTGGCTGTTGCGGCGTGACGCAATCGCGGCGCCTGTCTCTCGCACCATCGCTTCGCATTCCGCGATCGTGGAGCAGGCGCTCAGGCGATCGGCATCGACGGAGCGCACCGAGCTGCGCCTCCAGCGCCACCAGCAGCTCGAGCAACATCAGGGAATCGAAACCCAGATCGGCACGGAGATCGAGAGCAGCGTCGAGCTCCGAGGGACGCTTGCGGGCAATCGCGGCGACCGCAGCCCGCACGACACGCGCCGCGCCGTCGAGATCGCCGCCCTCGACCGGTCGCGGCGGCCGCTCGGAAAGCGGTGCAATGCGCTCTACGATGGCGCCGGACTTCGGAACGCTTCACTTTTCGCGTGGCGGTCCGCGGAAGGGGAGCGTCCAGGATGGTCACGCATCGCCGGGCGCATCGAGCCGGGGCAGCTCGCGAGAGGGCCTTGTCCAGGCTGCGTTTTGCCCGGGTATGGCGTTCGGCGCGCGTCGCCAGCCTCGTCGGGCTCCGGCACCGCGACGCACGCGACTCGCTCCCCGCCGCGAGGATCGTTCGACTCCGACGATCGCGTACTCGGAGAGATAGCGAGATCTCGCCGAGCTTGGCTTCGACGTCGTCCGGGTAGACGTTCTCGCCGCTCGAGGAAACGATCACGTCCTTTGCCCGGCCGACGATCACCAGCTGGCCGCGTCGATCGATCTTGCCGAGATCGCCGGTGCGGAGCCAGCCGTCGCGATCGATGCTGCGGCTCGTGCTCTCCGCATCGCCACGGTAGCCGAGCATCACGTTGGGTCCGCGCGCTAGCACCTCTCCGACGCCATCGGCGTTCGGTCGATCGATGCGAACTTCGACTCCAGGAATTGGCTTGCCGACATGGCCGGACTTGGCTCGTGGTCCCGCTGGCGCCACGGTGATGCACCGGCGCAGCTTCCGTGAGTCCATAGCCTTCGGCCAGGTGCAGCCCCATGCCCGCGAAGGCATGGTGCGTCCGCTCTGGAAGCGCCGCCCCGCCGCTCACCAGGTAGCGAAGGTGACCGCCGAGTCCCTCGTGAACCGGTCCGAAGAGCAGCTTGCCGGCGTCGATGCCAACGCTCTTGCCGAGGCTTCGATTGAGCTCCACCGCAAAGTCGAACACGTGGGAAGCAAATCGGCCATGCTCGGCCACGCGCGCGCTGATCCGGCGCTCGAGCATTTGCCACAACGCGGGAACGCCGATCATCGCCGTGATTCGGCCCGCTTTCAGCCCGGATTCGAGTCGTTCGGCGGTACAGCTCGTCCAGGTACACGATGCGCGATCCCGCGCGACAGCGGGAGCAACAGGCCGCACGTGAGCTCGAACGTGTGGTGCAGCGGCAGAACGCTGAGCACGCGATCGCCTTTGCCGAGGGGGAAGAGGGGCGCGAGGGAGGCGACCAGCGCCGTCAGGTTCACGTGGGAAAGCATCACGCCCTTCGGTGTGCCGGTGGTTCCGCTGGTGTACACGAGACAAGCGAGATCGTCGGGGCGCGCGTCGTGCTTCCGCTCGATCGGCGGTCCCGGTCGTGCCGACTCCCAGAGATCGATCCAGGCGACATCGCGATCGATTCCGCCGTGCACTCGGCGGCGCACCTCGCGATCCGCGATGATCACCTTCGCGCCGCTCGCCTCCAGCAAGTTCTCGGCGACCTCGGCGTCGACGTTCGCGTCGACAGGAACCACCGAGGCGTCGGCCATCAAGATGCCGAAGAAGGCGATGGGCCAGGCGGGGTGATTCGCGCCTGCCAGCGATCACGCGGTCGCCGGGCTCGACACCCAGCGCTTCGAGTCGCGCGGCGCACGCCTGGGAGCAATCTCGCCACTGTCGGAAGCTCGTGCGGGTGAGCCCGTCGGCTTCCGTTCGCTGAAGCGCGACGGCAAGGTCGTAGCGCTCCGCCATTTCGTCGAGCAGTGCGGGCAGCGTCGTGTGACGCTCGGGGGCTCGACGCGGGCGCTTGATCCGCTCCTCGATCTCGGGAAAAACCCACTTTTCCAGGCCCGGAACGTGGACTTCCAAGAACCACTGTCGCCAGTCGATGCTCTCCGGCGAAAAATGGACGATGGCTCGTTCGGCTGGGCTCAGTCGCTCGAGGGCTGCTCGGGTGTTGTCGCAGCGGAAGACGTAATCGTACTCGGCGGTGAACGGAATGAATGCGCCGAGGACCGAGCCGACCTTCTCCTGCTGATCCGCGAACCCCGAGAGTAGCTTCGCCGCGGGGGCCAAGAGGGGCGCGGCGGGTCCTTTTGCGGTTCGGCCCAGGAGCTTGGCCGCGGCCTGGGCGCCGCTCGCGATCGCGCGGGGACCGAAGCGAGTGAACTGATCGCCGCTGAGGAGGCGATCCCTCGAATCGCGATTGCAGCGCCGAGAGAACGGGTCCCCCGCGCCCAGTTCGCTGATAGTACTTCCGCTTGTAGAGGCCGCTGAGCTCGAAGAAGCGACGCATGGTGCACGGGTTCGCGTCGCTCGAACCGAGCTGATAGACGGCCTTCGCGCTTCCATCGAGCAGCTCCCCGAGGGCCAGGGTCATGCCGCCGGCGACCATGTCGCAGGGGATCATGTCGAGGTAGTTGTCCGAACCGGGGATCTGAGTCTGTCCTTCGCGAAGGGCGTAGATGAGCGGAGCGCTGGTGTTGATGCCCTCGTTCCAACCCGGGAACGGGAACTTCACGGTGCTCTCGACGATCGCGGGCCGAACGATGGTGAACGCGAGCCCGGAGCACGCAATGATCTGCTCGCCGATTGCTTTCGTGTAGGTATAAGTGTTGGGAAAGCCCCAGAATTTCGCACGCTCCATGCCGGTTTCGGCGAGGCGCGCTTCGACGAATTTCCGCTTCACTCGCTCGACTTCGGTGTCCAAGACGACCCCTCGGGCCGGCTCCCCGCGGCCCAGCAGGTTCTTCTTGGCCTCGTCCAAGAACCGGCTCTGGCGGAAGGCGTCGCTCGAGCGATGGCGAGCCTGCTCGATCACGTCCATGCATTCGGCGATCTCGCGGTCGGGATCCCAATGCTCGCGCTCGAGCTCCGCGGCGCGGGGAAACGGGTGGAGGCGGGGATCGGTCTCTTCGATGATACCGGTCCGCGAGCCGGCCACGTACGTGGTGCTGGTATGCGAGCAACCGGACGTCGCCGAGGTCCCTGGCCAGAGCGACGAGGTTTTGCACTCCGAAGGCGTTGACCTCCAGTGCTTCGTCGAGAGGCGGGTCGAAGTCGACCACACCGGACGCATTGACGACTACGTCGACGGACCCACGAATCTCATCACGCAGATCGACCGCGAGGCCGCAGAACGGTTGCACGACGTCGCCGGCGACGGGCACTACCTTCTCGCGCATGAATTGCTCGAACTGATCGCCGTGCTGAGCGCGTAGCGGATCGAGACACTGGCTCGTGACGATGTCGTTCCAGAATCGATCTTCTGCGCTCTGCGCTCCACGCGGACGCACCACGAGATGAATGCGCCCGAGGTCGGGGAAGTGAGAGAGGAGCCAGGTCCACCAGACCTTGCCCAGAAACCCGGTGCCGCCCAGAACGACCAGACGTCGCCCTCGCAAGAGCTCAGCGAGTTCGAGAGGAGGCCGGTCGGCGCTCGTCGGCCGACGGCGGAGTGAATCGGTCGAAGCCATGATCCGGCGCCTGGGGAGCCACATTCGGTCTCGCATGTTCCGAGCGGTGTCAAGGTGGGTGCCTCCTTCGGGCCTTCCGGAGGCCATCTGGCGCGGCGCGTCGTCCCCGCCCGCGCTCGAGGTCGACACTCGACCGCTTCCTGATTAGGAATCCCCACAGCCGGAGAATCGACCCTTGCTGAAGCGAATCGTCCTCTTCTTGCTCACGAACCTCGCCGTGATGGTTCTGCTCGGCGTGGTGTTCACGGTGCTCCGGATGACGGGGCTCCTCGGCAAGTTCGACACCACGTACCTCCCCCTTGCGATCGTTTCAGTCGTCTGGGGGTTTGGCGGGTCGGCCATCTCGCTCTTGCTCTCGAAGCCGCTGGCCAAGATGGCCACCGGGGCGCAGGTCATCACTCAACCGCGAAATGAGATGGAGCACTGGCTCCTCTCGACGGTCGGACGCCAAGCGCAGCAAGCCGGCATCGGCATGCCCGAGGTGGCGGTGTACGACGGCGCGCCCAACGCGTTCGCAACGGGGGCTTCCAAGAACAGCTCGCTGATTGCCGTGAGCACGGGGCTGCTCAATGGCATGGGACGCGACGAGGTCGAAGCCGTTCTGGCCCACGAAGTCTCCCATGCTGCCAACGGCGACATGGTCACGCTGGCGTTGATTCAAGGTGTATTGAACACCTTCGTCATCTTCTTCTCGCGCATCATTGGCAACATCATCGACAAGGCCGTCTTCAAGAACCGGGGTCGCGGACTTGGCTACTGGGTCACGGTGATCGTGCTGGAGATCCTCCTCGGGGTCCTGGCCACCATCATCGTGATGTGGTTCAGCCGCTGGCGTGAATACCGTGCGGATGCGGGCAGCGCGCGCCTGGTGGGAGCGCAGAAGATGATCTCCGCCCTGCGCCAGCTGGATGAGAACCAAGAAAGCGAGCTTCCCCAGACCGTCGCGGCGTTCGGCATTCGAGGCGGCAAGGGCGGGTTCCTGTCGTTGTTCCGCTCCCATCCCCCCATCGAAAGCCGCATCCGCGCACTCCAGGGCGTGAGCGGCTGAGCTCGAGAAGTTCGTGATTGGCGGCGCTCGCCATCAATCCCGGACGACGATGACCATCTTGCCCTGTGCCTCTCGCTGGGCGACCCGCTCGATCGCATCCTGCGCGCGCTCGAGGGGGAAGGTCTGGTCGATCGTCACGTGGAGTGTCTTCTGGTCCAAGAGCCCGAACAGGTGAGCCACGTTCCGCTGATTTTTCTCGGGGTCTTTCGCGACCGCCATGCCCCAGAACACGCCGACGATCTGACAGCCCTTCAGGAGCACCAGATTGAGCGGCACCTTCGGGATCTCTCCAGCGGTGAATCCGATGACCAAGAAGCGACCATTCCAACCCGTGGCACGCAGCGCCGCTTCGGAATACGGGCCGCCCACTGGATCGACCACCACGTCGACTCCACCGTTGCTGAGAGCCTTGGCACGCTCTTTCAGATCTTCCCGCGAGTAATCGATGAGAAGATCGGCACCGAGAGCGCGGCACACCTCGAGCTTTTCCGGTGACGACGCTGCGGCGATCACCCGTGCGCCGAGCGCCTTGGCTAGATCGACGGCGGCCAGCCCGATGCCTCCCGCCGCACCGAGAACCAGGACTGTTTCCCCCGCGGCGAGCGAAGCGCGTTCGACGAACGCGTGGTACATCGTCCCGTACGTTACGAGGAACGTGGCTGCTTGGGCGTACGAAACCCCGTCGGGAACCCGCGAAGCCGCTGCCTCCGGAACGACCACGCGTTCGGCGAGCGCGCCGAATATCATGGTCGCCGCAACGCGATCGCCAACCTGAAAGCGTTTGACTCCGTCGCCCACTGCCGACACGACGCCAGACGCTTCGCCCCCCGGGCTGAAGGGCAAGGTCGGCTGAAATTGGTACTTGCCGCGCGTCAGGAGAACGTCCGGAAAGTTCACCCCCGCCGCGTGGACATCGATTGCGATCTCGCCCGCGCCCGGCGTCGGGAGGCTCGATCTCGTCGACGCGAAGACCGCTCGGACCGACGAGCTCGTGACAGCGGACCGCGCGCATCTCAACGCTTCCGCCGCACCACACCCGGAGGATCCGGACGTCGGGACGATGGAGGACCGGACGACGTAGCGTCGCTGACGATCTTCGCCTCGGCGACGCTTGGTGAGCTGACCTGTGGTGAGTCGACCTCGGGCGGTGAGGGCCTGGCTTTGGTCAGAGCGGGCTCGGGCCGAGTAGCTGGCTCCGGCGGTGGCTCCGGCAGGCCGAGCTTTTCCCGCAGCAGATCGCCGAGGCTTCCGAGCCCCTGCTGGGACGAGGCAAACTCCTTCACGTTGCGACGCTCTTCGACCCGCGCCACCCCGACCGCGGAAAACCGGGTGCGGCCTCGCCCGTCGCGATCGAAGACGACGACATCGAACGTCTTACCCACGGGATAGGCCCGTCGATGATCGCCGCCGGTGGGAAGGCCGAGCTCCCGGAGCGGAATCAGACCTTCGCCTTTGGGTGTGCTCACCACGACGCCGCTCGACGCCGTGCGCAGTACCGTGGCCGTCAGTACTTCGTCCGGTGCGGGGGCAGCCGGGGCGTCTGGAGCATCGACCCGCGCCTTCATCGAGAGCCGAACACGAACCCCTTTTTCGTTTCGCTCCACACCGATCACTCGGACCTCGACTTGGTCACCGACGTTCACCACGTCTTCCGCGCGCTCCACTCGCTTGTGGGAAAGCTCGGAGATGTGAATGAACCCGTCGATGCCGCCGATGTCCACGACCACACCATGACGATTGAGCGAAGCCACCGTGCCGCGGACGTCCGTACCGGGCACGCAGAGATTCGCCCATGGTTGCTTCGCGTTCTCGGCGCTGCTCTTCCAGCAAGGCGCGCCGGGAAACCACCACGGAGCGTCCGCCGTCACGTACCTCCAGCACCTTGAATTCCATCGTCTGACCGGTGTACACGTCGAGCTCTTTGACGAAGCCGAGATCGATCTGCGACGCAGGACAGAAAGCTCGGACGCCACTCACGTCGACTTCGAGGCCGGCCTTGACCGCTTTGACCACTTTGCCGGTGATCGGCATTCCGGTTTCCTGAGCAACTTGGAGCTCCGCCGCATCCGCGACGCCGCGTCCGAGGGACACCGCGAGCTCCACCACTTCCGGGCTCGCGTCGACCACCGTTGCCCGAATCCGGTCTCCGACTTTCACGGAGTAGCTCGCCCTCACGGCTGGTGAGCTGGGAGCTGGGGATCCTTGCATCTTTCGTGCTCCCAACATCCACGAACACGCTGTCGCCGCCGATCTGGCTGACGGTGCCTTCGACCACTTCGCCGTCCCGCAAGCGACGAGCGCGGCTTTCGGCGGGTACAGCCTGGAACATCGAAGCGAAGTCGTCGTCTGCCATGAGAGCGGGGCAGCATGCCACTTTGCCCGCTGCAAAACCATCGGTCTCACAAACTTGGCAGACCGTTCGGCTCGGCCCCATGGTTGCCTCATGCGCTCCCTCCCGATCCTCGCGCTCGGAATGGCGCTCCTGGGCGCCAGGACGAGCGACGGTGGCGAAACGAAGCCCGAGTTTCCCCCGTGCATCAGCGTCCGGGCTAGCAGCCATCTACAGCGGGGCAGGTTACGACCACGTGGTGACGCTCGACAGCGGCTGTGAGCAATCGGCGGCCTGTCGGGTGAGCACGGACGTCAATCCCGATCCCATCGACCTCTCTCTCGGGCCGGGAGAGTCTCAGGATGTCGTCACGTTTCGCGGCTCGCCGGCGTCCACGTTCCACGCTCGCGTCAGCTGCACGCTCCAGGACTGATTGCGACCCACGCGCACGGTGATAGCGTGCGATGGACATGAGCTTGAGCTCTTCCGAGCTGGTCGAGAGATTGAGCGTCGACCTGGAGCGCGCTCTGATTCGGGCGTTGCGATCCGCGTACGACGAGCTCAATGCCGCGCACTTCCGCGAAGTCTTGCGGCGCCCCGTGTTTTGTCTCACTGATTCCGAATCTCGTCTGGGTCGTTGGGTGGGTGATACGCGCAGTCTCGAGCTCTCGCGGCAGTTGCTCCTCGCACACGGCTGGGGGGTGCTCATCGAAGTGCTCAAGCACGAGATGGCCCACCAATTCGTGGACGAAGTGCTCGGGGAGCGGGACGAGTCCTCTCACGGGCCAGCGTTTCGCGCCGTGTGTGGAGATCGAGGCATCGACGCGAGCGCAACCGGCATTCCCGATGCAAGGCAGCGGAGCGCGGGCGATACGAAGTTGCTCGAGCGCATCTCCCGACTCCTGGCTCTGGCGGAAAGTCCCAACGAGCACGAAGCCCACGCAGCGATGCTCGCAGCTCAGCGTTTGATGCTGAAGTACAACGTCGAAGCCGTGACGCGCCCGGGCGCGGTGTACTCGTTTCGACACCTGGGACAGCCCACCGGACGGGTGAGTGAGCCGCTGCGCATTCTCGGCATGATCATCATGAACTTCTTCTTCGTGGAGGTCATCTGGGTGCCCGTGTGGCGCCCGCTCGAGGGCAAGCGAGGCACCGTTCTGGAGGTGTGTGGCTCGCCCGAGAACCTGGAGCTCGCCGAGTACGCCTACGCGTTTCTGACCCACACGGCGGACCGGCTTTGGGTCGACTACAAGAAGCGCCGGGGCCTCACCAAGAACGCCGAGCGGCGGACGTTCATTGCCGGAGTCATGACCGGGTTTCGTCTGAAGCTCGAAAGAGAACGACGCGCGCATCAAAAGGAAGGTCTGGTCTGGGTGGGGGACGCGATCTCAAACAGTACTTCCGCCAGCGGCATCCCCGGGTGCGCTGGGCTCGATATGGCGTTGGTTCGCGATCCGATGCGTTTCATCACGGCCACGAGGCCGGAGGCCGGATCGTGCTGCATCGAGGCGTATCCGCGGGTCCTTCGGGCGTCGTCCGCCAGCTCCCCGGCCGGAGAGAGCGATGAGCCCTCGACGCCGGCACGGTCGCCCGCGAAAATGGGGCCTCAGTTGAAGAGCCCGCTGCCGAAACACCATTCCGGATCGCCTGGCCAGACGGAGCCGGGCGAGCCGCCGTCCATCACGACGCCCGGCGAACCGCCGCCGCTCTCGACCATGCAGCGCGTCCAGTCCGTCCAAGACTCCCCTCGCTCTGAACCGACCGGCGACCCAGCTTCCCGGAGGCGTCCCCAGTGTCGCTTGGGGCGCAGCGCCCGCCTTCGATTCCGGAAGCGGATCCGAAGAGTAACGAGGCGGACGGCTCGGACGACGAACCGACCCGCATCGGGGATCATCGTGGCGGATCGCTATCGAATCATCGAACAGCTCGGTGCCGGCGGGATGGGCGTCGTGTATCGGGCAGAGCACGTGCTCATGCGCAAAGCGGTGGCCTTGAAGATCCTCCACCGCGAGCTCACCTACTTGCCCGAGGTCGTGGCTCGGTTCGAACGGGAAGCGGTGGCCGCGGCCCGCATCGAGCACCCCAACGTGGTCACGGCGAAAGACTTCGGTCGGCTCGACAACGGGTCGTTTTATCTCGTGCTCGAGTACGTCGAGGGCGAGAGCCTCCGGGAGCTTCTCGGCGCGGGGACCGCTGTCGCCGGAGCTGGCACTTCACATCGGGCGTCAAATCGCCTCCGCGCTCGATGCGGCGCATGCTGCAGGGATCGTTCACCGCGATCTCAAGCCCGACAACGTCATGCTGGTGCAAAAGGATCAGGAACCGCCCATCGCGAAGGTCCTGGACTTCGGCATCGCAAAAATCGAGCTTGGCGATGCCCAGGCCGGGCTCACCCAGGCGGGCACGGTATTCGGCACGCCGGAGTACATGGCGCCGGAACAAGCCGCCGGCACTCCGGTCGACGTTGCGCGCCGACCTCTACACGCTGGGGATCATCTTGTACGAGATGCTCAGCGGCACGACGTCCCTTTGCGGACAACGACATGGTCGTGGTGCTCACCCGCCAGATGACGATGGATCCCGCTCCGCTGCCCCAAAACCTCGAGCCCCGGAGTCGGGGCGCTGGTAATGCAACTGCTCGCCAAAGACCCCGATGCACGCGTGCAGACCGCGGCCGAGGTCGTACGTCGCATCGACGAGCTCCGGCCCATCGCGTCGGGACCGTTCTCGTCCGGACAAGCACTCACGCCTTCGCCCATGAGTGCGCCCGCGAGTGCAGCCGCCAAGAGCGTTCAGTATTCCGACACCGTTCTCAGCGTGGCGAGTCCCGACCTGGCGCGCGTGCAAGCCCGCACTCTGGCGCGAGCCCCTTCGACGCTCGTTTCCAGCATCTTCGACCGTGCGCCGATCTTGGCGAAGAACCTCGACCTCGGCGGGCAACCCGTCCCGGTTTGGGCCCTCGCACTGACCGGCGCCGTGATGCTCGTGCTCGCGGGTGCGGTGATCGGAGTTTTGGTTCTTTCCAGCGTCTCGGGCCCGTCCCCATCCCCGTCCGGCAGTACGCTGGCTGGCGGGACGACCGCTGAAGGGCCGCCGGTCGATCTGGCCCTCGCCGAGGCGGGGGATCGCAATGCCCTGAACACGTTGAACTCGCGGCCGGAGGCGAGCCGCAGCGCCGCGGAATGGCGAGCACTGGGACGCGGATACGCGAAGCTGTCCCTCGGGGACGCGAGCCTCGGGGCGTTCAAGAAGGCGCTCGCGCTCGAGCCCGGGCTCGCCAAAGATCGACCCCTCATCCTGGACGTTCGCCGCCTCGCGCTCGATGCAAAGCATACCGCCAGAGCCCTCGATCTCGCGCTTGCGGCGCTCGGTGCGACGGGAGCCGATATCGCCTACGACGTGTATTCGACCACGCGCTCGAACAAGGACGCCGCCGACGTCAACAAGATCGCCAAGACCTACGTGGACGGGAGTAACATCCGTGCCAAGGCTTCGCCGGCGCTGCTGGTGGCGCTCGATCTGAGCAAGAGCCGCGGGTGCACGGAATTGCGTGGCGTGATGTCCCGGGCGCGCGCCAGCGCTGATGCGCGATCGCTCAGCAAGCTCCGCGCCCTCACGGTGCGTCGTGGTTGCGGGTTCTTGCGGATGGGCGACTGCTACTCGTGTCTGCGCACGAACGACGACCTCAGCGAGGCCATCAAGACCGCCGATAGCCACCCCGCGCCTTCGTTTACATGACCGAGATCCGTCGCGAGCTACATGCCGCCTTCGAGACCGTGGCGGTAACTGGCACCAACGGCAAGACGACCACCACGGGGATGCTGGAGTCCATCGTGCGTGCGGCGGGAGAGCCTTCGGCCCGCATCACCACCCTCGGAGCGTGGGTGAATGGCGAGCTCATCGCCGAAGGTTCGACCACCGAAGCATTTGCGCTGGGAATCGAAGCCGCAAAGGCCGCTCGGGTGCGCACCCTCGCGCTGGAAACCACTTCACGGGCTCTGGCCAACGGGTTTGCGCAGGTGTGGCCGGCGCGGGTGGCGGTGTTCACGAACCTGTCGCGGGATCACCTCGACTATCACGGAGATGCCGAGCACTACTTGGCCGCCAAGGCACAGCTGTTCATGCAGCTCGTGAGGGGGGGGACTGCGGTGTTCAACGCCGCCGACCCGGCGAGCGCATTGCTTTCCGAAGTGACGCCTGCTTCCGCGCGGCGCATGGCTTTCTGTGCAGCGAGAGCCAACGTCCCCGAGGAATGTCGGGACCTCCCCCTCGAGCTCCGTGCTCGTTCGAGCTCGGTGACCCGAACCGAGACGCGTATCGAGCTCGATCCAGGATTTCTCGGGAGCGAGCTCGTGCTCCAGGTCATTGGTGAGGTCAACGTCGACAACGCACTCGCCGCGGCGCTCGGAGCTCACGCGCTCGGGTACTCTCCGGAGAACATCGCTGTCGGGCTTCGGGAGTTTTCGGGAACGAGTGGCCGCTTCGAACCCGTCTGGCGAAACCCGTTCGTGGTGGTGGATTACGCTCACACACCGGACGCGCTCTCTCGCACTCTCGATCAAGCAAGGAACCTCGCCGCGGGCGGACGCGTGCTTTTGGTATTCGGATGCGGAGGGGATTCCGATCCCGGAAAGCGACCCGAGATGGGACGGGTCGCAGCCGAGCGTGCGGATTGGTTCGTCGTGACCGCCGACAACCCACGCTACGAAAGCCCGGAGGCCATCGCGGAGGACATACTTCGTGGGGCAAAAACCACTCTGATTTCTCCGGAGGAAGACCCCGCCAGAGGCGGTCGTACAACGCAGGGTAGGCAAGTGGTTTTCGAGCTGGATCCAGACCGGGCCCGCGCCATCACGCGAGCGATTGAAGAGGCAAGACTGGGTGATATCGTGGTGATTGCCGGGAAGGGTCACGAGAGGACGCAAACCATCGTCGACCGAGTGCTCGAGTTCGACGATGCAGAAGTCGCAAGCGCGGCGTGTCGTGCGCGCTTCGGGGAGCAATGAGTGATGAAAATCGATCGTGAGAAGTTTCTTGCCGCCGCGTTGGTGACTGGCGCCCTCGCCCAGGGTTGTTTGGTTCAGGAAGCGCCGCCGAGAAATCAGCCGCCTCCACAACAGGGCCCGCCGCCCGCTGCGCAGCCGCCACCCCAACAAGCACCGCCGCCGGGAGCCGCTCCCGGTCAGCCGGGCGCGCAGCCCGGTCAGCCCGGTGGCTTGCAGTTTCCGCCCGGCTTCCAGCCGCCTCCTGGGTGGCAACCTCCCGCCGGCTGGACGCCCCCCGCGGGCTGGACGCCTCCGGCGCAAGAGGGCGGAGCGACTCCGGCCCCAACCAAAGAGTGAGACTCGACCGTTCGGAGCGTCAGCGGAACAGCTCGAGCTGACCGCGTCGCTTGTACACCAGGGTCCCGTCGCGTCGCGTGAGCGCAACATGCACGGCGTGGGGGCGCGTCCCTTCGTCGAGCACGTGACGCACCTGAAAGCCAGCAACGGAAAAGGCATCGGCGAGATAGCGACGGTGACAGCGCTCCGGATCCGCTTCGGCGCACATCAAGGCGACGAGCTCGCGGCCCGCCAGGCGTGCCACGCGGTCGAATGCGGTGCGAAACGCCGGTGTGGCCATGTGATCGGCGTAACCGCGAAATGTGTCGTCGAGCGCATCGTTGACGGAACCTGGAACGCTCTTGCGCATTCCGCCGAGGTCCGGTTCGTGGAAGTAGCCAACGCCTTCGAACAGTAGCGAATCGCCCAGCGCCCGCGAGGCGAAGTGGGGATGACGCTTCGAGCCCGCGAATCGGCGAACGTCGATCAGGGTCGCGATCTTTTCCCGGCGCAAGAGCCGCACGAAGTCGTCGAGGCTTCGCCAGGAGTGGCCGATGGTGACGATGACCCGAGAGCTCACCCGTCGATGCTACCGATCCGCGGCCGGCGCGGGTAGCCGCGCGAGCGCAGCGCGACAAAGCGCGCCGGTTTCATCGGATCGCTCCCCGAGCGCCAGGAGCACGCCCCTCTCCCGCAGAAGCTCCAGCGTTTCCACTGCGTGCTTCGCGTCGGGACCGGCTTTTCGGGCGATCGCCAGGAGCCGACCGCGGAGCACCACGAGGGTGAGGGTGCCGGGACCGCTGTCGAACGGCGCGTCGGCAATTCTGTCCCGCAGGCAGTCCTCCGCGAACGTGAGGGCTTGCTTCCTCCGCTGGGCGCCGGCGAGTCGGCGAGCGTTTTCGACCCAACGAAACAGGTGCCCTCGCTGCAGATCCGCGGCGTGGACGGCGTCGATCGAGCTCCGGAAGTTGTCGCTCACCTGCGCGACCCACGCGTCATCGGAGCTCGCCGCGAGCGTTGCGACTCGAGCTACCGCGTCCGGTGAGCCGCCGAGCAACAAGGCGATCGGTGCTTCCGTCGCGTCGGGACCGAGCTTGTCCATGAGCGCTTGCTCGGTAGCTCGATCCAGGCCGCGCCGTCCCAGAGCGATGGCAGCCACCAGACGAATGGATGGCTCCACGCCGTTGGTCAGGAGCCCCAGCAGCGGCGCGCCGAGGGGATCGACGCTCTGGATCGCGAGCCCGGAGACCAGGCATTCGAGACGGAATCTCGCGCCCGCATTTTGCTGGGCGCGCAATGCCAAAAGGCGCTTGGCGACCTCGGGTGCCTGGGCGTCCGTCAGGAGCGTCGCGACGGCGTGGCAGGCTTCGACGCGGCTCTGTTCGTTTTCCTTCTCTTCATCGACGTATCGAAGCAGCGACGGGATTGCCTGGGGATCACCGAGCTCGGCGAGGCCCTGAGAGGCGCCCATGCCGAGCGCGCGAAGGCCCATTCCCAAAACCGCGCTTCCGCTGCTCATGAGCCCGCTGAGGGTGGCGTCGAAGCGTTGAGGGCGACGCCCGAGTTGTTTTTTCAAGATACTCGCGGCTTTGGGGTCCTTCGAGGCACCGAGCCAGCGCAGGGCGGACTCTGCGATCTCGAGCTCCATGGGGAAGGGTGGCTGCTGGCCCCGCTTGGGGAGCGTCTTGGGATCGGACCAGTCCTCGAGCTGGTGCAGCACGGAAGCATCCCGGATCCCGAGTCGCGCGCGGGCACGGAGGGCGTTCGAGTGGGGCGCTGGGCGCTCTTCGATCCAGTGCGCCAGGCCCTCGGCGGTGGCCTGGCGGAGCTGCTCCAGGCGGTCGGGGTGAAGCTCGGCCAGATCTGCGATCAATCGAGCGGCCACCACCCGCTCGTTGTCGGAGCGCTGGAGCTCTGCCTGGTTGGGATCTCCTGCGTCGTAAATCCGAAGCGGGTCTTGTTTCAGTCGCTCCCCGAGGATGACCGCCGCACGCACGTCACCGAGCTCTGCGAGCGCGAACGCAGCTTGCGTTCGGAAGTGGATGAGCTCGCCCTTCGAGATCCCAGTGTGGCGTGGGGCGCTGGCATATTCGTACAGAGCATCCGCGCCCCGAGGATCGGCGAGCGCGCGGATGGCTTTCAGGCTGGTTTCTTTCTGGGAGAAGCGCTTCCCCGCATCCGCCTCGGCGTCGGCCTCACGGAGCCGTTGCACGATCTCGCGCGATCCGGGCTCGGTATCGATTCCGATCTCGCCATGCTCGCTCGTTGGGTCGGGGACCGCGGGCTTGTCGATGACCGGAGTGGTCGCCGGTCGCGTCGGGGGCGGTCCACCCGCGCACGCGACGACGATCATCGTACTCAGCCAAGCCAAGCGCCTCACGGCTCGGAGGATACCCCGACGGACTCAGAACTCGAATCCCGTTCCGAGATACAGCGAAAGTTCGTGATACACGACCCCGACCCGTTCGTCGTCGACTCGACCCACGACTCCCGTGTCCGGCGTATCGCGGAAGTCGAAGCGGATGCGAGTCGATTGCCCGAGCCCGAGAGCGTAGCGAACAGCGATCGTGGTGGTGAAGGACAACGTGCTGGCCTGCTCACCATCGTGGAGCCGCACCAGGTTCTTCTGCTTCCAGCCCGTCGATAGCCCGTAGTAGTCGACCCGACTGTCCGGAAATACCGCCGGTCGCGCAGCCCCGCTGCGATCGCTGAAAACGCCGATCCCGAGCAGCGTGTTCCGTCCCGCGTACCAGAGCAGGCCCGACCGCCCGTTGACGACCGATCGTTCCGCCAGCGGGCCTCCGAATGCTTTGGGGCGGACCTCGAGCTCCGCCGAAAGCTCCACGGGGCCCAGGCGTTTGGACGCGCCGGCGTGGATGCGGGGCGGGCGAGTGAGTCCCGTGCCTTCGGCGCCGATCGGCGTGTGATCGACGCTGGAAAACGCCACCGCTGGAGCCGTCGGGCTCTGGGAAATGAGGGCCGTCGAGTTGTCGGTTTCTGCGCGCTCGAAGAACACCCAACGCGGCGACCGGACGGCGATACCGAATTCCCACCCGTCTCCGGCGTCGTATTGTGCGCCCAGGACCAGCTCCGATCCGATGCGCGTGGACTTCGCATCCACCAGGCGTTGGAAGAACGTGGACTCGTAGGTTCCCGTCATCGTCGCGTCGGCGAAGAGCTTGCGAAACTCGTGGTAGTTTTCGTAGACGGCAAAGAGGCTCGCGCCGAGGCGAAGCCGCGGAGTCACCTGCCAGCCCACTCCCGGTCCGGCTTCATATCGAATCAGCGTTCCACTGAGTGCACCCGCCAGATCCAGATCGATCCGAGAATCGGTCGTTTGCACGGTTGTTTCGAAGTCGAAGAGATCCTGCTCGGTCACGAAGAGACCGAGTCCCACGCTGACGCCATCGCTGACTTCGCGCGCCGCTACGAGCAACGTCGGCACGACGTAGAGCTCACGGCTGCGAATCGAGCGGTTCACCCGCTCGTCGGGCAAATCGAGAACCAGCCCGTTGTCGATCTGGCGGTAGCGCAGTGTGAACGCCGTCCCGCTGAGCTCCAGGCGACCGCGCCGATTGTTTCCGAGGCCGGCGGGGTTGTACCAAATGGCGGCCGTGTCCCGAATCGACGAGGTGACCGCTCCACCGGTCATCGATGCCTGGTCGCCGAACAGGAACGAGTCCTCGTTTCCGGCGAGGCAAACGGAGGCGGCGAGGAAGGCCGAAAGCCCGAAGGAGGCTGCCAGCGCCCGCATTGCTTTTCCGCGTCATACCATGGGGACTTGACGCCTTTCCTGCCCGGCGATAGAACTATCCGGCCATCCTGATGAACGGATATCACGCCACCGTCGACTCGACGGTCGAGCTTCTGCACGTTTTTGGGGACGCGACCCGCGTTCGCCTGATGGCTTTGCTCGCCAAAGACGAGCTCAGCGTGGCCGAGCTCACCGCGATCACCGAGCTTCCGCAGTCCCGGGTGTCGACTCACCTCGGCCGACTTCGAGACGCCGGGTTGCTCAGGAGATCGCAAGGCGGGCGCCTCCACGTTCTACGCCGTGAACGATGGCGCGATGCCGGAGGCGGCCCGCCGGGTATGGGAGCTCGTCGAATCCCAGGTGTCCGACGCGCTGCTCGAAGCCGATCGCGCGCGGTGCGAAAAGCTCAAGCGGGCAGCCAAGGGTGGAAGCTCCTGGCCCGACTCGATTGCGGGCGAGATGGAGCGTCACTACTCGCCCGGCCGAACCTGGGAGGCCACGGCGCGGGGGCTTCTCGGATTCGTGAAGCTCGGCGACGTGCTCGACGTGGGTTCGGGCGACGGTGCCATCGCAGCGCTCCTGGCTCCTCGCGCCAAGAGCATCACGCTGCTCGACCGTAGCGAGCGCATGATCGAAGCTGCGAAACGCCGACTCGGAAAGCTTGGCAACGTCCGGGTGACCCTGGGCGACATGCAGGAGTTGCCGTTCGCGTCCGAGTCCTTCGATCAAGTGCTCCTGCTCAACACCCTCTCGTACGCTCCGGAGCCTCGCCTCGCCCTGAGCGAAGCGACCCGAGTATTGCGATCGTGCGGGACGCTTGCCCTGGTGACGTTGGCGGCACATTCGCACTCGGAAGTGACCGAAGCGTATGGTCACGTTCACCCTGGGTTCGAGCCCAAAGCGCTCCGGCGCCTCCTCGAGTCCTCCGGCCTTGTCGTGAGCGAAGTCGGGATCACCTCTCGAGAGCGGAAGAAGCCGTACTTCGAGGTGGTTACCGCCTTTGCAGAGAAGCGCGCTACGAACGGAAGAAAGAATCATGTCTGAACCGAATGTTGCCGATCAGATCCGAAAGCTTTGTCGCGAGCGCGTCCTGGTGCTCGACGGCGCGATGGGCACTGCCATCCAGGGCTACAATCTCGAAGAAGCGGACTTTCGTGGGAAGCGATTCGAAGATCACCCGAAAGATCTCAAAGGCAACAACGACCTCATCGTTCTCACGCGTCCGGACGTTCAGAAGGCGATTCATCAGGCGTACCTGGATGCCGGCGCCGACATCATCGAAACCAACACGTTCAGCTCCCAGGCAATTTCCCAGGCGGACTACGATCTCCAGTCCATCGCCTACGAGCTGAATCTCGAAGCGGCGCGCATCGCGAAGGAGCTCACGCTTCGCCAGAGTGACAAGACGCCGACCCAGCCGCGTTTCGTGGCGGGCGCCATCGGACCGATGAATCGCGCCTTGAGCCTGTCGCCCCGGGTGAACGAGCCGGGCTTCCGCGCCGTGAGCTACGACGAGGTCCGCGCCGCGTACGCGGATCAGGTGCGAGGGCTCGTCGACGGCGGCTCGGACTTGCTGCTGATCGAGACGATTTTCGACACCCTGAATGCCAAGGCGTGCCTGAACGCCATCTGGGATGTCTTCGATGAGAAGGCCATCGAGCTACCCATTTTGCTCAGCGTCACGATTACGGACAAGAGCGGGCGAACCCTCAGCGGCCAGACGGTGGACGCGTTCTGGACCAGTGTCGCGCACGGTCGCCCCCTCAGCGTGGGGGTCAACTGCGCTCTCGGCGCCCAGGAGATGCGGCCCTACATCGCCGAGCTGTCCCGCATCGCGCCGGTGCTCGTCACTTGTTACCCGAACGCGGGCCTTCCCAACGCGTTTGGTGAGTACGACGAAAAGCCCGAAGACACGTCGGGGTTCCTCCAAGAGTTCGCCCAGGCGGGACTCGTCAACGTGGTGGGGGGCTGCTGCGGCACGACCCCGGAGCACATTCGTGCGATTGCCGACAAGGTGAAAGGGATCGAGCCCCGCACGATTCCCGAAGTGGTCGCAAGAACGTGCTACTCGGGGCTCGAGACGCTCACGATCGGCGCGGACTCGAACTTCATCATGGTCGGTGAGCGCACGAACGTGACCGGAAGCCGTCGTTTCGCCAACTTGATCAAGGCCGGCGACTACAACAAGGCCCTCGAAGTCGCCGCCGAGCAGGTGCGGAGCGGAGCCAACATCATCGACGTGAACATGGACGAGGGCATGTTGGATTCCGAAGCGGCGATGACGCTGTTTTTGAACCTGATCGCCAGCGAGCCCGACATCTCGCGAGTGCCCATCATGGTCGACTCGAGCAAGTGGAGCGTGCTGGAAGCCGGGTTGAAATGCGTGCAGGGGAAATGCGTCGTCAACTCCATCAGCTTGAAGGAAGGTGAGCCGGAGTTTCTCGAGAGAGCGAAGAAGGTCCAGCGCTACGGCGCGGGCGTGGTGGTGATGGCCTTCGACGAGCAGGGCCAGGCCGAAAGCAAGGAGCAGAAGTTCGCGATTTGCGAGCGCGCCCACCGGCTCTTGGTCGAGCAAGCGGGATTTTCCCCCTACGACATCATCTTCGATCCGAACATCTTCGCCGTCGCAACGGGCATCGACGGGCACAACCGCTTCGCGATCAACTACATCGAGGCCGTGCGGCTCATCAAAGAGAACCTCGAGGGCGCCAAGATCAGTGGCGGAGTCAGCAACCTGTCGTTTTCGTTCCGCGGGAACGATCCGGTGCGCGAAGCGTTCCACTCGGCGTTTCTGTATCATGCCATCCGCGCCGGCATGGACATGGGCATCGTCAACGCCGGACAGCTCGTGGTGTACGAGGACATCCCGAAGGACCTTCTGGAGCGCGTCGAGGACGTGCTCTTCGATCGACGGACCGACGCCACGGAGCGCATGGTCGAATTCGCAGAGACCGTGCGCGGGAGCGGCAAGAAGAAGGAACAGGATCTCGCTTGGCGGGAAAAGACCGTGGAAGAGCGGATCTCCTATGCGCTGGTCCACGGCGTCGTGGAGCACATCGAGGCCGACGTCGAAGAGGCCCGGCAAAAGCTCGGACGACCGCTGCTCGTGATCGAAGGGCCGATGATGAGCGGGATGCAGGTCGTCGGCGACCTGTTCGGCGCCGGCAAGATGTTCCTGCCCCAGGTGGTGAAGAGCGCGCGGGTCATGAAGCGTGGCGTCGCGTATCTCGAGCCGTTCATGGAGGAGGAGAAGCTAAAAACCGGCTCCAAGAGCAAGAACGGCAAGATCGTGATGGCGACGGTCAAGGGCGATGTACACGACATCGGAAAGAACATCGTGGGCGTGGTCCTCGGCTGCAACAACTACGACGTCGTGGATCTCGGCGTGATGGTTCCCGCTCAAAAATCCTCGACGCCGCCATCGCCGAACAAGCCGATCTCATCGGTCTCTCCGGTTTGATCACGCCGAGCCTGGACGAAATGGTCAACGTGGCCCGGGAGATGAAGCGCAGGAACTTCGAGGTTCCGCTGCTCATCGGAGGCGCAACCACCAGTCGCCAGCACACCGCGGTGAAGATCGCCCCGGCCTATGACCACCCGGTGATCCACGTGCTCGATGCATCGCGGGCGGTGAACGTCGTGGCGTCGTTACTCGACGCCGAAAAGAAGGTAACCCTGGCTGCCGAAGCTCGGGCCGACCAGGAGCGACTGCGCCAGGCCCACGCCGGGCAGCAAAAGAAGCCCCTCATCCCCATCGCGGAGGCCCGCGCGAAACGCGCGAAGCTCGAATTCGGTGAAGTGCCAATTCCGAAGCGTATTGGCACGCGTTTGATGCTCGATCAGCCTCTCGGGGAGATTGCCCGCTACATCGATTGGTCGTTCTTCTTCTCGGCGTGGGAATTGCCGGGGAAGTTCCCGTCCGTGCTGGATGACAAGCAGTACGGTCCGGTCGCGCGGGAGCTGTACGACAACGCTCAAGATCTCCTTCACAGGATCGTGGCGGGTAAGATGCTGCGCGCCAACGCGGTGTACGGCTTTTGGCCGGCAGCGAGTGACGGCGACGACATCGTGCTTCTGGACGCCGAGCGCTCCCAGGAAATCCACCGCTTCTCCATGCTCCGCCAGCAGGTCAAACACGACGATGGACCGTGCCGATCCCTCGCGGACTTCGTGGCGCCCCTCGGCTCCGGAGTCGAGGACTACATCGGCGCTTTTGCGGTGACGGCCGGAATCGGCGAAAAGGAAGCTTCGGATCACTTCGCCAAGCAATACGACGACTACGACGCCATCATGATCAAGGCCCTGGCCGATCGCCTCGCGGAGGCATTCGCGGAGTATCTGCACGAACGCGCTCGACGGGAATGGGGCTACGGCAAGGGCGAGAAGCTCACCAGCGAGGATCTCATCGACGAGCGCTATCGTGGGATCCGACCTGCGTTTGGCTATCCGGCCTGTCCGGATCACAGCGAAAAAGAAACGCTGTGCGAGCTTCTCACGCCGAGCCAGATTGGTGTTTCCCTCACCGAGAGCTTCATGATGATCCCGGCGGCCAGCGTCAGCGGGTTGTACTTTTCCCACCCGTCAGCGCGTTACTTCAACGTCGGTCGGATCGGGCGTGACCAGGTCGAGGATTACGCCCGGCGCAAGTCGATTTCGGTCGAGCAAGCGGAGCGGTATTTGCAGCCGAACCTGGCCTACGATCCCGCGGAACCGGGGCGCATCAACACCGAGCCACCCGCACCGCCAAACCACGGGCGCGTGGCCCAAGCGACCGGCTGATCAGAGGCAGGTCGCGTTGTTCGTCGGGTTGATCGAGCCCGGGCAGGACTGCGTATTGCAGGAGCCGGAGTCGTCGCAGTACAGGCACGATGACGCGTTGGGGCTCGCGCAGTCTGGATCGACGATCCCGCAACCGCAGTCACACCCGTCTCCTCCGCCGTAGTACGTGGCCGAGCACGTCCAGGTGCCGGTCGAGCCACCGGAACCTCCGGTTCCTCCGGTCGCGCCGGTTCCTCCGGTCGCGCCGGTTCCTCCGGTCGCGCCAAATCCTCCGGTCGCGCCAAATCCTCCGGTCGCGCCAAATCCTCCGGTCGCGCCAGTTCCTCCGGTCGCGCCAAATCCTCCGGTCGCACCGAATCCTCCGGTTCCCGCAACGCCGCCGCTGGCGCCAACGCCGCTCGATCCGCCGAGCCCGCCCGTCGCGCCGAGTCCCCCGCTTCCCCCACCGCTCGTCGCTCCGCTGCCACCGAGGCCGCCGAACCCACCACCAGCGCCGCCGGTGCCGGCTTCGACTGCGAGGCAATATCCATTCTGACAAACGAGGCCGTTTTGGCACAGGCCCGCGTCGTCGCAGGGGGCCGCGCCGCTCCCGCCGCCCGACGAGCTGCAAGCCATCGCGATGGCGCCGAGGGACATCAATCCAAGACCGAAGCGCAAGTGGTTCATCTCATCTCCCCAAAGAGGACGTCATTTTTGCACTCGCAGCCGGGAGAGTCCAGTCCGCTCACAAATCGAGTGTGAGCCCCAAAAGTGCGACGGTGCCTTCGACGTGACGACCACGCAACACTTGCAGAGCCGGGTGGTATGCGCCCGCGGTGATCAGAAGGTCCGTCACCGGGCTCACGACGATCTCCGTCGAGACGTAGCCGACGAAACCACCAGAATTTTCGTCCGTCGAACCATCGGTTTCCGAGCTTCCGTCGATGCGAGCGACGACGCCGAGCCGAGAGGCGAAGGATCGGCTGGGTTGACATTGCAAAGTAGCATTTGCTCGCCAGGCAGTCGCGCTGTGAGCGTCCTCTTTGACGGGGACCGGAACGTAGACGAACGCACTCGTGCTGCCGGACCAGATGTCGCTGCGTGTGAAATAGAAAGCTCCGAGCAGCGGAGAAAGAGCGCCAGTGCCGGGCTGAAGATCGACTGGCAATCGCTCGCCGGCAGGCGTCTTCTGCTCGAGGGCGGTGGGAACCTTCAGGCCCATCAGGATCGCCGCCTCGCGGTGCGAGTCCTCGGAACGCCAAACCGTTACCTTGCTCCTCAGCTCTGCGTCTCCTGGCCCGAAGTAGCGTTCCGAGACGGATTGTCGCCAGGTCACACGCCGGCGCAGCGTCGGCAAGAGCAAGGTGAAGGCCAGCTCGCGCGACGTGGCGTACGTGGTGACGATATCGAGTCGCTGTTCCAGTAACTCGACTTCGTCGACGCCGTGTTCCCCGACACGTAAGCTTCCCACCCGGAGCTCCGCTGATAGTCGGAGTCTCCCTGCAAACGCCCGCTCCGATCCAGCCTGGGACAGCGTCGGGTCACCCGCAGCGCAGACCGCGCAAGCGGCGGCCGAACGCGCGAGCGATAACGAGACCGTGCTCAGTGCGAGTGCCGTGCAGACGACGCGGACGCTCATCAGCTGCCGAGAAACTTCTGGGGCTCTTCTCGGAACTGCTTCGCGCAGCCCTCACAGCAAAAGTAGTATTTCTTTCCCGCGTGCTCGACGGCGGGTGAATCGGCTTTCACCACAAACACCGTGTTCGTCACCAGGCAGCGCGTGCGGTCGCCGATCTTGGCCTGTCCCACCGGAAGAATGGGACCGGATGACGCTTCGCTGGCTCCTTCTCCGTGCGCGTGCCCACATCCACAAGCCGAGCACGAGCCTTCGTGCTGGCACGAGGTGGCTTCCCCTTCCGGGCCGCAGGTTCCGCCCGTGCTCACGGGCAGGGTTTTGGTCTCGGCTCGCGGAGCAGTCTCCGAGCGGCTGCAGGCGGTCAGGGCCAGACCGAACGATAGGCACAAGGCGGCGCGCGTCATGCGGCCTGGAACCTAGCGCGCCTCGACGGGCCTCGCACTGGCCGGAATTTCGCAGGTTTGTCGGATTTTCGTATTGCAGAAACGAAAGGCCCCTTGGCGCACTGCGTCCAAGTCACCGACCTTTGTCAGGAAATCCTGACAGTACTGTGGCCACGCCCTGACGTGGCGCCTCGTACAAGAAAGGCATGGAAGACGGTTTCGGTCGACTCGAGAGAGGCCCGGACGAGCATGTGGACACGATCAAGTCCATCCCGTTCATCCTCATGCACTTGATGCCCCTCGGTGCCATCTGGACCGGAGTTCGCCTCGGGGACGTGCTGTTGTGCATCGGGCTCTTCTACGTGCGCATGTTCTTCATCACCGCCGGCTACCACCGCTACTTCTCGCACCGAACGTACAAGCTCGGGCGCGGGATGCAGTTCGTGATGGCGCTTGGCGGTGCGACCTGCGCGCAAAAGGGCGCTCTTTGGTGGGCGGCCCATCATCGCCATCACCACAAGTACTCCGACACCGAGTTCGACGTTCATTCGCCCCGTCGTGGTTTCTGGTGGAGCCACATGCTGTGGATCATCTGCAACAAGTACGACGCGACGCAGACCGACAAGATCAAGGATTTTGCCAAGTACCCCGAGCTTCGATTCCTGAATCGGTGGCATCTGCTTCCGCCCGTTGCCCTCGGCGGCATCGTGCTCCTGCTGGGCGGTCCGAGCGCCCTGTTCACGGGCTTCTTCCTGTCGACGGTGCTGCTCTATCACGGCACCTTCACCATCAACTCGCTCTCCCACGTGTTTGGAAGGCGTCGCTACCAGACATCCGACACGAGCAAGAATTCTCTCGCGCTCGCGCTCTTGACGATGGGCGAGGGCTGGCACAACAACCATCATCACTACCAGGCCAGCGCAAATCAGGGCTTTTTCTGGTGGGAAATCGACCTCTCGTATTACGTGCTCCGGCTCCTTTCTCTGGTCGGACTGGTGCGTGACCTGCGCAAGCCACCGGCGAAGGTGCTGCGATCGAACCTGATCAGCGAGGGCGGAGTCCCGGTCCCCATCCCCATTCCCATCGAAGCCGAAGAGGAAGAAGTCTTCCTTCCGGCGGAGTGAGTCAGCGCGCGGCGGAAACTGCGTGGGTGCCACCGGCCGGCACCTTGATGAACAACGTACCGCCAGCCAGTGCCGCGTCGAACGCCCAGCCCGATGGTAGGGCTTCGAGAGCGGCGAGATCGGTCTGGGACGACAGAGCGCTGCCTCCATCTGTCACGCTCGCCGGAGCGCTACCAAAACCGATCACTTCGAACATGGTCTCCTGATCGAAGACCTTGCCCGTCTTCGTACTGAGCTCGAGGGTCGTCCCGGCGTCGTTCTGACTGAGCTCCGTGCCGTCGTACACTGCGAAGGACGACTCCGGCCCGGGCGCTACGCGAACCCAGAGGATCCCGGGAGTCGTCGCGAAGCTGTCGACCGTGGCAGGATCGGTGGTCGGGCTCATGGTGTCGATGGTCGGCCGAAGCATCGGCACAATCCCTCCCGCCGCGAGATACAGGGGAAGGACGCCAAGGGGCGCGTTGGTGGTGATGGTGCGATCGCCGTCTTCGCTGGCGCCGGTCCAGTAATCGAGCCATTTCCCCGGTGGAAGCACCACTTCGCGCTGGGTCTGGCCCCGCTCGACGACGGGTGCGACCAGGAGCGAGTCGCCGAGCAAGAACGTGTCGTCGGGATGCACCCCGAGCTCGGGGTAGGCGAGCCCAAGGGCGCGCTGGATCGGTCGACCGTCGGTCGCCAGGCGCTTTGCGTAGCTCCAGATGTACGGGAACAAGCGGAGGTGCAGGCGTGTGTACTCGCGGTACCAGTCGAGCATCTCTTGATCGAAGCCGTTGGCCGCTGTGGGCTCCCAGGCCACGTCGTTGGCGCTCGTGCCGATTTGCATCACGGGGGACAGCGCGGTCACCTGGAACCAGCGGGTGAACAGCTCCTTGTCCGGCGGCGAGTGTCGATAGCCTCCGGTGTCCGCGCCGAAAAACGGAAACCCACTCGGTCCGAGGGTCAGCCCGGCTATCAGCGCGGCGGGAAGTCCGCCCACGGCGCTGTAGCTGGCTCCTCCCGAGTCGGTGGCTTTCTCTCCATGCTTGGCGAAGCTCGCGTCGAGATCGCCCGGCCACACGACACTCACGCTGACCTGGTCGCCGTAGGTTCCGCCGCGGCACAGGAGAAAGTTCCCTTCGTCCGGCAGTAGCTCGGCGTAGGTACGATGATAGAAGCGCTGAAACTGCGAGTGCATCGTGCGCTCGTCGCTGCCGTCGGAAAACTCCCAGACGCTGCGGGCGCCGAACACGCCCGGCACGATGTCTTCGCCGTAGTCGAGCTTGAAGCCTTCGATGCCCATGTCGACGTACTTCTGGATGAGGCTCTTCCACCAGGTCATCGCGCTGGGGTTGGTCAGATCCACGGGCTTTCCCCACTTGTTGAGCAAGACGCCGTGGGTCGGCGGGTAGTAGCCATTCGTGGCGGCCTCGTCCCGGAGAGCCTGGGTGCTCGGATCGGCCTCGTCGAGATACGGCGTGTGCCACAGGGACACTCGGAAGCCGAGGTCGTGGGCGAGCTGTAGCATCGCGTCGGGAAATGGAAATTTCACGGGATCGAAGTCGAACGTGTTCACGCCGGTGGCGTAGGGTCGGTCGATCCAGACCGCGCTCGTCGCGAGATCGAGCGTACGCATGGCGGTGAGATCGCCCTCGAATTGGGTCTGGTCGTCATTCTCGTCGCGCCATACGAGCGGCCCGAGCCCCCAAGGAGCGGGCAGTCGGGGAGAGCCGGTGAGCGCATAGTAACGCTGGGTCACGTCCAGGGGATGCTCCGCTCCGAACAAATGAAATGTGAGACCGCTGGGACTTTCGAGTCCCAGGCCGAACGTCGCGGCCACGCGCTTCGGATCCGTCATCGCGACATCGAAAACCGCCGGGTGGGGATCTTCGACGAAGAATCCCCAGGCCCTCGTCCCGGTCACGAAGGGGATCGGCACGTGGGCTTCGTTGTAGCTGCTCTCGAGATTGCCTTTGGCTTCGAGCTGCATTGCCCGAAGCTTTCCCCGATTGTTCACCGCGTCGAAGTACTCGCCGAGGCCGTAGAGCGCTTCGCTCTCGTCGATCTCCGGCGACACCCGGAGAAACGCCACGGGCGCAGCGGGATCGGCGGGAGCCAAGTGTGCGTTGAAGCTGCCATCGCCGTTCACTCCGAGGTGCAGCAGCGAGACCAGCCCGCCGGCGTGCGTGATCGTCACCTCCACGGCGTTTTCGTCGGCACTCGTGACCCGAAGCGAGCGGCCCTCGTGCCACGCGAGCCCGTCCGGCTCCGATACACCGGGAGTTCCCGCGACAATGGGCTCCGGGTCGTAGTTCACGAGGTCGTCGAGCTCGGTGACGGTGCCGAGCACGAAGCCGTCTGCCGGAAGGCTGAGTAGGACCTGATCGCCGTGACGGAGATCGATGTGCCCCGACTTGTAGAGCACGTCGAGGGAGTAGTCGCCGGCGACCAGCGTCGGCTCGGGCGGACGCGGTCCGTCGTCGCCTCCGTCGTCACCGCCACACCCGACGGCGAATACGAAGAAGACCAGAGGCAGCCGCCGAAGCATGAAGCAGAGCTTAGCTCCGGGCTCGGGCCGGAGCGAAAATCTCTTTTGTGGCGACCTCGATTCGCGCCGCTACGCCCAGATTACCTTTTGCTTGGTGCGGTACCACTCGTCCACGCGGGGGGCGTACTTCTTCTCGATTTCGCCTCGCTTGAGCTTCAGCGTGGGAGTGAGGAGGCCATTTTCCATCGTCCACTCGTCGGAGATGACGACCACGGTGTGCAGCTGCTCGTGCTGATCGAGCTCCCGGTTGAGGTCGGCGAGATGGGATACGAGGGTCGACTCGATCCGCTGCTGCTGCTCCGCGTTCTTGGCGGTCTTCCGGGCTTCCTCCGAAAGCACGACCATCCCGAACGGCTGGGGCATGCTCGAGCCCGACACGCATGCGATCTCGACGTCCGAGTGAAGCAGGAGCTTGTTTTCGATCGGCGCGGGAGCGACGTACTTGCCTTTGCTGGTTTTGAACAGCTCCTTCACCCGACCGGTGATCTTGAGACGCCCCATCTCGTCGATCTCGCCGCGATCCCCAGTGCGGAGGAATCCGTCTTCGGTGAGCATCTCCCGCGTCATCTCCGGGGCCTTGAAGTACCCGAGCATCGTGCCGGGGCTCTTGACCAGGATTTCTCCCTCCTCGCTCAGCTTCTGCTCGACGCCGTCGTGAGGGCGTCCGACGTATCCAACTCGGACCTCGCCCGGGCGCGTCGCGTGGGAGATACGAGAAGTTTTCGGTCATGCCATAGCCCTCGAGCAGCTCGAGCCCGAGCGCGCGGTACCACTCGATGAGCTCCGCCGGAATCGGAGCTGATCCGGAGCCGGCGTACCGGCAGCTGTCCAGGCCGAGCCCAGTGAGGACCTTCTTTTGACGATGCCCTTCACGATGGGGATTTTCAGCAGTCGCGCGAGCTTTTGGGGCGGCATCTTCGAGAACACCCCGGGCTGGAACTTCTGCCACAGCCGGGGAACGCTGACGAACAGAGTGGGTCGCGCGCGCTGTAGATCTCGACGAACGTTTCCAGACTCTCGGCGAAGAACACCTGAAAGCCCGACAGGAACGTGCCGGTCTCGACCACCGTGCGCTCGAAGGTGTGCGCGAGCGGAAGGTAGGAAAGCATGCGGTCTTCGAGCCCGCGTCAGACGCTCTCGAAAGCAGCGTGCGGCGCACATCGTCGCGAACGATGCATCACACCCTTGGGTACACCGGTGCTGCCGGACGTGTAGATGATCGTGGCGATCTCGTCGGCGGTCGCGGCGGGGCTTGCCGGAAACCGGCTCGGTCTTGGCGATGATCTCGTCCCAGCTCGGCGCCTCATCTCGGGCGCGAGCGGCAGGCGATGCGCGGCATGCTCTGCGGAATGCCGGGCTCCATCGCAGAAAACCCATCGAGCTTGCCCACGAACATCAGACGCGACTCACTGTGGTCGAGGATCTGCCCAATCGTTTCCGGCGTGAGCATCGGGTACAGAGGCACGGAGACGTGGCCCGCCATCCAGATCGCGATGTCAGCGAGCATCCACCAGGCGTTGTTCTTGGAAAAGATCGCGATCTGACTCGGCTTCGGCAAGTCGAGGGACAAGAGATGCGCGGCCATTCTCCGCGCCTCGTCGATGGCCTCCCGGAAGGTGAGCTCGCGGACCTTTCCGGCCCCCATGGGCTGGGTGAGCCACACGTCGTCGGGGCGCTGTTCTTCGAATTCGTAGATCTGGTCGAGTTGCAAGTTGTCGGTCATGTCGCCCTCCGCGGGGCGGTAGGCGTAGCAGAGCTCGTCAGGCCCGCCCAGGGTGGCGTGCGCTGGCTCAGACTGCGCTCAGCTACCGGCTAGCCGGGCCGGCGACGCGTCCGGGCGCTGAAGAGCGCCAATGCGCAGAGGATCATCCATCCGCTGTCTCCCCTGGGTGGTGAGCGCATGCTGCAGCTCGCGTCGCTTTCCGCTGCGCCTAGGGTGCTCGGGCCCGACTCCGGAGGCGCGTCTTCGAATTCCGGCGGGCAGGCTTCGAGATCCGTATCCGCCACGCCCGGACAGCGATCGGTCGCGTCCGGGACGCCGTCGTCGTCGTCGTCATCGTCGCAGGCGTCCCCGAGACCGTCGCCGTCGGTGTCCAGCTGATCGGGATTGGCCACGTCGGGGCACATCGTCTACGTCGTCCTGGACGCCGTCGTCGTCGGCATCGTGATCGCAGGCGTCACCCACGCCGTTGCCATTCGAGTCGGTCTGGTCGGGATTCGGCCACGTCTGGACACTTGTCCGACACGTCGGGGATACCGTCGCCGTCGTCGTCGTCGTCGCAGGCGTCGCCCTTTCCGTCGCCATCCGTGTCGAGTTGCTCGGGGTTGTCGACCTTCGGGCAGTTGTCTTCGGCGTCGGGGAAGCCGTCGCCGTCATCATCCGTCTGGCAAGCGTCACCAACGCCATCACCGTCGGTGTCGAGCTGGCCGGCGTTCTTCTTCTTGGGGCAGTTGTCCTTGGCGTCGGCAATTCCGTCGCCGTCGTCGTCGTCGTCGCAGGCATCGCCCTTCTTGTCCTTGTCGGTATCGAGCTGGCCCTTGTTTGCCACGAGGGGACAGTTGTCCTTGCCGTCCGCAATCCCGTCGCCGTCGTCGTCGCCGTCGCAGGCGTTGCCCTTGCCGTCCCCGTCGGTGTCGAGCTGGCCGGCGTTCTTCTTCTTGGTGCAGTTGTCCTTGGCGTCGCTGATTCCGTCGCCGTCGTCGTCGCCATCGCAGGCGTCGCCCTTGCCGTCCTTGTCCGTGTCGAGCTGGCTCGCGTTCTTCGTTCCGGGACAGTTGTCCTTGGCATCGGCCACGCCGTCGTTGTCCTTGTCGCTGCCGTTGCACGGCCCCGTGCCCGGATCGGTCCCCCACCACTCCCAATGCCAGGATTCGCTGGGCACGGTTCGTTTGAAGCCGTAGCTCGCTCCGTGAGCGTTGAGCCACCCGTAGACGCCACTCGACGAGGTGTTCAAATCGAGGGCATGACCGCTCTGATGATTGCTGTAACCGGGCGTTGCCGCGAGGTTGCAGCTGTTGCAGCTGCAATTGACGTAACACGAGTAGAGATACTTCTGCTCGGCCATGGTGCGAAAGCCGCTGACGACGTGGATTTGCACGCCCGCTGCGGCGGCGGCCTTCGCCATCTTCATGTACGCGTTCGCAGTCTTCCACTCGACCTTCTTACCGTCGACCGTCACGACTTGATCGAGAAGGCCGATCCCTTCACGTAGCCGGTGGCGCTCGACATGGAGCAGCTCAAGGACGAAAGCTCCTGGGTTGCCTCGTCCACCTCCTCACCGCTCTCGGGGTCCGTCGTGCCGGCGCTTTCGAGAGCACAGCCGGTGACCATGACGAGCATCAGGCACAGAAGGCGGAGAGCGGTCATGCCGCTCCATGGAGCAGGAATGACGCCAACGTTTTCGGCGAGCCGGCTTTTCCCAAACCCTGGATAGAACACGGGTATCCGCGCTCGAACCCCGAGAGGCGCCAACCCTCGGTTGGCGCGCGGCGCATGCGAGTTGGCAGGCGGCCGAGAGCACGAGGTGGTAAGCCGGCGCCCCGATGCAGGTCGAACGCCACTGGCCAAAGGTCGACGGGTGGGCCCTCGACGTGAGGCGCTACGTCACGAAGGAGCGGATGGTCCGCGGCCGGCGACCGGTGCTTCTCGTGCCCGGGTACTGCATGAACACGACGCCCCTCGGCTTTCATCCGAGCGGTCCGAGCATGATCGAGTTCCTCGCTGACGCCGGATTCGAGGTGTGGACGTGCAACCTTCGCGGCCAGGGCGAGTCCCGCTCGGAAGGTGGCGATCGCAACGCGGGGTTTCGGGAGCTGGCGCTGGGCGATCTCGCCACCGCGGTTCGGTGTGTGCGGGAGCATACCGAAACTCGCACGGATCTCGTCGATGCGGTGGGCTGCAGTCTGGGTGGCACGTACGTTTTCACGTACGTCGCTCATCAACGCGAGTCCCACGGCATCGGCTCGATTGTCGCAATCGGGGCTCCGCTCCGCTGGGAAGGCTCGCACCCGCTCTTGCGCGCCGTGTTCGCGTCACCGGCTCTGGCGAGCCGTATCCGAGTTTCCGGCACCCGCCGGGTGGCAGGCTTCGTTCTGCCGTGGGTCGCCGAGCACTGGCCCAAGCTCCTCTCCATCTACATGAACACCGACATCGTCGATCTCTCCCAGGCGGAGGAGCTCATCAAAACCGTCGAGGATCCGATCCCGAAGCTCAACGGCGAGATCGCAACCTGGTTTCGCTCCCGAGACTTGATCGTGGACGGAGTGAACGTCAGCGAAGTGTTTGCCCGGGCGGATCGTCCGCTGCTCTGCGTCGTGGCAAACCGGGACGGAATCGTGCCGCCCGAGGCGGCCAGGAGCGCAGCTCGAGTATCCAAGTCGAGCGAGGTTCTCGAGGTGGGGGATGACGACACCTGGTTCGCGCACGCGGATCTGTTCATCAGCCGCTACGCTCAGGAGCGAGTGTTCACGCCGCTCAGCGAGTGGTTGATCGCCGCGCAGGCGTGAACGGAGGATTACTCGGGTCGAAACGTGTAGCACCACGCTTCGCCCTCGAGGACGACTTCACCGTCTTGGCGAGTGATGGTGACTTTCATGCGGGTCACGGGTTTGGTCGCGTGCACCTCGACGATCTCGGCCTCCGCCGTGATCGTATCGCCGATGAAAACGGGGGCGACGAAGCGCCAATCGTGGCTCAAAAATACCGTGCCCGGTCCGGGCATGTCGGTGGCAACGAGCGCATTCATGATTCCCGTGGCTGAAGGCAATCCGCTATTTCGCTGCCGACCTGACGGAGTCCCTGCTCTTCGGGCGAGCTCTGGAGCGAGCGCTCGAGCGCGGATACCTCGTCGCGCCAGAGACGCTGCTCGTTCAGGCCCAGAGTGTGCGAAGTGCGTTCGATGGCGCCGTGGTGGGAGTCGACACCGCCCTCGTGACCAGCGCTCTCTCTTCGGCTCTCGCCCAGGTGAAAGGGTTGCCCCGCGCGGCGCTGCGCAGAGCCCGGGCGATCGGTCGCGATCCGAACAGCGCAGGACCGGATGCGATGGGTTCGAGCGGGGATCGCGAAGTCCTCGAAGACGGCACGGCGCGGATCGAGGAGGTGATGTCGCGCCCAGATGTCGCCCGCGTAGTCGCGGATTTCGACGCGCGGTTCGCCGCGGCCCTGCCCCCCCGTCCGAGTGATTGAGGAAGGGGCCCAACACGGCTTGCCCCCATTTGCCGGCCCGAGATTGGGCGCCCTTGCCAGTTCCCAGGAACTTCGCGAAGTTTGCGGAAGATGAGACTCGTCAAAGTCGCCGCCGCGACTCTCAACCAGACGCCCCTCGCCTGGGACGCCAACACGAAAAACATCCTGGATGTGATCGCGAAGGCGAAGTCCGAGGGCGTGAGCATCTTGTGTCTGCCCGAGCTCTGCATCAGCGGTTACGGTTGCGAAGACATGTTTCTCGCGCCCGCCGTTCTCGACACGGCGGCGGAAATGTTGGGCGAGATCGCGGGGCACACCCAGGGCATCATCGTCAGCGTCGGGCTCCCTGTCCGGCACAACAAGGCGGTGTTCAATACCTGCGCACTGGTGGATGACCGGCGGATCCTCGGCCTGGTTGCCAAGCGCGCTCTGGCCGGCGACGGCATCCACTACGAGCCGCGCTGGTTCAAGCCCTGGCCGCGCAATCATCGCACCCACACTCGGCTGCTCGGTAGGGACATCCCCTTGGGTGACGTGCACTTCGATTGCGGTGGAGTGAAGATCGGATTCGAGATTTGTGAAGACGCTTGGATCGCCAATCGCCCGGGTGCCGAGCTCTCGCTCGACGCGGTCGACGTGATCCTGAACCCGTCGGCCAGTCACTTCGCCTTCGGTAAGAAGGACATCCGCCGGCGCCTCGTGCTCGAAGGCTCCCGCGCGTTCGGTGTGAGCTACGTGTATGCCAACCTGCTCGGCAACGAAGCGGGCCGTGCCATCTACGACGGCGACGCAATGATCGCGACCGGTGGGAAGCTCATCGCGACCGCGCCACGATTTTCATTTGCTGACCACACACTGATCACGGCCACCATCGACGTCGATCTCACGCGCAGTCGACACGGTTGGCTTTCGAGCTTTCAGCCCCCACGTCGACGTGGCGCCCGACGAATGCATTGCGAGCGAGCACGTCTTTCCGGAGATCGTACCGGCGGCGACGAGCCCTCTTTCGGAAAGCTGGGAAGGCGGTCCGCACGAGAAAGAAGAGGAGTTTTCCCGCGCCGTTTGCCTGGCGCTCTTCGACTACATGAGGAAGAGCCGGGCGAGTGGCTTCCTCGTTTCTCTCTCGGGAGGGGCGGATTCCAGCGCCGTCGCGTGCCTCGTCTCGATGATGGTGCGCTTTCTGCTCCTCGAGCTCGGTCCCGAGGGACTTCGGGCCAAGCTCGGTCACATCGACGCGCTCAAAGGTGCCGACAGCGATCGCAGCATCACCGAGAAACTCCTCTGTACCGTGTATCAGTCCACCCGAAATAGCTCCGACGTGACCCGAAGCGCTGCCCGCGCCATCGCGGAGGCCATCGGCGCTCGCCATCTCGAGCTCGACGTCGACACGATGGTGCAGGCGTACACGAAGCTCGTGTCGGACGCCGTCGGTCGGACGCTCACTTGGAAAGACGACGACATCGCACTTCAGAACATCCAGGCACGAGCTCGGGCCCCGGGCGTGTGGATGCTCGCCAACTTGACCGGCGCACTCTTGCTTTCGACGAGCAATCGCTCGGAGGCCGCGGTGGGGTACGCGACGATGGACGGCGATACGGCTGGGGGCCTGTCTCCCATCGCCGGTATCGACAAGGCGTTCTTGCGTCGCTGGCTCTCGTGGCTCGAGACACACGGACCCATGGGCGTGGGCTCGATTCCGGCGCTCTCCGCGGTCACCGCCCAGGCACCGACCGCCGAGCTTCGGCCTCTCGAGTCCAAACAGACTGACGAGAGCGATCTCATGCCCTACGAGCTTCTCGATGCGATCGAGCGCGCCGCGATTCGTGACAAGCGTTCTCCGCTACGAGGCCTACCTCTTGATGCGCGCCGATTTCCCGAGCTACCAGCCCCAGGAGCTCGTCACCTGGCTCGAGCGCTTCTTTCGCCTGTGGAGCAAGAATCAATGGAAGCGCGAGCGCTACGCTCCCAGCTTTCACGTCGACGATGCCAATCTCGATCCCAAGACCTGGTGTCGCTTTCCGATCCTGTCCGGCGGCTACGAGCGGGAGCTCCGCGAGCTACGAGCGAAAGTCTTGGGCGATAAGAAGTGACGGGGGAAGGCGACTATCCGAAGCCGTCGCTGACGGCGGACGTGGTTGCGATCACGTTCGACGGAGATCACCTTCGAGTTCTGCTCATCCGTCGCGCCAAGGAGCCATTCCGAGGGCGCTGGGCACTGCCTGGGGGGTTCGTGGAGCCGGCCGAGAGCGCCGACCGGGCCGCCATTCGCGAGCTCGAAGAGGAAACCGGTCTCCGCATCTCCCGCGCAGAACAGCTGGGTGCGTTCACGGAGCCAAGCCGCGATCCCCGAGGCTGGGTCGTGTCCATCGCCCACGTCGCTCTCGTGCGCCACGGCGAAAGTCGCGTGAAGGCCGGCGACGACGCCAGTCTTGCCGAGTGGGTCCGCCTCGAACAAGCCAAGGATCTCGCTTTCGATCACGACGAGATGCTCCGCCAGGCAATCCGGCGCATCGAGGCTCGCGCGGCTACGCAGCCGTTCGGCGCCGAGCTGCTCGCGGAGAAATTCACGCTCTTCGAGCTCCAGCGTCTTCACGAAACCATCCTCGGCGCGCGCTTCGACAAGCGTAACTTCCGGAGAAGAGCTCTCGCTTGGCCTTCGCTCTCGGAGCTCGAGGAGCACGAGAGTGGCGTGCGTCATCGCCGGGCCCGCTACTATCGATTCGATCTCCGAAAGCAGCGCCCGTTCACCCGAGAGATCCCCGAGCCTTCGTAGCCTCGAGCCGAAGGAGCCCTCCAGACCGCGGCGTGGCTCTCGACGCCGCGGGAAGGTCGTGGTTAAGAGCGCTCATCATGCCGAAACTCATCGAGCGTCCGAGCCGCGTGGAAGCGGCAGGAAACAAGCCGAAGCTCATCGACGAGTACGTGGGCCGCGTGAACAGCGGCCATGCCGAGCTCAGCGTGGCGCACATGCGATTGCCCGGCGGCTGGGTGGAACCCGGCCAGCGTCCGGATTTCGACGAGTACACGCTCGTTCTCGAGGGCGTCCTGCACGTGGACTTCGAGGGCGGCGGGTTCGACGTGTCCGCTGGCCAAGCCGTGCTCGCTTCCCGGGGCGAATGGGTGCGCTACAGCACCCCGAACCCGGAGGGTGCAATGTACGTCGCAGTCTGCCTCCCGGCTTTCTCGATGGACGCCGTGCATCGTGACCCCGGCTGAGCTCGACACGCTGATTGCCTCCGATCCGGTGCTCGTCTCCGTGGCGGGGGAGGTCGAAAGGCGTCTGTCCGCCGAGCCTCACGACGCCGCTCACGACTACCGACACGCACTCCGGGTCGCACTCTGGACGCTGGCGATCGGCGGCTCCGGTGTCGAGCCGCGACTGGCCGTGCTGGCAGCCTTGCTCCACGACGTGGTCAACGTGCCCAAAAGGTCTCCGGATCGAGCCCGGGCGAGCGAGCTGTCTGCCAACTTCGGCCGCGAGCTACTCGCTCGCGAGGGACTCGATGCCCGAGACATCGAGCTCGTTGCCGACGCGATTGCCGATCACAGCTTCAGTCGCGGCGCGGTGCCTCGGTCCGATCTCGGTCGGGCGCTCCAGGACGCCGATCGGCTCGAAGCACTAGGCGCCCTCGGGCTCTTGCGCTGCGTATCCACAGGTGTGAGCCTGAGAGCGAACTATTTTCATGCCGAGGATCCCTGGGCGACGATCGCGAGCTCGATGACCGAGCGTTCTCCGTCGACCACTTTTTCACGAAGCTCCTCGCGTTGCCGAGGACGATGCAGACGGAGCTCGGACGCAGCGAGGCCGAACGGCGAGCTAGTTTCTTGAGGGAGTTCTTGATCGAGCTCGCGAGCGAGATTGGTGTTCCACCCCCTCGATTCCAGCGGCAGATGAGTGATCCGTGAACGCGGGTCGAGGCGCGTCACTTCGAGAACAAGCGGTAGTACACGTCTTTTTGGTCCGGAAAGTTCGGAACTTGTTCGACCCAGACGCCCAGAAACACGCCCGGTGTCGGCGTGGCAACCGCGTGGGGCGAGTAGCCTTCGATCTCGGGGCGCATCACCGGCGCGAACGGGGAAAGCGGAGACTCCACGCTGGCGCCACTCTGTCCGGCAGCGGCTGAGATCCACAGCGTCCGCCATACGCCGGAGTGATCGACGTACATCGAGGGCAGGGTGTCGGCGGTCGTATCGCTTGCATCGCTCGTCAGCTGCTGGAGCGTGCCAAAGCTCACGCCGTCGCTCGAGGTGGCGCTGAAGAGATCGGCGCTTCCACTGAGACAGGGCGCGGTGCCCCCGGGATCGCACCGAACCCACACCAGAGTGAGCTCGTCACCAGTTCTGCTGAGGATGGGTAGCGTATCGTCCTGGGTGTTGCTCTCGAGTTCAGTCAGCGCGGTCGCCGGGAGCCAGCTCTGGGCGCCCGAAGGTTTTCGCGAGATGTAGAGCTCTGAATGGGACGATGGGTTTCGTTTTTCGCTGGCGAAGCAAATCACCAGATCGCCGCTTTGCGCCTTGGCCAGCGTGGGGACCCAGTCGTCGACGTTCGGCAGGGTCGTGACCTGTTCTTCCACGGCAGGATCCCAGCTCGTCGCGTCGTCGGACGACGTGTACCAGATGGATCCAACTTGAAACGCGGTCCAACGAAACCACGTCAGGTGAAACTTGCCCGACTCGTCCTGAGACAGGCTCGGGTAGTAATCCGCCGACGGACTTTCGGTGACCCGGGCCTCGGTCCAGGTCGTACCGTCCACGCTTCGTTTCACGTAGATGTCAGGATTGCCATTTCGCTGAGAAAAGTAGGCGATCAGGAGACTTCCGTCCGCTGCGGCCACGGCGCTCGGATCCTCGTCGAGGTCGTCGGGATTGTCGCCGGTGAGCAGTGTCTTTTCCCCCGGCGCGTACTGCAGAGGGGCATCGGGAAGCCCGGTATCGGGTGGCACGCCGGCTTCCGCGTCCGCGCCGGTCTCCGCGTCGCCCCCGTCCGGCTGGCTACTCGACGGCGGGTCGCTTTCGTCGCTCGAGCAAGCGACCACGCTGCAGGCGAGTGCGGCGAAGGCGAAGACGATTCTCAATCGTGCACCACGAATGTCGTTGCCGGCTCCTGGCTCGGTCGCCATCGCACGCCGTGCCAACCCTCCGGCATGGGCGGTTCGGTGAAATCGAACAGCCACTTGCCGTCGATGGGCGAGACGTTGACGCATCCACCGCTCTTTCGATTGCCCCAGTCGTCGTGCCAGTAGGCGCCGTGGAGTGCGTGAGCGCCGTGGAAGTTCTGCGCCCACGGCACGTCGGAGTGGATGTATTCCCCGGGCGCGACCATCGTTGCGGTTGCGAACTTTCCGGTGATCGGAAACGTGCCCGTAGGCGTCGAAGCGGTCTTGAGCGGATCGATTCCCCGTTGAGGTGTGCCACCACGACCCGGTGACATCAAAGTGACGAACACCGGCTTGGTTCCCTCGTAGGCGATGAGCCAGCCCTTCCACACGCTGGCCTCGAGCCACGTACGCCGGCCTTCCGGCCCTTCTTTCGTGTCCGGCTCGCCCACCTTGCGCACCCCAGGGAGTGCTCTCTTGAGGAGTGGGGACCACGGCGTCGCTCTGTTTCACCCAGAGCCCCGGCTCGCGCGTCTCGAGGAACGTGTCGCCGGCTTGCTCGAGGGATTTCCCCGTCAGCTCGACGTAGGCGAGTCGCGACCACTTCGTCCCCGCCTCGGCCAACGTTCCCTCGGAGCTCTTCTTGTACTTGGGGCGATCCTCGCTGCGAAAGAACGCCAGGGGAAGCTTCGCGTCCTTGCCGAGGTGCACACCGCGGAACGTGACCTTGGGGTAGGGAACGACGCGGTCCTTGGGCAACCACATCAGATCGGCGGTCAAGAGGTAGGAGCGGTCCCCGGACAGCACCTCGGCGCTGTAGGCCACCGTGGAGAGCGGTAGCATTCGCTGTCGCGATTCACGAACGGTAGGAGGAAGCGTTCCGAGATCGATGGGCGTGGCCGGTGCGGGGGATAGGTCCACTCCAACGAGGGACTCGGGGAGGGGCTGCTTCCCCTCTTTGGCTCGTGCGATACGAGCGAGGTGATCGGGCAGGTCCCATTCGTGGGCCCGCTGCTGCTCCGCGGATGGCAGTTCTGGGTAGCGATACGCACCCCGCGATTCGGCGTAGTGGTGGGGCCAAGCCGACGCCACGTTGGGTGCATACGGAACGATGCGCTGAAGCTGGGGATCGTCCGGATCGAGGGTCGCACGCTGCCCGTCGGCGCACACGTAGCCCCGCGGCTCGATCGCGACCCACTTCGTGCAGCCCGGTCCGTTGACGGGCTCGGCCTGCTTGAGCTTTACCGAGCCTCCAAACCAGAGGAACCCGATCCAACCCGCAGCGCCGGGCTCCGAGTGGATCCAAACGAAGCGCGTTTTCGCGTACACGCGGGGCCCGTCGCGCAAGATCGTGGGTTTCGGTTCGGCGGGCGGTGGAGGACCGGCAGTCTGCTTGGGGGCGGTTGGGGCCTCGGTGGTCGGATTCGGTGCGGGGGCGGAAACCGAAACGGCAGCTGCCGTCGGGTCGGCCTTCTTCGGTCCGGCGCAGCCGAGCACGAAAGCAGCGACGAAGAGGCTCTGGGTGCGCACGAATCCGTCATAGCGCAGACCGCGGACCCCCGAAAGTTCGTATCCTGCGCCTGTGCAAGAGCCGAAAAGCGAAGCCGAGCTGATCGTCCGAGCGCGCGCGCTCGCTGGCGAAAGGCTGGGCGATGTTGCTCGGAGCCAAGGACTCGACAGCCCTCCGGATCTTCGGCGCGCCAAGGGCTGGGCGGGAAGCCTGATCGAGCGAGCGCTCGGAGCCGGGAGTGCCTCGAAGGCTCAACCCGACTTCGCCGAGCTCGGCGTCGAGCTCAAGACTCTTCCGGTCAATTGGCGAGGGCGTCCCTGCGAGTCGACATTCGTCTGCACCATCGACCTACTGCGCATCGGCGATGGCGAGTGGCAGGACTCCCTCGTCCGCGAAAAGCTCGCAAAAGTGCTGTGGGTTCCGATCCAAGGGGATCGCGACATCCCGCCGAGCGAGCGTCGGATTGGAGAGCCACTGCTCTGGAGCCCGACTCTCGAGGAGGAAGCAGAGCTTCGATTCGATTGGGAGGAGCTGGCGGGCTTGATCGGACGCGGGGACGTCGAGCGCATCAGCGGGCACCTCGGCCGCTCCTTGCAGGTTCGACCCAAGGCGGCCGATTCCCGCTCCCGTCGCCGGGGAAACGATGGCGATGGGGTGGTGTTTGCGGCTCTCCCCCGGGGTTTCTATCTGCGGGCGAGCTTCACCCGGAGGATCCTCGAGCGCTTCTACGCGATTCCGAGTGCGGGCGTTTGAGGGGCGAGTCCCGCACGGCGAGCACCAACAGGCGACAAACGTTGCTCAGCGTGACAATGCCAATCAGCTTGCCGCGATGGTCCACGACGACGACCGAGCTCAGCTGTCGCTCCGCCATCTCTTCGAGCACCTCATCCAGAGGGTCGTCGCGCGCGGCGACGTAGGCCGGCATGTGGCACGCCTCGCGAACGAGGAGAGGGACGACTCGGTCGCCGGTGAGCGAGCCGGCAACCTGGATGTCGCGGTCGGTGATCACACCCGCGATCTTTCCGTTGCTGAGCACGGGAAGATGGCGGATGTCGTGCTCGGTCATCAAGACGCGAGCGCTGATGATGTCTTCCCCAACGTTCGATGGAGTAGGGCATCGGCGTCATCACCGACCCCACGGTGGGAATGCTAGCCATGGGGCCAGCTCTGCATGCGACGTACCAGACAAAGCACGGACCTTTGGCCGCATCTCCCGCACGGCATGCGCGCGCCCCCAAGCGCGCGAAAATATTGCGGCTCAGGTTTTGTGCTTGGGTCCGTGGGCGCGAGCGGATCGCTTCGGGCGCTTGTGGTGTGCCGGGGCTGACTTTTTTGGCTTTTGCTTGGGCTTGCTCTGGGCGGGCTTCGAATCCGGAATGAACTCCGGCTCATCCGACGGCGGCTCGTCGGGAACGAATACCGGCTCACCCGCGTCGGCAACCGTCTCGGACGGGGTGGGCTCGACGAGCTTCGCGGGCTCAGGCGGCTTCGGCGCGGATTGGTTCTCTGGCGCGTGTTTTGGGGGCGCAGGCTTGTCTTTCTTCACCACCGTCCCAACCGGACTTCCCGAAAGCGGGTCGACTCCGAGATGAAAGTGGTCCCAGTGATCCGCATTGAAATCCGGGGTCAGAAGCTCGCGAAACATCCCCGTGGCCTTGAGTCGGCAGGCTATCTGATTGAGGGCGGGCGCTTCGGGCGCGCAACCGTTGACCATGCCGCGGCCGAAATCTCGCCGTACGTCGAGCTCGCTCCCGCCCACCGCGATCTGATGGACATCGATCGCAAGGCCGTATGCATGGAGGCTGAGGCGCCCCACCCGACTCATTCGATACGAATACGCGCCGGAAAAGCGCATGCGACTGACGCCCAGGCTTCTCAGCACCGGCGCCACACGCTCGAGGGCGACGGCAAGCCGGCAGTCGAGGACCAGGGCTTGGCCCGCGCCGGATTCGTAGCGAACGCCTCCGATCTCGCTCGTGACTTCCACCGGCGTCTCGACGCCGCGCTTCGCCGCAAGCTTTCGGTAGCTGATGTTTGCTTGGTCGAGGAGCTCGAGGCAGCGCTCGCCCGCAGGAATGTCCTTGGACGACAGCGTCCTCGGCTGCCACGCGACCGGCGCCGGCGTCGCCGCAAGGGGGGAAGACGCGGGGGCCGAGACACCCTGGAAACCCACCATCGGGGGCAGAGGAGCGCCGGCGGGAGGATTCGGTTGCCAGACCGGATAGTAGGGGCCCTGGTAGGCCGGGGCGGGCGCGGTTTCGGGCGGTAGAGCTTCCCGCGCGCATCCGGCGCACAGCGTCCAGGCGGCAATGATGAGCAGAGCTCGCTGCACGCTCCGCTTTTGCCATGCGAAGGCCGCGATTCACAAACAATCGGCCAATTGGTGTTCGAGTGTTCACGTCGGAGTGCATTGGGCTTTCGAGCCTCGTGACTTACACTCAAGCTATCGAGCCTGGGTGACGACTTCTGGTCCCACGGGCGCAGCGAGTAGTTTCCTTAGCTGCGGACCAGGTTCCGGACTCGATCGACGACCCGACCGAGGGTGAGGGAACACGGATCGCAGCTTTCCCCGCAGCAGCGTCGCCACTCGTCGTCCGGTCGCTCGAGCAGACCCTTGACCGTTCCGCGATACGCGTCCTCGAGCCCGTTTTCGAGCATTGCTTGAGAGAGAGCGGCTTCCAGCTCCACCGTCCGGTGAGCATAGCTGACCGTCCAGGGGGTTGTCTTTTGCCTACCGTGCGGTAGATTGGGGGAAGGAACCCATGGCAGCCCCCGCCTTGGCACGCCCTTCCGACGTTCGGGCCGAGCTCCTCGCCCAGGCCACTCGTCTGTTCGCGAACCAGGGCTTCGATGGGACGACGCTTCAGGAGATTGCCGATGCGGTGGGGATCCGCAAGCCGAGCCTGCTCTACCACTTTGCGTCCAAGGACGAGCTTCGGCAGGCGGTGCTCGAGGACGTGCTGGCTCGGTGGAAGGACACGTTGCCGGAGCTTCTGCTGGCAGCGACCGCAGGCGAGGGTCAGTTCGACTCCATCACGCGGGCCATCCTGTCGTTCTTCGTCGAAGATCCGGATCGCGCAAGGCTCTTGGTCCGCGAAGCGCTCGACAAGCCGAGCGACATGCGGGAACGACTCGCCACTCACGTGCGGCCCCTGGTCGGAAATCTCGCTCGCTACGTCGAGCGCGGACAGTCCCAGGGTCGAGTTTTCGCCGATCTCGATCCCGAAGCATATCTCTTTCAGACCGTAGTGCTCGTGCTGGCAGGTGTGGCGTTCAGCGAGAGCTTTTCGGGGCTCATGCCATCTACGGATGGAGAGCCCCGGCAGCGACTGCATCGCGAGCTCGTGCGGATCGCAAAGGCGAGCTTGTTCATCAGTGAGGCCGCTCCCGCATCGGCGAAGCAGCAACATGAAAAGCGCTCTGGCAGGGGGAAAAGTAGGTAGTCGTCGTGGCCAATTTCCTCAAAGACAACGAAGATCTCTCGTATTACCTCGACCGCGGAATCGACTGGGATTCCATGATCGAGCTCACCGAGCCGAGCTTTTCCGAGGCCGGCGGGTTCGCCGATCCCGAAGAAGCCAAGCAGTTCTACCTGGACAGCGTTTCGATGGTCGGCGAGCTGGTCGCCACTGACGTTGCTCCCCATTCACTGGAAATCGATCGAGAAGGCGTTCGTCTCGAAAATGGTGAGGTCGTCTTTCCGCCGCGGCTCACGTCGATCTTCGACACCATCCGCGGTCTCGAGCTCCACGGCATGTGTTTACCCCGGGAGCTCGGCGGTCAGAACGCCCCGATGTTGCTCTACTTCGTGAACACGGAGCTCTTTGCGCGAGCGGACGTTTCGGTGATGGCGCATCAGAGCTTTCACGGCGGCGTGGCCATGGCCATGCTGCTGTTTAGCCTGCGAGAAGGCACGACGCAGATCGACCCGGACAGCGGTCGCATCGAGTCCACTCGCTTTGGCAAGGAGATCGAAGAAATCCGGCGTGGAGAGGCCTGGGGTGCGATGGACATCACCGAGCCGGACGCCGGGAGCGACATGGCGGCCCTGAAGTCCCGTGGAGAGCTCGGCGCCGACGGTGTCTGGCGTGTCAGCGGTCAGAAGATCTTCATCACCAGCGGGCACGGCAAGTACCACTTCGTGATCGCGCGAACGGAAGAGCCCGGCGATCCGAGCGATCCGCTGGCAGGTCTCGGAGGTCTGAGCCTGTTCCTGGTGACGGCCTATGAAGAGACGGCAGCGGGCAGGCGCCGCTTCGTCAGCGTCGATCGGGTCGAGGAGAAGATGGGGCACCACGGATCGGCGACCTGTTCGCTCACGTTCGATGGGGCGAAAGCCGAGCTCATCGGCAAGCGAGGCGAAGGCTTCCAGTACATGTTGATGCTGATGAACAACGCCCGCCTCGGCGTGGAATTCGAATGCATCGGGTTGTGCGAGGCCGCTCACCGCATGGCAAAGACGTATGCCGCCGAGCGCCGCTCGATGGGCAAGACCCTGGACCAACACGAGATGATCGCCGACTACCTCGATGAGATGCAGACCGACATCCAGGGTCTTCGCGCCCTGGCCATGCACGGCGCTTACCACGAGGAGATGGGGCAGAAGCTGTCTGTCCGACTCGCCCATTCCGCTAGCGCCACGCTCGAAGGGAAGCGGCTCGGTGTGCAGGTCGAACGCCACAAGGCCGAGGCTCGTCGGGTGACGCCGCTCTTGAAGTATCTCGGTGCAGAAAAGGCAGTTGAGATTGCTCGGCGCGCCCTGCAGATCCACGGCGGCGTCGGTTACATCGAAGAGTACGGAGTCGCCAAGCTTCTGCGCGATGCTACGGTGATGCCCATCTACGAGGGAACGAGTCAGATCCAGGCGCTCATGGCCATGAAGGACGTACTCGGAAAAATTCTGTCGAGTCCTCAGGCATTCGTGAGGCGGGTGGCAGAGGCACGTTGGAGCTCTCTTTCCACTCGCGACCCCCTGGAAAAACGCGTGCTCCGTCTCGGGCTCCACTCGCTCCGCGCCCAGCAACTGCTCATCACGAAAACCGCGGGCGCCAAGGTGCGCGGGCTCGGAGCGGTTCCATTTCGGAGTGGCCCGCCACGTTGCGCAAGAGCTGGGATCCGAAGCGGGACTTCGCTCCTGCGTTGCTTCACGCCGAGCGTCTGACTCGCATTCTATGCGACGTGACCATCGCCGAGCTCTTGCTCGACCAGGCCAAGCGCCATCCCGAGCGAACCGAGGTGCTCGAGCGCCACCTCGAGCGTGCCGAGCCCCGCGTGCGCTATCTCTACTCGGAAATGAGCACGACCGGGGGTCGCCTCCTGGCTTCCCTGGCTCGGAAGAATCCGCCAGAAGCGGCTGCGGTCTGAGGGTTCGATCTGCCGCTCGGGCTGGCTCGTAGTCCTCTCTGGATGCTGCGATCCCTTCTTCTCGCCCTCGTCGTCATCACGGGCGCCGGCTGCACGAAGGAAGCCGCGCCTTCCTCCAAGCCCACGGGCGCGGGCGAGAGTGGTCGCTTCGTCCTCTCGGGCGCCACGCTCCCCGGTCTGGGCGTGGTCGACGTTGAAATCAGCGACGGTCGTATCGTGCGGATCGGCACGGTTAGCGGGGATGCGCGTCGCATCGATCTCTCGGGACGATTCCTTGCACCGGCGGTCATCGATAGTCACGTTCATCTCGCTTACCTCCCTCGGGAAAAGGAGCTCGCGCGCGCCGGCGTCGCGGGCGCGGTCGATCTCGCCGCACCGAAGGATTTTCTCTCCCGTGATCATTCCCCGCTTCGCTGCATCGCTTCGGGTCCGATGATCACCGCGCCAGGTGGATATCCCACCCAGGGCTGGGGACACGATGGATATGGCCTCGAGGTGAGTACCCCCTCGGAGGCCACCTCGGCCGTCGATCAGCTCGCGCTCCTGGGTGCAAAGATCGTGAAGCTCCCCGTTACGTCACCGCCGGTGCTCGACGACCAGACGCTGAGCGCTGCGGCGGCGCGAGCCCACGAGCGCGGGCTTCGTGTCGCGACTCATGCTCTCGGCGATCAGGAGGTGCTCACTGCCGCCGAGGCTGGCGCCGATGTTCTCGCCCACACTCCCATCGAACCGCTTGGCCCAGCGACGCTCGAAGCGTGGAAGAACCGCACGGTGATATCGACCCTCTCCGCGTTTGGAGGGCCGGTGGCTCGAGACAACCTGATGAAGCTCCGCGCCCACGGCGTGCGAGTTCTCTACGGAACCGACTTTGGCAATACGACCGCCCTTGGGCCGAGTCAGCCCGAGATCGAAGCTCTCACCGCTGCGGGCTTGGATGGCCAGGCGATCCTCGCATCCGCCACCAGCGACCCAGCGGCCTACTGGGGCTTTGCCGACCTTGGCAGCATCGAGCCAGGCAAGGCGGCGAGCATTCTGGTGCTCGCGAGCGATCCTCTCGTCGATCCGCTGAGCCTCGCGCACCCGGTCGAGGTGTTCATCGACGGCGTGGTGCAGTGATCCGGGTCAGGGAAATCACAGAAAAAAAACAGGAAGGCGAAAGGGCGGAAGGTCGGAGGAGACATTTGAAGTTTGGCTCCTGGGCCCCAGGCAGGTCGTCCCTAATCGGATGAGCTCGAGATCCCGTGTCGGGCAGCGAACACAAAAAGTCTCTTCCGCCCTTCCCGCTTCCTGTGAAACCCCGGTTTCAGGGAGCGAGCGTTTCAGGGAGCGAGCTTGGAGACGAGATCGGCAGCTTCATCGCGGTCGATGTCGAGTGCTTCGGCGGTCTCGAGGATGAGCTCGCGCTCACTGGTGCGAATGATGCCGTCCGCAGCGGTGACTTCGACCGCCAGAGACAAGGCTACTTTGCGTGCACCGGCGTCGGGGAGTCGGTCCTTGACGGCAGCGAGTCGCGCATCTCGGCCTTCGCGTTCGAGAGAAGTCTTCAGGCGGGTGACGAGGGCTTCCAGTTCGGCGCCGTGGATGCGCCCGTTGGTGAGCGATTTGATGCTCTCGTTGAAATGCTCTTGCTCGACCTCGCTGAATTCGCCGTCGGCGCTGGCTGCAAGGAACATGATTTCGATCAGCGCCTCGAGCTTTGGCGGCGCGAGATCGTGTGCGGCGGACATGTCGATGGTGCCCATGACCGGAGCAGACTACCTGAAAAAGGGCTCGTGGGTGAGCTGGCGCACGAGCTCCGTGGCGTAGCCTCCCGCCCGCAGAAAAAAGGCCACCTCGAGCACGCCGGTCGCCACTTCCTCCACCTCTGGATCGGGCCAAGCCAAGAGATCTCGACGCGTTCCGTCTACGTGTCGGAAGAGCTCGGACAGGACTCGCTCGTCGACGCCCGATTCTACGAGCGCACGTTCTTCCAGCTCTCGAGGGATCCCCGTCGCCTGCTTGATCTTCGGACCCGGCATGGGCCCGGTGAGGTGGATGTCGCGCGCTTCGAAGCGAGGTCGCTCCCGGTCCGGGTCCTCGACGACGAACGTGCTCGCCGTCTTGTCCAGTCGCACCACGTCCCCGGCCAACAGCTGGGAAAGCCCCTGCTCGCGACGTAGCGTGAGATAGCGATTGAAGACTTCGGATTGGATCACGCTTGGGTAGAGCTTTCGGTAGAAGCGATCCTTCTTGCTACGGCGCCGTTGGTCCTCGCCCAGCCACGCGAGCGCACGCTCGATGTTCGCGGCCCCGCTGCCAAAGCGTTGCGCTCCAAAGTAGTTGGGAAGTCCCTCGCCGGAGAGTCGGGCTGCGATGGCGCGGGCCCGCGGGAGGCCTCCTTCGTCCGCGCCATGGATGCGTACGCGGAAGCGGTTGCCGGCGAGCTGCCCGGTGCGGAGCTTTCGCTCGTGACGCGTCGCTTCCAGCACCTCGACCTCGGCGGGCAAGCGCCACGCTTCGAACGCCTCGCGGGGCAGCGGGAGCGAGAGCCACTGCGTGGTGATGGCGAACTTGTCCTTCATTCCAGCGCTGCCGATGTCACGGGGCTGCGCACGGATCGCCGTGGCGACGATGCGGATTGCGTCTTGGGTCGTGAGCTTTCGTTTCCGAATGCGGATCGCACAGGTGATCACCGCTCCCGGATAGCGCCCGCTCCAAAACCTCGTCGACGTGAAAATCCTCCGGCTCGCGGCCCAGAGCTCCACCGGCCGGGGAGCTCGGCACACGCCAGGGGTGGCTCGTGGGGCAGGCGCATCGGGGCTCGTTCAGCGCTTGAGCAATTTCTCGAGCATGCGCGACAGCTCCCGGTCGCCGCCGGCGAGGTCCTCGAGGTTCAGCTCCTCGATGCCCAAGAGCAGGATCTCCGGCTGCGACGCCCCGTGCTCTTCTGGCAATAGATCCGCCACGCTCACCTCGACCGGCAGCGCCGAGATCCGCGGGCTTCTGCAATCGATCACGGCGGCAGCGATGTTGTCGGGACCCCCCGCGTCGTTCGCGAGAGCAATGAGAGTTTCGACAGTGCCCCGGGGGTCGTCCCCGGCGCCGAGCGTCGCGGCGATTTCGATCGGCGGTACCGGGCCCGTCAGACCGTCGGTGCAGAGCAGGTATCGATCGCCGTTCACCACCTCGAAGGAAGCAAACGAAACACGCAGCCTCTCCTCCATGCCGATGGCACGAGTGACGGCGTGACGCGGCAACGCTCCGAGCACCGCGTCATCGAGATCCGGACGTTGCTCGATCACTTCGTTGACCACCGAGTGATCCTGGGTGAGCGGATCGAGGTGGCCGGCGCGCAAGCGATAGGCGCGACTGTCGCCCACGTGGGCGATGTGAATGAGCGACGCCGACGGTGTGAAGCTCGCCGCAACGGCGGTCGTGCCCATTCCGCGCTTGGACTTCGCGCTCTGGGACATTTCCCAGACGAATCGGTTGGCTTTCTGCAGCGCCATGCACAGGCGCCGCACGCCGGTCGCGATCCCGTTCACGTCGAACACGGGCATCTTTGCAGAACGCGCCGCTGTCTCGATGAAGTGCTTGGCAATCGTGCGGACGGCCGCCGTGCTCGCGACTTCCCCCGCATCGTGTCCGCCGGCGCCATCGCACACGACGTACAGGGCGAGATCGTCTCGCACCAGGACGACGTCCTCGTTGTGATCGCGTAGCTTGCCCGCGTGCGTCGCTCCGTAGGTGTCGAGCCGGAGCTCCTCGGTGTAGTCGACCTCGAGGACCATGGTAGTGAGTATAGTCTTTCAGTCCTCTTCGGCGGGGGACAGTTCCGATTCGTCCGGCTCCGGCTTTTTATCGCCCTGTCGCTCGTAGAGCGGCGGCGCATCTCGGGTCATGCGCTGCGCCAGCTCGAGTGCGGCTCGAAGCCTTTGCGCATGGGTCGCGGAATAGCCGATCTGGTAGTCGACGAGGTATCCGTTCTTGCCCACGACCGCCACCACCGGAACGGTCTCGAACGGGTCGTAGGCCGTCGCGAAGCGAGGAAAGCTCTCCCCGCGCACCGTGGGAAACGGCAAGCGGTGCTGCGTCGCGTAGCCGCTCACTCGGTTCCAGGTGTCGCGCGCGTCCACCGAGACGCCGATCGTCGGGATGTTTCCGCCGGCATCCGCCAGCACGGCGGCGAGCTCCGGAAGCTTGAGCTCGCACACCCCGCACCAGGTTGCCCAGAACGCTACGACGAACGGCTGTTTCCCAATCAGCGATCCGGAATCGAATACAGTGCCGTCGACTGCGACCACGCGAAATGGGGGAACCCGCTCACTCGGGCTCAGCACACGAAACGGTTCGGACGAGTCCTCTTCGACGACCACACTCGGCTCGCTCGCTGGTCGGGACGCCTCGCCACCGCTGGCGGCCGGCGCGCACCCGACGAGCGCGAGTGCGAACAAGAGGAGGAAACGCACCCGCCGCTCCTATTTGTAGATCGTGCCGCTGATCTTCACGACCTCGAACTCGCTTCCGGCGACGTCCTTGAGCTGGCCCAGCTCGTCGTCGTCGAAGCTCGGGTCGGAAGCGCCGGAGATGAACCAGTTCGAGCCGTTGTCCGCGACGATCATCCCGTATTTCTTCAACGCGGTGAGGATGACCAGCGCCGAACCGGTGAATCCCGAAGTGTCGAAGCTCGCCTTGAGGCGGAGTCGAAGGCCCATGGGCGGCGCGTTGGGATCCGTCTCGCTGCTGGCGAGATGAGTGGCAGGGTGGATGTACGCGGCCTGGCTGTGGCTCACCGTGAAGCGCAGCGCATGACGGATCTCCCCGGCCGTGACCGCTTCGTCGTAACGAACGAGACCCGGGAAGATCGCGAGGCCGGCCGCATCCGCGCTGGTCCAACCCTCGGGCCGCAGCGCGTTCGAGTGGAGATCGAACACGGCGCCGGATCCGGCTTGCCAGCCCGGCCCAACGTAGTGCGAGTCGAACATCTCGTAGAGCATGCACGCACCCTTCTGCAGCACGATCACGTGTCGATCGCCGCCGGCGCCCGTGCCGCCTTCGATCGGTGCATCGTCCGGGATGGGGTAGGGGCCCGGGTCGCTTTCGTCCGCGTAGTCGAAGCTCACGTCGACCTTGGTCTGGTTCTGTTCGACGATCACGTACGGGATCCCGTACTCCGCCGGCGAACCAAAATCGGGATGCAGGTTCGATCCACCATTGTCGAGAATGTTCTGTATGTAGTTGTCGGAGTTCGGATCCACCGCATCGCCCGAGACGTCTCGATTCCATTCGTTGTCTGCGGGGAACACGGGGCAACCGGCGAGAGACGGACCGGGACCGGTGTTGCCCCCGCCGCCGCTGCTGGTTCCGCCGCCGCCGCTGGTTCCGCCGCTGCCACCGCTCGCCCCGTTTGAAGAGTCCGAGCCACAGCCGGAGACGCAAAGGGTGACGAAAGCGACCCAAGCGATGCCGAGCCCGCGATGAAATCGTCGTCTCATACCCAAGAAGATACCACGCGCCTGCCAAGAATTCCCGGAGATCCGCGAGCTGGGAGTACACTCGGTTACGAGTGCCACCGCGACAGAAAAGGCTTCCGGGGGTCGTGCTTTCGGGAGGCGGAATGCGCGGCGCGTACGAAGCCGGAGTGCTCGCCGGCGTCATGGAAGTACTCGGGCGCCGTTCCGAACAGCCGCCGCTCTTTCGGGTGATGAGCGGGACTTCGGTTGGCGCAATCAACGCAGCGTATCTCGCCGCCAACGCCCACGCGGGCGACCACAATCTCGAGCGTCTGGTGAAGCTCTGGACGAGCCTTCGCTTCGAGCATCACATGAAAGTGCGCATGTTGGGGCTCATGCGGTGGCCGCGTCGTGTGACCGAGTTGCTCTCGGGCAAGACACCGACGACCCATCCCGGCACTTCGCTGCTCGATGCTCGTGAGCTCGAGACTCTGGTGGAAGAGGCGATCGATTTCGCGAAGATCCGCGACAATGTCCGCTCGGGGCGAGCCCACGCGCTCTTGATCGCGGCACTGCACGTGGTCTCGGGACAGACGACGGTGTTTGCGGAAGTGGCGCCCACCGCCTCCTTCACGCCGACCAAGAGCGGCATGCGCATCACCCACGCGGAGCCAATCACGATCGACCACGTGCTCGCATCTGCCGCAATTCCGCTACTATTTCCCACGCGCAAGGTCGGCGAACGTTTCTATTGTGACGGGGGACTCCGTTTCAATACACCCATCGCGCCTGCGATCCGCGCCGGCGCGGATCCGCTGTTGGTCATATCGGTCAGCCATCGTGTCACGGAGGACGAGCTTCGATCCCGAGAAGAGGAGCACATGGAAGCCGAGGGCCGTAATCTCGGTCCGCTCTTTCTCGTGGGAAAGCTCTTGAACGCACTCTTGTTGGATCCCGTGAAGTACGATCTTCAGATCCTGGGGCGGCTGAACGAGTTGGTCGAAGCGCTGGAACAGGCTCTTCCGCCGGACGAGCTCGACGCGGTCCAAGAGGTACTCGTTCGGACTCGCGGCGTTGGCTATCGCAAGATCGAGACTCTGGTGTTCGAGCCGTCCGTCGACATCGGTCGGCTTGCCGGCGACTACCTTCGCAACGATTTTGGAAAGCGCGAGCTCAACCCGGTCGTCGAGCGCTTTCTCACGCGCGCGTCCCGGGAGGGCATGAGCCAGGAGGCGGACTGGGCGGCGTACCTGCTATTCGACGGTGGCTTTGCCGAGCGACTGATCGAGCTCGGTCGCGGCGACGCCTGGGGTCGAGCCAGCGAAATTCGCTCGGTTTTGGGCTGATCTGATTTCCCGAATCCCTCGGGCCCAGGCCCACACCTACATCGTCACCTCGACGCGGCGGTGAGGTCCCCTACACTACCGGCCGGCGAGGAGAGGCGAATGCGTTGGATCGCTCTTTCGATTTTACTGATGGCCTGTGGCGGTGGGACAGACGCCACCGGTGCGGGATCGGGTGGAGGGGGCAATGCCGGCGGCGGGAATGGCGGAAGTGGCAATAGCGGCGGTGCGAGCAACAAGCTCACCGTCACGATCGGCCCCATCGCCGTCGCTTCCGGTGAGGAACGCACTCAGTGCGTGGTGAAGAAGCTCGGCAATGCCCAGGACGTCCAGATCGGTCGCATGGACAACAGCATCAGCTCGAGCTCCCACCACATGATCGTCTACAAGACGAACGAGCCGGAGCAACCCGATCCCTTCGATTGTGATCCGTTCACGGACACACTCAATCCGGACAAGGGTGCGCCGCTCATGATCACCCAGAAGCACGAGGACTTCCTCGAGCTTCCCTCAGGTGTCGCCTATTCGCTGCCCGCCGGACAGAACATCCGGCTCGAGCTTCACTACATCAACACCACCGCGTCCAAAGTGAACGTCAACGCTTCGTCCACCTTCACGGTGCTTCCCGACGCGAGCGTGCAAAACAGTGCGGATCTGCTGTTCATCGGCACGATCGACATTTCCCTGCCAGCGAACACGGAGACGAAGGTCGGACCGCTCTTCTTCAAGATGCCCAGCGACTTCGATCAGCCGAATTTCTTCGCGATCACCGGCCATACCCACAGCCTTGGCAAAAACGTGAGCGTCGATGCCGTACAGGATGCGTCCGATCCAGGGACACCGGTCTACGACGTGCCGGGCTGGCTCTGGGACGAGCCGGAAACGGTCGTTCACGATCCTCCATTCCAGGTTCCCGCGGACGGCGGTTTCCGTTTCACTTGCGACTACCAGAACACCTCGACCAGCACCGTGACTTTTGGCGAGTCGGCCAAGAAGGAGATGTGCTTCTTCTGGACCTACTACTACCCGAGCCAAGGCGCGAAGGTGTGCATTCACACCAAGCAACTCGGTGGCCAGGACGCCTGTTGCCCGGGCAACAGCCTCATGTGCTCCTACTTCGGACTCTGGCGACGTTCTGGGGCTATTGCCGCGCCTCGGGACGACGCGTACTACGCGCCGGGCGAGGAGCAGAACGTGACCGAACCCGTCGTCCCCACCGTCGATCTGGAAGCGATCGAAGACTCCGATCCTGGCGTGTCGAGCCAGGCCGCCGCTGCGATCCGCGAAGGCTTCGGCACCTACGGGCTCATCTACGTCCGCAATCACGGGGTGGACATCGCCCTGCTCGAGCCGTTTGTACGATGCGTTTCTCCAGTACACCGCTCGACCGGAGAGCGAGAAACGCAAACACTGTCGTGGCGACATCTGGTTTCAACGCGGTTGGACCCCAGCGAACACCGAGCAGGCGGTGGCGTCGAACGCCCAACCCGACTTCAAGGAATGCTACTTTGCGGCGCCGATCGCGTCGCACACCGAGATGAAGCTCCAGTATCCGGAGATCCACGCGGACAACGTGTGGCCGGAGCAATCGGAGGGCTTCCGGGAGCCGTATCTGGAGGTGGGGCGCCAGTTGCATCGCGCCGGAAAGCGCGTCCTCGCTGGCGCAGCTAGCGCCCTCAACGTCGAGCCCACGTTGCTCAGCTCCGTTGCAGAGGGGGGGCCCCACGTGTTTCGGCTGCTGCACTACCTGCCCCTCTCGCCGGATCAGGTGGGAACCAAGATCGTCTGGGGCGAGGAGCACACGGACTTCAACTTGCTCACGCTACTTCCTGGAGGTCGCTTTCTCGATCCCTGGGGGAAGCGAAGCCGGCCGCCCGACGACGGCAGTGGGCTTTACTTGCGAACGCGTTCGAGCACCGATCATCCCCACGGTATCAAGGTTCGGGGGGTGGCGCCCGACGGCTGCATCGTCGCCCAGGTCGGCCAGGCGCTGGAAATCCTCACCGGCGGAGCGTTCCTCGCAACCCCCCACGTGGTGACGGCACCCAAGACCCCCGGATACTCGCGACTGAGTGCAGCCCACTTCGTGCACGTGCACAGCCATCAGATCTTGTTTCCACTCCCGGCCTTCCGCACCGAGCGCGCGATTCGGGATTACAGCCCGCCCGTCTTGGCCGGCACCTATGCGGTCAAGACGTTGGTGGACATCCGACTGGCACCGCCGGAAGCGCTGGCGCACCTCGGCTATCGCCACTACGACCGACTCACTCGCGAACGTGCCGGCGAAGAACGACATCGCCAGCACCAGGCCGGCAGTTGAGCGACTACGACGCCATCGTGATCGGTGGCGGGCCCGCGGGTTCGAGCGTCGCGACGCGTCTCGCCGCAGAAAAGCCGACGGGTGTTGCTCCTGGAAAAGGAGCAATTCCCGCGCTTTCACATCGGCGAGTCGCTGCTCCCCGCGTGCATTCCGTTGCTAGATGAGCTCGGCGTTCACGATGCCGTTCGCGCCGAGTCGCTCCAGAAGAACGCGGCGGAGTTCGTTACCGGCGATGGAAGCGTGGCGCGCCGCTACACCTTTGGGGATGGGTTGGTGCGAGGCTCGACGTTCGCGTACGAAGTCGAACGCGCAACGTTCGATCGCATCCTGCTCGACAACGCGCGACAAGCCGGGGTGACCGTTCGCCAGGGCGTCGAGGTCAACGGGTTCTCGCTCGAGAAGAAGGGGGTAGAGGTGGTGACCTCCGCCGGTGTGGAGCAGGGCCGCTTTCTCATCGACGCCAGTGGTCAGCGCTCTCTCGTGGCCAGTCGGCTCGAGCTCAGGGAGATGGACCGCGAGCTCAAGAGCTTCGCGATGTACGCCCACTACGAGGGGGCCGAGCGTCATCCGGGCGAGCGGGAAGGGGACATCACCATCATCCTCCTTCCAGTGGGGTGGTGGTGGGTGATCCCGCTCCGAGGAAATCGCACGAGTGTGGGTTTCGTCGCGCCGTCCCGAAGCCTGACTGGAGAAAAGCCGGACGCCGAGTACTTCGATGCTCGCGTGCGGGAGTCCTCGCTGCTCGCAAAGCGCCTCGCGCCCGGTCGGCGCATCGGCAAAGTGACGGCTTGCTCGGACTACTCCTATGCCAGCCGCCGCTTCGTCGGAGATCGCTGGCTGCTCGTCGGTGACGCCGCCGCCTTCCTCGATCCCGTGTTTTCCACCGGAGTTTGTTTGGGAATGCTCCAAGCATTTCGCGCGGCCGATGCGGTCGATCGCGCGCTCGGCGCCACTCCCCGGGCTCTCGCGTTTCGCTCCTACGAACGTTACGTGAAGCGCTCGGTCTCGATTTATCGAGATCTCGTCAAAGGCTTCTACACACCCGAGCTCGTGGAGCTGCTGATGGCCCCGACCGATCGGCTGGAGTTGCGCCGCGCAATCACGAGCCTGCTCAGCGGGGAAGGAATCGATCGCTTTCCCATCGCCTGGCGGATCTCGCTATTCCGATCGCTTGCCAAAGCCAATCGCGTCCTGCCCCTCGTCCCACGTCTGCCCGGCATCCGCGCTCCTTGATTGATTGGGTTCGCGAGGATTTACAGGAAGGCAGAAGGGGCGGAAGGTCACTCGGAGGGTTTGGGGGCGCCCATCCGGCGGAGCCCGTCCCAAGTGAATTCCTTGGTGTGGGGCGTGATGATGGGCTCGCCGGGGCGCATGCTGAACCACGCGGTGGCTTTGCCGAGTTGCAGGACCAAAATGTTTTGCGCCGGGTTCAGAGCTTGACCGAGCAGGGCGAGGGTCGGGCCCTTTTGCTTCTTCGCCACGTCGAGCACGATCAACGTGTGCCCGGGGGATCCGAGGTGCACGAAGAAATCGCCGGGCTCTAGATCGTTCGCTTCGACAGCGGGAGCTTGCTGGGCAAGGGACGTGCTGTTCGCCCAAGTGAATACCGAGTCGAGGTATCGCCGGAATTCGGCGTGATCGATCTCGGACGACTTGGCTTTCTTGAGCCAAAAGACGCTGGAGCCTTGGACCTCGACACGCTCACCGTTCGCCCAGCGGGAAAGGGGCATGTCGAGCCCCGTTGCTCCGCGATACATGATGTCCTTGTTGCCCTGGGACCACAGCCATTCGGCATGCAGGCGGATCACCGCGTCCGGACTCTGCTGGAGATCGATCTTGCCCACGTCGATGGCGACCACTGCAGCGAGATACAGGTCGTCCCCCGCGTATACGATGTCCCCTTTGTAGCTCTTGACCGGTGTACCGGGTGCGGCCAGCGGCAGGGTTCTGAGCCAACTCCCAAAGGAGCCTTCTGGTACATCGACCCGTTTTGCTCCCGGCGGTGTGGAGAAGCGGGCGAGCAAGGTGTCCTCGGCAGCTGGTGCCTCGACGGACTTATCGGAGAGCCAGGTGTAGAGCTTCGGATCCGGTTTTGCCGGCGGGGCCTCGCCCGCGTCGACCACGGGCGTCTCCAAAACGCCGCATTTCACTCCCGCTCGGGGCTGGCTCGGCGCTCGCCGTCGGAGCCCCGCCGGAGGAAGCGCTCCCCTTCTTGCAACCCGCTGCCAAGAGCAGTGGGACGCATAGCGTGAGCGCCAGGAGCTTCCGCATACTGGCCGCCAGTCTAGCGGGGATCGTCGCCCGGCATACGACTTTGCGGCACGCCGGCGAAACACTAGAAATTATTGACCCTTCGCGCGCGCTGTCGGTTGGGTTCGGGTAGCGACAGCGGAAACAGCGCGGCTCAGCGCGGGATGACGAGCGAGCAGATGCCGTTGATGCACTTGAGCGTCGGGTCGCAACAGTCCGCGCCGGTCGTGCACTTGTCGAACTCTTTCGAGCACTGATTTTCTTTTTGGCCGCAGGTGAGCGCACCGCTCTGGGGATCCTGCTGACAATAGCCCGCCGCAGCATTCGTCGCCGCTCGAGCAAGTCGAGCCATCCGCCTTGCAGGGATCGAGCACCCAGTAGCCGCGAGCGTTGCCAGCCAGAGAGCTCCTGTCCGGGCAAGTAGAACGCGGGATGGCTCGGGTCGGTCCCCGGCGGGGCGTTGAGATCGATGGCAGCGACCCACAGCTTCTTGGTGGTCGGAGTCTGGGTCAGATCGTGATCGCGGGGATCGCTCCAGTACGGATCGATGGTCGCGACGTTGCCGTACAGGCGCCGGCTCATGAACACCAGCCAGGCGTAGCCGCCCGAGGCGACGGGCCCGACCGTGGGCTCGAAGTTCACGACCGTGTCATCGCCGTGGTTGTTGGCGCCGACCGGGTATGTAGATCGACGCCACTCTCCTCGCCGTTCGCGCGGTCGAGTCGGTTGGGCGTTCCCGTCGCGAGATCCACCCACCAGAGCTCCCCTTGAGCACCGTTGCGCGACGCGAAGAACTCGTTCACCCGAGTTCTGTTTGACCTGACTCTGGAACACGAGCGCGTCGTTCGTGGGCAAGAACGTGGGCCAGCCCGGCTGTTCATTGCCCGTGTAGAGCACCCTCGGATTGCTGAAGCGTGCTCGTCCCGTCGAAGTCCATCACCACGAGCTTGGTGCCGTCGCCCGGTCCACTCGTCGAGTCCCCGGGCCCGCGTAGAACTGGAACGCGACGTGATTCGTGTCGTGGGAAAACGCCGGCATGCCCGCATGGGTCACGAAGCTCGACAGGCCCGTGGTCGGCAATCGGGTTGCCATTCGTCATGTCGTAGAGCGCGGTGGTCGTGCCACCGTTGGCACCGCCGGGGATGGGCACCGCATTGCCGAGGCCCAGACTTCCATCAGGCGACATACCGACCCAGCCCAGCTTGGTGTTGGTGCTGGGCGGGTAGGCCGTCTCCGTGTAGCCCCGAGTTGAGATCGTAGCTCGAGCTCGCCGTGTAGTCGTTTCCGTGCTGCACGACCATGCGAGTGCCCTGGCTGGAAACGGTGTGACACACGCGGCACTCCGCCGTGCCGCCGTTGGTCCCGGCCACCAGGATCGGATCCGTCGCCCCGGCTTGATCGCCAGAGTCGCGCCGCCAAACATGCCGTCGCCGCCGATGGCACCACCGTAGTTCTTCGCGAGCTTCGTACCGTAGGACTGGTAGTAGACCGTGCCCTTCAGGCGTCCTTTGGCGACGTTCCAGGTCTCGGTGATGGGGCCGTAGGCCACGCCACCAGCGGCGACCACGACGCTCGACGTGAGCGTTCCGCCGCCCGCAGAGAGCGTTGCGGAATCCCACGCGGCTTGAGGGATCGGATGCCGAACGAACGGTGCGCCTGGCGGCAGAATCTTTGGCTTCGCGAAGAAGCCTTTGTAGTCGTAGTTCGTCGCCGTCAGATGAATGTAGACGCCATCGGCAAGCGCACCTTGTCCCGGGTCCATTGCAGAAGGGGAGCGAGCAGACCCAGGGGAAAGACAGTTTTGTCGTAGGGGTAGAGAAATTTCATCGTCGCGTCGGCAGTCGGGGATCCGAGCAGGATGGCCATCAGGCCCGAGTCGACCGGGCCACCTTCCCCCTCACCGCCGACGCCCCCAATCCCGCCCCCCGTCGTGCCGCCGTCGCTCTCGATGCCGCCGTTCTGCTCGCACTCGATCTTCACCGTTACCGTCGTGGTGACCTTCTGCGAGCCGACCGTTGCTTCCACCGTTGCATCCCCAGCCGCTTTGCCGGCGGCGGTGAACAGGCCCGCGGAGTCGATGGTTCCGATCTCGGCGCGGTCGACCAACCAGAGCGCGTTCGAGCCTTGGCACCGTTTTCGTACGCCTCGAACTGCACCGTCGGAGGCGGCTGGTCGCATTTGAAAATCAGAACGGGATTTGCTGGCTGAATCGTCAGCGATGAGCTCGAGTCGTTAGACCCATCCAGATCGATTCCGCCCCCGGTGCCACCACCACCCGTCGCGCCGGTGCCGCTGCCGCCGCTGTTGTTGGAGGACGTGTCCCCATCGCCGCCACCACACGCTCCTGCGAGGGCAGCACCCGCGAGCGCGCACGAGAGCACCACGACCCACCACCGTCGATTTCGCCGCATGCCTGGCATTTTACACGACCGCCCGCATTGTGCGAGGTAGGTGCGTGTCGGCTAGATGATCTCCAGCGCTCTTTCGGGTGGTCTGCCGATCACGGCCTTCTTCGAGGTGACGATCAGCGGGCGTTCGAGAAGGATCGGGTGCTTTGCGATGGCGCTTGCGACCTCGCTTTTGGAGCTTTTGGGGGACAGTGCGAGGGACTTGTAGGGCGCTTCCCCTTTTCTGAGCAGCGCGTGGGGCTCGACGCCCAAGAGGTCGATGAGCTCCTTCACCTTGGCTGCGCTCGGCGGATCCACGAGGTATTCGATCACCTTGGGTTCGATGCCGCGATCGCGAAGCAGCCGGAGAGCCTCACGGCTCTTCGAGCAGCGAGGGTTGTGATAAATCGTCACGTTCTTCACGGCGCGAGGATACGTCAGAAGCACTCCCCTGGGTCATACGGGATCTTGCATTCGCACTCGCAAAACGCTTGCTCGGTCGGCGTTGCCTGGGTGCAGACGATGTGTACCGGAAGCCTCGCCGATCCCGTGAGGCCACCGGGCTCCTGTTCGGTGATCGTCACTTTCACATCGAGGGTTTGGAACGGGAGGCCCGGGGGATTGTCGACGGGACACGCTCCGAAATGGGCAATGCCCGTACGGGCGAGGGGATCGGGTTCGACCCAGCCGGTCGCCGCCGGCGATGGACTCACCGGTCCGACTCGGATCTCCTCGCGCAGAACGTCTTCACTGCCCGGCTCGAAGAACTGCACCTTGACCTCGACCTCCTCGCTCGTCACCGGTCGCGCCCGGGCCGAGACGAAGAGGTAGTGTCCACCCTGGGGAGCCAACGTGAGGGCGATCTCGCCCACGGGCTCGATGGGCAAGATGTCCGCGTCCAGCGACAGGTAGTATCCGGGCTCCACCTCGAGCTCGACGGCGCCCGCGTCGATCCCCCGAGCGCCCGCTGTTCCGCCGGTTGCACCGGTTGCGCCGGATCCGCCATTTTCCGCTCCTCCACTGCTCGCGCCCGCACCGCCACTCGACGCTGGGGAGTTGCTCTGTTCCGCGCTCGAGCAGCCGAGGCACACGAGCGCGATCGCCGTCGCGGATCGCGATCTCACCATCCAAGCCTAGATCAACGTGCCGGGAGGGGAAACCGAGGTCACGCGCCGCGGGGCACGACCAGACGTCCCCAGAACGTGCTCACGCCGAGCCAGATCGCGATCCCGTTCAGATCGCGGAACATCGCGGGGCACGTAGAGTGGGGGCGCGACGACTCCTTCGTGGGCCCGTTCTGCCAGCACGGTGATGTCGTCGAGGTGAACCTTCCCGATGAAGAGCCAGGGGATCAGCGCAGGCCGCGCCGTCGCGATCGCACGGCGTAGAAAGTTGTAATTTTCGACGATGCCCTTGGTGTAGACGATGTCCTTCGTGAACGGCGCGCCGCCTTCGAGGCAGCCGCCGCGGAAGACGCGCTGGGTGTTCCAGAAGCAGGTTTCCTCGTCGTAGCCCTCGGTGCGAAACCACTCGAAGACGTCGAGGAAGCTCGCGCCGTCCTCGGCCTTGTCGACGGCCAGCACGCGATCGTTGAGACGCCGCGCGCGGCGCGGGTGGCTGCACAGCGTCAGGACCTCGAGCAGCGCCGCGAGCCCCTCTTGCGTCGCGGCGGTCCGCGGCGGACCCTTCGCAAGCCAGCGGGCGACGGGCTGTCGCTGACCGTTCAGGCTGGTCGCGACGTGAGCCCAGCCCTCGTGAACCTCGAGCACGGAGATGTCGCGCTCGCTGAACATCGCGCCTTCGCGCAGCTTGATGTAGTCGCTGCCCGCCGCGGCGTCGGCGACGATGCCGTCGTCGAGCACCACGCGGACCGGTCCCGTCCCCGAAGTAGTCCGCCAGTCGCGAGTTGAGCAGGACCACGGCTTCGGCAGCGGGGATGGTGCGTGCAGGTCGCGGCCCGAGGTCGTCCTCGTCCAGATTCGTGAGCAACGCATACATGTCGAGCGCCGCATCGACGATGCGCCGGTTATCGCCCTTCAGCACGTCCTTCGCTGACCCATAGAGCTTGCGGGAAAGAGTGTAGAAGCCCGGCGTCCCCCGCGCCAGGATCATCTCGACGACCTCTGCGTACTCGTGGGCGGTGCTGGCGATGAGCCGAGCGATGTCGTCCGACTCGCCGAGCTCGCGGGCGACGTCCCGGGCGATCTGCGAAACTCGGCAATCTTCGCTTGAGTGTCGAAATCGGGTGGATCGTATTCGTCCTTGCCGACCCGAGGCATCTCGCGAAATCCCGAGCTCCGGAAATGCTCGAAGACGCCCGGCTTCCACTTGAGGGCGTTCAGCACACGGATCGGCTTCTGGGCCTCCACGATGCGCTCGGCCAGCTGAGCGACACGTTCCTTGTAGGAGCGCCACGGCCCGCTCCCGGCGCTGACAGGGCTCGAAGCAGGGGTGAGCTCGGCCACCCGGCCCTCCCTGCCGGCCGTGCGTGGGGAGACCCCGGGGACGCGCGGACCAATCCCGGTCGGAGAGGAGCCAGGACGATTGGGTTGAGCCACTTCTCACACCCTAGCCCGAGCCTGGAAAAAGCCCAAACCGCGGCCCTTCCGGCGTGCTGGCTGGGCCGGGCTCTTGAGCTAGACTGCCCAGCGTTCGGGTCGAGTCGTGCTCCATGTCCAAGGCCGGCGTACTCCGGCGGAGCAGCGTCTCGGCCCCGCTTCAATCCTTGGCTGAGCCGAAGGAGCACAAATGAAACGATCTGGGTACGGTTGGGTGAGCCTGCTTGCGCTCACCGTCGCCGCCTGCGGGAGCAGCGGCAGTAAAGGCGGCAGTCCAACGGATGGTGGTGGAGCCGGTGGCCAAGGCCCCCAGTCGATCATCGACCTGCGCGTGGACAACAATCGCAACGGCGTGATCGATCTCGACGATCCGACCGAGGACGAGGGCGAAGAAACTTGGGCAGCCGATCACGGCGCTGTGTTCTTGGCCAACATGGATGACGACTCTCTGCGTTGCCCGAAGGATTCGGAAGCCGCGCAGATCAACGATCTCGAGCTGGCCAAGTGCTTCGATGGCGCTGACGAGGTCGTCAACGGAGATCTGGATCTCGAAGACATGGCTCGAATCCAGCTCAAGCCCTGGCCCGACGCACCGGAGAACTCCAACGGAACCCTCACGATTTCCGCGCCCGCGGTGGAGATGGTTCGCATCTTCAAGAACGTCGGCGGAAACTGGGAAGTGCTCCCTCAATCGGCGTTCCTGACGTACCAGGAGCTCCGAGCCGGAGTCGAGCTAGCGATCGAAGGCAAGGACATCCTTCGGGACAACTCCGTGTGGGACGGCTACGCAGATCTCACGCTCGCCGTGGAGGCAGGGACGACGCCCGACGGAGAGGATTACCCGGACGGAAGCGACACCGTTCGCCTTCGGATCGCCCCACTCCTGCTCAGCCATCACTTGCAGGCACCCGAGGAGATCTACGCCACGGTGCTCAGCTCCACTGGCAGCAATGCCTTTCGCCAGGATCTCTCGGACGCCGCTTCAGCAGCAGGCGTTCCTGCCGGCTTGTACGAGGTGGCGGTTGCCGATCAGTGGACGCAGGACTTCATGGAGATCGGCTACATGAGCATGCCGTCGGCGGGCGGCGCGCAGAAGAAGATCGACGTGTTCATGCGGTCGGTGAACGTCGAGAGCAAGTCGACGCCCGCATCGCCGCTGCGCAAAGCCGGACGAGTCGTGTACACGGATCCTCACTTCCACGGTGTCGATACCGCAGGCCTGACTCCCGACTTCGACATCAATCACCCGGGCAGCATGGATTCGCTGAACTCCTACGGCGACACGGAGACCATCCCGCCCTACGAGTTCAACGGCCAGAGCTACCCAATGGGTCGCGTCTTTCGCGGGTCCATCCCGAACTTTCATCCCGATCCCGAGATGCAGCGAATGCTCGATTCGCAGCTCGTGCAGCCCATTTTGAACGTGGACACCTCCTGGCTCGCCGTCGGACACGTCGACGAGACCACGAGCTTCCTCAAGATGTCGAACTCACGCGGCTGGGGCATGGCCATCAACGACGCAGCCATGGCCAAGAAGATGCTCGAGGACCTGGAGGCTCAGGGCAACGGTGACGTTCCGATCTTCGAGGGCCTGAACTGGCTCGGCCAGACCGGTTCCGTGCCGGCCCAGACGACGGCGAGCGAGATCTTGCTGGATGCGGACGTAATGGGTCCCAGCAAAGAAGCCGAGGTCGAGGTCGACGCGCAGCAACAGATCCTCGAAAACGAAATCGGTCTCACCGCTGGGGACTTCGTCCCCGTGCCCTTCTTGCACTGGCTGACCTACGGCTACTCGGTCGCCTACCAGGTCGGGACGGTCAACGGCATCTATCTTTCGGACGGCATCTTCGGCGCTCCGGCAGCCCATGGTCCGATCGTCAACGGCGCCGACCCATTCAAGGTCCAGCTCGAGACGGCGATGTCTCAGCACGGAATCACGGTGCACTGGATCGAGGATTGGGACCTTTATCATCGGCTGCTCGGTGAAGTTCATTGCGGCAGCAACACCAAACGCGCGCTTCCGACGAACGCCAAGTGGTGGGAGAGTGGACTATGAGAACGGGTAAGATCTTCGCATTCCTTCTGGCCGCAGGCCTCACCTTCGGCCTCGCGATGGGCACCGCGCGCGCGGATGGAGTCGCCATCAACACGAAAGAGCTCGCCCAAAAGGATCGGACGTCGCTGACGACCGCCATCCAAAAGGCGCGCGCAGCCAACCCCACGGTATTCCAGCAGGTGGAAAACGTGGCCAAACGTGTCAACCAGATCGACAAGGAGAAACGCGGCCGCTTCGCCATCGTTACGCCGTTTTTCACGGTGCTGAAGAAGCCCGCCCTCCTGCCGATGCTCGAGATGCTCGCCGTTCAGGGCCCGGCCCGCGCGAAGTACTCCGACACGGCTTGGCAGGCCCTTCGCGTGGCGTTGATCGAAGCCGTTGGGCATCAGCGAGACGCAGTGGCACTTCCGGTCTTGAACGCCATCCTCGACAGCGACAAGGACTGGTACGTGGTTCGTGCCGCCGCCGAGGCGATGGGAAAGATCGGCGACGATGCGTCTGCCAACAAACTCGTCGATCTGGCCGTGAAGCCCGGGGCTCGCCAGACCGCGGTGCTCTCGGGCATCTCAGCCTGCCGTCGCAGCGTCGTGGCCCAGGGGCTGTCGAAGTTTCTCGCGAACCCGCCGGACACCCAAACGACGAAGATCGCGCTCAAGTCTCTGGGCTCGGTGGGAAACTCCTGGGCCTGGCAAACGCCGACCATTTCCAAGACCGGTGAGGGAACCGCGGTGCGCCAGACGGCAGCAGCGGCTCTGGTCGATGCCTTCGTTCGCTACGACGATCCGGATCTGCGGCTCACTGCGCAGAAGGCGATCCTCGTGGTGGACGACGACTCCACCCCGAGCCTGGTCGCGGCAAAAAAGAGCGGAGCTTCAAAGGAAACTCAGGCTGCGCTCGACAAGCTCATCGTCCGCTTCGAGAAGCTTCGCCAGAAGAAGTAACCGAGCACACATCAGAAACACGGCGGGCCGGCCTCGAGCTGGCCCGTCGGCTTTTGTGGCCACCAGTAGGTGACAGCGACGCCGTGCGGACCCGGAAACGGGCGGTTCGGTTCGAAACGCAGCAACTCGCATCATCGTGCCGGTCCGGAGAGCGCGCTTGAACGCCTACGGCGATAGCCTCTACGCTCGGTCGCCATGCTCGATTGGAACGCCGTCCGCTTCGATCCGAGTCGAGGCTCCGATCACGTCGAAAGCTACTTTCTCAAGCTCAACGACCCTTCGGGACGCCACGCACTCTGGCTCAAGGCCACCATCTTGGCTGGAAAGCAGCGTTCTTCGGTGGCCGAGGCGTGGGCGGTGGCCTTCGATCGCGATGGTGAGCACGTTGGCGTCAAGGAAGTCGTGCCCTACTCCCGCGCTCGCTTTTCGGCTGAGCGCCTCGATGTTCGCGTAGCGGGCTTGGAGCTTCGTGAGGGCAAGACCCGAGGCTCCATCACGTCGAAGGAACGGACCATCGAGTGGGATCTCGAGTTCGACCCGGAGGGTCCCGCTCTCGTACCCTACCCGCATCCCAAGATGTACGAGGGTCCGCTACCCAGCCAAAAGCTCGTGACTCCCCACCCGGACACTCGCTTTTCCGGAAGTTATCGGGTCGGCGATCGGGAAGTCTCGGTCGCCAACTGGCGGGGCATGCAAGGACACAACTGGGGCAAGCGGCATACGGAGCTCTACGCCTGGGGTCACGTGAATCAGTGGGAGGACGCTGACGATCTCGTGTTGGAGGGGACGACGGCGCGGGTCAAAGTCGGTCCGATCCTGACACCGCCCATCACCCTGGTGTGCGTGTGGAACGCGGGCAAACGCTACGAGCTGAACGAAACCAAGACGCTCCTTCGCGCCAAGGGGAGTCTCACTACGCGGGCGTGGACCTTTCGCTCCGAGAACAGCGAGGCGAGCGTCGAAGGCGAGCTCGTCGCCGAGACCCGGGACATGGCGGGGCTCCACTACGAGAACCCCAATGGCGAGATGACGTACTGCCTGAATTCCAAGATCGCGCGCGCCGAGCTCACGCTCCACCCGCGAGGAGGCCGAGCCGTGCATGCGCGTTCCCGATCCGCGGCATTGGAAATCGGAACGAAAGACCCCGCCCACGGCGTCAAAATGCTGGCGTGACGGCGCACAAAACGCCAAAGGCGAGCCCCTCGGCTCGCCCTCGTTCGGTCTTCCGGCAATCAGCGCTCAGTTGCCGCAGACGCTCAGCTTGTTGGAGCAGCAGTCCCCGTACCCAGCGCACTGGGAATCGCAATAGCAGGACTTGCCGCCCTCGAGCCCGCTGTTTTCGGTGCCGCACAAATCCGCCGTGCAGCCCTCGGTGCTCGTGGTGCCACCGGCTAGGGCTCGAAGTCACCGAGCTTGGGAGCGGGGGGCGCCGACTTGGTGGCGGCGTGATGGTGTTTCTTCGCTTTCGGCTTCTCGGTGTCCACGGTCTTGCTCTTGAGGGGCTTGGTCGCCGTGGAATCCGTTTTCGGCTCCTCGGCCTTCGGTGGATCCTTGCTGTCGGCAACGGCGGATTCGGTATCCGTCTTCGGCGCATCGAGATCGGCGTTGGCGGCTTCAGCAAGCTTGCCAACCACATCGTCGGCCTTGCCATGAACGTCGGTGGCGCGGGCTTGCATGAGCTTGATGAGCTCCCGAGCGTCGCCCACGTTCTTGCGCACCTCGGAAGCCTTGCCCATTCCCTGGCGGCGGAAGACGCCGTCCACGGACCCCTCGAGCGCCTCACCGATCTTCTCCAGGCGATCGAGCTTCTTCCTGGCCTTCTGCATCTTGATGGCGAGCGAGAGCTCCAGCTTGGCAGTCTTTTCCACGGCGTCGCCGAGCTCACGGGCGGTCGACGCCGGCTCGTCGCCGCCGATGCGGAGCTTGGCCTGGCCGGAGTCGTCGTCGCGGTCCACGTCCAACTTCAAGAGGATGCTGAGCTTTTCGGCTTGGGACTTCACTCGGCTGCCGAGAAGACTCGGAGAAGGCGGACGGAATCTCCTTCTTCGGAGGCGCCGCTGGCGTCGCCGCTGCGGCGGGAGCCTGCGCTTGATTGGCGGAGAAGCCGGAGAACATGCTCTTCAGCTGATTCACCTGTTGCTTGGTGGCTTCGACCTGGCGAGAGATCCCCTGCACCGTCGATCCACCCGGAACGGCGTTGATGGCCGATTGTTTGAGCTGGTCACCCATGGGGTCGGGCTGGTCTGGCGTCGCTGCTGGCGCGGCTGCGGGAGTGGCGGCCTGAGCGACGGGCTCGACGACCTCTTCTTCCATCTCGATCCCGAGCACCTTGCCCAGAGCAATCCGGGCGTCGCGCTCCTTGCCAGGGGCTTCCGCCATTTCGACCGAGAGGTCGTGAACCTGGGCGAAGAAGTCGTCGTAGGTCGGCTCCCCCGTCTGGTAGCGGTGGCCCTGGGCCACGTCCGAGGGACCCCGATTTCCGATGCAACCCGGTTGCATGGCGGTCAGGGCGAGGAGCATCGGGAGGGCGGTCGCGGCAACAAATTTCTTGAATATTTTCGTCATCTTGACTGTTCCCCAAGTCAGTCGGCGAGGACGCCGAGCGCTTCAGTGTGGGCCGTTGTACGCCTGGGTGCGATGGTTCTTCCCGCTGGGGCTGGGCCGTCGATGTCGCTTTCCTATCAAACCGCGGTTCGGCTTCTCCGCGTGCTCACGCGGGTCTTTTTCCGACGTGTCGAGGTGTCGGGTCTCGACAATGTTCCGAAGGTCGGTGGAGGCATTCTGGTCGCCTGGCACCCGAACGGACTCGTCGACCCGGGCCTGATCCTCACCCGCTTTCCACGCCAGGTCGTGTTCGGCGCGCGAAGCGGGCTGTTTCGCTTACCCGTGCTCGGCTGGCTGATGCACGGCGTGGGGGCGGTTCCGATCTACCGAGCGATCGATGCTCGCGGGGCGGGGGAGATCGCCGCGCTCAGAACCGCAAGAGCCTCGAACGATTGAGCCAGGCCGTCGCCAATGGATCCTTCGCAGCGCTCTTTCCCGAGGGAGTGAGTCATGACGCTCCTCACTTGATGGACCTGAAGACCGGTGCCGCACGGCTCTACTTCGACGCGCGCTCGGCCACGCCCTCCGACAAGCCGCCGCCCACCATCGTGCCGGTGGGCCTGCACTACGACGACAAGCGTGCATTTCGATCCAGTGCGCTCGTGACCTTCCATCCGCCCATGGTGATTGCTTTCGAGCTTGCCGCTTCCATCGAGCCCGACGAGCCGGAGGAACGCTCTCGGGAGCGGGCTCGCTCGCTCACCCTCGCCATCGAACGCGAGCTGCGTGAAGTCGTGCGAGCCACCGAGAGCTGGGATCTTCACCATTTGATGCATCGGGCGAGAAAGCTCGTTCGGGCCGAGCGAGCGCATCGTCTGGGGGCCGATCCCGGGCGGCCGCTGATGCAGGAACGCGTCCTCGGGTTCGCGCGTGTTTGGGCTGGCTACTACGCACGGCTCGAAAGCCATCCGGCAGAGGTTGCCGAGCTTCGGGCACGCCTCGAGCGCTACCACGAGACGCTGCGGGCACTGGCGATGGAGGACCACGAGCTCGACCAGGATCCGCGTTGGGTCTCGCCTTGGCTCGGCGTCCTGCTCTTGCTCCAGGTCGCGACGGTGTATCTCGTGCTGCCGCCGATCTTGATCGTCGGCTATCTGGTGAACCTGCCCGTTGCGCTGTTCTTGCTGTTCCTCTCGAAGCTCGTCTCTCGCGCCTACAAAGACGAGGCCACCGTGAAGCTGCTCGTCGGTGCGCTCCTGTTTCCGCTGAGCTGGATCGCCGCGGGGTATGGCACGACCCGGCTCCACGCCGTGTTGCACCCAATGCTTCCCGGTTTGCCCGACACACCGGTGCTCGCCGGCGTGCTGGTGGTGGTGCTGGCAATCGTCGGAGGTGCGGCGGCGCTTCGCTACCTGCGTGTCGCCCGAGAGACGGCCCGCGCGGTTCGCGTGCGCCTGTTTCGTCGCTGGCGGCGCCGGGAAATCGAGCACTTGCGCAAAGAGCGCAGCGAGCTGTTCGACGCCATCATTGGCCTCGGCGAAGGGCTCACGTTGCCCGGCGGGGTCGATTCGGATGGCCGAGTGGTCTCGACGAGCTGAGTCGCGCGACCCGATGGCGACCAGTCGTGGAGCTGAAAGCTCCAGCGTGCAGCTTTCGTGCAGCTCGCGTGCAGATTCGTCTCGCTTCGGACCCGTTGATGGAGGTTCGGTGGACGTTCGCGTCCGCGTGCGGTTCGCAGGAATCCTTCGTGCTTTGCTGTCGTTCGCTGCTTTCGTCGGACAGGAGGTGCGTGGTGCGACAACTCGTTTACATCGGTTTGATTTGGCTCGGATGTTCCTTCGCGTGGATGGTGCTCGGGTCCACTCTTCTGGTTCGCTCCGGCGAAACCACGGGGAGGCTCGGACCCGAGGTGCAAGGTTTGTGGGGTCCGCCCCTCGAGCAGCTCCCACCGGTTGCCAGCGTGCGAAACGACAGGCCCCCAGCGAGCGCTCCCGTCGCGACCGGACCGGTGGGACGCTCGGATGACCCGGACGCCCCGCCGCCCGAGCCAGCGGCCCCGACATCGCCAGGACTGGAGATCGTTCCATTGGTCGGGTCGGACATCGAGGTCGCGCTCGCTCTCGAGCACAGAAAGAAGGGTCTGCTCTGGTTCGCTACCTATGGGATCGATTTCTCGGCTCGCTACACATTCGAAAACCAGACGACCGAGACCAAGCACGCGGACTTCGCGCTCGGCCTCGCTCGCGCCAACGCGCTGTACGACGGATTCTCCGTCACTCGCGTCGATGGGCATCCGGTCAAAGCGCAGGTCGAAAACGGCATTGCGCGCTGGGAAGACGAGCTCTTGCCCCATCAGAAGCGGGAGTACCGCGTCAAGTATCGCTCCCGCGGAACGGGGAGCTGGACGTATGCCGTCACCCGGGGAACGAACCAGGTGGAGGACTTTCGTCTGGCGCTCAAGACGGACTTCACGGACGTGGACTTCCCCGCGGGCTCACTGTCTCCGTCTTCGGGCGGCAAGGTCTCCGGCGGCTGGCAGGGCGAGTGGCGTTTCGAGACGCTCGTAGCGAGCGCGCCCATCGGAGTAGAGCTCCCCCAGCTCCTGAATCCCGGCCCCCTCGCGTCGCAGATCACATTCTTCGCCCCGCTCAGCCTGCTGTTCTTCTTCTTCGTGGTGGCCGTGCTCGCGGCTGCGCAAGATCGGCGGCTTCATCCGCTGCACTATTTCTTCTTCGGCACGGCGTTCTTCGCCTTCCATTTGCTGTTTGCGTACCTGGTGGACCACCTCGCGATCGTTCCGTCGTTCGTGATTTCGTCCCTCGTCGCGGTGTTCCTAGTGGTCAGCTACGCACGGCTGTTCGTGGGCTGGAAGTTTGCGCTCCGAGAGATGGCCGTGGCCCAGATCGTGTACCTGGTGCTGTTCTCGATGACCTTCTTCTGGAGCGGCTTCACCGGCCTTTCGATCACCGTGGGCGCGATCATCACCCTGGCCGTCATGATGCAGATCACGGGCCGCAAAAATCCATTCGCTCGTCCCGAAGACGACGCGAAGGCGCTCTGCGCTCAACCCTACCGCTGCGGAGCCGCCCCGTTTCCGACTCGCTGACCGCAACCCGAATCCAACTCGGGAATTGAACAGGAAGGCGGAAGGGCGGAAGGGCGGAAGGATCTTATTCTGAATTCGGAGCGGATTTGGAGTCGCTGCTGTGAATGGCGATCCAGATGGCGCTGCGACAAGCGATGGCGAGAGGAGGGCAAACAGAATCCCCCCAAAAAAAGTTCTTCCGGCCCTTCCGCCTTCCTGTGAAATCCCGAACGCGAGGTTATTTGCAGGAGAGAGCGGTGGCCCAGAGCTCGTAGTTGCGGTCGGCTTTGACCAGGTGAAGTGCCGCAGCGTTTTCGCCTGCGATGGCGATCTCACCCTGGCCAGCTTCCTTGCCCGGCGCCGAGATGCGGAGAGGCTCGCCGATGGGCGCGAGCTTGTCGTCCAAAGTGATGGCGCGCACGGTGCGTTCGCCCGATCCGCCTTCGGTCCACTGGACGAGCCAGCGGCCGCCGGAAAGACCGGCGACCACGGGTGCAATCACGTCACCGCCGGGCCCGCCACTCGGGATATCGAAGCGTTGGGCCTTGGCGGGAAGCTCACCGTTTTTGGCGCTGGCGAGCTGCACGGTCCAGGGCGAGGTGTCGGCTTCTCGAGCCGCGAATGCCACGAGGAGGCTGTCGCCATTGTCGCCGATCGCTGGATTGCCGACCTTTGCACCGCCTGTGTCGACAGTTCCGAGAGCCGTCTTCTTGCTGCCGTCGGGTTTCAGCCAGCCGATGCGGATCTTGCCGGCGGTGCGGAAGGTGACGGCGTGGCCCACTCCGTCCACGCTTTCCACGCGCGCCTCGGTGGCCTTGTCGCGGGCGACCTCCGACCAGATGAGGTCCGGCTCGCCCGGCCCCGTGCTGCGAGAGTATCCGCTGCGGGAGAAGCCCACGACGAATGGCGAATCGGCTGCAATGGTGTGGGGGATGCCCAAGGCTGGCGTTTCGCGATCGACCGTGAAGCCGGCCTTGTTGCGCATCGGAACCACGCCGATCACCTTGGTGCCCGCCGGCGAGGTGAACGTCTTTTCGAGGTCGAGGGTGGCGGGGTCCAGGAGGATCCCGGCGCCAACGGCGTCACTCTCGGCAAAGCCGATGGCGACCTTCCCGGCTGCACCGGCAGCGGGGGCGACATAGGGCGGAGTCCCGACCACGATCGACGAAGCCAGACGCCGAGCGTCTTTTTGCACGACGCAGCGGGTCGGTGCCGACTTGGTTTCCGTAGCGACGACCGGCGCGGCGGATTGCACCGGTTTGGCTTCCGGCTTTTCCCACGGCTTGAAATAGAGCAGGGCTCCACCCGCCAGGACGGCGCCCAGACCCAGCACGCCGAAGATCCCAATCACGAGGGGAAGGGAGCTCTTCTTCGGGGGTGGATACGAAGCGTAGGCAGGTGACGAATACTGTTGGGGTCGCGCCTGCGCTGCGGGCGCACCGTGGGGCCATTCCTGTCCGGCCGCCATCTCGGCGTCCACGTCGGCGCTCCAGGATGGCAGGGGTGCAGCCTCGCCGGGTGGCGAGAGTTGGATCTGCGTCGGCGCGTCGTTTTCCGGTTCCGACACCGGAATGATCGGATCGACCAAGCGCGTCGGAGCTTCCGAATCGGGCTCCCGCTCGGGAGTGATGGGAGCCGCGTTGATCATCGGGGAGGGGACCATGGGGCCCGGAGCCGGTACTGAACCCGGTTTGTGAACGGGTGCCGGTGGATGGGGAGGTGCGTACGCGGGCGGCTGAGCTGCCTCGACGGGCGCGGGCTTTGGTGCGGACACCGCGATCACCGGAGACGGCTTGGGCCTCTTGGCCTCGATGCCTTCCGCGAGCTTGTCGAGGGAAGGAACGGAAATCGGAGCCGGCTCGACCCGGGGGACAGCGGGAGTAGGAGCGACGGCGGTGGGAGCCGGTATCGCACCGAACTTCAGCGTCTGGGCGTTGGGCAGTGGCTTGCCGCCGGGAATGGCTCGCGCCGTGGCCCCTGCTGAGCCCTCGATCACCTGGATTTCGTCGTCGCTGATGAGGCCCGTGATCGGCTCGTTGTGCGGGGAGGAATCCACCGGCTTGATGGGCTCGAGCTTCGGTGACGCCGAGACATCTTGCCACTTGTCCGCGGGAGGCGCGGTCTTGTCGTCCACGACCACGTCGATCATCAAGTCCGTGTTCGGTTTGTCATTGAGAGGCGTCGACGCGATGGAGACGATGGGTTGCTTCGACACGGAGCTCGTCGGGCGCGGCGGTTGGGAGGGAGGTGCGCTCCTTCGCGAGGGCGGAGGCGGCGCAGTGCTCTTGCGGGCGGGCGCAGCTGGTTTGACGACCTGGAAGTCTTTGTCGTCGAGCTCCACTTCCACCAGGAGCTGGGTACCCGGCTTCTCGTTTTCGGGACTCGATGCAACCGGCACGATGGGCTCCAATTTCAGGCCGCCATCTCGCGGCACGGGGGGTGGGTGAGTCGCGTCGGGGCTCATCTTCGGGAAAACCGTCGCAACGCGTTCGGCAACAGGAACTGCATGGGCGAGCTCCTTGACCTGCTGGGCGCGCAGCCACTCTCCCCAGCCCTGACGCCAAACGAAAGCGCGCGGGGGGATCGCGCCCTTGTTCAGCGCAGTCTCGAGCTCGCCTTGCTCCACTGTCTTCAGCGAGCCGTCGGCGCCCGCCCAAAACCAGAACTCGTCCGCCACTTCTCCTCCGAAGTTGTCGCCGGCTCTAGCATCGTTCTCCGGCATGCGCGACGCGCGTTTTTCACGAAAGGTGTCGATGGAAGCAGTAGGGCTCGATTGCATTGAATTGTCCCGTGTGGCGCCTCGTACGCCCAGCGAGCACGGGGTCTTCCTCGGCGACCCGCCGAGCCCAGGGAACCCCTACAAAAACTGGTATTCTTGGGAGTTTGTGCCGTTGACGCCCGCGCCGGGTCCCGTCGTGCTCGACGCGCCATCCGCGCCGCCGAGGGCGGGGGCACTCCCGACCGAAATCGAGCCGCCGCTCCGGACTGGCTTCGTTCCGCTGTAGGCCATGCCGATGGACGGGCCACCGGCTCCGCCGCCGCCCACGCCGCCCTTCCCGCCGTTCCCGCCCTTTCCGCTCGAGCATCCCGGCTTCGACCCGTTGGCTCCTGTGCCACCCGAGGTTCCCGCCGCCCCGCTTCCGCCGGGCTGGGACACGCCGCCCTTCCCGCCGCTGCCGCCACTTTTCGCCGTCAGGATCACGTCCGTCAGGGTCAGCCCGGATTTCGAAGGACACGATGGCGATGCTGGCGCCCCCGCCTTGACCACCGGGCCCGCCGAGCCCGCCACATCCACCGGTTCCACCGCTCGCACCAGAAGCACCAGTGGGAGTGGCCGTGGAGCCGGGACACGAGGCCGGGGCCGCGGAGCCGCCGCCGCCACCCCCACCCTGACCGTCACCGCCGATGCCTCCCTGCCCACCACTGGACGCAATCCAACCATTGGAGGCGAGCTTGCCCTGAGTCTTCGCGCCCGCTCCGTCCAGACCGGGCTCGCCGGCGATCCCATTCGTTCCGTTCGTACACGCGAGGAGGACACTCTCGCCCGTTCCGCCGAGGCCCGTCGTTTGTGGGATCGTGGGAGGCTGTCCTTTCGAGCCATCCCCGCCGGTGGAACCGCCGCCGGTTCCGCCCTTGCCCCCGATGCTGGACGTGGAGGCGCATCCGACACTCGTTGCCGCTCCGCCGGCAGAATTGCCACTGCACGCCGCGTGACCGCCGTTGCCGGGGTTTCCGCTGGTTGCAGGGGTCGATGTCCCAACGGCGTTCTTGCCCGCGCTCCCCTTGCCAGCTGTGATCGATAGCCTCCGCAGGATCACGTTCTGACTCGAGCCGACGATGGCGCCGAGGCTCGCTTGTCCGGTACCACCGGCGTCGGCAGCCGTGATGTCGAAGTCCTCGATCACGGTACCCGTGCTCAGGTCAGAAACCAGGAGGGCGCCCGTCGACGGACCGGAGATCTTGGTTTTCTCCCCGGCCAGGTAGTCCCACGTTGCACAGTCGAAGCCTCCGTGCACGGTCACGCCATCGGCACCCGAGTCGATCTCGATCGCCGAGTCGAAGCTTCCCGCCGTCGCGCACACGTACACTCGCTTGCCGTCCGACGCGGCCGCAGCGATCCCTGCCGCAATGGTCGCGTACGGCTGGGCACGCGTTCCTTGGCCGAGAGAGTCGTTGCCATTCGGCGAAACGAAGACCGCGTAGTCCTCGTGGATCACGCAGGGATCTTCGGAGGGAAGTTTGTTTTTGTCGCACCCCGGTCCACCCCCACCAAAGCCGGTCGAGGCGGCCCCACCGCCGGTTCCGCTGCTCGCGCCGGTTCCGCTGCCGCCGCTTCCCGTGCCGCCGCCGGTTCCACTCGCCGCCGCCCCTCCGCCCGCGCCGGGTATGTGAGCGCAGCTCGACTTTCCGCCGCAGCCCCCTTTGCCTCCACCACAGCTCACCAGGGTGAACGCGCCGAGAAAGAAGCCGACGAGGCAAAGCCAATTGAACCGCATGACACGGCATTTTGCACCCGACCGTTGGGTGCGACAACCATGGCGGTCAATCCGCCGCCAATCCGATATAAGGCTCCCGAATCGAGAGAGCCATCGGCCGTCAGCGGTCAATCAAGATTCGGAGCAGCCAAAAGGCCATCTCCAGTGAGTTTGGCTCCGCCGCTCGGCGCGCATGTCCGATAGCTGATGGCGGATTGCACCCAAACCCGACGAAGTCGGCTTGGGGCGGGCGCTCACTGCCGTGAAAAGCGAAGCTCGTGACCGGCTAGCACGATGAGATCGCCCTCGCGCAACACCTTGCGCTCCACGCGCCGATTGTTGTGGACGATGCCGTTGGTCGAGCCGAGATCCACGATGTGATAGTGCCCGCGCATCCACTCCACGACCGCGTGCTGTCGCGAAACGTTGGAGTCGTTGATCGCGACGTCGCAGACCGTACGGCTACGCCCGATGATGAAGCGCTCTTTTGCGATCTCGTATCGCTGACCCTCGAGGTAGAGGTAGAGGGCGTAGCCTGGAGGTCCCTCGCCTGCGGTCGGGGGCCCCGGCATGGGCGGAGGCGCGGTTGCGTACGGTGGCGGAGCGCCATAGGGCGGCGGAGTTTGAGAACCGTACTGCGGTGGAGGAGGAGCGTACGGCGCAGCGGGCGGCATGCTCGGCATGCGCGGTGGCGGTGGCGGTGGCGGCGGCAAGTGCCGGCCCGGTTGCGACATGCCTTGCGCTGGCATCGGCGGATGCGGGGGCGGGTGGTATTGCGGTGGTGGTGGTGGCGGCGGTGGCATGGGAGGACCGAGCACGACACCGCGCTCGCGCAGCGTGCGACGGAGCCCGTCCACGACGAGGTCATCGACCGAGCAACCAAGTCGGGAAGCGAGCTCCTCGCTCGCCATCCAGACGTCGTCGGGACACATCACGGTGTGCGGCCGCATTCGTCGATTCAATCCTACCGCGGGTCACGCCGTCGACGAACCTAACGACGTCGATTCCGCAAAATCCCCCGCTGCCGCGAGCGCTCGTGCGCCCAGCCATCGCCCCGTTCCTGCTCGATCAGCGACACTCCTGGAGGCTCTTGTCTTCCTGCGCCGGGCCGCAGGACAGCATTTCCACCTCGCATTTGGCGAGCCATTTCCCTTGGCGGCCGCAGGCGGGGATCTGGGAAATCCAGCCCGCATCGGCCCAGCACTTGGTGGGGATCCCGAGCGTCGTGCTCTCACGACAACCGCTCGACAGAGCTTCCTCGCGTGGGCTCGACCGCCCGTCGCAGTCGTAGTCGTAGCTGCCGTCCCCCCGGTGTTGGGCGAAGTAGTGGGTCTGGCCGGGGTGGGCCTCTGGGTTTTCGTCGTAGCAATCCAGGGCGTTGGCGACGTGCCCGGGGGGCTGGTGGTCGGAGCGCTTGGAGCGCTTCTTGTCCCCGTAGCCGTCGCGGTCCAGATCCAAGAACCATAGTGGGTCGGCGCACGGCAGCGCGTTGGCGTTGGCCAGCTCCGTCAGTCGTTCGCGAATCGGCTGCACCACATCTACCAGGACACCGTGGATGCGGTTGTCGTCGCCGGGACCCGTGAGCACACTGTCGGCGAGGCTCCGCACGGCGCATAGCGCGTTATTGGGCTTGGAAAGTGCAATCTGGCGAGCCGCACCTTCGACGGCTTCGAGCGATCCCAGAATGGAGCGCTGTTCGTTTTCGCTGAACGCGCCGGAGCTCTGCTCGGTCGTCGTCCGGAGCGGACCGGCCAGCGTCGGGACCTCCGCGAGTGCCCGGCCCGAGAGCGTACGCAGCGCGAGCTCGCGCAAACCGGTCAGGACTTCGTGGCGCGTGCGAGTCGCATGGACGCGCGCACAGGTGCGCGCTCGCAGGAACGTCGGCTTGGCAGACTCGATCAGCGCCGCGACGTTCAGCTTCTCCTTGCTCCGGAGCACCAGCGTGGAATTCGTGGAGCGCTTGCGATCGACTTCGAACCCGGCGATGAGCTGATTCACCGCCAGGCTTTTGTGATCGCCGGTCTCGGCTCGCAGCGTGATGACGGGCACGGCAGCGAGAACTTTGGCCGTGTAGACGACGTGATCCGCGTCATCGCACAAGCTGCTGATGCAGCCGTCGAGGGCGCGTCGGAGCGGAGAGTCTTCTTCGGAAGCCATGTATTGCTGGCCGAGGATCTCGGCCACGCTCGAGAGCACCCGCACCTCGGCATCCTCCAGGGAAACATCGATGGTCAGGCTCTGCTCGTCGACCTCGGAGGCGAGGACTTTGGGAGCCCATGGCCCGAGGAAGCTCAGATCCAGACCCGCGCTTCCGCCGATCCGCTGTTTGGCCGAGTAGTGAAAGTGAAGATCGCCCGCAGGCCGAACGCTCATGCGAAGCCGCTTGGCGGCATCGCCGTCGCCTGCGAAGCACGCATTCACGAAATCCGATTGCTCGGGATTTTCTTTGGGTCCGAAAAAACCCGTGATCAAGAAGTTCGGGAGCTCGAGGCAATGAAACCCGTTGGAGTCCACACCGGCCAGGGCGCCATTCAACGAGTCACACCAGCGCGGCGGCGGCGTGGCCGTTGGCTCGGACGTCGGAGGCTTCGGGCACGGCGCTTCCTCCACCACCGCACGCGCCCAGCAGCGCCAGGCCAATCGGGACTTTTGCTCTTGCTAGCCACTCGCGAAGCATGAGTCCTCCGCTCAGGCCTTTGGCTTGGCGCGGATCGCCCGAAGGGTGGACGTGAGCTCGGTCTTGAAACGGGGATCGTTCAAGCGAGCATCCGGAATCGTCACCAAGCGGGCTCCCACGCTCCGCGCTACGGCAATGAATTCTTCGGGAGCGAATTCCAGCACGGAATTCGTCACCAGCAGCGCGAACGGTCGCCACTCCGCCGCACGAGTCCCCATGTTCTGAACGTCCGCGCGTTCGAGCCGGGCGCCAGCGGCGAGCGCGGCGCATTGGCGGCACACCGATTCGAACTCGGCGTCCGCGCCCACGAGCAGCACACACGGGATCACCCTGTGGCGCGTGGTCGAGCCCATGGGCGGCTTGCGCATTTCCCGCGAAGCATACCCCGATGCGTCGGCGACGTGGGTTTCGAGTCAGCGCCCGCGGGTGTATAGACGATGCGTGATTCGCAAGGGAAGAATCGGCGTGCTCTTGGTTCTGGCGCTCGTGCTCGTTGGCTGCGGTCCGCGCGAGTCCAGCTCACGAGACGCCATGGAGGCCGCTCGGCAGGAAGCGGCGCAGCACCTGCTCGGTGCCTGGGTGCTCATGGACTATCAGCCCGAGATGCCCCTCGAGCCGATGTTCGCCAGCCTCTTGTCCGCGCAGTTTGGCACCATGGTCGTCGAGTTCGACGGCCAGACGCTGAACGCGACCGGTACCGGCGTGAACGTCCAGCGCCCGTATCGGGTCACCCAGGCCAGCTTCAATCGCGTGACGGCGGTCGTGTACGACCAGGGAGTCGCCTACGACGTGGTCGGCGAGTTTCGCGGAAACGAGTTTTGGTTCGTCGCGCAATCCACTCCGTGGCGAGGGCACGGAGTCTTGCGCAGGCGCTGATTCTCGTCTCGCGATCGCGTCCGCCTCCGCGTCGCCCACCACCGCCGCTTCGATCGAACCGAGGTGCCCCGAGGCAGACCCGCAGAGTCGCACCCGCGGCTCAGTCGCCGAAGTGTCAGCGCAGGATGCGCGCAGTGCCCGAGCTCGACAGGTCCAGCAGCACTGTCTCGAGCTCGTCGGTCGGCTCGTCGAATTCGACCGCCATTCGATGGGGCCACAGTCCGTCCGGGTCTTCGTCGTTCTTTTCGACGCGTACCACTCGGCCGTGCAGCTCTTTTTCCTTTGTTGCGTCGGGAGGGAGTGAGACGACGACGTGCACGTCCGCGCCCACCTCGAGAGTCGCTGCAGTGACCAGGAGCATGCCGCGACCACTGGCGTTGTGGCTGACGGCCATCCCCGCCGTGAGCTCCTCGATTCGAACGGGGAGCCAGACCTCGTAACGGCGGGAGCGGCGGGTCACATCCGACATGATACGCCCAAACCGGTCCGGTTACACGTCACCGCCGGGAGCGGCGTCGTGAGGTAGGCTGACCCGTGGGGCTCGGAGATACACGAACGGCGTGTAAGCGAGCAGGTTCGAGACGCGTGACATGTACGCGTCCGCGTAGCGCTCGAGTTGGCGCGCCAGGTAGCTCTTGTCGATTCCGGCGCGCATCAGCAAGCCCCAGCGCGCGTTGAAGAGCTCCCCGGATTCCTCCGCCAAAGGCGCGATCCGCCGATCGAGCTCCGAGATCCGCGCCTTGAGCTCGTGCATCGAACGCTGAGTTGCTTCCAGGTCCACGCAGTCGGCGCCGTATCCGAGCTCGATGCGTTGCTGTCGCAGCCTCAGGCCCGAATACGCGTGCTCGACGCGTTCTTTTTCCGCCATCAGAGCGCCGAGCTCCAGCTGTTTGGGCTCGAATGCGGCGAGTGCGGAAAGCTCCTCTTCCAGATCGCGCACCACCAAGCCAGTGCGCCAGCGCAAGAGATCCTTGGTGACGTGGACGTCGGAATAGAGGTGGTCGCCGATGTAGAGGATCTCTTCGGGCGACAGTCCGAGATCCTTTTCCACCAGGCGTGCATTGCCGCCGTGGTAGGCGCGCCCGACTTCCAGGTGGTTGTCGCTCGGTCGCAGCAACCCATCATCGCTCACCACTTCGAATAGCGGGCTCTTGCCGGTGAAAAACTCCGGTTTCCGCGCCGAAACGATCACCAGGTCGAACAGACTTCTCCAGCCCGAGTCCTTGGGCAGGAAGGGGTCGAACGCGTACGCCATCATGGCTCGCGTGTACGACCACTCGGAGTTGGTCACGAGCAAGAGCTGTTTCCCTGCCCGCTTGAGATCGAGGAGCGTGAGCACCACGTCGGGATCCAGCTCGACGAACCGTTCGGGGTTTGAGGCGATCTCGGCTTTGAGGATGCCTTCGGTGTGAGTCGCGTCCACGCTCCCGCGAACGATGCGATAGAGCTCCGAGTAACCGATCGCGGGCTCGAGTCGACCCTGATCCATCAGTTCGACGCATTGCGCGTACAGCACCGCTTCGGACAGTGAGAAGAGCGTGTTCAGGAACACCCAGCGTGAATCGCGCAGATCGACCAGAACGCGCGAATAGAGCTCCCGTTGGCGCTCGAAGTCGACGAGGGTCGTGCCGTGGTACGCCCGCATCACGTATCCAAAGCGACTCGCCTTGACGATGTTCCCGAGCTCGAGATCCAAGATGAGTCCCAAGATCACGAAGTCGGGATCGAAGGAATACTGTTCGAGCGGCCACCCCCGTTCGAGCAGATGCTTTCGTGCATGCTCGTAAGCACGGCGTTCCCACTCCGTTACCTTGTAGTGGACGAGCGTGTAGTCCATGTCGAAGCCCACCGCGCGGATCGCGCGCAGGTTCAACGTGCGGTTGACGTACACTCGGCGCGGGACCGGTGGCAGCTCGAGCGCGGGGTCGCTCGCGGCGGACATGGCTCTTTCTACCAGCTCGGGCGGGGCCTCAGGTGATCACGCCGCGAGAGTTCAGATAAAGGAGGATTCCGATACCGAGCGCGATGGCGATCACGATGCCGACCAGCACCAAGATCGGACGCCGTCCAGCCGCACGGATCTCGATGTCGTCGAGGGCGGGGCCTCCCCCGGGTCGGAGGGGGATCCCGGTGGGCGGAGCGCCGGGGATCGATGGAGGAAATGCGGCGGACGCCGGTGGAGGAAATGCTGCTTCGAGCGGCGCAGGGGCGACCACGGGCTGCGCCATCGATGGCGCCGGTGGGGGCGGCGCAGGGGGCGCGGGCTCGGGCGCTGTCGCGGCGGCCGGTGGTGTCGGTGGCGGCGGTTGTGGGGGAGCGGCGATCGGAGCGGGAGGAGGGCTCGGAAACGGATCGGGCGGCACCGCGGGCGGTTGTTGTGGCCCGCGCGCCAGAAGCTCCCGGATGGCCGGATCGTCGGGCCGCTCCATAACCGTGGTCGACTCTTCCTCGTCGTCACCGAGGTTTGGGGCTCCCAGGTCTGGCAAAGCACCCGAAGCTTCGTTGACGCTGCCGTGTTCGTCGTCGCCCTCGCCCTCGCCAAGCGGGACGGGCGGCATGCTGCGCCCCATCTCCGACGGGTCGCCTTGATTCATCATCTTCTGAACGTGCTCGTCGCTCGAGGCGACCACGGTCATCGGATCCTCGTCCCATTCGGAAGCGTCCCCTTCGCTCGGCCGATCCGCAGGTGACCATCGTTCGAGTGCTTCGATGAGTTGATCCGCAGTCGCATGCCGGCGACTGAGGTTCGCCGTGAGTCCCAGCGTGAGGAGCTCCTCGAGTCCGCTGTCGCGTACGCCGAGCTCGCTCAGTTTTTGGATCTGTCCGCTGGCGATGCTGGCGAGCAGCTGATCCTTCGTGTCGCCTCGGAATGGTGGGCTACCCGTCAGCGCCGCGAACAGTGTGGCGTGGAGCGCCCAAGTATCGTCCGCGGAGCTCGGGCCGCGGCCCTGCAGGCGCTCGGGCGCGCAGTACGCGCCGCTCGTCGGGGCGAGCAGTTGAGTCAGGATGGGCGCACTGCGCCCTGCACTCGGCTCGAGCACGATGCTGCGGGGCGAGATCGCACCATGGGCGCCGCCGCTCGCATGCAATGCGGAAACTCCTCGGCACAGCCGCACCCACAGGGTGACCGCCTCCGCCGGTGTGAGCCTCTGGGTCTTGACGCGCTGGTGGAGCGTCTTGCCGCTGACGTGCTCAGCGACCACGACGACGGTGCCAGCGGTCGCTCCGCCGGGCACTGCATCCGTCTCGGGCTTGTCGAGCACTTCGACGATCGCAGCCAGGCTGGCGTGGCGGAGTCCCACTACTCCCATGAGGGCTGCGACGCGTGCAGCGCCGAGAACGGACGCGACGACGTCCTGACTCGCTTGCTCATCGTGCGCGAGCCAGGTCGGCGCCTTCGTTCCGGCTTCTACCTTGGCCGTGAACCGGTAGCGCCCTCCAAGGAGAGCCGTGGGTGGTTGCATTCGGCGGAAATGTGTCGCCCCTCTGGCAACGACGTTTTCTTATATCAAGAGAATTCGCGAGGCTGAAAGTTTCGGCGTCCCAATTCTCCGCAACCGGCTCGTCTTCCCAGACAATGGCCAAAAACCCGTGAAAAGACAGGTTGATGTCGGGATTCGGCGGGCGCCCCCCGAATGCGGTAAAATCGCGCATTCTGGAAAGATTCCACGCGGCAAGGTTCTTCATGAGCTCCCCCGGTGCACAGCGAGGCTCTGGGCCGGATAGCGACGAGTCCCCTTCAGGCATCACTTCGGTGAATGGACCGTACAAGCCGGACGACGCCATCGACGACAAGTACACCCTGATCCGAAAGATTGGGGAGGGCGGGATGGGTGCGGTCTGGGTCGCGCACAACAACGTGCTGGACGTCCACTGCGCCATCAAGCTCATCGAGATCGGGGCGAGCTCGCGCGACGTTTCTCAACGCCTGCTCGATGAGGCGCGCGCCGCCGCTCGACTCGGCCATGCGTCGATCGTACGAGTGCTCGACTACGGCGAGACGTTTCAAGGCGACCCCTTCCTCGCCATGGAGCTTCTGGATGGTGAAGACCTCGCCCAGCTGATGTCCCGCGAGACAAGACTCGATCCGATCGCGGCGGTTCAGCTCCTCTTGCCGATTGCCCACGCGCTCGGCACCGCCCACTCCAAGGGCATCGTCCATCGGGACGTGAAGCCCGAAAACATCTTCCTGGCGAAGGACGAGGTGACCACCACTCAGCCGAAGCTCTTGGACTTCGGGATCGTACGTGTCGAGAACGCGCCCCGCCGTCTGACCATCGACGGCGCCGTTCTCGGGACCCCCGACTACATGTCCCCGGAGCAGGCGAGAGGTCAGGTCACGACCGGGCAAACCGATCTGTGGAGCTTCTGTGTCGTGCTGTTCGAGTTGATCGCCGGGCAGCGTCCCTTCGAGGGCGACAACTACAACTCGCTCATGCGCTCCATCATCGAGGACGAGCCACCCAGGCTGCTTTCCCTCGGCTTGGGCGACGAAGAGCTCTCGAACATCATCAATCGCGGCCTTCAAAAGGATTTGGTCGCTCGCTGGCCCGCAATGCGCGATTTGGGCGAAGAGCTCGCGCTCTGGCTCGACGGACACGGAATCACCGATGACGTGACCGGTGCCACGCTCAAGCGCACCTGGCTCGCCACCACCGAAAGCAAGCGCATCGAGCTACCGCCGGAAGTTCGCCAATCACTCCGGGTCGCTTCAGGAGAGCAAGTCACGGGACCTCGCCCGCAGTTCACGAGCCAATCCCCAGAGCGAACGGCGGTGACCGCCGAAGTGGTGGCAGCCGCTCATGTTTCCACCGAAGAGAGCCTCGAAAGAATTGCGGCGCTGCATACCGGCGGCGACCCCGAAGATCTCCTCGAGCGGGCGAATCGGCGCCGCAACGTGGCCGTGGTCTTGGGCTTTTTGGTGGTGCTGACCGCCGCGGTTCTCGCCGTCCTGATCGGCACCGGCATCATCGTCTTTTGAGCCCCGACGGTCAGGCCCCGTGCTCTTTGGTTTTCAGGAACCGGAGCTTCGGCCAATCCTTCTGGGTCGTTTCCAGGTGCCAGTTGTTGCGTGCCAAGAACACCGGCGAACCGGTGTGATCCTCGGCAACGCTCCCGCGGTTGTCTCGGATGAAGCGCTCGAGCTCTGCGTGCTCGTCGGCCTCCACCCAGCGAGCGGTCATCCAACTCGTGGCCTCGAAATGGACGGGGACGTCGTACTCGGTGCGGATCCGATCGGCGAGCACATCGAACTGCAGGGACCCGACCACACCCACGATGTAGCTGGTCCCGATCTCCGGCTTGAAAACCCGAGCAGCGCCTTCCTCTGCGATCTGCTCGAGAGCGCGTAGCAAGTGCTTCGCGCGCATGGGATCGGCCGCGCGCACCGATTGCAAGAGCTCCGGCGCAAAGCTCGGGATCCCCGTGAACTGGAGAGCTTCGCCTTCGGTGAGCGTGTCCCCGATGCGCAGCGTTCCGTGATTCGGGATCCCAATGATGTCCCCGGCGAACGCTTCTTCCGCCAGCTCCCGATCCTGAGCCAGAAACAAGAGCGCGTTGTGCACGCTCATCGTCTTCTTTTCTCGAACGTGCAGTAGCTTCATTCCGCGCTCGAAGTGACCGGAACACAGCCTGACGAACGCGATGCGGTCGCGGTGCTTGGGGTCCATGTTCGCCTGGATCTTGAACACGAAGCCCGTGACGCGATCCTCGGTCGGGTTCACTTCGCGGCTGGTCGTCTTTTGCGGGCGAGGGGATGGTGCGAGCTCGGCGAGTCCACTCAGGACCTCTCGGACCCCGAAGTTGTGCAGCGCACTGCCGAAGAACACCGGTGTCATGTGTCCGCCGAGGTAGGCCGCGCGGTCGAACTTCGGACACAGTCCCCGGGCCATCTCGACTTCCTCGCGCAGCGCGGCGGCGGCGCGTTCGGGGAGGGCGCTGTCGATTTGCGGGTCGTCGAGGCCGCTCACCACCTTGTGGCCATGATCGCGGCCCTCTCCTTTGCCCATCAGCACCAGTCGGTCGTGGAACAGATCGTAGGCGCCCAGAAAGTCCCGGCCCATGCCGATGGGCCAACTCGCGGGCGTGACGTCCAGCGCGAGCTTTTCCTCCACTTCGCTCATCAAGTCGAACGGATCCCGCGCGTCGCGGTCCAGCTTGTTGATGAACGTGATGATGGGAACGTCCCGCAGACGGCAAACCTCGAACAGCTTCAAGGTTTGCGCTTCGATGCCCTTGGCCGCGTCGAGCACCATGACGGCGGAATCGACGGCGGTGAGAGTTCGATAGGTGTCCTCGCTGAAATCCTGATGGCCCGGCGTGTCGAGCAGATTGAAGGTGACGTTATCGACCTCGAACGTCATTGCCGAAACGGTGACGGAGATCCCTCGTTCTTGCTCGACCTTCATCCAGTCGGAGCGAGCGCGGCGCTGCTCGCCACGGGCTTTGACGGCTCCGGCGAGCTGAATCGCACCGCCGAACAACAGAAGCTTTTCCGTCAGCGTCGTTTTGCCCGCATCGGGATGCGAAATGATCGCAAACGTTCGGCGAGAGAGGATGCGCTTTTCGATGTCGGACATGCGTTCGAGGCTCGCAACATAGTCAGCGCCCCGCTCTCGGGCAACCGCGCTCTCAGCCAGGGCGAGGGGCGGCGCGAACGCGTTCGAGTAGCGACTTGGCGCGTGCTTCGATGCGATCGAAGTGGCCATGCTGGACGTCGTCGGCGACGAAGAGCGAGCTCACGAATCCCACGGCGTGCGCTCCCGCCTCGAGATAGGCCGCCACGTTGTCCTCGGTCACGCCACTCGTGGGCACGATGCGCAAGAAGGGCATGGGGCCGAGGCAGGCCCGCACGAACGCCGGACCGTCCACCGGCGCGGGGAAGAGCTTTTGCAGAGGCGCTCCAGCACTCCATGCCCGATAGAGCTCGGTTGGGGAGTGTCCGCCCGGAATCACCGCGACTCCGAGTCGCTCGGCTTCTTCGATGACCTCGATGTCCACGACGGGTGAGACCAAGAATCGCGCTCCGGCATCCACGGCGTGGCGAGCGTCGTCCTTCGAGAGCACGGTCCCGGCGCCAACGACGAGATCACCGTGCTCGGAAAGCTCCGCCAAGCGGAGGAGTGCGCCCGGGGTGTTCAGTGTCACTTCGATCACCCGGAACCCGCCACGGCGAGCGGCGTCGAGTGCCGGTCCGGCTGCGTCCGCTCGCGAAGTGCGCAGGATCGCCAGCGCTCGTTCCTCACGCAGGATCTCCACCACCGCTTCCTTGGTCATCGCCACCTCAACGCCAGTTGGCCGCGTACAGCGCCCCGCTCGAAGTCCGTGTGCATCGAACACGAACGTCCTTGCGCCCGGCGATGCGCAAGACGGTCTCGATTCCAATACGCGTCGCGCGCAGCGGCCACTCCGGCGCATCAGGCCAGTCGAACAGTTGGATCTCGGCTTGACCACCGACGGGCATCTTCGCCTCCAGTCGTCCACGGTTGTAGCTTTTGGCAAAGATGAGCGGTGTGCGACTGACGAGCGCTGAATCGGAGGTGAGGCGAAGCAACAAGCGCCACAGCGTTCGCATGGTTCGCTCGATGCTGATGCGCGCGACTTCGACGTGGAGATCCCCGATGTCGCGTCCGAGATCCCGCGCCACTTCGCCGAACACGTGCTCGAGCACGTGAAGCGGCAGCCACCCGACGGGCGTCGTGGATTCCCAGCGATGGCGCTCTTCGGCATCAACGCGCGTGAGGGCCAGCTCGACGCGTTCGGGTCCGACGAGCTCCGTCAAAGCATCGCGAAGCCCCGAAGCGAGGGCGCCGGACACGCACGGGACGTTGGCTTCCACTGGCCGATCTTACTCGGTTTTCCCCATTGCATCGGGTCGCCCTTTCGACGATCGTACTGTCGTTGTGACTCCCAAGGAAAAAACCATCGTCAAGTCGCTCGTGGTCGTTGCCTGGGCTGACGGCACCGTGAAAGAGCCCGAGCAAGGGATGATCGAGGGCCTGCTCTGGGCCTTCGGTGCCAGTGAAGACGACGAGAAGGAAATTCTCGAGTACGCGAAGAAGAAGCGTTCGCTCAAGGACGACATCCCTGTTTCGGATCTCGAAAAAGACGATCGTGAGCTCTTGATCGCCCATGCAGCGCTCATGACCCACGCCGATGGCAAGCAGACCAAGGCGGAAGAAAAGGTTCTCGACTCGCTGTGCGAGCTGCTGGGCTACTCCAAGGCCGAGGCCAAGCCCATCGTCGTTGCCGCGCGAGATCGCGCGAAGAAGCTCGCCGAGCGGATCTAACTTCGCGCGAGCGATTGGCGAAGCGGCACGGCTGCGCTATGCCTGAATGCTCGGGCAGGCGAAGTGCAAGGATACCCACCCGGGGGTGGCTACGGCCCGCCCCCTCCGCCGCAACCTCCTGGAGGCCCCCCGGGCGGATTCCGTCCATTCGCCGGCGGCTACATGCCTCAACAGGGAGGCCCCGCATTCGTTCCACCGGCACACTTCGGGTGGAACCCGGTTGCGCCGTTCGGATACCACCCGACCTTGGGGTTACCGTATTCCGACAAGCAAAAGGTCATCGCAGGGATCCTGCAAATCTTCCTCGGTAAGTTCGGCGCAGGCCGCTTCTACACCGGACACACCCAGATGGCGGTCGCTCAGCTCATCACGTGCATGCTGGGCGTGTGGGTCTTTTCCTGGTTCACCTGCGGCCTGAGCGCGTTCGTACTGTTCTGGCCAATCATCGACGGCATCGTGCTCATGGCGACGGACTCGACGGACATGCAGGGCCGGCCCCTGCGCTGAACGCCCCGGTATCGCGTGGATCCCTAGCTGCGTTTCCCGGAAAGTGGAGGCGAACCCCGACCACGCGAGCCAATTCTCACAGGTCGTCGCGTCGAGCGTAGGTCCGGCAGATTGCGAATCGATGACCCACCCGCGGCATCGCGGGTGCCTGGTAAGTTCACGCTGCAGCTCAAGTCGAGCGGAATCCAGAACAGCGAGGCACCTGTCCGATCCGGCCAAATACCTGAGGCATCCCCTCATTTGGATTGCACAGGGAGGGCGGAAGAGCGGACGCGCTTCGTGACACCCGAAGGGGTGGAGGATTTGGGGTGGTCAGAGGTGAGCCTCCGCAGTCCATTCGCAGGACAACCTCGTTGAAGTTGACGAGCAGGCCGACGGGCAATCGGGCAAGTCGTAGATAGGTGATGACCTGCGCTTCGTGAATCGGTAGCAAACGCTCGACCGCCTTGAGCTCGATCAAGATGCAAGACATGGATGTCCGCGGCCCGGCGCGTCAGGCTGTTTCGTTGAGGGCATCGATGGCCAAGACGCCGAGATCGTCGCTGGCGTGTCCCCGCGCGATGAGAGCGTCCATCCAGTTGGCGATGCTGGGCAGGACTCCGAGCTCGCGGCCGCCGCTCGAGGCCATCTCCAGCATCAAGCGTGCGTCCTTCCTGGCCATCGAGAGCTCGAAGCGGGGCTCGAAGTTTCCCTTGGCCATTTCGGCGCCGCGATAGGTGAGGGTGGCTCCTGGGTTGAACTTGGAGAAGAGCGCGAACGCGTCCTGGGGCGCGATACCCGCAGCTTTCGCCATCTGAAACACGTCGGCGAGACCGGCGGTGATTGTGAGGATCATCGCATTGCCGAAGAGCTTGTTCGCTGCTGCAAGGTCGGGGCGCTCTCCCAAGTATTCGACGCTGCCGGTCATCTTGGCGAGCGCGCCTTGGGCCCGCTCGAAGGTCTTCTTGGGGCCGGCCGCCAGCATGATGCCGCGAGCGTCGCGACACATCGGCGGCGACATGAATACCGGCGCGTGAAGAAACGCCACGCCTTGCTTCTCGAGCCGCGCCGCGCGCGCCTTCGTTCCGCCGGGAGAGGTCGTCGTGTGATCGATCACCAGAGCGCCGTCGAGCGCGTCCCCACAGGCCTCGATCACCGAGTCGACCGCCGCGTCGTCGCTCAGGACGATGTGAACGCGTTCGGCGCCCGTGCAGGCTGCCCGGGGCGTTTCTGCCACTTCCACTCCGAGCGGGGCCAGAGCGCGAGCCTTGTCCAGCGTTCGGTTCCAGGCGCGCACGTGCTCGCCCCGTTTCGTCGCGGCTTCGATCATGCCGGCTGCGATCATGCCGGTTCCCAGAAAGGCGATGGTCATGGACCGAAGCCTAGGTCATTCGGTGCGGGATCGTCAGCCGTGACGTGCCAGACAGGGCCCACTTGGTGCAAACAGCGTGGGAGCGCTCTCCGCTTCAGAGGATGCGGGCGGAGCGTCCATGGAGTCGTCCAGTCCGCCGGAATCGTGGCCGTCGAACAGGATGCTGCGTGCAACCTCGACGAATCGCTCTCGGGTGGTGGCGTCCACGAGGACGAAGCACACGTCCGTGAGCCGGGAGCCGCCGAGGGCGAGATGGCGTGCGAGCGCACTGACCATTGCGTCTGCGCATGCCTCGAGGGACACGCGACCGTCGCCGGTACCAATCGCGGGAAGTGCAATGCGCTGGTAACCGCGCTCTTCGGCGACGAGGAGCGCCCGCTGGATGGCGCGGGAGATGCACGACACTTCCTTCCACGCGCCCACCGCATGAAGCACGCCGTGGCAAGCCAGAGCCCCCGCGGAGGTGTGAACGCACTCACCGAGGGCCTGCTCGCCGTGACTCTTCGCCTCGAGCTCGATGGACGGACCCCCTCGAAGGCGGAGGGCCGCGCCGACGCCTCGCTGCATGCTGAGGGAGTAGTTGGCGCTGTTCATGATGGCGTCGGCTTCTCGATCGGCGATGTCGCCCACCTCGAAGTGGATGCGGACGCGGTTCGACGAGAAATCGTAGGGCGTCGAGATCGAGACCGCCGCCGTCGGGGCCGCCGAGTCAGCGAGCTTCGCGAAGTGCTGGCGCACGGCGAGCATCCCGTCGAAGCGGGCTTCGGGGCGGGGCGCCATCATCTTCGCGATCAAGTGTTGAAAGTACGCTTCTTCCGGGGATCGCGCAGGGGCAGGCGGGCCGATTGATCCTTGGTTCGCGTGTTGGTCGTCCCGGCGAACGGCGGCTCGCCATAGCGCAGAGCGAACGCCGTGGCTCCGAGGGCATACACATCGCTCCGAGCCGTCACGGCCCGGCCGCGGCATTGCTCGGGCGGCATGAACCAGGGAGTGCCTCCGCCTGCGGCATCGTCGCCAGCGCCCATTGCGGTGGCCACGCCGAAGTCACCGACCTTCACGGCGCCCTGGGGCGAGGAGAACAGGTTGCTCGGCTTGACATCGCAATGCACGACGCCGCCTTGATGCACTTCGCGCAGGCCCTCGGCTGCCTCCGCCACGAAGCGAGCGACCGCCCAGATCGGAAGCGGGCGCTGGAGAGCACGCCGGCGACGCCTGTCGAGCTCGGCGAGATCGAATCCCGTCGACGTACTCCTGAACCAGAAAGGGATCCTTCGAGACTCCGCCGTGGTCCAGTCCGACATCGAGCACGCGTACGACGTTCGACGAGGTGATGCGCGCCATGAGCTGCGCTTCTGCCAGCACGCGAGCGTAGCGCTCGGACGCCTGTCTCGACACAGCGGACCGGAGTGTCTTGATGATGACGGGGATGGCCAGCTCGGTATGGCGTGCCAGCCAAACCTCACTCATCCCGCCTTCCCCCAGCTTGCCCCAGACCTCGTATCCCTTGACGATTCGACCGCGCTCCATTCGATTGGGTTCGGCGCGAGGGAGATCGAGTTGCGAACGTTCTTTCGTGGGGGCAAGAGGGCGGGTTTTTCGCTAGGATCAGGCGATGCGAGCTTGGCTTTGGGCCGTGGCACTCGGGTGCGTCAGCTGCTCGGCGGATGACGGGGGTGCCCCGGCAAAACCCGCTTCGGATGCGGGTGAAACGGACGGAGCCACGGAGGCGCCACCGGATGGCACCTTTGGGCCGCATCCGACCCAGCTGCCATTCAGCTACACCCGCACCGATCAGGGGACGCCCGTCGATCCCAGCGAGCTCGCTTCGGTGACGGACGAGTACCTCGATCTGATGACACAGATTCGATACTTTGCGCTGCTGGACGAGCGCGTCCACGGCTCGCCCGAGTCATCCGGCGGGTACTGGTACGGCACCTGGTGGAGCGGAGCGGACGTTTACAAGAGCGGAAGCAGCGTTACGTATCACCACAACGAAGTCGGTGGTGACAACAACGGGCTCAGGACAGCGCCTCTGTTCGAGGGCGCGTGCTACGCGTCGTTGCTCTGGAACGACCCGCTAGAAGTGAAGCTCACCCGAAGGCTCCTTCGAGGATTTTCTTCGTGGGCGCTGGCGATGGTGAAGCCGGGGGGCGAGCCCGTTGGCGCGCTTCTCACCCGGGCCGCGTATCTCGAAAACTTCACCGATACGGATCGCGGGATCAGTGTCGATTACAGCCTCAATCGTCCCGGCGTCGACAACGGCGCTACCGAGTACATCCACATTCCCGACAACCCCACGTTCGGAGACGTCTGGGTCAAGAACAAGCGCTCGAAGGACGACCTGGGACACATGCTTCGGGCCATCTGCCAGACGGACTCCTGCGCGGGCTCGCTCGGCAGTGAGGCAGACGCGGACTTCACCGAGCTCCGAAAGCTCTACGTCACCTTCGCTCGCCGGGTCGAAGACGACGAGTGGAAGATCGCCACCTACGACAAGAGCCTGACCCTCTGGTATCCGCCGGGATCCTTGGCCAATTTCAGCCTGCTGGGGAACGCCGAATGCACGGCTGTTCTTTCCCTTCGCCTGGTGGGACGCGCGTCACCGCGGGAGGACATCGACTGTGGCAACGGTATCGGCGTGCTCGATCAAGCGATCATGAACGCCAACGATCAAAACGGCGAGATCCTGCGCACGTTTCACGAAGCTGCCGCGAACGCGGCGCTCATCGCCAACCAACCCGAGCTCGCCAAGACCCTGCTCGAGGGTCTGGCGGCGCGCATGGACAAGGACTTGGACGCGTTCGAGAGTGGGTCGCCGCCCAAGTACACGAGCGAGGAAAATCTCGTCGACTTGATCGTCCATTCCGCGAATGCGGGAGTGCCTCTCACATCACGGGAGGTGCGCTTCGTGCATCAGGCTCTGGTCAAGGCGAAGGCCAAGCTTCTGGCTCCGGAGAATGCCGCGTCGATTGACGTGAAGTCTCCATCGGTGCCCGATGGCTCGTATCTGTTCGAGCCGGCGAGCGATGGCGTGAACTTCAAGACGCTGGGAGCGCTCCTTGGAAGCTGCGCGGCGCAGTACCGAAACCCCGACAGTCGTCCGCTGCTCGACTGCGCCAAGGTCAAGGCTCACGGTCCAACGTAGCGTGCCCGGGGACGCAGCAAGAACCCGGCCGTCTTCTGTTCCCGCGCGTGCGCGACCCAGCCCGCGATGCGCCCCATGGCGAAGAGCGCGGTGGCTGCTCCGCGGGGCAGACACAGGGCATGGGCGAGTGCCACCAGCGCGAGGTCGAGGGTCGGCGCCGCGTATCCACTCCCCTGGGCGGCGCGAATCAGGGACAAGACCGCGCCGCCATCGCCACCGAGAGACCTGGCCAAGGACAAGAGGGGCACCGCCCGGGGATCGCCATCGGGATAGAGCGGATGGCCGAAGCCCGGAGCCGCTTCGCCCCGGCGCGCACGCTGTCGGAGAGTGGCGGAGGGTCCGAGCGTCTTGCTCTCCAACACCAGGGCTTCGATTCGATCGCAGGCGCCGCCGTGGAGCGGTCCGCCGATCGCCGCGAGCGCTGCCAGGAGGCAGGCGTAGAGATCGGCGCCCGAAGAGGCCACCACGCGTGCTGCAAACGACGAGACGTTGAGCTCGTGGTCTGCCGAGAGCACCAGGGCCGCATCGATGGCAGCTCGAGCGCCAGAGGACTTGGGCCTTTCGAACGCCTGGAGAAGCGATTCGGCGATGCTCCCTTCGGGCGACGGTGGCTCGTGACGAGAGAGGGCCAGCCCGAGCTGCTCCAAGAGAAAGCCAGCTCGCCCGAGCTCTCCCTCGTCGGAGGAATCGAATCGATGCGGGTCGGTCAATGCGAGATCCAGGACGCGCGAGACCAGACGATCGACGAATGAAGCATCCTGCGGGAGTCGCCGACGCCGCGGGCACGGACCGGTCGCGCGTGGAAGCGGCCCGAGCTCGCCGGTCCAGAGAAGGCACGCGACGCGTTCGAAGGACTCGCCCGCGGCTGCGAGGTCTACCGCGACATGGCCGCGATAGCGAGGTCCGCTCGTCGTGATCTCCGTGATGGCGGACTCGAGGACCGGATCCCCCCAGCGGAGCGCGCCCGCAGCCACGGCGGCGTGACCCGAGCGGGCAGCACTCCGCGCTTTGAGTCGCGCGAGATCCGATCGCGCATACAGATGCTTCTTTCCGTCGCTGGCGACGCTCTGGATCCTGCCGCGGCTCACGTATGCGTACAGGGTGCGGAGCTTCACCCCCAGGAAGCGGGCGGCCTCGGGAGCGCCCAAATAGTCGGATAGTTGATTACTCATTCAACGTTGATCAATGTACCCGAGAGTCCCATGTTCGACCAATGACGAAGTCGAATCTGGGATTGGAAGGCGTGGTGGCGGTCGAGACGGCGCTGTCGTCGGTGGATGGCGAGCGGGGTTGTCTCGTGCTGCGAGGCCATCGGGTCGAAACCCTCGCTCCCCATGCGCGCTTCGAGGACGCCCTCGGACTTCTCGTAGGCGGGAAGCTACCGGACACCGACGAGCGACATCGCCTCTCCGAACTGCTCGGTCGACAGCGCGTTCGCGCCCACGAGTTGCTCGTCGGCGTGAGACCCGACCTTTCGGATGCGATGAGCGCGGCCCGGGCAGCTGTCGCATCCCTCGATGAAGCTGACATCGGCGAGTCGCCCCTCGAGCAAGCGGCGCTCCTCGCCGGTGCGATTGCCGTGCGAGTCACGAGTTGGTCCCGGCGTCGTCAGGGACTTTCGCCGATTGCGCCCGATCCGTCGCTGGGGCATGCGGAGGATTTTTTGCGAATGCTCTCCGGAGAGCGCCCCAGCGGAGCGGAAGCCGACGCGCTCGGCGTGTACTGGGTCACGGTGAGCGATCACGGAATGAACGCGTCCACGTTCACCGCACGCGTCGTGGCGTCGACCGGATCCGATCTCGTGAGCGCCGTCTCCGCTGCGATTGGCGCGCTCAAGGGCCCGCTCCATGGCGGTGCTCCGGGGCCCGTGCTCGACATGCTCGACGCGATCGGGTCGGAATCGAACGTGCGCGGTTGGCTCCAGCGAGAGCTCACCGCGGGCCGGCGCATCATGGGAATGGGGCACCGCGTCTACCGCGTCCGGGATCCCCGGGCGCTGGTCCTCGAGGGCGCCCTCGAGCGGTTCACGACCCAGCTCGCCGCCCGCTCCGACGAGCGAACGGCTGCGACGCGGGAGCGCCTTTCCCTGGCTCGGGCGACGGAACGCGAGGCAGAGCGCCTTCTCGCCGAGCTTCACGCCGATCGGGCACTTCGGGCCAACGTCGAGTTTTACACGGCCCTGCTCCTCGAAGCCGTGGGTGTTCCTCGCGAGCTGTTCAGCGCGACCTTTGCATCGTCGCGCGTGCTGGGTTGGGTCGCTCACGTGCTGGAGCAACGCCAGGTCGGACGCTTGATTCGACCGGCGTCGCGCTACGTGGGTCCGGATCCCGAAGCGACCGAGTATCCGAATCCAGTTCCCTGAACTACGCTTTTGGCTTGTCGCGCGTTCGGGTGGTCCTGGCCTTCTTGCTTCTGCCGCCTCTGCTCGGATTCGAGCGCGGCGCGTACTACATCATGCGCTCGGTGCTCCCGACCGCGCTCATCCATTCGGGACACAGCGCCACGCTGTCCGCCCTGTTTGCGGTTCTCACCTGGGTCGGTCTCGGGTCGGTGCTCCTCGGTGCCCTTGTGGCGATCGCGCTCGGCCCTCGCTTCACGCTGCTCATCGGCGTGCTCGTCGGCATGGTCGGCTACGTCGTGCTGATCGCGGGCGGGCGAACCGGAGGAGCGCTCTGGGCGGGCTTGGTCCTGGTTTCTCTCGGCCAGGGCTTCTCGAAGCCGGCGGTCTTCGGCGCAGCGGCGATGGAGATTGGACGCCCGAACGATCATCTGAGGGCGGCGCTCTTTCTGATCCTGTACGCCGCCGTGAACGCGGGCGCGCTCCTGTCCGTTATCGGACAGTGGTCGGCTTTCTTGGCGTCCCCGACCATGCCGTTCGTAATCAGCGCTGGACTCCAGCTGCTGGCGGTATTCGTCGCCGCGCTGTTCGTCTTCATGGCGACAGGTAGTCCGAACGACCCCAGAGCGCTGGCTCCCGAGCCAGTCAGCCACGGGCGGGTGCTGCTGGGCGCCGTTTTGATCGCACTTCTGCTCCTGCCCTACCTGGCTCAGTCCAGCATCGTGTCGGAGGTGGCGATAAGAGCTCTCGAGGCGGCAGGAGCCTCGTCTCACACGTCCGCGGCGATCGGCTCTCTCGATCCCACGGCGGTTTTCCTGTGCTGCTTGGGGCTCGCGATCGTCTCCATCGCCATTCACTTCTCCCGCGTGAGGCTTTCGGTGTTGTTCTTCGTCGCGGCGGGGCTGTGTCTGACCGGAGTCGCTTCGACGCCGGTGCTCTACTACACCAGCACGGGGATGCCGAGCGGCGGTGCGGTCGGTGCGCTGAGCGCGGGATTCATCGGCTTGGCAATCGGGGAAGCACTCGTCGTCCCCTACGCGATTTCACGGATGCTGGGGGATGCGTCTCCGCGCTACGTGACGGCGCTCGCGGCCGGCTGGCTCACGATGAGCGGCGGAGTCGGCATCCTCGTGTACGGCGTGGAGAAGCTCCTGGCTGGAGCCGCGTTGTTCGTGCTGGCCGGCAGCGCTCTGATTGCCCTCGCAGTGGGCGTCGGACTGTTTTTCGGCGCGTCCGTGATGGAGAAAGCGTTTTTCACGCCTCCCGTCGTGGACCAGTAGCCATCGGAGCGTCGGGCATCATGCTGAATGTGGAAGAGCGATGCCAAAGAGCCCGACTGTCCGGCCATCACCGACCTCGTCGAGGCGGGGCTCGTCGAATCGGCGGCCGCAAACGCGACCCTTGGGGCCGTGAATACCGGATCCTGTGCGATGAACGGTCGGTGACCGTGACGTCCCTCGGCCCGGACGGCAAGCTCGGAACGGACGATGACGTCGCGCGCCGCCCCGGGAAGATGGAGGTAGGATCGCCCGATGAGGCGCTCCGGGCGATTTGCGGCATCCGTCGTGGTGACTCTCGCGGCGGTCCCCGCGTGCGAACAGCGCCAGCCGGAGCGACCGACCAGCCAGGTCGTGCACCGCTCGGACGGATCGTGTTGGAAGACGTACTCCGACAACTGTCCCGAGGGAGCGTCGTGCAACCCGCCGCCTCCCGAAGAGGTCGACTGCGAGACGGGTGCGAAGGTGCAACCAATCCTGACGAACCCTCCCAACATCGATCTTTCCGACTCGGGGGGTGGGGCGGTCGAGAGCGTCGAGGCAGAGGGGGGCGCGGAGGCCGTCGATGCGGGGAGTAATGCCAAGACCTCCGGTTTGCTCGGCGGGCCCGACATCCAGCGCCGACCGGATGGCAGTTGCTGGCGGGTCGTCCACGTCGACTGCCCGCCCGGAGTGAGCTGCAACCCGCCCCCTCCAAAGCGCGTTCCCTGTCCGCCCGCGAAGTGACGAGCATGGCCAAGGCGCGAGCGCGTTCGACGAAGAAACCCCGTCCGCCGCGGGCCTCCGATCGGGCTCGGAACGAATGGTTGCGGCGGGTCGAAGCCGAGTATCGCTCCGGCGGCGATCACCCAGAACCTGGTCTTGTGGCTGATTCAGATGGGCGCGTGTCCGATCTGATCCGCGACGGACTGCGCATCGTCGGAGACGAGCTCAAGCACGCCGAGCTCAGTCACACTGACCTATCGCGCGGGTGGAGGTCAGGAGCCGCCGCAGATTGTACGGGAAACGCTGGGTCTTCGCCGCGAGTCTCGGAAGCGCTGGAGCACGACGTGCTGAAGACCTGCGTCGAGGTGTTCTGTCTCGGCGAAACGGTGGCGGTGCGACTTGTTCAAAGAGCTCCGGGCGAAGTGTCGGGTCCCTTCCGCCCGTCGCGCACTCGATCGCGATGCTTGCAAGGACGAGGTTCGCCACCGCGACTTCGGCTGGGCGTCTTCTGGAATGGCTCTCGGAGACCCCGCTCGGTCCGGAGCTCGTGAAACGCGCCGACCAGCGAGCTGCCGCAGATGTTCCAGCGCCTGCGCTCTGCGTATGCACCTCCGCGCGCGCGGGGTGAGGAAACCATGTCGGACGACGACCGCGCATGGGGTCTGATGCCGACCGCGCTGTACGCGTCAGATCCTCGATCAGACGCTGGCGAGAGACTACACGCCGCGCTTCGCGCGCTTCGGTATCGACGCGAAGCGTGCCTGGAACGCGAAGCGACTCACTTGAAGCCGTGCAAGTGGACGAGATACCACTCGCCACGCCACGGAAATGAACGAAGTGACCTCCATGCTTTTCTTCTCGCCCGATTTTGTCTCGTAACGAAGGGCCGAGCGAAGCACCCGGAAGTATCCGATTCGATTGCCTTCGCTTCCGGGCTTCATCCAGCGCGCGTCCTTGTCCGGGATGTCGATGCCCACGAAGCGAGCATCGGCGCCGATCTTCTGGTGATACTCGTGCACGTCGCGCTTGAAGTTCGCGACCAAGCGAAGCTTGTAGTCCCGCGACGGGTCTTTCACGTCCTTCACCTGCTCGTACGCGACCAGCGGGAAGAAGAACGACAGCGCGATCTCCGGATTGTCCTCGGTGATCGCGCGGAACAGGATCTTTGCTTGCTTCTCGAAGAACGGAGAGCTCGAGCTCGGGTGGTCCTCGTTCTGGGCGAGGGCCTTGCCAGCGTCGTCGACCAGCACGGGATCGGACGGCTCCGGTGGGCTCGCGTCGATCGAGAGCGCCTCGCTCGGGCCGCTTGCGATCGGCATCGCCGTCGGGGGGGTCGGGGGGGCTGGCGGCGGGCTCGCCTTCGCGAGGGCCGGCTCCCTTCTCGGCACATCGCTGCCGGCGGGCGGTTCGGTGCGTGCGCACGCGCCGAGGGAGACAATGAGGAGGGAGGCGCCGAGGACTCTCATCGGGGGCGCATGCTACTCGCGTCGCTCGCCAGAGCAACTTATGGTCGGCGCCGATGCCCCGGCGCTACGACTTTCATCACTTCGCTGTCGAACGTCTCGGCCCGTACGGATCGATCGTCAATCGACCGCCAGCGGTCGTCGTGGTCCCCGAATCCTCCGATGGCCGCGTGTGGCTCGCGCGAGTGGAGCGGCCACCGACCCGGTCGGTATCGTGGGAGCTACCGGGTGGTGAAGTGGGCAGCGGGGAGTCGCCCCTCGAGGCGGGGCTTCGGGAGCTCTTGGAGGAGTGCGATTTGGCTCCCTGGGGCAAAGCGCGTGCACTGCCCATCGTGCTCGAAGCCGCGCCGGGCATGGGACGCATGCCCCACCACGTGATCGTCGCGAGCCGCGTTGCTCCGCGCTCGCGACGGCGCAAGCTCCAGGCAGAGGAAGGCATCGTGGATCTGACCAAGATGACGCCCGCGGAAGTTCGCCGCTCTGTCGAGCGGGGAGAGATCCACGTGTTTGCAACACTCTCGGCCCTCGCCGTGTCGGGCTGGCTGGGTCGCCGGCGGCGGAACTAGAGTTCGATGTTCCGGCACTTCCGTGACAAAATGAGGCCCAGCTCATGAACCAGTTTCGGGCAGAAACGTTCGGCGACTGCTCCCAGCTGAGGTCCTCCAAGACAGCGGGTGCTCGCACATGATCATCGCGCTCGGTGCCGACGAGGACACCCACCTGGTGACCGCGATCCGCCTCCATCTCGAGGAGCGAGGTCACACGGTCCAGCTGTTTGGCGCGGCGGCGGGAAAGGCCGAGCCCTGGGCGGTGACGGCGGTCGCCGTTGCCGAAAGCGTCGCTCGCGGTCAGCACGAGCTCGGAATCGTCTGCTGCTGGACTGGCACCGGCGTTTCCATTGCCGCCAACAAGGTGACCGGGATCCGCGCCGCACTCTGCGCCGATGCCGAAACGGCCCGCGGCGCGCGCAAGTGGAACGACGCCAACGTTGTTGCGCTCAGCCTGCGCAAGACCAGCGAAGCGGTCGCCCGCGGAAATCCTCGACGCCTGGATGAGCGAGCCCTACGCAGGAACCGAAGACCCCAGCCTCTCCGCCATCCGCTCCGCCGAAACCTGAAAATACGAATTCCTGGTTGCCTCAGCGTGAGTCGGCGCGGAGGCATCCGAGCTAAGGAACCGGGCCAAAATAATGGAAATCGCCGATGGCGGCGCCGGTCTCATGTCTCATGATGGATTTACAAGTCGCAGTCGGGCCCGTACTCGTGATTCCGCGGTCACTGGCCTTCGAAACCATCTCTCGACGCAGCGTCTTTTTGCGGGACGCCAAGAACGCCAAGGCCGCCGGAAGGACGCCAGCAGATTTTTTTGAATTCGGACGCGATAACCACCCGTCCTCGCCCAGCGACACGCGGTGAATTTGTCCCACATCGCCGGTCCCGAAACTCTCTTTGAAGAAATTTCCGTTGGCGTCCCTCCCGCGTCTCCTTGGCGTCTTCTGGCGTCCCGTAAAGACGCTTCAACGCTCGGTGACTTCGAAGTACCAGGGCGCGCGCCCATGAGGTCGTACCTCCACGGCTACTGCGAATTTCCCGATTACCGACCCACAGCATGCTCGAGTCGAGCTCGGGCGGCGCGAAGGGAGACACGGACGCGCACGCTGTCGATGCGCGCTCGGAGCAGTGCCGACTCCGCATCCGATAGCTCCAAGCTGCTGGCACGACCGAGCCGGTACTGCTCGAGGCGCACTCGATAGGCTTCCTCGCTCGCGGTGAGCGCGCGCTCGCTGGTCGAAAGCGCGACCCGGCTTTCCCGAACGCTTTGGACGGCGTCGAGCACCTCGGCTCGGAGCCCATCGCTGAGCTCCTGCTTTTGGGCTTCGATGCGTTCCCGCTGGGCGTCCAGACCGCGCTCCGACGCCGACGCCGTGGCGACCGCGTTCGGAACCCACGTGACCTGAACGCCTACGTCCCAAGACGCTTTCCATTCGTCGCGTTGGGGGACGTAGCGTTGATTCGGATTGGCGTAGTAGGCGTTGCCGAACGCGTCCAGACGCGGATAGGCGGTGGAGCGGACCGCTTTCTTCTGTTCGGTCAGGGACTTCGAGCTCTTTTCGAGAGCCTGGATCTCGGGCCGCCGCTTCAGAGCTTCGGAGTAGAGCGCGGCAAAGTCCGAGCTCTTGTCGGGCGGCGGGGGGGCCAGGAAGTCGTCGCCGATTTCGTAGCTGGCCGATCCCTTGTCGCGCAGGAGCGTACGCAGACGATCCTCGTTCAGGCGGGCGAGGTTCCGGGTTCGCTCGATCAGGAGCTCGGCGTTTGCGACGCGCGACTCGGCGTCGAGTACGTCGGCGCGGGATGCACGGCCGACATCGGACAGGGCCCTCGCGCTTTCGAGATGGGTCTTCACTTGTGCGAGACCCTCCTTGGCCACCTCGATCTCGAGGCGCGCGCTCACCCAGGAAAAGTACGCGAGCTGTCCTTCGAGTGCCGTGTTTCGCTCGGCCGCGCGGGTCAGGAGCTTGGCGGCGGTTCGAGAGTGTTCGGCCGCGCGATGGCTCTGGCCGAGCCGGAGCAGGTAGTCGGAGACGGGCACCGTGAGATTCGCCTGGAGCGTGTACTGATCGAGGATCACCGGAAAGCTCAACGCCAATCCAGGGACGCCGATGAGCGGCGACCCGGGGGGAAGCGGTCCCGTCCCCGCCGGCGTGACGACGAGGTTTCCGTCACTCGGTCCGAAGCTTTGGGCTTCGATGGGCGAGAGGCGCACGTAGCGCCCCGTCAGGGTGACCCGCGGAAAGTAGTCGATGACCGCCTTGTCCACTTCCGCCTGCGCGACCGCGATGTCCGCACGGCGGGCCCGGGCTTGGGTGCTTCCCCGGGATGCGCGCTGGGCCACGTCGCGCGACGTGATCCCGGTGGGACGCGCCATCAATGCTTTCAGGCGCTGGGTCAGGCTTTCCGCCTGGCTTTCCGCTGGAATCGTGGTGGGTGGCTCGGCTTCGGGCTCCGGCTCGGCTTGCGCGTATGCAGGCGCGGCAACGCCGACGACAGCGGCGGCCACCGTCAGTCCAATGAGCCGTTCTTTGGTTCGGTGCATGGGTCCTCTCAAGGCTTGGAGCTCGGTGACGGCGTTGGGGAAGAGCTGCCAACGCCAGAGAGCAGAATCGAAACCAGGCTCCGAGCGAATGCGGGGCCCTCGGGCAAACCGGTCACGGGCAGGTGCGAGCGGGCAATGCGCCGCATGAGCTGCGGTGCCACCCCGAGCGCGAGCGTGGACATCACGATGGCCACCGGGTGGTGCCTGGGATCGATGGAGCCTTCTTGGATCCCATCCGCCACGGTTTGAAATACGATGGGCACATGGCCTCGCTTGAAGCGTTCCAGAAGTCGTTCGAGGCGCGTCGAGGATGCGAGTGCTTCGCGAACCACCAGCCGCACGACCTCGAGCTCGAGATTGCTGAGTGAGCCAATCCGCACGTACATGGCCTCCACTCGCTCGGCGAACGTGGCTCCTCCACTGAGTGCTCGCTCGAGATCCAAAAGCAGGACCTCGTACACTTCCTCGACGACGGCGAGGAAGAGATCGTCCTTGGTCGGGAAGTAGTAATAGATCATCCCGATGTTCGTGTCGGCGTCTCGCGCAATCTGACGAAGCGACGCGCCGTCCACCCCGGAGTCGAGAAAGCGCTTGCGCGCCGCGCGCACGATTCTGGGCTCGATGTTGCTGCGGGGTCGGGGCATCAGACGAGCTTCTTGGTGAATCGGAGCGATGCGACGGTGACCAGGAACACGAGGATCCCGGTCATGATCCAGAGCTCGCTGCTGAGATCCGAAAACCCCGCGCCGCGTAACGTGATCCCGCGCACGATCCGCAGAAAATGGGTGAGCGGAAGGGCTTGGGAGAGCCACTGGGCGGGGCGTGGCATCGCCTCGAAGGGGAACATGAATCCGGAGAGCAGAATGTTCGGCAAGAGGAAGAAGAACGACATCTGCATCGCCTGCTGTTGGGTGCGCGCGAGGGTCGAAAAGAACAAGCCCAAGGCGAGGTTCGCGGCGATGAACACGAATGCGAGGGCGTACAAAAGGGGCAGGATCCCACCAGCGGCACGTCGAACACCACTCTCCCCGCCAGTAGGATCAACGTCATCTGCGCGTAGCCAATCACGATGTAGGGCAAGATCTTGCCGACGATCAGCTCGATCTTCTTGATGGGCGAGACGATGAGCTGTTCCAGCGTGCCGCGCTCACGTTCCCGAGCGATGGCCATCGACGTGAGCATCACCATTGTCATCGTCAGGATGACGCCGACGAGACCGGGCACGATGTACACCGCCGTTCGAAGGTCCGGGTTGTACCAGGTGGTCGTTTGGAGGGAGATCGGTTCGAAGGGTGCACCGCCTCCGGTCTTGGCGAGCCGAGCGACCATGAGCCGGCCGGAACGGGCCGCAACCAACGAAGCTGCGGTGTTGGTGGCGCTCGCGACGGTTTGCGGATCCGATCCGTCCACGATGAGCTGGAGCTCCGCGATCTCGCCCCGGGTGATGCTCGACGAGTATTTCGCCGGCACTACCAGCGCGACATGGGCAGTGCCCGCTCGGAGTGCGTGCTCGACCTCGGCGTAATTCCGTGCGTTTCCGACGATGTCATAGAAGCGGGTGGCTTCGAGGCTCGCGGCGAGATCTCGCGAGGCAGCGCTCTGGTCCTGGTCGTAGATGATCGCCGGGATGTGCCGCACGTCGGTATTGATCGCGTAGCCGAAGAGAAGAAGCTGCATCACCGGCAGCACCAGCATCATCGCGAGGGTCATGCGATCGCGGCGAAGCTGGAGCAGCTCCTTCCGCGCAATGACCCAGGTCCGGATGTTCATCGCGCCCTCGTCATGATGCTTGGCGCGCCTTTTGTTCGAGGCGTTCCTCGCGGACCATGCTGACGAATGCGTCTTCGACGGTGACGCGCGCGGCTCGGGAGTGTTCGAGATCGAGACCCAGATCGCCAACGACCGACTTGGATAGCTCCAGGGGATCGACGCCATGCTTGGTGGCCACGCGGAGCAAGTGCCCGTAGTGGGCGACCTCGTCGACTTCCGGTTCTGCGCGAAGCAAGGCGGCGGCTTGACTGGCCTGTTTCACGTCGATCTCTGCCACGCGCAGATGCCTGCGCTCCACGACCTCGTCGGGTGTGCCGATGTCCAGCACCTCCCCACTGAAGATGAACGCCAGCCGATGGCAGCGTTCGGCTTCGTCCATGTAGTGCGTGGTGAGCAAGACCGTGGTGCCGCTGTGGGAAATCTGGTGAATTTGCTCCCAGAAGTCTCGGCGGCTCACCGGATCGACGCCGGCGGTCGGCTCGTCGAGAAACAACAGAGGTGGCTCGTGAATCGTCGCACTCGCGAGTGCCACCCGCTGCTTCCAGCCGCCGGACAGGGTCCCGGCCAATTGCTTTCGACGAGCCACGAGGCCACTCGATTCCAGAACTTGCTCAATGCGCGCACGGCGTTTGGAAAGTGCCACGCCGTAGATGCCGGCATAAAACGAAAGATTTTCGATGACGGTGAGGTCTTCGTACAAGCTGAAGCGCTGAGTCATGTACCCAATGCGCTCCTTGATGCCCTCGGCTTGCTTGTGGATGTCGAGGCCCACGACCGTCCCCTTTCCGCCCGAGGGGATCGAGAATGCCGCACAACATTCGGATCGTGGTCGACTTGCCTGCGCCATTCGGTCCCAGCACGCCGAAGATTTCTCCGCGGTCGACCCGAAGGTTGAGATCCTTCACCGCAATGAGGCTTCCGAAGTGTCGTGACAGATGCTCAGTCACGATGATGGACTCGGTCACGGAGCGCTCCCGAAGCGGGCAAACGCCGGGACGCCGGCGTGCAGACGCTCTTCGGGGTCCTCGATGCGCAAGCGCACCCGAACGACCAAGTTCGGCCGCTCCCGCGGACTGAACACGAACTTCGGCGTGAACTCCGTGGAGCGGGAGATGTGCTCGACTTTTGCGGCAAAATCCCCGGATGTGGAGTCGACGTGGACCGTCGCTGGAGTGCCGACGCGAACCCCCTCGAGGTCGCCGATGGGAACGAATACGTCCGCATAGGGATGCGTCACGTCGCCGATGGTCACGACCGGCGTTCCCGGGCTCACTACCTCACCGGGCTCTACATGAACGTCGAGCACGGAGCCATCGACCGGTGCGCGCACTTCATACTTCTCGATACGCTCGCTCTCGAGAGCGAGGCTCATCTCTGCGGCTTCTGCGTGAGAGGAAGCGCTGTCGATCTCTTGCTTGCGGGCTCCTCGCTTCATGCCCTTGAGCTGTTGCTCGAGGGACTGACGCTGAGCAGTCGTGGAAGCGAGTCGGGTCTCGAGATCATCGACCATGGAAGGCGTGCTCACTCCCCGCTTCACGAGCTCGCGTTCGCGCTGTAGATTTTTTCGAATGAGGTCCTCGGTGGCCTTCACCGATCGGATCTGCGCGTCCATGCTGCGGAGCTCTTCGCTGCGCGTGCCGGCTTTGAGCAGCGAGACCTGGGACTTTGCCGCTTGTGCTTCAGCGGCGCGGAGGTCACGCGAAGTCTTGTTGAGCTCGCTGTCCAGCTTTCCGATCAGCGCCCCCTTCTTGATCATGTCCCCGCGCTTCACCTCGAGCGTGCTCAAGCGCCCGCCGACCTCGAAGCCGAGGACGCGCTCGTCGAGCTCCACCACGCCCTGCAGCGGCTCCGGCGGGGGCTCGGCCTTTTGGCAGCCGATCGCACTCACCAGCAGGAGGAGCCAGACCCCCGAGTTATTTATCATGCGACTGACAATATGCCTGCGCTCCCGGAGTGCAACCTCCGACGTATAACCGCTGGAAATGAATAAGAAAGGTTTGGCTCCACCCGGCTTGGACCTTGGCGTATGCTCACCCGGTGAGCGAGCGGCTCCTCAAATTGCTCGAGCTCTGCCAAAAGGAGCTTCAGGCTAGCGAAGCGCGTCTCGAGCTCAGCACCCGAGACCCGGCGGACGACAAAACCCTCGTGGCATCGCTGCGTGGTGGATGGCAGCTCGTTGTCGTTCTGCCAAAGCCTCCCGACGATCTCGACGCCGCTTCTGCCCGGCTCGAGATTCTGGCCAAGAGCTTCATCGGTCTCACCACCAATCCCGACGACTGGTCGGCGATGTCCAGGGAGCTCGTAGCCCGACGCCTGGATGACGAGTTGGCCGAGATTTCAGAACGCGCTGGCGCGGTGCGAGCGCTGGTGATCGACCGTCAGTCTCCGATGATCTGGGGAACTTCGGGCGCGCGTCGAAGTGACGAGGACGTCGACACCGGAATCAAGACTGCGGAAGCTCTGGACACGGTCCTGAAAGCCGGCGTGGACATGCAAGAGCTCACCAACGCCGACGCTGATGGAGCGCGGGAGCTCCTCTCGACAAAGGGGGCGCCGGCCACCTTTCTATCGCGAGAGGCAGAACGCATTCGTAGCGAGAGTCGCAGCGGCAATGCCTGGCGCCATCACCTTCTGGTTTCGAAGGCCATCTTCGGGGCTCGGCGCGCCTTCCGAGCCGACTCCCACAGCGGCGCGCACCTCAGGGTTTTGGTGCACGAAGCGGATTTTGGTTATCTGGCGCGGGCTTTTGCCAGCATCTACTGCCTGATCCTGGTTTTCGACGGAGCGTTTTCCGAGCTCCACGCAGAGGCCGCAGCGGTCCACGGAATTGGTGCCATCGAGCGGCTGGTTCTGGCCCTGCCGCCGGTGGATCCGCCTCCCCGGGGCGGGAAGGTGATCAGCCTTCGCCAGCCCAGCAAGTGACTACTTGAAGGGATGGCTGTCGAGGAGCGTCATCATCGAATCGATGTCCAGCGCGTCGTCGGGGTTTTTTGCCGTGAGCTTTGCCTTCGCGAGGGCATCGACTGCGTACTGGATCCGCTTCGAGTTCAGCGCACGTAGCGCTTCGACGTAGGCGCTGACCGCGGTGACCTTGTCGTATTCCGGTTGGGCGGTTTGGTTCCAGGTCGCGAACTGGAACGATCGCTCCACCGACCCCGGGTTGCCGTCCGCGTCGGTGTAGGAAACGACGACCGAGATCGCATCGCCGGTGGGTGGCTGGGTGCAGGTCTTGAGCTGGAACAAGAACAGGTCGGAGGCGCCCGGACCGATGTACTGAGCGATTGGTTGCTCGGACGCAGTGGGAGCGCTGAGAGACTCTTCCAAGAGCCGCGCGTGGCCCGGGAACGTGAGCTCGAGTGCGAGATTGTCGAAGCTCTGGCCGAAGATTTCCTCGAAGCGTGTCCCGAACACCGCTTCCGCGGCTCCTTGTGCGCCGAGATACACGAACGGCCCGCGGCCGGAGCGACTCGCGGTGGACAAGAAGCGTTGATGCTGGCCGTAGCTCGAGCCGGTCGACGCTGCCACCAAGAAGATGCCTTCTTTCGCGGCACCTTCGATGATCTCCGTGGGAACCGACTCTTCGGGTTCCGCTCCGGCGCTGAGCAACAAGACGCGGCTCTCTGCCTTGGGATTTTTGTGATCCCGAGCCACCGAATAGCCGACTTCGAGTGCATCGACGACGCTGCCACCGTTGTCGACTTCGAGGTTGTCGATGGCATCTTGCAGAAGCTTCGGGGAGTCGCCGTCGATCTCGAAGTTTTGCACCACATCGTTCGAAAGCGTCGTCACGAGCTGAACGGCGTCTCCGGGCAGGAGCTTCGAGACGATTGTACCGAGGGCCTCTTGGGCATGGCTCAGGCCGAGCCCCCACATCGGCGGGGTGAGATCGACCACCATCGTGAGCACCAGCGGTTTACGCGGTTCGGTCGGCGGGAGGGGAGGGGCCTGAATGGCGATGGCGAGGTCCCACCGGCCGGGGATCACCTGGGGCGCGCCTTGGATGGCGACCTTCGGCTCTCCCGGCTTCGCTTCCGCGTCATCGACCTCGACGCCGTAGTAGTTGAAGAAGTCCTGGGCGCGCACGGTGGATGGCAGAGGGGAGCGGCCCTGTTCCAGAAGCTCCCAAGCGGACATCGCCGCGACCATCGTGTTCGTGTCACCCGGGAAGAGCGGCTTCTTCCAGCTCGTGCCGGCGCAAGAATCCGAAGCTGCACCGCCCAGGTTCCTCGGCTGTTCACCAGTGGGGGGTTGGGTGAAATCCTTGCTCGAAGGGCTGAAGTTGCCATCAGCGTTCGACGAATCCGAACCGCTGCCAGGGATCTGGATGTCGCCGCCGTAACCCGGTCGTCGCCCGTCGTCCGAGCCTCCCCCACACCCAACCATTCCGAGGACCAAGATCGGCAGGAGCGGAAGAGCGCGAGAGCGCGGCATGGCGGACCTTTCCGGGCGAGGAGTCGCCCAGCTGAAAGTATTGCACGGTGCGTGCCGGGCACCCGAACGCGGAATTCGCGGATATTTCGCGGGATCGGCTGGCACACTGTGCCAGTTCAGGGGGCGAGGCAGCTAGAAGGCGACGCCGGCGGCGTGGTCAAAAACACGGGATGAGCCAGGATCAGCGCCTCGATTTCCCCGAGCTCCGGGTCACTTCCGCCAGCCAGGGTGCACGCGCTGTCGATGGCGCCGAGGGCCGTGTCGAGCCGGTGGCCATCGAGGGACGCGAGCGCATCGGCGTAGCTTTGCACTCCCAGGATCTTCTGAAAAAGCTTCGATGGACCCGCAGCCTCGGCGTCAGAAAACGTTCGCGAGGTCGTCGACTCGGAGCTCGTGCCGTTCTTTGTGTACGAAACGATCGCGCTGATCGAATCGGCGGGAAAGACCGCTCCGCCGCACGCGATGAAGCGGGATGACAGAACCATGGAGCTTCCCGGAGCGAGTGATTGAGGCTCCACGCTCACCGGGTCCACCGATGTCTCCTGACCGTTCAGCCGCCGCAGGGAATCGGGATACTGGAGCTCGAGGGAAATGCTCTCGAAGCTCACGTCGGTGAGCTCGTCGAAACGCTGCCCCATGAGGATATCGGCTTCCGCGAGACTGTCGACGTACGCGTAACGTCCTCCACCCAGTCGAGCTGCGGTGCGCAAGAGGTCATCGTCGCTTTGTCCGACGCCCAGGGCGACCAAGCGGATGCCGCGCTTGACCGCGTTTTGCATGTAGACCGCATCCAGGTCGAACACGCTGCCCACCCCATCGCTCACGACCATGGCGCGATTTTGCACGTTGGGATCGAGGTTTCGCTCAGCGAGATCGTAGGCGGCGCCATAGAGATAGGGCGCTCCGGACTCGACCTCGCTCTCGACCTCCAAGCTGGCCGCAGCCTTTGCGAGAGCGGCCTGTGCATCGGGGCTGGTCATGTCGAACGATAGCGCCGGCTCGCCGAGCAGGGCTTGCCGCGTCGTGAGTAGCTGAACGCGGTCCCCCGCCAGAAGGTGACTGGCGAGTGCCGAAACCACGGCACGAGCGCGGGAGATCCCGGCGCCGGTCATGGAGGCCGAGGTGTCGACCACGATCGACAGCGTAATGGGCGGTCTCGAGCTTTGCGGCGGCGCATACACCACGACCGCTACGTCGATGAGGCCCTTGAAGTTCTGGATCTCGACGCTGACCAGCGGTGCATCCGGGTCTTGCACAGCCGCCTGGGGTACCGGGAAGTGGTAGTAGTTCAAGAAGTCCCGCGACCAAATGCGCTTGGGCAGGGGGGATTGGTGGAGCGCTTCCAGGTACTCTCGGGCCATGGAGGGGGACGCCATGCCGCTGCTCAAGCTCACGCTCGTCGCCAACGTCGTGTTGCTCGACGGGACTGTCGAACAGCCGGCTTGGAGATTCGCAACGTCCGTACCGGGCGAGCTCGTCACCTCGTCTGGGTTCGAGCCCGGCAGGTCGACGGTTCGTCCGGCGGTCCAGTCCTGTGCGTTCGTTTTGATGGGCCCCGCGCCAGCTCCTCCGGAAGCGTCAGATGTGGCTTCGGACGACCCGCACCCGATCGTGAGCGTGCCGAGTAAAGCCAGGGTTCTTAGTCGCTTCATGGAACCTCACAAGCTACATACGGAAACGCCGTTGCACGTGGGCTCTGCCACCGTTTCGTTGATGCAATACTGATCCCACGCACTACAGCAACAATACGGGTCCGCCGCACACACCGCATTGATACAGCTTGGATCGTTCACTCCGGTGGTGCACGTCTTGGGGTCCAGGGGCGGGCCGCTCTCGCATTCGTCGTGGCAAACCGCAGGGACACAAGCGGGCTGGCAAGCTCCTCCATAACACTTTCCATCGTTCTGCCCCGGAGTCACGCTGCAGCAATCCGTGCTCGTGGTGCAAATCTCCGGGGAACAAGCGCACAGGCCATCCGGTCCGCATTGGCCGGTGCAGCACTCTTCATTGGCCTGACAGCCCTTGCCCGCGGTCAAGCAGGGCTGGCCGCACACGAGGCGCCCGGGATCGCAGTACTGGCTGCAACAGTCGCCGTCGACCTGGCATTCGAATTCGTCCGGAAAGCAGCCGCCCGCATCCTGGCAAACGGTGCCGCCCCCGTTCGGCGCCGGGTCGCAAATCGTTTCAGTCGGAGTCTGGCAACAGTCGCCGTCGCCTGCGCACACGCCGCCGACGGGCACGCATGCGCAGCGGCCGCTTGGACCACAGACGCCGCTGCAGCACGGCGTTTCATCATCGCAGGCCGCGCCGTCGTTGACACACGCGTTTGGCGCGCAGACGAATCCCTGACAGGAGTTCGTGCAGCAGTCGAAGTCGTTGCGACAAAACTGGCCGACGCCGCGACAGATCACGCCACCGCAGGTTCCGGAATTTTGGTCGCAGAGCAGCGAATTGCAGCAGTCGCCCACCAGATCGTCCGGGCCGGACTTCGTGCAGGGAACGCCCTGCGGGCGACAGCAGCGGCTCTGATCGAGGTCGCAAGCCGATTGGCCGCTGAGAAACCCGCAGCATTCCTCATCGACCTGGCAGCTCTGTCCGACCGTGTCGCAGACCGGCTCGATGTTCAGGCATTTGCGCGCGGCGGTGCACTTCAGGAGACAGCCTTGATCCGAAAAGGCCACGAGCCAGCTGGTACGCTGGGTTCCGCTCGCGGAATCCAGGGAGTCGCCCACGTGGCTCGTACAGTTCGGAAGATTGTAGCAAGCGTCGACGAGCTCACACAGATCCCCCACCGAATCGTTGTACTCGTCGACGCCCAAAAAACTGGTGCAGCTGCCGAGCAGCAAGCAGAGCACCAAGAAGAGCGAGCCGGCCAGCGTTCGCCGCTTCATGGTGCGCTGCACTTTCCATCCGACTGGCACTTGCGGCTGCAGCAGGCCTTTCCGTCGGGGTTGCCGCAGGGGTCATCCTGATCGATGCACGTCGGCTCGAAAGCCAGGCAAGCGAGCGGATCGTCACATGGGTGTTGGGCGCAGTGCTGGTCGAAGTTCTGGAGCCACTCGGCCCTCTTCGGTTCGGTGACCACTTTGAGCTTCGCCTCGACGCGGGAGACGCAGGTGGACGGATCTCCGTAATAGCTCTCGACGGCGGGGCACTTGCACAGGCTCTCCACGGCGCTCTTTTGATCGCTATCGATACCGAGGATGTTCGCGCAGCCGCACACGAAAGCGAACGACAGGAACGTGCGCGCTCCTCGCATCAGAGCGAACCGCCGACACTGATGCCCCCGCCATTCGGCGTGACAAAGCCGCCTGCGTGAAGCTCGGGGCGCCCGAGTCGGCCGCGCTTCGGGGATTCAGTGCTTGGTGACGTGAGGATGAGTGTTGCGCCAACGGCGGTCAGGAGCACGCCCCCGATCCCGACCCACTGACCGATGTTCGCCAGTCGCCGAGCGTCGTCGATGGTCTGAAAACCGTTGGGGCTGCAGTATTTGTTCACGCACTGGTCGGGCTCGTCTGCCTTGGATTTCTTGCTGAGGGCAGCGAGCTCGAGCCCACCAGCCACCACCAATGCGACCACGCCCGCTCCGCCAACGACGAAGCCGATGGTCTTTTGCGAGCTCGACTCCGGTGGCGGTGGGGGAGGCGGGGGTGGCTGCGCCGTCGTTGCCGGGGGCGGCGCTGTCGTCGTCGGGACCGGCGTTGCCTGGGGCGATGCCTTGTCGAGGGCTTCGAGATTCGAAGCTCACACTCGAGGTCTCGCCTTCCTTGGCCGTGACGCTCTTGGACTCGAGGACCTTGTCGCCGCGCCGCACGCTGACCGTGTGGTCACCGGGATCCACCGCCAGAGCGACGTTGTACGCGGCGTCCTCCAGAAGGGCCTCGTCGCGATACACGGAGAGCGAAGCGACGGGATTTTTCACTTCCACGTCGAGCTTGGGCAGCTTGGGCTCGATCTTGTCCCGCCGCTCGGTGGCGAACTTCTCGCGGCGGTCATCCTTCAAATGGCGAGCCAGCTCGATGGCTTCGTTCCATTCGGCCCATGCGGACGCCACCTTTCCAACGTGCTCGTGGCAATCCGCCAGGTTCAGTACGGTGCCGATCGCTCGGTCGAGCTTGTAGCTGGCCTCGAACTTCGGACACGCTGCCGCGAAGTCCCCTTTCTTCGCCAATGCCCGCCCCTCTTTGTAGAGCTGATCAGCGGCAGCGGCGTTTTCCCCTGCCGAGACTCTGGGTGACACGAGCGCGATCCACAAGGCGGCGATCAGCCCGACCCACTGGCTCGAAACACCCCGGCAGCGCTTTGTCATTTCCGGCTGTCCATCACGTCGTCAGGCGGTTTACCAGAGTTGGGCTTGCCTTTGCCGGTCGATGGAGGACGCGGGACGGCGACCGGCGGTGGTCGCTTCGCTGTTTGGGTCTCGACGGGTGTGGGCTTTTGCTGACTCGCCGTGGGGGGGGCCTCTGCCGAAACCGTAGGCTCCACGGCCGGCTGCGTGCTGGGGGCGGAAGTCGGTGTTTGCCCCGTCATCTGCGGGGGCGGCTGAACCGCTGGCTCGCTCTTGACCTCCGGCCCGCGGAACGCGAGGTACGCGCCGAAAACGAGGAGGACGACGATGCCAAACGCTGCGAGCACGACGGGACCGTTCGATTTCTTCGGCGCCACCTGCGCGGAAAGCGTGTCGGAGCCGATTGCCGAGCCCGTAGAAGCGACCGCGGTTTCAGCGAGGGCGTCGGAGTCGACCGGGCGCGAAGGAGGCTTCGAAGCTCCGAACGGTGAAGAGAGCTGGGAAGACGATGCGATGGGGTCGAGGCTGAGGGCATGGGCGAGGGCCGCAACGGCTTCGGAAGCGGTCGCAAAGCGATCTTCGGGCTCGCGTGCGCAGCAATGCAAAAACCAGTCGTCGAGCTCGACACCGAATGTCGAGCCAGCATCGCTCGGACGAGGCAGCGGCTCGTACGCGATCTGCGCCACCAAGTGGGGGAGTGTTTGCGCGGTCCACGGCTCGATGCCGACCAGCATGCGGTGCGCCATGATTCCGAGCGCCCAGACATCGGTCTTGCCACTCACCTTGTCTGTGCGACCGAGCATTTGTTCCGGCGCCATGTAGAGCGGCGTTCCGAAAATCGCGCCGGTTGCGGTCTTGCTCACCTCTCCGGCGTCGGGACTGCCTTCGGTGAGCTTCGCGATCCCAAAGTCGAGAAGCTTGACGCACGGGGTACCGTCGTCCCGACGAGTGAGAAATAGATTTTCCGGCTTGATGTCGCGGTGCACGATTCCGAGCTGATGGGCTTTGTCGAGTGCTCGAGCGATCTGCGAGAGGTAGAGCAAAGCGTCCTTCGGCGGAATCGGACCCGATGCCATCAGCTGATCGAAGCTGTGACCGCGCAGGAGCTCCATGACCAGAAAGGGCGCGCCCTTGAGCTCCGACGCGACATCCGCGTCCGTGACCTGCACCACGTGATCGCTTTGAATGCGGGCTGGAGCCCGCGACTCACGGCGAAAGCGCTCCAGCGCAACGGTGTTTTCCACCATCTTCGGGTTCAGGACCTTGAGCGCCAGCTCCTGACCGGTGTGAACGTGCTCCACCAGATACACGCTTCCCATGCCGCCTTCTCCCAGGCGATCTCGAACCCGGTAGCGGCCAGCGATCACCGTTCCCTTGGGAATTTCCGCCTTGTCCGTCATGGCCAAGCGAAGCGCGAGCGACTCAAGGCTAACACGCCGATCCACGGACGGGCCAGGACGGCCGCCGGCCGGGAAATTTGCCGGCGCTCGGTCGTGCGATCTTCTGTGTAGTATCGCTCGGCTCCGCGATGGATCCCTACTACCGCGATTGGCTCGCTCTGCTCGTGCGCTGGCTGCACGTGATCGCCGGCATCGCGTGGATTGGCAGCTCTTTTTACTTCAATTGGCTCGACGGCAACCTCCGCGCGCCCGAAAAGGCAAAGCCGGGAGTGGCCGGCGAGCTCTGGAGTGTTCACGGCGGGGGATTCTACGTCGTCGAAAAATACGGGGTCGCGCCCGCAACGTTGCCGAAGACCCTGCATTGGTTCAAGTGGGAGGCCTACACCACCTGGCTCTCCGGCGCGGTGCTGCTCGTCCTCGTCTACTACTTCGGCGGCGAGGCGATGATGATCGACGCGTCCCAGACCAGCGTGACCTATCCCGCAGCGCTGGCAATCGGCGTTTCCACTCTCATCTTCGGCTGGGTGATCTACGACATTCTGTGCATGACGCCGCTCGTGGATCGATCGCTCCCCTTCGCGATCCTCGGACTCGTCCTGGTCACGGCAACGTCGTATGGCTTGTTCCTCGTTCTAGGTCACCGCGCTGCGTACATCCACGTGGGCGCGATGCTCGGGACGATCATGGCAGGCAACGTCTTCTTCGTGATCATTCCCAATCAGAAAGCGATGGTGGACGCGCTGACGAGCGGCAAGGAGCCGGACGCGCTCAAGGGCCTTCGAGGCAAACAGCGCTCCACCCACAACAACTACATCACGCTCCCGGTGCTGTTCATCATGATCAGCAACCACTACCCGATGACCTACGACCACAAGTACGGGTGGCTCCTGCTCTCGGCCATCGCGGTGATCGGCGCATCGGTCCGGCACTGGTTCAATCTGCGAAACAAGGGCAAGCAAAATCGCTGGCTCTTGCCCGGAGCCGCCGTCGCCATGGGCGCGTTGATTTTTGCAACCGCTCCGCGCACGACCCGAGCTTCCGGCGGGCAAAAGGTGAAATTCGTCGATGTCTACTCGATGATGCAGAAGCGCTGCGTGCCCTGCCACTCGAAGAGCCCGACGGACAACGTCTTCGTAGCCGCTCCGAACGGCGTCACGTTCGACACTCCCGATCAGATCAAGGGACGCATCGATCTCATCCGACAGCGAGCCGTCTCGACCATGAGCATGCCCCTCGGCAACAAGACCGGCATGACCGAAAGCGAACGGGACCTCCTCGGCCGCTGGATCGCTCAAGGCGCGCCCATCGAGTGACGCCTTCCGCACGCTGTTCGGTGTTGCTCATCGAGGCGGGGGAATTGAACCGCCAAGACCGGGAGCGATCGTTCGAATTCTCTGCGCCGGGTTCCAAGTTCCGTTCCGAATTCCGGATGGAGGAGTCGAGCGTTGGTCTGGCGGTTGAGACGGCGAGCCTTTGCTCATAGGAAAAAAAACAAGAATCTCCGTTGGCGCTCTTGGCGTTCTTGGCGCCCACCGTAAGCCGCTGTGCGCAGCCAGACGCAGCGGACCCGCCAAGCCGTCGCTTGTGCCTATTCGGCAGAGGCGACGTCGGGCTTCTTGTCGCTGTCGGTGCTCGGCTCGTCGCTCTCGGGTTTCGGGGAGTCGGGAGCAGCACTCGAGGCCGGGCTCTTTTCTTCCGCGGCGGAGGCTTCCGCTGTCGGGGCGTCGGCAGCCGTGTCGGGCTGTACCGGAGGTGGGTCCGGCTCGTCCACCGATTCGGCAACCGCTGGCAGCTCGCTTTCGGGCTCGGGAGGCTCGTCGGGTTCGCGCAGGGCGGATACCGGTGGGCTGGTGGTCGTCGCACTCGGAAGCCCGACCGGGACCAACTGGGCACCGAGCCCGTACTCGCGGACGAGCTCCATCACCAAGATGGTGGTGATGGCGAGCAGGAGCATCGCCGCTGAGAAATAGAAATGCAGTCCGAGATCCTTCTCGATGGCACAGCCGTACTCGGCCGCGCACAGCAAGAGCAGGACGACCCACAGCAGCGCGTCTGCGGGCTTGATCGGCCAGGCGGATGCGTTCTCACCCTTCTTCTTGAGCTCGAGCGCCAGCATCGGCAAAACGAAGATGAAGTGGATGTAGTAGTTCGCGGGGTGGAACGCGATGGGGATCATGAGCGTTCCGAGAGCCGCCGCTTGCGACATGTGCTTCTTGCGTGCGGCGAAGAGCACCATCAGCGAGTAGACGGCGATGCCAGCCACGAACACGTTGGTGCGTGCTGCGAGCACACGATTGTGAATGCCATCGGGGCCGGCGATCAGCGCGCGCAAGCTCACGTGGTTCACGTGAGGATCGCGCTGCAACATGCTCACCTTGTGCAGCCACTCCGGCCAAGCGCGGAAGCCGAACATGGCAGAGGAAGCCAGAAACAGAACGGCGCCGGTGATGAACGCAGCGAGCGCGACCTTCAGCACCGGTCTCTGCGCTTCACGAAACGTGGCGAGAGACGGCAATTTCTTGTTCGCGCGGATGTGATCCACGAGCCACCAGAAGGTGGGAATGGCAGCGCCCACCAGCGCAAAGAAGGGAAATGCACGGATCAATCCCGAGAGCATCAAGAACACTCCCGCCAGCGACCAGCGTTCGAGCTTCAGCATGCAGATGCCGATCGCCAGGTACGCCATCCAGTCGTGGCGAAGGGTCGCTCCCGCCCAACACGTCCCGAACATGTAGAAATCGTTGGCGCCGAACACGATGGCGCTCACGAGCATGGTTCGGAAGCCGAAGGCTCTCCAGATGCACCCAAATGCGATCAAGAGCAGGATCGGATCGATCAACCCCGTGATGGTCAGCGTCGTGTTGTTGGCGTGCGCATGCGCGAACATCGCGTGACCGAACAGGAACCAGACAGGTGTGGCGTTGCCTCCGTGGTCGCTCATGCTGCCGAGGTAGTCGCGGACCCCCATGTTCTCGCGGAAGTACCGCATGTCCGTCTTGAAATCGGCCCAGCGAGCGTCCGTGAACCGCGAGCGGACCTCTGCGATGTCGCGTTCGCTGTCCGCCACCTTCACCATGCGGTGAGTGCGGAGGCTTCGCAATTGTGTGTAGGCCAGCGATTTCAGCGTGACGTTGGGATCGTCGTCGACGTACGCAGCCACGCTCGCGAGATAGAGCCCGTCGAAGCGAAGCTCCTTGAAGTACTTCGCGATGGGGAAGTACACGCGCATGTCGAAGTTGTGGACGAAGCCCGGCCGGTCGTTCTTGTAGTCGTGAAATTGCGGGTGACCGAGGTTGTAGAACGCAGCGCAGGCGCCCACGGCGCACACCGCGAGCACCCCCACGCTGACCTTTCTGTTGGCCAGGAATCGATGGGGCGCAAACGTCTCCCGTAAGACGACCAAACACCCGACCGCGGCAACGACGGCGCGCACCAACGCCACCTCGCGGGTGCTCGGGGGCCATGCGAGCATGAGCGCTCGCCAGCCGTCATATCCAGCCGCCAGGGGAAGCGCGAGCAGGAGCAATGTCCACCAGATCGGCGCGCCCTGGTAGGCGAGTGCCACGGCGATGGCGAGAGCGAGCCCGAGCACCAAGATCTTGGTTCGCAAGACTTCGTCGGTGGGGATCGACTCCCGGACCGTTGGATTCGGAGGCCAGACCGCCGGACGCTCCGCAAATACCTGGAGCTCGCTCACGGCGTAGGAGCCGTCACCACTGCCTGCCGACACGCGCACGTAGCGTCCATGACCTTCTATGTTGTCGACGAAGCGTGGCTGGAGTCCGCCGGCCGCTGAGGGGGGAGCCTCCCAAACTGGGGTGAAGGTCTGCCCATCGTCGGAAAGAGCGACGGTGTAGATGTCGTTGGCGTCCGCCTGCAGGTACGCGGCGTGGATCGTCTTGCTCTCGCCCAGGTCGTACTCGACGTAGGACTGCGACGCGGAGAAGATCGCCGTGAGCTCGCTCTTCCAGAAGTCGCCGGCGGGCGCGACGACGTTGTCGGTGAGCCGCTCCTCGCGTCGAACGCCGACGCTCTTGGTCGGCATCTTTCCGTTGATGAGACTCTCGCTGGCGCTGCTGCCGAAGAACCGCCGCATGCGCTGATTGCAGGCTGGCAAGATTGCGGCAAAGAGCACCAGCAACAGCCCGACCAGGACCGCTTTCTTATTCACTCCATCCGTCCGTTGTTTGGCGTGGGCGCCGGGAATCGGGCGGGAGAATAGCAGCGGCCCCGCTCCCGCCAAGCTCGGGGCAAAGATCGCGGTTTTGCCGGAATTTCCGCTACTCGTAGCTGCCCGCGGCCACCGGGCGACCCTTTTGGAGCAGCACTCCATTCACGAGCGGGAAGGCGAGGAGGTCACCCCCGACGACCCAAACGCGGCCGCTCGGAGCGATCCAAGCGCTGTGAAGATCGCTGTAGAGGTCGAAGCCCAGGGGCTCGTCGCTCCACGTGCCGGCACTCCGGTGCATCACCGTCGCCGCGGTACCGACCGCGTATCCCTCGTCTCCCGCCATCCGAACGCCGAACAGTGCATGGCTCGGCGAGGGGGGGCTCACGTCTTTCCAGCCGCCATCGTCCTCGACGATTACCGCCTGACTCAGTCCTCCCACCGCGACCCAGGGCCCCGTCTGATCCACGTGAACGGTGAGGAGCTTGCGATTGGTCGGCGACGTCTCCTCGCTCAGGGTCGTCCCGTCGTAATGCAGGATGACACCGTCGTTGCCGACAATGCGAACGTCGCTGGCGCTTCGTCCCCAGACCTTGAAGTAGCTGGTGATGGGAACGCTCGGGGCGCCGCTCGCTGCGGTCCAGGTCTGGCCATCAGAACGCCAGACGAACGCCGTGCCCGGCTTCTGAGGATCGCCGCCCACCGCCCAAAGATCGTCGGCGCTCGCGCCCCAGATCCCGAACACCGTATTGGTCCCCGGCGTCGGCATCTTCGTGAAGCTGCCGGCCTCGTAGCGCAGGATCGTGCCCTGACTTCCGCCCAGAAACACCGGTCCGCCGGCGAACGCGTGGATCCACCACAGATCGCCGCTCTCGCCGGTGAGCATTCGCTTCCAGCGCTTGCCGTCAAAGTGCAAGACCATCGGGCCCGAGCCATCGCCCGGATCTCCGCCGCTGGTCCATACGTCGTCGTCGGCCGTGCCCGTGATCCCGATGAGCGCGCCCGGCAGCTTTTCGTAGACCACGCGCCAGCGCACCGCGTCGTCTACCGGGTCGCCGCTGTCGCCGCCACAGCCTGTGACCGCGAAACAAGCAGCGAGGACCCAGCTTCGTATGCGCATCGCGTCGTTACTTGCCGCGGGTCGCCCGGGTCTTTGCCGAGCTCGTACGACGCTTCTGGCGTCGCGCCAGATTGCTGTCGGGCTTGGCGCGATTCGAGCTCGAGCGCGTCGATTTTCGTGAGGGACGTCCCGTGCCCGAATCCTCGAGAGCAAAGGAAGCGCGGCGTCCAGCAGCCCCGGACGGATTGCGCTCGGCCGTGTGGTTCTTGCCCTTCTTCTTGTCGGTCGCGCTCACGCCGGGCAGAGAGGTGTCAGCGGTCGCTAACTTCTTCTTCTTCGGCTTTGCGGATTTGGGTTTGGGTCGCTCGTTGGCTCGACGGAAGGCTTCGGCCTTTCTCATCGCTGCATCCTATCCTGCCTCGGCCGAGAATCCTCAAGTCCGATCTTTTCACCTTGACGAGGCATTAAGTCTGACTTAATAGTCGTCCCCATGGACGGCACTCGCAAGGCCGATGACGTCGCGTCTGACCTGCTTTCCCGCATAGTTTCCGGGAAAATCCCCATCGGCACGATGCTGCCGAAGGAGTCGGACCTGGCGACCGAGTACGGGGTCGGCCGGAGCGTCGTGCGAGAGGCGAACAAGCTCCTCGAGGTGCATCGGCTGGTTCGCCCGACCCGCAAGAAGGGCACCGTCGTGCTCGATCCGCTCTGCTCGGTCACGCCCGAGGTGCTCCGCGCGATGCTGTTTCCGAGCCCGGGGAAAGTCGATCCCGGAATGCTGGCCGAGTTGCTCGAGATCCGCGCGCTCCTGGATGCGGAGATGGCGCGGCTCGCCGCCCAGCGTAGGACGCGGACGGACCTCACCGAGATCGAGCACACCGTGACTCGCATCGAAGAAGCCGAGCCCGGATCGGCGGAGTGCTTCACTGCCATCGACGACTTCGGCTTGGCAATCGCTCGCGCAACGCACAATCGCCTGTTCGAGATGCTGTCGCACTGGCATCGGCAGATCGCTGTCGAGCTCGCGCCTCACCTCGCTCCGCTGCGCGCGCTGAACGCTGCGCAGCGCGGCCATCGTATTTTACTGGAGGCAATCCGCTCTCGGGATCCCGATCTCGCGCACGAGCTGGTCGCCGACTATCACGTCTGGCAAATCAAGCAGATCCTTCGAAATCTTCGACAAGGGTGACAATGATGGAGCTTCGAAGCGAAACCACACCGCGCGCTGAGCGCACCCGACCGGCACTGGAGAAGTACGCCGGGATCCACGTCCTTCGCGTGAGCGGAGACGACTACGAAATGGGTCTTCAACACGGCCGCGCTCTCGGCGAAGCAATGCGCCGGGGGCCAGTGCCCTACTTCGATCGATACGTCGAGCGCATGCTCGCCGCCGGTCTCGGTCGGCCGCTCGGCGCCCTGGGCAGTGCCCTCCTGAGGCGCACCGTGGGCCGGCGAATTGCCCGGGGTTTCCCGGAGTTCGCGCTGCGTGGTCTCGACGGATTGGCCGACGGTGCCGGGCTTCGTCGGGACAAGCTCCTCGATGCGCTCACGATGCCCGAGACGTACCTCTGGGTGCTCGGAGCGATCCGGGCTCTCGAGCGACCGGGGCTCGCGCCGCGGCCGCTGGTTGCGTGGCCCGCTCCACTCATGGGCTGCACGAGCGCTCTCGCTTGGGGAGAGGCAACCCGTCACGGGCGTCTCTTGCACGGCCGAAACTTCGACTACCAGGGAGTCGGCGCGTGGGACACGGAGCAAGCGGTCGTGTTTCATCGACCGAAGGACGGGCAAGCGTACGTCTCGGTTTCCGCGGCCGGCGTGCTCATGGGCGGAGTCACCGCGATGAACGCGTCGGGCCTGACGTTGGTCGTCCATCAGCACATGGCGAGCGACGCTCTCGAGCTCGGCGGCGTGCCCATTGGCTGCACCGGGGATCAAATCATGCGCCACGCGAAGAACCTGTACGATGCGCGACGAATTCTGGAGGCCGATCGTCCGAACGGTTGCTGGACTTACGTCATTGCCTCGGCCACCGAGCACGCCGTGCTCTGCTTCGAGACGACGCCCAAGCGACACGCTCATCGCATCTACGACAGCGGAACGTTCGCTTATGCCAACGTGTTTCTGGACGCAGAGCTCGGTCGCACCGAGCATCACCTCTACCCGTCCCACTGGCGGAACAACCTCGCGCGCCTCGATCGCGCCCGCGGCTTGCTCGCCGCCGAGCGGGGGGCGATCGACGAGAACACGATCGCCGGTATCCTCGGCAATCCGGGCTCGGGGGCCTGTCGCTTCGAGGAGGCGATCTCCCAGCTCATGACCGTCGCGTCCGTGGTGTTCGATCCCGAGCGCGCTCTCGTGTGGGTGGCGACGGGTCGAGCGCCGGTTTCCAATCGGGATTACGTCGCATTCGATCTCAATCGCGAGGCGGCGCGTCCCGATCTCCCGCCTCTCACGGGTGGACATCTGTCCGATCCGAAAGCGGTAGAGGCGTTCGATGCCTACCGCGAAGGGTACGAAACGTACTTCGATCACCAGGACGTACCGGCCGCTCGACGACACCTCGCGCGCGCTTCCGAGCTCGCGCCGACCGTGGCGCTCTATCCCTTCATCGGCGCGCTTCTGGCGCTGCTCGATGGGGATGCTTCGGCCGCTGAACGCGAGCTCGACCGCGCGCTCGAAATCGGACACGACATGCCCGAACGCATCGCCACGTTCCACTTGTGGCGAGGCCGTGCTCGAGAACGTCCTCGGGCAGCGTTCGACGGCCGTCGAGGACTATCGCCGCGCCGAGAGTGGCGGTCGGAGCGTGGCGCGTGCCGCAAGCCGTGGCCAGCGACGCGCGTGGCGCTCGAAGCGCTTTGGGATCGAGTTTGCTTTGGCCGACGTGCCGATGCCGTGAGGAGGCCACCGTGAAAATCCCCGAACGAGGACTGGAAGAAGGCGAGCTCTTCTCCGAGCTCGAACGCTATCGCGCGCTCGACACCGATTGGCGCGCCGGAAAAACCTGGGGCTACGTGTTCGACGCCGGACGCGAGATCGAACAGGTGCAGAAGCGTGCGTACATGGCGTTTCTCTCGGAAAATGCGCTGGATCCGACGGTGTATCCGAGCCTCTGCCGCATCGAGAACGAGATCGTCGGCATGCTTCTCGAGCACCTCGACGCGCCCAAAGAAGCCTGCGGCACGTTCACGAGTGGTGGAACGGAGAGCATTCTCTTGTCGGTCAAGGCGACGCGCGACGCGTTCTTGGCGGATCGCCCGGACGTGGCCGTTCCAGAAATTCTCTTGCCGGTGAGCGCTCACGCCGCGTTTCACAAAGCTGCGCATTACCTCGGACTACGGGTGATCCCGGTCCCCGTCGATCCGACCTCGCTCGTGGCCGACGTCGAAGCGGCACGGCGAGCGGTCGGTCCCAAGACCATGCTCATCGTGGGTTCGGCACCGTCGTACGGAGCGGGAGTCATCGACCCGATCCCGGAGCTTGCCGCGCTCGCCCGTGAGCACGGCATCTACTGTCACGTCGACGCCTGCATGGGCGGCTTCCTGCTCCCGTACTTTCGGCGTCTGGGTCGCGACGTTCCGCAGTTCGATCTCGGCGTGCCGGGCGTCACGAGCTTGTCCGTGGATTTGCACAAGTACGCCTACGCGGCGAAGGGCGCGTCGCTGGCTCTGTTTCGCGTGCCGAGACTCCGGTCTTTTGCGACCTTTTCCTGCTCGCACTGGCTCGGCTACACGATGGTCAATCAGGCCGTACAGAGCACCAAGAGTGGCGGGCCCCTGGCTGCGGCCTGGGCCGTCCTTCGTTTCGTGGGAGACGAGGGCTACCTGCGGATTGCGCGAGATCTCGCCTCGGGAATGGATGCGCTCCGGAGCGGCGTCCAAGCGATCCCGGAGCTTCGCCTGCTCGGCGATCCCAAGATGACGCTCCTGGCGTGCGCCTCCGACGAGGTCAGCGTGTTTCACGTCTGCGACGAGATGAAAACGCGAGGCTGGTACGTACAGCCCCAGCTCCCCTTCGACGGCCATCCCCCTGCGTTTCATCTCTCCCTCAATCCTTCGAACGTCCCCCACGTTCCCCAGTTCTTGGGCGACCTGGAAAAGGCAGTCGCGGCTGCGAAGCTTCTTCCCGGTTCGGAGATCGCGGCTCAGGTCCAGGACTCGTTTGCGAAGATCGATCCCAAGTCCCTCACGCCGGAAATGTTTTCCAGCATGCTTGGCATGGCGGGGCTCTCGGGCAGCGAGCTTCCCCCGCGCATGGCCGAAATCAACGAGCTTCTCGCCGCCCTCACTCCCGCCCTGCGGGAGCGCCTGCTTACCGAGTTCATGGGCATGCTCTTCAGCGCCAGCCGCCCCGCGTCGACGTAAGATCCTGGTTTTCAGAGCACGACGTCGAGCATCTGGAGCCGGGTCAGGTGATCCTCGACGGCGCGGGCGGTGTCGTCGATCAAGAGGTCCAGGCGCACCACCGCGGAGTTTTCTTCCATTCGCACGACGCTTCCGCTGACGGCGACTTCTCGATCCGGCAGGAGCAGCACACCGCTCCAGTGCTTCTTGGGCTCGAGCTCGGTCTGTACGTAGAGCCACTCCTTGCTCATTGCGGTCACGTCGACGAGCGTGCCGTCATCGAGACGGACCCGCGTGGGAAGTGCCTGGGCTGGGCGCGCGAGATAGCGCCCCTTCTTGTTCTGCTCCATCAGGGTCTCGATCTCGTCGAACAGCGTGCGGTGGAGCGGATTGTCCTCGCCTTCGAGGAGAGCTTCCCGCATGCGCTTGAACGCCTTTTGGGTCGTGACGATGTTGTGCCGCATCTCCTCCATGCGGCGTCGATCGCGGCGGATCTTGTCGGCGACGACTTTGAGCAGGTTGTGATGGAACGGGAAGGCCACGTCCCCGTTCTCTTCGAAGAAGTGCATCAGCTCGTCGATGCCGAGCTCGAGCACGAACGCGGGGGTTGCCGCGACGGCGGTCAGCCTGCGTTCGATCCGAGTGAGGGAGCCGAGCTCACCGACCGGGGCCACGGGCCGAAGTCGGAAGCGCTCGGTTTCGCCCTCGCGGAGAGCAATCGTTCCCTCGATCAAAATCAGGAATTTGTCCGGAACGCTCCCAGCCTCGAACAGCGTTTCCCCTTCGGCGACGTGGCGCTCGCCAAAGGCGGTGACGAGCTCTCTCAAGTGCTCGTCCGTGATCTGATCGAATAGCGGGATCGTGCGCAAAGTGGCGGGAGCGACGCTCGACATGGGGCCTCCGAGTCGGCGCCACTATCGAACGATTCTCGCCGGGATTGAAGACGCGAATCAGCCTGGGTGCTTCGCGCGCCGAGCGCTTGCTTTGGGCTTCTTCGCTTTGTTGCTCTTCTGGTCGGCTTTCTTGCCGAGAAAGGCGATCGCTTCGCGGATCTGAGCATCCGTCACCGAGTGTCCGACTTTCTTGCGACCGACGGCCTTGTGGCTCCATCCGAGCGCACGAAGTGCGCGAGCGAAGCGCTGGGGATCCTTGCGGGCTTTGTCCTTGCCGCCCCAGCCCACGTAAATCGGCGGTCGGGGGCGCACTCCCTTTGCCCAGCGTTCGACCCCCTTCGGCGCTCCGCCACCCGCAAAGACGCCGTAGCCGTCGACGGGAATGCGACCTCGAAGGGCGAGGGACGCGGCGTAGTACGCGCCCGCGGAGAAACCGAACACGTACACCTTCTCGAAAGGCCGGCCGTTTCGTTCTTCGAGGACCTTCTTCGCCTCCATCCATTCGGCGATGACGGGATCCTCGTGCTCCTTCTGGCCAGCGACGGATGTCGGCCAGTTCCAATACTCCGCGAACTTCTTGCTCCCAGCTCCCACACGGCCCCGAGGAAGGAGAACCTCGAAGCCATTGGCCTTCGCGGCGCGCACCAGCGCCAGATGTTGGTTGTACTGCCAGTCGGTGCCGACCTTGATCACCCCGTGGAGGAAGATCACGAGCGTCGTTGGCGCCGGCTGACCCTCCTTCGCCGGAGAGAAGTGGCACATCCCGTCGCTGAGCTTCTCGACGGCCTCGTTGCACCAGGGGACGTCGGCCGGGGTCGGCCCGGGGGTCGAAGTCGGATCGTCCGCTCGTGCCATTTTCCCCGAAAGCACGACAACCAGCACGACCAATAGCGTCAGACCACGCACGGCCGACACCTACCACGCCGACCCCAACCCCCACCCCAAAGGGCCCAAAAATATTTACAGGAAGGCGGAAGGTCGGAAGATTTTTTCAAAAAATCTCCTGATTTTCCTCCGTTCCTTCCGCTTTCTGGAACCCAGCTCCCCAAACCCAGGGAAAAATCACAGGGAGGCGGGAGGTTGGAAGATTTATTTCAAAAGAATCTCCTGATTTTCCTCCGTTCCTTCCGCCTCCCTGTGAACCCTCTTTTGTCAGGGTTCGGCTTGGCAGAGTCGGCACACACCTTGCTGAGGTCGGGGGCACTACCAACCATTGGGCATGAAAAGGTGATGAAATGAGACCGACTTGGGATTGGGAACATGGCACTGCGGACGCCGCGTCACACCAGAGTGGCACACCTGGGCACACTCAGGCACCTGCCGAGCCGGCAGTCGATGAGTCGTTCTTTCAGGCCGGCGACGAGGGACGGTACGAGGGAGGCCCGGCCATCCTGGACGAAGAGCCGTTCGTGCTCGACGAGCCCCCGGCCCGAATCGTGGTGCGGACTCCCGAGCAGGATCTCCGGCGCGCGCGCCTCATTCGCGTGGTCGCCATGTCCGTGGGAGCGTTTGCCGCTCTGTTCGCGTTTGGGATCGTGAAGCAAAGTCGAGCGGTGGCGCAGGAAGACTTGCGCCCGCCAAGAACGGCCCAGGCCGCGCTCGTGTCGCCAGTAAAAGAAATGCCCGCGCCCGCTGTGAAGGCTCCGACGCCAGTGGTGCAAGCGCTTCGCGATACCGAACAGGCACTTCCCCCGGTAGCGGAGGACGAGATGCCAGCTCCTTCGCCCGCCGAGCCCTCCGTCGTGACGCCCGTTGCGCCGAAAGCTCCCGCTCACGCGGTCAAGCCCGCCATTGCTTGGACGACCCCAGCGTCTCCAGCGATCGAGACCCCGGCTCGACCCGTTGCCACGACCACGGTGACCGTGGTTCCCCAGGCCAAGCGCACCGGCGGCGGCACCGTTGCCGACTTCGCGTCGCGAGGCCCCGGCAGCACCACCTCGGCACCGCCCACCGCGGCCTTCGCGGCCCCGTGATCCCGTTTCCGCTATCCTGAAGGAGTGCTGCGCTTCATCCTGCTTGTTGTGCTCGGGCCGGCGACGATCGCGTGCGGCTCGAGCGACCACGAGTCATCGACGCAGTCGGCGCCCCGGATCCTGCCGAGGGATTTCGACTGCACGGCGGCGACCCCGGAGCGAAACAGCTCGATCCCACCTGGCTGTGCCACCGACCGCACTTGCACCGAGCGGCTGGTTTCCGGTCATCGTGGCGTGGGGGGCGAGCTCGGTGTTCTCGCCCCCGAGGACACCCTCGCGGCCGTGCGCGCGGCCATCGTCCTCGGCTCGGATTTCGTCGAGACGGATCCCCGACCGACGCTGGATGGCGTGCTGATAAACCTCCACGATCCCGAAGTCGATCGCACCACGGACGGCACCGGCACTGCCGAGACGTTGACCCTCGGGGAAATCCAAGCACTCCACATCGATGCGGGCAAGCTCGAGGGCGACTACTCCTGCGAACGCGTGCCCACGATCGAGGAGCTTTTGACCCTCGCTCGGGGTCGCATCCACGTTTTGCTCGACGCGAACAAGACCGATCGCGTGGACCTCCTGGTAGCCGCCGTGCAGGCGACGGACACGCTGGACTGGGCCATCTTCGATACGGACAGCTCGCAGAAGATCCAAGAGGCGCTCGCTCTCGAGCCGAACCTCCACACCATGATTCGCGTGGCCGACACGGTCGAGCTCGAGCAGGAGATGCAACTGTTCGCGGGCCACCCGCCGGTGATCGTCGAGGTGCACGGAGGCGCGGATCCCGCGACCCTGGTGCCCGCGATCCACGGGCTCGGGGAGCGGGCACTCAGCGATACGTTCGGCACCGATCTCGCGGCAAGCTTCTCCAACGACCCAAAAGAATACGCGCCGGTGTTCGAGACCGGCCTCGACATTGCTCAAACGGATCGCCCGGAATTGGTCCTGGAATTCCTCGGGCGCTGAGCTAGGGTCCCCGGCATGAAAAAGCTGCCGAAGGAGATCTGGATCGTTTCCGCCAAGCGCACGCCGTTCGGAACCCTGGGTGGCACGCTGAAGGACGTGACCGCGATCGATCTCGCCGTCCACGCTGCGAAAGCAGCGCTCGCTCAGAGCAAGGTTTCGGTCGAAGACATCGATCACGTCGTCCTGGGCAACGTACAACAAACGAGCTCCGATGCGATTTATGGCGCACGCCACGTGGGCCTGAAGAGCGGTCTGCCGATCACGACGCCCGCCCTCACCCTGAATCGCTTGTGCGGGTCGGGTTTTCAGGCGGTCGTGACCGCCGCCGAGCAGATCCTTCTCGGAGATGCGAAGGCCGTGCTCGCCGCTGGCAGCGAGAACATGACCCAGGCTCCTCACGTGCTGTATGGCCTGAGGGAAGGGCAGAAGTTCGGCCGGCCCAGCAAGCTCGTCGATTCGCTTTGGGAGGCGCTCACCGATAGCTACTCCCAGACCCCGATGGCCGTCACCGCCGAAAACCTCGCGACGAAGTACGGCATCACTCGGGAGATGGCGGACGCTTTCGCTCTCGCCTCACAACAGCGCTGGGCCCAGGCCCAAGAATCCGGCGGCTTTGCGGACGAGATCGCCCCGATGGAAGTCGTTCAGGGTCGCAAGACCGTCACCCTCGATCGCGACGAGCATCCCCGTCCCGGCACGACCCTCGAGGCACTCGCGAAGCTTGCGCCCGTGTTCAAGAAGGATGGAGTCGTCACCGCGGGAAATGCCAGCGGTATCTGTGATGGAGCAGCAGCGCTCGTCGTGGTGGACGGTGAGTGGGGCAAGAGCCACGGACTGACTCCCCTCGCGAAGCTCCTGCAGTGGGGCGTAGCGGGAGTGGAACCGACGCTGATGGGCATTGGTCCCGCACCGGCAATCCGGTCGGCTCTCGAGCGCGCGGGTCTGGCTCAGAAGGACATCGATCTCTTCGACGTGAACGAGGCGTTCGCGCCGCAGTTCCTCGCGGTGCAAAAAGAGCTCGAGCTTCCCGACGACAGGACCAACGTCAACGGCGGAGCGATTGCTCTCGGGCATCCCCTCGGTGCCAGTGGTGCGCGCATCACGGCGAACCTCGTCTACACGCTCCAGAAGAAGAAGAAGCGTCTCGGTGTCGGCGCGGCCTGCATCGGTGGCGGACAGGGGATCGCGGTCGTTCTCGAGAGCGTCTGACCTACGGGCAGCTCGACTCGACGCGAACCTTCGCGCTTTGGGCGTCGAGGGTCGACAGGTCCCCGTCGTTGGCATGCATGCTGAGACTCCGCTGGCGCGTGGCACCGGCCGGCACGTTCACGCGCTTGAAGTTGCTCGAGCGCTCGGGGCTCACGAGCTTCTTGCCGCCCGGCCATTCGAGCTCGTAGGTGGTCACTTCACAGTCGCGCCCGGTGGGATTGACGAAGCGCATCTTCACCGACTTGCCGGGGGGGCTTTCGCCGGCGTCGCGAACGTCTGCGATCTCCGCGTGAAGCTCGCCGGACTCCGCTTTTGGCTCGGCCGTCGGGGGCTCAGCGGTTGGCTCCGGTGTCGAATCACTGCTGGGAGAGCTCGGCGCCGCCGCGGGGGTTGGCGGAGCGCTTCCACAGCCGGCGGCCAGCACTACCAAGAGCGAGAGGAGTCGCTTCATGGAAGGAACGTTAGCCGAAAGCCTCACGCGCCGTCTCCTTGATGAGCGACCGCTCGGCGCAGGCGCGGGCTGGCCAGCAAGAATCCGAGCACGACGACGAGCAACGTTGCGCTGGTCGCATACGGGAGCTCGGCACGTACCTCGTAGAGCGAGGTCCCGACCAGGGGACCGAGCACCCTTCCGAGACCGTGCGCGGAGCTGTTCAAACCGGCGACGGCACCCTGCTCGCGTTCGCCAACGGTGAGGGAAATGGCGGCGGTCACCCCGGGCAGTGCCAGCCCTTGCCCGAATCCCTGGAGCGCAAGCGCCGCCGTCAGCGTTGCGAAGTGTGCTGCGAACACCAGCCCGACGAACCCTGCCAGCGCGATCGGCACGCCCGCCTGGATCAGCGCGCGCGGTGTCCAGCGGAAACGCCGCACGAGGAATCCCTGGACGAGGACCGCGACCACTCCGTAACACACCAGTGCTATCCCGACGGTTTTGGCGGTCGAGTGGTGATCGAGGTGGAGTCGATCCTGATAGTAGAACGCGACCGTCTGCTCCATCGCCACGCTGGCGAGGGACAGCACGAATCCCATTGCCAGAAGCGGCCAGACTCGACCCGCCAGGTGGGGGAGCTTCGGCTCTTCGTGGTGCTCGTGGTGCTTCTTTGGCTCTGGAAGCTTCAGCCACACGAAGATCGCGTTGAAGATCGCGAAGCTCGCGGAGAAATACACCGGCGCCAGCAAGCTGATGGTGGACAGCGCCGCTCCGATACCGGGACCGATCACGAGGCCGATACCGAACGCCGCGCCGACCAGGGCCATGCCAGCGGTTCGTTCGGAGCGATCCGTCGTATCGGCGATGTAGGCCTGCGCCGTGGGCAGCGTCGCCGAGGAGAACACCCCGCCCAAAATGCGGCACGCGAGCAGGAGCCCGAACGTCGGCCAGTGACCGAGGTAGCCCGCCTTGGACGCCTGACAGACCAGCGCAAAGCCGAAAAAAGTCACCGAAAAACCCAGGATGCCCCGGAGCAGCACCGGCTTGCGCCCGATCTTCTCGCTGCGACGGCCCCAGTACGGGCTCATCAGAAACTGCATGAGCGCGTAGCTCGTGGAGAGCGAGCCGATCTGAACCTCGGTGAGACCGAGGGATCGCCCGAGGGGGGCGAGGATCGGAAACAGCACGCTGAGGCCGAGGATGCTGTTGACCAGCGTGATGAACAGAAGCCCGCGGGCGCTCACGGGCGGCAGTCTAGCGCATCACCAAGATTCCATGCGTTGAATGAAGCTGTAGGGATATCCCCAATCAGGCGCAGAGATTTCGTCGAGCTTTGCCAGATCCTGTGGCGTCAGCTTGACCCGCAGTGCCTGCAGGTTGTCCTCGAGCTGCTTCACGGTTCGCGCACCGACGATGATGCTCGTGGTCACCGGCTTTGCCAAAAGCCACGCCAACGCAATGGCGGCATGAGAAGTCTCGTGCCGCTTGGCGATCTCGCCGAGAGCATCGATCAAGGCCCAGTTGCGGTCGCTGTCGAACTGGCGATAGCTGTCCTGCCAGGACTCGAGGCGCGAGCCGGCGGGGGGCTTCTGGTTCTTTTGATACTTGCCGCTCAAAAAGCCCCGAGCGAGCGGCGACCAGATCAGGGCGCCCAGGCCGAAAGTCCGGCAAGCGGGCACCACTTCGCGTTCCGCATCGCGAACGGCCAGAGACCACTGGAACTGCACGGATTCGTAGCGATGCGTGCGTAGGCGATCCGCCGCCCAGAGCGATTCCGCGAGGCGGTAGCCCGCATAGTTCGAGCACCCGATGTAACGCACCTTGCCCTGAGTAACGAGGTCGTCGAGGGCGCGCAGGGTCTCGTCGATGACGACCGAGCCATCCTGCATGTGCACCTGATACAAATCGATGGTGTCCGTGCCGAGGCGTCGAAGCGATCCTTCGCAGGCTTGGAAGATGGCTTTGCGGGACAGCCCCATGTCCCAAGGGCCGACCTCGCGGGTTCCAAAGCCGATGGGAAAGCGGCACTTGGTCGCCAAAAGTACGCGATCCCGCTTGTCCCGGATCCACTGACCGGTGAGCTCTTCCGAACGGCCCTCGCTGTAGACGTTCGCGGTGTCGACCAGGTTGATGCCCGCATCGATGGCGGCGTCGAACACGCGGCGCGCTTCGTCATCCTGCGAGGTGACCCCCTTCATGAACGTCTGGGATTCGCCAAACGTCATCGCACCCAAGCTGAGGGCGCTCACTTTCAATCCCGATTGGCCGAGGCGTCGAAGCTCCATGAAATTTCTCCCGTGGTCTGCGAGGTCGGTAGCCTAGGACTTGGGGGACAAAGGGGAAGTGGGGAAGTATTCTCTCCGTCCTCGTGCCTGGACGGTTGAACAGCCTCTTGCTCCTCGCTGCGGCCCTCTGCCTTGCAGCGAGCTGTGGAGAAACCAACATCCAGGCCATCGAACGCTTGCAGCCCTCGGGCGCGAGTGTTCGCGCGCGTCTCGTGGAGATCCAGCGCGCGCTGCCTCCTCCGGGCCGGATGAAGACGCTCCAGCCGAGCACGCCCCTCGAGCCTCCGCTGGTCCTGGATTTTCATCAAAAGAACTACAGCGCGGACGTGCTCATGGAGGAGCAGCTCGGCGATCCCGAACGCTCCATCGCGTTCGATCTGCTGCTGTCGCCGAACTTGCTCAATTGCCTTTTGTGGACCGGGCCGAAAATCCCCTCGACCGGAGCGTGTGGAGCGATCGCACCGAGCTCGGTCGCGAATGCGAACAGGCGTTTGCCGTCCGCTATCTGGTCGTCGTGCGGACTCTGGCCTTCGACATTCCCGAACAGGTGGCGCTCGAGGTGTTCGTGGTCGATCTCCAGAGCGGGCAAATGATGGCTGCGTTTCCCCTGGCGCTTCGGGGCAGCTACCGACGTGGAGACATCGGGCGGGGGCGTTTCGAGAGCGAAGCCCTGCGCCAGCTCCGCTCCGACGCGTTCGTGGTGGCCCGCTGCGAGGTGGGCCGCCGCCTCGCCGAGATCCCCGGCGCTCGCGTGGATTTGAGTGAGGGGTGGAGCGTCAGCGGGGACGCATGCGCGCAGCCGCCCGCCACGTTTCGCGTGACTAGCCAGCCGCTCACCGTTCCGAAGCCTTCCGGCGAGATTGCCGAAGAACGCCTGTGGCCGGGCTGCGCAGAAACGAAGCCGGACTCACCGAGCTCCATTCGCGAGGTGAACTTTTGCAACCGAGAGTATCTGCCAAACTTGCTCGGGCTTCGGGAAGGTCGCGGTGAAATGCACGACTACGTCGAGAGCGGCTTCCACGATACCGATCGCTACGTCCTTCGCGATGTCGTCTACGGCGACTTCGAGGGAGACGGGAGCGATGAGGCGCTGGCGGTCATCGACGGCTTTCATCGGACCGCGAAAGGCAGCACGAGGAGCGACTCTCGGCTGTTCTTGTTCCGCTTCGACGACGGTCATGCGGTCGTCATGGGTGACATCGAAATCCTCGGGCTCGCCGATGCGAAGATCTCGGCCGGAAGCATCGACCTGCTGACGCGAACCGGCGAGGGAGTGTGTGCGCGCGCCTATCGCCTGACGGGCACACGCCTCGTGGAAGATCCGGCAGCGAGGCACTGCGAATGACGGGCCGCGTCGAGTCGATCACGATCTATCCCGTCAAGTCGTGTCGTGGCGTATCCCTCGACAGCGCCGAGATCGTGACCCGAGGGCTGATGGACGATCGGCGTTTCATGCTCGTCGACGAGAGCGGGCGCTTCATCACCCAGCGCGAAGAACACTCCCTGACCCGCATCGACGTGTCCCTCTCGCAGCGCGGCTTTCGCCTGCAGGCGCCGGGTCAGGTCGAGCTCGAAATCCCGAAGAGCCTCCAGCGCGGCGACTCGATCGAAGTGGAAGTGTGGCGGTCCCGCGTGAACGCGCTCGTCGAACCGGAAGGCAGCCGCTGGTTTGGCTCGTACCTCGGTCGCGACGTGCGCCTCGTTCATTTTCCGGATCGAACCCAGCGCATCGTCGAGGACGAAGACGACTCCTTCGTTGCGTTCCAAGATGCCTATCCGTTTCTGGTCATCTCCCGGAGCTCCCTCGAGGATCTCAATCGAAGGTTGCCCCGGGCTCTCGAGATGGAGCGCTTCCGTCCGAATTTGGTGCTGACCGGAGTCCCTCCGTACGCCGAGGATTCACTCCAGAGATTCCAAATCGGATCCGTCCGTTTCCGGATGACGCGCCCGTGCGTGCGCTGCGTCGTCACCACACTCGATCCGCGCACGGGAGAGGCGGGCAAGGAGCCCCTCGCGACGCTGGCCGGCTATCACACCTTCGACGACAAGGTGAGCTTCGGGGTCAACGCGGTGCACGAAACGCTGGGAATTCTCGGGGTCGGCGATCCGCTCACGCTGGAGTGAGCGACGAAAAGGTGAGCAAATCCTCGGGTGGCGGACCTCCGCCCCTCGGCCCGAGTCCTCCCTGCTAGACTGGCGATTCCACCTCATGAGTCTTTCGAGCAGCGCAGCCGCGAGCACCGAGCCGATCGTTGGTGATGCTTCGGATCCAGCGTCTCTCGTCGGCCAGACGATTGCGGACCGCTTTCGCATCGACGAGCTTCTCGGCGAGGGCGCGATGGGCGCCGTGTATCGTGCTCAGCACATTCGGATCCGAAAAACCGTCGCGCTGAAGATCCTTCGGCCGGAGCTCACACGGGTCGAAGAGGTGGTCGCGCGCTTCGAACGCGAAGCGGTGGCCGCGGGCCGCATCGAGCACGAGAACGTCGCCAAGGCGACGGATTTCGGGCGCCTTCCCGACGGGTCGTTCTATCTCGCTCTCGAGTTCGTCAACGGAAAGAGCCTCGGCCAGCTGATCGCCGAGGGACCACTATTGCCGGATCGAGTGCTGGTCTTGGCTCGACAGATTGCGTGTGGCATCGACGCCGCTCACCAGGTCGGCATCGTCCATCGCGATCTGAAACCCGACAACGTGATGCTCCTCGAGCGCGAGGACGTGGCGGACATTGTCAAGATATTGGACTTCGGCGTGGCCAAGCTCGACATGAACGCCGACGCCGGAACGGCATTTACCCAGGCCGGCACCATCATCGGGACACCGGAATACATGGCGCCCGAACAGGCCGGCGGGGGCCAAGTGGATGCGCGTTCGGATCTGTACGCACTCGGCGTTCTCATGCACGAGATGCTGGACGGTCAGCCGCCGTTCGTCGCCAAGGACGTGGTCACCGTGATGACCATGCACTTGACCGAGCCCGCGCCCGAATCTCCCGAGCCACGTTCCGCAGGGTGTCGCCCAGCTCGTCAAAGAGCTCCTCGAAAAGGAGCCCGACAAACGTCCCGAGTCCGCCGCCGCGGTCGTGGAGCGCATCGATGCGCTGTTGGCGCCGCCAGCGTCGTACGCGTACGCCGACGCACAAGCCTCTGGGCCGTACTCGGCCGTGGAACCACCGCCCTCGAGTGCTTTCGTGGTTCCCCCCGCTCGGGCGAGTCGAGCGGCGCCTGGCGGATCGTCGACCATGCTTCGCGTGGCGATCGGCCTGGGGGCGGTCCTGGCGTGTCTCGTTGCGGTAGCCATCGTGGCGTGGTTTGCCAATGCGCGTCCAGCAGGTGTGCCGCTTCGTCGCGCGGCTGCGAAGATGGAGATCCCCACGCTCCGTCCGGCCGATTCGGCGCCGGAGCCCACCGTTGCGCCAACCGTCGTGCCGAGCGAAGAGCCACCGGCTCCGAGTGTCTCAGCCAGTGCCACGGCGACTGCCCCCGCTACTGCCGCCCCCACCAAGCAAGCCCAGAAGCCCGCCGCGACCCAGAAGAAGCCCGCGGCAAAGCCCAAGGCCGCTCCGCCCAAGAAGAAGCGAAAGACGGGCCCCGGCGGCATCTACATTCCCCCGCCCAGCCAGTGGTTTTGAGCGTTTGAAATAAACGCTGCCCGGGCGGCGAATTGGGCGCATGTCGGCCAATTCTTCGCCGCTCGTCGCCCTGGAAGGCATCAGCCGCACCTACTCCCTGGGAGCCGTGGAGGTCCTGGCGCTCCGCGAGCTTTCGCTCTGCATCCGCCGTGGCGAGCTCGTCGCGATCATGGGTCCGTCGGGCTCGGGCAAGTCGACGCTGCTCAATTTGATCGGCACGTTGGATCGACCCTCGAGCGGTCGGTATCTGCTGGACGGCGAGCCGGTCCAAGAGCTCGACGACGACGATCTCGCGAGCCTGCGCAACGAAAAGCTCGGGTTCGTCTTTCAGAGCTTTCACCTGCTTCCTCGGGAGACGGCTCGGGAAAACGTCGAGCTACCGCTGGTGTATGCGCGGGTCAAAAAGGCGGAGCGTCGAGCGCGAGCGCGCGCTGCTCTCGATCTCGTTGGGCTCGGCGAGCGCGAGGATCACCGGCCCAATCAGCTTTCCGGCGGCCAACAGCAGCGGGTCGCCATCGCGCGCGCAATCGTCAATCGCCCGCTCTTGTTACTGTGCGACGAGCCGACCGGTGCGCTCGATAGCGATACGTCGCGCGAAGTGATGGACTTGCTTCTCGACCTGCACCAGCAAGGCATGACCGTCGTCATCGTGACCCACGATCCGAAAGTCGCGAGCTACGCGGAGCGGGTGATCGTCGTTCGGGACGGTCGCATTTCCGAAGACAGTCGCCGTGCGTCGGAGCCGGTGATCATCGACACGGGATTTTCCCTGGCCTGGGAGGCGACGGCATGACACGCGGAAAACGAAGCTGGAAGAAGTGGGGCGTTTTTTTCGGGTTCATCGTCGTCCTCGGGGCCGGCAGTGCGTATGCGCTTCGGGCTGGAGCCAAGCCGGAGCCCATCGACGAATCGAAGATCGTGACGGCGAAGCGCGGTGAGCTCGCGATCGAAATCGTCGAGGTGGGCCGCGTCGAGCCCGAGCAGAGTGTCGAGCTGAAGAGCAAGGTCGCCGGTCTCGTGGCGGAGGTCCGCGTGAACGAGGGCGATCGGGTGCACGCGGGCGACGTGCTCTTGCGGCTCGATGCGGTGGACTACCGACGCGAGGTCGCTCGCGCGCGGATGGATGTCTTGCGTGCCAAGAATGCTCTCGAGCTCTCGGAGCTTCGCCTGCAGCGTGCCAAGCAGGGCGTGGCGGACGGAATCACCTCCCGAGCCGAGCTCGAATCGCTCGAGCACGAGCGAGAAGAAAAGCGTCTCGCGCTCTCCGCGGAGTCCATCGCGCTTCGCGGAGCGCGCGATCGCGTGCGGTACGCCAGTGTCGAGGCGCCCTTCGACGGTACCGTCGTCGCTCGCTCGATTGATCCCGGCGAGGCCGTGACTCCGGGCGTGGAATCGTCGTTCGACGGAAAGTCTCTGCTGACGGTGGCCGACCTGTCCCGGCTGCTCGTGAAAGTGGATCTGAACCAGGTCGACATCGCTCGGGTGCGGCTCGGGCAACGCGCAACACTGCACCTCGATGCCCTGCCGGATCACACGTATCGAGCCAAGATCGTACGGGTTGCCGCTGCATCGGTGCGCCGGACCGGAAAAGAACGTCGACGTGTTTCCGGTCGAGGCGCTCATCGAAGCCGTGGACGCGAAGATCAAGCCGGGAATGACGGCCGAGGTCCGTATCCACCTCGATCGCAAGCCGAAGGTCGTCGCTTTGCCCATCGAGAGTGTGCGGAGCGAAGACGGCAAGAGCTTCGTCACCCAGATCCTCGCCGGGGACAAAGGCCCCGAGCGTCGCCGCGTCGAGGTGAAGCTCGGCGTCCGCAACGATCGCGAGGTGGAAGTCGTGACCGGTATCGCCCCTGGCGATCGCGTTCTGATCGAGCCCGCGTCCTCAGAGAAGAACGAGACGAAGATCTGATGCTCTTTTCGCACCTTCGTCTCGCATGGAGCTCCCTCTCGAGCCATGGCTTCCGTTCGCTGCTCACCGTTCTGTCGGTCGCAGTGGGCTGTTTCGGCATCGTGGCCATGACGTCTCTGGCCGAGAGCGGGATCACCTCTCTGGCGAAGAGCCTGGAGGAGCTCGGCGGCGCCCGCATGGTGATGTTCGTGAGCAAAGAGCCGGAGCGCGAGAAGGTTCGAGGAGAGAGCTATCAGACCGGGCTCGACCGAGGGGATCGCGATCGGGTTTTCTCCGGCGTCGCCGGCGTCGAGAGCGTGGCACTCGGGGCCACGCTCGGGCAGCGAGAAGCGCGTTCGGATGAAAACCGCGCCAGCGTGACCGATCTGGTCGCAGCCGACCCGGGCTTCTTCGAGCTCTATCGTATGCGGATCGCTCAGGGTCGCAGCTTCGACTTTTCGGACGAGGCCAAGGCGCTGCCGGTGTGTGTCGTCGGTCACATAGCCGCGAAGAAGCTCTGGAACGGATCCCCCATCGGTCACTGGCTCACGATTGGCGGGCTCCGCTGTCGCGTGATCGGTCTCTTCGCCGACAACGATCGCTTTGGTGTCCGCTTCGGTTTCGACTGGACGGATCTGGTGGTGGTCCCGCACTCGTTCGCGCTGACGGCGATGCCCGGAGGTCCGGCAGGAGTCGTCGATCCTGATCCGAACGAGCATGCCGGAGCAAAACGAATACGTGAAGCGCGTCGCTCAACGCGCGCCTCTCGGCCCGTCATCATGGCGTCGACGATTTCACGATCTATGACTTTTCGTCGACCATGAAGCGGTTCAACGACACCCTGCGGATCCTCGAGGTGCTCGTCGCGCTCATTGCATCGGTCGCGCTGCTCATCGGTGGCGTCGGGATCATGAACATGATGCTGGTCAGCGTTGCCGAGCGCGTTCGGGAGATCGGAGTTCGGTTCGCGCTGGGCGCTCGACGCTCCGACGTGACACTGCAATTCACCATCGAAGCGCTGCTCTCGAGCGCCGGAGGCGGAGCCCTCGGCGTGCTCGGCGGGGTCGCCGCAGCCCTGATTTCCGGTCGCCTGATCACGCGCGCCATGCCGAGCTGGGTCGGCGTCGTATCGACCGGGGCATGCGTCGGCGCCTTCGCGACCGCTCTCATCGTCGGGCTCGTGTTTGGCTGGCTTCCTGCCCGACGCGCGGGGGACCTCGATCCAGTGGAAGCGATGAGACGATGAGCCCGATCGACCTACTTCGGACCCTGCGCGGACTCCTGTCCCGTCCCGGACGCGCTCTGCTCACGCTTCTCGGGATCGTGATCGGAGCCGGATCCATCGTTCTCGTTGCGGCGCTGGTTCGCGGCGGGCAGGACGCGCTCATCCGGGCCAACCAGGGGATCACGGATTCGGATCTCGTCGTGGTCGACGACAAAAAGCCGCCGGACAAGGAGCTGTGGAAGACTCGCCGTTTTCTTTCGGCACGAGACGCCGCCGCCGTCGGTGCGTCGCGCACCGTCAGCGGCTCACAGGTTGGTTCGGAAGCGCAGCGTCGGACCCATGCTCGACTCGATGGGCGCGAGAAGCGAGTGACCTTGGTAAGTGCCGACCCGGGCTCGCCCGAGCGCTATCGAATCGAGGTCGCTGCCGGTCGTTTTTTGGACGCAAAAGACTTGGCCGCGCGTCGTCGCGTTTGCGTCGTCGGGTACGAGGTGTGGACGGAGCTACTCCAGCGGCGTTCAATTCGCGATCGACAAGTCGTCCTTCGCATCGACGACGAGGCCTGGACCGTCATCGGCGTCCTTCGGGACAAGCCCATCCTCGGAGCCACCGATGGGACTCACATCTGGAATCGAAAAGTGATCGTTCCCGAGACGACGTTCCGTGCCATCTACTCCCCCGAGGCTCGAGTTCAACGCATCTTCGTGCGGGCTCCCGCGAGCCGCCGTCCAAAGGACGTGCGCGCCGCGGTCGGAGCGTTGCTCTTTCGCCGCCACCTCGGAGTCGCGACCTACGAGGTCGAGGATCCAGAAAAGCGCTCGAACGAACAAATGATCCTCGCGGTGATCAAAGCCCTCTTGGTGGGCTCGGGTTTGATTGCGCTCTTCGTGGGCGGCATCAACGTGATGAACGTGATGCTGGTCAACGTGACGGAGCGGCGCGCCGAGATCGGGCTCCGCCGCTCGGTGGGAGCGCCTCGCAGCACGATCCTCGCGCAGTTCTTGCTCGAATCGGGAGTGCTCGCAGCGCTCGGCGGATTGATCGGCGTGCTGGGTGGAGCACTGACGGCGCTCGGCGCGTCCTACTTGTTCGAGAGCTGGCTCGGCCGCTGGAGCTTCGCGATCGAGCCCTGGTCCATTGCGCTCGCGCTGGGCGCATCGCTCGCGACCGGCATCACGTTCGGCGCGCTGCCCGCCGCTCGGGCGGCGAGGGTGGATCCGATCGAGGCGCTTCGCTCTAGCTGATTCCAATTCTCGTGAGCGGGTCAGCGCTTTTTTCGTGGACCGCGCTTTTTCGCCGGTTGCTTTCGAGGTGGCTTTGGCCCGGAGCGCTTCGCAGCTGCTTTCTTCGCCGCTTTGGGCCGCTTGGGTTTCTTCTGTTTCTTCCTCTTCGGCTGTTCGTCGACGCGCGAAAGACTCTCGATCCCGAACTGGAGCGTCTCCTCACGAGGCGGGGGATCACTCGAGAGCCAGGCAACCACGTCTTGTGGAGCCTGGGGCCGTTCCACGTCGAGCTTGCTTCCCGCGAGCCACTCACGGACGAAGGACTTGTCGTCCTGGGACGAGGGCTTGCCAACTGCGACGATCGGCGAAATGGCAACGCCGTGATGCTCCACGCGTCGCACCGTGGCCGGCGGCTCGCTCACGGGTGGCGCGCTGACGTGCGGATCGGGTTCGCTGACGAGGGTGGGTCGGAGCTCCTCCTCGCGCACGGGCGACTTTTTCACCGGTTGAATGGCGTCCGCCAAGCGCTTCACGGCCCGCGTCGCTGCATTCCACGCTTTCGCGAGCCCTGGCAGCGGACCTTCCATGGGAATGTCGATGGAGGCGCTCGGCTCCTTGCGCCTCGGGGGCGCGGGCACGGCACCCGACGAGAAGGGCGGGGGTACGGAGCGAGCGCTTTCCAGGTCGGCGGGCGAGACCGAGATCTTTTGCTATCTCGCCCGTGCCGATGACGGCCAAGAGCGCCATCCACGCACCACTGATGTTGCGAAAGCGCTCGTCTCGGTCGATGGCGAGCACTTCCTGAGCCCACGCATCGATTTCCCGCGGCAGATCGGGGCGACGTTCCCAGAGGCTCGGCCGCTCCGCGGTCGTCGTCAGCTTGAACTTGTCCTGCAGCGTCTTGCCCTCGAACGGCAGCCGCCCCGTCAACGCGCGGAACACCAACACGCCGAACGAGTAGAACGTCGACTCGCTGGTCGAGTCCCTCGCTCTTTCCCTTCCAAGCTTCGGGCGCGATGTAGCTCGGAGAACCCACAATCGTACCGGCCGCGGTCAGCGGCAAAGCGGAGCGCAACCGGGCGAGCCCGAAGTCGAGCAGGCGGACTCCACCTCCTCGCGAATCAGCGACCAGGAAGATGTTGGCTGGTTTCAGATCGCGATGCAGGATCCCCTCGCGATGGGCGCGGTCCATCGTCTCGATTACCGGCCCGAGCACGCGGATGAGCTCTCGAGTGCCGAGGCGCTCGCCGCGCTGTTCGATGGCCGCCAGGTACTGCTCGAAATCGACGCCCTCGAGCAGCTCCATCACCAGGCACAACTTGTTGCTCGGTGAACGACACAGATCGACGAGCCCCACCGCATTCGTGCCGGCGAGCTTGAGCATGGCCATGTGCTCGCGACGCAAGCGCTCGATCTGTTGCGGATCCTTGGCGGCAACGTCGGTCAACATCTTGACCGCGACCATCTTGTCGGTCTGTCGATCTCGCGCGCGCCACACCATGCCGTGTCCGCCTTGGCCGATCAGTGTGAGCAGCTCGTAGCGGCGCGCGATGACCTGTTCGGGTCCTTGCGACGACGGCGGTGCAGGCATTTTTCGGCAGTATAGGCGAACTCGGTCAGCCGACTACGGCTCAGGTGATCACCGAAGCTCGACGAAATATGCGCCTCCGGCGCGGTCCTTTTTCAGCGGTGCGCCCACCACGACCCACTTGCCGGCGAGCGCGACCGAGTGGCCGAACCAATCGTCCTTCTTTCCGTCCGGGGCTTTGAGCGTATGTGTGAGCTTCCAAGCGCCCGCTTTTCGCTGGTAGACGAGCACACGCCCCTCTTGTGCGAGGGGCAATCCGACGACCAGGGTGTCTTTTCCAAGGGCCAGCGAGGACTGGACCGCTTCGGCGTTCCAGAGCGTCTGGGGAGGTGGAGATCCGCGCGCTCTCCTCGAACTTCGAGTCCTTGCGCGACAGCATCGTGATCCCGCTCTTGGACGTCACTGCGAGCGAGCTCGGTCCCACCGCGACCGCTTCTCCGAAGTGTCCTTCCTCGGCGGGCGTCGTCTCGGTGAGCACCTGGCTCGGAGCGAAGCCCTTGGCCCCGCGCGTGTACACGTGAACCACTCCTTGCTCGTTCATCTTTCCCGCGTTCACGCTGCCGACGGCGATCACATCGTCGAACGCTGCAATGGTTTCCGCGGGGCCATTGTCCTCGATGAACGGGAGCGTTTGCCGAAGCTCGAAACCCTTCTTGCCGAGCTCGAACACGAACAGCGAGCCGCCCTTTTCCCGGGTATCGCTCACGACGATGGATTTCCCCGCGAGCGCGACCCCGATCCCGAACGAGTCGTCGGCCTTCGACTTGGCAGTCGCGAGCTTCTGCGCCTTCGACCAACCGGAATCAGCTCGGGAAAACGCGTAGGCCGCGCCGGTATCCTTGCCGAGTCCGCTATCGAACAGCGCTCCGGCCACCAACGTGGTCCCGTCGAAGCCGAGAGCGTTTCCAATCTGATGTGACGAGTCGGCCACGAGCTCGGTTTCGAGCGTCGCCTTGCCGCCACTCAGTTTGTAGACGAACACGGAGCCCGGGTTCTGGTCGCTCCCCGACTTTCCGCGCTTGAACGCACTCACCGCCACGCTATCCCCCGCGGCACCGGCGGCGTAGCCGAGCTCCTCCCCTGCCTCCACGTCGGCTGCGAGCTTCGTGACGCCCTCGCTGGTGGCTTGGGCGACATCGGGGGTCGCGGCCTGTGCGTTCGCGCTCGCGCTCGCGGCGGGTCGCTCTGACGCGGGCTTTTCCTTCGGCTGTTCCTTGTTGCAGCCCGTTAGCCCGAGAAAGATGCCGAAGAGTAGCGGTCCCCGATCCATGCCCCCTTCTAGCGAAAGCTCGAAACGGGAGCAAACGTCGAGTCGACTCGCAGTGCATTGGGCGCGAGGTAGTAGCGATCCAGCGTGCCGGTTGCGATTGGGGCACCGTCTTGTTCGACGCGAACCTCGAAAGCGTCGAACGCCAGCCGATTCTCACCGTCCTCTGCGATGTCCGCCGACCAGATGAGACCGTCGGGATCCACGCCCGAGTACGTTCCGTCGATTGGCGCGTCTCGGGTCACGTCCACGGTGCCATCGTCCGCGACCTCGTAGCTGGCAAAGGCTTCGAGCTCCATTTGATTGATGACATCGTTCCGCCCGCGGAGCGTCACCGTTGCCTTGGGAACGAGCCCCGACACCCGAACGAAGTATGGGTCCCCCCAAACGCCGTTTCGATGGCCGTCGAGTTGCCCACGTCTCCCTTCAGCGCGAACTCGACCGTTGGGCCCTCGCTGCCTCCCGTTCCGGCGCTCGCGCCTCTTCCTCCGGTGTTTTGCCAGCCGCCGCTTCCGCCACCGGTGCCGCCCGCGCTCGAATCGTTTGGGATCCGTCATTGCCCGAGCACGCCATGGAAAGGCCGCACACCAGGAGCGCCAGGCTCTTCGATACCGCACTCATTGCTCGGGAGGCCCAAGCAAGTGACATGCCGCCCAACCGCTCGCATTCCGAGTCGCACAGCGGATTGCGCGTGCGAATTCTAACGCACCGAGGTCGGCATCGACTCGGTCTACGAGGAGTTCCCGGGTCAGGGTCACATCCTGGATCCGAGCTTCGACGAGAGCACCTTCTTCGACTTCTGGAACGCGCACTGAGCGCGGCAGGTCAGTCTCGAAACGGGCGATACTCGTTTCCGGTCAGGCGCTGAACGAACGCGATCAGGGCGTTGGTCTTGGCCTCGTCGATCTCGACTTCGTCGGGGATCGAGATGCCGAGAACGTCGGCGACGAATTCCGCGAGCTCGTCGTCGGTTTCGCCGAAGTCCCCGTAGGTCAGCGCGCCGTCCAGACTCTCGTCACCTGCGGCCGCGATGAGTGCGATGGCCTCGTCCGCGCTGTCGGCGATCCACGCGACCTCCCCCTCACCGCCGAGTGCGACGACCGGAGCCGAGTCGAAGCTGGTTCCCTTTTCGGACCAGAGTGCCAGCAACGTTCCGTCCCCGGTGTGGGCGAACGTGTGGAAGTGCTTGGCGGCTTTCGTCTGAAGCTCGGAGCTGAACCAGGGGCAGCCCTCCGCGGCATCGAAGGGCGAGGTGTCACCGGCCGCGTTGTCGTGTTCTTCCGCCCAGGCATGCCACGCACGAACCGCTTCGAGACTGTTCATGCCACGGAGCTTAGTCGCGAAGCTCCGGCGACGGAATGACGCTCGTCGGAAACGCCGGTCGCCGCCCAGCGCGCACCAGCCAGCTCGAAGATCCGCCGCGCAAACACCAGTTGAGCTCGGGCTCGGGCCCAAGCGGGCCCCAAGCGTTCGAGGCCTTTGGGCTACGACGAATCTCCACGGACACGCCAGCGCCCTGGCCGAGGCGAGAAAATCGAGCTCTCAGTCCCAGTTCGAGCTGATCCACATCTTCCAGCTCTTCAAGGTCCCGCTCTGACCGCTCAGGGTATCCGTGATTTCGAGCTCCCAATCGCCGTTGACCATGTTGTCGCCCTCGATGCCCGAGGGCGCGACGATGTGGCTGGGCGGATTGGTTTGGTGGTTCCACAGAACCGCTTCGGCTCCGCCGGGCTGGTGCAGGATCACCACGAGGTCTTGGGTCATCACGCTTCCGACCGGCTCGACCTACGTTTCTGCGGAGGTGAATCCGACGACCAACACGAATGGCGTCGTCACCTACGACGAGCCGTTTCTGAATGGCGGTGCTCGCTGGAACGAACCCGGCGCGGGGATTGGCATCACCATCCAAGCGCCGAGCAGCCCCGGATTCATGACTGATTCTCGGCCACGGTGTCGACCACCCAGACGGACTCGAAGCCGTCGGACAACACGGACAGCGTGATGACGACGGTGCAATAGCCGGCTGGGTCCGAAGATTGACCAGTCCGAGTCGAGCCCTGTTGCGAAGCGGTGCTTCGCGCACTACGTGGTGCTCGCTCGGGCACATGGAAGCAGCAGCCAAAAGGACGAACCGCCCCGCGACGGTCGTTGCTCTCCTCGCAGCGCTGTTCATGGCGGCGATGGAGATGACCGTGGTGTCGACCGCCATGCCCACGGTGATCGGTGAGCTCGGAGGGATCCGGCTCTACTCGTGGGTGTTCACCGCCTACATGCTGACGGCCACGGTGACGGTGCCGATGTACGGCAAGCTCGCCGACCTCTACGGACGCAAGCCGATCCTCATGCTCGGCGTCGTGCTTTTCTTGGTGGGGTCCGTCGCGAGTGGCTCCTCCCAGTCGATCTACCAGCTCATCGCGTTTCGCGCACTGCAGGGCCTCGGCGCCGGCGCGATGCAGCCGGTGACCATGACGGTGGTCGGCGATCTGTTCGAGGTGGAAGAGCGCGCGCGAATGCAGGGGATGTTCGGTGCGGTGTGGGGCTTCGCAGGAATCGTCGGGCCGCTCCTCGGCGGCACCATCGTCAAGCATCCTCTCCTGGCGCTGGATCTTTTACATCAACGTTCCGTTCGGCCTGCTGTGCATGGCGATCCTGGCGGTTTCGTTTCGCGAGCAAGTGGAGAAGAAGCATCGCACGCTGGATCTCGCCGGCGCCGGGTTGCTCGCCGGTGCGGTCGTTCTGCTTCTGATCGGCAGCGGGGGTGGGCCGCTCGCGTTCGTGCTCCTCGGGCTCGCCGGAGTCTCGATCGCGATCTTCTTCGCGGTGGAGCGACGCGCGGTCGAACCGATGCTGCCGCTACCGCTGTTTCGCCGCCCGATCATGCTCGTGACGACCGCTCTCGGCACGTTGCTGGGCGCGGTGATGATTGCAGCGACCACGTTCGTTCCGCTCCACGTTCAGGCCGTGATGGGCGGAACGGCCACCGAGGCGGGAAGCGCCATTGCGCCGATGGTGATCGGTTGGCCCATCGCGAGTGCGCTGTCCGGCCGCATCCTCGTGCGTGTCGGGTTCCGGCCATTGATCTGGGTTGGGCTCGCGATTGCCGCAATGGCGACGGGCGCTCTGGCGTTCGGAGTGTTTCGCCACGCCTCTCTCGGGAGCTACTCGCGCTGCGATGGCGACGCTCGGGGTCGGGCTCGGTCTTGCGAACACGGCGCTCGTCATCGCGGTGCAATCGAGTGTCGAGTGGCGTGAGCGAGGGGTCGCCACGGCGAGCACGATGTTCTTTCGCACCATCGGCGGTACGCTGGCGGTGGGAGCGCTGGGCGCCATCGTCACTCGAGAGCTCGCCTCGATCCCCAACGTTCCCCCAAACGCGGCCAACGCTCTTCTGGGTCCGACCCACGGGCGCGAGCTTTCGCCGGACGTGGCTCATTCCCTCGGTCTCGCGCTTTCGTCCGGACTGCACACCACGTTCTGGGCGATCTTCGCCATCGCGGTCGCCTGCTTTCTCACCGGGCTCGCGTTTCCGTACCTCCCGCTCAAGCTGCGAGCCGATTCCGACGCGAAGCCAACCGGCGCGTAGGCCAAGATCCGGCGCTCGTTCTCCTCGGGCTCACAGGTTCACGGCGGTGAGCTTTCGCGCCGAGAGCACCGCGTGGATCGCTCGGATGCGATCGCTTTCGTCGAGCTCCACCATCGTCACCAGACGCCGCGCAGCGCGCGGGTTTTTGTTCGCCTGCTGGATGAAGAGCGCGGGAAGGCCGTTCAGCTCGATGAGCTCCAGGCGCTCGACGCGAGTGTTTTCTCCGAGCTTCGTGAAAAACCGCGCCACTTTGGCAGGTGTGTGGATGGGCAAGAGGGCCGCGAGATGCTCGCCGGCCGCGTCGGTAGTGGCCTCGACGTCATCGCTCGAAGATCGCCGTCAGAGCTGCTGCGTCGCCCGAGCCGAGAGCCGTGACCAGCCGCTCCAGCGCTCGGCGCGTTCTCGCTTCGAGATCCACCCGGTTCGCACCATCCGCATCGTAGATGCGTGCGAAGAGCGAACCCCGGGGCCGCTCGACCAAAATGATGCGTGCGCTCATTCAGACCTCCTGTCCACTTCACGCACGAGACAGTCGAAAGGTGACGCGCCACGCTAACTATTGGAATTGCATCTACTATTCGTGGCTTTACCCAACGGCGAGAAGCGACCAGATTGGAGGGGTGTCCCGCTGTCCCGCCTGCTCCGCCGGGGATTTGGCCGAAGCCGTCGTCATTGGCTCCGAGCAGGTGCTTTCGTGCGCGGCGTGTGGAGGTCGCTGGCTCGATGTCGAGACGTTACGGCGCATGGTCGCTGGGCTCTTGGCGGGAGTGGAGAGCACCCGGGGGACGAAGGTCAGCGAGAAGTCCGACCACCCCTATCGTCCGATGCCGCGCTCTCCGGAAGTGACCCGCGAGTGCATCGAGTGCGGCACGCGCATGCAGGCCACGGTGGTGGGCGAGCTCGGGATCACTCTCGACACTTGTGCTCGCCACGGCACCTGGTTCGACGCGGGAGAGCTTTCGCGCGTGGCCCGTTGGTTTGCGGAGCAGGGCGTCGAGCTCGACGAGCCCGGCGACTCGACCGTCGATCCGATCACCCTCGGTCTACTGCGGTTGTACGGCGGTCGCTAGCCGAGCCGCTTTGCCGCGCGTACGCCGCCGGCTGCATCCACGCCATACGGGCATGAGTCGTTGCACAGCGTGCAGTCGAGGCACTGCTCGGACCATCGCTGCTCGGCTGGCAGCGCGCGGTAGTGCTCCCGCGCTTGCTCCGGCCAGCCGTATTCTCGATCGTACATCGAGAACTGGAGCACATGAGGAATCGCGACGCCTGCGGGACAGGCGCTCGTGCATTCGCCCGCACACCCCCGACAATACTCTGGGCTCAGCGCGGTAGCGTATCCATCCAGCAAGCGGCGATCGAGGACGCCGAGCTTTTCCTGCACGGCGCCGGCCGCCAGATCTTGCACGTCGGGATCGGTACCGATCTTCGAATGTACGACGCACGCGACCTCTTCGTGGTCGAGCACCCAGCGTAGATTGGCCTGGTAGATTGAGTAGCGACTCTTTTCGTAGGCCTCCGGGATGCGCCCTCCGCCCGGCTGGGATTTCATCACCACCACGCCGATGTCCTTTTCCTTCGCCTTCTGAAGCAGCGCCGGAAGCTTCGCGTCGGCGTAGTCGAGGACGTTCATCTTCACGAGCAGCATGTCGAACACGCCCTTGTCGATGGCATGCTGCAAGATGCCGCTGCGATCCCCGGCGTGGCTCGTGGCTCCGAAGAAGCGGACCTTGCCGACTCGCTTGGCTTCTTCCATCGCCAAGTAGAGCTCGGGATTGTCGAGCCGGTTGTAGCCGCTGTCGGGAAACATGTGGCCACCGCCGAGCCAGTGGAGCTGCATGATGTCGATTACGTCGACGCCCAGCCGCGACAGGCTCTTGTCCAGGGACGCGAGGATCTCGCATTTCGTCGCCCGCGCGCTGGCATCCCACTTGGTGCCGATGATGAGCTTGTCCTTGAGCCCGGAGCTGGACCGCAGCGCGCGACGGATGACCTTTTCGCTGTCGCCGTAACAGACCGACGTATCGATGTAGTTCATTCCCTTGTCGACCGCGCGCACGATCGGCTCGATGCCTTTCAGGCCGCCGGCTCCAATCCCAACGACCGAGACCTGGAGATTCGTACGACCCAGACGGCGGCGACCGGTGACGTTGGCACTCTGGTCGACCAGACCGGGACGGTCTTCGACAATGGGCGCGCCGGGAATGTTGCGACGCCGGTAGGCCCAGTATCCACCACCGGCGACGCCACCAGCCGCGCCAACTCCCGCCAGCGAGTAGGCGAGGAATCGTCGGCGACCGAGCCTGTTCTTCTTCGGCATGGCCGAAGCTTAGCTTGCGAATGGCGATCCGCGAGGTCTGGTCAGTCCGGTGTGACCACGAGCTCCACTCGTCGATTGTTCGCGCGCCCTTCGGCCGTGGAGTTCGGCGCTACCGGACGGCTCGAGCCAACACCGCTGCTCTTGATCTTGTCAGACTCGATGCCACGCGAGACGAGATAGCTGCGAACCGAATCGGCGCGCTTGAAGCTGAGCTCCTCGTTCTTCCTCGCGCTGCCGCGGGAATCGGTGTGCCCCTCGACCAGAATCGCCTTGTAGCCCTGGTCCTTCAGCGCTTTGGCCACGTCGTCGAGCTTGCTCTGGGCGATGGGCAGAAGCTCGTACTTGCCGGTGGCGAACAGCACCTCGCCCGAGATCGTGATGACGACGCCGCGGGCCTCTTCCTTGACCTTGGCGATCTCCGCAATGCTGGCCATTGCGGCGGAGAGCTTCTTTTCCGCGGAGACGCGGGCAGCCTTTTCTTCTTCGAGCTGCTTCTTCGTCCGCGCAATCTCCTCCTTGCTCATCTTCTCTTTGTTTTTGGCCTCCATCCGCTCCATCTCGGACATGCGCTTCTCCTTTTCGAGCTGCGCTTTGGTCTTGTGGAGCTTGTCTTGCGCGGTTTCGGTGAGGGCCATCTGCGCTGCCGATAGGTCCTTGGCAGCCTGAGCGCGCTTGCGGCTGGCGGCTTCGATTTCCCCCTGAGCGGCGGCAATCTCGGCGCGGCGCTGCGCGATGTAGGACAGGTTTTTCGTCGTGTCTTTGTCGCCGTCGTCCTTGAACGTCTGTTCGGCGCGGTCGAGGGCCTGCTTGGCGTTGTCGAGCTGCGCGGGCGCTAGCTGCGAGGCGGGTCCTTCCGATGCTTTCTTGTACGCTTCGCGGGCGTCGAGCAGCTCTTTGGGGGCGAGCGTCGTGCCGCAGCCAATCGCGCCGAGACACAGCGCGATCAAGACGAGAGGACCGAAGAATTTCAGGGGTGCCATGGTTTTCAACCTCTACTCCTTACTCGATCTTCTTCTTTTTCAGTTCGGCAACCTGATCCATCGCCGCTTGCGCTTCCGATTGCGCTTGGATTTCCCGGGCGAGGGACAGAGCGAGCTCCGCGTCGACCTCGGCGCGCTGCAAGACCCAGTCGGCCTCTTCGTTGTCGTTGTTCTTCATGAGGGCTTTGGCGCGCTCGATCTGTTCCTTGGCTCGCTTGAGGTGCAGAGTCGCAGCGGGAACACCTTGCGCACCGCCAACCTCGGCGGCTCGAACCGCAGCAGTCGCGGAAGCGACACGCTCGTTCGGCGCCGGAGCACCACCGCACGCGCTGATGAGCGCCAGGGCGAGACACGCGATCACAAGCTTCAGCATCGGATTCTCCTCGTACTCTCCGCGGCAGTATATCAAGCCTCAGGCCCGGATGTGCGGCTTGGATTCGCGGGCTTTTGGCCCAGCGGCCGTGCTAAGAAAGGAGCGCCATGACCGAAGGCCGTCGCCTCAAGGTCCTCACCGCCATCGGGTCCGACCGTCCGGGCCTCGTCCGTGCCATTTCCGCGGCCGCAAAGGCTGCAGGGGCCAACATCGAGGACAGCCGGATGGCGGTGCTCGGCGGCGAGTTCGCCATCATCATGCTGTGCTCGGGAACGCCAGCGGAGCTCGAGGGTCTGGAGCGCGCCGGTTCGCGGTTCGGAAAGGAGCTCCGCCTGGACGTTTCCTTCAAGGACACGGCAGCGCCCGACGTTCGAGACTTCGTCGCGTACCGGATGCGTGTGAGCGGGCTCGACCACCCCGGAATCGTCGAGTGCGTGAGCGAGATCCTCGCTGAACGAAAAGTGAACGTGGCCTCGATGGACACCCGGCTCGTGCACATGCCGCTCACCGGAACTCCGACCTTCGTGCTCGACGCCCAGCTCGAAGTGCCGGCGGGAGTTTCGTTGTCGGAGCTTCGCCGCTCACTGGACGACGCGTGCGAAAAGGAGAGCTTGGACTTGCTCTTCGAGCCGAGAAGCGTCGAACGCTGACCTCAACGAACCGCGTCGGGTCGCGGCGGCGGCCGAGTCGATCCCCGGGCCTCGCTCCGCGTCTTGCGCAGCAGTCGTCGAAGGTCGGCGAGGGATAGCTCGGCTAGCCAGGGGTTCGTTCGGGGGCGGGGGGATCGTCGTCGGACCATTCCTTGGGACTCCGTCGGGGATCCACTGCAGGTCCCGTGCCCGCCCCGCCGTGGTGCTTTTGCGCGAAATTGACGGCGAGTGTGGACCCGTAGACGCCAATTGTGGCCATTTTCGCCCACCCCTGGTGGGAAGGATCCTTCTCAGGTCGGATCCGAATGTCCCGCCTGCCCACCCCCAGTTGGCACCCGAAGTTGCGGGGCATGCCCAAAACCGCAAGGACACCCCCCCAATTCTTTGCTAGCTTCCCCGCCGACCTGATCAAAGTACTTGCCCGTTCGGTAGTCCGCGCGAGCCTGGTTCTGTGAGCTGGTTGGCTTCCCACTCCGGGAGCCATCGGGAGAAGGCATCGCGCCACGCATTCATCCGACCTGTCAGAAGGGCGCACTATCGAACACCGAGGCATTGCAAATGAACACGAAGCTCTACGTAGGAAATCTTTCCTACTCGACGATGGAGCATCAACTCCGCGCTGCTTTTCAGCCGTTTGGTGAGGTCGTTTCGGCGACTCTCGTCATCGACCGGCTGAGCGGGCAGTCGCGTGGTTTTGGTTTCGTGGAGTACGCCAGCGCAGAAGACGCGCAGCGTGCCATCGAAGCCATGAGCGGGGCCGAGCTCGACGGCCGCACGCTGAACGTCAGCGTTGCGCGTCCCCGAGGCGAAGGCGGCGGCGGCGGCGGCGGCGATCGTCGCGGCGGCGGCGGCGGGCGTGATCGCGGTGGCGATCGCGGCGGCGGCGGCGGCGGCGGCGGCGGCGGCCATCGCGGCAAGCGCTGGTAGTCCCGGCGCATTGCGCTGAACGGCCCGGCTCGCAACGAGCGAGTCGGGTCGTGCGCGCTTCAGGGGGCCCATTTCTTTCTCAATCGTTTCTCGAGATCCCTACAGTTTTATCCGGAAGGTGCCATGTCTACCCTGAACGATTACGTCGTGTTCAAGGATCAGAAGCTGGCGAAGCGTTACGCGAATCGCCCCATCCCGATCTCGGTGCTCTACGAGGCGTACTTCGACGGCGACCTCGACATCGTCGGCGACATCGACCGCGTTCTTGCGAAAGCGCAACGTGTTCGTGAAGTACAGCCTGACGCCGCACATCTGCGATGGGCCGTCACGAACTTCGTTCCTGAAGTCGCCATCCACTCCAAATCGCAGGACAAGCGCATCGTCCGCGAGCACTACGACCGGGGAAACGACTTCTTCGGCTGGTTTCTCGGCGAGCGCATGGTCTACACCTCCGGCTTCTTCGAGAACCCGAGCCAGACGCTGGAGCAAGCCCAGGACAACAAGATCCACCTGGTCTGCAAGAAGCTCGCGCTCGCGCCCGGTGAGCGACTGCTCGACATCGGGTGCGGCTGGGGAACGCTGGCCTCGCCACGCGGCGAAGCACTACGGCGTCGACGCGACGGGCGTCACGATTGCGGAGAACCAGACGGAGTTCGGCAACGAGCGCGCCAAGAGCTGGGGCGTCGCCGACCGGGCGCGCGTCCTCTGCCTGGACTACCGAGACATTCCCGAGGGCAAGTTACGACAAGATCGTCAGCCTCGAGATGGTCGAGCACGTCGGCGTGAAGAACCTGGTCTCGTTCTACGAGCAGGTCCGCGATCTACTCGACGGACGACGGTTTGTTCCTGCTCCAGTGGACGGGTCTCCGCCGCGGACTGAAGCCGGAGGATCTGATCTGGGGCTTGTTCATGAACAAGTACATCTTCCCTGGAGCAGACGCGAGCTTGTGCCCCGGCGCCATGCTCAAGGCGATGGAGAAGGCGGGCTGGGAAACCCATAGTGTCGAGAACATCAGCATCCACTACTCCTGGACGATCGAGCGCTGGCACGACAACTGGATCTCCAACAAGGACGCCATCCTCGCTGCCTACGGCGAGCGCTGGTTCCGCATCTGGAACTTCTTCCTGGCTTGGTCCGCGCTCATCGGCGAGCAGGTCAGCCGCGTGCTTCCAGGTCGTTCTCAACAAGAACATCGATACCTACGACCGCACCCGCTTCGTTCGCGAAAAGGGTGTGTTCGGCGACCGCTCCACTTCGGAAACGTTCCGCGCTCCGGTTCGCGCGGTTCTCTGACGCTGGGGAAATGGAACAAGAAGGCAGAAGGTCGGAAGTTTCGGAAATTCTCTAATTTCCTGATTCGCTTCCGCCCTTTCGCCTTCCTGTGAAATCTCTATCGCTTTTCGCTCCATCGGCGCAGGGCGGCCGTGGAGACTCCGCCGACGACGAAGAGCACGGCCAACGGCGCCAGGGCAAGGGTGCCGACCGTACCGATCTCCCAGAACAAGAGGAAGCTCGCGATGTCCTTCGCGTTCGCCTTCCCGAGCTCCGCGCGCGAGCGATCGAGCCCTTGCTCTGCTCGAAGCTCGCCCAGCCGCCGGTCCAAGAGGTCCTCGCTGAACTCCCTGCTGTAGAGCGAACGCGATCGACGACCCCGCAACCACGCGCGCCAGATGCGCCGCGGCTCGGTGAGCATGCCCATCGCCATTCCGCCCAGATTGAGCACCCACGCGGCGTAGTGATCGTGGCAACCCGCGGCGAGCTCCCATGCCGAGATCTCGAGCTCGCCGTAGATGTCGGTGTGGTAGCCGGTTAGCAGATGATGAAGATCGTGGAGCTTCACGGCGCGGCGGCGTGACTCCGTGTTGGGAAACGGCATCGGGATCGGTCCGAGCTCGAAGTCGACCCACTTGGAATCGTAGCCCCCGTCCGCCGGGAAACCGTTGGACTCGAAATACAGGCGGCGTGCTTCGCCGAGCGTCTGCGTAGGATCATATTTGGCCTGATGGATCCTGCCCTGGGCGCTCTTGGCGATCGGTCGCACGCTGAATGGTGATTCGTCGGTCATCCCAATGGCTCCCGGAAGTGACTGCAGTCACTACTATTATCGCTGGAATGTCGAACGCCCGGGGCACGAACGGGCTTTTGCCGGCTCCCGCTCGATCTCCCGACTCACCCCCGCGCTTTGATGATCAAATAGCGGAGCGGAACGTTCGCCGAGCCATTTTCGAGCGCGAGGGTCTTGCCGAGGGGGAGGAACACGACGCTGCCGGGGGCGAGGGTGACGGGCTCGCCGGACACCTTCGCTTGGCCGTGCCCTTCGACGACGATCAGCGTTTCGGGAAACTCTTGCTGCAAGTGCAAACCGACGCTGCCTCCCGGATCGAGCTCGCAAGCCAGGAGTGCGGTGAACGGTGGCATGGGCGACTGGCTGAGGTTCCAGACTCGCACGGCGCCGTGGCCGCCAAAGAGCGCTTCACGCAGGTCGTGATTGGTCGAGGGATCCCACATCGCCTCTGCTCCAGAGCCTCGGCGTCAGCAGGGCAGATCGTGTCGCAGTGGATCGATGTCCGGCAGCGTTGGAAGCTCTCGCCGCGGTCGCTCGTTCACGTCGAAGCGGACCGGCTGGAGGTTTTGCAGAGTGGGCAAGTCCTCCAGACGCTCACTCGGCCACGCCACGTGACGGACAAACTGCTCTCCCGTCTCAGTCACCCGAGCGGGTATCGCGAGGCGCGTCCTGCGGGTGTCTAAAAGCGTGTCCGTCTGCATCGTCAGCGACCCTACCACTCGACCCGGGCTCGGGGACAAGTCCCAGGACGACTAAAAATTCGAATAGTATCCACGGTTTATGGCTGACATTCAGCATCCTACAGGTAGTAGGATGTAGGCTCGCGGGTTGGATTTGCGCCAAGTCATTGGCAGGCGTGACAGCTGGTTGTCCGAACGCCACTATCCTGAGGTCGCATGCTGAGCCGTTCGACCTTCACGCTCCTCCGCCGGCGTCCCGATTGGCGTCGGCTGTGGGCTTCGGAAGCGCTGTCGCTCGTCGGCGACTGGTTCAGCTTGGTCGCCGTCAGTGTGGTGAGCCTCCGGGCTGGCGGCGGGGGAGTCGTCGCTCTGGCCATTTCTCTGGCCGCGCACCTCTTGCCTCAGGCGCTGTTTGCACCCGTCGCGGGCCTTCTGGCCGATCGCCTCGACCGCAAGCGCATTCTGATCGCAGCGAGCCTGGTGGAGGGCGCGCTGACTCTGGGAATGGTCGCCAGCGTCAGCCGGCAAAGCATCGTGCTTCTGCAAATCCTGGTGTTCCTGCGCGCGGCGGTGAGCTCCCTCCGCCCACCGGCATCGGGCGCGGCACTGCCGCGGTTGGTTCAGCCCGAAGAGCTGGCGCCCGCCAATGCGCTGACCAGCGCGACTTGGAGCGTTGCGTTTGCGGCAGGCATGGCGCTCGGTGGATTGGCGACCGAGCTTTCTCCTCTGATCGCCTTGATCATCGATGCCGGCACGTTCTTCGTTTCTGCGGCGATGCTCACACGCTTGCCGCGGCTGCCGGCGCGAGAAAAGGACGAGGCGCGGCCGGTTGCCGGTGTTCTCGGCACGGCTCTCACGGAGCTTCGCGGCGCGCTCTCCCTGGGAGTGAGTCCCGAGCTCCGAGCCCACGTGTTCGGCAAGACGCCGGTGGCTCTGGCCGCCGGTGCTGGTTGGATTGCGCTGAACCTGGTCGCACAGAAAAATGCGTGGTTCGGGGGCGGGGCGGCGACCCTCGGAGTGCTCCAGGGACTGCGAGGGATCGGAACAGGAATCGGGCCGATCGTGGCACTGACCTTGGTGGGTCGGGGCGTGCGGCGGGCGTGGGTCGAGCATGGAGCGGTGGCGTCGGTACTCCTCGGGATTGCACTCCTCACCGGCGCGGTGAGCCCACTCTTTTCGAGCTTGGGCGTGCTGCTCTGGGGAAGCGGCGCCGGGGCCAACTGGGTTCTGACGACGACCCGCATCCAAGAACGCGCGCCAGGTGCATTCCTCGGTCGCCTGCTCGCCCTCGATGCGCTCTCGTTCACCGTGGCAATGGCGTCCTCCGCGCTCTTGTCGTCGTTCCTGATCCAGTCCGAGGTCGCGCTTCCGACGACGGCACTTCTGTTCGCGTTGCTCGGAGCCGTGGCGTGGCTCGGCCTGCACGCGCTCGGCCGCCGGGCGATGCGTCTCGGCCTTCAGCGATAGCCCGCCGCTTGCAGCGTGAACAGATGAGCGTAGTGGCCACCGGCTTGGGTGAGCTCGGCGTGGCTGCCCTGCTCGACGATGCGGCCTCCCGACAGGACGACGATCTGGTCCGCCATGCGCACCGTCGAGAAGCGGTGCGAGATCAAGACGGCCATCTGCTCTCGGTCATGTCGCGAAAGCGATCGAAGATCTGCGCCTCGGCTTCGGCGTCCATCGAGCGCGGTGGGCTCGTCGAGCACCAGGATGTCGGCGTCGTTGCGCATGAACGCGCGCGCGAGCGCGATCTTCTGCCACTGGCCGACGGACAGCTCGCGGCCGCCCTTGAACCAGCGCCCGAGCTGCGTGTGGTAGCCCTCCGGAAGCTCGGCGACGAACGGCGTCGGCCATGCCCTTGTTCGGCGGCCTCGTTCCAGCGGGCCTCGTCGTCGAAGGCGTCGCACGTCGCCCGCGCCGATGTTCTCGCCGACGATGAGCTGGTAGCGGACGAAGTCCTGGAAGATGACGCCGATGCGGCGGCGCAGCGTCGTCGGGGTCCCACTCGCGCAGATCGAGCCCGTCGAGCAGTGATGCGGCCTTCGGTCGGCTCGTACAGGCGCGTCAGCAGCTTGATGAGCGTGGTCTTGCCCGAGCCGTTCTCGCCGACGAGCGCGAGCTTCTCGCCCGGGCGGCAGGTGGAGATCGACGTCGCTCAGCGCCGGCGCGCTCGCGCCCGGGATAGGTGAACGACGACATGCTCGAAGCGGATGCCGTCGCCCGGCTCGCGGTCCGACGCTCGCGTCGCCGCGCGGCGGCGGGACGTCCTGCTCGAGGAACTCGTAGAGGTTCGAGAGGTACAGGTTGTCCTCGTACATCCCGCCGATCGCCGAGAGCGCCGACGGTCAGCGCGGACTGGCCCTGCTTGAACACGAGCACGTACATCGTCATGTCGCCGAGGCGTGATCGCCCCGCGAACGCCGACACGCACGATCCACGCGTACGCCGCGTAGAACGCCGCCGTGCCGAGCAGTAGCCCGAGCGCGAAGCCCCAGATCCCGCGCGCAGCGTGAGGCTGCGATCCTCGCCGAACAGGCGTCTTGAAGATCTCGTCGTAGCGCTCGAGCAATCGGGGCCCGAGCCCGAAGAGCTTGACCTCCTTGGCGTAGTCCTCGCGCGCGATCACCGTCTCGAGGTACATCTGCTGGCGGGTCTCGGGCGTGCGCCAGCGGAACAGGCGGAACGCGTCGCCGGAGAACCGGGTCTCGGCCACGAACGCCGGGCAGCGCGGCGACGACGAGCACGAGCACGGCCCAGGCGAGAACCGCGAACAGCAGCGCGCCGTAGCTGACCGAGCGAGATCCCGTTCTGCGACCAGGCCGAAGGTCCGCATCACCAGGCTGAGCGGGCGGCTCGACGCCTCCCGCCGGCGCGGGTCAGCTTGTCGTAGAACTCCGAGTCCTCGAAGTGAGCGAGCTCGAGCGTGAGCGCCTTCTCGAGGATCATCACGTTGACGCGATGGCCGAGCAGGGCCCGGAGCAGCGATTCGGACCACACCCACCGCGCGCTGGGTGGCCGACAGGGCGATGACCAAAGCGAGCTCGAGAGCCACGTACCAGAGAGCGTGCTCCGTCGTGGCTCCCGGACGCCCTTGGATTGCGCCGACGACGGCATCGACGATCAGCTTTCCGACCCACGCCACCGCCGCCGGCAGCACACCACCCACCAAGGACAGCCCAAACAGCGCCAGCGTGAGCCCGCGGCTCGTACGCCACACGAGCTCGATGGCCCGCCCGCTGTAGCGGTAGACGCCGATGGTGTCCTTGAGCACGGCGGATATATAGTCCCAACGTGGGGAATTTCGGCGGGGCTCGCAGCAATTCGTCGAATTGGGAGGGGCTTGCGACTCCGGGCCGTGGGCCATCGCGTCGGATCCGGACCACTCGCTCCGCGGTCTTGCCGGAGGAGACGGTTCGCGTTACTCGCGAGATTGTGATGCTCGGTCGACTCGTCGTCCTCCTCGCTCTCGGAGCCAGTGCCTGCAACTCGAAGCCGGAGACGAAAGCGTCGGCTTCCGCGGCTGCACCCTCGGCGGTCGCCCCGGGGGAAACCGATCGCCTTGTGGCCGTGGAGATGAAGCCGGACAAGCCTCCGAGCTTCACGCTCTCGAAGCTCTCGGAAAAGGACCTGTCGAGTCTGGTCACCCACGCGGGTTGGAAGGTGACCGTGATGGGCAAAACCGCGCCCGATGCGAAGACCTCTCGGGTACGCGTGAGTAGCGTCAAGATGGAGAAGGACGGATCCCTCGAGAGCTTCACGGTCGTGCGCTGCGGCGGCGAAGGGGTCGAGCACAAGCCCGGCACCGCCTACTTCGTCGCAGGGGAATGCGATATCGAGGTCGAAGTGCGACGAGGGATCCGCGCGAAGACCGAGGAGAGCAAGAAACTCCTGGGAGCCGTACTCCAAGCTTCGCTCTGACCGCGCCCCGTGCAATCATCCTTCGGATGCGGGCACTTTCGGGGATCCACTTTGCGTTCGTGCTGGGTGTGAGCGGTTCGGCGTTGGCGCAGATTGCTCCGCCCTCCGTGCCAGGCGGCGCGCCCACGCCGTCGGAGCCGCCCACTGCCGAGCCAGCGCCGGACCAGCCGCCACCGGCGCCCACCACACCCGCCGCGCCACCGCCGGCGACCGCCGCGGCCCCGGCGGCTCCGACGCAGCCGCCTCCGCCCGCGTACGGTCCGCCGCCGCCCGGGTACTATTACGGCCCGCCGCCGCCGGCCTGGAGACCTCCGCCCCCTCCACCAAAGAAGACCGCGTACTTGCACGACGGATTCTACCTGCGGATGGGCTTGGGTGTGGCGCAGGGTCATGCAACGACCGAGACCAGCGACCCCTATCCCCTCAAGGCCACATTCAATGGACTGGGTCCGGCTTACGAGCTCTTGATCGGCGGCACGCTGGGCAGTGGCGTCGTGCTCGGTGGAGGCTTCGTCGCTCAGGACATCGTCGATCCGTCCATCGAGGTCGATCCCGACGTTGTGGGCAACACCCAGAGCAGCGACGCCCTTGGGATCTCGGTCGCGGGGCCCTTCATCGACTGGTTCTTCGATGAAAAAGGCGGCTTTCACGCCGGCGCGCTCATCGGGTTCGGGAGCATCGGGCTCAAGGACGACAGCGACAACTCCTCGACCGGGATCGGGGGCTCGCTCTGGGTCGGCTACGACTTTTGGATTGCGGAACAGTGGTCGCTCGGCGTGGAAGGCCGAGGGCTCGCCGTGAGCTCGAGCCGGGACATCGCTGATGCGACCTACGACGATCGCGCCCGGGGTTTTCAGCTGCTGTTCACCGCGCTCTATCACTGAGCGTCTCCGTTTGACGCCCGCGCGGGGCCGGCCGTAACGTGCCCGAATCATGCACCGGGAGAGGCTCGCGATCCTGTCGGCGCTTTCGCTCCTGGCTGGCTGTCAGGCCGCGTCGGGATCGGACCGGGCGACGGAGTGACGACCGCCCGCCTTGCCGGCGCAACGAGCGCGCGCGAGGCATTCTACGTCGTCCTCGATGGCGAGCCGGCGGCTGCGCTCCTCCAAGCCGGCGTGGATCCGGCGTCGCGCGCTGCCGAAACCCGGGCGGCGGTCGGGCGTCTGGTTTCCGAGCACGTACCCATTCGCGCGGCGATCGAGAGCCACGGAGGCGTCGTGGTCTCGGAATTTCTCCGACTCGGCAACGGCTTTCAGATCCTCGCGACCCGAAGCGATGCGCTCCGCATCGAGCAGCTTGCGGGTGTGCGGCGCATCGAACGTGTTCCACGGCTCTGGCCGACCCTCGGGTCCGCGATCCCGGTGGTTGGTGCGCCCGAGGCATGGGCTCACACCCCGCCGATCCAGGGCGACGGCGTGACGATCGGCATCATCGACTCCGGAATCGACTACACCCACGCCGATTTCCGGAGGCACGGGTACCCCTGCTGCGTATCAGGCCAACGATTCGACCGTCATCGAGCCGGGGAGCTTTCCCACCGCAAAGGTCGTCGGCGGCTGGGACTTCGTCGGCGATGACTACGATGCGAGCTCGCCCTCCACCGCGCAGCCGAAACCCGATCCCGATTCCCTCGACTGCACCAAGCCCCAGAGCTTTCAGGTCTCGGGGGGTCACGGTACCCACGTCGCTGGGATTGCCTCCGGGATGGGCGTCACCCAAAACGAAAAGACCTTCAACGGCGCCTACGAGCAGAGCTTCGACCCAGCGATCTTTCGCGTAGCACCGGGAGTCGCGCCCAAGGCCAAGCTCTTTGCGCTGAAAGTCTTCGGCTGCAATGGCGGGACCGACATGCTCGGCGCTGCTCTGGAGCGCGCGGCCGATCCCAACGAGGACGGAGTGTTCGACGATCGACTCGACGTTGTGAACACCTCGCTCGGAACGTCGTACGCGCTGACGAGCCCCTTCAACGAGGAGCTCAGCGCCAACTTGACCAACGTCGGAACCGTTTTCGTTGCCGCTGCGGGCAACGAAGGGCAAAGCTTCTACGCGACATCCTCCCCCGGCGCTTCGCCTTCGGTGCTGAGTGTGGCGGCGAGCGTCGACAACGAATTCATCGCGCTCCAGGTTCTGTCGCCCCCTTCTGCCGTCGCGAAGTACCCGAGTGCGGAGGGCGGGTTCACCACACGGCTCATCGACAGCGGAACGGTCAGCGGGCCGCTCGTCGCGTCCGTGCCTGCGAACGGTTGCCAACCGTTTTCCAATGCCGCTGCGGTCGCGGGGAACATCGTTCTCATCGATCGCGGCGTGTGCACCTTCATCCAGAAGTTCCAAAACGCGGTGGCCGCCGGTGCGATTGCGGGCGTGATGGTCGACAACGAGGCGAATCCGTTGCCTCTCGCGATGTCCGGCGGAGATCCGGGAACGGTGTCCATCCCCGGAGTCCTCGTGCTCCAGGGCGACGGTGCCAAGTTGAAGACAGCGCTCGGCCAGGGGCCGGTCACAGTGAAGCTCGACCCGAGCGAAAAGTACGTCGGTGTCGGGAGCGAGGTGCTGGCAGACTTCAGCTCCCGAGGACCGAGCTCGGTGGACGACCGACTCAAGCCCGAGATTGCGGCGCCGGGCTTTGCGATTGATTCGGCGCGAGTCGGCTCCGGATTCGAGGCACGTCGGTCCGACGGTACGAGCATGGCCTGTCCGTTCGTCGCGGGAGCGGCCGCCCTCGTCCGCCAGGCGCATCCCGAGTTTTCGGCCTACGAAGTGAAGGCAGCTCTCATCAACAGCACCGAGTCGCTGTCCGATCTTGCCGGCGCCGGCTATCCCACATCGGTGGTCGGCAGCGGGCGTCTCGCGGTGGAGCGCGCGATCGCACAACAGGTGACCGCTGCTGCGGATCCCACGACGGGTGAGGTGGGAGTCTCTTTCGGCGCCGTGATTGCGTCGGATCCGACCGAAGTGAAACGGACGTTCGTCGTCGAAAATCACGGCTCGACCGCCACCATCCTGGCGGCGTCGGTGGAGCAGACCTTCCCAAGTCCGGGGATCTCGGTGACGGTCACCCCGTCCAATGTCACCCTCGACCCCGGAGCGAGCGCGACGCTGGAGCTGGTGCTGGAATTCGATCCCCGGGGCCTCGGCGCGCTCGGTCCCGATCCGGGCACGGCCCCCGAGCAGTACCAGCAGCCGCGTCACTATTTGAACGAAGCGACCGGCATCGTTCGGTTGGTTCCCGGCGGCGGCGGGCAGGACGTGCTCGTGCCGTTTCTCGGTAGCGTGCGGGCAGCGGCCCATCGCAAAGCGACTTCCTCGTCGGCCTGCGACGAAACTCGTCAGCCGGGCGATCCAATCACCATCGAGCTGTCGGGGGATTCGGCACATCCAGAGCCCGTGGTCAGCGTGTTTCAGCTCGGAACGACGGATCCGCCCCAGACCGATCCCAATCCCATCTTCAAGGTGAACGACATTCTCGCGGTCGGAGCCGCAACCAACCTCGCGACGGCGCCCTCGTTCAGCGAGGCCTCGGCGTACTTTGGCGTCGTGATCGCCGGCGAATGGACCACGCCCGCTCGCGGTCCGCTCAGCGTCGTGGCGATCGACATCGACTCGAATCAAGACGGCGTCGACGACTTCGAGATTCGCGCCGAGCCCCTGACGAAGTCGGGCCCGTACGCAGATCTCTTGGCGTCTTCGACCTACGCTCTCTCGACTGGAGAGCAGGTCGGCAGTCCCCATTTCCTCGACATGGTCGATGCATCGAAGGCCTCGACCTACCCATTTCACAATTCCGTCTTGGTGCTGAGCGCGCGTCTCGAAGAAATCGGGCTCGACGCGGCGAACACCTCCTTTCGCTACGCGGTGACCAGCGAAAATCCGACTTTGCTCGAGCAAGGCGAGCGCACCGTGAGCTCGACGTTCGACGCCGCCAAGCCCGTGGTCGATCCCGCCAAGCATGGGTTCGACGGCTATCCGTTGTTCGTCGGAGACTCACCGATCGTGGTCGACGTGTCCGCGGACGCGCAGGCGGCGGGCGACCCCATCAGTCTTTTACTGCTCCATCACACCAACGTGGCGGGGGAACGCTTCGAGATCGTGACGCTTCCCGATCCGTCCCAGGGCGTCGGCAATGTCGCGCTTTCGATGACCGCACCCGAGAGCGTGACAGAGAGCGCGGCCGCAACGGTCGAGCTCAGCGTGACGAACTCGAGCGACACGGCGACGAGTGGCGCAGGTGTTTCCGTCAAGATCGTCGGGGGAGAGATCGTCGAGGCGACGCCGAGTCAGGGCACGTGCAGCGAAAAGGGAGCCAACGTGGATTGCGCGCTCGACGTCATCGAACCCGGCAAGACCGCGAGCGTCACGCTTTCGATCCGCGCGGCCACCGACAGCGATCGGATCGACGTGAGCGCCGAGCTCACCTCGGGTTTGCTCTGCGAATCGACGCTCAGTGACAACATGGCCGCCGTCTCCGTGGACGTGAAGTCGGGCTCGAGCGGCGGGCTGAGCCTGGATGGGATCTCCCAGCCGGAGGCTGCGGATGTCGGACCGTCCCCGGGAGCTCACGAGGAGCCTCTCTGGCAGCATTCCTCGTCGCCCTGGGGTTTGTCCGCCGCCGCCGGGGAAAACCCCGGCGAAGCGCGCCGAAAGTTTGACGGATTCAGCGGGCATCGAGAACTCTATTTCGATGCGAACGCGTTTCGGGTCGTTGGTCTTCGTCGCTCTCTTCGCTCTGGGCTGTGGATCCGGAGACGACGCGGGTGGGGGCGGAAGTAGCGGGAGCGACGGTGGAGGCTCGGGCGGCAAGGACGGTGGGTCGGGGGGCAGCGCGACCGGGGGCTCGTCGAGTGGTGGCACCGGGAACTCGTCCAGTGGTGGAGCCGCGGGCTCGTCGAGTGGTGGAGCCGCGGGCTCGTCGAGTGGCGGAGCCGCGGGCTCGTCGAGTGGTGGAAGCGGTGGTGGTGGCTGTCCGTCGGCAAAGCCGGCCGATGACAGCGCCTGCACCGACAGCACGCTCTACTGTCCGTACGGCGGCGATCAGTGTCATTGCAACGGCGCCAAGTGGTATTGCGACGCCTGTCCGGCAAGTCAGCCGAGCGGTTCTTGCCCGAGCGATGGTGCTGCGTGCGCCTACGGGACCACGCAATGCACTTGCTTTGGCGGTTCCTGGAACTGTGCAGCGTGTCCCGGGCAAAAGCCCGCAGAAGACGCGGCCTGCAATGCGACGGGCCTGCATTGCACGTTCGGCTCCGCGCAATGCGATTGCGTTGCCGACAAGTGGAAGTGCTTCGGCTGACCCGCAGTTCGTTCAGCTGGGATTTGGAAACGGAACGTCGCAATTCGGGGCATTCGTGGGACAGATGCGAAGCTCGAAGACCGACCCCGAACGCGCGAGCACGAAACCGTCGTGCACGCCCTGGCTCTTGTCCATGAAGTAGGCGGCAGTGCCCTCGGCGATCCCTCCCGGGAACTTGGCGTGCAGGGCGTTTGCCTGCGCTGCAGCGTTCACGGCGTGCACGAACATCATGTTCGGGGCTCCGATCGCTTTCTTGGGGCGAGGAGGATTCGGCTCCGACGCAGCAACGACGAACACGTAGCCCCAAGCCTGTCCCATGCGGATCGTGCGCCCGGGACGTGGGATGGCTGAAAGCGGAAGAACCACGTTCCGCTCCGCTCCCGAGAGCGACGCCAGATTGGCCACTTCCGGCTGAACTTTCTCGTCGTCACTCGGCGGCGTCCAATACACCACCAGGCGCGAAGGCCCGAGGGGTCCAGGGGCACCCGGCACGATGTTGAAGCAAACCGATCCCGGCGCGCAGCCCGACGCGACGGGCGGTCCGGCGGGAGGTGGCGCGCCCGGTGGCGGAGCGCCCATCGCCGGTCCGGGAGGAGGCGGTCCCATCGGCGGCGGAGGCGCGGACCGCGGACTCGATTGGATTTCACACGACGCGAGCACCAGAGGCAGAGTCAAAAGCCACGCCGATCGGGAGATCATCGCGCCAGGATAGCCGAGGAAACACTTCCGCGTGGCCGTCGTACTCGGGCGAGTGGGAAGGCTTCGCATTGCGGTCGTTCGGATCTGACCGAGATTCAGGGCGAGCTCGACAAGCTCGTTGGAGCTCCGTGAGCGAGTAATTCTCGGCCGCGCTCGCAGCGGGCGCGGTCCCCGCACGTAGGCGAGCACGGCCGCGAGCCGACTCAGATCCGGTTTGGGCTCGAGCCCCCGTGCGATGCGGCGGATCTGCGCTTGATAGAACGCTCCTTGGATCAGCGCATCGAGCTTCTTGATACCCGTGGCGATGTGGATCGGTCTCGCGTCGGCCGTTCCAACGAGGAGTCGAGCCGGCAGGTCCGGTTCGATTGCCAACGGGCGCGCCAGGCCGACCAGATCGACCGCACCTCCATCGATGGCTTCGCTCATTCCGCGTGCGGTGCGGAAACCGCCCGTGACCATCAGCGGAACGCGGGTCTTGTCTCGAACCTTCTCCGCGTACTCGAGGAAGAACGCTTCCCGCGCCCGGCTGGAGGGGTGTGCGGCCTTGGCTTCGTCGAACATCGCGGCCGACTCGTAGGTGCCGCCGGAGATCTCGAGAAGGTCGATGCCTTCGGCGTCGAGAGCTTCGACCACCGCCATCGATTCGGCTTCGTCGAACCCCCCGCGTTGAAAGTCTGCCGAGTTCAACTTGACCGCGACGGGGAATTCCTTTCCGACGCTGGCGCGAACTCGTCGCACGATCTCGATCAGGAACCGGCGCCGGTTGTCCGGGCTACCGCCCCAACGATCCTCTCGCAGATTGGTGAGGGGCGAGAGGAACTGATTGACCAGATAGCCGTGAGCGGCGTGGATCTGGACACCCGTGAAGCCCGCCGCCTGGACGATCGCGGCTGTCTTGGCAAAGCGATCGATGATGGCGACGACCTCGTCATCCTCGAGCGCGCGCGGCCGGGCGAAGGTGCCGAACGCTCCTCGCATGGCCACCGCAGAGGGCGCTACGGGGCGTCGAGACAGCATGCGTGGGGATTGTCGGCCCGGATGATTGATCTGTACGAACGCTTGGTTTCCCGAGGATGTCGCTGCGCGAGCCCACAGGGCGAGCTCGGCGGCGTGAGAGTCGTCTTCTACGACGACGTTTCCGGATTCTCCAATCGCCCTCTTGTCGACCATCACATTGCCGGTGACGAGGAGACCAGCCCCGCCGGCAGACCAGCGCCGATACAGATGCACGAGCGCGTCGTTGGCTGCGCCGCTCTCGCCCGCCAGTCGCTCGCTCATCGCGGATTTGGCTAGGCGGTTTTGGAGGACAGTGCCGTTCGGGAGGCGCAAGGGTCGAAGCAGAGTGCTGGTCATGATGCGTGGGCTCTTTCGCGTTTGGGTTGGGACAGTCGGGTTGCCAGGCGACGGGCGCTGGCGAGGGCATCTCTCGATCGGTTTTGGCGAGGGCACCGAAGTTGGCGCGCCCGCTCACAGCGAGCGACACCAGGCCGTGCAGGCCCGCGTAGAGCAGTCGCGCGTCGGCATCCGGCTCTTCGGAGCCCGCGTCGCGGAGCTGTCCGACGAGCGTCTGCCACATCGCTTGTGCGATGCTCGGATTTTGGAACGCCCCGCGCTTTCTGAGCGCAGCCCAATCGTAGCGGCGCTCGAACATCAGTGAGTACAGCGCTGGGCTGTCCAGACCGAAGCTCACGAAGGACTCCGACACGGCGGGCAGATCGCCACCGGCTGTGAGCACTCCCTCGAGTCGTTCGACCAGATGGGTGAAGCCCGCCTGGGAGACGGCGTACAAGAACCCGTCGAGCGATCCCCAGTGGTGATAGAGGAGCGACGTTGTCTTGCCGACGAGCTTGCTCACGTCTCGAGCCGTGAGCCCGTCGAGACTCAAGCGCCCGCGGGAGAGGGCCCGGCACACTCGGGCCACGGCAACATCGGCGTCGGACATAACGTTGTTACGTCAGAGCATAACAATGTTACGTTCCGTGTCAAGACGGGTGCTTTCCGGGGGTAAATCCCCGAGGCGGCCTCAGGCTTGGCAGAGGAAGGGCTCGAGGCCCGCGAGCTCGGACTCGAACTCGACAGCGAACAAGCGCCGGAAAATATCGCGGCTTTCGTCGATACTGGCCCACACCACGCGCCCGCGAACCACGGCGTCTTCCGGCTGATCGAGGGAGACCCGAAAGGACAGGACGAGCTCCTGACCGGGCTCGAAACGGCTTTGGGTTCCGAAGAGCATCCCGCCCACGCTCGAGTCCGTCGCCATTCCGACGCGACCCTTTTTCGTCGGCGCGTCGATCATCACCGGAAAGCTCACGCGGTGGCGGGGGTGACGGCGTCGCTCCTGCATGGCGCGCGGAGTCTAAGCTCCACTGCCCGCTGCCGCAAGCCGACCCTACCAAAGCTCCCGAAAAGACTGCGTCTTCCCGGCGTCGGCATCGGTGATACTCTGGACTCGTGGCATTGGGTTTCGGTATCGATCTCTCCCGCCTCTCGTTCGTCCCATTGCTCATGGTTGGCTGCGCAGCGGGCTCGATGGGTCAGGCGCAGGCGCCGACTCTTCCGTCGGAGCTGGCGCGCTGCAAGGTGGCAGCCAGTCACGAAAATCCTCTGGTTACCGAGTGGCCGAGCTCGGAAAAGGCAAATCTCGAAGGGCGCCTCCGGAGTGGCGCCGTCGCGGTTGCCTATTCGGGTTGCTCGATGGAGCTTCTGCCGGCCTGCCGACTCGCGGGAAAGTACGAATGGCGGCGTACGACGATCTCCACCGACACCGTGGAGATCCAGAGCGCCGACGAGCTGTTCACCAAGCTGCCCCTCGGTGCTGCGAGCTTGGAGGGTGAGCTCGAGCGCAGTGGGCGCTTGGCGGTGCAAACGACGGTTTCGGGTCAGCTCGAGCTCACCGGGTTCGATCTGAGCGCAGCCCAGCGCGATCCCATGTGCCAGGGGGCGACCCATGTGGTCAATGCGCTCAGCATTGGCTCCTTCAAGCTGCGCTCCGGAGGGGGATTCGCCGCCAAGGGTGGCGTCGGGATCGTGGGCGCGGGGACGAGCAGCTCCGAAGCCGTGATGCGCGAGGCAGGGGATCCGGAGAGTTGCCGCCAGGCGAGCGACGAAGCACCCAATCGAGATTGCAGCTCGCCAATCCAGGTTTTTCTCCGACCGCTTCAGCAGAAGCTGGTCGAACAAACACCTCCTGGCATGGTCAAGGTTCGATTCCTTCCCCCCGACAGCGATCGGAAGTGGGATCTCATCGTCGGCGACCGGGTGATGTGCAAGGTCCCGTGCGATCGCTGGACCGATCCGGCGATGCCCTATGCGATGCGCACCGACGGCGGATTCCTGCGCCCGGATCCCATCGAAGAGGTTCCGGATCTCCGCGAATTCAAAGCGCAGGCGCCGCTCGAGGTTCGGACCCATCCCCGGGATACTGCGGACACGGTGTGGGGGATCTTGATGACCTCCTTCGGAGGGATCGGAATGGCCACGGGCACGGTGCTTCTCGCCAGCGGTTGTGGCGGTCCATCGAGCGGGCGCTGTACCGGAGGCGCAATCACCCTCCCGGTTGGCTCCCTCCTGGTCGCTACGGGCGTCTGGTTCATCGTGAAGAGTCACTCCTACATGGAAGTCGTTCCCATGGGCGCACCGGATTCGTGGAAGCCTCCCGTCGAGCAATGATGATGGCTGGCGCGAACCGATGAAGTTTTCTCTTTTCGGCATTCCCGTGCGCGTCAAGCCGATGTTCTGGCTCGTCGCGGTGCTCCTGGGTGCACCGAATGGAACGAGTCCCCGGGATCTGGCGGAGATGGCGAGTTGGATTGGTATCTTGTTCGTCTCGATCCTGGTACACGAGCTCGGCCATGCGTTTGCGATGCGAGCGTATGGACGCAGTCCGCGAATCGAGCTTTGGGGAATGGGCGGCCTGACCTACTGGGGCGAGGGGCCGGGCGTGAGCCCAGGCAAGAATATCGTCGTCTCCTTGGCCGGACCGTTTGCCGGAATGGCGCTCGGCGCGGTGGTGTTCGTGATCGCGCGCGCTGCCGCGCCCCCCGACGAATCGATCGCCGCGCACGTCGTGCGACAGGCGCTGTGGGTCAACGTCGGCTGGGGCATTGCCAATCTCGCTCCCGTTCTGCCGCTCGATGGCGGACACGTCCTGGAATCGCTCTTCGGTTGGATTGGTGGGCCCAAGGGTCACCGCATCGCCTACGCGATCTCGCTCTTGCTCTCCGTGGCCATCGTCGCCACGGCGCTCTACTTCCGCATGCTCTGGATCGCATTTTTGGGGTTCTTCTGCGCGAGCGCCTCCTGGAGCAAGTGGTCGAATCCATCGACCGAAACCCGCCGTTCGGCAGTCCCCGAGTGGCTGGCGACGGGCCTCAAAGAAGCTTGGCAGCACTTGAGTGCCGGTCGTGCGGATGCGGCCCTCAAGACGTTCTCGCGCGCTCCTGGCGCGGATCCCCGACGGTCCGGAGCAAGATCCACTCCGCGGGGTCGTGCTCGAGTTGGTCGCGTGGGCATGCATCGAAAATGGAGACGATCGCGGCGCACAGGAAGCGGCGCGACAGATGCCGGGTCGACCGAGTCAGCTTCTGGAGGCGCGCCTCATGATCTCCGAGGGTCGCGTGGCAGATGGCATAGGACGCTTGGAAGATGCTTTCAACCACGGACGAGACAGCTTTCCCGCTCTGGTGCTGTCGTCGGTGTACATCGATCGGGACCGACCGGATCTCAGCCTATCGCTCCTTTTGTCCTCGCGCGGTTCCAAGCTCTCGGTCGAGACCCACCTCATGCTGTGCGCGCAGCTGTTCCATGCCGGGAAATTCGAGCTCTCGCTGTCGGCGTGCGAGCTCGCCTTCGAGCGTTTCCATCGTGAAATCTTCGCTTACAACGCGGCGTGCTCTGCCAGTCGTTTGGGCCGCATAGACGATGGACTCAGGTGGCTCGAGCTCGCAGTGAGCTCGGGCTTCGATCGGCAGGCTGATCTCGACACGGACGACGACATCGCGCTCTTGCGTTCGGACCCGCGCTTTCGAAAGATCCGAGCCAAGCTGCCGACAAACGCCTAGGCCAACCAATCTTTGATACGCTCGGTGTCATGCCGTACGACACGACCCTGGCGAACCGAGTGCGTGCTCTCGTCGCCAAACAGCGCGGGATCGCCGAGCGGGAAATGTTCGGCGGCATCGCGTTCTTGCTCGAGGGAAAGATGTTCTGCGGCATCGTCAAGCGCGAGCTGATGGTGCGCGTTGGCCCCGAACGCTACCGAACGGCACTCCGAGAGCCCAGCGCTCGGCCCATGAATTTCACGGGCCGGCCGCTCTTGGGCTACGTCTTCGTCCAGGCGAAGGGCTTGGCCACCGAGCGGGCGCTTCGGAGCTGGGTCGAGCGAGGGCGATCGTTCGCGGCGAGTCTCCAGTCGCCGAAGAAGAAGCGGCCGGCATCGAAGACGGCGACCAAGAACAAGACCAAGAAGAAGGCGAAGAAGGCCAAGACCCAGAGCAAGAAAGCGCCTCGCAAAAGGTAAAGAGCTTTGCCGAAATCCCGCCCCCTAGTATCCGTCATGGGGTGCGACGGAGCTTTTTGTGGCTCTTTCTCGTGCTGCTGACGCCCGGGACGGCGCACGGGGAAACGGAACCACTCAACAAGAAGTACTCCCCGTGGCAATCCGAGAAGAACACCTGGTTCCTGGCTAGCGCCAGTGACGTCGGAATCGTTTATGTGCGGCCCCACGCCACTCTGGGTTGGGGCGCTCCGTTCTGGCAGTTCGTAGGCCTCGACACCTACGCGATCACCACGCCGAGCTTCGCCGCGGCCTATGTCGGTGTGCGGGCGAGCTTGCCGTGGCTCGACGTGCAGTGGGGATATCGAGGGACCTATGCCTTCGATCGGCGCCTGCTTCCGCCCCGCTCCGAGTATCGCGCGGATGATCTCCACCTGTCCGACGGAGACAAGCGATCGACCTACGGCGTGATCGAGCTCGAAATCACTCCGGCTGTACCCGTGCTTCACGGCGCGCTCTTCGCCGAGATCCATCCGATGTGGTTCAACGCCCCGCGGGACGTTTACCTGTACGAAGAAATCATGAGGGCCGTCGTCGACTCCCGCTTCGCCATGCGGACACGACTCGGCTACCTCTACCAACCCGACGACGACGGGATGATCAAAGTCGGCGCGATGCTCGAATACATGGTGACCCCCGGCCGACCCAAAAACGTCGCCCGCGTCGGTCCGGTCGTTCTCGTCGGACTGTCCAAGCACATCGAAGGGCTGGCGACCGCGACGTTCGCCGTTTCGAGCCCCGACGATCTCGGGCTCTACGAGGGCACCTACGGGTTCATTGGACTTCGCGCCCGCTTCGCCCAGCGCTTTTGAGAGCTCGTCAAAACGAGCCCGTGGCGCTGAGCCCGCTCGTTGTGCCGGTGACGATGGGCGCGATGGAGATGCTGGCCGTGTCGCGGGCCAAGATCTGTTTGGGCGCCGCCAGTCCGAAGATCACCAGACCGACACCGAGGGAATGAGTGAGGGAGTGGATCAGCAGGAGTTGGCAGGATCCCGAGCCGCTGTTTGAGCCGCACTCTTCGTCGAGCAAGACCCAGGTTCCGACACCGGGCACGTAGAGGAAGGCCGCGTTCGTGTCGTTGCCCCTTCGCTGCTGGTCGTCGGCGAGGAGGATGTTCACGAAGTACGTGACCCCTGCCATGATCGAGCCCGCGATGATCGGTCCGCGGCGGGTGCGGGACTCGACGTGATAGCCCGGGGGAACGGGATCGCCATCGCTGTAGGGGAGAGTCGAAGGCGGTGGGGGTGCGGCGTAGGGCGGCGGAGCGTACTGCGGTGGTCCGTACGGATAGGGATAAGGAGAAGGGTAGGGGTACGGGTAGGGATAGGGCGGTGCAGCATTCGGCGGCGGAGCCGGAGCGGGAGGCGGAGCAGTAGTCGCCGTGCTCGGCTGAGGAGCGGGCGTCGTCGCGCTCGGAGCGGTCGTCGTGCTCGGGGCAGCGCTCGGTGCGGGCTGTGCGCCGGCGAGTGACGACAAGAAGAAGAGCGCGCTCCCACCCCACAGCGCCTTCCCCAGCGACATTCCCTCATCATCGCCGATTTCGTCGTGGCGGAGAAGGCCGCGAAACCAGTGAGTTTTTTTCATTGCGTAGGGCACGCCGCCCAGCCTGCGTCTGAGTAGGTGGAGGTAGTTCAAAAAATGATGCGTTTCCCCCGTAAAGGGACTGCTCTCATCGGCGCGCTCTTGCTCGCCGCATGTGGCAACGGTCCCACCGACACCGTCCCCGACCAGCAAATCGATCAAAAAGAATCCGAGATCGCCGCCGATCCTGGGACTCCGCCGAACGCGGCGAAGCCCGAGCGCAAGGGTCGCCACGCAATGCGCCATGGCGGCGGGCCGGAGATGCTGCTCCGCGCCGCGCTGGGCGAGCTCGATCTCCGCGCTGACCAGAAGCAGAAGATCGATGCGCTCCAATCCGACCTTCGGAGCGCGCGTCCCGGTAAGGACGATGCTTTGGACAAGGCGCTGGCCGCCGGCGTTCGCGCCGGGTCCTTCGACGAGTCCGCGATCCAAAAGAGCTACTCAGCCATCGAAACTCGCGCCAAGGAGCATGCAGCGAAGATCAGCTCTGCGCTCAACGAGCTTCACAAGACGCTCGACGCCGATCAGCGAAGCGCGCTGGTTGCCGCTCTCGAAAAACGCATGAAGGACGGCCCGCGCCACGAAAAGGGATCCGAAGAAGGCCGCGACGCGAAAATGCGAGGCATGCGAGGCATGCGAGGCATGCGAGGCCCGGAAGGCATGGGAGACATGCACGGGCTCCGGGAGCTCGGCCTGAGTGACGCACAGCGAGAGAAGCTTCGCGATCTCCGGGGCGACAAGCCGGATTTTGCGGGGAAACGCGCTGACTTTGCCGCGCGGGGCAAGGCGATGCTGACCGCATTCCAGAGCGCGGACTTCGATGCAACCCGGCTCGTCGACGGCGCGGAAATAGCAAAGCATGCGCGCGAGATGGCCGACCGAAAGGTCAAGCACACGCGCGCGCTGACCGAGATCCTCACACCCGAGCAGCGAACGAAGTATGCTGACCTTCTCGACAAGAGGTCAGGTGACGACGAGCGCTGATTCGACGACGCAGAGGTGGAGCTCGCCGAGGGGCTCCACCTCGCGTTCCCCACGCTGATGTTGGAAGCGTGGCAGAAGTCGACCTCACTCTCTTCGCACGACGGGTCTCTGCGGGTGACCCCAGCGCCTTCCGCCACATCGTCGAGCACACACAGAAAAGGCTGTTTCCCATGGTAGCGCGCATGATGGGCGAGCTCGCGGAAGCCGAAGACGTGCTCCAGGAAGCTTATCTGAAGGCGTACCGGGCGCTCTTGGATGGCACGTTCGACGAGCGCTCGAAGCTTTCGACCTGGCTCTACCAGGTCGCCGCCCGCACCGCGATTGATGCTCTGCGCCGTCGCGTTGCACGCCGAGCCAGCGACAACGTCGACATCGAGGAAGCCGAGGTCGCGACGGTCGAAAACGCCGAAGCCGAGGTCGCGCTCCGGGAGCTTTCGACCTGGCTCGACGACTTGCCGCCCGAGCAGCGAGCCGCCCTGGTGCTAAAGACCATCGAAGGGCTGTCCACTCGGGAGGTTGCGGAAGTGCTCGACTGCTCGGAAGGCGCGGTGGAACAAAGACTCGTGAGAGCACGCACGACGCTTCGGCGAAGGCGAGGGGATGATGAAGGACGAGACTGACGACGAGCGCCAACTGGCGCGACTGGCTGATGCGACGGCTGGCCTCGGACCGAGCGCGGACTTCGTCGCGCGGGTGATGACCGCCGTCGAGGCCGAGCCGCGCCGCCTTCGTCTCGGACGCGAGCGGATTGTGGCACTCTCGTTGTTTGCGGCGGCAGCCGCCGCTGCGATTTTCGTAGCGCTGGGTGCCCAGACGAGCCTGGACGAGCGAGCACTATCGGCGTTCGACGTGGTGGAGCTCGAGCCATGAGGCGCGAGAAGCTCTGGTCGATTCTGGCGCTCTGCGCGGCGTTCGGCTTGGGCGCCGTCGCGGGTGGATTCGGGATGCGGGCTCACGTGTTCCACGGCTTTGCGGATCGGCTCCACGGACCGCCGGGTCGAGCGCGGATGGAGTTCCGACTCGAGGCGATGAGCCGGGAGCTCGATCTCAGTGCCGATCAAAAGGAGAAGATCCGAAAGATCTTCGAAGCGCACGAAGAAGAGCGGCGCGCGGCCTTCGAGAGATGTGCGCCGGATCAGCGGGCGTTGATGGACAAGGTCGAGGGTGAAATCCGGGCCGTTCTCACCCCCGAGCAGCAAAAGAAGCACGAAGCGATGCTCGCCGAGATGGGCAAGCGTCGCCGGGGTGGACCTCCACCACCGCCACCGCCACCGCCCGAGCCCTGAACGGTCAGGCTGGGTCAGCCGAAGGTGGCGCCGTCGTACCCCCAGAGATGAGGCTCGGCGTCGGCGAACTCGATGTACGTACGCTTCGCCGAAACGCCGAGGGCGCGGCCGATCTCGGCGGTGAGTGCAGCACTCAGGTCGGCGGATTGAGCCGAGGTCATCTTGCCGACGTTTTTCACTTCCGCGTAGCAAGTCGGCTCGTCCGTTCCACCAAACGTCATGGGCGCGCTCGGAGCCAGGCGGGTCATCACGTAGCTCTCGGGCTTTTTGAAGTGCTTCGCCAGCGTGGACGACAGGGCGACAAGCAAGGGAGAGACGCGTTCCTCGGGTACGGGGACCGATGGGAAGATTTGAATGAGCGGCATGGCGGGCGACGTTATCAGAGCGGTATGTCTTTCCAAAGCGGGAGCAAATCGTTAAAACGGTGTCGATGTGCCCCCGCGACGCTCGACGGGTCGAGCACGGCGATTGGCAAACGCCGGATGCGCTGGCGCGACAGGTGCTCGAGCGGGCGCGAGGTTGGTTTCCGGTGGCGGGGACGGTTCTCGAACCCACGTGTGGCGAAGGCGCGTTTCTTCGCGCAGCCCGCGAGGTCTTTCCGACGGCGGAGCTTTTGGGCTTCGACATCTCTCCGGAGTACGTGGCGCGCGCATCGGAAGGGCTCGGCGACCCTCCCGCGCGACTCGAGGTCGGTGACTTCTTCACCCTGGATTGGCCGGCCGTCGTGGGCGAGCTCCGTACGCCGCTTCTGGTGGTGGGCAATCCCCCCTGGGTCACCAGCTCGACGTTGGGTGCGATTTTCGGCACGAACCACCCCGAGAAGCGCAACGCTCGCAAGGATCGCGGAATCGACGCGCGAACCGGAGCCAGCAACTTCGACATTTCGGAGTGGATGATCGCGCGACTCATCGCTGCGCTCGTCGGCAGGGAATTCTTTCTGGCAATGCTGTGCAAGGCGACCGTGGCCCGCCGCCTGATGGTGGAAGCCGCACGCTCGCGCTGGCCAATCGACGGAGCCGCGTATCGCATCGACGCGAGGGTCCACTTTGCGGCAGCCGTGGACGCAGTACTGCTCACGATCGCTCCGCGATCCATGCTCGAGGCCGATGCCGGTGAACAGCGTTGGGCCCTGTACTCTTCTCTTCATGCGACCACGCCCTCGCGTTTCATGGGCGTGTGTGATGGAAAGTTGTCCAGCGACGTGGATGCCTTTGATGCCACCCGAGGCCTGGAGGGGGTATCTGCCGTCGAGTGGCGTTCGGGTATCAAGCACGACTGCGCGAAAGTGATGGAGCTCGTGCTCGACGACGCGGGCTCCCTGGTGAATGGTCGGGGCGAGCGCGTGGACATCGAGCCCGAATACGTCTTCCCGTTGCTCAAAGGCTCCGACGTCGCGCATGGTCGAACTCAGACGAACCGGCGCGTGATCGTTCCTCAATCGAAACTCGGTGCCGATACAGCCGTGTTGCGAGAGCGCGCTCCGAAGACTTGGCGCTATCTCCAGCAAAACCGCGAGCTCTTCGAGGGACGCAAGAGCCGTATCTATCGGGGGCAGCCGCCATTCGCCCTGTTCGGAGTGGGGGACTATTCGTTTCATCGCCACAAGGTCGCTGTGTCGGGCTTGCACAAGCAGCTCGAATTCCGCGTCGTGGGTCCGATCGACGATCGCCCGACGATGCTGGATGACACTTGTTACTTCCTCCCGTGCCAAAGCGCTCGGGAGGCGGACGAGCTGGCGCGGGCGCTCAACGGTCCTCGTGCCCGACGTTTCTTCGAGGCTCGAGTGTTCTGGGACGCCAAACGGCCGATCAAGAAGTCGCTCCTCGGCTCATTGCGACTCGATGCCCTGCTCGGCGTCGAAAGCTGAGCTACACTCGACGACACTGCGGGACGAACCGGGCCCGTGTCGATCCTCGAAACCGCTGCCGGACGCATGGGCCGGTGTTGCACGACGAACCGATCAGGAGCCCTCATGCAATCATTGGATTTGTCCGCGCGGACGGAGCTGTCACTGCTCATCGCGCTGTGCGATCTCACTCGCTACACTCAGCACACCCGCGACAGCGCGGATGCCGACGTTGCCCAGACCATGGAGGACTACTACCAGCAAGTCTCGACGCTCATTCGCGCTCGGGGCGGCCGGGTCGTGAAGTTCATGGGAGACGCCGCATTGATCGTGTTCCCGGAAGAGCTGGCGGACGAAGGGGTCCGAGCGCTTCTCGATCTCAAGCGCGACATCGAAGCGTGGCTCGACGAAATTGGTTGGGATTCTCGGCTGGTGGTGCGGGTGCATTTCGGCAGCTGCATTGCGGGGCCGTACGGTGATGAACGACGTTTCGATGTCATCGGCGGCGCGGTGAACACCACCGCGCGTTTGCCGTCCGGTAGCTATGCGCTCTCGACGCAAGCATTTCGCAGGCTCGCCCCCGAGACGCGCAAGCGCTTCAAGAAGCACACGCCGCCGATCACCTACATTCGCGAGGAAGATCGTCACGGCTGACGACGGGTAGCGAGTCTGCTACCTGTAAGTGATCATGCGTCGAGTTGGGGCATTGGTTTGGATCGTTGTCGTGGCCTGCAGCTCCCACACCACCGGTGGCGCCGGGACCCAGGCCAGTGCCCAGTGCCGGAGCGCATGCGGTCACGCCGCCCAAGTGTGTCCGGATCAGTTTCACGACACGAGCAAGTGCGAAGGGGCATGCCCGAGCCTTTCGCCCGGGCAGACTGCCTGTCTGAACGCCGAGCAAACCTGTGATTTTCTCCAGCGCTGTGTGGGCGAAGGGGGTGCCCAGGCGACGGGCGGCGGGGCTACGCCGGCCGAGTGCCAAAGCGCGTGCGCTCATGCGGCTCAGGTTTGTCCCGACCAGTTCATTGACACCGCCAAGTGTGAGGGCGCCTGTCCCAATACCTCGCCGGGGCAGGCTGCTTGTCTTTCGGTCGAGGCCAATTGCGATCTGCTCGTCGCTTGCGTCGGTGAGTAATCAGGGCAGACCGTGGCGCTTCAGTAGCTCGGTCAGGTAGGAGCGATCCATCTTCGCTTCGCGGGCTGCCTGTCGCACGTTGCCCCCCGTTCGCTCGAGGAGTGCGGAGAGGTAGTCCTTTTCGAAGCGATCCAGCACGCTGCGCCGAGCTTCCTTGTACGCAGAGCCGTAGAGCGCCGCGAACGGTTCTTCTTCGTGGATGCCGCGCACGGATACGGCCTCTCCGCCGTCGCCCAGCGTCGCGGGAGAGCCCATGACCAACGCAGCTTCCACGACGTTCTTGAGCTCTCGCACGTTGCCGAGCCAAGGACGCTCGGGGCTCAGCAGCCGACTCATCTCCTCGGGCGGAAAGACTTCTTCGACGGCGCCGTCGTGTCCGGCCTCGCGCGAAAAATGCTCGACCAGAAGTGGGATGTCCTCACGGCGTTCCCGCAGGGGAGGGACGTTCAACAGGACGACCGCGATGCGATAGTAGAGATCGAGACGGAAGCGACCGGAGTTCACCTCGCTTCGCAGATCCCGGTTGGTGGCGGCGATGATGCGGACTTCCACCGGAATTTCGTCGCGACCACCGACACGTCGAAACCGGCGTCGCTCCACGACTCCGAGCAACGCCGATTGAAGCTCGACACTGAGCTCCCCGATTTCGTCGAGAAAGATGGTTCCCCCGTTGGCGCGCGCGAATGCGCCATCTGTGCGGCGTTCCGCCCCGGTGAACGCACCACGCTCGTGGCCGAAGAGCTCGCTCGCGAACAGCGTGGGAACCATCGCCGCGCAGTCCACCGTGGCGAAGGGACGGGTCGGATCGTGCAGATCGTGAATCGCCCGAGCGATGAGCTCCTTGCCGGTGCCCGATTCGCCGAACAAAAGAACCGGAACACTGCCCCCCGATGCCCGAAGAATGCTGGAGAACAGGCGCTTGGTGGCAGGAGCACGCCCTCGCAATCCGCCCAGCACATCGGGCGCCGCGGAGTCGACCATCACCACGTCGCCGTCGTCGACTTTGATCGACGTGTCGCCGAGGCCGAGCACCGAGCCGGGAGCGACGAGTGCGCTCGTCCCTTGCAGCAGGGCCGTTCCGATGGTCGTGCCGTTGGTCGAACCGAGATCGGTGAGCCGGATCCGATCTGCGACGCGGGTGAGCTCGAGATGATATCGAGAGACGGTCGGATCGCCGAGCATCAAACCGTTGCCTTCGGCGGTGCCGACGCTGAGGGATTCTTCGGTTGCGACAACGCGGCGGCCTTGGTCGACACCAGCGAGCACTTCCAGCCGAATGGTCTTGAGCGGCGTGCCAGTCAGTCGTCGCGGGACGGTGCGCTCGTCGCTCATCACCTGGGACGATAACAAACCTCCGGTCCTTGCGCTTTGCGACGAAATCCGCCGCATGTTAGCTTGGTTCGAGCGTGTCCGAGCTCCCCATTCTTCCCCGGGTCGGGGACACGGTGGACCGCTACCGTGTCGTGAGCGAGATCGCGCACGGAGGGATGGCGGCGGTTTACGCAGTCCAACGAAGCTCCATCGGCGGCTTCGAAAAGCTCCTCGCCATGAAGGTGATGCTTCCGCACCTGGCGACGGACGAGCACTTCGTCAACATGTTTCTGGACGAGGCGCGCATCGCTTCTCAGATCCAGCATCCGAGTGTGGTGCAAGTCCTGGACGTCGGTCTGCATGATCGTACGCCATTCATCTTGATGGAGTTCTTGCGCGGGCAGAGCCTGTCGCGACTCATCCATCGCGTGAAGGAAAGCGACGAGCGCGTGCCGCTCGAGGTCTGGCTCTCGATCCTGTCCCAAGCGGCCGAGGGGCTTCACGCCGCTCACGAGACGAGAGGCTCCGACGGAGCCCTGCTCGGTATCGTTCACCGCGATGTGAGCCCCCACAACGTGTTCGTGACCTACGATGGGCAGGCGAAGGTGGTCGATTTCGGCATTGCTGCCGCGCGCGGTCGCCTGAGTGGAACTCGGTCGGGCGAAGTGAAGGGCAAGCTCGCCTATCTGGGGCCCGAACAACTCAATCAGACCGCACCTGCGTCCGCGGCCACGGACATCTGGTCGCTCGGTGTGGTGGCGTGGGAAATTCTGACGGGTCGCAGGCTATTCGCATCGAAAGACGAGGCGACGGCGATCTGGAACGTGCTGAACGCACCGATCGAAGACGTGGGGAAGCTCGTGCCCAAGCTTCCGGAAGTCGCGGCGCGCACGCTGATGGCGAGCTTGTCTCGCGAGCCGCGCCGGCGCCCACCCAGCGCGAAAGAAGTGGCGGGGGCATACGCAAAGGCAGCTCTCGAGCTCGCCGGGGGACGCAGCATTGACACGGCGGGCGTGATGCAGGACCTGTTCGCAGCCGAGCGTGCAGTGGAAACCGAGCGACTCGCTGCGGCTCAGCGCTCGGGACCGCCCCCTCCGCTTCGCGAAGCGGATCCGACTTCCGACGAAGCGATCGTGGGTCGTCCGGCGGTCCCCGTTCTTGCCGAATCGAGCAACACGGAGCTTTCGGCGGCCGGAACGCCTCGCACACGCCGCCGATCATCCTGGATTCGAGTGGGTCTCGGGGGCGTGGCGATCGTCTCGTTGCTCGCCGTGGCAGCGTGGCTCGGTCGTCGCCCCGAAGCGTCGATCCCGAGCCTGTCGTCTGCCGAGGCCGAGCTTCGCGTGCGCGTGCGCATCCGGGTCGACGAAGACGCGAAGATGGCTCTCGTGAATGGGACGCGTCACGACGAACGTCCGCTATCCCTCGACCTCGGAGCTGGTGACACGGCCGTGGTGGAGCTCGTGGGTCCGAAGGGAGAGATGGTGCGTCGAACGGTGCATGCGAGCGACGACGGAATGTTGATCGCCCTCGAGCGCCCTGTGCTTTCGACGCCGTCGGCTTCCAACCCAATGCCGGCGCCACGCCCCATCCCCCGAGCGCGCCCCAAGGCGACGGATCCACTGATGAAAAACCCGTTCTGATGCGCTTCTTTGCCTGGCTTTTGATGGCGTCTCTCAGCGCGGTTGCGCTGACCGCTCACGCCCAAGAAAAGCCGAGCGCCGCCGTGCAGCGTGAGGCCAGTCGAGCGTTCGACGAGGGGGAGCGTGCCTTCGCGAAGAAGGAATACGAAGACGCGCTCCAGAAATTCCAACGCGCATTCGAGCTCGTCGCCCACGACGCGGTCCGCTTCAACATCGCGGTGTGTCTCGAGCGCCTCGGGCGCTATCGCGAAGCGGTGCAGCAGTACGAGGAGGCTGCCGAAAGCCAGATGCTCGGAGAAAAAGATCGGCAGCGTGCGAGTACCGCGGCGGATGTCGCCCGGACCTCGCTCGGTCGGCTGAAGGCCAAGGGCAAAGCAGGAGTGTCCGTGAAGGTGGACGACAAGGACAGCTGCGTCGTTCCCTGCACCCTCGAGCTCGATCCGGGCACCCATCACGTCGCGATTGGTACGAAGGAGCTCGATCTCGACGTGAGGCCGGGTCGCGAGCACGTGCTCTTGGCAGAAGACGATCCGCCTCGAGTCCCCAAGGAGCCGCCGCCGACGCGAGCTCCGCGGGTGATCTCGGAGCGCCCGGAACGAGATCGGGTGACTCGGGGCCCGGGTTGGCTGACCTTTACCGGAGGCGTTCTCGCCCTGGTGGGTACGGGAGGGACCGTGTACTTCGGCCTCCGTACCCAGAAGCTTCACGACGACTACACGACGGGACCGACCCAGGATCGTCTCGATGATGGCCGTCGCTCCAAGCTCCTCACCAACGTCTCCATCGGGGTCATCGCGGTTGGGGCCACACTGATGGCGATCGATCTCCTGATTTTGGCGCCCCAGGAAACACCGAAGACCGCACGGTTCGTGCGGGGGATCCGCTTCTAGGCCCGGCGGGGTAAACCCCGCCACGGCTGGCAAACCTCTGCCAGGTCCCACGTCAGAAACCACGAATTGTCGCGACGATCGCCTCGGCCCGGGGTTTGCACCGGAGCGGACACGATGAAACGCATCTTCATGACCTGCGCTCTTTCGGTGCTGCTCGCAGCTTGCGGAGGCTCGGACGACGCCAAGAGCACGAGCGACGGCGGCGGCGCGGGCAATAGTGGTGGCAGCGGGAACTCCGGCAACACCGACGGCGGGAACAGTGGTGGCGGCGGCAATGGGGGCACCGCGGGTGGAAGCAACACCGGCGGGAGCAACACCGGCGGCAGCAATACGGGCGGCACAAGCAGCGGCGGAAGCGGAAACAGCGGCGGAGCCAGCACGGATGGCGGAGGCGCTCTGTGTCCCGGGCTCGGCTGGTGTGAGCTCACGAACACCAAGCTCGCCGACGTGTGTCCCGATGAGACCCAGTATTCCGCGATCCAGGGCTACGAAGGTTGTTCGGGCGTGATCAACGATTGGTCGGGCGGTATGGGAGATTCGAAGCGCAATCGCCTCGTGGTCTGGGGAGGGGGCCATCACGGCTATTTCGGCAACGAGGTCTACGCGCTGGATCTGAACACGGTGACGATGCAGCGTCTGAACGAGCCCAGCGACGTGGCTGGATACGACTTCAACGACTGTTACGCGCCGGACGAGTACCCCGACGGAAGGCCGGCCTCGCGTCACACCTATGACGCGCTCGCGTACATTTCCCACGCCGACAAGATGTTTTCGTTCACTGGTGCCAAGGCTCCGTGCGGATACTCGTCGGACGATCTCTGGATCCTCGACATGGCGACGGTGGAGACGGCGCCGCTCGGACCGACCGCGCCCTGGAAACGCGTCTACCCGACGGGAGGATCTCCCAAGGCAGCGCCGGGCGAGGTCGCGGACTACGATCCGGTGAGCAAACAGGTGATTCTCGGTGATCTTTATAGTCTTTGGTCGTTCGACTACGACGGGAACAAGTTCACCGAGCTCACCCAGAGCGCCGGGCTCGACTACCACATGACCGGACGCGTCGACCCCAAACGCCACCTGTTCGTGGTCGCCGGCAACGGCTCTCTCGTGGTGTTCGACATCGCGAGCGGGAAAAATCACGCTGCCCAGGATTGGACATCGCAAGTCACCGGATGCGGCTTCGTGTCCGAGATCTATCCGGGTCTCGCCTACGACTCGAAGCAGGACAAGATGGTGGGTTGGGCGGGTGGCGACGATGTCTTCGTTCTCGATCTCGACAAGAAATCCTGCACGAAGACCACCTTCGGCGGCGGGCCGGGACCCCAGAACTCCAACGGCACGATGGGTCGCTTCCGCTACTTCGAGAGTCTCGACGTGTTCGCCGTCGTCAGCGACGTGAACAAGGACGCCTACACGCTGCGCCTGTCGCCATAGTAGACTAGCGCGTCGTGCGCTTTGCTTTCGTCGCAGCTCTCGTGCTTTCGGCCGCCACCGGCTGCACGCTCGAGTTCGATCCCTCGCTCCTCGACGAGCAGGGTTGCGGTTGCACCGACGGCGTGAGCTGCCTTGCCGGCAACACGCCCCAAGCTTGCGGAAAGAACGGATCGCTCTGCGAGCAATGCAACGCGCCGCTTTCGGTCTGTTTCCAGGGTGCGTGCGCCGCGGAAAACGCCGTGGTCTCGCTTTCGCTCGCGGATGGCCACACCGGCGTCGTGGATCGAAATGGTGGGCTTTGGCTCTGGGGGCAAAACACGTTCGGAGCGACCGGGCAGCCCACCTCCACTACGGAGCAGGACACCCCGGCTCGGATATCGCCTGCAATCGAATTTAGAAACGTGGCGGTCGGCGGTAGCTCGCCGGAGCTCTTCAGCTGCGCCATCGCGAAGCCCGGCGACCTGTACTGCTGGGGCATCAACACCGACGGCCAGGCCGCACTCGGAGATCTCTCGCCGGACGAGACACCGACCCGGGTTGGAAGCGACAGCGACTGGCTTTCCGTTGGTGCCGGGCGCTCGTTTGCGTGTGGGCTTCGGGCGCCGGGGTCGCTCTACTGCTGGGGTTACGATGGACCCGGTCATCGCTTGGGTCTCGCGTCGCTGCCTTCCGACACGAAGACGCCCCAGCTCGTCCCGGGAAGCGAGAGTTGGACGAAGCTTTCCGTCGGGGACAATCACTCCTGCGCGATCCGCTCCGACCAGAGCCTCTGGTGCTGGGGCGAAGGAGAATCGGGGCAGCTGGGACACGCGGAAGTGATCGGTCCGGCACAAGTGGACGGTGGCACGAGCTTCGTCGCGGTCGCAGCGGGCGGCACACACACCTGCGGCATTCGTTCGAACGGCACCCTCTGGTGCTGGGGGGACAATGGCCGGGGGGAGCTCGGGCTGCCCCAGAGCACATCGGCCCCCGTAGAGGTCGATGAGCACACCGATTGGATCTCGATCGCTACCGGAGCTCTCCACAGCTGTGGGGTCCGCGCCGACGGAGCGCTCTCGTGCTGGGGTGCTGGCGATAGCGGTCAGCTCGGCAACGGGGCATTCGACGATGCCGCTTCCCCCGTGCCGGTTTCCGACCCCGGTCCCTGGGTGCAAGTCGAAGCGGGAACGTCGTACTCGTGCGCCGCGAAAGCCGACGGAACGCTCTGGTGCTGGGGAAGCAACGGAGTGGGCCAGCTCGGCATCGCCAACCCGACGTTTCAACCAGCGCCGTCACCGACCAGCGTGCTCCTCGAGTGACGACCGGCGAGCTTCAGTACACGTACCTCTTGTTCGAGCCGGTGGAGTAATCTCCCTCGGGTGACCGCCGAAGACTGGAAAGCCGAGACCTACCATCGTGTGTCCGTGCCGCAGCAGAGCTGGGGCGAAAAAGTTCTCGCCTCACTCGAGCTTCGCGGCGACGAAACCGTGATGGACGCGGGGTGTGGCAGCGGAAGGATGTCCGCCCGGCTGCTCGAACGATTGCCGAATGGGCACGTCGTCGCCCTCGACGCTTCTCCCGCGATGCTCGAAGTCGCTCGCCGGGAGCTTTCGCGCTTCGGCGAGCGGGTGAGCTTCGTGCGCGCCGAGCTCGCACGGGACGAGCTGCCCTCGGGTATGGACGTCGTGTTCAGCACGGCGACGTTCCACTGGGTCCACGATCATGACGCGCTCTTTCACTCCATCGCGCGTGCGCTCGTCCCCGGCGGCCGCCTGCACGCCCAGTGCGGAGGCGAGGGAAACCTCGCGCGAGCCCACCGAGAGATCCTGGAAATCGCCCATGGACCGACTTTTGTGGGGAACTTTTCGAACCTCGGAGACCCCTGGGTCTTTGCCAGTATTGCGGAAACCGAGCGGCGCCTATCGGCAGCCGGATTCATCGACCTCGACGTGAGTCTCGAGGACGCGCCGACTCCGTTCGCAAATCGAGACAGCTATCGTGAGTTCGTCGGTTCCGTCGTGCTTCGTCCGTTCCTCGCGCATCTACCCAAGGAGCTCCATCCTGCGTTCGTCGAAGCGGTGACCGATCGTGCTCACCCCGATTACACCCTCGACTACGTGCGACTGAACCTCCGCGGGAAGATGCCGAGCTCATGACCGAGAAAAAAAAGAATCCAACGCCGTGACCTCTTGTGCTGGTCGGGCGCGACGCTGCTGGCCGCCGCGTGCCAACCGTCACCGCCCCCAGCCGTTGTGCGCCAGCCGCCGCCGCCGCCCGTCAAGAAACGCGAGCGTCCGAAGGTCGTCGTGATCGGTGGAGGCATTTCGGGAATGGCCGCCGCGCGCTCTCTCATCGCGCAGAAGGTGGAGGTCACGATTCTCGAAGCTCAGGATCGAGCGGGAGGGCGCATCTTGACCTTGCGAAATCCGTTTCACGACGGTCTCTACGTCGAAGCGGGTGCGACCCACGTGGTGGGCGACCCGCTGCTCAAGTCCCTCATCGACGATCTCGGTGTCGAGCTCACGAAGGTGCGGCGTCCGAAGGGTCTCTCCGACATCGAGTACGTGAAAGGCAAACGACGAACCCTGGGTGACGACGAGGATCCCGTGACCGAGCATCCCCTCTCGAAGGAGGAGCGCGCGCTCGGCTGGGAAGGCCGGACGAAGAAGTATTTCGCGGCGGTCGTGGGACAAGACCCGCGGTCGCCGAGCTGGCCGCCCCCATCCCTCACCCAGCTCGATGAGCTCACGATCGCCGACTATCTCGCCTCGCTCGGCGCTTCCCCCGGCTACATCGCGCAAGTCGGCGACGGATTCTGTCCGGGAGGCTCGGCCGAGACCGCGTCGGCGCTGTCGATCCTGCGCGAGGTGGCGAACCTGTTCGTCGAACGCACCCACGAAGGTGGCGGGCGCATCGCGGGGGGATCGGACCGCTTGCCTCGAGCGCTCGCCAAGACCCTTAGCTCTCACATGATCTACGGCGCCAAGGTGCGGGCCGTCGTACAAGACTCGGGGGGCGCGCGGGTGGAATTCGTGCGTCGCGGCACGACCGAACGCATCGATGCGGACTTCGTGATCTCCGCCGTGCCCTCTCCGGTCCTGGCCCACATCGAATTTTCGCCAGCCCTCTCCCCGGCGAAGAAGAAAGCGATCGCGGAGCTTCCCCTGGCCAGCGTCACGCGGCTCTATCTCGAGTCGGATCAACGCTTCTGGCGCGACAAGCACGAGTCCGGACAAGCCTTCACTGATCTATCGATCGACCACATCCGGAACGAAACCGAGCTCCAGGAAGGCACGTCCGGGATCCTCGGCGCCTACCTTACCGCCGAGCGCGCCGAGCGATTCGGAGCGCTCCCCGAGCCCGAACGGCTGAAGGCGACCCGCAAGGACATCGAGGCGGTGTTTCCCGAAATGAAGCAGCACTTCACCGCCGGCGCGTCCAAGTTCTGGACCGAGGATCCCTTCCAGCGCGGCGCATACGCCTGGTACAAACCCGGGCAGCTCACGACGTCCCGCGTCGACATCTCGACATCCGAAGGTCGGATCCACTTCGCGGGCGATCACACCTCCCACCGGCCCGGCTTCATGCACGGAGCGCTCGCGTCCGCTGCACGGGTGGTCGAAGAGATCGGACACAAGATCCCTCGGGGATCGTGAATTTTTGGCGAATATCCGAAGGGTCGTTCGTCACCTCCCCCGAATGTCTGCGCTGGGTGTCTCGAACGCTTGGGGAGGTCAAGCGCGATCTTGCGGATCGTTCGCGGACTGCGCTCGCTTCAGAACGATCCTCCGAGGAGCAGCATTCTGCGGTCCCGCGTGACGCTCACGCTCGGCGAGAGTTGGACTCCGCGCTCGGTCGGTGGTTTCTTCTCCACGTCCTCGTTCGCGATGACGATGGCATCGACCGCAATCGCGAAGCTTGCGCCAATCAGGGCTCCCTCGAGGGCTTCGCCCAAACCACAGAAGTCCTCCCGGTCGGGGCCGCTACAATCCGCGCCGCTCGATCCGATGAACGCCCCGACGAACGGCGCCCCCAAGCGCAGCCCGAAGCTGCCGAGCGCCTTGCCCGGGTGTCCGTGGGCGGCATGAACGACCGGAGCGCCGAACACGTACACCCCAAGTCCCAACTCGCCGCCTCGCCCCGCAGTCGCGACGGCGAAGCCAATCGAAAGCGCGTCGACGAGCAGTGTCTGCCACCCGTACCAGCGCCGCTCCGGTTCCCCGCTGTCATCGGGCGGCCAGGGTCGGTCGAGCGCGGCGCGGTAGTCGGTCGAGTTGGAAAGCGGAACCCACTCGTCCTGCCGTGGAACGAACGTGTCGTCGGTTGCCACAGCGTCCGCCTCGCTACGTGAGTCCTCTGCCACAGCCTCCGCCTGTTCTGGTTCCGGGCCCGAGTCCTCGAAGCGCGCCGTAGGCGGAGTGGTCGCCTCAATCTCGGGGGGTTCGGCATGGGCCCCCCAAGCCACCGTCGAGCAGATTGCGGCGAGCGAAACGCCAATCCACGTGCGCATGCTGGACAGAGAGCAACCGGCGCGCCAGGCCGTGAAAGAAACTCCCACGCGGTCTCACTTGGCGGCGGCGGTGGACTGGCGGGAGGGAGTCGGCGGTGGTGGACTGGGGGAGGGAGTCGGCGGAGGTGGCGCGGGTCGCGGGGAACGACGGACGAGGGGTCCACCCGCGATGTCGCGGATCGCTCGCGGATTGAGGTGGCCTCAGAACGATCCCGGTCCCGGTTGTCGGCGGCGATCTTTGCCAGCGCAACTTGTCCAAGTTGGACATATGACTGGGTCAACTTGAGCGCGGCGAAAAGGGGCCCCTTCCGTGGGAGCAGGAAGGCCATGCGGTGAATCGCAAACGTACGTCGAGCCGCGACATTGCTGGCGGATTGAGCGTCGCGGCTTCAGAGGTCTCGCGTCGACTGAATCTCAAGTGATGAAGGATCCGCGACATCGCGGGTAAACGTCATCGCGTTGACTGGAACATGCCGAGCAAATTCTGAATCTCAGCGATGGATGATCCGGGACATCGGGGGTAAACGTCATCGCGCCGACCGGATTTTCGAGCAAATCCTGAATCATCAGCGACGAGGAGCTCCGCCCGGCACACGTCGATACAGCGCGTCGTCGAGCTGGTCGTGGTGGAGCTGGCCGCGTGGAACTACGCATGACGAATCCACCCGCGATGTCGCGGATGGTTCTGGATTGAGCTCGCCTCGACGACGTATGAGGAATCCACCCGCAATGTCGCGGATGGTTCGCGGATCGAGCTCGCCTCAAAACGATCCCGGTCCCGTTTACGGCGGCGATCTTTGCCAGCGCAACTTGTCCAAGTTGGACACGTGACTAGGTCAACTCGAGCGCGGGGGAAAAGGGGGGCCTTTCCGTGGAAGTGACGGCGATGGCGGCGAATTGCAAACTCACGTTGACCCGCGACGCTGCGGGTGGATCCAGCATCGCGGCTTCGAACGTCATCGCGTCGACTGAATCTCAGCGATGAATGATCCGCGACATCGCGGGTGGCTGGCAGGTTCAGGGTTGGAGCCCGCGCGGCCCGGCTTCAGTCCCCGCCGGGAGGCAGCCCGCTGATTCGCACCGGCGGAATCACCGTGTCCTTGCAGGACTCCTGGAGACGCTTCTCGGCATCGCGGCGGAGTTGCCAGGCTCGGGCTTCGGTGATGCCGAGTCGCGCGCCGATTTCCTTCAGGGTGAGGTTCTCGTCGAGGGCCATGTGCAGCACGTCGCGCAGCCGCTCGGGGAGCGCTTCGATCGCGTTGTGGAATTTCTGCTCGATCTGAGCTTGGGACAGTGCGCGCTCGGGCTGCTCGAATGGCGCTGGAATGGAGCGGACCGCTTCGAGAGCTGAGAGGCTCACTTGATGGCGAACGTTGGTGACGGCGCGGGCGGTGGCGAGGCTTGCTGGGGTCATCGCGAGCCGGGCCGCGACCTCTTCGGTCTCCGGAGGCCGATGAAGCTCGCGGGTCAGCTCGACTTCGACCGACGCGATCTCTTTCGCCAGCTTGCGATTGTCCCTCGAGAGCTGATCGGTGCCGCGGAGCTCGTCCAGCATCGCGCCCCGGGCGCGCTGGAGAGCGTAGGCCTCGAATGCGTCGCGCTCACCTTGTTCTGCTTCCGAGTTCCAATGCTCGAGCGCACGAGTGAGACCGAGATAGCCAGCGCTCACCAGATCGTTCACGTCGATGTGTTGGGGGAGCCGCTTTTTCAGCTTGAAGGCCGCACGGCGCACCCGAGCCATCAGCGCGTGCATGGTGGCGTCGGACATTCGGGGGGCTTTGGGCGGGACCATCCAGCTCACAGTGTAGAATCGTCGGCGCAGCCTGCAAAGATCGACGGTTCTCCGGCGCTGGTTCGATCGCAAATGGTCCGAAAAATTACCTCGCGCCCCGGCGCCCTTGGGATCGGCGCCGTGGGAGGCGGCGACTGCGCCGGGCTCACTTCGGAATGTTCTTCGTCGCGCAACCGAACGCCACGTTGATCTTGCCGTTCACTACCGCCGTGATCTTGTCACAGCTCGCCGGACAGGCCTTGACGACCTTCGGGTTTGCGTTGTCGTCGTAGTACCAGCCGCCGAGGACCGGATCGCACGCGCCCGCATCGTTGACGTGGAAGATCGTCTCCCCCGTGCCCGCGGTCTGGTCGATGAAATCGACGTTCACCTTGGCGGGATCGAAGGTTTGTCCCGGTGGAGGCGGGGGAATGACCCATTCGCAGGTGAGCGGTTGGCTGCCCTGGATGATCTTGGTCGCGAGCTCGTCGAAGATCTTCTGAAACGTCTGCGCGCAGGACGCGGGATTGCCGGGTGGGCAACTGCAGATGTCGCCGTGAACCCCGCCGGTCTTGTCGACGATCTGCTTCCAGACCTGACCCACGGCGGCGGCGTTGGGACACTGGGTGAAGGAGTAGATCGCTGACAGCTTCCAGGTCGGGTTGCCCGCGCTGTCCGAAAGGATCGGATCGAGCGCCGTGTAATCGGCGATGAACTTGTCGGGATTGTTGTCGTACACGCCGGGATCACCCGAGCCGCCGGTTTGTCGCGAATCGTCGTCAGTCACCACGACGATGTATTTCAGCGAGTTCGGACGCAGCATGAACTTGTAGTCGGGGTAGAGCGTGACGAGCTTCACCGCCCCATCGACGCTGTCGATCATGGCCGACGGATGATGCCAGAAGTTCGGGCAGATTCGTGTCCGCGGGACACGGTTGGTTCGAGCCGAGGGGCGGGGGTACGCAGATCCCTGGAAGAATGAAGAACGGGTACGATGCAATCATCACGACGTGAGCATCGATCCCGCTCGCGACGATCTGAGTGCTGAAGCTGTTGATGTTGGTTTGGACCGCGGCCGCTTCGTCCACCATGCTGCACGAGGTGTCGACGGCCCAGATGATGTCCGCGGGCTCGTAGACTTCCTTCGCTTCGTACGACGACGAGTTGCAGGCGCCGTCGCCGGGGTCGACGGTTCCTCCGGTGCCCGAATCCAGGATGAGACCTCCGCCGGTTCCGCTATTGGCTTCGCCGCCGTCTCCGCCACCCGCAGAGCTGCCGCCATTTCCGGTCGCACCTCCGCCGTGAATGCCCGCTCCGTTGTCACTCGCCGAGCAAGCGGCCATGGCAATCAGTGCTGCCGCGATCGCCGCGCCCTTGGTCTTTTCGCCCATTGGTTGCCTCCGCCGCGCCCCGATAGGATGGGCCAAGGAAGGGAGCCGGGCAATGCTCGATTTGGCCTAGTCTACCCCCGCGCATGGGCCTCCTCAGCGTCCTCGTCTATCTCGCGCCGATCGCGCTCCTCGTCATCGTGCGCTCGCGTCGCGATCGCAGCCTGTGGGAGGTCGCGCTCGACATTCCGACGGCCTTCGCCGGGGATCTCCTCGGAGTCCTGCTCCTCGCACGCGTCTTTCCCCTCGAGACGGCAGCCTTCGTCGCCCGCGGCCTGGAGCTCGCGGCGGCCGGGGTTTGGCTCTTCCTCCGGCGCCGGAACGACGACCGGTGGGGTTGGCCGCGGGAGCTTCGTCTTCGCGCCCTCTCGGGCATGCTCGCCACTGCGGGGATGGCGTGCGCGCTCAGCATGTCGCTTTCGCGCAAGTATCACATCTGGGATCGCTATTGGCACGTGAACCTGGTCACGTCGATTCGCGGTCAGCGCTTGCCGTTTGCGAACGTCTACGATCCCAGCGGACCGCTTTCGTATCACTACGCGGGCGACGCGCTGGGTGCGATGCTCCAGAGCTTTTCCCTCGGTGCTTTTCACTCGTCCCTGTCGCTGTCGCTCGCCCACGACATCGTGTTTTCCCTTTCTGGCGCGACGCTCGGTCTCCTGTTTCTGGGCTTTGGCGCCCGAGGCATTTCGACGACGATGCTGGGCACACTTAGCTGGTTTCTCGCGGGGCCGACCGCTCTGGTGCGAGACGACGGCAAGCAGTTCGCCGGCTACGACTTCGTCAACTACATGACCCTCAGCTTTCGCCCCCACGTTTCGGTGGCCGGGCTGCTGCTGATCGGCGTCGTCACGCCGCTCCTGGCCAGAGCGCGCGAAGCCGGCAAGCTCGATGCGTCGCGTGCTCCCGCGAACGTGAGCGTGGCGCCAATCCTTCTGTGTACTGCGCTCTTGTCCGTGACGGATGAAGCTTCCTGCGGGCTCCTCGGGTTGGCACTCGGCTGTGCTTGGCTCGTGTGGCCGAAGATCGTCGGGGTCGAATGGAAACGCGGGCTCGTCGTGATGGTCGGTCTGCTCGTGGTCGTCGTGGCCGCGAATCTCTTGTACGCCGGCCTCTTTTCCCCCGGCGCCCAGCGCCCAGCGACGCACCTCGTTCCCTGGCGCGCGCCCGGCTTCGAGACCCCGACCCTGCCGTTCACCGAGCCCGATGGCGCGAAGATGTTCTTCTCGGACTTGATCGGTCTCATCGCGTTTGCCGTGGCTGCGGTCTGGGCGATGGTTCGGAGCTTTTCTCGGCCCGTCGCGGCGGCCGGAACGTTTCTCGTCGTGCTCTGTGCCTTGGGCATCTTTGCCTTGGGCCGCCTCGACATTCCGCCCAAAGCCGTGGAGGCCCATCGCTTCGTCACCGCCCCCATGCTCGCCGGCCCCCTCGTGGTGCTGTGTTGGCTGTTTGCGCGGGATGGCCCCGGGCGATTGCCCTTCGTTCAATCCGCTTCCGTCGTCGCCCTGGCGCTGCCGGCGCTGTCGACCTTCGCCTGGCTCCGAAGCCCCGGTCATACGAACTTCATGACCAACAAGAGCTTCTTCACGAACGAGGACTTCTACCAAACCGACTGTCGAAAGGAGCTCGGCGCGCATCTCGGCGAGCGGCCCCGGGTCACCTATCTGGCGACGAATGTCTTCTTCGTCTACACGGGCTGCCATCCGGTGTTCACCGCCGGTCTCCAGGGCGGTCATCGCATCAAGACGAGTCGGCCGCTTCAAGGTTGGGACGCATTCAAGGACATCAACGACTCGATGCTGAAACCCGGAGAGCCGCTCGACGTCATCTGTCCCAAGGCACCGATTGTCGACACGATCTGTCGCCGCGCTCAGTTGCACGAGTGCGAGACTCTCGGGACGACTCGCCTCGGCACGGAGATCGTTCGCTGTGAGCTCGACGCCGAGGCGCGAGCGTCGCTGATGGAGATCCGATTCGGGAGGTGATCGGTGGCCAAGGTCGAACGATTCGTCGAAGCGGCATTTGCGGACGCGGAGCCCGCGCATTTCGATTGGCAAACCGCTCAACCGTTGGTCGCCGAGCGGGAGCGGGAGCTGGTGCGCGCCGCGTTCCTGCCCCTCGGTCAGCGGGTGCTCGACGTGGGATGCGCGGAGGGAGCGACGCTCTTCCATCTCGGCGAGCCGGACGGTGCCGTAGGAGTCGATCTATTCGAGGCGAAGCTCGCGTTTGCGCGTTCGCGCTTGCCGAAGTGTCGCTTCGTCGTTGGGTCGGTGTACGAGCTTCCGTTCGACGACGCCGTGTTCGACCACGTGATCGTACGCGACGTGATTCATCACCTGGACGAGCCCGTGCGAGCGCTTCGACAATGCAAACGTGTGCTCGAGCCGGGCGGGCGAATCGACGTTCTCGAGCCTTGCCGCTACAGCCCGTTGATCTTGCTCCACGCGCTTCTGAAGCGAGAGGAGCGGGGTGAGCTGCGCTCTACGCGGGGGTTTTTGCAGCGCACCCTCGCTGAAGCGGGATTCGAGCTGGAGGAGTCGGCGGCTCATCAGGCCCTTCCCCTGCATCGGATCGTGTTTCATCCCGATTTTGGAAGGCCGTCCCTCGGCGACAGCGCGATGGTGCGCGCCGCGGTCGACCGGGTCGAGCGCATCGCTACGCGGGTCGTGCCGAAAGCCTTGTGGACCTACTTGCATGTCCGGGCGCGCCTGCCCGCGTGACTCGGTCTAGTGGTCGTGGTAGCTCGCGGCCGTGAACAATCGAGGGCGTGAGTCCCGCTATCGCTCGGACTTTGCGGTGCGTGAAGGGCAGAGACTTCAGCAGCGGATCGCTCTTTTCGATCGGCTCGCGGAGTTTCGCGAAGGGCAGAGCGGTGCACGCGACTACTACGCGGAGCAGGTGCGGCGATTGGTGTCGTCTCTGGTGCGGCCGGGCTCGACGGTGCTGGAGGTGGGTTGCGGCTTTGGAGATCTCGTGGCGTCGCTGGATGCATCGCGGCGCGTGGGTCTCGACGTGTCCCCGCGCATGATCGACAAGGCTCGAGAGAGGCATCCGGATCTCGAGCTCTTCGTTGCCGACGTCGAGCACGACGAGCTTCCGGCCGGACCCTTCGACGTGATCATCCTGTCGGACGTGATCGGGTTTCTCTACGACATTCAGCTGGCGTTCGAACGCCTCGCGCCGCTGCTTTCGCCGACCGGTCGCATCGTGGTCACGTATTACAACTTCGTGTGGGAACCGATTCTGCGCACTGCCGGCAAGCTCGGCCTGCGCATGCCCGTCGGGGATCAGAACTGGCTTTCGATGAAAGACATCGAGACCATTCTCGAGCTGGGCGATTACGAGGTCGTGCGTCGGGGCACCGATGTCCTGATGCCGGTGGCGGTCCCGCTGGTGTCGCGATTTTGCGAATCGAGTCGGCGCAAAGGTGCCCGTGCTCCGGGAGAGCGCCCTCGTGCAGTACTTCGTGGCGCGTCACGTGCCGGCCCAGCTGCCCAAGGCGCTTCCGACCGTCAGCGTGATCTGTCCCTGCCGCAACGAGAAGGGAAACATTCGCGACGCGGTTGCGCGCACACCGCGCATGGGTCCGGCGACGGAGCTCATCTTCGTCGACGGCAATTCCGACGATGGAACGGTCGAAGAAATCGAAACGGTGATGAAGGAGCAGCCCATCACCGATGCCGGAGTCGAGCTCTCGCTCGTGCACCAGGGTGACGGCAAGGGCAAGGGCGACGCGGTGCGCAAGGGCTTCGCCCGCGCCAAGTACGACGTGCTGATGATCCTCGACAGCGATCTCACCGTGGCGCCGGAGGATCTGCCCGAAGTTTTATCGCGCCCTGGTGGCCGGCAAAGGCGAGTTCGTCAACGGCGTACGGCTCGTTTACCCCATGGAGGGCGAGGCCATGCGTTTCCTGAATCTCCTGGGAAACAAATTCTTCGGCTCGGCGCTCTCCTGGCTCCTCGAGCAACCGATCAAGGATTCCTTGTGCGGCACCAAGGTTTTATTCAAGACCGCGTACGACACCATCGCCGACAATCGCCACTTCTTCGGCGACTTCGATCCCTTCGGCGACTTCGATCTGTTGTTCGGCGCCGCGCGGCTCAACATGAAGATCGTCGACCTTCCGGTCCGCTATCGCGCTCGGCGTTACGGAGACACGAAGATCTCCCGCTTTTCCCACGGCTGGCTGCTGTTGAAGATGACCGCGTTCGGCTTCAAGAAGCTCCGGCTCGGAACCTGAGCCTCACTTCGTCCAGGCGGTCACCTGATACAGGGCCAGGGGGACCGGCGCGAGCGGCGGAAGCGCCCTGCGACCGGCGGGCTCGAGCACGCTTTCGAGAGCTCTTGCGATTCTCACCGGTGGGGTCACGTGATGATCGTCGATCCCATGATAGCCGATGAGCTCGAATGCCCGGGTCATGGCGCGACTGACCATGGGATAGCCCGCCACCAGCGTGCCGCCCGGTCTGAGAGCGCGGGCGAGAGTCCGAGCCGCCGCATCGATTTCACGGATGTGCTCGAGCACCGAGATGCAGACGACCGCGTCGAAGGAGTTTTCCTCCAACGCTTCGCCATCGACGATGTCCGCGGTGCGAAAGCTCGCCTTGCACCCTCGATGCACGAGACGCTCGAGCCCCTCGGCGAGCTCGAGATCCGTTCCCACGTACTCGTCGAAGGAGCGCGTGAGGGTCGGAACCAACACGCCCGAGCCGACTCCGATCTCCAAAACGCGCCCGCCGGGCCGGAGCAGATCGAGGGCCATGACCAGCCGCTTGCGATACAGCCAGCCGATCCCCGGGCGGTAGTAGTGCGGGAGCGGATCGTGCTCGTTGTTGGCGCGAAGTACGCCCTTTTTCGGAAGCTCGAACGCAATCGATTCCACGGCGAATGCTCGGCCCACGCTAGCGCGTGGGCCTCGTCGTGTCGATCGCTCTCAGTTGCAGGTTCCGCCCGAGTCGGTGATCGCACCGGCGTAGGTCTGACTCACGCAGGCGCCGACGCCGAAGTTCGTGGCCTTGCAGCACTCCGAGTACGGCACGTTGAACTGCCCGGTGACGCCCGCGCAGTCCTTGCTCGTGCGGCACGCCACGCTGTGGATGCTCGAGCCGGTTCCGGTCGAAGCGTTGCCGAGGTCGCAGCCAGCGGCGCAGGTTGCGCAGCCGAACTTGCTGACTTCGTCCGCGCATTGGAGATCCCAATCCGTGCTGCAGCAGTAGTCGTCCTTTGCGCATACGCAGGCCTCGACCGTCTTGTCGCCGGCACAGCCGGGGCCGCCTTGGCCCGAGCAGCACACGCTGCCGCCGCCGGCCGAGCAAACGGCGCTGCCGGAGCTCGCGCTTCCATCCTGGGTCACGAGGAACGAGACGCAGCATTGTCCACCCGTGCAGTCTTCGTTGCCGTCGCAGCTCGATTCGATCTTGGTGGTGCAGCTCCCCGATGCTCCGCAGCTCGGGGTGTCACCCCAGCAGCATGCCTCGGGGGAATCGCACGTCTCGCTTCCACACGCCACACACGACGCGGAAGTTGCATCGCAGGGACCCACCGAGCCGCCGCTGCCGCCGCTGCCGCTCGCGCCTCCGACTCCGCCGGTTCCGCCGCTCCCGCCGGTTCCGCCCGTTCCGGTGGTCAGACACGTGGTCAGGGCGCTGTTCTCCGCATCGCACCCGCTCAGGGGCACCGGCTTTGCCGTGTTCGTCTCACACGCGAGGAGCTCGGAGTTCGCCATGCAGCTCACGACTGCTCGGTATTCGCTGTCGCACGAGGGAAGCGGGGTGTCGCACTTCGTGACGCAATCGCTCGGTGCGCATACGGGGTCCGCTTCGCCCGCTCTGCGACAGAGCTTCTGGCAGGGAGTCTCGGAACCAAGTTGGTTCGGATTGCCTCCGGAGCCGCTTCCTCCGCTGCTGCAGGCACCAATCAGAGCGACGGACAAAACCGTCCCGACGATCGACAACGACCACGTACGCATTGAATTTTCTCCTAAAGCAAACTGCTGAAAGCTCGTTTGCTGGGTGAGTGCGCCGCGGAGCCCGGGCTTATGAAAAAAAGATCGCTCGGGGGCAACGTGGAGCCTCGGGCCGTAAGTCGAGGACGAGATTGGTCTGTCTTTCCCTCCCACGGCCGCAGCCCCATGGTTTCGAGGGGTTACGCCTACAGCGCTGCGCCGCCGCCCGAAAACGGGCCGAGCTGGCCGCGATCGTTTTGTCCCCAGCATCGCAAGAGCCCCGAATCCAGAAAGGCGCAGGAGTGACCTCCCCCCGCGGCGATTTCCGCCGCGCCGGAGTCGACGATCAGCGCGCGGGGTCGCGCTTCCGTCCCCCCAACAGTAAACGGAGGCGTCTTCGGTGAGCGCGCAGGTGTGTGTCACCCCCGCCGCGATTGCCAGAACGGGCGGCAGGGCGGAAAGACCAGAGCCGAGCTGTCCATAAGTGTTGCTTCCCCAGCACTGAACCTCGCCGACGACGATGGCGCATGCGTGCTCGCGTCCCGCTGCGATCGCGGCCACGTCATGGAGACCGAGCACGGGCGCCGGTGCGTGAGCGTCTTTCGTGGAACCGGTGCCGAGCTGTCCGTCTGCGTTCGCTCCCCAACACACTGCGTTGCTTTCGACGGTCGTCGCACAGGCGAAGAATCCGGATTGCGAAGCGGTGAGCTGTCGGAACAGATCGTCGTCGTCACGATGCTCGCGGGCGTGTAACTGTCGTCGAGGGACCCGATGCCCGAGCTGTCCGGCGCCGTTCAGGCCGTAGCACTTCACGCCGCCCTCGGAGTTGAGCGCGCAATGGAAGTACGTGCCGATGCCCATCTGCACGACCGACGAAAGGCCCGGTGCTTCCAGGGCAGAGAGACTGATGGCGTGCACGGCGCCCAGGCCTCTGAATTCACCGAACACGCTGTCGCCCCAGCAGTAAGCATGGTCGTCGAAGGTCACCGCGCAGTGCGCGACCGCTCCGCCAAAGACGGCGCGCACGTTGCCGGGGGCAACCCTTTCACTTGCACCGGCTGCGAGGATTCTTCCGGCAGCTCGGATCCGATCCCGAGCTGGCCAACCGTGTTGTCGCCCCAGCACTGAACGGCGCCGGACGAATCGAGCGCACAAGTGCTCGCCGCACCCAGAGACAGTCGATTGGTGGCTGGAGGGATCGTCACGCTCTGTCCCCCATCGCTGCCCGCGCTTCCTGCACTGCCCGCCGAGCCACCGCTTGCCGGCTCGAAGCGGCCCGTCTCCGAAGTCGACTTGCATCCCAGCGCAGCGGAGACGAAAACGATCGGCCAAAGATGGGTGAAGCGTCGCATCGGATCCGGCCCGCCCGGGAGCGTATGTCATTCGTACGCGCTCCGCGCAACCCGATGTGGGCATCGGCGTTCGTGATCGTCGCGGTGCTGTTTCAAACCGAGCAGGCGCAGGCACAGGATTCGGCGGAGCGGACGTCTTCGCTTTCATGGGTTCGGCTCGAAGGCGCCGAGGCGTGCATCGGGACCCAGGAGCTGGCGCAAGCCGTGGAAGATCGTCTGGCGCGGAAAGTCTTCGTTTCCGCGTCCGAAGCGGACGTTTCGGTCGAGGGTCACGTGGAGCGAGCCCGCGGCAAGTGGCACGCCGTGATCACGATTCGGGACTCGAATGGCGAGCTTCTCGGAACTCGCGAGCTCGACAGCGCGGAAAAGGAATGCTCGGCCCTGAGCGATCCACTGGTGTTCGTGGTCTCCGTGCTGATCGATCCCGAAGCGGAATCGCCCGTCGAAAAGCCGAAAGAAGCCCAGCCGCCTCCGGTGCCTCCCCCAGCGCCGCCGGCCCGGGTGATCGTGCGAAAAGAACGCGTTCTCGTTCCGGTGGCTCCGAAGAAAGATCCCTGGCGTTTGGAAGCGGGAGCGGGCGTCGCCGTGGGAGCCGGGCTGCTCCCGGGCACGAGCCTCGGCCTATCGACGACGATCATCGTCGAGCCGCCGAGCTTCTGGGGCATTCTGATCGGCGGCACGTACTGGTTTCAGCGCTCGGTCCGCGCGGAACAGAACGCATCGAGCGACTCGTCTCTCGCGTATGCCAGCGTGGGTCTGTGCCCAGCTCGCTTTGGCGCCGATCGCGTGTCGTATCGATTGTGCGCGGGTCTGTCCCTCGGCAGCCTCCGGAGCCGCGGGGTCGAGTTCGACCTGGTCGAGAATGACGAAAAGCTCGCGGCTTACGTGACGGTTCCCAATCGCTTGGGTGTTCGCATCGCCGGTCCCCTCGCCGCGACCGCGGGCGTCACGCTGCTCGTGCCGTTGGTGCGCACGGAGCTCACGTATCGCGATGCCGCTGGGGTGAGTCATACTCTGTTCGATCCTTCGCCCATCGCGGTCTCGGGCGATCTCGGGTCTCGCTCTATTTTTTCCCTGAAGTGATGCGATGACCTCCGCCGCCGCCAGCCAACGAGAATCGGGAGCCGAGGCGGCGCTCCATTCCGACATCGTGCCGCGCCCGGACGTCGAGCACCTGTTCCGTGAGCACGGCGCGTTCGTTTGGCGCACACTCCGCCGCTTCGGTCTGTCCGAATCCGACTCCGACGATCTGTGTCAGGAAGTGTTCCTGGTGGTGTTCCGAAAGCTCGACGAGTTCGAGCATCGTTCCTCCTTCGCGACCTGGCTCTACGGAATCACGGCTCGCGTCGCCCTGGCTCATCGCCGGCGCGCCAGCACCCAGCGGGAGCTGCCCTGGGCGTCACCGCCGGACGTCTCGACCCCCGATGGCCCCCACGAAGAGGTTGCGGATCGCGAAGCGCGCGCACTCCTCGATCGGGCGCTCGATGTTCTGGACGACGACAAGCGCGCCGTGTTCATTCTCTTCGAGGTCGAGCAGCTTCCCATGAACGAAGTGGCCCGCGCTCTCGAATGCCCCGTGCAGACGGCCTACTCGCGCTTGCACTCGGCGCGTGACGAGGTGCAAAACTTCGTGCGGCGCGCCAGTCGCGGAAGGTGGGCAGGATGACTCACGAGCGCGATCTCGACCGGCTGGACGAAGCCGCGGAGGATCCGATCCTCCGGCGCGCGATCTCGGCCGCGCGTCGTGACGTTCCGGGCGAGGATCGCATGCGGATGCTCTCCGCAGGGCTCGCGGCTAAGATCGGTGCGCCCCGGGCGGGGGCGGCAGCACCGGCGGATCCACCGCGGGCAGCACGGGCAGCACGGGCAGCACGGGCAGCACGGCGCTTGGCATCAAGGCGACGGCCGGCATCGTCGCATCGATCGTGATCGCCGCCGGCGTCTGGCAAGCGACCAAGAGCCCGTCCGAGCCTCCGCGTCAGACTCCGGTGATCGCGAGCGCCGCGCCAGCTCTCACCGCTGTCGCGCCCAAAACGCCGGAAGCCGATCCGATCCCGACCGTTTCCGTCGATGACCTACCGACCGTCGCGCCGAGCGCGGCACAGAAGCCCGCGCCCTCGGCCGAGGTTTCCAAAGAGAGTGACATGGCGCTTCTCGGCCGCGCCCAAGGAGCCCTCGCGTCGAATCCCGCGCAGGCTTTGGCTTTGCTCTCGGAGCACGCGAAGAGCTTTCCGCGTTCCGGATTTTCCCAGGAGCGCGAAGTCCTGACCATCGATGCGCTGGTGCGGCTCGGCCGCCGGGGGGAAGCCGAAGCGCGCGCCGATCAGTTTGCGAAGGCGTATCCCAAGTCGGGACACAATCGACGCATCGATGCGCTGCTCGGGCGTCAGGGGCACTGAGATTGCGGGGTCTCGCAGCCGTTGTTCAGGTTGCCGTCGCAATTCGAGTAGCCGGCATCGCAAACCAGCCACACACCCCGGAGTTGCAGATTGGGTCGGCGTGCGGTCCAGCGGAGCACGAAAACCCACAAGCTCCACAATTTCCCAGGTCAGTGGACAGGTTCGCTTCGCAGCCATTGGTGTCGATGGCGTCACAGTTCGCGTAGGAGGGGCTCCCGCATTTCACCGTGCACACGAACGTCTCGGGAGTCGGTTCACAATCGCCGAGGCCATTGGGAAATGAGCAGCTGTTGCCGCAAAATCCGCAGTTCTGTGACGTCGTGAGATCCGTGTCGCAGTTGCCCTGACCCGTGCAGTCACCGAAATCCTGGCGGGCACTTGCTCGGCACGCATTGCCCTTGTGCGCAGGACGTGGCGCCGCCAACTGGCTCGGTGCACGCGCTGCCGCACGATCCGCAGTGTCCTGGATCGCTGTCGATGTTCGTCTCGCAGCCGGTCGCCACGCCGATCAAGCTGTCGCCGTCGCAATCGGCGAAGCCGGGGTCGCACGCGGCGAAGGAGCATTCGCCTTGGGGCGAGCAGGCGGCGGTGGCGTGGGGGACGTTGCAGGGATCGCACGAAGCGGTGCCGCAACCGGTTTGGGGGTCCGTTGCCGATACGCATTGGCCGTTGCAGATCTTTTCGCAGTTGCCGCCGGCTCCGCCGAGATTCGGCGTGCCGCCGCCTCCCGCATGCGTCGCCCCTCCGCTGCCGTCGCCACTCGTCGAGCCGCCGCAGCCGCTCATCAATATCCCCACCAGAGCTGCTACGAGGCGCATTGCGCTAGACTACTGCTTTGGATGGCCTGGTCGAGACCCCTCTTCACCTTGTCTGCTCTGTTCGCCATCGCGTGCGGCGGCTCGGGCGACGATGGAAATCCCAGCAGCAGCGGTGGCGGAGGAGGAACCGAGCGGGACGGGCGGAAGTGCCGGCGCCAGTGACGGGAGCGCGGGTAGCGGCGGATCGTGCCTCGAGCCAACGGTCGTGACCGAGGTCGCGGGCGCGTCATTTCCCACGCCCGGGCAGTATCAAGGTGGCACCGCCTACTTCGCCGGGCACGAGCTCGATGGAGTCTGCTCCGGACCACTTCGCCATCGGCCGGACGAGCTACGACCTGGTTCCATGACGAGTTCAGGTTTCCACTCTCAGAATCCAGAAAAAAAGTAGCGAGGTCCGATACTTACGCCCTCGAGGGGGAAATTCCGAATTTCGTCCGTAGGAGGGGGGTTCGTGTCCACAGACCTGCCGAAAACCGGGGACGTTTTCGAGCACTATCAGATTGATGCCTGCATCGGTCGTGGTGGGTTCGCTTGCGTGTACCGCGCCCGCGATCTGCGGCTCGGCCGTGAGGTGGCGCTGAAGGTCGTGTCGCTCGCCGAGCACAGCGAGGATCGGCTGCAGCGAGTGCTGCGCGAAGCGGAGCTCTCCCGCATGTTGGCTCATCCGCACACGGTGCGGGTGTACGACTACGGCCGGGATCATCAGGGTCGCCCGTTCATCGCTTTCGAGCTCCTCGAGGGGGAGACGTTGCAGCAGCGCATGCGACGTATGCGGGCCGTTCTCCACCGAAGAGACTCGTCGCATCGCCGTGTGCGTCTTGAAGTCGCCTGATGGAAGCGCACACCCACGGAATCGTGCATCGCGATATCAAGCCGGCCAACGTCTTCTTGTCTCGCTTTGCCGGAGAGAATGACTTCGTGAAGGTCCTCGACTTCGGGATCGCAAAGACGGCGGGACGCGACCTCACGCTCCAAGGTTGGCTCGTGGGAACTCCTGCGTACATGGCTCCCGAGCAGGTGCTGGGACAGAATCCAACGCCGAGCTCGGATCTCGTATGCGCTCGGTCTCACCCTCGCCGCAATGCTCCAGGGGGATGCGGTGGTGCAGGGCACGGGCGCGGAAATCCTCGCCGCTCAAGTTTCCTGTGATCCGGTGGAGCTCTCCCAGGCCGTGCAGCAGAGTCCCCTCTACCCCGTGATCCGCCGCGCCACCCAGAAGGATCTCGCTCTTCGCTACACCAGAGCATTCGACATGCTCTCGGATCTCACCGAGCCTGCGCCCGTCGACGTGACGGTCGACGCCCCACAGCTCGTCCGGAGCGATCCCCCTCCGCCGCCGAGCCGAGGCCGACGCACCAGCGCTTCGGTCGCGCCGGTTGCGTACGGCACTGGCGAGTCGACGCCTCCTCCGCCTCCGACAACGACACCCAAACGTCTGAGGCTCCTGGCGGCCGCGGTGAGCGCAGCGATGGTCGGGTGATCGTCGCCCTCCTGGTCATCACCCTCAGCTGGCGACCCGAGGTGTCGGCGATTGTCTCGGTCGTCGGGCGCGAGAATCCGAGCCTCGCGCCCCCCTCTGATCCGATTGCGGGCCCAGAGTGAAGGCCTCTCCATCACGGATACGCACCGCGTGTCGGAGACGACCCTCGACATGAGCTTCGTGCACCCGTCGATGATCGGCGTCATCCGCGTGGAGACGGTGTCCTCCGTGAAGGAAGCGCGCTGGTTCGAGGAGCAGATCAAGGACGACCGGACCCGAGCGACGATTCGTCGCGGCCGGAGGATCCTGAGCGTGTGGGCGATGCCCCGGGGCGGCGCAGGGTTCGACCACGAGACGGCGGAATCCGCCCTGGAAATGGTCGTCGGTCGTTAGAAATCGCGCTACCTTCCCCTTCATGTTGGGCAAGCACCGCTTGGGGATGGGGCTCTTTTGTTTCGCCATCATGGCCGCTTGTGGGGGCTCGGACTCTTCCGACTCCAAAGCGTGCACGCCCAATCATCAACTTTCGTGTGCCTGTCCCGGCAGCGGTCAGGGCATTCAGATCTGCAACGCGGAAGGCTCGGCGCTCGGTCCGTGCACGGGTTGCTCGAGCGGTACGGGTGGCACCTCGGATTCCGGCATCTTTCCGGCCGGCGGAACGGGCGGGAGCGCAGGAAGCGGCGGCACCATCACGGGCGGCAGTGCCGGAACGACAACCGGCGGCACGGGTGGCTCTGGCGGCTCTTCCGGCTACTCGGACACGGACTGTCTGGTGGGCTCCAACAACGGATCGGAAGTGTGCGACGACGAAGCGTGGCAAGTCCCGAGCCCCGGTCAGCCACTGGTCCTCGTCTGTCTCAGCGCCAATGGCGGGACGACCTACGTGTCGTCCAACACCGGCCCCGTCATGTCCGACGGCATCGCACGCTGTCAGGGCTGGGAAACCAACGGGCTAAACGCGTGGGACTACCTGCAGTACATCGCCAAGCTCGAGTGCACGAGCGCCCAGCAAACCCTCGACGTCGATCTTTCCGGGATGGTCGGGAACACGGTGTGGGTCGGAACCCACGACAATCCCGCAGGGGGCGGACACAACACGCCGGTTTGTATCGCTTGGAAGAAGTGACGCTCACAGCGTGATCGCGGACCGTTCCGGAAGAGCGCGGGGCAAGCCCCAGGCGCACGAAGCTTCGCAGTCCGAGTGGGACGAAGCCACGCATACGCCGCCTTCGTCGTGACAGAGGCCGAATTGGTAGCAAGCGGGTTTCGAGCTGCAGTCGATTGCCTGCCTCGGCTCACCGCACGACGTCGCGACGGCCATGATGAGGAGCGCACCCCACCGTCCCATGGATCGAGTGTGTCACGAAATCACGGCGCGTGGGATGATGCCCCCTCGTGCGGCTTCTCACACTCATCGTTCTCGCCGCTCTTGCGACGGGTTGTCGGCACAAGCCCCAATGCCATGGCGACATCGATCGACAGACGCTGTACGAGATGCAAGAGGACGTGAACGAGGGTAAGGAGCCTTGCCCCGAGCACAAGAATCCGAAGATCCAGCTGAGTGATCGCGGCGTCGAGCTCGACGGACGAGCGATCGCGGGTCGAGACACGATTGCCGTGGAGGGCAGTGCGCGCAAGATCGGGCCATTGTTCACGGAGCTGAAAAATGGGCGGGAGCTCTGGAAGCAGCTACATCCCGGGATCCCGTTCGAGCCGGTGGCCAGCCTCGAGATACCTGCCGACACGCCGTTCGCTGCCGGCGCGAGCATGATGGTCACGACGGCGTATGCCGGCTATCCCGTGCAGCACGTGGTGTCGGGCGGGATCTCATTCGATGTGGGGTACGAGACGCCGCGCCCGATCGATTCCGGGCCGCCCGTCGTGCTGCTCACGGTGGAGCGAGTCGCTGGAGGTCGCTACGACGTTGCGATTCGGCGCGACTCCGTGATCGTGGTTTCGAGCCAGACGCCCCTGGCTTTCGATGCCGTGCTCGACTGGGTCCGGTCTTACTCCGGCGAGTCTTTGACCTGTCCCAGTGTGATCGCTCTGACCGTTCCGGGCGAGTTCGTGGTCACGGCGACGCTCATCCGTCGCCTGCTCGATCTGCCGACGCTGGCCAAGAAGCCGCCGACGATCTCGTTCCGCGCCGAGAAGTGAACCGGTTCAGGTCGCCGAGAGCCCGCTGCACGCCTCGAATGCGGGATCGCAGAATTGCTTGCGACAGTCGACGCAGGCGGGGGCGTTCGAATCACCGAGGCACTGGATCAGGCAGTTTTGCACTGCGCATGCGATCGTGGCGTCGAAGCACGTCACGCAGCCGTCCGAAAGATTCGTTGCCTGCTTGATGCAGTCGTAGGTCGCGGGTTCCGCTCCGAGATTCGTTTGACCGCAGTCGCCGACCGTCGTCTCGACGTCGATGCTGTTCAAGATGGCCTGGTCGCCCGAGTTGGTGCACGCTCCGCTCGCACCCCCGCCGGCTCCGCCACTTCCGCCACTGGCGCCCGCGCCGGCTGAACCGCCCGCGCCTCCCGTGGCACCCGCGCCGGCGCTTCCGCCCGTTGCCGTGCCGCCCGAAGCGCCGCCGGTTGCGACCGCGCCGGTGCCGCCGCTTCCGCCGCCACCCGCTGCCGTGCCGCCGCTACCGGCCGTGCCGCCTGACGAGTTGCTCGAGCCACACGCCGTGACGAGAGCGCCGATCGAAACGAGACCCCAGACGAACCCCGCGTGCTTCATGGTCGATAGCCTCAGTGACTCTCGATTCGCCGTCAACTCGAAAACCCAGCAAGGAACCGCTCCACGCGGACGCGTTCAGCGGGATCGAGCGCCGGCGCGAGCCATTCGACCGCTTCTTTCGTGTCGAAGAAGACGCGTCGGTTCTCGTATCCGGCTTCGCGCACGATGCGATTGAGCTGAAGGCTGAGCGTCGCGTTCGAGCGCGCAACCAGGATCGCGACTCGCTCGAGCCTCGCGTTCATGTGCGTGAACAGGTCCGTCAAACGGTCGGCGACGTCCTGGGGATAGATGACGACCGGCCGGTGGTCTGCGCAAAGCACCGGGCGTTCGTCCGCGACAAAACGCTCGACGCGTTTCGCAAGTGCCAGTGAGTACTCGTCTGCGTTCCCGATGGTCTTGAGCTCGAAGACCCGCGCTTCGATCAGCTTTCCGACCTCGGTGTTCAGCGTAAAGGGATCGGTCATGGCTCTGCCGGGCTCCTCCTAGCATCGCCCAGCACGGTCATCTAGCGACTCGACTCGGAAGCTGTTACTCTGGTGGTGAGGCTCCGAAATTGGCTCGCAGCATCGTCGCGGCCCCCGCGCTCGTCTTGGCACTCGTCGCCTGCGCGCAGACCGAGTCGGTCGAGCCTTCCGGTGGCGGTGGAAAGTCGGCGGACGCAGGTGCCGATGCTCCCGACGGTTCGGGCGGAGGCGATGCCGGCACCGACGCGAGCTCCCAGTGCGGAGATCTCGTTCGCCAGGGCGCCGAGGAATGCGACAACACCGACTTCGGTGGAATGACCTGCCTGAAGCTCGGAAAGGGCTTCGGCAGTGGCGATCTCTCGTGCACGTCCCAGTGCACGTTCGACACGACCCAGTGCGTGGTCGCTTGCGGCGATGGCGTCGTGCAACTCGGTGAAGAGTGCGACGGCGCAAACCTCGCCGGTCGCGATTGCGGCACTCTCGGCTTCACGGGTGGACAGCTCGCCTGCACCGCGAACTGCCAGCTCGATCCGTCCGCCTGTTTCGAGTGCGGTGACAAGACTCTTCAACAAGGAGAAAGCTGCGACGGCACGGATCTAGGGGGCGCGACCTGCCAGAGCCTCGGCTACTCGGGCGGCACCCTCACGTGCAAGAGCAACTGCTCCTACGACGAAACGGGATGTCAGGCTCCTCCCTCGTGCGGCAATGGCAACGTCGACTCGGGCGAGCAGTGCGACGGCGCGAATCTGAATGCACAAACCTGTCAGGGCCTCGGCTTCACCGGAGGCGCGCTCTCGTGCAGCGGGAGTTGCATGCTCAACACGAGCCTCTGTTACACCTGTGGGGACGGCCAGATCACTCCGCCCGAGGTGTGCGACGGCGCGAACGTGGCCGGCCAGAACTGCATCACGCTGGGTCACGGCAGCGGCACGCTCGGCTGCAACTCCAACTGTCTGGGATTCAATCAGTCCAATTGCTCCGAGTGCGGGAACAACCAGCTCGACATGGGTGAGCAATGTGACGACGGCAACATCACGCCCGGCGACGGTTGCGACGCCAGCTGCAAGATCGAAGCCTGCGATCCGGACGGCGTCTACACGCTCCAGTCACCAACCAGCGCGAGCTACACCTGCTGCGCAGGGCTCGTCAGCGTCAACGTTTCGAGCTTCATCTTTTCCAACAACGGGGCGACCATCCAGTCTTCTCCGTCGAATCCGGTCACCATGACCGGTGCGGCGACGACGTGTCCGTCCGGCAGCTTCAACAACACGGGTTCGATTCCGGGGGGCTGCGCCGAGAGCTACAAGTTGCAGGGCAACTTCACCGGCCAAGACACGTGGTCGGGGACCTACTCGCTCACCTTCACTGGCAGTCAATGCGGCTGTTTTGGCGGCGCTCTCGGTACGCCCTGCGTCAACCAGGTGTTTGCCGTGACCGCGAAGCGCTGAGGGTTCGAGCGGGGCGCTTGGGAGGGAGCGTGATCGGCGCAAGGAACGGCTTTGAACTCGCTATCCGCGCTGAGCGCGAAACACGAACGAGAGGCTCGCACCCCAGAAGAACGTGGGATTCCTGCCCGATCATCCAATCGGCGCTCGGCTCGAGCTCGAGGCCGAAGCGCGGTGAGTGGGTCAGGTCCCAGCCAATTGGCAGTGCGATGCCGGGTCCCCAAGAGTTGAGCCAATCCGAACGGGAGCGACGCTGGATGCGTACTGTCGCGGCTCTCCCCCGAAAGCCGAGTACCCAATCATCCAGTCGAAAATCGGCGCGATAGCCCAGTCCGACCTCGACGACGTTGAGGCCAGCCGGAGTCTTTCCAAAGAGGAGGTCGAACGCGAAGTAGTCCCCTCCCGCCGGAGTGCACGCGCCACCGGCGAACGAGCCCTGCGCTAGGTAGACCGGAATGTCGAACAGACGTCGGTAGCCAGCGCCGAGGCCGACGAGCCCGCAAGAGTACGAAGGTTTCTCGGCCTCTGCAGGGGTCGCCGATTCTCCCGAGGCGGTCGAGCCGTCGTCGTACCAGCCGAACGATTCGGAGCTCGTGCTGTCGAGGTCTGCCAGGAGCGCAGGGCCGACCATCACGACTCAATCCTCACACAACCCTCCATCTCGAGACTCCCGTGGGTAGCGTCCGCTGTCGCACAGGTTCAGCTTCCGGATCTGGTCGCACGAGAGATGTCGGATGCATTGACTCTCCGAGACTCGGAGGTCGGGAGCCACAGCGTTACACCCTTCGTCGTATTCGCAGCTCACTTCGAGCGCCTTTCCGCAACAGTCGTCGAGGTGAGCGAGGGCCTCCTCGCACTCGACCTCGTCCTGACGAAAGCCGGGCGCGCTGCCCAGGTACATGCAGACGACCGAAAGAGCAGTCGCCCCAATGGCTTGTCGTGCCGCGCCCCGCACGCTCGATCATGAACGATCTGGTCGAGGGCGGCCAGCTGCGGGCAGTCACCGCGTTCTCGAGCGATGTTTCTCCTCAGCACCCACGATGCCGCGATGCCGCGATGCCGCGGATCGGGTCGTGGTGCCGAGCACATGCTACGACGGGCGCCCCAACGTCATGGCCAAGGTCCTCCTACTCGACACGTATTCGTTGTTCTTTCGATCGTTTCACGCGCTTCCGCTCATGACGACTCAGGCGGGACGACCGACGAACGCGCTCTATGGACTGTCCGCGCTGCTCATCAAGCTGTGGCGCGAAGAGAAGCCGGACGGCACGGCGTTCGCGCTCGATGCACCAGCGCGCACCTTCCGACACGAGATGTACCCCGAATACAAGGGAACACGGGACCGCGCGCCCGATCCGCTGATTGCGCAATTCCCGATGCTCGACGATCTCATTGCCCGAACCGGCGTGCCGGCGTTTCGCGAGCCCGGATTCGAGGCGGACGACATTCTCGCGACCCTCGCCCGGGAGCTCGAGGCGGAAGGAGACGAAGTGCTCGTCGTCAGCGGCGATCGTGACCTGCTTCAACTCGCCACGGCGTCCACGCGGATTTCGTTCACGGGTCGGCGCGGGAAGGACAGCGTGCTCTACGATCCCAAGAGCGTTCTCGAGCGATTTGGGGTGCCGCCGGAGACACTTCCCTCGTACATCGCACTGGTCGGAGACACGTCCGACAACATCCGTGGCGTCGCGGGGATCGGCCCGGGCACCGCCGCCAAGCTCCTCGCGAAGCACGGATCGATGGAGGAGCTCCTCGCGCACATCGCCGAGGAGCCCAAGGGGATCCGAGAAAAGCTCGAACCCGAGGTGGACCGCATTCGAAAGAACGTGGAGCTGGCTACTCTTCGTCGCGACGTTCCGTTGCCCGAAGGGCCGCGCCATCGCGGACTCGATCCGGCAGCCATCGAACACCTGCGGGAGCTGTTCGCGGAGCTCGAGTTCAAGAGCCTGCTCGGGCGTCTCGATGCGATCGCTACTTCTTCGCCTTCTTGACGGGCGCGCGCTTCTTGATTGTGGGCTTCCCCTTGCCGCCGACGATCCCGCTGCCCGCGCCGGGCCCACGAACACCGAGGTCGCCCACTCCAATGAGCCCGCCGATCACGCCGCTCCGCTCGCGAAGGGACGAGCCAGAGCCGAAGCCGCCGATACCAGAGCCGCCCCCGATACCGATAGTGCCGAAGGCATCAAGCCCTTCGCCGAACCCGCTACTTCTGGGAGTGAGCTGTGCGATCGAGATCGCGGCATCGACGCTGGAAGGCGCTTTGGCCAAGACGCGAGGCCCCATCTGCTTCAGACACGCCGCGAGCTCGACGAGCCCGCTCTGTTTCGCTGTCGTGGGACCCGGGAGGGCCTGGAGCTCGACACGCCCCTTTTCGTACACCTTGGCGTCGAGCTCGACGGTCGCGACGAACTTGTTGTCGATCGTGGCAGTCTTCGGCAAATGCTGGTGGAGCGGCTCGATGCAGAGCCGAAGCAGCGAACGAACGTTGCGCTCCGCGGGCGGCGCCGGAGTAGCGGTCGCCTTTTGGCCTCGGAGCTCGACTTCGAGGTACGCGAGCTCGGGATCGCTTCCGAACTTGCCCAGACCGTAGGGCAGCGCTTCTGCTTCCTTCGCGAAATCCTTGGCAGCGTCATCGTCTCCCGCCCGTCGGGAAAGTAGCTGAAGCACCCGAATTGCATCGCGGGACGCCGGTTGAGCCAGAGCGCGGGCCGCCTCCGCGTGAGTCTTCGCAGTGTCGTCATCGTTGCGATACAGAGCTCGCACTGCGAGGCGCGAGAAGATACCGGCGCGAAGTCCGACCGGACCCTGAACCGTACTAGGATCGAGATGCAGACGTTCCACCGCGTCGGTTGCCAAACGCAGGACGTCGCTCTCGGAGAGTCCCGCAGACGATCCGAATGCCCAGAGCGAGTTGGCACTCAAAGCTTCCAGCATCCCGATCGCCTTCGCGCCACGCTTGGTCTTGGGTGTGGGAGGAGGAGGTGGCGGCATCGGATCGGGAGCGAGCGGCGCTGGATTCGCTCGCTCCGTCCAATTCTCCGACGCGACTCCGAGAGCGCGCTCGAACTGACCCGCGCGGTAGCGGGCCACGAGCTCCGCGCTCAATAGATCCGACCGAGAGATCCCGCTCGAGACAGCCAGACCCTCGTGGGCGCGACGGAAGTCGTCAGCCGCGGCCGCATCCTTGCCGTCGAGGGCATGCAGGACACCGGTGTAGAAAATCAGCAGGGGTCGCTGGTCGGGAGGGCTGGCTCCAATGAGCTCGGGAAGAATCGCGAATGCGTCGCGAGCGTCGTTGGTCGACATCAAGTGGTAGACGAGCTCGAGCCGAACGAAGCGTCCGAGCTCGCTCGATGGACTGGTCGCTTCCACGGCGGTGCGGAGGGGCGCGAGCGCGAGCCCGTCGCCAGTCCTCGTAGAGAGCTCGCCATATTGAATCGAGCGGGATTGAGGCGCCTCGCGGGCTTCGGCGCCCCGCTCGTACAAACGAGAGAGCGCCAGACCGATCTCGCCACTCGGCTTTTTGGCGAGCATCTTCTCGAGCGCGTCGGTCGCCCGATTCTGGCCACGAGAGAGCGCGAGACGCGCACGACTCGCTTGGCTACTGGCCAGCTTGTACTTGGCTTTGGCGGCCGACGCATGACCGAAAAACGAAGCCATCATCGCGGCTTCGCCGGCTTGTTCGAGATCCGCCGCCTTCTTCCGCAGAGAGCTCACCTTTTGATACTGGACCCGCGCTGCCGCGGGCAGCCGCTTGACCAAGTCCGCATCGGACATCAAGCGCGGCGTGACCCGCGCCACACCCGTGCCCACGAACTCCCACTGCTGCTCCACGGAAATGTGCTCCGCAGCGAGAGGCTCCGGCGGTGGCTCGGCCTCGACCCGAGCCGCGACCGCCGGCTTCGGCTTCGTCACAGGCGGCGCCGCGGGGGCAACGAGCGCCGGCGGGGCCGAAGCGCAAGCCGTGACCAGAAACAAAAGAGGCAAAGCGCGCATGTTGAGCGCGATCATACGCTCAGACGGGCGGGAGCTTCCTTTCGTGGATTCCTAGGGGAGTTACCCGCGGCATCGCGGCATCGCGGGTGGCTTCGCGGTTGCAGCTCCAAGTCGAAGCGAGTCCAGAACAGCGAGCCACTTACCGGCTGGACAGGCGACATGGCGCATTGCGCACATGGGGTCTTCGAGGTCATCCGCATCGATCCTTGTCGCGAATCAAATTTCAGAGATGACCAGCCGCGACATCGCAAGTTGCGCTGCATGGGGTCTTTGAGGTCATCGCATCGACCGGACGTCCGGCGATTGCGAATGGGAGCTCCGCGATGCCCACCCGCGACATCGCGGGTAGCTTGCGCCCGCATGGCGGCTTCAAGGTCATCGCGTCGAGGATTGCGAATGGAATCTCGAGACGACCAGCCGCGACATCGCGGGTAGGTTTCGCGCGGGTGGCGGCTTCAAGGTCATCGCGTCGAGGATTGCGAATGGAATCTCACACATGACTAGCCGCGACATCGCGGGTAGCTTGCGCCCAGGTGGCGGCTTCGCGGGTCATCGCGTCGACCGGACGTTCGGCAGACTTCGAGTGGAATCTCAGCGATGCCCACCCGCGACATCGCGGCATCGCGGGTAGCTTGTGCCCACCTGCGGCTTCACCGGGCATCGCGTCGACCGGATGTCAGGCAGGATTCACGGTGCAGCTCCGGTCTGCGCATGCGCGAAAAAAAGCACTTCGAGTCGCTTTTTTGTGGACACGATTTTCGAGCATCAGCCCACGCACATCAACGACAGCCTGAAAGCCAGCGGTTGCCCGCGCACCCGCAGCGCGAGGCGCGAGCTTGCGAACAAAACACCTCGCGAGTTGGGTCGTGAGCTGCGAGCGCATCCTGAGCCGGTTCCGAGGCACGAAAATGCTCGTGTTAGGAACAACGGCATGGAGACCTCTGCTTCATTTTCGTTGGAACATCTCACCGACAGTGCGCTCCTCGCGGGGCTTTTGAAAGTTACTCGGGCGCAGCGGGGACTCATCGCCCAGCTCGTCGCCCACCTCGCCGAGGTGGACGCGCGAAAGCTCTTCCTCGCACAAGCGACTCCATCGTTATTCGCGTATTGCGTGGAACGTTTGGGGTTCAGCGAGGACGAAGCGTGTCGCCGGATCGAGGCCGCGCGCTTGGCGCGGAGATTTCCCTGCATCTACCCGAAGCTCGAAAGCGGCGAGGTATCGCTGTCGGTTCTGGGCCGGCTCAAGGGCGTGCTCACCAGAGAAAATGTGGGTGATCTGCTGGACGCGGTGTCCCGAAAAAGTGTGCGCGAGGCCGAGCGGATCTTGGCGGCGAGATTTCCCAAGCCGGATGTCGCCGACAGCATTCGCAAGTTGCCCCAGAGGCCGTCGCTATTCGAACAGCGGCCTGCCCCGCGCCTCGCGCAACCGGCCGAACGCCTGCAATTGGCGCAACCCGTGCAGCCGGCCGAATGCGTGCAATTGGCGCAGCCCGTACAGCCGGCCGAATGCGTGCAATTGGCGCAGCCCGTACAGCCAGCCGAACGCGTGCACCCGGCGCAACTCACGCACCCGGCGCAACTCACGCACCCGGCGCAACTCACGCACCCGGCGCAACTCACGCACCCGGCGCAACTCACGCACCCGGCGCAACTCACGCACCCGGCGCAATCGGCCGAACTCGTGCAAGCGGCCGACCTCGCACAACACGCACAACGCGCACAACACGGAGAGCCCGCGGCTTCCCGAGCACAGCAAGGAGAGTCCTTGTCACCGGGAGAATTCGAGCAACCCGCGCAATCCTGGGAGCCCGCGTCATCCCGACAAGCCACGCGGCCGCATCAGCAACGTGTCGTCCCGCTGTCTCGGGATCGCGTCTTGGTCAAGTTCAGCGGGTCGTACTCCCTCGAGGAAAAGCTCACGCTCGCACAAAACCTCATGCGCCATAGAAATCCGTCTGGACATCTGGCGACCGTGGTCGAAGCGGCGCTCGATCTTTTGATCGCGGAGCTCCTGAAGCGGAAGTTCGGTCAAACCGAGCGCGCACGGAAACCACGCGCCGCAAAGCAGTCGCACGTTACGAACGCCACGAAGCGCGAGGTCGTTGCGCGCGACGGCTTGCAATGCGCTTTCGTGGACGAGACCGGCCGGCGCTGCTCGGCGCAAGGGTTTTTGGAGCTGGATCATCGGACCGCAAAAGCTCGGGGCGGAAGCTCAGGGCCGGAGAACATCCGAGTCTTGTGCGCCGCCCACAATCAAGGGGAAGCGGAGCGCATGTTCGGACGAAAGTACATCGAGCGATGCAGAAGAAAGCGCGAGCTCACCATTCGAGACAGCGCGACGGCCAGGTATGAGGGCAGCGAAAGCTTGTGAGGGCTGTCGGGCGTGAAGCTCGCGAGCGCGAGCCCCACGAGCGACCCGCGACATCGCCGGTGGATTGCAGTTCGGGTCTGCGGAGCCTCCGAGCACTCGTCGAAGCGAGCTCAGGACGTGAAGCTCGAGAGCGCGAGCGCGGTGCCTGATCCGCGACATCGCGGGTGGGTCCCGGTTCGGGTTTGCGGATCCTCCCCAGCAGACGTCGAAGCGGGCTCGGGACGTGAAGCTCGCGAGCGCGAGCCCACGAGCGCCCCGCGACATCGCGGGCGGACCCCGTTCAGATTGGCGGATCCTCCCCAGCAGACGTCGAAGCGAGCTCAGGACGTGAAGCTCGAGAGCGCGAGCGCGGTGCCTGATCCGCGACATCGCGGGTGACTCCGGCATACGTCCAACGAATCCCACGATCCCGCGAGCGCCCCGTGACATCGCGGGCGGACCCCGTTCAGATTGGCGGATCCGCCCCAGCAGGGCTCGAAGCAAGCGCGGGACGTGAAGCTCGAGAGCGCGAGCCCCACGGGCTGACCGCGACATCGCGGGTGGAGCCGAACGTCCGAAAGGAAGCTCGCAGATGGATCCCAGCTTCAGGGTTGCGGCTCCGCCCAGGTCGCGCGCCGAGCTCTCGCGGTGGCCCGATCCCGACATCGCGGGTGACTCCGGCATACGTCCAACGAATCCCCCGCGGTCACCGCCCTCGCACGCTGACACTCATAGGCCCGGCGCCTCCCCAGCAGGCCCGTCCGATCCCGACATCGCGGGTCCGCCCCCGGTGGCGCCCGCTGACGCTCGCGTTCAGCCGCTCGCTGCAGCTGCTATACTGCCCCCGGAGGTTCTCATGAGGTCTCGTGCATGGGCGTTCCTGGGTGTCGGCGCGTGCTCCGTGGGGCTTCTCCTCGCGTGTGGTTCGGGCAACGATTCGGATTTGAACGGCGGCTCCGGAGGAAAGAAGGACGGCGGAACCGGAGCGAGCGCTGGTTTGGGCGGTAGCGGTGGTGGAGCGGGAACGAGCGCGGGAGGATCCGGTGGTGCGACCGGCGGCGCGGCGGGAGCTTCGACCGGCGGCGTTGCGGGAACGAGCGCGGGCGGCGCGGGCGGCACGAATGACGGTGGCGTGACCGGCGGCACGGGCGGCGGCGGCACGGGCGGCGGCGGCACGGGTGGCGGCGGCACGGGCGGCGGCGGCACGGGTGGCTTCGGCGGTTTCCCGCTGGACGGTGGCTTCGGCGGCTTCCCGTTCGACGGCGGCTTCGGCGGCTTCCCATTCGATGGTGGGTTCGGCGGCTTCCCGTTCGATGGCGGCTTCGGCGGCTTCCCGTTCGATGGCGGCTTCGGCGGCTTCCCGACGTTGGACGGCGGCGGAAACGCCTGCGGATCGTGCCCCTTCGGCCAGCTGTGCTGTCAGTCGACGAAGACTTGCTACCAGTTCGGCTGTCAGAACTGCTGCCCGTGATCCGCGCTCCATTCGCTGTCGTCGTCGTCGTCGCGCTCACTGGTTGCTCCGGTGGATCCGACGGCGGCGGCTCGGCAGCAGGAGGCAGCGGCGGCGTTGGAGGCGCTCTGGGCGCCGGGGGATCCGATGCGGGCAGCGAAAATCCCGCCGACTACCTGGAGCGTCCTTTGCGCGATCAAGTGACCGCGCTCGAGAGCGGCGCGATCACGAGTGCGGGGCTCACCCAGGCCTACCTGAGTGCCATCGACGCGAAGGACCGTGGGAGCGATGGGATCCACGCCATCATCACGGTCGATCCCCAGGCCATCGAGAAAGCTTCAGCTCTCGACGGCCAAACAGGGCAGGGCGCGCTGCTCCAAGGCGCCGTGATCCTGGTGAAGGACAACATCGACACCGAGGGCATCGCTACGACCGCGGGCTCGCTGGCCATGGCGAACAATGTTCCCGCCTCCGATGCTCACACGGTCGCGCGTGTCCACGACGCTCACGGATTGATGCTCGGCAAGACCAACCTCAGCGAGTGGGCGAACTTCCGCGGCAACCAAGCAACGAGCGGCTGGAGCAGCCTCGGGGGACAGACGCAGAATGGCGCCGACCCTGCGTACAATCCCTGCGGCTCGAGCTCGGGTTCGGCGGCCGCGGTCGCTCGGGGCCTGGCTTCCGCCGCTCTCGGCACGGAGACCGACGGCTCGATCGTGTGTCCCGCCGCGGTCAACGGCGTGGTCGGTTTCAAACCGACGGTCGGACTCGTGAGTCGCAGCGGCGTCATTCCCATCTCTCATACTCAGGACACCGTCGGTCCCATCACCCGCACGGTCGGAGACGCAGCCCGACTCCTGACGGCGATGGCGGGTCCCGATCCCGCCGATCCCGCGACCGACTCGATCCCATCGAATCTCGATCTCGACTTCGAGACGCCGCTCTCGGGGGCCACTCTCGCGGGAAAGCGTCTGGGCGTCGTCTCCTTCGTGGTCGATCCGGCGGTGCAGGATCTGTTCGCTGACGCTCGCGCCAAGATCGAGGCAGCCGGCGCCACGCTCGTCAACGTGTTCGTCGATCAGTCGAGCTACGGCAGCGACGAGAGCATCGTTTTGCTCCACGAGTTCAAGGTCGACATCAATGCGTACCTGTCCACGCATTCCACGGTCGGTCAGGCGCAGACGCTCGCCGAGCTCATCGCTTTCAACTCGGACAACGCCGCCAGCGTGATGCCTTACTTCGGCCAGCAGCTCTTCCTCCAAGCCGAAGCGACGACGGGGCTCGACGATCCGGCCTACCTCAGCGCGAAGCAGAGCGCCCTTTCCAAGGCCGGCACGAACGGCATCGACGCGGTCCTCGCCGCCGACAACCTCGACGCACTGATCGCGCCGACCGGCGACGTAGCTTGGGTCACGAACTACTCGACCGGTGATCCATTCGGGGACGTTTCGTTCATCAGCGGGCCGGCCGCGGTCGCGGGCTATCCGCACCTCACCGTTCCGATGGGCAAGGTCGGCACGCTGCCCGCGGGGCTCTCGATCTTCGCGGGCAAGTGGCAGGACGGGGAAGTCCTCTCGCATCGGATACGCCTACGAAACGCTCTGAACCCTTTTGCCGTCGTTTGGCTCTGACTTCCAGAGACCATCGATGGACGCCCACCTGATCGCCGCCCTTGCCCTGTCGGCGCTGATCGGGCTGTCGCTCGGCGTGTTCGGGGGAGGTGGTTCGATTCTCGCCGTGCCGGTGCTCGTGTACGTGGCTCGGTTGCCGGCCAGCGAGGCGATCGGCATGTCCCTCGCGATCGTCGGCGCGACCAGCGTGACGGCGGCGTGGGCTCACCATGGTCGAGGCGATGTGCGTCTCGGTATGGGACTTCTGTTCGGAGCCAGCAGCGTCGTCACCGCCTACATCGGCGGCCGGCTGACGCATCTGGTTTCCGACGGGATCCTGATGCTGCTCTTTGCTGCACTCATGATTGGAGTCGGCGGTTTCATGCTCTTCGGTGCTCGCCGCCGTGCTTCCAAACAGCCCTCCGCTCGCGCTCGGGTGAATCGAGTCCGCGTGCTCCTTGCCGGAGCGGTGGTGGGGATCGTGACCGGGTTTCTGGGTGTCGGGGGAGGGTTCCTCATCGTTCCGGCGCTCGTGGCGTTCGCCGGACTCGGCATGCGACAGGCCGTCGGGACCTCTCTCCTGGTCATCGCGCTCAGCAGTGCCTCGGGATTTGTCGGGCATCTCGGCCACGAGCGCTTCGATCTCGCGCTGGCCGCCGGCTTCACCCTCGCGGCCGTCGCCGGGGCGTTTCTCGGGACCCGAGCCGCGCGGCGGCTTTCGCTTTCGGGGCTGCGGGCGGGTTTCGCGATGTTCGTGATGAGCGTCGGCTGCTTCGTTCTCGCAAGCAGCGTCCTCGGAGCGGCTTGAATCTAGCGCAGAAACACGTCGCGCTCGGGTGGAGGCGGCGATCCCCGGAGATCCGGCGCCGGGATGGGATCACTCGGCGAAAGGCGCAGGGGCACGACGCCCGCCCAGCACGGAAGATCGAGATCCTCGGCATCGTCCAGGGGCGGTCCGGTCCGGATCTTCGCGGACGCTTCATCGAGCGGTAGCGCCATCACGCGCGTTGCACGAAGCTCCTTGTCGCTGACTCCTCGAGCCACGAGCAGGCGGCCGGGGGCCACGTGGTTCACGATCGCGTCGAGGCAGAGCTTCTTTTCGTCCGGATCCGTGATCTCTGCCGCGACACCGAACGCGACGACCGAGCGGTAATTCATGGAGTGATGAAATAGCGAGCGCGCCAGAACCAGTCCGTCCACCAGCGTGACGGTCACCGATATTTTCCCCGCCATCGCCTGGAGCAAGCGCGCACTCTTCGCCCCGTGGAACACGATCCGCTCTCCGACCCGCGCGTGGATCGTCGGGATCACGATGGGCTGACCGTCGTCGTCGACGAACCCGACGTGACAGATCAGCGCCTCGTCGAGGATCGCGTGGATGGTGGCGCGCTCGTAGGAGGCGCGGGCCGGGATCCGATGCACTTGGCTCCGGGGGGTGGGGGACAGGCTCGACATGCCGGGGATCCTGAGTCGAAAGAGGTATGTCGAAAAGTGCCAGATCTGATATTTCTGATGTACCAGTGGCCGCCAGCGCTTTCCCCCTCGACATCGAACGCCAGGGACAAGGACCTCTGTTCCTGCGCATCGCCCACGCGATCGCGGAAGACGTGACGCGAGGACGGCTCGCCCCGGGTGCGCGCCTGCCGGGAAGCCGCGCGCTCGCGGAGTCGCTGTCGGTGCATCGCAACACCGTGGTCGCCGCGTACGCCGAGCTCGCCACCGAGGGCTGGGTCAAGACCCGAGCGGGCGGCGGGACGTTCGTTTCCGATGAGCTTCCGGATCCGAAACCCCGGGCGCTGTCGCGCCGTCAAGGAATTGCGGACAAGGTCGGATTCGATCTTCGACCGGGCCGTGAATCGCCCGCCAGCGAGATCCTTTCGCCGAGCGTGCTCGCCCTCTGGGGTGGCGTTCCGGATCTGAGGCTCGTGCCCCACGCGACCCTCGCTCGCGCGTACGGTCGGGTCATGCGTCGAGCAGGCTCTCGCTTGCTCGCGTATACGGATCCCCAGGGACATCCCGATCTTCGTTCTGAAATCACCCGCTGGGTCGGAGCGGCGAGCGGGATCGTCGCCCAAGCCGACAACGTGATGGTCACCCGGGGCAGTCAGATGAGCCTCGATCTCGTGGCGCGCACCGTGATATCGCCGCGGGATTTCGTCGCGATCGAGGAGCTCGGATACCGGCCGGCCTGGGGCGCCCTCGAGCGTGCGGGGGCGCGACTCGTACCGGTGCGCGTCGACGCCGACGGACTGGACACCAAAGCACTGGCCAAGCTCTGCCAAAAGAAGCGGATCCGCGCGATCTACGTGACGCCTCACCACCACTATCCGACGACGGCGGTGATGGCGCCGGCGAGGCGGCTCGAGCTCCTCGATCTCGCACGCCGACATCGGTTCTGCGTGATCGAGGACGACTACGACCACGAGTTCCACTACGACGGCCGCCCGATCCTTCCCCTCGCGAGCGCCGACGACTCCGGTGTCGTGGTGTACGTCGGGTCACTCTCGAAGATCCTGGCTCCCGGTTTGCGTTTGGGTTTTGCCATCGCCCCCGCGCCGCTCGTCCGGCGCATGGCCGAAGAGCGATTTCTGATCGATCGGCAAGGGGACTCGGTGCTCGAAGTCGCGATTGCCGAGCTCATGGCAGACGGCGAGCTCCGCCAGCACGTCCGGCGCATGCGGGGCGTGTATCGCAAGCGACGGGATGCTCTCGCCGGGAGCCTCGAAAAGCGCCTCGGCTCCGTGCTCGAGCTCGACGTGCCCCGGGGTGGAATGGCGCTCTGGGCTCACGCCCCTGGCGTCGACGTGTGCGCGTGGAAGCGACAGGCTCTCGTTCACCGAGTCGCGTTCTTCGTGGGTCGGGACTTTGCGTTCGACGAAAAGCCTCGGCCCTATCTCCGGCTCGGGTTCGCGTCCCACGACGAGCGGGAGATCGACGAGGCCGTGCGGCGCATGGAAAAAGCGCTCCGGGGCTGCTTTCACAGCGGCTTTCCATGGCCTGGAACATCTCGCTAGCCGACGGCGAACGTTCGAGAGACCAGAAAAATTCGGAGGTCTCACAGGAAGGCGGAAAGGCGGAAGGGCGGAAGAAAATCACGAATTCAAAAAAGGGGCTTCAGGCTTTCGTGTGGTTCGGAAGCCGGGAGCACGCTCTCGGATCTCGGTCATCTTCCGGAGCAGGTGAGCCGACGCACACAACCACGGCGAGGCCAGCGGGTATTTGGGAAAACATCGTGGAGAGGCGCGCCGTGAGTGCGTTCCTCCGCTTCCTCATTGCTGAAAGCGATGATTCACTCGTGGCTGTCGCGGATCGCCTCCGCGTCAGTCGTACAGCGCCAACCGAATTCACCCGCGACTGTCGCGGATCGCGCACGACTCCACCCAGCGTCCGCCTGAGCTGACCGAGCGCCGCCGCGGGCTGTTCGCAGTGCTGATTATCTGGCCAATCTTTCCTGCCATCCGGTCAATCGCGCACCGAGGGGATTGGCCGGCTAAGTTTGAAAAAAAACGCGGACCAGTGTCGAATTTTCGTGACAGGATTTTCGACGGTGGCGAGCTCGTTGGGACGACGGGCGCCAGAAGCGTTCGTTCCTCGCACGTAGGCGGCGCGTGACGGGCGCCCGGGGAAAAAATGATTTGCGCGCTGGGTCGTTCGCCCGAAACGCGCCCTCGGGCGATTGCGGGGCACGAAAATCCCCGTGGTAGGACGTTGGGAATGAAGAGTGCTGATTTCAGTTCGTTGGGGAAGCTCACCGATGGCGCGCTTCTCGCGGAGCTTCATCGGGTGACTCGGGCACACCGGGGATTGACCGCGGAGCTCGTGGCGCACCTTGCCGAGATGGAGGCGCGCAAGCTTCATCTTCGAGAGGCGTGCTCGTCCCTCTTTGCGTATTGCACCGAGCGGCTCGGATTCAGTGAGGATGAAGCGTGTCGGCGGATCGAAGCGGCACGCTTGGCTCGCAGGTTTCCGTGCATCTACGACAGGCTCGAGAAGGGTCGAGTTTCGCTTTCGGTGCTCGGGCGTCTGAAGAGCGTTTTGACCGAAGAAAACGCACAGGAACTGCTCGACGCGGTGAGTGGGAAGAGCGTCCGCGAGACGGAGCGGGTGCTCGCGGCGCGGTTTCCGAAGCCCGATGTGGCGGACAGCATTCGTAAGTTGCCCGATCGACTGGCGGTACCGACTCCGCACGCGCTGACAGTCGAAACGAACGCGCCGCCCGAGTTGACGCAGGCGCCCGTTCCGGCTGTTCCGGCTGCTCCGCCCGCGAAACACGAAGCACCGCAGCGCCCCGCCGATCGCGGCCGCGTCTCACCGCTGTCTGCGGAGCGCGTGCTCGTGAAATTCACCGCGTCTCGAACGCTGGAAGAAAAACTCAGACTCGCGCGGGATCTCATGAGTCACAAGGATCCGAGCGGCGACCTGGCGACCATCGTCGAAGCTGCGGTGGATCTCCTGATTGCCGAGCGGATGAAACGGAAGTTCGGACAGACCGAGCACGCTCGCAAATCGCAGTCTGCCAAACCATCGCGGGTCACCCAGCGCGACCAAGCGCGAAGTGGCCCTGCGAGACGGACTCCGCTGCGCGTTCGTCGATGCCCGAGGACGGCGCTGCTCCGCGCGCGGGTTTCTGGAGCTCGATCACGAGCAGGCCAAGGCTCGGGGTGGGAGCTCCGGGGCGGAGAACGTTCGCGTCCTGTGCCGCGCCCACAATCAGGGCGAAGCAGAGCGGGTGTTCGGGCGGAGGTACATGGAGCGTTGTCGGAAGAAGCGGGACTTCACCGTTCGCGATGGGGCACGAGCGACATACATTCGACGAAGACCGCAGGCGATGAGCTACGTCGCGGGTTTCGAGCCTTTGGGATGAATCGTGAGCGAGCTCGCGGGTAGCAGGTCTGGCGCAAGCTCGGTCAGGACGCTGCAGGGTCACCCATACGGTTTCCTGAAGCCCCTCGAAAAAAGAATTCTGAACTTCCGTACTTCCACCCAAGGGTCGTCACGAAGCGCGTCGCGCTTCCTGTGAATCCTGATTTCGTTCAACGTCTCTGAAAGCCGCTGTAGCTCACTCGCGTTCGAGAAACTCACACGCTTCTGCCACGCCGCCCGAGCAAGCTGTCTCCAAGAGCTCTCGCGCATGGGTCTCGTCCTTTGCCACACCGCTGCCGTGCCAATAGAGCACCGCCAGACGCTGGCATGCCGGGGCAACACCGGCGTCGCAGGCCTGGGTATACAGCGACGCTGCCTCGTCGAAGTCCTCGGCAGTTTCGTAAATCGTTCCGAGATCGTGGCATGCGCTCGCGATCGCTTCCTCGCATGCAAACTCCAGCGGCGCTCGCGCCCGGGACGCGTCCTTTTCGGTTCCGACGCCAACGAGCAGAGCGTGACCTTGCTGAGAGCAGCCGTCTGCCAGGCCCTGGGCGCAGCCGCGGGCGGACAGCAGGAACGCCTGCTTCTCGTCACCGTGTCCGTCGAACATCGACTGGGCGACGTGGACGCACCCCCTGTCGTCGCCGAGATCGCACGCCATTTGAAAGTACTTCTGAGCGCGATCGACGTCGGTGAGCCCCGTCTCGCCACTGGCCAGGAGCATGCCCAGGCTGTCGCACGAGGGAGCGCTCTTCAAGTTGCACGCCTGATCGAGAAACGTGACGCCTTTCGAGACATTCTTCAGCTCACCGATTCCGCGGATCGCACACAGGGCGAGCTCGGCGCACGCACTCGGATCGCCGGCGGTGCATGCTCGCGTGAACACGCTGTTGGCTCGTTTGGGTTGGGATGGCGCGAGCAATCTGCCGAGGTCAGCGCACGCGCTCCCCGTGCCGCGAGCGCAGCTCTGGGTGAGAGCGCGCTCCGCGCCTGCGTCGTCCTGTACCCGGGCCAGATCCACGCAGGCTAGCTCGATCTTCTTCTGGCAAGCGCCCAGGAAGAGCTCTCGGGAGCGGTCGACATCGCGCTCCACTCCACTGCCCACCAGGTAGGCCATGCCGAGATTCCGACACGCGATCGGGAGCCGGGACCGGCAGGCTCGATCGAACGAGCTCGCGGCGCGGGGGGGATCGGAAACCAGGACCATGACGCCCAGGTTGTTGCAGCCCGACATCGATCCCGCCTTGCACGCCTTTTCGTAGAGCGCCCGAGCCGTTTCGGGATTCTTCGGCGCGCTGATCCCCAGATCGAAGGACACGCCGAGGTCACTGCACGCGTCTGCCTTGCCACGGTTGCAGTCCTCGACGATCGATTCCAGCGTTCGAGCGGTGTTCGTCACGAACGCACGACTGCCGAGGGATGCGGGCGTGAGAAGTTGCACGGAGTCACCCGGAGCGGTCGCGCCGGGAGTGTTCGGAACGGGTGGACCGCTGCACGCGGCGAGGACGCCGACGAGAGGCCAGGGGATGCGCCACGCTGCGAGCATTCGGAGGGAGGGTACGTTGCTCGAGCAGCCGGGGCAAAGTCGATCAGCTCGACAAAGTGTCAATCAAGACGTTGGGGCGGTCGGACATGACTCCGTCCACGCCGAGAGCGACGAGGCGTCGCATTTCGGTAGCCTCGTCGATGGTCCAGACGTGGACCGCGAGTCCCCGGGCGTGGGCCGCGCGCACGAAGGCCTGGGTCACGACCGTGAGGCGGGATTGTCGCGCCGGAACCTGAAGCGCGTCGTAACGGATGGGGAGCAGCCGCGTGGCGCGGGCGCGGGCGGCGAGCCAGAAGGCGATGGTTTCCCGCTGTCCTGCGCTGGTTGCCACCGTGCCGGCGCTGAGCCGACGGAACTCCTGCACGATCCAATCATCGAATGCCGCGACCAGCACGCGATCGTGAATCGACTCCCGTTCGACGAAGCGCCAGAAAGCTTTCGGCAGATCGTGGGCGCGTTCCTTGATCTCGATGTTGAAACGCACCTCGGGATCGAGCGCGATCGCTTCGGCGAGCGTCGGGATCACGATCCCCTGACCGCGAAACGGGAAAGACTTTCCGTCCGGCGTGAAGCGATGACCCGCATCGAGCTTCCGGAGCTCGCTCAGCGTGAAGTCCCGCACGAAGCCGGTGCCGTTCGTCGTGCGCTCGAGTCGCTCGTCGTGAAAGACGACGATTTCATCGTCGCGCGTCGGGTGCACGTCGGTCTCGATGTAGCGGCAGCCGAGATCGATCGCCCCCTGAAACGCGACCAGCGTGTTTTCGGGAAAGAGCGTCGAGCCACCGCGGTGTGCGAAAGCAATCGGAGCGGGCGACGAGAGAAATGGACGCGAGGGCAACCAGGCAGGAGTATCATTGTCGTCGATTGTGAGCGAGCACACCCGCGGCGACCGCAAGCACGTCCGGCTGACGAGCGAGGACTCGACCCATGCGCTCGGCGTCCTCGACAACGTTCTGCTCGTCCTCACCCGTCGCCCGCCAACCGTCGAATCGGTCCTGCGCCTGGTGACCCATGCAGAGCGTCTCAGCGGGGAATTTCCCGACGGCATCGTGATCGTGATCATTCCCCGAGCTCCCAAGCCCGCCCTCGAGCCGGGAGTTCCCCGAGCCGTGCTTCATGCATGGCGACAGCTCGAGCCGAAGCTCCTTTGCAGCGTGGTCCTCATCCGCGCAAGCGGCGTCGTCGGGGCACTCCAACGGCATCTCGTCTCGTCGGTGCTGAACATGCGCCCGAGTGCGGCCCCGGTGAAGCTCACCAACAATCCCTACGACGCGGCCCAGTGGATCGGACGACACAACCAGCGATCCCTCGGCCTTTCTCTGGAGCTCGGACGGGCGACAGCGGAGTTTTTGGAAGAGTACGAAGTGGCGGTCCCGAGCTCGCGCTGAGTAGCTCAGCGCCGGGACACTCGCACAACTCTGATGCGCGGCGGCGAGCCCAGAGCCATACTGTGTCGAAGGAGGATCCCAGTATGCTTTCGTTCCTGACGGAGTCCGCTGAGCTCGCGCGACTCGACGCTCACTTCGTGCGCGTGCTGGGACGTCTTCACTCCCATCCGCCGAGTCGTCAGAGCGCCGTTCAGCAACGCGCTCGCGCGAAAAACCTGGAGCGCCTCGACGCCTATCGGCGGCGCCAGAGCTTCCCGAAGAATCTCTGCTTCTTTGGGAGGCGCTTGCCGCATTTCATCGACGAAGCGGGGACACGCTGCGCGATGGGAGAATTGATTCGAAGCGAGCGGGGGCCGCGATCTCGTGCAGCAAGTGGCGCGGGAGCGGAACTATGCGCGGATCCGCGAGCTCGCGAACGTACCCGCACTCCTCGCGTGGCTCGAGGCGAACGGGCTCAGCGTCGACGAGGCCGCGATGATCCAGCCCGAGTATTGCGGGACGCCGGCGAACAATTGCGTTTGCGGCGATGCGTTCGCGTCCGGCCTGATCCAGGGCACGCTCGGCGACGGGGGAGCGAGCCTGGTCGTCGTCGCCGTGTACGGTCCCGTGCCGGGCGTGAAAGTCGGAGACGAGGTGCCGTTCGTCGACAGCGCCAACGTGGCGGGCCCCACGGACATCGTATTTGCCAGCTGGTCGGGCAACGGCAATGCCTACCCGAAGTTCGTGGCACCGGGGCAGAGCCCCGACGGCGGAGCTCCTTCGGTGGTCGTGCCTGAATCGGTGTGCTGGTTTCCTCAGGTGGCAGTGATCCCCGGCCCGTTGCCCATCGATATCGTCACCCAGGCGCTGTCGGCTCCGACCGCAGCGGCCTGCGAGCAGGTGCTGGCGCAGTACGACGCACAGTGGGGAGAGATGCAGGGGGGCCCGGAGTGTTTTTCCGGAACCGGGGGCAGCGGTGGCGTCGGTGGCACCGGTGGGAGCGGTGGGGCGGGCGGCACATCCGGGATTGGTGCTGCGGGAGGAGCGAGCGGCGGCGGGCCGGCCGATGCAGGGAGCCATGCCGTCGACTCGAGCGACTCGAGCGGCGGGTGCAGCGTCGCGCATCTAGGGGCACTGGGCGGCGAAGCGGCGCTCGCGATTTCCCGCTCTGTTGATCCTCAGCGGCGCGCGTCGCCGGTCGCATCGGCGCTGAGCATCGACCGCTCGCGGTCCTTCACTGCTTTTGCAAACGCATCCCCTCGAGCGCCCGCCGGAGCTCCGCGTGCTTGCTCGCCGGACCGCTCACGAAGACGTGCACCTGCTCGTTCTTTCCGAGAGGCGCGATGGCTTCGCTGATCTGCACGCCATCATCGCTCGTCCACGTGTACCAATCGGTGCTCTTGCCCAGGAGTCGCCCGGCGCTCTTCTTGACCTTGCCCGCGGCGACTCCGGATTGCTTGAACTGATGCGATGGGTGCCCGCCGATGTAGAGCCCGATCGTCGGCATGCTCTCGCCGATCTTTCCCATCTCCCGCAGGTGGTAGACGGAAAAGTCGGGGCCGTCCTGCTTCGTGCGTACGCTCTGCCGCGGCAGATCGAGGACCAGCACGTGACCCTCCCCCGTATCCAGTCGATGGGTCTTGGCCCCAGGAAGAGTGCCGTTTCCCCGCTCCACACTGGCCAGGATGGTCTTGGCGCGCGCGGTCCACTCGGCACGCTCCGCCTGCATGTCGCTCAGGATGTAAAACGATAGCTCGCACAAGGTCTTGTCCGCGCGTTCGACGACCGCGCCGAGCACGAACAGCGCACCGTGGGAATCGGAATCGCTCTTGGGGACGAGCGCCACCGCGGACAGGCCCGCGCCCACCTTGGCGCTTTCGATGCGAAGATCGGAGGCTTCTTTGCCCAAGAGCTTCTTGGCATCTGCGGTGACGTTGCCGCTGCCGTAGACGAATGACTCCCGTGCGAGCAGGACGAACTTCGCCATGTCCCCCGAGCCGGGCACGAGCATGACGCGCGTCTCTTCCTCGTTCGAAGCATCCGCCGCCATGATGCTGTGACCCCGGGGCGTGACCTTTGCTCCCTCCGGCGCCTGCAAGCGCAAGCGATCCCCGAGGAGCGGCAAGCGATCGCCCAGCGGCGTGGGCGCTACCGGTGGAGGCGTCGTGGTCTCCGAAGTCGTGGCGCTCGACGCGTTCGGCGAGCTCGACGCCGTTGGGGTGACGGGCTCGGTGCCACCTTGCTTGGGCTCACACGACAAGAGGAGCAATGCCAATGGGAGCGCGGCGATTCGTTTCACGGCTCGAGCATAGCGCGGCTCGGCTGCCCCCCCTCGTCCGTGCTCGCGCCTGCGGCGCTTGCGCGCGGCCGGTCCCCCCAAATCGCGCGCCCGAGCGCGCTCAGGGGGGACGCGTACTCGGGGTGCGGTGTAGAAACGCAGGGCATATGGCCGCCAAAAAGACTCCGAAAAAGCCGACTCCGGAAAAGCCGAGCTTCACACTCACCACGCGCGCTTTCGAAAACGGCGCCGAAGCGGCGGGCGCGAGCGCGGTCAAACCCGGGTTCACGTCGAGCGCGGAGCACGATCTCTGGTTTGCCCTGGGCTACCCGGAAGTCGGGTTCGTCGCCGATGGGCATCCGGACGAGAGCGACGCCGACTTCGACGAGTGGTGCAAGCGATGCTTCGGTACGGTGTACGGCCTCTATCCGAGCGAGGTGCCGCGCGCGGTCGCGGTGCGGAGACTTCGGGCTCAAGGCTGCGAAGTCAGGCAGAATGCGGACGGAAGCTACACCGACGAATGTGGGAAGTCGCAACGGAATTATTTGCAAAGCTTCGGATTGATGAAGAGTGATCGCGCTCGCGAGCTGATGCTCTGGTTCGCGACCCACTCGAAGGTGAAGAAGGACGCCGTCGCCTGGTTTCTCGATCACGCCGAGGAGACGCGGGAGCTTCTCGAAAAGCAAAGCGAGGGCAGCAGTCCCGAAAGCAAGAGCGCCAAGGCGATCCTCGCCAAGATGAAATGAGCGGCGCGCTCGGTCAGTAGCGCTGTCCGGGGGGCGCGCCCTTGAGCGTGGCGCCGCCCGTCACGGGCAGCGTGACGATCGTCTCCGAGAGCGAAGCGTAGAGCGCCTTCATCTGTTCGAGCTTCTCGGGTTCCTTCTTGGAAAGTTCGTTCTTTTCCGAATAGTCCTCGCGGACGTTGAACAGCATGAAGCTCCGGTCGTCCCCGAACGAGATGAGCGCGTAGTCGCCGTCGATCAGCGCCCGGCGCTTGTCCATCAAGTTGCAGCGGGGAAGGTCCGCGATCACCGGCCGCGGCGTTGCTTCGGCACCAAAGACCTCGGGCACCAAGCTCTTGCCGCGGTAATCGCTGGTGGGCATGCCCAGGAGATCCGCCATGGTGGGAGCGAGATCGATCGCACTTCGGGGAAGCTCGATCGTCCGGGGCGGTGCACCGGGCACGTGGATGAAGAGCGGCACGCGCACCAGGCTCTCCCACAGCTCGTACGCGTGACGAAACTGGCCGCGCTCGCCAAACCCTTCGCCATGATCCGCGGTGATGACGACAGCCAGATTTTTCCCCACGGCTGCCGGAGGGCCCAATCGACGAGATCTCCGACCCAGCGATCGGTGAAGTGAACCTCGTTGTCGTACAGATCGCGACGTCGGTTTCCGAAGTCGGGGTCGTCCTTGTGCTTCACATATCGGTAATGGGGATCGAGAAAATGGAAGTACGCAAAGAAGGGCTTCTGACCCTTGGGGTCGACGTTCTTCGGATCGGACAGCATCTCTTTGGCGAGCTCGTTCAAGCGATCGCTGTTCACGTCCTGAACGCCGGTGTTGTCCAGGAACGTTCCCTTGAGCAGGCGGTAGTCGTCGAAGCCTTGATTCACGCCGTAGGGCGGCAAGAAATAGCCGTGCCCATTGCCCGCCATCGTCCGGATGCCGTGGGATTGGGCGCGCTCGGTGAGGAAGACGTTGTCCTGGCCCCAGCGAGTGAAAAACATCCCGTCGCGCTTCATCTCGCTCGGATACTTGCCGACGAGGGTCGGAACCACGCTCTTGGCGGTGTAGCTCGAGAGCGAATACGCGCGTGGGTAGAGCGTCGCCTTCCCGGCAAACTGCGTGAGCCAGGGAGCGATGTCCCGGGGATAACCAGCCCACGGCATGTCCGCGCGCAGCGCGTCGATCATCAAGAAGAGCACGCTGTACGGGCGCTTCGGCTCCGGCTTGGTCGGCTTCGTCGGAGGAGCGCCCGCGTCCGTGAGCGCTACCCTCGAGCTCGGAGCGGAGCTCGCCGTGCTTCCTGCGGTTGGCGGAGCCTCAGGCGCAGCGAAGTCGCGGGAGCGACTCGACTGGCAAGCCGCAAAGCAAAGGAGCAGTCCCACCGCCGCTGCTCGAGTCATCGCAAGTCGGGTCGTCACGGGGAGGGAGCGTACCCGGATTTTTACTTTTCTGTCAGGGCCTGTGGGAATTGGCGCCGATGTCGAATGAGAGATCCAAGGTTACGAGCAGCGCGAGGCTCAAGACTTCGGGCTCCGAGCTGTCACCGACCCCCATACTGGAATCGTCGATCGATCTCTTGCACCCGTCGCCAACGACCACGAAGGAGATGCCGGCCCCCGCGCGAACCCATCGTGCCACGCGCTGATCGAGACGCGTTCCGATCTCCGTACCGAGGCCGCTCGAGCAGGCTCCTTCGGCGTAGCCGGCGCCCAACGAAAGCCAGACCATCCCGCGGGTGTCGCTGTCCTGATCGTGGCCCGGACCGAACCCGAGCCCCAGCCCCAGGAACGTGAGGGATCTCATTTCCCGTTGCGACGGCACGACCAGATATTCGCCCGTCATGCCGAGTGCGAGCTCACTCGGTGTCCACCAGCCAAAACCGCGGAGGCCATAGCCGACGCCATCCCCGCGATACGCCGTGCTCACCCCACCGCCACCTCCCGCGAAGCCGTCCGCCGCGGCGCTGTTCGCGCTCGCGGTCACTGCGAGGAGTGTGGCGACTGCGATCTTACCCCCGTGCACTTCAGGAAAATACCACGTGGGCAGGGCAGGCGCCGGCAGTACCCTACCCGCGATGTCGCGGATCGGGCTCCCCACCCTCGTCATTGCGAGCCTGTGCGCCTGCGCGCCAACTCAATCGGTGCCGGCCAGGCCGAATCCCCCGCCGGTCGTCACTCCCGCAAAATCCCAGCGGAGCTATCGCGTGGTCGACGCGACCGCGCCGTTCTGGAAATTCTGGGATCGATACGGAAGCGCCGCACCTGCCGCACGACTCGCCGGATTTCGCTCGGAGGTCATCGCCCCAAATCCCGCTCTCTTCCAGGACGGCGTCATCGGTCGGGATCCCATGAACCCGGACGAGCTCGAAGGTCGTCTTCCGGATTGGCTCGCGAGCCTCGACGGACGAATCGACGTGATGCGCGCCCTCAGCGGGAGCGTGAAGAGCGATCTCGAACGGTTCGACCAGAGCTTTCGCCAGGTGTTTCCCGACATGCACTGGGACGGCACGGTGTACTTCACGATTTCCGTCGACGCGTTCGATGGCGCAGTGCGCAAGGTCGACGGTGCGCTCGCGCTCCTGTTCGGCATCGACAAGATTGCACTCCTGTATGGAAAGGAAGCGAACCTCGCTGCGCTCTTTCATCACGAGCTGTTCCACCTGCACCACGCCGAGCTCTGCAAGATGCCGGAGCCCACCGAGGAGGGGCCCAACGGTCTCTGGCCGCCGCTCTGGACCGAGGGGCTCGCGGTCTACGTCTCGCATCACCTCAATCCCAAGGCGACTTTGCGACAGCTCACGCTGAGCGACGAAATGAAGTCGGAAGCGGACGCCAAGCTACCGGCTCTCGCGCGGGATCTTCTCCGGGTGCTCGATGACGCGCGCGAGGAAGACTTCCGCGACTTCTTTCTGGGCGCGGGACAGCGGGACGATGTTCCAAAACGCGTTGGGTATTACATCGGGTATCGCATCGCGAGCTCTCTCGCCAAGCAGATGCCGTTCAATCGATTGGTACGGCTCTGTGGCGAGGAGCTGCGAGCTGCGATCGAGCGCGAGCTTCAGCGGCTGATCGGGCAAGAGCTCCCGCCACCGGCAGGCGAAGCCAACGGCTGACGGTCACGTCTCTCGTCGTTGAAAAGCAGCGCAGAAATCGTCTACCGCAGACTGGATCGCGTCCCGAGTCGCGGCCGGCCCGGCAACGGATTGAACATGGGGGGTCAGCCATTTCACTGCCTCGGCAACCTTGCCAAACACCTTTGCGGGATGCGGCGGCGGCGCCAAGAGAAAGAGTCCGGTCAGAACACTTCGATGCATCGCACCCCCGATCCCCTCTGCCAAGATCGTCGTCGCGGAGGCAATGCGCCGATCCTGCCAGCGCTTGATGAGCTCCGCCATGCGCGTGCGCTCCTCACTGGTCATGCGCGCGTCGCTCGGAAAGATGATCACCAGCTCGACGGTGTTGCCAGGATTCTTCCGGTGCCAGCGCGTCCCCATGACTTCGAGCCGCCCCATGTCCGAAACGCTCACCTTCCCCTCGAACAGGTGCACCCCGAAGCGATCCGCGGTGCCCGTCCACGCCGCGGGCATCTGAATCAAGGCCTCGAGCTTCACGAGCTTTCGAGTACCTGAGCTCGCGACTGCCCGCAACGCGGCTTTCGCTGGCCTTACGTCGGAGGCCCTACACCTTCCCACGTGACGAAGAGCCCAACTTGCGTAACGATGACGGCATGTCTGTGCGGCAATTGACGTGGGCGTGTGCGGTTTTCTTGCTCGGGTGCGGCAGCGGCGGGAGCAGCGGAGGCTTCGTATGCCCCGATGGAGGAGCGTGCGGTGGCTCCGGAAACATCGGCGGCGGTGGCAATACCGGCGGAGTCGGTGCGAGCGGCGGAGTCGGCAATACCGGCGGAGTTGGCGGGAGCGGTGGAGTGAACACCGGCGGCGTTGGCGCGAGCGGCGGAGTCGGCGCGAGCGGCGGAGTTGCCGGCAGCAGTGGAGTGGGCGCGAGCGGCGGAGTCGGCGCCAGCGGTGGAGTCGGCGCCAGCGGCGGAGTCGGCGCCGGCGGTGGAGTCGGCGCCAGCGGTGGAGTCGGCGGAAGCGGCGGCGGAGCGCAGTGTCCTCCCGCACCGAGTGGCGGCAGCGCGTGCTCGGGCAGTTCCTGCGCATGTGGAAGTGCCTCGTGTCAGTCATACAACATCGGAGGGTTGATCAACGTGGACCCCTGTTGCCCGACAACGCCGAATACATGTGGCCTGGAAGTCACGAGCGCGATCGGAGGTTTGATCTCCGTCCCAGCGGGTTGCTACCAGCTCGCCCAGCCCGGATCGGCGAATACGGGTTGTCCCCAGTACGATTTCACCAGCCCGCTCAACGGCACGGCGGCGTTTTTCCCGGGTTGCTGTCGCCCGAATGGCACCTGCGGTTACGAGGTCGACCTGACGGGCTTCGCGGGTCCCAATCTGGGGTGCATCCCAACCAATTGTCCAAACGGACCGACGGCGTGCACTCCCTGATCGCCCGGGCGTTCGCCGGCATCGCATCGCTCGCCCTCGTGGCATGTGCAGAGCCCGCGCCGCGGGTCGCCGAAGGCGGAAGAGGGCGCGCCGAGCCCGCGACTCCTGCGACTTCCACGCCGACGGCTGCCCCTTCGGCGAGCGGTATCTCCGCAATCCCGTACGATCTTCCCAAGGCGGGAGAAGTCCCGGACCTGCCGCCTCCCGAGCCAGAAGGCAATGTGCCGGAAGCGACGACTCACCAGCAGGTGTCGACGGTTTTTGTCGTCAGTCTGGAAGCCGACGGCAGCATGACCGTCAACGGGAGCCCCATCACGGACGACAAGGAGCTCGTTCGCCTGGCTCGTCTCTCGTTGGACAAGGATCCGGACGTTCGCGCGGTCATCAAGGCCGATCGCCGCGTGAGCTGGGGGCAGGTGATCCACGTGCTCGACGGCGTCAAGATTGCGGGGATCGCCAAGATTGCATTTGCCGTTTCGCCGGTGTCGCCATGATGAGCAGCCTCACGCGAAACGCAGCGCTCGGCGTCGCCTTCCTGCTCGGGACGACGGCGTGCCAGTCCGATCCCGACCCGAGCAACGGATCCAACGGCGGATCCGGCGGGACTTCGGCAGCCGGCGGCACCGGTGGCGTGACGGGCACGGGTGGCAGCGGCGGCTCGGCTGGCTCTCCCCAAGGCGGCAGCGGCGGCTCCGGCGGTGTGACGCCGAGCGGGGCCAATCTCTGGATAGATCTCGACGGCGGAAGTTGCACGCGCTCCGACAGCCCCGCCGATTACGATGATGCATCCGCGTGTGATTCGATCGCGGCTGCGATCGCCGCTTGCCAAGCCGGCGACACGGTCGTGATGAAGTCCGGCGGCTACGCCTCACAAACCGTCGACGCGAGCGCACCAACGCCTGGTTGCACCGTGATCGGTGAGGACGGCGTCACTCTCGGCGGGCTCGAGACGAATGGAGACAATCTCACGCTCCGACATGTCAGCGTGGACGTTGGTGTCGAACACGCTCCCGGCGGTTGGAACAACGGCGGCAACGACGTGACGCTCGAGGATGTCGCACTCCACGGCGATTACGTTTCAGCGTTCTTGAGCGGAAGCAACGTCACCTGGCACGGCGGCGAGCTCGGCGCTTCCGGCACCACCGGTGGAAAGCGCAGCTGCAATTCGGGGGATGCGGAGCCTTTCTTCATCCAGGATGCCGACCACGTTCTGATCGACGGTGTCACGTTCCACCCGCAGGACTTCGACCCCACGCCCTGCTCCGGCAGCAGCAACGGGTTTCACCTCGAGATGGTGCGCATCGACGCGAATACGAGCTTCATCAGCCTGCAAAATTCGACGTTCGATGACGGGGATCACTCCAACACCTCGAGTGTGTTCATCACGAACGTGAACACGGATCCCGGGGATCCCACGAACCTCACGTTCCAGAACAACTTCTTCGGCTCCGCCGACAACACGACTTTTTCGATCCACGGCAACGTAACCGACTGCTCGACCTTCACCTTTGCGTACAACACGTTTCGCAACACCCCCGGCGATCCGACTTCCAACGGTTGCACGACGTTGACGGGCATGTCGTGGATCGGAAATCTCGGTCCGCGGCCAGGTTTTTACTCATGCGCCGGCACCCACACCGCCAACGTCTGGCAAAACGACAACACCTACTCGTGCGGGACGGACAGCGTGGTGATTGGCACGCTGTACGGTACCGAAGCGCTGGGCTTGGGCGGGCCGGACGGCTTTCATCTGCAAGCCGGTTCCCCCGCGATCGACCAAGGCGAGTCCGGTGGGTACTGCACATCCACCCTCGGAGGCCGCGATCACGATGGTGATTCGCGTCCGAACGGCGCGGCCTGCGATGCGGGCGGGGACGAAATCTGAGCTTCCCTGAGCTTCCCCAAGAGTCTCCGCCTTGCCATTCGGCAAAAAGTCCGTAGATTGCAGCCACCACACACCGCCTTCCCCCAATTCACAACTACGGGGGCGATCGGTTTCGACGTGGGGACTGAACTTCAATTTGCGTGCGCTGGCACTCGGCCCAGCTCAAAACCGAGCCGTACCAATTGCGAACGATAACGCAATCGCTCTCGCGGCCTAAAAAACCGTAGAGCCGTCCAACCGTGAGATCGTCCTGGTAGCGGAAGGGCGTCAATCACTAAGGCTGGGCCGCGTGAATCGCTTTCAGTAGCGTTGGTCGAGATAAGCGAAAGCTAGGTCGTGGCCGAATCCACGAAGCCTCGTCGCGGGGTCAATCGCGACTACGCACGTGAATGAGGATTGAAGGAATGCCTCGCGGACCCGGGTTCGATTCCCGGCGCCTCCACTTATTTTCCCGGCTTTTGCAAGCTCGATTCGCTCGCGCATCGATTTCATGTGTCGCGCACTCTCTCCGCAGACTACGAAGTCTGCGCACACCGTGGATTTCCGGGCGTGTTCTGCCCCACGGGACTCGCGTGCGCGATCGGCGAGCATCCTGGTGGCCAGCCCGCGGCTGCTCGAGCCCGAGTGCCGGACTCCGCGACAGATCCAGTTGGCGAACGCGTTCTGCCGGTACCCGTTGGCGCAAACGCTCTCGATCCGAGGAATCGATCAGATTTGTTCCGTCTTTTCAATAGCCAGCCGTGCCAGCTCTGCCGTCATCCAACTGAACGAGATCCTCTCTTGCTCCAGACGAATCCGGGGTCCGAGCCGGTCGCTCGCAAGATCCTCGTAGAGCGACGCTTCCGTCGGAGTCAGCCTCCGCAAGGGTCCGAGATGCCTGTCCGACTCCTCGACCCATAGAGCGCGATGCTCGAGCAGCGTTTCGCGATCCATCATCAATGAACGCGCTGTCGGAAACATGCCGCGGAGGCGATCCAGGATCGCGAAGCCATGCGTGTCGATGTCGCCCCAGTAGTGGATCTCTTTTCGGGCGAGCCACGGTATTTCTGCCAGCGGGTCCAGGGCGTAGCCCAGGCCGAACACGACGGCGCTGTCCGGAAGCTGTGGGAAGACGAGCCCGTTGAGCTCGTTCTCGGTGACGAACACCCGCCGGACGGGCAGCTCGATGGACGCGAGCTCGCGGACCGGCGTGGTGATGTCCGACAGGCCCGAGATGCGTCGCGTTTCGTCGAGGAGTCGCAGTCGAACCATGACGGGCTTGGAGAGGAGACCGTAGCGTGGTTCGAAGCGGCGGCGTGCTGACGTGTCGATGGCTTCCGGCGGCAGGACGCGGTCGAGCAGATCGATGAAGAGTCCCCTGTGAGTTTCGATGAACTTCGTGTCCACGCCCCGCACGTCGATCTGACGCAGATACACGCCCGGGCGGGGATGATGGGAAAACCACTCGAGCACCGCAAGGACGCGCTCCCAGTCGCTCGCATGTTCGAGCACCACGAGGGGCTTCTTCGTTATCCATTCCCGGAGCGCAGGGAAGCGCTCCATCGTGGCGCTTGCGAAGGCGTCGAATCGCGCAGCCTGTCGCAGCTTCCCGATGAAGGCGAGCGCGTCCTGGCGCGTCGGGACAATGAGCGCTGACGGTACGCGATTTCTGCCGAGCTGGCGGTGTTGGATCTCCGTCCAAACGATATCGTAGCCGGAGCCTGTCGCCGAACGTGCGCCCGCTTCGAGGTCCTTGATCCATGCGCGCACCTCGTCGAAACGATCGAGCAGAGCTCGCGCGCCCGGGCGCCGAAGAGCGAGCTTACGCGGGAAGAGCGGCACTTCGGCGAGCTCGGAGGCAAGCAGGCGGCCACGATCCCACAGCCGCAGAATTTCCGCCTTCGCGTCGGCCGGGGTGGTCCACGCGGGCTGCTTCGTCACGCGCTGTGCGCCGCCTGCTCCGCGCGATATTGCTCGATGGTGAGATTGCGCACCATGGATCGGCGACCGTCCTCGTTGTGCACGAACCCTACGCTCTCGACATGTGGCTCGATAACGTGGATCTTCTGCAGCGGCGTGACGATCAGCAGTTGAAGCTGGAGCCGCTCGAAGAGCTCGAGACCGTAGCGCGTGGATTCGTCGGATCCGCGACCGAACGCCTCGTCGATCACCACGAATCGGAAGGATCGCTGCCGCGGAGAGCCCCACTCCAGACCGAATTGGTAGGCGAGGCTCGCCGCAAGCACGGTGTAGGCGAGCTTCTCTTTCTGGCCACCGGATTTCCCGCCCGAATCGGTGTAGTGCTCGTGCTCGCGATCGTCCTCTCGCCATCGTTCGGACGCCGCGAACGAAAACCAACTGCGGACGTCCGTCACCTTGTTGGTCCAACGCTTGTCGAGCTCCGTCGTGCCGTCCCGGCCGCGGAAGCGCTCGATGATCCCCTTGACCTGGAGGAACTTCGATTCCGAGTACGCATCGTCTTCGGAACCCGTGAGTGAATCCTCCGTGCAAGAGCGTAGATCTTGCTGAAAGTCGCGGATCTCCGCATCCGTGGTCAGCTCGGGCTCGAGCACCATGTAACGGCCTGGATTGTAGTCGATCTCACGAAGAGAACGGTTGATCGTGTCGATCCGCTCCTTGATGGTCTGGCGCTCGCGCAAGAGTTGCGACTGGAAGTTCGCGACTTCCCGGATCGTGTTCTCGTTGAGTAAGTCCTTGAAGCGCTTTTCGAATTGCGGAAGGTCGTCTTCCCGCAGTTGCAGAAGCATCACTTCGTATTCAGGAGCCGCATCCACGCTCGCGTCGGCTTCGCGAGTCTCGGCGGGATAGGCGGCTCGGTACGCCTGCATTGCCTGGACAATCTTCTCGGCAAGGCGAGCTCGCTTCTTGTCTTCGGCATCGATCTTGGTCTGAATGAAGTCCCGCACGTCCCGTTCACGGTTGTCGCAGGATTCGACCGTCAAAGACTTCGAGCCAAGAGCTTCGTGCACGAGCGCGTCGAGTGCGTCGAAGCTCTCGATGACTTGCGGGGGTGTCTCCCGGAGGAGGGAGACACATTCCTCCACGAGTCGCGTGGCGTCCTGGTGCTTGGTGCGAGCGGCGCCGAGAGCTTCTCTCATGGTCGTTGCGGCTGCGGCGGATTGCTGGAGCTCTGCGTTCAGTTCCGCGAGGCGTGTCTGGAGAGCGTGGAGGACATCAGACTCGGACTCGAGGCGTTTTCGTTCCTCCTCGATACATTGGATTTGCGTTGCCAGCGGTTTCCAGTCGAGGTCGCGAAAGCTGTCGTACACTGCGAGCGCCTTCAGTCGATCGCGTCGCTGCGAGTTGGCCTCCAGCGCAGTATCCAGCACGACGATCTGGTCTGCCCCGGCCTGGAGCCGTGTCTCGAGATCACGCTGACGCCGCTCGAATTCTGCGATCTTGGCTTCGTTCGACCAGCCGAGAACGTAACGCGAGCGGTCGTCGATCCTCGTTCGGTCGTCCTTTTCGTGCCGCTCCCGCGACCCCTTGATCTGCCCAGCGCGGGTGATGGCGCGTTGTTCGCGGCGGAACGCATCGAGCGTATCGCAGCAGGCATAGTCGAAGCGGTGACCGACCTCGGACTCGAGCCAGGCATAGAAACCCGAATCGGGTTTGATGGACAGCTTTCGGACGAGCGACATCGAAGAGAGGGAGATGTGCTCGGCTGCCTTTTGGGGTCGGACTCTATAGTAGACCAGCCTGCCTTGGAGGTGCGTGTCGTCCACCCACTCCGCGACCCGTGCATACGAGGTTTCCGGAACGAGGAGCGACAGTGCAAAGTTGTGAAGCAGACGCTCGGTAGCACCCTCCCAGTCCCGTTCGTCGTCGCGAACTTGAAGCAGCTCACCGGCAAACGGCAGATCCGCGTCGGCGAGCCCGACCCCGTCGCATAGGCGCTGGCGGAGCTCGAGCATACGCGCTGGGACGTTCGATGCGCGCTGCCGGAGTGAATCGAGCTCACGCTCGACTTCACCGTGCTCGGCTCGGAGCTCTCGAAACCCAACGTCCGCCTCCGTTCGTTGGTTTTGGAGTCGGGCGCGTTCGTCTTCCACTTCTGGCAGTGCACCATCGATCGCGCGGCGATTTGCCTGGAACGCGTCCGCATCCGACGCCGGACCAAGCCCCGCACTCCGCGCAAGCTCGTCGTACTTCTTTCCGCGCTCTCTCCGCTGGAGGAGCTCGTTTTCGAGCCGCTGCGCCTCGTCTTTCAAGCGTTCGATACGGTCACCCCCGTTCTCGGAAATCGAGCGCACGAGCTCGTCGCGATCGCGCTGTCCTCTGGTGAGCGTTTCCTCCAAGGCGGCGGCACGCGTTTCCAGACGAGACACCTCAGCACCGAGCTTCTCGAGTCGACCCTCCAACAGGACTTTCTTTGCATGGGCGAACCAGGGGTGAAGTGCCTCCCGGGAGGAACGAAGGCCCTCGACCTCAAAAGTGAGTGCCGCATGACGATGGCAATCGCCCACGAGCGGTTCGAGCAGTTCGATCTGCGCACGAGCTTTGACCACCGCTCCGTGCGCGCGGCTCAGATCGTCGAAGTGGCCGATGAGTGCGGCGATGCGCGCTGCCATCGGCGCTGGCTCCAGCATGTGCTGTCGCACGAAGTCCGTCAGATTTCCCACCGATTTCATCGATACTGTCTGATGGAACAGATCCAGTGCTTGCTCGTTGTCGATACCGAGTTTCCGCCGAAATGCCGCTCCATACGGGGGAAAGCTGTCGTGCACCTCGAAACCCGAGCGGCGGAGCCTTTTCCTCAGATCGCTGATAGCGCTACCGAAGTTCGAGAACTGTTCGGCAATCGAGAGTGGTTCATCGGCGACGACGAACAGGCGTGCCGGTTGCCCCTCGAACGTCCTTCGACCAGAACACCTGCGCGATCGACACCGTTTCGGTGATGCTTTCGTTCGTGAAGCGCGCGAGGACGACGGAATAGTCGTCGCGCGTCCGGAGCGCGACTGCCTTTGCTCCCACGCCGCTCTCGGTCCGTTCCGCCTTGTAATGGCCGAGTACGTACGAACGGAGCGTGCGCTCCCTCGTCTCCGCACCCGCGGCCTTGTTGTACGCGAGTTTGGCTGGCGGAACGAGCAGCGTGGTGAGCGCGTCGACCAGCGTGGATTTGCCCGACCCGATGTCTCCGGTGAGCAGCGTGTTCGCGCCGCGCGCATCCAGACCCCAGATGCGTTTGTCGAACGTTCCCCAGTTGAAGACCTCCAGCCGTTCGAGACGGAACCCCGTGCGTTCGATGCGTGGAACGAGATCTACGACGGGGGCGCTCGTCTCCGTCATTGGCCGACCTCCGTCGCATGCTCGCGGTACTCGGCAAGCCGTTGATCGAAGTCGCTCAGCCACTCCGCATCGACGAACGCTTTCAATATGCGCTGCACCTCGAACTGATCGTCTCTGCCGCGCAACCGGCGGAGGAACCCGAGCTCGATGATCTTGTTGATATGGCCATCCATGCGATCGAAAAACTTGGCGTCGTTAACCGATGCGGGCAGAAGAACGCGCACGAGGTCGACCAGCTCCTCCCGTCCTAGTACGAGGCGAGTCTCTCCGCTCCTCGCATCGAACTCGGCGAGTCGCTTTCGCAAGGCAACGAGAAGCAAGCTCACGTGATACCCGAGCGGACGTTCGTGGAACCAGCCTCGGAACTTCGAGTTCCCCTCCGACCGCGGGGCGTTGACGTAGGTAGGCGTGACCCTCCGCTTCGTCGAGGACGAGCTCGAGACCGAGCACGGCGACATAGTCGCGGACGCTAGCTTGGGTCTGGAGCAGAGTTTGCCAGAGCGACTCGTCCGCATCGCGGTAGGTCACGCCCTTCATCAGGAGGATGAGCAGTCGAGAAAGATTCGTCTCTGTGGCTACATTGCCCATCACATCACCTTCAGCGCGTGAACAGCACGAGCGGCATCGTCGCCTGGAGTTGCCCGCGTTCCGAATCGTTCCACACCACCGTCTCGGGTCGTTCCTCGTCGATGACGGCTCTCTCGTCATCGACGGCGAGGCTCAGGTAGGCCACGAGCTCGGCCAACCCGTGTTCGAGAGGGTTGGCTTCGACGAGCTCCGTAAGCGAGACCTGACTCCGCGTTTGAAGAGCTCGCCGGATGTGTGCCAAGAGCAGAGTCTTGTCCACGTACACCTGGTCGAACAGTGCGTCCGAAGCGAACTCGGGCTCCCCTTCGACGATGTCATCGCTCGCGATGCGAGGAGGGTGGGTAGGACTGAACAGCGGTCGCTCCAAAGGCAGCCGGATTTCTGGTGCGGGAGCGTCGACCTCCATTACATCGCCAGGTGGAATACGATCACGAAGCGTGAGAGCGCGCTGCTCGATTCCACGGATCAACTCCACAATACGGCGATTCTCGAGCCAGGCTTGGTCATCCAGGTAACGCCGGAGCTGCTCCGACACACGAGCGACCGTGCGCTGCGCCACCTCACCTGCTTCCAGCCAATCGTAGTGAACACGGAGCAAGCGGCGATCGGGGCCGAGTTCCTGCACGGCTTCCAGCCAAAACACGCGTTCGAGAAGTTTCGATAGCTCATCCTGCCGAGCGGGTGACATCAAGAGATCCCAGAACGCGCGGAAGCTCCTGCCCTGATCCGAGTCGCGGATCGCGTCGTGTTCGCCGAAGATCTCGCCGAGAAGGGCGCCTTTGCTGCCGTCCCAGGTAGCGATGCGCTCTCGGACAACACGATCGAGATCACGAAAGTTCTGCTCGACCTCTCGAAATCGGAGAGCAAACCGCGAGCAGTAGCGACCACCTGCTGAAAGTGATCCTTCACCTGCGTGGAATCCATGAGCTCGACACGTCCCTCACGGATACGTTGGATTTCTGCGTCGATGGCTGCGCGGCGCTTCCTCAGCTCCGCGACCCGCGTGTCGGCATCGAGCTCCGTTCCTTCCACGATCTGGCGCAATAGATCGAACACCATCTTCAAACGCGATTCCGTTCCAACGAACTCGCGCTGGCTGAGGCTCACCAGCCATTCTATGGCTTTCTCCGTTGCCGGCGTGATGTCGAACCAAGGCTCGTCGTCGCCGGGTACGTAGTATTTCCGTAGCCAGGCGTGATCGTTGCTTGCCCACGCTTCCAAGTATTGCATCGCGCTTCTCGGAAACGCGTCCTCGCCGCGTTCCGTGCGAAGGCGCTGGAGGTAGTCGTCGAGCGCTGCGGCGAGCGCATGCTGGGACGTGCTACGCACGTTCGGAGCGACGAATGCCGCGTGCAGGAATCCGATGATCATCGGCGCGTGATCGGCGGCGAGCAAGCGCCACGCAGGGTGCGTGCGTTTCAAGGCTTCGAGGTCGGCGAACTCCATCCGGTCAGCTGGAGCCTAAATCGGGCACCTCGAAACGAAAACCCGGTGCCGCCAACGGTAGGACATTGCCTGTCCGACGGAGTCCGGTTCATCGACCGATTTTTCGCTCGATTTCCCGCAGGATGCCCCGCGCTCTCACCAGCCCCACCTCCCCGATCGCTTCTCTCATCCGCGCTCCTATTCGCGCCACTTCGTCTGGCCGGGGGCATGGCCGATTCCTGCGGGCACATTCCGAAACTCTCAACAGCGTTGAGAGCTATTCCGCTCGGGCAACCTCCGGCTACACACGGGACAGCCCGATTTCCGTAGCGAGCGGCCTCGGACCGGTTCACGCCACGCGTGGCCGCGCCGGCATTGCCACCACGCGGGGCTCGGCAACGTCGCGAGCACCTCGCGTGGTGTCGCGCGTCCGTTCTTGGTCGGATGCCAGTCGCGCGCGATCTCTGGGAACACCGTCGCGAGGCAATTCGTGACCGATACCCGCTTGCCCTCGCAAAACGGACACTTGCCCCGACCCGCGGCACGAACGCGTATTTTTGCGCGCCATTCGTGATCAGGTCCCTTCGCGCAGCGCCACCACAGGACTTTGGTGTTGCGGGCGGAGATCTCGTCGGGTCCGCGTCCGTGCTTCACACGATCGAGCTCCTTCGCCAATCGAGGATAGTGCGCCGCGAGCGACTCCTGCGCGAGCACGCGCTGGCCCACGCAGAAAACGCACGTGGACTTGGGGTGTGCGCGATTCGCGACTCGCGCGCGCCAGACGTGTCTCGCGTCCTTCTTGCATTGCCACCACACGCTTCGGCCCGAGCGCGGAGTGACGTCGGCGGGCGCCAGGTCTCCGTTTTTGGTCGGATGCCACTCGCGAGCAACGGCCGGGAATTTCGTGGCTAGCGAATGATCCGCGGTCGCCCGCATTCCGCGGCAATAGGGGCAGCCGCTGCCGATTCTCGTGCGGTTCTGGACGGCTGTGGCCCACTCGTGTCGCTGGTCTTTGGTGCAACGCCACCAGGCGCGCTGGTTCGAGCCCGGCGCAACCAACTCGGGTCCGGTGCGATTCTTCGTGGGGTGCCACTCGCGTGCGATGCGGGGAAACAAGACGACTATGGAGCGATCGCGGATGCGGTCGCGCGCGCACTCGGGGCAGCCCTGATCCGTTCGCGTGCGCGTCTGGATCCGCGCGCGCCACTCATGCTTCCCGTTCCGGTTGCAGCGCCACCAGACTCGGTCGTGTGATCCGGGCGTTATGTCCTCGGGGCGGCGCGCCCCGTTCTTCGTGGGATGCCACTCCTTCGCGATGCGCGGGAACTTTGCGGCGAGCGAGCTCGTCTTGCTCGGCCGCCGGAGGTCGCAGTAGGGGCACACGTTTCGTGCCCGGGTGACCCGCTGGACCGGAGCCTGCCATTCGTGGTCGGGATCCCTCCGGCAGCGCCACCAGACCTTACGGTGGGAGGCGGGCAGGACGTCCATTGGCGTGAGCTTCTTGTTCTTGGTCGGATGCCAGAACCGGGCGACGTGCGGGTATCGCTGATCGAGCGAGGTGGCGAGCGATGCACGTTGGCCCGCGCACATCGGGCAGCCATCGCCGCGAGCGCGAGCGCGAGCGCCAACAGTCGTCCGCCACACGTGGTCGAAACCGCGGGAACACTTCCACCAGACGTTCCTTCCGGAACCGGAGCTCACATCGCTCGGAGTCAGCGTTCCGTTACGCTTTTTGTCCCACTGCTTCGCGAGCTCTGGATGGCTGGCGGCGAACGAGCGGTCCTTGGTGACCACGTTTCCGGCACAGCACGGGCAGCCGCGACCCCGTGCTCGGTTGCCGATCGATGCCTGCCACTCGTGCTTGCGATCGCGCGGGCAGCGCCACCAAGCCTTGTATCCGCTGCCAGAGCTCACGTCGGACGGACGGAGCCGACCGTTCTTCGTTGGGTGCCACTCGCGCGAGAGCGCCCGATGGGTCAGTGCAAGCGACTTCTTGCGCACCGGGCGCCTGGGCGTGTTCGGCATCTGGCGTGAGCCGAATCCTACTCCGGGCACTCGCTCTGGATCCCGCTCGTGATCCCAGCTCCAACAGCGGTTGTCTCGCCGCTCCGCAGCCGCCACCGACTCGATCGCGTCCACCCGAAGCGCGCGCTTCCCCACATGGGCAACTTCCGCGCTCGTTTCCTGGAGATCAAGCCCTGGCTCCCGGCGACGAAGCGCGGAACTCGTTGCTACGAATCACTCATGGTCGTGGGTGCTATCCTTCAGCCGTCATCACGAAGCGGCTGAGGGACCCGGCCCTGCGAAGCCCTGCCAACCTGCCCATGCGCAAGGTGGCAAAGCCGGAGCGGCACTTCGCCGCCGACGATGAGGAGACAGCCATGCCCATTCACGTGCCGAAGGACGTCCGGTGCCTACTCACCCGAGCGCGAACTCACGAGGAGAAGGCGCGACGAGCTGAGCGAATCCGCGAACGCGCGGATGCGCGTGAGCAGGCGCGTACTCGAGCCGCGAAACGCAAGTTGGCACGAGACGCACTCGCGTGGGCTCGGGCTCTTGCCCGGCGATGCAAGCTCCCCGCTGGGGGCGTCGAGATATTTCACACGGGCGCTGGTCGCGTTTCGACCACAGTCCTGGTGCTGCCGAATGGCGCGTTGGAGTTTCGTCACGTCGTCGCACCGTTCGCCGCGTTTCGGATCGTGGGACGAAAGGCGGACGCCTTCGACCGCGTGCCGCTCCATGACCTGGAGCAGGTGGTCGCGGCCATCCGGACGGGTGCGGTCTGGGACCAGGTTCGGAAACGGGCATCCCTCAAGCGCGACTTGACGGCGACGCGCGCCCGCTGATAGCGGAGGCTGATGGCCCGACCGAAGAAGGTACAGCCCAACAAGTCCGAATTCGTGCGCAACATGTCACCGGGGACGCCGGCCAAAGAACGTCGTCGCCGCCGCTAAGAAGGCAGGCATCCGGTTGACCGAGCGGTATGTTTACGTGATTCGCTCGTCGGACAAAGCGAAGGCTCGAAAGCGGGGCGTGACGGGTGGTGCTCATGCAAATCGTGGCGCCGAGGTCGATCTCCGCCGGGCGATCGCCGAGCTTGGGCTGGCACGAGCGCGCGAGGTCTTGCAGGAAGTCGAGTCGACGTTCGGAGCTCGCGCTGGAAGCCCACGACCGCCCAGGGCTCGCAAGTCCAACGGAAAGCGGACGGCGAAAGCCACGTTCATCCTCGAGCAGCCACCAACGATGCCCATCAAGTCCGTGGTCGCGGCGGGTGCGCGGAAGGGACTTCGCTTCAGCGGCTCGTACGTGTCGCGCGTGCGGTCGGAGGCCAGGTAAGAGTTCGCGCTTTTCCGGCAACGATATGTGGCGGACGAGATGGCTATCGAGGCTTGCGCGGGTCAGCCAACGAGCCCCAACCTACAGCTCAAACCCGTCGGCGGGCCCCTTCCCGTCGAGCCGCGCGCGGTTGATCAAAAAGATCTCGTCGAGCGTTGCCCCTGGCCACGCCCAGTACTTGTACGTGCCGATCACGTAGTAACGATCGACACGCGGGCTGCACGGGTACTCGTCCGTGCCGGCCCAGCGTTCTTCTCGGCCCTCCTCGACGATCCTGCGGGCGAGCTCGCGAAACGCCCCACGATGGTGCGGGTGCCACTTGTCGAGGACGTACCAATGCGGCCACTTCCACATCGTTCGAGCGAACCTCCAGTTCGCAGCGGCGATGAACGCCTTCACGGCGCGTGCGGCGTCTTCGGGAGCGAGCGCGTTCGTGGCATCCACGCAAGCTTCGTACGTCGGTGAGCAGTTCACTGCAACGCTGGGTGTGCCAATCAATGTCCGCGCAGCGAGCGCCGAGAAGGCCAGAAGCGCTCTCCCGGCGCGCGGCTTAGCGACAACGACGGCGCACGGCGGCGCAACGTTCCGGTAGACTGAACGGCCCACGAGGAGGTCACTATGAGTGCGGGGAAGGCAACGACTCGATGGCGTGATGAACCCGTCAAACCCACATCCTACGAGGAGGTCGCCGAGCTGGTCGCTCTGGCACGCAAGGTGCGGGGCCGAATCGTAGAGTTCGACTGGCCGCTCGCCGAGGACGAGCTGCGGCGGTTGCGCAAGGCCGCGTACGCATGGGGGAGCGAGATCAGCGGTCGCTATCGAGCGTTCGATGCTCGCGTACTTTCCGCGATCAACGAGGCGCTCGGCGAGCGGCACACGAGCTACGTACTCAGCGTGCCGAAAAACGCGGCCGGCACCGATTGCACCGCGACCTGTGCTCGCGACGGAGCTGGTTTCCGGCTTCAGGGCCACGCGCCGTTCGATGTCTTGCTTGGGTACGGCATGATGGCGGTCGAGGACGATCCGGACGAACACGAAGAACGCGGCGATTCCGTGTGGAAGACGCTCGAAAGCGCCATCGACATGCTGGACTGGGATCTGCGGCAGTTCGTGCGCCCGGAGCTCAGGGCTGTCCAGAACGCTCTCTACGGACTGCCACTCGACTACGGAATCGACAAACCGACCGCGCCGAGCGACACGCCCGCAAAAGAAGTGTCGGTTCAGTTCAAGGGGCCCTACGCGGCAACCGACGACGGACCGCATCCCTGCCTGTTCACGGCGGACGCAGCCGAGGCGTGCGGCGTCTACATCTGGACGATCGAAGTGAGCGGCGAGCACCGACCCTGGTACGTAGGTCAGACGCAGCGCGGATTCGCGCTACGCACCGGCGAGCATCTGCGCTCGTACTTCTGCGGGGAGTACAACGTGTACGATCCCGAAGCGCTCGCGCGCGGCGAGAATCGCGTGCTGTGGCACCCGAGCACGGAGCGCGCGACCTGGCCAGCGACCCTGCCGGCGTTCATCCAGCACGCAAGCTCGCTAACGCCGAAGGTGCTCGACCTCTGTCGGCTCGTACGTTTCCACGTGGCATCACTCGACGGTGACAAGAGGCTATTCGAGCGAGTCGAGGGAGCGATTGGTCGGCACTTCAAGAAATTGCGGGACGAGTTCTTCGACGCGGGCATCCGGTTGCCCGCGCAGATCCCTTACGAGCCGGCGATGCGGTTGAAGATCGCAAGTGAGGTGCCGATCGTCGGGTTGCCCGCCGACCTGGACGCATGAGGCGTAAACGACCGGCAGTCCAATCCTAACTGAACCGCGGGCACTAAAGCCTGGAGTTTCGGCGTGAGCTGATCGCGGTGGTCAATGCGAACGTGAAGCCGACGGCTGTGGCGAAAAGCGATCAGCGCAGCGAGCACGCCCCCTTTCCCCATCGGGGCGGTGCGTTTTGGATTTTGGAGCGTCACGCCGTGGTCGCCGAGGCGGCGTGAGAGCTCAAGGGAAGCAAGTCGAAGCGGAACGGTGGCGACCGGCTGCGCTAGCTCCCCACGAGAAGTGCGTCACGCACACCGTCCCAGAGGCGGTACTGACGAAAGGGAACGTCGGTGATGAAGACCTTGACGCGGTCGATGAAGCGCTGGGCGAGCGAGGGTCTTGTCAGCAACATCAGCGCCTGAATGCCACACGAGATCATGGAGAGCGCGACGAGATAGCGAATGGAGTGCCAGTTTCGGACGCGGAAGTCCTCGATGCCGGTCTTCTGCTTCCAGAAGCGGATGGAATCTTCGATGCCCCAGCGTCGCATGTAGGCCCGAACGAGTTGGGCCGCCTGCTTCACGGTGCGGATGCGAACATTGGTGAGCAAAACGAGCGGCTCGCGAGCGGGGCGCTGAACGACGATCATGAAGAGATCGGCATCGAGGTCGGGCACGCGCACGGGCGCGAAGCCGAACTGGACTGCGAAGTGCTTGCGCTCGTGGGTCGACTTGTCCACGTACGGAATGTCGAGCCGGTTTGGACGAGAGAGACTCGAAGCAAACACGCGCATCTCGTAGATCGCACCGCTCGCGAGCCGGATGTTCCGAGATTGCTGCTGGCGAATCAGCCACGGCAACTCGAGCGCTTCGCAGTGGCGCATCCATTCGATGCCATCGAACGCGCGGTCGAAGATCCAAGTCGCGTCGTTTCCGAGGCGGTCACGCACGCGCTGAGCCGCAGCCAGGAAGGTCGTGTTCCAGTCGCCGTATTCATCGGCTTTCGTCGAGAAGACCTCGGTGTACAGCGGCAAGGTGTCGTTGTTGTCGTTGAGCGCTTCGATGCGGACGGTCCAATAGCCGGACTCCAACGCTTTGGCTCGATCGCTGGCGTCGCGCACGGTATCGAGATTCTCGAACGCGCGTCCGTACGGTTTGACCAACTCCGTCGGATCGACGGCGACGAACGGCATGCGGCGCGCGGCGCCGGCCACACGCTGGAGGTACGCATCCGCCAGCGCCTCGAGGTCGATGCTGGGACGAGCCAGGCCCTCCGACAATCGCCGCTCCGTCGTGATCAGCTTTTCGTCTTCGTCCAGTGCGCGAGCAATCTCGCTCAAATGGCTCGTGCTCGTTTGGGAAATTCCCTGCACGACGTCCGCTGCGAGCTCCCGTTGCGCCTCGGTGAATCCAGCCCGCTCGGTGATTTTTTGGACAGAATTCCGTATCCGCCTGATAGTGTTTGCCATCAGCGCCTCCTTGCGTTTGCTCCGCCGCAGCGGAGGTTTTTTCCCAACTCTTGCGGTACGGGACGAATGGAAGGAGGCGCAACTTTTTCCCCGCCGCGACTTCATGCTGAACATGAGCGACGGCGTGGCGTATGGAGAAAAACAAACGGAAAACGCGGAACGCTACGCGCGACGAAAAATCGCCACCTGCCGCGCCCGTTTCACCCGATTTGGCGCGCCATGCCCGCGCGGACCAACGAGACGGTCAAAACGCGCGTTACGCCGAAACTCCAGACTAAAGCCGAGTCGGCCACCCCTTCTCCGTTCTCCGTCCGGTGCCCGACACCCCGCTTCGTTGGTCGGATCCGGCCAGCGCTTGGTCGGGATCCGACCAACCTCGGACGACCGAAGGCGAGTGACACTCAGTCCTTTCGCTGGTTTGGACCGCCGAGCGAAAACGGCACGAAACATGCCGGAGCATGACGTGTCACGTATGTCTTCCAACGCGTTCCGCTGGTCCGAAACCGATCGTGAGAGGGCGAAGGCGATTCTCCGAGAGCTCGACGAGATCTCGGAGCTGAATGAGATACTCGAGGTCGCGCACCGAAGGCGATGCTCGGGCGAATCGCTGGAGAACGGCACACGGCGATTTTCCGCTGGGCTGGGGGCGCATGTTGACGCCACGCCTGCGAAGGGCGATTCTCGGAATCGGAGCGGGATGGGCACGACGGATGGGCGCCCAGATGACCTGGCGGCTCGGGAATTTCCCAGCTCCGAGGCGGACAGCTACCAGCGCCCCCGAAACATTCGACGAAACTCAGGAGTGCGTCAGCTCGATGCACCAAGAGTGACTCGACAGATCCCCGGTCCGAACCACGAAATGACGGCGGAGCTCGGGCTCGCCGTCGAAAAGAGCGCCGTCCACCGGGAGCGACCAGCGCCCGCTCCCTACCACGGTAGGACCGTGGTCATTTGTTCGCCCTTCCAGGACGATCGATTCCTTCTCAGCGAATACGCGATTGATCTCGGCTGGCGGGTCGCACTCCATCCCAATGTGGAGGCAGCTCTCGGTTCGATCGATCCCACGGTCGTCCTCGTCGTTTTGCGTGCTTCGACCGCGGCGACGGGGGCGAAGGCGCTCTGGGACTTCCGCCGTGCTCGCTACGGGTGCGATATCGCGTACCTCGCAGCCACTCCTTCTGAAAACGAGTGCCAGCGGGCTCTTCTCGGTGGCGCCAAATCCGCGACGGCATACCGCCGTGATCTGCGCTTGATGGATTTCTGCCGCCGCGCTGGACCGGGCGCTCGCGACCTATGCGCCGCGACTCAGGTTCGGACCCTTCGAGCTGGATGTCGAAGACGAGCGCGCCTGGGTGATCGACGACGAAGGGCAGCGCGTCGAGAAAGTCCTCGGGGACACGCTGTTTGCGGCACTTCGATTGCTCGTGGAGAGAAAAGGCCGCTCGGTACCCATCGACGAGCTGTGCGCCGCTACAGGGACGAGCACCCATGGTTCTGCTCCGCGAGACATGATCCGACGACTCCGAAAGGCGCTGGACCAGTAGGCCGGAAGGCGATCAAGGCCCGCACCGGCGGTTTCGCCATCCTGCCATACCGCTGAGCATGTAGGTCCGCGTACCCCAAGGTGCGCAAATTTTTGACGCACTTCTGACGGCAGCGCCGCGTTGGCCCTTTACCCTCCGAAGCTGGGCGAAAAGGCGTGAGCGGCGGACCAGCGTTCTCAAAGCAATGAACGGAAGACATCCATGATCCCGAAGGTGCTCAGTAGGTTCGTAGTTTGCGGTTCTATGTTCGCGCTGATGTCCTGCGCGGACCAGGATGCGTCGCGGAGCGTTCGGCCACCCGGTGCGCTACCAGAAACTGTGGATGTTCCCGCCGCCGAAGTGCAGGTGGGAACGGCGAACGGAACGATACGACGGTATGTCAGCGTGGACTCGTTTTCGATCACGCGGTTTCCGATCACTGTCGCTCAGTATCGCGAGTGTGTAAGCGCAGGCGGCTGCTCGGCGCCTCGGCGCGATTCGGGGTCGTGCGCCACAAGCGATCGAGGAACGGCCGGTGCGACATACACTCCTGAGGTGGGCGAACGCGAAGGGCTTCCGCTAACCTGCGCCGCCCCGTCACAAGCGCGTGGCTTCTGTCGCTGGGTTGGCGGGCGCTTGCCCACGCTGCAAGAGTGGCTGTATGCGGCGCGAGGGAAGGGCGTTCAGAAATACTCGTGGGGAAACTCGGCCCCGACGTGTGAGCGCCATGGAAGTGCGGTCGCATTTCTGGGCAAGGAGGCGTGTTGCAAGGGCGACTGCTCCGTCGAGGACCTGCTGTCGGTCGGGCGTCATCCAGATGGGAAATCACCGGTAGGGCTGGAGGACGTCCTGCTCGCGCCAGCAGAGCTCGTCGGATACGCCAAAGACGCCCCGTTGGGGGGCTGCCGGAGCGACAAGGCTGGTTGCGTCGTGTCAACGGTGGAGCTCGCGTCGATCGACGCGGTGCTCGCTACCACGGAGAAGGAGGACGAGCGCTCCCCGATTTGGTCCTTTCGCTGCCTTTGGGAGGGTTAGTGACCAATCACCCCCTTGCTGCATTCGCGATGCTTGCCGCGTTGCTGGTGGCAGCGTGCGGGTCTTCGGAATCGCCCAGCGACTCGAAAGCGTGCGCGCCGGGCGAGAGCGTGAGCTGCACTGGACCAGCAAGCTGCAATGGCTTTCAGGTGTGCAAGTCCGACGGAAGCGGATTCGGCGAATGCGACTGTGGAACCGGTGGAGCAGGAGGCGCATCGGGTGCTGGAGGGACAGCGGGATCGACCGGCGTGTGCCCCGTCGGCCTAGCCGGGCCGGAGCTCATCGAGGTGAAAGCGCCGGACGGCACACCCTATTGCATCGATGCGACGGAAGTAACCTTTGAACAATATGACGCATTCGTGAGTGCACAGGTAGATCCGAGTTCCCAAGACTGGAGTTTCGGCGTAACGCGCGTTTTGACCGTCTCGTTGGTCCGCGCGGGCATGGCGCGCCAAATCGGGTGAAACGGGCGCGGCAGGTGGCGATTTTCGTCGCGCGTAGCGTTCCGCGTTTTCCGTTTGTTTTTCTCCATACGCCACGCCGTCGCTCATGTTCAGCATGAAGTCGCGGCGGGGAAAAAGTTGCGCCTCCTTCCATTCGTCCCGTACCGCAAGAGTTGGGAAAAAACCTCCGCTGCGGCGGAGCAAACGCAAGGAGGCGCTGATGGCAAACACTATCAGGCGGATACGGAATTCTGTCCAAAAAATCACCGAGCGGGCCGGATTCACCGAGGCGCAACGGGAGCTCGCAGCGGACGTTGTGCAGGGAATTTCCCAAACGAGCACGAGCCATTTGAGCGAGATTGCTCGCGCACTGGACGAAGACGAAAAGCTGATCACGACGGAGCGGCGATTGTCGGAGGGCCTGGCTCGTCCCAGCATCGACCTCGAGGCGCTGGCGGATGCGTACCTCCAGCGTGTGGCCGGCGCCGCGCGCCGCATGCCGTTCGTCGCCGTCGATCCGACGGAGTTGGTCAAACCGTACGGACGCGCGTTCGAGAATCTCGATACCGTGCGCGACGCCAGCGATCGAGCCAAAGCGTTGGAGTCCGGCTATTGGACCGTCCGCATCGAAGCGCTCAACGACAACAACGACACCTTGCCGCTGTACACCGAGGTCTTCTCGACGAAAGCCGATGAATACGGCGACTGGAACACGACCTTCCTGGCTGCGGCTCAGCGCGTGCGTGACCGCCTCGGAAACGACGCGACTTGGATCTTCGACCGCGCGTTCGATGGCATCGAATGGATGCGCCACTGCGAAGCGCTCGAGTTGCCGTGGCTGATTCGCCAGCAGCAATCTCGGAACATCCGGCTCGCGAGCGGTGCGATCTACGAGATGCGCGTGTTTGCTTCGAGTCTCTCTCGTCCAAACCGGCTCGACATTCCGTACGTGGACAAGTCGACCCACGAGCGCAAGCACTTCGCAGTCCAGTTCGGCTTCGCGCCCGTGCGCGTGCCCGACCTCGATGCCGATCTCTTCATGATCGTCGTTCAGCGCCCCGCTCGCGAGCCGCTCGTTTTGCTCACCAATGTTCGCATCCGCACCGTGAAGCAGGCGGCCCAACTCGTTCGGGCCTACATGCGACGCTGGGGCATCGAAGATTCCATCCGCTTCTGGAAGCAGAAGACCGGCATCGAGGACTTCCGCGTCCGAAACTGGCACTCCATTCGCTATCTCGTCGCGCTCTCCATGATCTCGTGTGGCATTCAGGCGCTGATGTTGCTGACAAGACCCTCGCTCGCCCAGCGCTTCATCGACCGCGTCAAGGTCTTCATCACCGACGTTCCCTTTCGTCAGTACCGCCTCTGGGACGGTGTGCGTGACGCACTTCTCGTGGGGAGCTAGCGCAGCCGGTCGCCACCGTTCCGCTTCGACTTGCTTCCCTTGAGCTCTCACGCCGCCTCGGCGACCACGGCGTGACGCTCCAAAATCCAAAACGCACCGCCCCGATGGGGAAAGGGGGCGTGCTCGCTGCGCTGATCGCTTTTCGCCACAGCCGTCGGCTTCACGTTCGCATTGACCACCGCGATCAGCTCACGCCGAAACTCCAGTCCCAAGAGGGCTCGTGCCTCAATCAGCCGTTCGCGTATGACGAAGGCCTCGGGACGAACTTTTGCATCAGCAACGTCTTCCAACAGCCCGACGCGCCTGCACGGTGTGTGGATTGGTGCGATGCAGTGGCCTACTGCAAGTGGGCAGGGAAACGCCTCTGCGGGCACATCGGTGGTGGAGGCGCGGATTTCGCCAATCCAGACGACGCGGGCGTGAGCCAATGGTTCAACGCCTGCAGTGGGGGGGGGACGATGAAGTTTGCCTACGGCGATGATCCACTCGATGAGTGCGTCCAGACCACCCAGAACAACGTTGCAGCCAAATTGCCAGAGCACTGCCAGGGGAGTGTCGTTGGCCTCTACGGCCTATCGAGCAATGCGGGCGAGTGGGAAGACTCCTGCGATCCAGACATTAGCGCGCTCTGTTTGATTCGCGCGCTTCCAATTGGACCGATTGCGCCATGTGCCCAAGCGACCCAACGCAGTGTCGCGGGAAAGGAACCATTGGCCGGGATTCGATGCTGTCACGACGGGAATTTTCTGTGAGGTCACACATGTCTACACGATGGTTGGTGGTTCTGGTCATTCCATTGTTCTGCGCATGCTCCGGGGACGCGAGCAGAGGAGGCTCCGGACAAGCGACCGCAGCACTCTCGGCCCCAGGGCTTACGCCCGTGCCGTGCGGCGACGTGGGTGGGGAGAAGCAGTTCACCTGGAACGGTACTCGGGTAGAGCTGTTGCTCGCCGACGCCTTTGCGGGATGCGCTTCACACCCGCTCGAAGAATTTATGGACCTACGCAACTTCCCGCTGGCCGACCGGGCTCTGAAGAACGTGGCGGCTCATATGGCGGAGGTGCAACCTAGCGGGGTGCCGCCTGTGCTGAGCTGGGCGGCGTTTCGCGCCGAGGAAAATAACAATTGCGACCCGGACAACATCGATCAACCGCGGTCCGTGAAGATCGAAGACGCGAAGATCGAACACGTGACGCTCAACGAAACGCTATTCATCACCGGGGTGGCCCCAGAAGTACGACCTTGGATCATGTCGATGGCCGACATGGACCTCCGATGGGCCGGGCTCAACCTTTGTATGGCAATGCGGCTTCGGGAAAGAAGCCCGGGAACGGCGGGCGCGGAGGCGCTTTTGATGACGAACGCCGAGCAGAGGGAATTGCTCGAGGCGACTCGCGAGCGCTCGCAGATCGCGATGCTTCAGTATGCGCTACTCGGGAGCGTCTTTGCCTCCGATGGGCTTGGTAGTCCGCCATTGCCAGGAGTCTGTATCAAAGATCCATCCAGCGAGGAATGCGGGCTCTACGGAGACAACGCTCCCGGGCGGCATACTCGGATCCCATACCTGCAGTACTTTGGTCGGAACGCGCCCAAGAGCTGGATGGACGGGATGGGTCAGGACTTTGCGACAGCGGTGCAGCTCCACACGACGGTGACGCAGGAGATCACGAGCCTCTTGGCGCGCAGCCGCAGCGCCCGCCTTCCGCGGGGGGGCGACGCGGAATCAGTGCCAGACGAGACTTGGGGAGCGGGTTCGTGGCAGCAACGCTTGATGGCGGCCGACTACGGGGGCGATCCGCTCGGGACGGACGCCAAGAGCCCCTGGAAGCATCCATTCGGGCTCACCGGACCCGCAGCTGTGGAGATTGCTGGTGCGGTCTTCTCACTCGCGTGGCCGACTCGCGACGAACTGCCGTACGACCGTCAGGAAGCGCAGTCACCGCAGATCGAGAGTGCAGTCTCCTTAATGCAGACTCACGACGTTCTAAACTTCGCCTTAGAACCACCCAGCGCGGGAAACTGTCGCACCATCGATGTAACAGCAAGCTCGGCAAGCATCTATACGGAGCTCGAGAAGAAGGTCCGCGAAGCGCTGTGTCTCGACTTCAATCCGGCCACCAACCTGTGCACTCCGGTGAGTGTCCCCGTCGACCCCGACCAACACGGACTATTTCTGTATTACCGAATCCGTCCCGAACATGTCACCGCGGCGGTGCGACTCGTCAGCGATTTGGTCGGGCCAAAAGTCGACACCGGAACCGGCAACGCCTGTACATCAAGCCTGTTTGGAAGTCATGATGTGGTCGGGACGCTCGCTTCAGTCAACGGAAACACAATTCACGTTTCGCCGGACACGAAGTTTGTGCCACGCCAACCCCAAAGCGTCGCCTCGGTGTTCGGTCGATACTCGAACACGCGCTTCGCACCGGCGTGGCAGATTGATCCAACCGTCCCATCACAACTCCAAGGTTTCTCCACCGACTCCGAATGCGTACCCATTTTTGGAGGATGTATTTTGATTCCTGGAGGACGGGCCGCTGAGCAGCAACGAACGATGGGCGCGATCCGCGCGCTCGTTGCGACGCGCGAGCTCGTCGCATCGGCAGTTGAGCGACTTCGCAACCCGCCTTCGACGCTCGCGCCGGATGAACGGCTGAACGACTACTTTGCCCACGCAGATGCGATTATGGGCGTGGCGGGCGGCGCCGTGGGCACATCGTTCACCACACACCCCATCATGGCGGGTGCCTCCGTTTTCGAACCCGCATTCCGACCAACTTGAGCGCTAGTTCCGCAACGTCTTGAGCAGCTGTTCCGGCGCATCTGAGCACTTCGGAGCGAAGCGACGATCCTCGCGAAGCCAGGCGACGCATGGATGGTCAAGTTGTTGGTTGGTTCTCCTCGGTCTTGAGCCCCTTCTGCTTTCGAATGCTCCCGCCCTTCAGAGCGAGGACGTGAGCGTTGTGGACGAGCCGGTCGCAGATCGCGTCGGCGATGGTCGGGTCCGCGAGCATCTCATGCCAGTTTTTGGTTGGCACCTGGGAAGTGATCACCGTCGAGCTACGGCCGTATCGGTCCTCGAGAATTTCCAACAAGTCGCGACGCTCTGTGTCCTTGAGAGGCGCAAGAAGAAAGTCATCGAGGACCAGCACGTGGAGTTTGGCGATGCGGGCGAGCGTCGAAACGTACGTTCCATCGGCACGTCCGATCGCGAGTTCGGCGAGCAGTCGCGGGACGCGCGCGCAAAGCGCTCGGTATCCGTTTCGACACGCGGCTTGGGCGAGCGCGGCGCCGATGTAGCTCTTGCCCACGCCGGTTGCACCAACGGCGATCACGTTTTGTTTCCGCGCCACCCATTGGCAATTCGCGAGTGCACGCACAGTCGTCTTGTCGATCCCGCGAGCCGGCTCGCAGCGCACGTCCTCGAGGCAAGCGTTCATTCCGAGCTTGGCCTCCTTCAGTCGACGCGCGAGTTGGCGGTTTCGACGTTCGGTCCATTGGCGATCGACGAGCAGGCCAATCTGCTCCTCGAAGGACAGGCCGCTGCCCGGTGCGGTTTCGATCAGCTCGCGCAGTGCCTGGGCCATCGCGTCGAGCCTGAGCTCGAGCAGTTTCTTGATTGTTTCTTCATTCACCACTTGCTTCCTCCTTGTCGAAGTAGTCGCCGCCACGGACGTTCTCGTGCGCGACGCCGGGAGTCGTTGTGTCGTTGACGGCCTCTTGAAGCGGCACACGGTCGAGGCCGCGGTCCAGGATCGCGAGCACGCTCTTGCGGGTGGGCGCGCCGATTGCGAGCGCTCGAGCGCAAGCCGCCTCCGTGCGCTCGTTGCCGTATTTTTCCGCAGAGCGGATCAAACCCATGCACGAGCGGTAACCGTTTTCCGGAAACCGTTTGTCATTGAGAATGCTCTCTGCGACGCGCGCCGTGTTCGGGCCGAGCGAGCCCGCCCAGGAGACAATTCGCGACGGCGGCCAGGCACCCCAATCGCGGTGACTCTTCGGACGATGCTCCTCGAGCGTCGTCGGCGTGCCCTTGGGGCCGTAGCAGCGGAGGTGATTCGCAACGCGTTCGCGATCGTGGAAAATCTCCACGGTCGCTGCGGTCGCGCGCACTTCGACCGCGTGCTGCGTCAGCGTGTGTGGCACGCTGTACGGGCGATCGTCGTACATCACGTGGTAATCGATGTTCGCGGTCGCCCACTTCCAGTCCGCGACTTCGTAGCGCGTCGCTGGCAGCGGCTTCATCGCAGGACGATCGATCGTCTCGAAAGCCGAGCGACGGCAGCCGTCAAGCTTCTGAAACGGACGCATGTTCAGGTCTTCGAGCAACTCCGCGATCGCGACGTTGAGCTCCGCCAGACTGAAGAAGGTGCGATTGCGCAGGCACGCCAGGATCCAGCGCTGTGCGATCTGCACGCCGACCTCGACCTTGGCCTTGTCTCGCGGCTTTCTGGGCCGCGCCGGGACGATCGCGACGCCGTAGTGCTGCCCAAGCTCCGCGTACGTCGGATTGATTTCGGGGTGCGTGCGGTGAGGTTTTTTCACCGCGCTACGGAGTTGGTCGGGCACGAATATCTGCGGCGCGCGGCCGAAGTATTCGAGTCCGCGCACGGTCGAGCCGACGAAGTCACCGAGCCCTTGCTTGAGCGTCGCCTCGGCGTAGGTGTAGTTGCTCGCGCCGAGCACCATCACGAAGAGCTCGACCGCGATCACTTCGCCGGTTTCCGGGTCGACGATTTTCGGCTTCTTTCCCGAGTAGTCGATGAACGCCTTTTCGCCGGCGCGATGCGTTTGACGCATCGTCGGCTTCAACTTCGCGCGCCAGCTCGCGTACAGGTCGCAGAATTGGCTGTACTGGTACGCTCTCACTCCGTCGCCGCGTTCCGTCACACTCTGCTGGTATTCGATCCAAAGCAGCTGAAGCGTGACGCCCGTCTTGCACAGCTCGCGGTGCACCCACTGGAAATCGATCGCGGCTCGCTTTGCCGGCAGGTTGAATCCGGTCTGCCGAAACAAGCACCCCTCAAGTTCGGCGTTGCTGAGCTCCGCCGCCTCCGGCCACACGAGCCCTGCTCGTTTAGCCCGCGACAGATATTCGCTCACCGATCCCGTGGACAAACCCGTCGCCGCCGAAATCTCTCGGTGGCGAAGCCCGCACTCATGGCGCAGGCGCAGTACCTCTCGAATCACTCGCATCGAATGCCGCTCCATCTGAGCCTCTCGATGCCCTGGGGGCTGTCGAGAGCCTCAGCTCCTCACGACCATCCGTGCGTCGCCGCTCCGACGGGCACGCCGCGGGACCTGCCCGCGACGCTGACACCAGCCAGGGCGCCGAGGTGTTCGACCTCAACGCCCCCGGCCGTGTCAACGCGCTTGCTCAGGTCCGCCGGAATCGCTGCTCAGGTCTCCGGAATCGCTGCTCAGATCGCTCCGGAATCCGTGCTCAGGTCGTTCCGGAATCGCTGCTCTTCCAAACCCGCCGTGGGGCGTCCCGCCTGGGCCGCAACAATCACCGCCACGGAGGACGATTCATTCTTCGCCGAGCCCCCGCTAGACACCTTCCTCGTTCTCATCGCCGTGCCAGAGGACGGCTGGGCCGCCAACTACGCCGCCTATCCAACATCCCGAACCTTCGGCCGTGGCGCACCCGAGCAACTACTGACAGCGTTCTCGACGGGACGCTTTGCGTTTCTGACGCCGACGGTCCCGGCGTCCGGAACCCAACTTTCGGGGATGCGACGTTTGGGCTTGCAGCCATGGATCCAGCTCGACACGACTGGCGACAGTTGGACCTTCGTGGTTTGGCGAGGAACCGGTCAGGATTTCGTCGACACGATCAACTCGATATTCACCCCACCAAGCCCTGACGATCCCATCACACCCCAACTCTTCGGTCAGACAAGACTGATGGCGAGCGATGTAGCGATGAACCCGACAAACGCAACCACCGCGGAGTACTTTTCGCAAGAGGGCGCGCTCGGGAGTTGGATCACCAAGCAGATCAAAGCTGACATCCATGAACCCACCGAGCCCGCTTACGATGGGTTTGGGATCCCGCGGAGCTGGGTGCCACCAGCAAACGCACAGATTTTGGGCGGAGCACCAGGCATCCCGGCTTTTCGCTACTACCTGGATGCGGCGCAGAAATCGTCGGTCGACGCTGCCGACGCAGTCGAAACTGCGATCGAGGGACTTCTCCTCCAGATCTCGGACGAGGCGAAGTTCCAAGAGCTCGACACGGAACTAGCGAACGAGACAGCTTCCTCACTTGCATCGCAGAAGGAGAGCCAGCAAACGCTATGCGGTTACGACAACACCGAATGCACGATCACCACTAGCGCATCGATGCTTCAGAAAGATTGGTACCCTTCTCTGCAGGGTTTCGACCCGCCATCCGAACAGGAGTGCAATGACGCAATTGTTGCGCCGACCGGGACCGACGCCTTCACAGCTTTGGCCGCCGTCAGGGTGCTCATGGGCTGTTTGGCCAGTAAGGCGATTCAGGTGATGCTGTCGACGAAGTTCGAGTTAGCGGCGCCAGTGGGCGGTCAGCTGGTGTATTCCTCTGCGGTTCCGGCGTTTTCAGCCTTCAACGGCGGAGAGATTCAGTCCGCACTGGTCGAGCAATGGAATGCGATCAAAGCGCCTGACGAACGATTTGGCCTGATGCTCAAGCAAATGGACGCCGCACAGGCGGCGATGGCGACGTTGGCGGAGGCGGTCTATTCGACCAACGTGGTCCACACACACCAGTGTGGCTTCGACGATGATATCAGAGCGATGATCCATGGAGTCAACTATCAGAACTTGGCCACGTCTGTGGTGGAGGGCGCTTTTGGTCTCGGAATCGGTTCGGACGATGCGAAGCAACAACTGGAACATTGCGAAGAGCTTAGTAATAGTGTCGATGTGGCGGTGCAAAAGGAGTTCCAAACGGCGGCGGAGGGACTAGCGAATGTGGCGGGAACCCTCATCGGTCTGACAAGCGACCAAGCGGCCATCGTTCAGAGCGGCGCTCGCATCCAGCAACTCACCAATCAAGCGAGGTTGGAGACAGAGAGCTATCAGCTCGAGCTCGATTTGTTCAAGAACCAAATCGGCGCTGAGAAAGCTCAGCTGACGACATCGTTCGGCTTGTACCGCCGGTACCGAAGTTACGATGCGTGGCGAGCGAAAGCGCTGCTCGACAACGCACGTCGCTACGCGCTGGCAGCGCGGCGCGGAATCGAAGCACACTATGTCGTCGACCTCTCCCGTGTGACGCAGAACGAAGCATTTGTAGCGAGCCCGTCGAGTTGGGCGGACGAAATCTACGAGTATGATTTGAGCCTGCCGGCAGCCGTAGGGCTGTCAATTGGGCAAGAAACGCCGGGTGGAATCTTCAGCAACAAGGTCGGCGACTACGTCGGCAACTTGAACAATTTCGTGGACGGTTTCGCGGTGACTCGCCCGTCTGCAGTTGCCGAGGAGGACGTAGATGTCATCACCATCAAGGGCCTCGCGTCTGGCCAGGAGCTCGACTTTGATGACGGCTCTGGCGAAGTAATTCCGACGTTCCCGGATTTCGGCACGTGGCAGGTGAACTGTCCCGACAGCGGTTGGGGTAGTGTCCCGCCCGTCGCAAGTGGCGGCGCAGCGGCAGCGTGCATCGATTTTGCTGCGTGCGGTTGTCCCGCGGGAGACCTCGACTGCCTGAACTCGAATACCACGTGCCCGAAGCCGCGTCCGGTGGCTGCGCGAGTGGTGTTTTCCTTGGACCCTTGGGGTCGGGTGAACGAGCTGTCGCTCGCCGAGCCTTATGACGCGCGCTACAATGCTCGCTGGTCGCGCCTGGCAGTAAATCTCGTTGGTACCGGTATCCGTGATTGCAAGCTCGCCGCCGATCCGCTTAGTTGCTACGGCGAGGGTTTTTTGCCGTTCAATTTGCGGCATGTGGGACGGGCATGGGTCACCGACTACGCCGGGCAGTGGCGTGTGCTGGGTGTTCCGCCCGGGCAGATCGAAGCTGGCAAGGCGCTTGCTGCTGAACTCTGGCTCGATCCGCTCAAGGATGGCTGGAGCACGTCCTACATCAACTCCGTGGCGCGCACGGAATTCTTCTGGCGCCCGCTTGGCGGCTCCTATGTGCTCGAGATCCAGGCCGGGCCGGAAGTGCGTCTCGACCGGCTTGAGCGCGTGCAGATATTGATAGGCTCCTCCTACTGGGTGAAACAACAGTAGCGCGGAGCGGGCGATGTCCGAGCGCCGCACAAATCGCCGTTCGCGAGTCGCGCTTTGCGTAGCTGCGCTCGCTATTGCCGGGGCGGAGGTATTCGCTTCGGCGTGCGGTCCGGGCGGTGGCGGGGGGACTGGTGGGAGCGGCGGTGCCGGGACGGGTGCGAGCGGTGGGACGGGCGCTGGCGGGGTTGCTGGGAGCGCGGGTTTCGCTGGCGGATTCGGCGGTGTGTCGGGTGGTGCAACGGGTGGCGAATCGGGTGTTGGCGGCGGCGGAACAGGGGGGACGACCGATGCTTCCGTTGATGGTTCGCTTGACGGCGGCGGTCAGGACGGAGCCGGTGGCGGCGGAGGGGACGGCGCGGTCTCGGTGGTTTGTGGTGACGGCATTCGCGGGCTCGACGAGGAATGCGACGACGGCAACGCGTCCGATGACGATGCGTGTACGACGAGCTGCTACGTCACCGACTTTCTCGCGACTTCGTTCGGTCCGATGGATGCGGGCAAGCCGCTCTCCGGACGCTATCTTGGTGCGGGGCGCCATCCGGCGGCGGCGAGCGGCGAGGGACTTGCTGTTGGCTACGTAGAGCCGAGCCCCACTCCCCACGTCGGTATCGCTGCGTTTGCGCCGAGCGGAACTGCTCTGGCTTCGCCGATGCTCGTAAGTGGTGGGTCGACCGCGGTGCTCTTCAGCGATCCTGTGCTGGCTGCGGTTCCCGGAGGGAAGTACGTCGCGGCTTGGACGGACTTCGGGGACGATGGCGACGAGCTCGGCGTTGCGGTGCGGCTGGTGGATCCGCTCGTCGCGCCAACGGGGAGCCCGATCCACGCGAACACCACCACGGATTTTTCGCAGTTCGATGCGGATGTCGTCTGGACCGGCTCTCAGCTCATCGTGGCGTGGGCGGACGATTCGAGTGCTACGACGGGGCCCGACATTCGATATCGCGCCTTTTCCACGAGCCTGACCCCTGCGACGTTTGTCGAACAAACTCTCAGCGCGGATCCTGGGACCGACGGCGCTGTCTGTCTGACGGCGTTCAACGGATCGTGGGCGGCAGCGTGGCGTCACGTGGACAGCGGAGGGATGGAAACGATCCATGCGAGCGCGGGTGGAACGAAGTGGACCGTCGGGCCTCACACGCCTGGTCCCCCGGACGACAAGCCCGCGCTGGTCGAGCTCGACAGCTCGACGCTTTTGCTCGTGTTCACGGAGGGAACGATGCTCGGCGGAGCGATTCTCGATGTCGCAGCTCCGGGCGCGACTGCCGCGTTCTCTCTGAACCGCTTGGGGTCGACGGTGGCGGAGCAAACCTCGGCCATTCGAATCCGAACGCGGTCATCGTAGGGACACGGATCTACATCGCTTGGCGAAGCGCGCTCGAGCCGGGAAATGCTCTTGCCGAGGAGGTTTGGATCCGCGAGGCGTCCTACTCCGGCAGTGTGCTGACGCTGTTCGATCCGTTTCCATTGCCGCGATGGTCGGCTCATCGCGCCGGGGATCAGCGCTTCCCGGCGCTCGCGGCATCGCCTCTGGCACCTGAGGGCGCGCTGGTGACCGCGTGGGACGACTATGGATTGACGCTCGGTGTGGGCGAAAGCGCTCCGGATGTCGTGGTCGAACTGATTCCGACGCCGGTTCTTCGCAAAGCGGCGCCGGACGGAGGCGGATCATGACGCTTGGTTTCATGCACCGTCACCGCGGGCGTTTGGCTGCCATCACCCTGGTGACGTTCAACGCGTCGCTGGTTCCGATGCGCAGCGCGCGCGCAGAAGAGGGAGCCACGAAGAGCGCGCAGGCCCCAGCGGAGAACACGGCCGATGTGACGACCGCCGAGACTCCGCCCGTGACGAACAGCGCGTCCGCGCAGCCCGAAAGCAGCTCGCCCCCCGCCGCGACCCCGAATAGCTCGAGTGCGGGACCGAGCACCGCCGTCGCGAAACCGGTCGAACAGCAAGCGCCGTCCAGCCCGGGCGCGCTGTCGAATCCGGCGCTGCTTCCCACCGGCGCTGACAAGAGCGGTGTCACGAGCCAAGCGATTTCGATGCCGAAGGGCAGCGGGACGATCCACGGGATGGACGAGAGCTTCTCGTCACAGCTCTCGACCGGCATCGCGAATTTCTCGATTCCGTTCACGTTGCCGAGCGCGCGCGGTGGGGCAGAGCCCGCGCTGGGGCTCTCTTACAGCTCGGCCATGGGGTTCGGCGTGGCGGGAGTTGGATGGGACCTCCCCGTTCCGTTCATTGCGCGGCAAACCGACCGAGGGATCCCGAAATACGACGACGGGACGACCTGGCACCCCGAGCGTGATCGCTTCGTATTCAATGGCGGTCAGGAGCTCATCCCCATTTGTGTCGTCGGGGACCCGACTCACGGTTGCGGCGGGCGTCTCCAGCCCGGTGAGGCTTTGCCCGTCTGGGCGACCGCGGGGTGGGAGTACTTCCGTGCTCGGGTCGAAGGCTCGTTCCTTCGCTTCTTTTGGCACTGGAACCATCGCTCGTGGCGCGTGCAGAGCAAGTCGGGCGTCACGATGGAGCTGGGCGTTCCGCTGAATGAAACCGGTTACGAGAGCGCCATCGAAACGAGCCCGTACAACGCAGGCGAAATCTATCGCTGGCATCTGGTGCGCCAGTACGACACGCAAGGCAACGCGAACCCCGCAGCGGGGGCGCCGGCACCGTCGAATGTCGTCGTGTACCGGTACGCAAAGGACGCGGGGCGTTCGTACCTGACCGACATCTACGACACGTCGCCGGTGGCCAACCCCACCGCCGCTGCGCTGGGAGACTTCGCGCACCACACGCATCTCGGGTGGGCGCTTCGACCGGATCCAACGAGCTCGTTCCGAAGTGGATGGCGGATTGATCAGCGTTGGCGGCTCGCCACAGTGGAGGTAGCAAGCAAGACTTTTGGACTAAATCCAGCCGATTTTCGACGTGTGCGGCGGTACACGCTTTCCTACGACGATTCATTCCACGTCTCCTTGCTCGCGGAAGTCGGGGTCGAAGGGCGGTGCTCCGGCTCGGAGCAGACCGCCGAGCAAGAGGGGAGCGCAACGACGTGCCAGAAGCTCCCGCCCATCAAGCTCGGCTACACGCACGTGAAGCCCACGCCGGGCGATCTCGGATTCGAAGACTTCGCCGAGAAGGTGCTCACGCTCGGTGGTAGCCCGAAGTACTCCGTCGACGAGACGCTCACCGATTTGTTCGACGTGAACGCCGACGCCCTCCCCGACGTAGTCGTGACGGCGGCGGGACTCTTCAATGGCAAGCACGGTCTCTACTTGAACGGCGCTCTCGCTGGCTCGTCCGGAAATCCCCTCGGGCTCGGGTTCACAGCCAGCACGATGCCCGTGAATCCCGCCGGCCTTCCCCCAGGCACCGACGAGAACGTCATCAAGTTCACGAACGCGAACGTGCGCCCGCTCGATCTCGATGGCGACGGTACGGCGGACCTCGTCCACATGCCGATCGTGAAGAAGTACGAGGTCCTGACACCGAAGTGTGTAGGCACGAACTGTGAATGGGTGGGGCGCTCGATCAGTACGGCTTCTCAGCAAGATGCAAAGATCGATTTTACGAACGACGAACCAAAAATTCGCGTGTTCGACGTAAATTTCGACGGCCTCGTCGACGTGGTCGTGACCACGGGCACCGAGATGGAGACCTTCTTCTCCCTCGGTCGCTACCCGACGGGTGACGGACAGTTCGGCAAGGCACAGCGGACGGGCGCGGCCACGGCGAGCATCCTCAACGATCCGGTGACTTCGTGCCTGCCCTGGAGTGCAACGCCGATCCAGTTCAGCGATCCCGACGTGTTTCTCGGTGACATGAACGGGGACGGCATCCCGGACATCGTTCGCGTCCGAACGGGAGACATTCGCTACTGGCCCGGTCGCGGTAACGGTTTTTGGGGGGCGGGCGAGCGGGACGATTGCCCGAGCGGCACGTACGGGCAGGACCGTCACATCGCCATGACCCAGAGCCCAAACTACGGAATCGTCGGAGAAGGAAAGCTCCTCCTCGACGATGTGAACGGCGACGGTCTGTCGGATCTCGTCGAGGTGCGCTTCAACGCCGTCGACATCTATTTGAACGTGAACGGCACATCGTGGACGGACCGCCACATCATGTTCAACACGCCGCCGAAGCAGCCCCCGAACGATCGGGTGCGTTTGGTGGACATGGACGGTTCCGGCACGCGCGACATCCTCTGGGGCGACGGGTACGACTACAAATACATCGATCTCCAGGGCGGAGTGCGACCCTGGCTTCTTTCGAGCGTCGACAACGGTCTCGGAAAGACCACCGAAATCGAATACTCGACCTCCACCGCCGAGATGGTGGCGGCTGATCAGGCCGGGAAGCCCTGGTCTTCGCGCGCGCCAGCGGTGGCCCACATCGTCAAGAGCGTCACGGAGCGCGACAGCCTCGGGGGCGAATACGCCCGAGAATTTTCCTATGCGGATCCCGTTTTTGATGGCCAGCAGCGCGAGCTACGAGGCTTCCGCCACGCGAGCGTAACGCGCATTGGCGACGCGAATAGCCCAACGGACCGGAGCGAATCGACATTCCTGCTCGGCGAATGCCTAGATGAAGACGGGAGCGACGGCGTTGACGCCTGCTCGATCCCCGAGCGCTGGCGGGACAATCCGCGTGAGGCGCTGAAGGGACTGCCCGTCGTTACTGAGGAGCTCGACGAAACGGGACACTACCTCGAAACCGAACACACCAAGTATCGCTTGCGGGAATTGTATGTAGGCCTCGACGGTCGCGCGGTACGACACGCTTTCGTCGAACGAGTCGACCGGATCCGGTACGACACGAGCGGCACATTCTCCGCGAACCCGCCAACGGTCACAGTGCCCGCCGTGGAGCTCGAGATCCTGGCTCCTGGCAAGCTTCCTTCGGGGGGAGTCGATACGTCTGCGCAAGTATCCCTGCGCCAGAGTACGGGACGGGCCGAGCTTGGAGCCACGTTCGAGGTCGACCCATTTGGCAACCGCACCCTCGCGACCTCGCTCGGCTGTTTGGCGGGAAGCGCTTGTACGGCACTGGACGAGCCAATCGAGGTCCACACCGAGCCCAACCGTCCTCCGGGAGATCCAACTGGTTGGCTATGGCGAACCGGCCGAAGCTACGTCAAAGGCGCATCACCGGAGATCCGAAACGACAACACTCGTACGTATGATTCGAACGGCAATCCGACCCAGGTAGCGGCCGTTCTCTCAGGAACGCTCGGGATCGATCGCTTCCACTCAGGCGGCGGCGCGGTTGCTCCCCTTCCGCCCGGTGTATCCGGCGACGGCACGATCACCGTGGCTACGATGGCGTACGACCCCATCTTCGGGAATCTTGTTCAAGCATCGGCGCCCACTGGCACTCCGACGAGTCAGCGCTGCCGCGAGGTCGACTACGACCCCGACTTCGCAGATCTCCCGACGGCTGAACGCACTTACACGGCGGGCTGTGGAAGCCCGAGCCCACTCGAAGTGGCTGCCGCGTACGATCGCGGGCTCGAGCTCGTGACGGTGTTCCTGGACGTGAACATGCAGCCTTCGTACGTGAGCTACGACGAGCTGGGTCGGCTTCAAACCATCCGACGCGCCTCCCCGAACGGCGGTGCCGGCACCGTTGACTCCCTCGTGGTGGAGTACTTCCTACCTCAGGATCTGGGAAAGCCGTACTCCGCGATCCGCACCCAAACGCAAGACGGCGCTGATCCCACCGACGCGGCGAATTATCTCGAGTCAATCGCATTCATAGACGGATTCGGCCGGGCTCGAGTCGGACTCCAAGAAGCCGATCCTGCCGCGGGAGACGACGGGCCGTGGATTGTCACAGGCCTCGTCGACTTCGACGCAAAGGGCGCTGTCCGCAGAAAGTACCTCGAACACTCCTTCTCGGCGGCAGCCTGGCAGAACCTCGATCTCACGACCTACGCAACGAATGCTCCCTATGGACGCCAGCGGTACGACGCGTTCGGCCGCCAGCTCCAAACGTTCGACCTCGACGGGACCGTGACGCTGGCGAGCACGTATCACGCCCTCGCCGCGGATCTCGCCGACGCCGCTGACATCGGCCCGGGTCCTCATCAAGGCACTCCGCTCACGGAAGCGTTCGACGGACACGGCCGCCCCGTTTCAGTCATCGAACGCTTCAAAGAGAATGGGGCGCTCACCGCCCGAGAGACCCGCGCCGAGTATCTCCCGACCGGCGAGCCCATTCTCATCGAGCGCGTACACGCTGGCACGGCGCAAAGCGTCGTCCGCTGGATGCGTTACGACTCTCTCGGGCGCCTTCTCGTCAACGTCGAACCCAACACGACCGAAAACTTCACCGCGGACCCAACGGCAAACGCCGCACCCAGCTCAACCGGCATCAAAGCCTGGCGCTACGCCTACGATGACCAAGGCGACCTCTTGGCGACGAGCGACGCCCGAGGCTGTGGTTCGAACTACCTCTACGACGGCGCGGGCCGGCTGATCGCGGAGGACTACTCGCCGTGCGAAGCCACCCACGAGACCTACACGCTAGGTAATCCAGCAACCCTCGATAATTACGAGGCAATTTACCAATTCGATGCTGCCCCTGCATCCCCGCCTCCGGGCCGCGAGCCGCCATTAGGCTTCACCCCCGGCTTCTCGAAAGGCCAGCTCGTCGCCGTGTGGGATCGCGGCTCTGCATCGTGGTCGAAGTTCGACGGACGCGGCCGCCTCGTCGAAGAACAAGTCCGCGTCGCAAAACCACACCCGTCGCCTGGCTACGCTGACCGGTACGCCAGCACCTGGTACCTCCGCAACTTCGAATACGACGCCGCCGATCGCGACACTCGCGCAACGACGGGCGCGACGATCTCCGAGCTCCTCGGCACCCAAAACGAAAGCGCCGTCACCAAATCCTACTCCGCGCGAGGCACGCTCGCGACGGCCGGAGGAAGCTACGGCACGCTCGTCACGAGCCTAGACCGCTCAGCCGACGGCCTGCTCCGAAACGTGGTCTACGGCGACGCCGCCCTGACGAAGACGAGCTTCACTTACGACAACCGCCGCCGCCTGAAGAGCGTCCAAACCTACCGCGGTCCCCCCTCCGAATGGACCGCCTCCCCGCCAGCCTACGCCCCCGCCCCCACGTTCGGCGCGGATCACCAACCAAGCTACCAGCTCCTCCTCCAAGACGAAGACTTCACTTACGACGAGGTAAACAACCCCGTCGAAATTCGCGACTGGCGCATCGAAAGCGAATGGCCCGCCGGCGCGAAGCCTGTCACGAAGAAGATCGAATACGACGACCTCTACCGTGCAAGCCGCGTCGACTATCAATACCAAGGCGGCGATGACGACTGGACCTCGCCTTTCGACGCAGAAAACAGCGGAGACTCGTCGCTTTCAGACCCACGTCGCGCCGAGCCGAGCCCCCACGTCTCATTCGCAAAACGCGTGCTCTGGCAAACGTTCGGGTACGACTGGCTCGGCAACACCTCCGGCACCGAAGACGACGCCCGCGGCTTTTACGATCGCTCCCTCGGCACGATCACGAATGACGCCGCCAAGCCCTACCAGCTGAAGGCCGCCGACAATCTCTCCGGCCCGCCCTCACCGAGAAGCGGCACCCTCACGACGAAGTACGACGCCGGAGGAAACCTCGTGCGCCTGCACGTCGCGCGAAACGGCCCCTGCTTGCCCATGGGCGCAGAGTGCTCGCAAGTCTTCGCGTACGAGTGGGACGAGGTCGGCCGGCTCGTGCGAGCAAGGCGCTGGGATGTTTCCTCGCCGGGTTCCGTGGACACTCCTCTTCCGACGAGCGCTCCAGCAGCGGAGCTTCTCTACGCCTACGACTCCGGCGACCAGCGCATCGTGAAGACCGCGGTCGACTCCTCGAACGCCGAGCGGCACACGGTGTACGTTTTCGACACACTCGAGCTCCGGCGCGCGGCGTACGGCGTGTTCGGTGGGATCGATCTTCCCGACTACGAGCGGAGCAAATGGACGGAGGTGCCCTATCTCGTCGTGAACGGCGTGCGGCTCGCGCGCGTCGCGTGGGACGAGGCGGATGTGCCCACCGCGCTCGGCGGCGGAGGGCAGACCCACGTGCTGTTCGAGCTCGGCGACCACCTCGGCTCGGCGAGTGTGGTGCTCGACAAGGCGACCGGCGAGCTCGTCGAAAGAAGCACTTTTCAGGCGTATGGCGGAGCGGAAAGCGATTACCGGCCGGAGCGGTGGAAAGGGTTTCGGGAGGACTATCGCTTCACTGGGAAGGAGGAGGACGTCCAGGTTGGGCTCCAGTACTTCGGGAAGAGGTTTCTGTCGCCTTACTTGAATCGGTGGGTGTCGGCGGATCCGTTGGCGATTCATGTGCTCGGTGCCGACTTGAACGTCTATGCCTATGTTGGCGGGCAAGCCTTGAGGGCCATCGATCCTTTTGGGCTGGAGCCGAAGAATAGCGCGCAGACGCCGATCGATCTTAGCGATCTTCCGCAGGACCTCCCGCCACCACCAGGATTTCATTTCGTCAGCCCTGTGGTGATTCATAGCAAGCCCCCGACGCCTGCGAGCGCTGGATCGCCGATTCATCCTGGTGCTCCGGGTGTGCCTGAGGGTGCGGATGTCACGGGCGCGGGCAAGGGTTGGTGGAATGCGGCGGTTGTCGGCACGGCCGAAGTGGTCGCTTGGAACACGCCCGGCGTGAACATTTGGATGGCGGCGACTGGCGCACAACCGCTTGAAAGGCTCAAGGCTTCTGTTGGGGAACGCGAGAAGTCCGGAGCTTTGGTGGGTACTGGCCTTGGATTGATCACGCCTACTGGCGTCGCTGCCGAGAACGCCGGCGCCAAGGCATTCAATGCCGCGGACAAGGCGATTCCGGGCGTAGGTCGTCAAGCCGCTTCCCAAGGAGGCCACGTGTCGCACCTCTGGAGCGACATTGCGGGGTCAGTAAAGGTAGACGAAGTCCTAAGTCGTTTGGGGGTCTCGCGAGAGTCGGCTTCACGACTCGGCAGAAAGGCCGCGGAGGCCGAGGAAGGGATTAAGATTCACGGCGTCTCGGTCACAGCTGGGACGCCAAAGGGCGCGGCTTCGCAAGCATCCCGCGCGGAAGTCGAGAAGGCTTTCAAGGTTCACGATACGGGATCGGAGCGGATCCGCTCCATCGGACGGTTGAGCTCCCAAAGCCGGTGACGCAGGAGATAGCCGACACATTCAACCGATTGTTTGGTAGATCAAAATGATGCGCCCGTGTTGCGCGGACGTGTCGGATGTCGAGAATCGGCAGTCGCCGTTTACGCGGGCTATCGCAACAGGCTACTACGACGGTCCAACGGAGGGCTTCATCGAGTGTGGTGCTTGTAGGCGGACGTTCCACTTCAAGGTCGTTGATTGGGACGATGGTCAGGACGTAAGAGTCTTCATCCTGGCGGAGATGAGCGAGGTTTCATTCGCCGAGCTTTTGGGCTCGCTATCGCAAGCAGAGCAACCCCGGTGGCCGCTTTGGGTGCCGAAGTTCCCGTTTGGTTCGACTGCGACGCAGTTGCTTGCCAAAGCGGAGGAACACGTCTCGACACGCCGATGGGTATTGGCAGCTCGCGACCTCTTTGGAACATTGATCGTGTTTCGCGAAGCCGCAGCGGATGAGATTCTCTTCGCCGAAAAGTGGCTTGAGCGACTTGGGATCCCGCGCATCTCGTCCTCATAGAAGCGCATCCACCGCCCGCTCCAACGACGGGGTTAAGCTGCGGGCCACGCAGAATCTCGAGACGATGAAGCGAAGGGAGGGAAAAGAGGCGGGCTCGGAGACGCACCCGTCAGCTTCAACCCTCTGTTGGACGGGCGCGTGCAGGAAGAAATCGCGAGGCGAGTCGCGGTCAACGCGGAAGCCCCGGCGTTAGCGGGATCAGCGCTGATGCTGCTCGACGAGAGTAGCGACGAACTTGGCGACGAGCTCTTGCTCGCGCCTCGGAAGAGCAACGGCCTGCTCGAAGACACGCTGGAGCTTTCCGACGGGACCTGGGCGTCGAATTTCGGGCTGGCGATCGCCGAGGATAGCCTCGACGCGGACGCCGAGAGCGCGGGCGAGCTGGGGAAGGACGTTGGAGCGCGGAGGCGTGGCGGTGGTTTCCCAGTAGGCGATGGTCTTGGAGGAAACGCCGACGGCATCGGCGAGCTCGGCTTGACTGAGCCCGGCGGCCTTTCGTAACGCAACGAGACGCGCGGCCTGCTTGGGTCGAGGTCTTCCGAGACGTTGAGGCATACCCGGATTGTAGGGGTGCATTTCCGGATCCCTTCTCTGTCAGGGGAAAACGCTCTTGTATGGTACCTGGTATGCCAGGTAAAACCAGACGAGTCAATCAGGTACGTCGGAGGCGACGGTTTTCGCTTGACGGCCTTTTTCAGCGGGAGCGCGAAATGGCGAGAGTGAGCGAGGAAGAAATCCGGGCGATGAAGCAGGAGATATCGCTCGAGCGGCTGGTGGAAGCGCGCGGGGTGAAGCTGAAGCGGCACGGAAAGGATCTACTTGGGCTGTGTCCATTTCACGACGACAAGAACCCGAGCCTCGTTGTGACGCCGGAGAAGAATCTCTGGCACTGCCTGGGTGCGTGCCAGACGGGCGGGACGGTGATCGACTGGGTGATGCGGGTCGAGGGGGTGAGCTTTCGGTACGCGGTGGAGCTCTTGCGAGAGGGAGTTCCCTCTTTAGCTGCCGGAAAGTCGCTGACGCGTCCGCCGCCGAAGAAAGCGACGAGGCAGAAGCTTCCGGTGCTCGGCGAGCGGAGCGCGGACGACGAGGAGCTGCTCCGCGAGGTGGCGGCGTACTACCACGCGACGCTGAAAGAGAGCGCGGAGGCGCTCGCGTATCTCGAAAAGCGTGGGATCCGAAACGACGAAGCGATCGCGCGCTTTCAGCTCGGTTTCGCGAACCGGACGCTCGGGTATCGACTGCCTCACAAGAACCGGCATGGCGGAGAAGAGCTCCGGGGGCGGCTCGAGCGGGTTGGGATCTATCGCGAGAGCGGGCACGAGCACCTGAACGGGTCGATCGTGGTGCCGATTTTCGACGAGACGGGGCGGGTGACGAGCATGTACGGGCGGAAGATCACCCCGAACCTCCGGAAGGGCACGCCGCTCCACCTGTATTTGCCCGGCGGAAAGCGGGGCGTCTGGAACGCGGAAGCCCTCGGCGAATCGAAGGAGATCATTGTCTGCGAGAGCCTGATCGACGCGCTCACATTTTGGTGCGCGGGCTTCCGGAACGTGACGAGCGCGTACGGAGTCGAGGGTTTCACGGACGAGCACCGCGAAGCCTTCCGGCGCCACGGCGTCGAGCGCGTGCTCATCGCGTACGATCGGGACGAAGCGGGCGAGCGCGCGGCGGAAAAGCTCGGCGCCGAGCTCCGCGAGCTCGGGATCGCGACGGCGCGCGTCTTGTTTCCGAAGAACATGGACGCGAACGAGTACGCGCTTCGCGTCGGTCCGGCAGAGAAGAGCCTCGGACTCGTCTTGCGACAAGCCGAGTGGACCGGGAACGGCAAAGCTTCCAGGAAGGAAAGCGAGAGCGCGAGCGGCGAAGCGCCGCCCCCGCGAGCTTGCGAAGCCGCTCGTGCTCTTGCCCCACCAGTGGCGGAAGAAGTTTTCGAAGAAGCACCGGCCGACGCCGGCGTCATCGAGCCCGCTCTCTCTTTAGCCGCCGAACCTCCCGCTCCGGGGCTCGAAGCGCATGGCGACGAGCTCTCGATGACGCAAGGCGATCGCAAGTGGCGAGCACGCGGAGTCGAGAAGAACACGACACCAGGCGAGCTCCGCGTGAACCTGCTCGTCGCGCGCGAGAGCGGCGCGTTTCACGTGGACACGCTCGAGCTCTACTCGGCGCGGCAGCGAGCGGTTTTCACCAAGCAGGCCTCGGACGAGCTCGGGATTGAAGAACGTGTGGTGAAGCGCGAGCTCGGGCAGCTCTTGATGCAGCTCGAGGAGCACCAGGAGAAGGCGAAGCGAGCCCAGGAGAACGAAAAGAAGCCGTCGGAGATGAGCGATCCGGAGCGCGGAGCGGCGCTCGAGCTCTTGCGTGCGCCGAATCTGGTCGATCGCATCCTCGCGGACTTCCGGCGCTCGGGCGTGGTCGGCGAAGAGACGAACAAGCTGGTCGGCTACCTCGCTGCGACGAGCCGCAAGCTCGACGAACCCCTTGCGATCATCATCCAGAGCTCGAGCGCGGCGGGGAAGAGCTCGCTGATGGACGTAGTGCTCTCCCTGATGCCCGAAGAGGAGCGCGTGCAGTACTCCGCGATGACCGGGCAGAGCCTTTTCTACATGGGCGAGCAGGATTTGAAGCACAAGATCCTCGCCATCGTGGAAGAAGAGGGCGCGGAGCGAGCGAGCTACGCGCTGAAGCTTCTTCAGAGCGAAGGGCAGCTCACGATCGCGAGCACGGGAAAGGATCCAGCGACGGGGCGGCTCGTGACGCAGGAGTACCGAGTGGAGGGGCCGGTGATGATTTTCCTCACGACGACGGCGATCGAAGTCGACGAGGAGCTCCTGAACCGCTGCATCGTGCTCGCCGTCGACGAAGGGCGAGAGCAGACGCGAGCGATCCACGAGCTTCAGCGCGAAAGCCAGACGCTCGAGGGACTCTTGGCGAAGCACGACCGGTATCGCCTGCGGCGCCTGCACCAGAACGCGCAGCGGCTGCTCCGGCCGCTCGCTGTGGTGAATCCGTACGCGCGGGATCTGCGTTTCCTCGACCACCAGACGCGGACACGGCGCGATCACATGAAGTATTTGGCGCTGATCCGAGCGGTCGCGCTGCTTCACCAGTACCAGCGAGAAATCAAGACGGTGGAGCACCGCGGGGAGCGGATCCGGTACATCGAAGCGAGCCGGGAGGACATCGAGCTGGCGAACCGGCTCGCGCACGAGGTGCTTGGACGGAGCCTGGACGAGCTTCCGCCGCAGACCCGACGGCTTCTCGAGCTGATCGACGAGCTCGTGGGCGCCGAGGCGAAGCGGCTCGGGCTCGACCGGCGCGATTTTCGCTTTAGCCGCCGTCAGGTGCGCGAGCAGACGCGCTGGGGCACGACGCAGCTCCGCATCCACCTCGAGCGCCTGGTGGAGATGGAGTACGTGATCGTGCACCGAGGCGGGCGTGGGCAGAACTTCTCGTACGAGCTGGCGTACGACAGCGCTGGGAAGCACGGCGAGCGTTTCGTGATCGGCCTGGTCGATCCGACCGAGATCCCAAACGACTACGACGGCAACCTGGCGGGGTCTGAATGCCACTTGGCGGGGGTCGGAGGCGAGTTGACGGGTCCAAAACGGGTCCAAAACGGGCCGAAAACGGGTGGGTTTCGGGGGCCTGACAAACTCACGAAACAGCATCAAAACGGCTCGAAACCCGCTCTCGCAGTGGTGACGAGCTCCGAAACGCACATCAGGGAAGAGGAGAAGAACGCGTCACGTCGTAGAGGCGGGATTTCTTCTTTAGCTGCTCGAGCAGCTCGGTGACCTGATGCCGCCGAAGCAAGGCACGAAGAAGCGAGCGAAGCGAAAGCCGATCGGCGACGTGCACGATCCGGACGGCTTCGGTGTGTGGGCCGCGCGCTACCTCGAATGGATGCGAATCCGGAACTACTCCGGGCGCACGGTCGAGAACAACGAGTGGAGCCTGCGTTTTTTCGTGAGCTGGTGCGAGGCGAGGAGCCTCTTGCGCCCCCTGGAGGTCACCAAACCCATCCTGGAGCGTTACCAGCGGTATCTCTACCTCCTGAAACGCCCCGACGGCCGCCCGCTGCTGTCGTTTCGCTCGCAGCACGTGCGCCTGACGGCCGTGCGCGGGTTTTTCAAGTGGATGGTGCGCCAGAACGCCCTGCCCTCGAACCCCGCGAGCGAGCTCGACATGCCGCGGCTGCCGCATCGGCTCCCGCGAGACGTGCTCACAGCCGAGGAAGTCGAACGTGTGCTCGCGCAGCCCGACGTGCGCACGGCCGTCGGTCTTCGAGATCGCGCGATCCTCGAGCTCCTGTACTCGACGGGAGTCCGCCGGAGCGAGCTCGTCTCGCTTCGGCTCTCGGACGTTGACCCTGAGCGCGGCACGCTGATGATCCGCGAGGGCAAAGGCCGCCGAGATCGCATGGTGCCCGTCGGCGAACGAGCCCTCGCTTGGATCGAACGCTACACGCGCGACGTGCGCCCCGAGCTGATGGTCCCGCCTGATCCGGGCGCCCTGTTTTTGACCACGCTCGGCGAACAGCTCACGCCGGATTTCATGACGCAGCAGGTGCGCCGCTTCGTGCTCGCGGCGGAGATCGGAAAGAGCGGCTCGTGCCATCTCTTCCGGCACACGATGGCGACCCTGATGCTCGAGGGCGGCGCCGACGTCCGCTACATGTTGAGGGCCGAATTGCCATCGCAGAGGGTGGCCGAAGTGGCGTCGCAGGAAATCGGGGCGATGGCCGCGCTGGCGTTGTAATTCGCGACCGCCGCCGTCGTATGGTCGCGCGAGAAGTTTGGAGTTGGATCGTCCGAGAGTGTCGTAGACGTTCCGGCGAAACACCACCGCGCCGGCCGCGCACGCAGAGAAGTGTGAGACAAGTGTTCAGGACGCGTGCGACGCACGAGGCCTGGCACGCGCCGAGTGTGGTTCAGAAGGGCAAGTCGTCGTCGCACTCGTCGCCACGATGGCGGCGGGTGGCAGCGATGTACATGTCGAGGAGCTGTCTGGTTTCGCCGAAGCGCTGGCTGAGGACGGCAGCGATCAGGATTTCGGGATGGCGCTCGATGTCGTGGCGGCGGACCAGGACGGCGCCGAGGTCGACGTATTCGAGGTTGAGGACGCGATTGGCGGTGTCGATGGCGGCACGGACGAGGGCGAGCGAGGCGAGCTCCGGATTGCACATGAGCTCGCGGGGAGCGGGGAGCAGGTCAAAAGTCATGGTTGGAACCGCCTTTCGTGGGCATGGATGCCGTGGCAAACGGTGGAGTGGTCGCAGCCGAAGAGGCGAGCGATCTCGAGGTAGCTGAAGCAGAGATCGGGATGATTTCGGATGCGCCACCAGAGCTCGTGTCGGGCGCGAGCGACACTTCTGGAGCGCGAGCGGCCGCACAGCTCGTAGTTCATGACGCCGCGACGCCCACAGACTTCGTCGAGCAAGGGCAGGAGATTTCGGGCGCGCAACGCCCGGAAGACGGCGATGGCGAGCTGGCCATCGGGAGCGCCGCGAAGCGCGGTGGGATCGAGCGAAGCGGTGGGATCGAGCGAAGCGGTCATGGCAAGACCCGTTCGGTTCGCCAGTGGGGTTGCATCAGGACGCGGTTGACCTGGTCGAGATCAATGGTCCTTTGGTGATCGCGGACGGCTTCGAGCAGGGCGCCGAGGCAGAGGTTTTTGACGCTGCGGAGGCGCCCTTCACTCGAGCGGACGATGAGGCCGAGCGCGTCGTCGGTGAAGGCACTGTGCGCGAGGGCGACCCGATCCAGCTCGGCGCGGATGCATTTCCCGGCGTCGTCGGGCGCGAGCTTTCTGAGCAAGACAGAGTAGGTCACGCGGTTCTGAGGTCGTCGTTGGTGGTGAGGGCGAGGCGGCCGAGCAGCTCGGGTTGCGCGACGAGGATCAAGTTGTGGTTCTTGGGGAAGTCCTCGAAGAGCAGGCGCACGCGGCGAAGGGCCGTGATGTCCATCAGGTGGGCGTCGTCGATGATGGGCGCGAGCATCTTGCCGATGTGGTTGAGCCGGCGCGCCTCTTCGATCAGGCGGGCTTCACAGCGAAAATCACGGCCTTCGGTGTCGATTCGGAACGCCTCGCACAGGATGCGCAACGTGCTCGTGTAGGTGTGCAGCGTGCGATCGACGACGGGCCTGATGAGGCGCTTGGGCTCGTGGCGG
>CAWAHB010000009.1:0-267754 GCA_963781505.1 uncultured delta proteobacterium | reverse complement strand
CCGTGATAGGTGGGAAGGCCGCCGCGTTGGCCGGCCGGAGAGAAGCTCATGGCACCTCGCCCCGATTGCTCGAGCAGGAGCCGGCGGCCATTGTCGAGGAGCGAGTCAGCTTGCTCGGCCAGGTGATTCGACGACCTCATCGCCAGCGCCCCCAACCATTCCGTTCCCAATGCTCCCCGGTCTGTTCGGTTCCCGATGCTCCGGTTGGCCCCCGGAACCTCCGTCCCTGGTGTCACCCATGCTCCCGGTCTGTTTGTTACCCATGCTCCCGGTCTGGACCCATACGGCCACGGATTCGGCTACGATCCGGCTACGGAAGCGGATCCGGTCACGGCCACGGATTCGGTCACGGCTACGGAAGCGGATTCGGCATCGGCGACGGATTCGGCCGCGGATTCGGCTACGGAAGCGGATTCGGCAACGGCCACGGATTCGGCCACGGATCCGGCTACGGATTCGGCCCTCCGAACAAGCTCCAACCCGTCCCCCCGTCGAGGTCCCGCCATTTCCGCCGAGCGCGGTGCCGCCGCTACCGCCCCCTAGCGTGGGATTGCCCGGCTCCGTTGCGATTGGAGCAGGAGGACGGCATTATCGGCATCCTACGGTGGCACCTGATAACTACCCTGCTGGTCACGCGGCCGTCGAGGCGTTGATCCGGGATGCCTTCTGCGCCGAAATGAGCGGTGCGAAGTGACCGTCGCCGACTGCCCCGTCATCGATCTTCGGGGTGGCCAGGCCAACGATGCGATGGCCGCTGCCTGCGCCGCGCACGGCTACTTCGCGCTCCAGAACCACGGCATCCCCGACCAGGTGCTCGACGACGCCAGGGCCGAGACCTTGCGCTTCATCGAGAGGCCCTTCCCCGAGAAGATGAAGGCCGCGGCCAGCGCCAACGTCGCCGCCGGGTACGTGCCGCCGCTGGACGACGACGATCCGCGCCGGGTCGCGCTGGCCAAGGACGGCTTCAACCTGGTGCAGCATCAGATGGAGGACGTTCTGGCCCCGGTGTCCGGAGCCGTTTGCCCGCGCATTGACGCGTTGTCACGACGCGATGTCCGAGCTGGCGATGGACCTCCTCAAACGGCTGGCAACCGCCACCGCCAATAGCTTGGCGCTCGAAGGGACGATCTACGACGCGTTTACCGGGGCCACATCCGTCTTGCGCGCCGTCGTCTATCCGGCCATCCAAGAACCCCCGGACGCCGAGCTGATGCGCAGCGAGCCGCACACCGATCTCGGTTCGCTGACCCTGCTCGATTCCGACTTCTGCCGCCACGCGCTGCAAGTGGAGGTGCGTGGGGGAGAGTGGCAGGACGTGCTCTTGCCCGCGGGCCTCCTGTTCGTCAACGTCGGCGACGAGCTTGAGAGATGGACCCGGGGCGCCTGGCGAGCTCCGGTCCACCGGGTGGGCATCGCCCCCGACGGCCGGGCCGGCCAGCGCCTCTCGCTGATCTTCTTCCACAACCCCCGATCGGTCCGCGGTGTCATGGAGCGCTATTTGCGCGACAGTGCTTTGGCCACCCGAGCTGGGCAGAACCCATGAGCGAGCCCGAAGCAAGGTAAGCAACCCCGGGGCGAGGAGCTCACACGCCGACCATCACGTTCCTGGGCGCCCAGAACCAGTGATTGTTGAGCAGCACCACTACCACCAGGCGATAGACGTGCGGGATCGGGGCCGGCGCTGGAAGGCTCAACTCCACCGCCTGCTCGACGGTGGTTCCGGCCGGGTTGACGACGAGGAAGCTGGTCGGCCGGATCTCGAGGCCGTGACCACTGCCGGCAATGGCCACAGCTCCAGCCCCATACCAGTCAGCCGAGGAGGCATTGGCGAAGCGGAGGCCGAGGCGCGACGGAATGCCCACGACGACCGCTGGCGGCGACTTCACCTCGACATGCGGATAGCCTTCCACCAGAGGACGATCGCCGTCGATGCCGCACCGCGCGCATTCACGCCAGCTGCGCGACGCGGCCGTGCCGGAGTCGTAGATCCGGTCGATCATGGGTGAAAGCCCGCACAGCGGACACGGGACCTCGATGCTCTGGCCGCGAAACCTCTGGCAGTGCCAGAAGCTGCTCTGCCAGAGGTGCGGGGCGTTGGCGATCGCGGCCCGGCAGCAGGCCAGCTGGGCTCTCATCCAGGCACCAAGAGTGGAAGCCACCGCCGGCTCGATGGCCCGTGGATCGAGGATTGCGGCCTCGCCGGCGAGAGCTTCCAGCTGGGCGTCCAGCGCCACCACCGCATCGGAGGCCGCCAGCACCTCTGCCAGAGGCTCCCCGGCGAACACCGTCGACCAGGCGCTGACGATCGGCCGCACCTGACGGGCGGCGCTCACCGTTGCCGCAGGGAGGCGAAGGCTCGGTCGCTGCTCGATGGAGAGCGCGAGCGGTCCCGGTCGCGTGGCCCGGCGGAGCCAGATCTCGATGCCGCGGGGATGCCGGTGACGCGACACGATGGCCAGATCGTCCGGCCCGCCGTCGTGGGTGAGGAACACGGTGCGCGGGCTCGCCCCGTGGGCTTCGCCCTGCGCTGACGGGTGCTCCCCCGGCACGGGAATTACGACGCGATGGAGCGGCGCGGGGTGGCGAGCCAGATCGATCGTGCCCCGGAAACGGGTGCCCTCGGAGTCGAGCGGCTCCAGCGGTGGCTGGGCGAGCCAGCGCGTCCAGCGGTCCGGGCCCGTGGCAATCTCGGGATCGCCGAGGACGAAGTAGGGATACTCGGCACCGGCTTCCGGACGCTCCGCGCAAAGCTGTGCCGCCGCCTCGCCCAGCGTCCGCGAGCCATGGAGGGCCCGCAGCAAGTCGAGCACCGGGTAGTCCAGCGTTGGCACGTCGGAGGTCAGGACAGCCGAAGCCGGGCCCGCGAGCGCGAAGTAAGCGATCGCTGGCACGCCCGTCTCCCAGACCGGCGCGCCCCAGCTCGCCGCGTAGCAGCAATCGAGCACCACGATGGGCGCGTCATACCGCCGTGGATCGATCTGCTGAAAGCTGGGGTCGGCGCAGCGCATACCCATCACGCAGTGATCGATCTCCGCGCCGGCTGCACCGAAGATCGAGCGCGCTGCGCAGAAACAGCCATCGGCGGCGCAGTAGGCCCGGCCATGCGCAGACACCACCAGCGCCGATGCCGGCCGATCGATCAGGCGGCGCAGCTGGCCGCTCTCGACCGACGACTGATCGAACAGCAAGAGGGGGTGTCCGGCATCCATCTCCGCGCCGGATGGGATGGGCTCGCCCGCCGGAGTCTCGCGGTGCGAGACGATCAGGCAGGTGGGATGATCGGCATACGCCCGTGTCACCGCCCGCTGAAGCAGCGCCTTGGCCACGAGCTGGGTCATCGCCGCCGCCGTCGGCGCGGTCAGGATGCCGAAGGGTCGCCGACCCACGCGGGCCTGGCTGGCGCGTAGGAAGGTGAGGCTCCGCCTGAGCCACTCTGGAGTGACTTGACCGCCGGGGGCGCGCCAGCCCGGCACCACCATCGTGATGCTCGCCGGATCCCCATCGGCGAAGCTGGCGTCGAGCGTGCTCTCATACGCCGCCGGCTCGACCACGGTCAGGCGGCGCCCGCTCAGTCGGGCCAGGAGCGTTGCCGCGGCCCGGCACACCGGCTCGTCGACGGCGATGCAGGAGCCCCGGGGCCCTTCCGGGGCGGACCACTCCAGGAGAGAGCCCGGAAGGGTGCAGACATCGTGGTGAAGCTCGATGGCCGAGGGAAAGCCGCGAGGCGGCGCGCCCTCGCCGGCGATGATCGGGAGGTACAGCGGACCCGGCGAGTCGAGGGCCGACGCGGAGGCTTGCAGGCACATCTCCACGGCGGCGGTGTACCGGGGCACGTTCGCGCAAAGGACCAGCGCCGACGGTCGGACGCCCGGTTGGCTCGCCATGGTCCGGCAGAATACCACGGCCACCAAGCGCTCCTTGACAGCGGAGGGGGATCAGAGGCACCGTCGATCGCAGCACCGGATACGCTTCCACGGTTAGAAGAAAACGATCACCCGGAAAGAGGAATTCATGGCCCACCAGGATGCGCTGGCGTTTCTTGCGAAGCTGAGTAACGACGAGAACCTGCAGAAGGAGGTCGTGGCTCCAGGTGCCCAGCTGGTTGACGTCGCCAAAAAGGCCGGCTTCAACTGCACAAGCGACGAGCTCCTCGCCGCCGGCCGTGAGGTGAAGAGCGAGTTCGAGCGGACCAAGGCGGGCGAGCTCTCGGATGCACAGCTCCAGAACGTGAGCGGCGGAGCCGGAGTGTCGAAGCCAACCACTCCATCCTTGCAATACAAGAACATGACCTTCAACACCGCCAGTCTCGCCAAGATCAATACCGGCGCCATCGTCTCCTGGTAACCCAACCCGCTCCGGCCTCCGCTAGCGCTGTCGCAACCTTCCCCGCTCATGGAGATTGGAAACTGGTGCGCAACCGCTGAGCTGAACGTGCTCTTCCGGCAGATCCGCGAGCTGGGTCTGGAGACCCACATCGCCGAGCTCGACGCGTTCGGCTTCACGATCCTGCCGCCCGGGGTGGCGGCTCCCGTCGAGTGGACCGATCGGCTCCGACAGGTCGTCCTGGACGTGGCCGAGCGACGTACAGGCGTCGAGCACGACGTGGATGCCGGCGTTCACGGGACACTCCGCCAGGAACCCCAGTTCCACCACCAGTACCTGATGTACTACCTCTTGCTCGAAGACCCGATCTTCGAGGAGGCGGTGACCAATCGCTTCCTGCTGGCGTTGCAGACGTACATGCTCGGGTTCAACTGCCGGCTGTCGAGCATCACCTCCTTCGTCAAATGGCAGGACGAGGATGGCTACGGCCCGACCCTCGGGCTGCACGCCGACAACGGAGTCACCCACCCGATCCCGGTCGGCAAGGACAGCCATACGGCCAACTGCGCGTGGCTGCTCACCGACTACACCAAGGACAACGGGGCCCTCGCTGTCGTGCCGGGAAGCCACCGCCTCGCGCGCCAACCTCAGGCGGGAGAGGGCGTCAAGGATGCAATTCCCCTCGAAGCACCGGCCGGCTCGCTGATCGTGTGGCACGGCAACCTCTGGCACGGCGCTTACCCGCGAAAGAACCCCGGCCTTCGCCTGGTGCTGACGATGTACTTCCTGCGCTCGTACCTCTTGCCGCAGGAAGACTATCGACACACTGTCACCCGCGAGGTGCTCGACCGCAATCCCAAGCGCCTCGGCGTCCTGCTCGGACTGGCCAACGCCAACATGTGGACGACCGTCGATGGACCGAACTACTCGAAGGCGTACATGCTGCTTCTCGAAGCCATGGAAGAGGCCGGGCTCCCGCTGCCGACGTCCCTTTAGACCGCCCCTTAGACCTGGGCCATCCGCCGGCTCATGCTGGCGGTGGCGCGGCGTCGATGAACTCGTTCAGGCTGTCCAGCCAGCTCCGCTCTGTCAGGGTCGTCTCGACGAGACCGAGGCGAACGAGGTTCGACAGTTGCTGGTGAAACAGGCCGAGCTCCTCGGCTCGCCAGGTGCGGCCGAGCTGTCGGCCGAGGCTGTCGAGGCACTCGGCGACGGTGAATTGACCCCCCAGCCGCTCCAGCAGTCGATGGGTCAGATCGAGGTCGACGATGGCGCACTGGGGGTCGCTCCAGAGGTGCAGGTAGACCAGCGCCATCACCGGCTGCGCGGGCACGGCTCGCAGGTCGTCATCGCCGGGAATCGTGCCGCCCGCCATGCTTTGCAGCACGAGATCGACGCGCCGGCCCAGCGGTACTTCGCGAATCACCTCGCGTCGCACGCGCGGCCGATCGGAGAGCCATCGGTCGCCGCTGGCGTAGTCACGGTTCGCCGGCAGTGACGACGGGGCCATCGCCGGTCGCTCGGCGAGCAGGCTCACCGCGGCCACCTGGAGCTCGAACAGATCGCTGACCAGAGGCAGGAGCCAGGTCTCGGGGCAGAGCTTGGGCAAGATCTGCCGGACGAGATCCTCGGCGCCGGCGAGAGCTGGCGCGGTGAGGCTGTTATCGCCGTACATCAGCTCGTGCTCGTCCCAGAGAAGCTGTCCGAAGTGCAGGCAGAACTCCGAGGGTCGCGAGAAGCGCCTGGGCCAGAGCAGCCGGGCCACCTGGGGAAAGCGGCCGAAGAACTCGACGCCGTGCCCCATTAAGCGCGCCTTGATCATGTCTGCGGTGGAGAAGGTGGCGTTACTGAGCACCGCACGGGGAGGAATGTCGGAGAAGACGATCCCGTCCTGCTCCACCGATCGACTCATCGGCGTATCCGGAATGATCGAGGTCTGATAGAGCATGATGTTCATGTTCCGCCCGAGCAGGTAGTCGACGGAACGGCTGAAGCTCTCGAGGTTGTCGCCCGGCAGCCCGATGATCAGGTCAGCGGCACCATTGGTGGGCACCTGCTGGTTCCGGAAGGCGGCGGTGTGCCGCTCGAAGCTCGCGGTGGGCCACCTGTCCCGTCCGACCCGGCGGAGCACATCTGGATCCGTGCTCTGCAGATCCACCTCCACCGTGACGTTGGCCTCCCGGTAGAGGTCCAGGAGCTCCTCATCGCAAAAGTCCTGGTTGTGGTAGAGCCCGACGCTGGTCTTCGGCCCGTCGCTGGGCTGTTCGGCGATGATGTGGCGCAAGATCTCCTTGGCCACTCGCTTCTTGAAACCGAACATCGCGTCCACGATCCACAGCTTCTCGACGCGGTGCTCGAGCAGCCAGGAGATCTCGGCCTTGACCCGGCTGAGCGGGAAGCTGGAACGGCTGGTGTCGCCGTTGCCCCACTGGCAGTAGGAGCATTGCATGTAGCAGCCGCGGTAGGTTTCGATCATGGCGCGGCCGAACGGACCACGACGCAAGGACCCGGGGGCGGCGAACCGGGTGAAGAGATCCTCCGGCACCCAGCCCGTCAAGTAGGGAGAGGAAAGCTCCGAGAGATCGCTGACCGGAGGCCGCCGCGGTTCGTGGACGATCGTGGCGCCGTCGCGCCAGCTGCAGCCGGGGATGCCCTGCGGGCGCTCGCCGGCGCGCAGACGTGAAACCAGCTCCACCAGCGCCAACTCCCCTTCGCCTCGCACCACCGCGCTGACCAGGGCGCGGTCCAGCCAGGGCGCGGCCGCCTCGGGCGTGGCCACCTCCGGCCCACCAATCACGACGGCCCGGTCGGGATAGAGCTTGCGCGTGATCGAGACCAGCTCCCAGACGGCCAGGTGGTTCCAGAGATAGACGGAGAAGGCAATCAGATCGGGTTGCCAGTCCTCGACATGGGCAAGGTAACGCCAGATCTCGCTGGTCTTCCTGTCGTAGCTGCCGATCTTCGTCACGTCCAGGTGGACGAGCCGAAGCTGGCAATCGCGCGTTTCAGGCGACGCTGCGAGCTGTGCGGCCAGGCAGTAGTTGGCGAGCGGGAACTCGAGCGGGACGGAAACCAGCAGGATCTTCATGACGCCCACGTCCTCATCACTGTCCAGCTCATTGTCCAGCCTCCAGGTGTGTCGACCGCCACTCCATGCAGTGTAACCCGTTTTCTGCCTGAGCGAGGACCCGGAACGCGTAACAGCTCGAGCTGATCGCCTTGGGCGGGCAGTGGCCGGCGCACACCTTCATCTCCCTCGCGCGTCGAGATGGTGCGCGGAAAGAAATCATCGAACGCGTTACTCATAACGCGGCCGGCGACTGAAGCACAAGGTCGCTCAACCAACAGCAACCAGAACGCTAAACCAATAAAGGAAAAAGATCGAACCCGTCGTGATCGAAGACCTCGTCGAGATCGGCGTCGACATGGGGCTGAAAAAGGGCCGCGCGCAGGGCGTCGAAACTGGCCGCGCAGAAGGCATCGAAACCGGCCGCGCAGAAGGCATCGAGACCGGCCGCGCAGAAGGCATTGAAACCGGCCGCGCAGAAGGCATCTGATCGCGAAGGTCACGATCCATGCGACCGATCTGCGCAAGGAGCGGACGCAGAGCAACGATGGCTTCGAGAACGACAGCGTGAGCGACGAGAGTTGTCATGACAGATGCCTCCAACGGCCGGCCAACGTGGCGGCCTTCACGCCGGCAACCGCGCAGGCGGCGTGACAAGCCGCCGCGCCGAAACCGTCGTGCATGCTCGCGCACGATCCCGCGGCGGATTGGCGCGCCGCGTGCGCGATAGGTGGGAAGGCCGCCGCGTTGGCCGGCCGGAGAGAAGCTCATGGCACCTCGCCCCGATCGCTCGATCGCTCGAGCAGGAGCCGGCGGCCATTGTCGAGGAGCGAGTCACCTTGCTCAGGCCAGGTGATTCGACGACCTCGTCGCCAGTGCCCCCAACCATTCCGTTCCCAATGCTCCCGGGTCTGTTCGGTTCCCGATGCTCCGGTTGCTCGACACTCACAATACCTTCGCGTGGCACACTGTGGGGGGCGATGGTCAACTGTCGCGTGACGCAACTTTCCCGGTTCACCCGGAGCCCGCGCGTTTGGGTTCAACTGCGTTCCGCCGCGATGATCGTCTCTTCGCAGCTAGTTGCCTGTCGAGTTGCGGGTCGGACAGTGTCACGCCCGATACGCCGACGACGGGGACACTATTTTCGCGGGAGTCGCCGGGACGCAAGAAAGCTGTGCAAGTGACCAACACCGCGGAACAATCGTGTGCGGACGAAGTGCTGGATCGAGGGGGGCGTCGGGGGAGCTACTGCGATTCGAACCGCGAAGCGATTGGCTTTTGGGGATTTTTGGGTTCGCAGCTTCTTGAGTGGAATTGGTCCTACGCGTCGCCAATACGGTTCTACTTGCTCCCTTGGATTCCGGATCCGTGGCCGAATCCGTGGCCGAATCCGCTTCCGTGGCCGAATCCGTGACCGGATCCGTGGCCGGGGCCGAATCCGTTGCCGAATCCGCTTCCGTAGCCGGATCCGTCGCCGGATCCGTGGTCCGGTCCAGACCGGGAGCATAGGTAACAAAACAGACCGGGAGCATGGGTGTAGTGGTCCAGGCATCCTTTACCCGTCAAAATCGAAGATTTGGGAGTTCGATCCAACGTTGACGCGAGCAGAAAACGCAGCGTGGATCTCGCTCGAAATCCTGCGCGCACACGTTCGCCACTGTCGCGTCGGGTCGCGAGCGACCGACTCACGCAGCTCTCTGGATCTCGATCAGAGGCAAGTGCGGAGCGCCAGCTGGATGTCGGACGACGAGCTCGAGCCTCACGCCGCGCTTTCCCCGCACGGGCACACGCGGCAGAGCACAGGGTGCACCCCCAGGATATCGAGCTCGAGGCTCGAGACGAGGCCGGCAGTGAGCGGGCAGCGCGTTGGTGAAGACCTCGTTCGGAGTACGACCCGAGAGCCCTTGATGGGCGCGATCCTCGTTGAACCAGCTCATGTAGACCTCGCAGAGCGAGACCATGTCCGCCACCGAGATCGGCACGAGCCTTCGCCCGGATCCGAACGCCTCCGCCTTCATCGATCGCCAAAACCTCTCGACGATCGCAATGCTTCCGTACTTGCCGACGGCGCCGTACCTCGGTCGCACCGAGTGCCGGGCGCACCAAGCTCGAAACGCTCTTTGAAACTGCACGCCATGATCGGTCACGGTGTACTTCGGAGCCGAGCCCACCGCGAGCCGAGCCCGCTCGAGCAGCGCGCATGTCTCGTCGGCCGTCGGCTCCTTGATGTAGACCCCAACGACGAGCACGCGACGGGAGTAGTGATCGATGACGACGCTCAGCCAGAAGCAGAAGGGCCAGACCGGAATCATCGCACCGGGAAACCACGGCACCCAGAAGCCGAGACCGGTGGAGACTGTCGAGTGGTCGATGCCCCAGACGTGCCCCGGTCTACGAGCGATGACGGTCTTGCCCGCGGACCTCTTCGTCGCTTTCGTCTTCGCGGGCGGCTTGGGTTTCGGTTTGTGACGCAGGAATCTCCCGACGGAGCTCGGAGCGAGATGCAGCCCTGCACGAGCCAGCATCTGAGCGATGCGCACCTTCCCCATCGCCGGACAGCTCGCGCGAAGATGGCGGACGAGCTCGCGCACGAATTCCGGGAAGCGATTGACCGGTTCGCGCAGGCGGACGAGGGCGTTCGGTCCGCCCTCGTCGACGCGCCGGAGCCAGCTCGCGATGGTGAGCGGCGAAACCAGGAAGCGCTCGGCGAGGCGCCGCGCCGTCCAGCCGGTCTCGGCTTTGATGGCGAGGATTTCCATCCGCTCGGCGGGCGTGAAGTGCGGGCGCCGTTCGGCGGGGATGCGCGCAAATCTCGCGCGCAAGAGCTGATTCTCGCGTTCGAGCAGACTCGCGCGGATTTCTGCGGCAGCGAGCTTGGCAGCCAGTCGGACGCGTTCGATCGGGCTGTTCTCGCACCAGGCGCGGACGAAGATCATTGCGCGATGAGCGAGCCCGACGGCGCAAAGGAATGCGGCGCCGACATGATCGGGCCAGCTTCGTGGCAAGGGGAGCGCGGCGGGCGGAGGAGACGACATCGTGTGAGGATCGTGCGCGCGGCGCACAGCAGCAATCGGCGCGGCCGGCTTCGCCGACGGTGCCAGTCGCGAGTCGGTTGGCGCGGATTCGCGATTGGCGATCCGAGCAAGCGCTGTACAATCGAAGCGTCGGGCACGAGCGCGCGTCCCTAGAAGTCGGAGCTGTCCGCGGGACGGCACTTGCGTCGTGCCGTCCAATAGGAATGTGGATCTCCGCCGCCGATCCTGATCTACGCTCCAACGGTGCAAACCCCGCACGACCGTTTCTTTCACTATGTGTTCTCGCAACCCGAGCACGCTCGAGGGGAGCTCCAGCTGCTGCTCGGTCCCGAGCTCGAAAAGCGTTTCGTCGACGCTTCGGGCGCTGCCCGCTCGGTTCGTCGATCCGAAGCTCGCCGAGCTCCGCTCCGACCTCCTGTTCAGCGTGGAGCTCACGGACCGTCGAGAAGCGCTCATCTACGTTCTGTTCGAGCACCAGAGCACGACCGACCGGTGGATGGCGCTGAGGCTTCTCGGCTACATGGTCAAGATTCTGGGAACGCCACCGCTCGGAGCATCCGAAGCTCGAGCGCTTGCCGCCGATCTTGCCGCTCGTCTTGCACCATAGCGAGAGCGGCTGGACCGGCACGACGAGCTTCGAGGAGCTCTTCGGTCTCGATGAGGACACGCTCGACTTGGTCTCGGACTTCGTTCCGGGTTTCCGCTTCGTGCTCGATGACATCTCGAACGCACGCGACGACGAGCTCCAGAAGCGAGTGGGTCTCTCCGCTCTCGCGCGAATGGCCTTGGTTTGCCTGGGCCGGATCCGCAGGAGCGGGAATTTCATCTTCGAGCTCCAGCGCTGGGGAGACGCTCTGCGTGAAATCGTCGAAGCGCCGACGGGTATGGCAATGGCCGAAGCCGTTCTGCGCTATATAATGGAGAGCAGCGAGACCCCCCGCGAAGAGCTGGCGCGATTCGCCCGGGAGCTCGGACCCAAAGCCGAGGAAGCGTTCATGACGGGTGCTCAGATTCTCCGAGAAGAAGGTCGAGTCGAAGGCAAGGCCGAAGGCAAGGCCGAAGGCAAGGCCGAGGTTCTGCTCAAGCAGCTCGCGATGAAATTCGGTGCGCTTCCCGACGACACCATCGAACGCGTCCAGCGCGCCAGCATCGAGGATCTCGACCGCTGGGTCGAACGCGTTCTCAGCGCAGGGACGCTCGACGAAGTGTTCGAAGACTGACGACGGGTACCAGTACGCCGCCGGTTCTGGCCGGTTGGACCCCAGAACCTCCGTCCCAGCCCTAGCTGGTGTCACCCATGCTCCCGGAACGTCTTGTTACCTATGCTCCCGGACCGGACCCCACGGATTCGGCCACGGATCCGGCAACGGAATCGGATCCGGCAACGGCCACGGATCCGGCAACGGAATCGGATCCGGCAACGGCCACGGATCCGGCCACGGCCACGGATCCGGCAACGGTCACGGATTCGGCCACGGATCCGGATTCCGAGGGAGCAAGTACCGTGCGCCTCGGAAGGACGTCGTGGACCGGATCGCAGAAAAAGAAGGTCTGGTCCCGGTCGGTCTGAATGTCCGCAAGTTCGGCGGGTTCTGACGTGGTCGCTTACGCCCCTGCAAGGCCGAGCATGAAACGCACCGAGGCGCGTTCCTCGGAAGACTGGCGCGCGTTCGAACGCATGCCCGAGGTGCGGGTCGTGCTCGTTCGTGATGGGCTGTTCGAGGTCTGGTTCGGCGTCCAGCTCTCCGCGGAACCGCTCGTCGTCCGACCCTGGGGTCTGCACGACACGGCGGACGTGCTCCGTCCCGTGCCCGACGACGTTGTCTCCATCACACAAGCAAGCGTGGACGACCAAACCGGGAGGAAGATCGTCGTCCGGCAATCGTCGGGTCGACCCGTCGACGATGCGAACCTCCCCCCCATCGTACCCGAAGCACCGCCGGCACCCGTGGAGCCATCGGTACCCGCGAAGCGCTCCTACCAGCTCCGGCGCCACCGCTGGCACGGCGAGGTTCTGACGATCGATCAGCTCGCCGCCCGCGTCGGCATGGTGCCTCGCACCCTGCGCAACCGGTTGCGCGAGGGTTGGCCTTTGGCGCGTGCCGTCGTCCCGCCGGGGAAGAACTGATGATGACACGAGCCCCGCCGATCAGGTTGGACGAACCTTCGTCGACAGGTGCGCGGGGAGTTCGACAGCGTGAAAGAAAGCTCCCGTTCGAAAGGCGAAGCGGGTGCGCGTGGTCTTGAGACCTCCACCCAAGAACTGACTACGGCCAGCACGAACCGGAAGACACCTCCTTGGCCGGTCCGCGTTGACCCGTCCCTCCCCCGAAGCATCGCAAAAGCAGCGGCGGGGGAGGGACACCTATCCTCGTATGGAGGGGCCACCGGGGCGGAGAAGAGCTGTGCGCCGCACAGCGGTCGGCGCGAAGATCCAGTGCTCCATCACACCCTCTCATGCATCACGAACCAGCATAAATCCTGCTGTATCCGATCTCCGCACCGCCTTCAGGTTCCAGTGGGGTAAAACTCGTGGAGCGCGGCGTTGGGACAACGCTCGCGGTCCTCGACGACGGCAGTCTTTTCATCGGCAATAGCTTCGAATCTTTGCGTTACTTCGACGCGGCCGGCAACGCCACTTGGCGTAGCCGAGCGACCGTCGCGAAGGACGACGAGCGGAACCCTCAAGCCGCCGAAGAGGCGCAAGGGCTTCATCGTGACGAGGCGTGCCCGGATCTGCTACTGAGCCATGGGCCCGGGGACGCGAACAACGACGCGAGCTCTTCCGGGGGTACCACTTCGAGCTGCGCGTAGTCGCACTCGCGCGGCGGTTTTGTCGCCTACTGTACTCGGCCGACGAACGGCGCTGGCAGCGGTGGCGGCGGGAGCCGCAGCTCCAGGCCGGCGTGCAGGAAGGCGACTCGGCATTTCGCTAGAATACCCGCCAAATCGACCCCGCGCGAGCTTCTTTCGATGGTGCTGACGCTTCCATGAGACCACGATTCCGTGGTCCGCTTCGCATCGATGAGCGCAACGCCGCATGCATCGATTGGCACCGTCCGCTGGCATTCGTTTCGAAGGGGCCACCGAGTCGGTCTCGTGGTCTATGCCATTGCCTTCATCGCGCGCATGACCTGGGCGCTCCTGGTCGATGCGAAACCGGTAGGCGACGCGACCTGGTACCACACCACCGCGGAGATGATCGCCAGCGGCAGCGGATATGTCGTGGAGGGTCGACCAACGGCCTATTGGCCCGTGGGATATTCCGCCGTCCTGGGGGGACTGTATGCATTGGTAGGCGCCTCTCCGCTCGCCGGCCGCGCACTGAACGCCGTATTCAGCTTCGGAGCTCTGTGCTTCACGTCGAAGCTGGCAACCAGGATCCATTCGCCACGAGTGGGACTCGCGACCGCAGCGCTCCTCGCGCTCTATCCCGCTGATTCTCGCGTACTGCTCGGTACTCCTCTCGGAGCCGCTCTTCTCCTGCTTGATGATGGCCGGCTGCTACGCCGCGGTGCTCGCGACGCGCCGGAGCGCCGTCGTCGCGGGTGTGCTCTTCGGTCTCGGGGCGCTGACCCGCAATCAGGGCGCAGCGCTTCCATTTCTCGTCTTGTCCGCGGCGCTGCTCGGCACTCCACGCGAGTGGAAACGCCACCTCAGGCAATTTGCTGTGACAGTCAGTTGTCTCGCCCTCGTGGTCGCGCCCTGGACGATCAGAAATTGGGTCGCGCTGGACCGATTCGTCCTGGTCTCCACCAACGGTGGCATCAATTTCTACATAGGAAACAATCCTCGAGCGAATGGCCGGTATCAATTCGACTCGACCGTCCTCGCCACTCTGAGCGGCGGGCGATCGCAGTGGCGGGGTGGAACGACCGAGGTAGACGCGGATCGGCGCGCGTACGACCTCGGACGACGGTACATCTGGGAAAACCCAACGGAGGCCGTTGCACTGTGGCCCGCAAAGCTCGAGGCGCTCTACGATAGAGACGATCACTCGTTGGTTTATGCTCGCGAGCCGTCTCGACTCCGTGGCGAAGCGGCTTCTCCACGGCGTGGCACGACCCGCCAGCTGGTATTACCAAGCACTGGCGACCTTGGGCGTGATCGGGATTATAGGAACCATACAACGGCTGCCTGTCGCCGTGCGATGGGTCACGAACGTGCTCTGCGCGTGTCTCTCGTTCTGGATCGTCGGCGCATGGGCGACTTCTCTCTTCGTCCTGCTCGCCTTCCTGATCGGAAGGAGTAGCGTGGGCACTGATGGCAGACCGTTCGTGTTCCTTCCGCTGGTGTTCGTGTTCGGATCGAGTGCAGCGTATTTCTTCTTCTTCGGCGCTGCGCGGTTTCACGCACCCATGATGCCCTGGCTCGCGATCTGCGCCGCAATCATCCTGGCCGAGATCGGTGCTCTGGGACGCACCCGTCCGAGCGGCTCCGCCCCCGAGGCCGCCCCAATCGACCCCCGCGAGCTTCTGGCGCAGTCTGGCGACAGCACCTGACTTCGTCGGAGACCCGCCGTAATCGCGGTCAACCCGGCGGTGGCCATCGCCGCCGGCCGCCACTCCGTGGCCACCGCGCGCGCCAACATCTGCGTGTTTCCGGCAGCGGCGGCCGACGCTCACACACACCTAGAGACCCGCAAAGCGCTCGGCAAAGTCTTGCTCGAGTGGGAATGACGCGTGAGCGTCTCGCCGACTCGACAGGTCAGGGCATCGTGTACTTGTAGCTGCCGCCCCCGTCGGTTGCGATCCAGATGACCTTGGGATTTACCGGGTCTGGCGTGATGTGCCCGTATTGGCTGATCATGAGCGCGTAGGTAAGACAGTGCGCCAGGCAAAGCCTGGGTGAGGAGGAAGTGATGTAGACGAGAAGCCGAAACCTCACGAGGGACCCAAGCGGGCGACGGAGCCCGTGCGGCAAAGGCTGACCACCAGCCGGAAGCGAGTCTTGCGTGGCCGTACGACCGGGCAACCGGGAAGGAAAGCTGCGAAGCGTAGACAGCGAGCGAACAGGCCGTGTGATTGAGCCCCGAAATCTATGACATGGTGGAAGCCGACGCTTTTGAATTCGCGGAAGGCAGCACCGACGCGCCGCGAGGCGGCGAGACCGCGACCATGCTGGGGAATGAGGCACCGGCGCGAGGCGAAAGCCGCCGGCAACAGCGACTCCCCCCGAGCTTCGGTCGTCCTCAAAGGTCAGGGCGCGAAGGTTCCACCGGGGTCTGAGAGCAGGGCATGAGCGCAAGGGTCCCCCAGGAACCTGGGAGACCCCGTCGTCTCCGTCGCGCAAGCGGCGGTACCGCCGAGCAGAGAGACAATCGAAGCGAAGCGGGACGGGCGGCGGGGAGTCGGAGCGCCCCATAGTACCGATGAAGCAGGGACAGCCACCCGAGCGACCCTGCGGAGGGAAGGGGGTGCCGAGTGGATCGCGAAAATCGGTACGATCGCTCGTTCGATCATGCCGGACGCGGAGAGCTTCGTCCGCGCCGCTCGGGTGAGCCAGCGGGCGGACGTGTATAGGCCGAGGTGATGAACTCCGCGCACTGGCGTTCATATCGAGGCGCCACCAAATCCACCCGCGACAGTCGCGGGTAACTCCCGCCGCATCGCGCACCACTGCAAATCGTTTGAGAGGACTCGAACCTCCACGGGTTTTACCCCACTGGACCCTGTAGGCGGTGCGGTCCCGCTCGATCGAGCCTGCGGAGCATGGGATTCGGGGAAGCTTCCCCAAAACCAATGAGCGCTGCTGCCGCTCGCACCGGAAGCGGATCCGTTCCGTGCGGATGTCGAGCACGCACTCCACCGAAAGCGCCCGACCCTTGCTAGAACATCCTTCACGATGTACATTCAGTGTACAATTAATGGAGGTTTGGTCGTGCCCAAGCAAGTGACAATGGCGGACGCGCGCAGGAACTGGGCGAAGGTGTTGCGTGCGGCGGAACGGGGCACGGCTGTCGAGGTCACTCGCAGCGGTAAGCCGGTTGCCGCACTCGTTCCAATCGAGACGTATCGAAGGCTCCAGAGCCCACAACGTCTCACGGTCGCGGAGGCCATCGCCAGGTTCCGAGCGAGTGTGGCCGAGGGTGATCTGGCCGGGGCCGATCCCTGGGCTGACGTTCGCGATCGGACCCCGGGTAGAAAATTCGACCTGGGCGAATGATGGGGACCTTCCGGTACCTACTGGACACGAATGTTCTATCCGAACCCCTGCGCCCCGTTCCGGACGAACGTGTGCTCCGTCGTCTTGCAGAGGCTGCCGACGGCGTGGCGACTGCTGCACCGGTCTGGCACGAGCTCCGGTTCGGTCGAGATAGGCTCCCTGCGGGACGGAAACGGCGGGCCATCGACGAAATGCTCCGTCTTCTCGAACAGGCGCTCGTGGTGCTTCCGTACGATGAGCATGCTGCCTCCTGGCACGCGCGAGAGCGAGCCCGGCTCACGAAACGCGGCAAACCTCCATCCTTCGTCGATGGCCAGATCGCTGCGGTCGCCGCGGTGAACGATCTCACTCTGGTGACGCGCAACGTGCGGGACTTCGTCGCGTTCGCCATGCGCGTCGAATCGTGGTTCGACGACTGAAGTTCAAAACGACTCCCCGGAGCCGCCACAAGCCGAGCGTGGGAGCTGGGTTTTCGGGGAGTCAGCGAGATCGTTCAGTGCGAAGGAGAGGACTTGAACCGGAGACGAGAGCGGCGCCGGCGGCGGAGCTCGAGGCGCAGGTCGAAAGCGCGCGAGCCGTCGAGCGCAGCGAGACCGGCGCGGAAGCTTTGAACCTCCACGGGTTTACCCCACTGGAACCTGAAGGCGGCGCGGAGATCGGATCCAGTGGAATTTATGGTGGATCGTGATGCGTGAGAGGGTGGGATGGAGCACTCTTGAGGTCGGGGTTTCGGGGGAGCTTCCCCAACAGTACTTGGAGGCGCGTCAGTGCCGACCGGCCGTGCGGAGTGGTAGAGTAGGCGCATGCGCAGCTACACCATTGTAGTCGAACGCGATCCTGAGACACGCGTGTACGTTGGGTACGTTCCAGGCTGGCCGGGCGCGCACTCGCAGGGCGACAGCGTCGAGGAGCTTCGCTCCAATCTCCAAGAAGTAATTGCCATGCTCTTGGAGGACGGCGAACCTCGCCTCGAGTCGGAGTTCGTTGGCACCGAGACCGTCCAGGTAGCGTAGTTGCCTAGTCTTCCAGTGCTGAAGCCGCGCGAGCTGGCGGCGATCCTCGTCCAGCTCGGCTTCGTGGAGGTGCGTCAGCGCGGCTCCCACAAGCAATTTCGTCACTCTGATGGCCGCTTCACCACCGTCCCTTTTCACCAGGGCCGCGATATTTCCCCCACCCTCCTGCGGAAGATCGCCCGAGACATCTGAGGGTTCCGGAAAATCTGCTGCAAATCGTTCCGGGAAATCTGCTGCTCCCCGAAAGGAGCGCAGAAGGTGATGATCGCCACCGAGATGGCACGCCAGCGGGTGCAAGCAGGGGAGATGTTGACCCTGCTCGAGCGCCACAAGATCCAAGTTCTCTTAGAAGCTGACTTTCCCGCAAAGGAAGTTGCTCGGCGCACAGGAGCTTCGCTCGACACGGTTCGTCGTGTTCACCGCGAAGCCGTGGTGACTCACACCGACGACAGCGTGGAGCATCGCGAGCGACGCATCGGTCGACCGTCGAAGACGTCGGAGTTCACGGGCAAGGTCTCCGCATGGCTGAAGGAAGCACCCGACCTTGCGACGCAGGAGTTGCTTCGTCGGGCAAAGGAAGCTGGTTACACGGGGAGCAAGACAGCGTTCTACGCTCTCGTTGCTGGCGTTCGTCCCCCACGTGGGGCGCCGGTCGTTCGCTTCGAGGGACTGCCTGGCGAGTTCTCACAACACGACTTCGGTCACGTCGACGTGGCGTTTGTCGACGGTCGTAAGAAACGCGTGCACTTCTTTGCTTCGCGCCTCAAGTACTCGCGCTTCGCGGCCGTCACACTCGTCGACAACGAAACCGTCGAGACAATCGTGCGCAATCTCGCACGCCACTTCGTCGCCTTCGGTGGTTTGCCGCTGATGGCCGTTTTCGATCGGCCGCGGACCATCGTGAAGAAGGCCGGCAAGGGTCGCGCCGTCGAGGAATACAACGCCATGTTCGCGCAGGCGATCATCGATATCGGCGTCGGCGTCGAGATGTGCGCGCCACGCAGCGGCAATCAGAAAGGCGCTGTCGAGGCCCTCGTGAAGTGGGTAAAAAACTCGTTCTTCAAGTCGCGTAAATTTCTCGACGAGGATGATCTCGACGCCCAGCTTGCCGCCTGGCTCGTCGAGATCAACGAAAAGACCGCGTCGCGGGCTACTGGCGTGATTCCGGAAACACGCCGGCAGGAGGAGCTCGCGCGACTCCGACCCATCAAGGTCTTTCCGGAAACTCTCGCGCTTCGAGTTCCTGTCTTCGTCGGGCCTACGGCGGAGGTGATTTTCGAGGGAGTGCCTTACTCCATGCCTCCGAAGGCAACTCATATCGCCGGCACGCTCTTTCTGTACGAGTCCCGTCTTCACATCATTGCCGGTCGTTTCGAGGCTCACCATCGAAGGAGAAACAAGGGCGATCCGCCAGCTCCGCTTCCCGAGCACCGCGCTGCCAAAATTGCTGCCGTGCACGGCGCTCGCGCCAAGTTGTACGAGAAGCGCCAGCAGCTGCTGAATCTCGGTGCAGATGCACTCGCGTTGCTGACGGAGATCACACACCGCGAGCCAAAGTTGGCGAAGCGGCGGGTCGAAGAGCTTTACGCGCTGCTTGAAACGCACGGGGACGACACGATGCGCGAGGCGCTCGCGAGCGCGGTGTGCGAAGGAGCCTTGTCCGTCGCAGGCGTGCGTCGTGCACTGCCGAGCGTGCGTACGACGCAAGCGCACGGCCGGCGGCGTGACCAGTTGCCGCTACCTCTTGGCGACGCGACCACGCGAAGAGGTGAGTCGTGAGCAACACTCTCGAGCCTCTCCTCAAGCGACTTCATCTCGCCAACGCGCGACGCAGTTGGCGCGAGCTCGTTGCACGCGCTGAGAAGGAAGAGTGGACGTACGAGGCGTTGCTTCAGACGCTTTTCGAGGAAGAAGTCGCGCATCGACGAGGCACCCGACTTGCGCGCGCAGTCCGCGCAGCCTCTTTCCCTTTTCTGCGCACCATCGAGGAATTCGATTTCTCGTTCCAATCGACGTTGCGACTCACGACCATCGGATCCCTACTCGCTCCCGACTTCATCACAGAGGGTGGATCCGTCATTCTCGAAGGAAAGCCCGGACGGGGCAAAACTCATCTCGCCATCGCCATCGCCTACCGCGCGCTACAGAACGGCTTCGACGCGTTTTTCACGACCGCCGCTGATCTCATCGACGATCTCTCCGCCGCAAGTCGCGATGGCCGGCTTCGTGATGCGCTCATGCGCTATCTGAAGCCACATCTTCTCGTTGTCGACGAAGTCGGCTACCTCGCCTACGGCGACGACGCTGCCAACGTCCTCTTTCACGTCGTGAACGAGCGCCACATCAAACGTCGCGCCATGCTCTTCACGACCAACAAGCACCCCAAGCACTGGGGCAAGGTGCTTCACGACAACGACCTCGCCGACGCCATCGTCGACCGCATTCTCCATCGTGGACGGTTGCTCCGCCTCGATGGACCCTCCGTCCGCACCAAACACCTGCCGGACGGCGGTCTCGGCGACTACGATTCCGACCAGTCAAGCAGCATATTTTCCGGAATTCCTGACGCAGAGTTTCCGGAACCCACAACATCGGGGTCGAGGTCGAGGATCTCGTGGCAGCACGATGATCTGCGACGGCGTGAATGGTTCGAGGGCGAAGGAGGGACTTGAATCTCCACGAGCATCGCGCGACGTTTGAGTGCTGCGAGGTGTGGAAGCGCGCGGATTGAACGCGGCGCGGCTCGAACGTGCTGTACAAGCGCAAGCAGGTCGGAGAAGCGGTCGAGCACGGCGTCCGCGCCCTACACCTTACCAAAGCCGTAGGCGGCGTGGATGAACGGCACGGCGTTCTCCTGCGCCGCCGTCTGGTCGCCGTCGGTGTCGCCGACGAAGACCGGCCGCTGCGCCGAGTTGCTGCGCCCGGTGTTGCCCCAGCACTCGTGGTCGACGAAGCAGGCGTCGAGCTCGCTGGTCGCGCGGAAGACCACAGAGCATCGATGAAATCGACGCGCTCCTCGAGCTGCGCACACTCTATGTGATGCTCTGGTCGATGGTGCTCGAGACTGCGCAAGGGAAGCCGCTCAAGGCCCACGAAGCGCGACTTCGATGGCTTCGAGCGCGCGTTCGGTAGGCGCGCTACCAAGTTTCCGACGCGTCGTTGGTCAGACCCCACTGCCGAACACGGGCAGGCCCTTTAACTGCGACATGCGCGCGAACGTCGCCCAGCTCGCTGCGAAGCTGGAGGGGCGGCGGAGGGCCAGGGCGGCGACGGTGGATCTGGGTGCGGTAAGGGCGAGGAGGGGACGCTCCTCGACGTGAACGTCTGGCCCACGCGGCGTCATGGCCATCTCGTTGCGCACGCCCCTCGCTTGTTCGAACATGCTACCCTGCGCGGAATCGATGGGGAGACTTTCCTCCGCGTCCTTCGGGTGGATCCTCGATGTTGCGGCGTGCATCTGAGGCCCAATGGACTCCGCTTTTCTCCAAGGCCTCGATTGACTACTCCGCAACGTCGCGCAGCGCGATATCGCCCCGCGCTTCAGGCAGCTCGCGCCGGATGAAGTGATCGGCAAGCCGAACGCCGAGGATCCGCACGATCTCGTCACCGCAGCGGATGGCGCCGCGGAGGTCGAATTGACCGAGCCTGCCGGAGCTCGTGCCTCGGCTCCACGGTGGTCGGCGAAGAAGCGGTGGAGACCAATCCAGGCGTGCTCGAGCGATTAGTTAGGTGGCCGCGGGGCGACCGTCGAGAGCTCAACGGCGGGGGGTTATCAGGCGAGACAACGTGACGGTGAAAGTGCACGTGGTCGTACTGTCCGAGGTCCCGGCAGAAACGCTGCTGGCTGATCCGCGGACGGCTTGCTTCGCGCCGTGTGCGGACTCGAGCGGCATGTCGGCTGAAGAGCTTTGCACCAGAGTGGCGATCGCCCTGCGCGACGGGGCAACGGGTCGCGAGCTACACATGGCCGTCGTTGCGGCGGCCGTTCGTAAGAGGTACCATCAGATGATCAAAGCCATGGAAGCTGCCAAAATCGAACCCGTCGTGATCGAGGACCTCGTGGACATCGGCGTCGACATGGGGCGCGCCGACGGCATCCAGGAGGGGCGCGTCGAAGGGATCCAGGCGGCGCGGGAAATGCTGCTCGAAACCATCGTGGCGCGCGGGCTTCCGATGGTGGACGCTGAGCGCGAGCGCATTTCGGCGGAGAGCTCACTCGATCGCATTCGCGAGTGGCATCGCGCGGCGCTGCACGCGGAGTCGATGGGAGCGGTTTTCCGCGAGTGAAGGTGCACAAGGTTTTCCGAGGGCGAGACAAAAGCGGAAACGAAGGTGTTCGAGTGGACTGCGGTGGTTTCGACGTATTCAGGAACGGAAGCTCCAGCACTCGGGCACCGAGAAGAGCTGTGCGCCGCACAGCGTGCGGCGGCGAAGAAGGCGTCCAGTCGACTCGGTCGCGCGCGGGCTCGCGCGGAGTTCCCTCATCCGATGCGCGCACAATCACAGAGACGCATGCGTACGCTCACACTTGGACGGCGCCGCAGCCATTCAGCTCTGCGATCGACTCGCGCGTTTCCGCAAGCTCGAGAAACAAAGTCGCCAATCCCACGTAAAGGCGCCTTTACGTGGAATTAATGAGCAATGTCAAATCGTTAAACGATTTGCAACCCTAGCCACGGCCGTGAGTGAGCCGCCAGAGCATGGCGCACACGCGATCCAGCAGAGCGTCGACCTTTGCAACCGACTGAGGTTCGAGGTGCCCCCACGCCACTGCGAGCGCGAGCCCGGAGCGGACTTCCCGCGCACTACCGAGCGCGGAATGAAAGCGCACGCGACAGTTGCCCCCCAGCGACCCGGCAGCCTCCCCGATGTTGAGACCCATGCTGTTGGACGCGCAGCGGATCTGATCGTGAAGGTCACGATCCATGCGACCGATCTGCAAAAGGAGCGGACGCAGAGCAACGATGGCTTCGAGAACGACAGCGACAGTGGGTCTTGGCAGTTCATTTTATCCTACGCGCGCGCTGACTGAGAACTGTGGAAGTGAGCAATTGCAGACAACCACATTGTGCCCATCATACCTCCCCAGAAATATGATTCCATCGTAAGAACCGCACAGGCAGCAAATATCACCGCAAACCTAATATAATGATAGACCAGGCCACCATGAACGTCGATAGACTCCGCGCCGGTAGCTACCGTACACATACGCAAATATCGCCTCAGAACTAGGATGTGACTGACATGGCGTAATATGGTACATGTCCTCGTTAGTAGTATGCATCCAAGAGTAAATCTGAAGACGTCGGCAGGTGCCGCGATGCGTAGCTCGATAATGGATACGATTATCAGCACCGTCGAGCCAACAATCGCCTCCAAGAAACTCTTTAACCACGGCCTCTTCCCAGCTCTGCTCACTGACCCTCTCCGCCGACGTGCGTCGATCTTATCCAGCAGATATGCGGCGCGAGAGCGTACAGCATGGTAAAGCATGCACAGTAGCAACCATACAGCAACCACCGGAGCGGGCTCATGAAGCAGTTGTGTCATTGAGCAGCGTCCATAATTCATCAGAAAGGATCCTCGTCGACCGGATTTGAGCTGAACTCGCGCCAGCGTACGTATGCGATGTAGAAGTTTCCAAGCGCTCCCCCGAGCAACCACGGGCTGCCGGTCAGGCTCGATCCGATCGCCAGTATTGCAGCGACTTCGGTTGCATCGAACATCGAGAGGTACAGTCCGTGGAGTCCCGAAGCTGCTGCAACTGGCGAGTCGCCGCTTGGCCCGGGCTTCTCCCGCGTCATTCGACTCTGGCTGAATATCCAAATGTTTCTAGCATGTGACACACATACCCGCAGTCGAGTAAAGATCATTCCGCCCATGATGGTCCCGACAGCGATGTCGCGTATACGCTCGAATCGCGACACAAGCAGCACCAACACCACTACGCGTAGCGCGCCTCGCATCGATGCAAAGAGTATGTGGCGCGGCCAGGGAATGAGAGCGTCGACGGCAGCCCGGGAAAACCGATTGAGTTCGTAGCTGACGTCACCGGTAAGATTCCGACCCACACGGCTGGCCCTGCGACGCGCCGCACAGAGTGTGAGACGCCAGTCCACAAGCGCCAGCAGGAGCGAGATTGTACCCGCGAGCCACGGCTGCTGGAGCATTAGAGCTCCCCACGCTTGACTCATGGATTCTTCATGCTCCGATGCGCGATTTCATGCCCATCGCAGATGATATTATCCCGCCACAAGTACCGGGCGAGGACTGTATGGAATGGGTGTTGCTCGGCGATGCACCGCGGCTTGAATTTTGGCTTTTCGTCGAAACCAGTGCCGCTTGATCGAAGCGCCATTTCTCGGCGCCCAGCGCGGAGCTCTCGCCTGAGCTCGTGATGGCGGCTCTGGCTTCGAGTTCCACGCTGTTCGCCGTTCGTGGAGTCATGCGGCCTTCCGAGTGGGCGGTATGAGACCGAGAGCGATGAAGCGCTTGACGCCAGCACTGTCACGCACGGGGTTAGCAGTAAGGAAACGAAGCTTCCGGAGCAGGTAAGCATGGTCTCGATAGCCTCGACCTCGACGAACCATGGTTTCCCAGTTGCCGTTGAGCGCCTCGATGCGGCCTGTTGGTGGGCGAAAGCGAGCGAGGGCCAGGATGCCATCGCGATGAGCGACGAGGGAGTCGTGGAGCTTTCGCATGGGCGTGTTGTCGCGGCGGGCGGTGCGGCGCAACACGACCCAGAGCGCCTCCGCCAGCGCAATTTCGTCGGGCGCTCGCAGCGCTTCTCGCAGCTGATCGACCGTTTGGTAAGCACGTGCGAGCTTGCCGTTGAGGGCGAACATGCGGCGCAGTCGCGCTTGGTCGTCGTCGCCGAGGCGCTTCCAGGGTCGGAGCACGAGCCAGCGCGTGCCTCGGCCGACGGCGCGAAACTCCGCGCTGCCGCGAAAGAAGACTTGGCGTCTCAGCTCGGTGATCGCCTCGCCGGCTCGTTTCATCACGTGGAATGGGTCGTGAACGATGGCCACGTGCGCGAGATCGGGATCTGCTCGAATGGCCTTCTTGTACGGCTCGTGCATATCGCACGCGAACAGCTCGATTTTCGCCTTTTGGTCGGGCGAGAGTGTCTTGAACCGACCGCCGAGTGTATCCGCGTCGCGACCGTAGCCAATCCAAACTGGCTCGCCAGTGTCGAGGTCGCTCACGATGGTGATGAACTTGTGTGGGAGCTTGTGGCGGCGTCCGAGCCATTTCTCATCGACGCCGACGAGCCGCAGATCCTTCGGTGGGCGACTGCGCTCCCAGCGCGCGATCGCATCGGATTCCGCTCGGCGAACGGTGTGCCAGCTCAATCCGTACTTGGTCGCCACGTGCGAGAGGGGCATGGAAATCGCATCGAGCGCGAGATGATGCTGGAGGCGCCTGCTCTGACGCTGTTTTGGATCGGCCCACGCCACCAGCTCCATCACGCAGCCCCCGCAGTGTTGGCACTTGTAGCGATCCGGCGCGTATTCCAGAACGACGGGATGGCCCGCCCAAGGCAGGTCGTGCCAGCGGCGAATCGCACAACGCTGGTGCCGACGGGACTCGGGAACAATCGCCACGCAACGACAACAACGCGGCGACCACCGGCGCTCGAGCCCGAGGACCAACACCGCACCCGCAGGCACATCGTAACCGGCAACCGGGACGACTGGCCTACCGGAAGCCGTTTCCCAACGCGTGGTTGCAACCTTCCATCCTCGAAATCCCGCGATCTGTGTGAGAATCCTCGCGCGCTGACCCATCCTGGTTTCTCCCGTCGTTTTTGCAACACAACAGGAGCGAGCCACCGCAATTTGGCGGCGTCGATGGGCCAGCGCACTTGCCTACGCCGCGGCTTCGGAAACAGCACTTCGCAAGCGGTCACGTCCAAGCGCGGGAGAAATCATGCACGGCACGCGTTCCGACGAAGAGCGGCAATTTTTCAGCTCATCCGGCGGCTTGTGAGCGAGCTGGTTTCGACATAATTGCGGTAATTACTAATCAACCCAGCCCGTAGACCCACTCTTGCGCTTCCTGCATGCCGCCCAAGAGGACCGACTTCGAAATTCTTGGCTAGACGCCCTGATGACACCGCGCCCCGACTACCCTCGGGGCCCCCGCCATGCACCCATTCTCCACGCCAGCCACCTCCTTGTGTGAGGAGAACGTAGAGTAGCAAAAGAATGTCGATATTTTTGGATAAATCTCCGGGGGGGTCCACCCGCGGAAAGTCACTTCCCGGATCTCCGCCGACAGGGTCGGCCTTGACCCACTCGTTCCAGTCGTCCTCTGAGCCGCCACCCTTGGGTCCTCCACCATAGAACTCGTGAATGTCGTTGTAATGCACGGCACCCTCGTGAGGAAGCTGCCCTTTTGGTGCAGTACCTTTCGGCCCCGCCTCGCTAGCAATACCCGCAAATGCCCCCGCGCCCGCAAGCACACCATCGATTATACCAATGGCGAGTAGCACTCCGTATATCACCCACTTATCCCCAGATCGGTCTGCGCGAGGACCGCCCGCTGGTCCGCCTCCTCTATTTCCTGTCCCCGTGCCACCTACGGGCCCAGCATCGTTTCCGCTTGTACCGCCCCCACCAGGGTCGTCTTGGATCCACTGACTAGGCAGTCCTTGGTCAGCAAAGCCGCCGTGTGCAGGATCAAAGCTGCCCTTCGGGGTCCCGACATCGCCTGCGCCCCACTCGTTGAGCAAGTGGACCAGATCGGAAAATTCCTTCCTTCTCAGAGCGCCCGCAATGGCTTGTCCAAGCGGACTTTGACTAATGGCTTGTCCGAGCGCGCTGCCGTAGTCCAACCCTCCGAAAACGTTCGGTTCCTCGAACCCGGGCAAACCAGTCCAGCGCCCGCCATATTGCTCGTCGAACGGATCTCCTCCTGGCTTCTCGTCGAACTTGCCAGGCTGTGTCGCCAATCCCCCCTTCAATCGCGCAAGTCCCGCGCGCATCGTTTGTTCGGCCCGGAGCTTCGGCTGCGAAAAAATCGAACGGAAGCCTTCACGTGCCATCATTCTGCTCCCAACTTTCGGTTTGTTGTTCGAGCGTGTGCGAGGGTGGTTTGGTTCGCGCACGTAATGAGCTCATCAGCCACCGCGCACATGCGAGCCCCCCGAGTCGCAGTAGCTTGTTGAGCGTGCTGCCACCAGGCGGTGGCTCTCGCGCAGTGCCAGCTTCACGTCGCTGCGGACGCTGTTGCGAGGCTGGCTCGGAGAGACCCGACTCCGCTGTGACTCTCATCGTACTTCGCACCGGCCGCTTCACATCGTTTGCTCGCCGCGCCCGGTAACCCAGATCTTGAGGCGGGTCTTCGGTGACGTGCCACCGAGCGTGATCTTGAGCCGAGCGAAACCGGGCCGCGTTGCGCCGAGTGGGCTCCCGTCGTTTCCCTGGAACGTGGTCTCCGCGCTCGTGCTGAGCGACGTTCCGTTGACCTCCGCGGTCGCGTTCCGCACCGTCCAGTGCCGGCGATCGGGACTTTGCTCGATCTGAACCGTGACCGTTGGCGTCGTGCCGCTCGTGCCCGCGGCATAGCCGGAGATCGAGAGCGCGTCCGTCAAACCGAGCAGCGGCTCAAGTGCCGGGTTCGTGTAGACGGCAGTCGTGCCGTCTACGTTCTCGTCGAATGCCAAACGATGAAAAGTGCGCATTAAATACCTCCCAATTCTCTCGCCTCGAAAGTTTCGCTGTCGCGATTCGTCTCCTAGATTGCGACTATCTGCTCTCCGCGCCCGGTGACGTGGATCCGGAGTTGCGCTTTGGGGCTGGTCCCGCCCAGCGTGATTTGCAAGCGTGTGAATCCCGACCGCAGGTCGGCGGAGCTCACGCCGCCGGCAATAGTCTGCGCGGATGTGCTGAGAGACGCCGCGCTGACGACGGCCGGGGTAATCGTGACCCAGTTTCGGTTGTCCGGGCTCGCCTGCACCTCGATGGTGAGGGTAGGGGTCGTTCCGCTGGCCTGCGCCGCCACCGCTACGACCTCCAGCATCTCGGTCATGGCCAGGAGTTCGTTGAGCTGCGGCTGCGTGTAGGCGGCTGTCGTCCCCTCCACGTAATCGTCGAAAACAAGCTGATGAAACGATCTCATCGCCCAGTCCTCCGAAGTGTTGTCCGCGCCGTTCGGTGCGACTCATGGATGGATCGCCGACCGGGGGAGTTTGGATTTCGATGTGTCCGTCGATTTTGGTTTTTCTCAGAACCGTCGCCTGGACCGCAGCGAGGCGATCCGGTCCGGCACTCGAAGCTCGTCGCTCCGGGCACTCATGGAAGGATCACCGATACCCCCGATTTGGATTTCTGAAATCAGCGCGAATGTCGTTTTCGTTCGAAGTCGAGCTCTTCGGCCAACCCGTGCAGACGGGAGCGGTAGTCGGGGTCTTGGACCAGCTCCTCGAGCAACGAGCGCAATCGCTGGCGGCCAGCTCGCAAGCGTGACTTCACCGACCCGACCGGAATCCGCATCTCCTCAGCGATGGCTCTGATCGATTTGTCGTGAAACCAGTGGGCGACGACCACCCGAAACACTTCGTCGCGTAGCGAGGGAAGGACGAGGAACAGCTGTGCTTTCAGCTCGACGAGGGCCAGGCGCGATTCGATGGACGCGTCCGTGTTCGGTGCGTCCCGGGCGACCTCCGCCTCCCGGCGCGCCCTGCGGTCATCAGCCCGATGCGAGTTTGCAACGATTCCACGAGCAACGCACAGGGCATATCCGAAAACGTCGCCATCGCGTGTTCCACGGCGAGAAAGCAGTTGAACGAACACCTCTTGGATTACATCTTCGAGGTCCCGCCCCGTCACACCGCGTGCGCGAAGGGCTCGCTTCAAAGCTCCCATGATCTCGCGCGGCCGAATCGCCTGGTGGGTGCCGGATGCCTTGCATAAGCCAGGACCCGTGGCCTCGATGTCGTCGGGCGCTGGTTCTTTCCTCGACGCCTTCATCCTGATCATCCTGAGGCCTCACGCTTGCTCGGAGGCGTGCGTGCATCATTCGCGCCCCAGTCCCCGCCTCCCTCACGACAGATCCGCTAGCAGACTGTCATGGAACGTCAGTGTGCGCATAGGGCTTTCGAACCTGGAAAACGCACCGGGTTAGTTAGTTAGAGGTTGGCCGTAGGGCCGGACGCGGACGTTTGGCGCTTCCAAAAGGGTTGAGTCGACGTTGGGTGTCGAAATCAGGTCAGGAACCGAGTCCTGTTCGATCGGGAAAGCTGCGAGCGGCGCGCGCTCGGTCTGGGCCGCGGGATCCAGAGCGTTGCGCGAGCGTTCGGTGGGATGACGCGCTCGACGAGGTTCGCCGCGGTCTCTGCCATGCGTCTGCCGAGGCACGATGGACAGAATCCGCGCCCTTGCGGGAAAAGGCGACGAGCTTCTGCTCCGAGCAGCTCGGACACGCGAGCAGGGCGAAGCCGCGACAGAGCAGGCCGCAGTGAACGAACCCCTCGAGCTCCTCCCGGACGAAACCTGGGGAGCGGCGAGGCGAACCCTCGCTCCGCCGCTTCGAAGAGCGTGAGCAGGTTCTCGCGCACCACGCGGTGGAGCGCCGAGCTCGGGGCGGCGGCGTGCGTAGGTGACGGGCTTGGCGGCGGGAGTCGACAGGTCCGGGCGGTTCGTACCATTCGTGCCTCAGTGCGTGCGGGTGAGATTTCGAGTGTTTGGCGCGCCCACCCGGTGGCCACGGAGTGGCGGCCGGCGGCGATGGCCACCGCCGGGTTGCCCGCGATTACGGCGGGTCTCAGGCGAAGTCAGGGTGGGTGCCGCCAGACTGCGCCAGAAGCTCGCGCGGGGTCGATTGGGCGGGTATTCTAGCGAAATGCCGAGCTCGCCTTCCTGCACGCCGGCCTGGAGTTGCGGCTCCCGCCGCCATCGCTGCCAGCGCCGTTCGCCGGCCGAGTGCCGGGACGAGGTCGGGTTCGAGACGTTCGAGGTGGTCGAGTGGGCGGTGGTTGTTTCGACGTATTCAGGAACGGAAGCTCCAGCACTCGGGCACCGAGAAGAGCTGTGCGCCGCACAGCGTGCGGCGGCGAAGAAGGCGTCCAGTCGACTCGGTCGCGCGCGGGCTCGTGCGGAGTTCCCTCATCCCATGCGCGCACAATCACAGAGACGCATGCGTACGCTCACACTTGGACGGCGCCGCAGCCATTCAGCTGTGCGATCGACTCGCGCGTTTCCGCAAGCGCGAGAAACAAAGTCGCCAATCCCACGTAAAGGCGCCTTTACGTGGAATTGATGAGCAATTTCACATAGTTAAACGATTTGCGACCCTAGCCACGGCCATGAGTGAGCCGCCAGAGCATGGCGCATACGCGATCCAGCAGAGCGTCGACCTTTGCTACCGACTGAGGTTCGAGGTGCCCCCACGCCACCGCGAGCGCGAGCCCGGAGCGGACTTCCCGCGCGCTACCGAGCGCGGAATGAAAGCGCACGCGACAGTTGCCTCCCAGCGAGCCGGCAGCCTCCCCGATGTTGAGACCCATGCTGTTGGACGCGCAGCGGATCTGATCGTGAAGGTCACGATCCATGCGACCGATCTGCGCAAGGAGCGGACGCAGAGCAACGATGGCTTCGAGAACGACAGCGTGAGCGACGAGAGTTGTCATGACAGATGCCTCCAACGGCCGGCCAACGTGGCGGCCTTCACGCCGGCAACCGCGCAGGCGGCGTGACAAGCCGCCGCGCCAAAACCGTCGTGCATGCCCGCGCACGATCCCGCGGCGGATTGGCGCGCCGCGTGCGCGATAGGTGGGAAGGCCGCCGCGTTGGCCGGCCGGAGAGAAGCTCATGGCCCCTCGCCCCGATCGCTCGAGCAGAAGCCCGCGGCCATTGTCGAGGAGCGAGTCACCTTGCTCAGGCCAGGTGATTCGACGACCTCATCGCCAGCGCCCCAGACCGTTCCGTTCCCAATGCTCCCGGGTCACCCATGCTCCCGGTCTGTTTTGTTACCTATGCTCCCGGTGTGGACCGACGCGGATTCGGCAACGGTCACGGATTCGGCCACGGATTCGGCCACGGATTCGGTAACGGCCACGGATTCGGCTACGGAAGCGGATCCGGCAACGGCAACGGATTCGGCCACGGATTCGGCCACGGATTCGGCCACGGATCCGGCCACGGATCCGGATTCCAAGGGAGCAAGTAGAACCGTATTGGCGACGCGTAGGACCAATTCCGCTCAAAAAGCTGCGAACCCAAAAATCCCCAAAACCCACCCCGCACTACCCATTCGAATCACAGCAGCTCCCCCGACTCCCCCCTCGATCCATCACTTCCTCAGCACACGATTGTTCCGCGGTGTTGGTCACTTGCACAGCTTTCTTGCGTCCCGGCGACTCCCGCGAAAATAGTGTCCCCATGTCCACTTTCGAGCTCCGGGGCGCCTTCACTGCCGTCGTGACTCCGTTCGACGACTCCGCCGACCACATCGATTGGGAGGCGTTCGAGCGGCTCGTCACTTCCCAGATCGACGGGGGGATCACGGGCCTCGTCCCCTGCGGGACCACGGGCGAAACCCCGACGCTCACCGACGCCGAGCAGACGGAGGTGATTCAGAAGACCGCATCTCTCAGCAAGGGCCGGGTGGCGGTGCTCGCGGGCACGGGCTCGAACAGCACCAAGAAGACCATCGCAGCGTCCAAGGCAGCACTCGAAGCGGGCGCCGACGGCGTGATGATCGTGATGCCGTACTACAACAAGCCTTCCCAGGAGGGGATGGTGCGTCACGTCGAGCTCGTGGCCCAGGCCGTGAGCGCGCCCGTCGTGCTCTACAACATTCCCGGTCGCACCAACGTGGAGCTCTCGGTCGAGAGCACGCTTCGCATCCTGGACTCCTGCAAGAACGTGGTGGGGATCAAGGATGCGACGGGCAACGTGATGTGGCTTCAGGATCTCCTGCGCCGAACGGGGGATCGCGTGACCGTGCTATCCGGCGACGATCCTCTGACGCTGCCCATGATGAGCGTGGGTGCTCGGGGCGTGATCAGCGTCACCAGCAACGTCTTTCCCAAAGCGGTGTCGGAAGTGTGCGCCGATGCGCTCGCGGGTCGCTGGGACGTTGCGCGGACCAAACATCTGCGACTCTTCCCCGTGCATCGAGCGCTGTTCCTCGAGCCGAATCCCCAGGCGGTCAAGGCGGCGCTGTCTCTCCAGGGTCGCATGCGCGGAAGTGTGCGGGCTCCGCTCATCGAGGCGAGCAGCGAGACGCGGAAGACTCTGGAGCGGGTGCTCGCGGAGTACGAGCGCTCGTGACGAAGCTCGCCCTGCACGGCGCCACCGGTCGGATGGGTCTGGCGGTGGCGCGCCTGGCAAAGGACGCCGGATTCGAGATCGTGGGCGCCGTGTGCGCGGCCTCCGATCCCGGTGTGGGCAGGGACATCGGAGAGCTTTCGGGGCAGGGAACCCTCGGCGTCGAGACCACGCCGGATGCTGCGTCCGGCATTCTCGGTGCGGACGTGGTGATCGATTTCTCCGTGGCGTCGGCCGTGCATGCTCTGGCGTCGCTCGCGGCGCGGCAAAAGGTCGCTCTGGTGTCGGGCACGACCAACCTCGACGATGCCGCGCGAAGCGCTCTCGAACGAGCTTCTGCGACGATCCCGGTGCTCTGGGCTGCGAACATGAGCCTGGGCGTTCAGGTGCTGGCCGAGCTCCTCGAACAAGCGATCCGCCGACTCGGGCCGGAGTTCGACGTCGAAATCGTCGAGGTGCACCACAAGCGAAAGGTCGACGCGCCGAGTGGAACGGCTCGCCGCTTGGCGGACGCCGCAAAGGCCGCGCGTTCGAATCTCACCGAAGCTCGCGGGCGTGACGGCAACGTGGGGCCGCGCAAGGAAACCGAGCTGGGTGTGTTCGGGGTGCGAGGTGGTGACGTGATCGGCGATCACACGATTCATCTCCTGGGCCCTGGCGAGCGACTCGAGCTCACTCATCGTGCGACCAGCAGGGAGCTCTTCGCTCACGGCGCACTTCGTGCGGCGGGTTTTCTTTCGGGCAAAGCTCCCGGCCGGTACACGATCGCGGACGTGCTCTTGTGAACGCTCGGAAGCTGCTCGTGCTGGTGGGAGTCCTCAGCGCAGCCTGCTCGAAGACGCCCCCAGCGGAGGAGCCGGACAGGCCCGAGCCCACCGGAGCCACCCATCCCGAGGAGCCCCCCAAGAGCACTGCAGCGCCGGGCTCGCTCCAGGCAAATATCGAAAAGAATCAGGCGGATGCGGAGGGGAAGGAGTGGCGGAAGAAGGACGTGGTGGAGGTCGTTCCGGACCGAGTCGCGGTCGTCTTGTACAAAAAAGCCCACCGCGAGCGGAAAGCGCCGCGCGTCGCTCGTGCCGACCTCGTGACGTCGGGGGACTACGCACCCCAGAGCTTCGTGAACGGCATGATCGATGTCGTGCGCGCTCCGGGCGGCTCCTTCCTGTGGGATCTGCGCGGGGACAAGAGCACGTCGGTCGTACTGAATCTCACACCGTGTAGCGCCAACTGTGGCGTGGCAAAGCCCAAAGTCATCGAGCTCGTCGACGGAAAGTTCACGACCCCTGCGGCGGCGCCAGAGTGTCCGACCTGCATTGGAGACCGCGACCACGATGGGATCCCCGAGTTCGAGGTCGCGCTGGTTCGTCTCGACGTGGCGCCGTGCTCGCGCATTTCGTGCGGTCCTTCCCTCGCGCTCGCTGCGGAAGTGCGGGGCTTCGAGATGTGGGACGGAAAGGGTTACGCTCGGGAGCTTCCCGCGCTCGAGCCCCTCTACTTCGAGAAGCTCAAGCGTACGCGGAGTGACGTTCAGCGAGCGAGGAACGCTTCTCACAAATCGAAGATCTGTCCCCTGGGCGTGCTGCAGACAGCGGCGGAGCTGTTCGTCTACAGTCGATTCATTGGCGAAAGTCGGGCGGACGCACTTCGTCTGGCGGACGCCGTGATGAAGGGATACTCGCTTTCGAAGTGCACCGGAGAGTACGAGCTCCTGGCCGCTCCGAAGTCGTGGCCCGAGCTTCGTGCGGAGCTCGAGGTTGCGAAACTGCCGGATTTACGCCGCGTCCAGCGTTGAGCCCGAGAACCACGTCCAACCCCGGGGTGTGTCGAAGCGAGCTCCGAGGATCGCGCGGTGCAGGGCGTGACCCTCGAGGAACAATCGGGCGGTGGCCTCGTCGCCGATCCTTTTGGAGCGCGCGATGAGCTCCCTCTTCGTCTTTTCCGCAGCGCGACGCGCGGCTTTGTCGCGGCCGAGCCGGCCGAGCAAGATGGCCTCGATCCAGCGGGCCTCGAGCACCGTGCCGAAGACGTCATTGAACTGAGCCGGGAACTGACTGAGCCCGAGAGCCGTGCGGGCGCTAACGAGCCCGGCCTCGGGATTGCCGTCGCAGTCGGAGAGCACCGCCTGAGCGGTGAAGTATCGGCAGCGCGGTTCGGCCAGATCGCTTTCGCCCTGGTTTGCGTGGAGCTCGTCGAGCATCCGGCGCGCCTCCTCAAGATCGCCTGGACGGTTGCGCATGAGCAGAGCCCGCACGATGCCCGACAGCGCGTGGGAGTCAGCCATGGAGTTGGCGCGCGCAGAGTTCATTTCGTGAGCTCGTGCATAAAGCTCGATGGCGTGATCGAGCTCGCCATGAATCGTGTACAGATCTGCCAGATTCGAATGGGCGAGGGCGAGCACCAGCGGCTCACGATTCTTCGCCGACTCGATCACCAACCCGAGCTCCTGCTTCGCCTCGTCGAAGCGGCCGAGAGCGAGGTAGAGCGCGCCGAGGTTATTTCTCGTGAGCATGGCAGACGCGTACAAACCGAGGCGCTCCTTGAGCTGAAGCGCCCGTTCGGACGCTGCCAAGGCTTCCGGAATCAACCCGGCCCACTGGCACACGGTGCCGAGGTTGTTCAGCGCCTTCGCCTCGCTTTCTGGTGCCATTCCATCCCGCGCCGCCCGGACCGAGCGGCGGTAGAAGCGAGCCGCGCGTCTCACGTCCCCCACCTCACGCGCCGAGTTGCCGATGCAACGCAGCGCTTCGGCCATCGCGAGGGGATCCCCTCCAGAGCGCGATGCCGCCAGCGCGCGCTCCGCGTACTCGCTGGCTTGCGCAGCGCTCCCCAAAAAGATCTGGGTGATCGAGCAACCGAGCCACGCTCGTGCCTCGAGACGGGGATCTCCCGAGCGCTCGGCGTGGGTCGAGGCTTCTCGAAACGCCTCGAGAGCCCGATCCAGGTGTCCGTACACTTCGTCGGCCCGGCCTCGCACCCACAGGAGCTCCGAGAGCAAGGACGGGTCGTCGAGCTCGCGCGCCATCGGCAACGCGCGCTCGGCTTCCGTTCGCGCCGCCTCGGGATCCCCCCGTTCGAGCATGAGGCGCGCCTTGCGTGCGCTCGCGGCCAAGCGCTCGAGGGGGGTCGCATCCTCGGCGACAAGGAGCTCTTCGAGGGTTTCGTCCGCCTCCGTCTTCATGCCCGCGGCCAAGCAGAGATCGAACCGCCGAAGCAACATCGAGACGGGCATCACGCCGAGCTTGCGGCCCCAACCGATCGCCGAGCCAACGGCAATGGCGGCCTGGTCCGGTCGTCCGGCGCGCTCTGCCATGCGTGCGCCTTCTCCCGCGGTCCGGATGGCGAGCTTGAGATTTCCGGCGCTCGCAAAATGATCGGCGGCCTCGAGCAACGCGCGCCAGTCTCCGCGAGCTTGCGCGCGCAGGCGACGACCTGCCAGCCGATGTGCCCGAGCGATGGCGCGTGATGTGGACGATTCGAGGAAAGCGTCGCGGTAGCGATCGTGCATCGCATACTCGCCGGGGCGTTCGTAGCGCTCTTCCAGAATGCCGGCGCGAACCAGATCCCGAAGGGTGGCGTACGCGTTTTTCGCGCCAGAGACCGCCTCGGCGTCGGGTGCGGAGGCTTCACCGCCCAAAACCGCAACGGCCAGGGCCAGCGTTCGGCTTTCCGGGGCCAGGCGTCCGATGCGGGCTGCCAAGACCTCGCTCACGGAGAGGGCTTCCAGAGCGCCAACGACGTGCCATTGCCCTTCGGAACGCACGATGTTGCCGGCGTCGAGGGCGAGTCGGAGGGACTCTTGAACGTACTGCGCAGTGTACGCTCCCGATTCGAGGTGATTGCCGAGCTCCGTGCCGGCGAGCAAATCCCGGCGCCCGAACATGGACTCGACGAGCCGCTTGCTGTCCTCGGGTCCCAGGGCGTCGCACTTGATTTCCTTCGCCTCGAGCGCATCGCCGAGTGTGCGCACCGCTTCCCCCGGACGGCTGGCGAACACGAACGCAGTTCGCGCCCCTTCGCTCCGAGCCATCCGCACGACTTCCACCAACATGCCGAGCACTTCCCGATCCGCCCAGTGCACGTCCTCGACGACCAGGACGCCCGGTGACATCGAGAAGCGCAGTCGAATGGCCCGAGCCAGCGCGGCCAGGCGTGCGTGCCGTGCGCGCTCCGGGTCCATCGCGATACCGATTCGCTCTCCTCGCTTGCGAAGCTCGGGAAGCGCACGAGCCAGCTCTCGCCGGTCGTCGTCGTCGAGTCGATCACGGACGTCGTCGTCGATGACCGTTTTGGCCAGCGAATAGGCGACCGATTTCGCAATCCAGGTTCGGCGGACCTCGACCTGCAGAATACTTCGCCATTCGAGCTGCCCCCGCTGTCGCACTTCTCGGAGCAGACGGGACTTGCCGCTGCCGCCCTCGCCGGTCACGAGCAGCGCCACGCCGTCCGGCTCCTCCGCGAATACGCGCTGGGTGAGCTCCGCGCTCGCGTTTTCGTGGCCAACGAACCGGCCCGAGAGCACGTAACTCGCCAGTAACTCGGCACTTTCCGTGCCCACCGGCTCTCCGACCGCGGCGCTCAGGGCTCGCAGCACCTCGCCCGCACTCGCGTATCGAGCGCCGGGATCCTTCGCCAGCAGCCGTTCGATGATCCGCGCGACCGCGTCGGGCACGAGGTCTCGCGGGAGCGGATCGGGAAGGGTCGCGAGCTGCGCGCTCAGCACACTCGTGGCGTCGCCCACGAATGGGACGCGGCCCATGAGCTGTCGGTACAGCGTGATGCCGAGGGAATACAGATCGGCACGCGCGTCCAGCGGTCCGCCCGAAATGGCTTCCGGTGGCAGGTACGCCCAGGTTCCGACGATGAGACGCTCCTCGCGAGCCCCGAGGGCCCGCGATACGCCGAAGTCGAGCAACGTCAATTGGCGGGTGGCTAAATCGACCAGAATGTTCGAGGGCTTGATGTCCCGGTGCAAGATCCCGCGACCGTGCAGGTATTCGAGCGCGCGGCAGAGCTGCTCGAAATAGGACAGAGCGCCGGGATCGTCCGGGCGAAGAGAGGTCTCGTTCAGCGGGATCCCTTCGACCAGCGTCTGAGTGAAGTAGGCGATGTCGTTGCCTATGTGGCCGAAGTCGTGAACTCGGGCGAGATTGGGATGCGACAGCGATGCGAGGAGAGCAAACTCGCTTCGGAGCGAGTCGAGGGAACGGGTGTCGGATTCTTGGAGGCGCGCCAGCTTGAGTGCCAGGGATCGGCCTCCTCCTTGCTCGTCACGAACCTGATACACCTGCCCGAATCCACCCTGCCCGAGCAGAGCCTCCACGGTGTAGCGCCCGACGATGCGCTCGCCGTCGGCAAACAGACGCTCTTCGGAGCGAATGGCCGACAGCGGGGCGGACTCGATCTCGGTGACCGCTGCGGTGCGCAGAGTGAGCTCGACTGCGCGCGGGCGGGCCATCAAGCGAGGATACGCCCTCGTGAGCCTAGTGAAAAACCCGGGGTCTTGTCCCGCCGGGAAAGCATTCGCAAACGCCCGAGCTTGTTCTAGCGTCCCCGTTCTGAGCCTGGTCGACATCAGCCGTGAGCTTTGCCTTCGGGTGGAGCGCCTTCGCTTCCGAGCGCCGGTGACCCACGTTTACAATCCTCTCTGCTACGCACGAGAGCCCCACGAGCTCTATCTCACCCGCTACGGCAAGCCGCCGAAGCGATGTCTGTGGATCGGAATGAATCCCGGACCGTTCGGCATGGCGCAAACGGGCGTTCCGTTCGGAGAGGTGTCGCTCGTGCGCGATTGGTTGGGTATCGAGGCGCCCGTGGGACACCCGAAGCGAGAGCATGAAAAGCGCCCCATCGAAGGCTTTGCGTGCCAGCGCTCCGAAGTGAGCGGCGCGAGGCTCTGGGGACTGGCTCGGGAGCGGTACGGCACACCCGCGCGTTTCTTCCGCGAGATCTTCGTCTGGAACTATTGTCCCCTGGCATTCATGGAAGCGAGCGGCAAAAACTTCACTCCGGACAAGCTGCCCCAGAGCGAACGCGAGCGACTGTTCGCGATCTGCGATGACACCCTCGCGCGAGTCGTCGACGAGCTCCGCCCGAAGCTCGTGGTGGGCGTCGGCGCGTTCGCCGAGAAGCGAGCGCGACTGGCGCTCGGCGATCGCAATTTGGCGATCGGTTGCATGCTCCATCCGAGCCCCGCGAGCCCCGCCGCCAATCAGGGCTGGAGCGCCAAGGTCGAACGAGAGCTCCAGGCCCTGGGAGCCCCGCTACCCCGTGCCTGACGCCGATCCGGAGCCAAAATCCCCTGCGCCGCGGCTCGCCCCGTGGCTCGTGCCGCTTTCGTTGTTCGTGTTCCTCGCCGCCGCGGCTCTGGCGGTGACCCGCACCCATCCCCCGGCTCCCCTCGCCCAGGATGCCCCGACGGATCGCTTCTCCGCGGACCGTGCGTTCGAGACGCTGTCGAAGGTTTTGCTGGCGGGCGTCGCGCATCCGACCGGCAGCGCCGAAAACGATCAGGTTCGTGAGCGAATCGTCGCTGAGCTTCGGGATCTCGGGTACGCGCCCGAGCTTCAAGCTGCGGTGAGCTGCAGCCGATTTGGTTCCTGCGGCAACGTCAGCAACATCATCGCCCGCGCCGGTCGGCCCGGAGGACGCGCGGTCCTAGTCATGGCCCACTACGACTCGGTACCTGCCGGTCCGGGAGTCTCGGATGACGGAATGGGCGTCGCCGTGCTCCTGGAAGTCGCTCGGGCACTCGCCATGACGCCCGCACTGCCGGGTCCAGTGCTCTTCCTGTTCACGGACGGCGAAGAAGCCGGACTGCTCGGCGCCAATGCATTCGTTCGTTCGCATCCCGCAGCACGCGAGGTGGGTACGGTCATCAACGTGGAGGCTCGTGGCAGTCGCGGCCCGAGCCTCATGTTCGAGACCAGCGACCAGAGCTCGTGGTTGGTGCGAGCGTACGCGAGTGCAGCTCGGCGTCCCGTGACCAGCTCTCTGTTTTACGCGGTGTACCGCCGCATGCCGAACGACACCGACCTCACCGTGTTCAAGCGAGCCGGCTATACCGGGCTGAATCTGGCCAATGTCGGCGGCATCGAGCACTACCACACGTCCGAGGACGAGCTCGGCAACCTGTCGAAAGCCACACTGCAACATCACGGAGAAACGACGCTCGCACTCGTGCGTCGTCTCGCGGCCGCTCCCGAGCTCACGGAGCCTCCCCGCTCCGAGGCAGTGTTTTTCGATGTCCTCGGCTGGTTCGTGATTTCGTGGCCGCTACGGTTCACCCGGGTGCTCGTGGGGATCGCGGTGCTCACGTGGTTCGTCGCGCTCTTCTTCGGCATCCGCTCGCGCACGGTACGTGCGAGGCCGTTCGTGTCGGCGTTCGTGCGCTGGCCGGCTACCATCACCCTCGCAACGCTCATCAGTTACGGCGCCTTCAGCTTCCTCCGCGCGAGGGGAGCATTGCCAACGCCCTGGCCCGCCTACTTCGGGTTCGGAGTGTTGGTCGAGTGGGCTGCCGTACTCGTGGCGTTCGGGATCGTGCTCTCCTTCGGAGCACGGCGAGACGCTTGGGCGGAATGGGGAGCGGGCTACACGTGGTGGGCGTTTTTGTCGGTCGGCTCGCTGTGGGTCCTGCCGGAGGCCGCATTTCTCGGCTTGGTCGTCCTCGCAGTCGCTGGCCTGACGGGGATCCTCGCGTTCGTCACGAGTCTTCGGGGGCGACACGGCACCGCGCTCCTCGCACCGCTCGTCGCCGCCGCCTTGCTCTGGATGCCCGTGATTGCCTTGAGTCGAGATTCGCTGGGCTTCGCACTGGCTGCGGCCGCGACGGCTGCGGGAGCTCTGTCGGTGACTCCGCTCCTGCCGGTGCTGGTGGACACCGAGCTCGGAGCTCGCCGCACGCTTTTGGTTTCGGCGGTCGTGGTGTTTCTGGTCGCGATGGTGGGCGCGTGGATTTCACCCGCGTACTCCGAGAGCTCACCCCAGCGCATGAGCTTTGCGCTCCACGAGGACGCCGATGCAAAGACCGCCCGCTGGCTCGTCGACGCTTCGGGGGGTCCCATTCCCAAAGTCGTTCTCCGCGCTGGAGGATTCGATCCGGCGCTGGTCGATCCTTCGCCCTGGTTTGGCGGCTGGGGACCCGAAGCTCTCGCCGGTCCGGCCGAGGATCCCAAGCTTCCGGCTCCGGAATGGACTGTCCTGTCCGACGGTTCGGAGGGCGGGGCTCGGCACATTCGGGCCCGCGCCCGATCGCTTCGCGATGCTCGCATGCTCACGCTCCACTTCCCGCCCGGTTTCGTTCCTCGGGAGATCCGTGTCGCAGGGGAGCTGGTGAGTCCGCGCGATCGCGGCAGCTCGAGCGTCGTCGCGTACACCGGCCCGTCGAGCACCGGGATCCTGATCGAAATGGTCGTCACTGGCCCGGGTCACGCGCTGCTCGCGGACCACTCCTTCGAGCTGCCCGAGAGCGGAACGAAGCTCATCGATGCACGGCCGGGGTGGGCGGTGCGTTCGCAATTCGGTGACACGACGGTCGTCAGCCGGCGGATCGACTGGTAGGGAAACGGCCGCAAATAGTGGGTAGATCCGACTTTTTTTGTGGTTCTTTGCTCGCGACCATGGGCGTTTCGGGTTAGAAGGCCACAGCTTTTCCGCGAGGAGTTAAGTGCCGACATTCACTTGGGATGTGGACCCGATCCTGGTGCGACTCGGGCCCATCGCGCTTCGTTACTACAGCCTCATCTTCGTAATGGTCTTCCTGGGCGGCTATTGGCTGCTCAAATGGCAGATCGAGCGTGGCGGAGGGGATGAAGAGGACGCCGGAGACTTCATTGTCTACGGAGTGCTCGGCGTGTTGCTCGGCTCCCGTCTGGGCCACGTGCTCTTTTACGATCTCGACAAGGCGTTGAAGGATCCGCTCTGGGTGCTCCGCATCTGGGAGGGCGGTCTGGCGAGTCACGGCGCGGTGGTCGGGCTGATCCTCGCGATGTGGTTCTTCACCAAGCGTCGAGGCATATCGTTCATCGAAGGCTCCGACCGTTTCGCCTTCTCCGCGGCGCTGGGCGCGACGCTGGTCAGAATCGGGAACTGGTTCAATTCCGAGATCATCGGCCGTCCCACGGATCAGACCTGGGGTGTTCGATTCCCGCGCTTCGATCGCGAGCCCAATCCGCCCCTTCGCCACCCGAGCCAGCTGTATGAAGCGGCGCTCGGCATCCTGGTGCTCCTGGCGCTCTATCTGGCCGACAAGAAGCTCGGCAAGGAGAAGCGCCCCCGCGGCGCACTCATCTCCGTGTTCTTCATCCTGTATTTTGCCGGCCGCTTCTTCGTCGAGTTCTACAAGGAACATCAGACCCACGAACCGACCCCCCTCATCACGATGGGGCAATGGCTGAGCATTCCCGGATTCTTGATTGGCGTATTCGGTCTTTCTCTGAGCCTGAAGAAGCGCATCCCCGTCGGCTGGGTGTCCACCTTTGACGACGAGGACGAGGACGAGGACGACGACGACGACGACGACGACGATCGGCCCAAAAAGAAGAAGAGCAAGCTCTACGACGAGAGACGTCGCCGCGGAGTTTTCGTCCAAGAAGAAGAAGAGGCCGTCGGAAGACGACGACGACGAAGACGAGGACGAAGACGACGACGACGAAGAAGAATCCGACGACGACGAAGAATCCGACGAAGACGAGTCGGACGACGAAGACGAAGAATCCGACGAAGACGAGTCGGACGACGAAGACGAGGACGAAGCCGACGAGGACGATTCAGCGGAAACCCCGGAAAGCTCGGGGAAGCGCGCGAAGACCGAGTCCACGAAGTCCGAGCCCGAATCGGAAGACGAAGACGACGACGACGACGAGGACGACGACGAGGACGAGGACGACGATGACGCCCCGTCATCGAAGAAATGAGTCGCTAGTCCTTCGCGCCCTCGAGCAACCCGCAAGCCTTCGCATCCCCCGCCTGACAGGCTTTCTGCAGAGCGCCTCTCGCCAGCTCGGCTTCCCCCGTCGACGTGTAGTGCTGCCCGAGTCGAGTGCACGCTCCAGCTCTTCCGGCATCACAAGCCTGGGAGAGCAGAGGCAAGCCTTTCTTCGGAATCGCCTCGTCCGTCGAGCCACATTACTCCGAGGCCTTCGCAGGCCATCCAATCCCGAGCGTTGCAGGCACGCTCGTAGGCTTTCATCGCGCCATCCGGATCCTTCGGAACGCCTTTGCCTTGCGCAAGAATGGTACCGAGCAGCGTGCAGCTTTCTGCGAGGTTCGACTGGCAAGTCTTTTTTAGAAGCTGGACGGCGCGCGCCACGTCCTTGGGGGTGCCCTGTCCTTCGTAGAGCAGCGTCGCCAGATACGCACACGCGGTCTGCTCGTCTTTCGAGCACGCGTTGTCGAGGAGCTCGATGGCCTCCTTCGGAACCTTTCCGTTTGGAGCATCCCGGGCCAGCATCACGCCGAGACTCGTGCACGCCAGCGCAATCCCGCCCTTGCAGGCTTGCGCGAACATCTTTGCGGCGTCGTCGTCGCTCTTGGGGAGGCCTTCCCCAGCCTGGAGCATCGTTGCGAACTGACCGCAGCCGAGGGGATCTCCGAGCTTGCACGCCCGCTCGTAGAGATCCGCGGCCGCCTTCGGATTGGTCGGTCCGCCCTCGCCGTAGCGCTCCATGTTGCCGAGCTCCGTGCAAGAGGCCGCGCTATCGTGATCACATCCTCGCTGCAGAAGGCCCCGCGCTCGGGTGAGAGCCGCTCGACCCGAGTTTCCTTTGCGCAAGAGCTCTCCGGCGAGCGCGCAATCCGCGTAGCGTCCAAGCTTGCACGCTCTCTCGAAGGCTCCGAGAGCTCTGCCCGGATCGCGCTTGGTTCCCATCCCTTCGACCAGCGCCATGCCGAGCAGACGACACGCATCCACGACACCTGCATCGCAGCTCTTGGCGAGGGTTTGCTTCCCGATCTCGGCGCCTTCCGGGCTCGCGTGCCCTCGCTGCTTCAAGAACAAGAGCGCGTAGCAAGGGGCCGGGCTGTCCGCTTGACACCGCGTCCGGCATTCGTCCTCGGAACCGCAGACTTTGCCCGGTACCGCCGCCGCAGGGGCGGATGCGGGTTTTGCGCAGGCGATGCTCCACAGAGCGGCCAGCGCAATCAGGGCAGCGCGAGCTCCACTCACGACCTAAAACCTAGCAGGCCACCCCTCCTTCGGCGAATCGTGCTCCAGGCGCCCGCGTGATGCTATGTTCCCGAGAGCGATGGTTCCGAAGGCCGGCGACGAGCTCGACGGGCGCTACCGGTTGATCTCCGAGGTCGGCCGCGGAGCCTACGGCGTGGTATTTCGCGGACGGGATCTCGAGACCCGTCAAGAAGTTGCGGTCAAGGTCCTGCAATCCCGCAGCACACCCGATCCCAACGTCGCAACGCGCTTCGAGCGAGAGGCGCTCAGCATGGCGCGCCTCCGGGGGACGGCCGCGCTGTTCGTCCATGCATTCGGACGCACTCCCGGCGGCGGCGTCTACATCGTGATGGAGATGCTGCGCGGGGTGCGATCTGGAGGAATACCTATCGGAAGCCGAACAGCGTGGAGGGCGTCTCAAGCCCCAACGCATGTTGCAGCTGCTCCGCCCCATCGCGTCCACGCTGGATGCCGCGCATGCGCAGGGGATCGTTCATCGCGACCTGAAGCCGAGCAACATCTTCGTGCTCGATCAGGAGTCTGGCGGTGGGGTTCGTCTCATGGACTTTGGCCTGGTGAAGCTCCTCGGCGCCGATAGCCTCACCGCTGACGGGATGGTGGCCGGCACGCCGAGCTACATCGCGCCCGAAGCATGGGCCGGCGACTCGAAGAAGCTCGACCACCGGATCGACGTCTACTCCCTGGGTGTGCTGGTATTTCGCTGCCTGTCGGGGCACGTCCCTCACGACACCAAGAGCTTGCTCGAGCTCTGCCAGTGGGCTCAGGGCGGCGACCGCCCGAGTCTCCAAGCGCTCCGCCCGAGCCTCTCGCCCGCGGTCGATGCCTGGGTGCAGAAGGCCCTGGCCATCAATCCAAAGGATCGCTTTCAGAGTGTTCGGACGATGTGGGCAACGCTCGAAAGCGTCCTCGGCACCGAACCCACTAGCCCATTCTGACGGGCCGGATCAGGGCGCGCACTCGCCGCCGCCGACCGCCGCCGCGCACGCGGTCGTGCTGGCTGTCTCCGCTGCGCGAGAGACGTTGGTCATGCGACAGCGCATGGTGTCTTTGGTCGAAAACGCTTTGAAGTAGGTGTCGTCCGCGCCACCTGCGATTCCGAGGCACTTGAATTGGCAATCGCCATCGTCTTTGAAGCTCGAGGAAAACTCGGTCGGGCAGACCTGGGAGAGCAGCTTGCAGTAGCTCGGGCAGGTGGGGCCGCAGTGTCCGTCTCCTCCCGGTCCGGCATGGGGGCAATGAGACGAGGCGCCGGATATGGCGTTGTACGAGTGGTACTTGCGGCAGCCCACGGTGTCGCCCGTCGTATCCGTGTTCAGGCCCTTGTCCATCAGGGCGCACACTGCCATGCACTGCGCAGAGCTTTCGTAAACGACATTCGTTCCGGTACACACCGTTTGCACCAGGCGGCAGTAGTCCGTGCAATTGGGCAAAGTCGCGACGGGGTCGGCGCACAGCGTGCTCTTGAGCGCAGCGCCGGGGCAGAACTCTTCGTTGTCTTTGTCGAGCGAGGCTCGGACCGCGTAGGCGAGTCGGCATTCGACGCTGTCACCACTGTCGAGCACTGAATAATCGTAGACACCGTCTTCCCGCAGGCCGGGGCAGGAAGCCGCGCAATCGCTGTCAGCAAGCGTTTCGGGGCAGAAGGCGCTCACCAGCGTGCAGTATGCGTCGCACGTCGGACCGCACGCTCCGGCACCAAAGGGTCCGGCGCCCTTGCAGTAGAAGTCGGGCTCGCTCGGCGTGTTCTGGGCCTGGTTCGCACGGCAATCGAGGGAGTTGTCCTTTTCGAGCTCGCCCGCTGGGAATGTGTCGCAGGTCAGGATGCAGAGATCACGATTCGGATACGCGGCGAGCGCACCGGTGCAGTTAGACATCACTTGATCGCAGTACGCCTCACACTCTGCAGACCCGGTAACGCCCGGCTGGTAGGTGCGATCTTCGATGCCGGCGATGCTCTGGCATCCTATCACCCACACTCCGATGACGACGGCGGTGAGCGCGAGAGCTCTCCTTGCCATCAGAACGACCCTCCCAAAGAAAGGCCACCGCCGCGGCGGGCAGCCAGCGGCGAGACGTGAAGCCGGCCCTGGCTCGGCGCAGAAGGCGCGGTCAGGTAGAGCACGATGCCTCCTGCGACGCCCGCCAGGCCGATCCCGAAAGCGATGTTCGAGATGGTCGCGGCGGTCTTGGCGTCATCGGTGAGCGTCACTCCGTTTTGGTCGTGACACACGGTGCCGTCACACAGGTCCTTTGCGTCCGAATTCTTGCTGATCGCCCGCAGGCCAAAGAAGGTTCCAAAGCCGAGGCCCACGACGCCGACGCCCACTGCCGCGATCCCGATCGTACGTTGGGTCGAGCCGTCGTCCGTCGGTCCCGTGTCTCGCGTTGGCGGGGGCTGCACCACGACCGGCGGCTGCTCGGGGGGAGGAGGCGTCGCGGGTACGGCTTTGGCACTCGCGTCCTTCACGAGGGCGGGGACCTCGACCTTGACCGCGTCCCGCTCGTTCTGGACGGTCACCGTTTTCTGCCACTCGTGGTAGCCGGGAGCGCTGGCAAGGACCAGGTACTTTCCGCCGTCCACGGGAACCGCGACCCCCCAGACTCCTGTGGGAATACTGCGATCGCCTCGCACGATGGAGATATCGGGGATGTTCGCGTTTTCTTTTGCGACGACGATGGTGAGCTTCGAAAGCCGCGGCTCGAGAGCATCGGCGCGCGTTCCGCCGGCTTCGGCTCGGTCGCTTTGTCCTGCAGCACGAGCTTCGGACGCCCCCTCGCGAAACGTCGCCCACGCGCTGGCAATGCGTTTGGTCTTCTCGTAGCAATCGGCGAGATAGAGGAGCGTGCCGATCCCCGGATCCAGTCGCTGACTCTGCTCGAATTTCGAACACGCCTCGGCGTAGCTGCCTGCCGTCATCAACTGGCGTGCCTGCTCGAACAGAGCTTCAGCCGCTACCTTGTCCTGGGTCTGAGCGACGGCGGGTTGCTCGGCGAGAACGAGAAGGAGCGCGACCAAGAGGGAAGCCGCCCAGTAGGCGCGGCGAGGAAGCAAAATGGCCATGGGGATTGTGCCCAGGCTAGCGGCGCCCGCCGAAATCCGGAAGCTTCGAGTCAGTGGGCTTCTTCTTCTCGGCTGGATGGGACTTGCTCGTCGGCACGGTGCGCGGCGGAGGGGTCGTGGCGAGAGGTGCTGGGGTTGGCTCCGCCGATGCCGAGGGAGGGGGAGGGGTCGGCTCCGCGGTTCGCTCCGGTGTCGTGGCGATAGGTGTCGGGGCGGGGGGCGCGGGAGGTGTCGTGGTGGCGGTTTCCGCCGGCGGCTGCGTCGCGGTTGCGTTGGCTGTCGTGCGAAGCACCCCCCACGCGATGAGCACCGCCGCGGCGACTCCCCCGACACCAATCACGGCAATGGTTCGCCCCATCCGCCGGGGTGCGATCTCGGAATTTTCGGAACCCGTCTTGCCCCAGGACGCGAGGGTCTTTTCCCCCGGTGGTCGAGGTGTGCTGGCGAGGGTGGCGTCGTGCCCCACACCATGGCTACCGGTAACGACGCTTGGCGAGCTCTTGCTGAGCCCAGGCCCCGTGGCTCCTGGGTAGCTCCCCGACACATTGGGGTCACTCGCGGCCAGAACACGATTCGCACGTTCCGCGTGAACCCGGGACTCGGGCGCGAAGGGAACGAGAGCGTGGGCGAAGTCCGCGATGGATGCAAAGCGGTGGTTCCGGTCTTTCGTGAGCGCGCCACGAATGGCGGCTTCGAGCTCCGGGGGAACGTCCGGGCGGAAGGTCGACATCGCTGGCGGCTCGTCGTGCAAAAGAGCCGAGCACAGCTGGGGAATCGATTCGGCGACATACGGCGGCCGACCCGCCAAGAGCTGAAACAGGATCGCGCCGAGCGACCAGATGTCGGTGCGTGCATCCACGGTCTTGGCCGAATGCATCTGCTCGGGCGACATGTAGAGCGGGGAGCCGATGAGTGCCGATGTCGTCGTGAGCGCGAGATCCGCCATCGAGCCCGGGCTCGTCGATTTCGAGATCCCGAAGTCGAGGACCTTCACCAGACGGGAGCCGTCGGCGCGATGTGCCAGAAAGAGATTCGCCGGCTTGAGATCCCGATGAACGATCCCCGCTGCGTGGGCTTCGGCCACCGCTTCGCAGGCCTGAAGCACGTACGTCACGGCCTCCAGAACCGGCAACTGGCCCCGCGCGCGGATCTCGTGCGCGAGATCGTCGCCCTGCAGGTACTCCATCACCATGTACGGAATGCCGTCGTCCGAGGAGCCGACATCGAGCACCCGCGCCACGTGCTCGGACGTGATCCGCACCGCCGCGCGAGCCTCGCGCCGAAAGCGTTCTGCAGCGTCTTTTCGCTTGGCGATCTCGGGAAGCAGGAATTTCACCGCGACCCGCTGATCCAGATCCTGGTGACGCGCCGCCACCACGACTCCCATGCCCCCCTCCCCGAGGACCCGTTCCACCTCGTACTTCCCGGCAATGATGTCGCCGGCTTGGACGGGAGACGTTTCCATGGCGAAGATACTTTAGTCCAAGTTCGACCCTGATTCGACTCTTCGCGCCGCTTTGTTCGCCGATCCCGTCGAGCGGCGCCCCGCCCCCTGGAAAGCGAGTCCAAAAATGGCCTGGTTCCGGTGCATTACGGGGGAGCTCGGGCTCGGTTTCGAAAGGGGCTGAGCCGGCGCGGCTCTCGTGTATTAGCTAGACGCGATGAGCGACCTTTCCCTACCGCTTCGTGGCGCCCCCAATCCGTCCAGCAAGAGCGAGGGGACCAACCCCGGATCCTTCGCGCTCCCGGCGGAAATCGGTGGGCCGCGCACGTTCTCTTCACCCGACACACCGGGCATGCCATCCCCCAGCGACAAGACCGCGTGGGATTTCTTACCGGCAGGCTGGCAGAGAGGGGCGGATGGCTTTGCTGTCGCTCCGGACGGCTTCGTACCAGTGACTCAGCTCGAGCACGCGCGACTCGGTGTGATCACACCGGAGATGCGACGCGTTTCGGAGCGCGAAATGTATCTGACGCCGGAACAGGTTCGCGACGAGGTGGCGGCCGGGCGGATGATCATTCCCGCCAATCGCGTGCATCTTGGATACCAGCTCGACGCGATGTGCATCGGGCGCGCGAGTCGAACCAAGATCAACGCAAACCTCGGCGCGTCTCCGGTCTCGAGCGGAACGGACGAAGAAGTCGACAAGATGCGGTTCGCCGTGAAGTGGGGTGGCGACACCGTGATGGATCTGTCGACTGGCGGAGATCTCGACGCGTGTCGGGACGCCATCATTCGTGCCTCGAGCGTGCCCATCGGCACGGTTCCGATTTACTCGATGATCATCGGACGCCGCATCGAGGATCTGGATCGCGAAGCAATTCTCGCCGGCATTCAGCACCAGGCCGAGCAAGGCGTGGACTATTTCACCATCCACGCGGGTGTCTTGCGGGAGCACTTGGCGTTCGTACAGCGTCGTCTGATCGGCATCGTCAGTCGCGGCGGCTCACTGCTCGCAAAGTGGATGATCGTGCACGGCCGACAGAACCCGATGTACGATCTATTCGACGAAATTTGCGACATCATGCGGCAGTACGACGTTTCGTTCTCCCTGGGTGACGGGCTTCGTCCGGGAGGCCTGGCCGACGCGAGCGACGAAGCCCAGCTTCGCGAGCTCGAAACGCTGGGCGAGCTCACCGAACGTGCCTGGCGCAAGGGTTGTCAGGTGATGGTCGAAGGCCCGGGTCACGTTCCATTCGATCAGATCGAATACAACATGAAGCTCCAGCGCCGGCTCTGTCATGGCGCGCCGTTTTACGTGCTTGGCCCCCTGGTCACCGACGTGTTTCCTGGTTACGACCACATCACGTCGTGCATCGGTGCGACCGCCGCGGCGTTTCACGGCGCGAGCATGCTTTGCTACGTGACGCCCAAAGAGCACGTTGGCTTGCCGAAGATGGACGACGTGAAGCAGGGATGCATCGCGTACAAGATCGCGGCCCATGCGGCCGACGTTGCGCTCGGCATTCCCAACAGTCGCGACTGGGATGACAACCTCACCAAGGCGCGGGCTGCGCTCAACTGGGAGCGCCATTTCGAGCTGGCTTTCGATGGCGATTTCGCTCGCGCCCTTCACGACGAGGACCTCGACGTGGATACGGACTTTTGCGCGATGTGTGGCCACGACTGGTGCTCGGTGCGCATCTCCAAGGAGATCGTGGAGTTTGCCAGCGGCAAGGCCGAAGGCTTCCAGCGGGAGCGCGTGGCCAAGAGTCCCGCCCTGAGCCCTGCCCAGCGCGAGACGTTGGAAAAGCGCGGCGTACTCCCGCCGGGCGAGATCCATGCCCTCGCGAGCAAGACGCGCAGCGCGGTGGGCGCGGACATCGGCCAAAAAGCCGAGTGTCACAGCGACTATGTCGATCCACACGAGGCGCGTCGCATTCAGGACCAGCAGCTCGTCACGCTACGCAAGAAGGCGGATCGGGCTACGCCGTAGGATCGGCGCTCAACCTGCGTCGGGACAGCTGTCGCCCTCGACTTCGCAGCCGTTGCCGATGATGTTGCCATCGCAGTTCTGAAACCCGGGCTCGCACTTCTGGGTGCAGGCTTTGCTGGAGCACTGGGTGTGATGACAGTCGTTGTCACACGTTCCGCAGTGTGCCGAATCCGTGGCGAGCTTGATGCACACGCCGTTGCAGCACGACTCTGGCAAAAAACACCCGCAGGGATCGGCTTCGACCGCGCCATCCGACGTACTCTTCACGCAGCTGTCCTGGACGCAGTGAAAGCCTTCGCTGCACTCGCCCTTGGGTCCGCAGGCTCCCGCTTCCAGGTACTGCGATAGATCTTCCTCCGGGCACGCGGTGAGACCGAGACACGATAGGAGCCCGAGCGCAGCGAGTTTCGCAGACCAGCGTTTAGCCACAGATATTGCTTCCAATACAGCGCTTCCCGGCAGCGCACCCGACCAATCCGCAGTTGCACGATCCGCTTGCGCAGACGCCGGTCGCCCCCGCGTAGCAGCTCGAGTCCCCCGAGCAGCGGCAAATTGCGCCCTCGCAGAGGAAGCCCGGAGGGCACGCTCGACCACAGGCGCCACAGTTGAGGGGGTCGGTCTGGATCTGGCGGCAGCCCGAGCTGGGACAGCAGACCTGACCGACGCCGAGACATGCCTGCCCACCGTTGCAGTGGCAGCTCGAGTTGAGTGGGGAGCAAATTTCGCCCGGAGCGCACAGGTTGCTTCCGCATTTGCACACGGCGCTTCCGTCAGGGTTGGTCGTGCACGCCCCCGCCCCGCAGTCGTTGCCCCCGCAGGCGCAGAGGTTCTTTTCGCACAGGCTGAGTCCCTGGCTCGGGCAGTCGGTCTTGCAGCTTCCGCAGTTCTTGACGGCGCTGGCGGTCGGGAGCTCGCAGCCATCGTCGTCCGTGGGCGCGGTGGGGAGCGAGCAATTGCCGAAGCCGAGGTCGCAAGTCGAAGCACAATGCGCGTTGACGCAGGCTTGGCTCTGCACGTGAGATGACGAGCAAGGGCGGCCGCACGCCCCGCAGCTCAGCACGCTGGTGTTCAGGTTGGATTCGCAGCCATTGCCGTCGAGGACATCGCAGTTGCCATAACCAGTGAAGCAGGAGAGCCCGCAGGAGCCGCTGGTGCACGTTGGCGACGCATTCGGTGCGGGTGCGCACAGGTGCCCGCAGGATCCGCAATTCGAAATGTCGGCCGTCGTGTTGATGCAGGTGCCGTTGCAGTTCACGAGCGGTAGTGTGCAATTCACCACGCAAGTTCCGCCCTGGCAGACTTGATTCCCGGTGCACGCGACGCCGCACCCTCCACAGTTTTGCGGGTCGCTCTGAAAATTGACGCAGCTGTTGCCGCACTGGGTGAACCCGGCGACGCAAGTGAAACCGCAGGAACCGCTCGAGCACGTGGGGCTGCCGTTCAGCGGTGCGCTGCAGATCGTCGTGCAAGACCCACAGTGTTTCGAGTCGTTGTTCTTGTCGGTCTCACAGCCGGGAGCGGCAGTGCAATCGAGCCACCCGGACTGGCAGGAGAATCCACAGGTTCCACCGTTGCAGGTGGGCGTGCCGTGAACTGGAGACGGGCAGACGGTTCCGCAGCTGCCGCAGTTGGAGACGTCCGAGCTCTTGTCCACGCATTGATTGCCGCAAGCCACAGCAGGGGGTGTGCAGCTCGTCTGACACTTGCCATTCGAGCAAAACTGCCCGGGGCCGCACGCGGTGCCGCAGGCGCCGCAGTTTTGCGGGTCCGTTTGGGCGTTGACGCATGCCCCGCCGCATGACGAAAGACCCGAGTTGCACACGAAGCCACACGAGCCCCCCAGGCAGGTGCTCACGCCGCCCAACGGCGCGTTGCAAGCGCTGCCGCATGCCCCGCAGTTTTGCGCATCGCTGGACGTGCTCACGCACGTGTTGTTGCAAGGAGTGTAGCCGGAGTTGCAGCTGATCCCGCATTGCTTGTTCGCGCAGATTGCGCTGCCGTTCGGGGGAGCCGAGCACGCATTCCCACAAGATCCGCAGTTGGACGAGTCAGTGTCTACGTCGACACATTGACCATTGCAGAGTGTCGTGGGGCAAGTGGTCTGACAGGCTCCGGCGACACAGAACTGTCCCGAAGGACAGGCATTGCCACAGCCCCCGCAGTTCGCCGAATCTTTCTGGATGTCGACGCACTGCCCAGCGCATTGGTTGTATCCGCTGTCGCACACGATGCCGCACTTGGCGCTTTCGCACTTTGCATTGCCATGGGCAGGCACATCGCATTTCTGATCGCAGCCGCCACAATTGTCTGGATTGCTCTCGACATTGACGCACGCCAGAGCGCACGACACGTAGCCGGAGTCGCAACTCGCCCCGCAGCTACCACCTTGACAGCTGGATTTGCCGTGCAAGGGCTCGGTGCAGGCCTGGCCGCAACCTCCACAATTGTCGGGATCGGTGTTCGCGACCACGCAGGACGCCCCACACTGGATGGTGGATGGCGCACAACTCGCGCTGCAAACGCCCAGACTGCACACCAATCCCGTTTGACAGGCCTTCCCGCAAGCTCCGCAGTTGCTGGGGTCGGAATCCAGGTTCACGCAACCCGCGCCACAATCGTCGTAGCCGGCGTCGCAGATGGAGCCACATTGGCCGGCCGCACACGCCCGTTGTCCATGGGTCACGTCCGGGCAGAGCGATGCGCAGCTCCCGCAGTTCTCGGCATCGTCGGTCGTGACGATGCACGTCTCGTCACAGAGTGAGGCGCCGCTCGGGCAGGTGAACCCGCAGCTACCCTGATCGCACGCAGGGTCTCCCCCCACCGGGGCGGAACAGGGCGAGCTGCACGCTCCGCAGTTCTCGGGGTCGGTGGCGGCGTCGACTTCACAGCCGTTGACCACGATGTTCTGGTCGCAGTCGAGGTTGCCGAGGACGCACTCGCTGCTGCACGTGCCGTTGACGCAAACGGTACCCGGACACGGAGTCGTACAAGAACCGCAATGTGCAACGCTCGTCTTCAGGTCCACGCACGCGGAATCGCAGCAAGTCTCGCTGGCGGTGCACTTCGCACACCCCACCTTGCCGGTGTCCTCCAGATCCCCGATTGGCGTGAGGCAGCTCGCGACCGCAGACACGAGTGCGAGCGCGATGAGAGTCACGCCGAGCGCATTCCGCCTCATGCGGATCAAGTTACCACCAGACGAAGGTCATCCGCACTTCCCGTTCGCCTGACAGCGGCCGCCCGCGGAGGTGCAGTTCCCGGCGGGGCACTTGCACAGGGCCTCTGCGCCGCTCGTGTCGCAGGTACCCGGACTCCCCGCGTTGCAGGATGCAGAGGTCGTGCACTGGCACGTGCTCCCAGTGCAAGCGAATCCCGGCGGGCACGCGCGACCGCAGGCGCCGCAATTTGCGGAATCGCCGCTGCTCAGCAATCGACAGTTGCCAGGAGCACCGGGGCAGCAAGTTTGCACAGGCAAACACGAACTGCCGCCGTTGCAGGAGCAGGCGTAACCGAGTCCCCCGCCGGTTCCGCCGCCCCCGCCGGTTCCCCCACCCCCGCCGGTTCCCCCACCCCCGCCGGTTCCCCCGCCGCCGCCGGTTCCGCCGCCGCCGCCGGTTCCGCCGCCGCCGCCGGTTCCGCCACCCCCGCCGGTTCCACCCCCGCCGCCGCCGGTTCCGCCGCCGCCCCCGGTTCCACCACCGCCGCCGCCGGTTCCGCCGCCGCCCCCGGTTCCACCACCGCCGCCGCCGCTCGTTCCGCTGTCCCCAGCGGTGAGACTGACGCACGTCTCGCCGGCCTGGCAATTCGTGAGGCCGCATTTGCACACACTACCCAGACATGTGCCGCCCACTCCGCAAGTCCCGCCGGCACAAGTGCAAACCGTCGTGGATCCCACCGAGCAAGCGTTGGTTTGACAGCTGAGACCGCACCACCCGCAATTCGCGGCGTTATCCGATCGCTCGCAACCGTCGTCGCTCGAGTCCGCATCGGGCCAGCCGCAATTCGATTTCGTGGTGTTGCAGTAGGACTTGCAAAGCCCGTTGGCGCACGCGAGCGAGATCACGCCCGCGGGGCTACACCCGCGGCCGCACTTGCCGCAATTGTAGGAGTTGGTGTTCAGGTCCGCTTCGCAACCGGGTGTGGCGTCGCAGTTCCCCCAGCCACTGGTGCAGGTGACGGAGCAAACGCCATTCATGCACGCCGGATTGTCGTGGGTACCGCTCGGGCAGGCATTGGCGCAGGTTCCGCAGTTGTAGATGTCGATGTCGGTGTTGGTGCAAGTTCCGCCGCAGTTCGTGAGGCCGCCCGAGCATTGCGTCGTGCACTGTCCTCCCTGGCAAGAGTCGGTGACGGCGCAGGCCAGGCCGCAACCGTTGCAGTTTTGCGGATCCGTCTGCAGGTTGACGCAGCTCGAGCCGCACTGGGTCAAGCCCGAGTTGCACTGAAACCCACACGAGCCGCTCATACACGTGGCCTGGGCCCCGCCAGGAGCACTGCACGCATTGGCGCAAGAGCCGCAATGCAGGGGATCGGTGTTCTTGTTGGTCTCGCACCCGGGTACTGCTCCGTCGCAATCAAGCCAGCCGGAGTGGCAGCTGAAGCCGCAGACCCCTGCGTTGCAGGTGGGGTTGGAGTTGGGCCCGCTGGGACAGACCACGCCGCACTGCCCGCAATTGTTTACGTCCGAGCTCTTGTTGACACATTGGCTCCCGCACAGGGTAGCGGGTGGGGTGCACGTGGTTCCGCAAACGCCGCTGTTGCAGACCTGCTGACCAGAGCAGGTGTTGCCACAAGCGCCGCAATTCTGATTGTCGGATTGCGTGTTGATACACTGCCCACTGCAAAATGTGAGCGGTGAGGTGCAGAGGTAATTGCAGGCTCCGTTATTGCAGCTCGCGGTCGCGCCTGGTGGTGGACTGCATGCCGAACCGCACGAGCCGCAGTTGTTCTTGTCGCTCGCGAAATTCACGCAGGCGCCGTTGCAGAGGCTGTAGCCCGTGTTGCAGCTCGCGCCACACACTCCCGCAACGCAGGTCCCATTGCCGTTCTGCGGGATCGGACAGGCGTTGCCACAAGAACCGCAGTTGCCGGGGTCCGTTTGGGTGTCGACACATCCACTGCCGCACAGTGTTTGGGGGCACGTCGCCTGGCAGCTACCGCTGACGCAGAATTGCCCGCTGCCGCACTTTACGCCGCAACCGCCGCAGTTCGCCGAGTCCTTCGTTATGTCGATGCACTGGCCGGAGCATTCGTTGAAGCCCGGATCGCACGAGATGCCACACTTGGAAGCTTCGCACTTTGCGCTTCCGTGAGCCGGAACGTCGCACGCCGTTGCGCAGCCGCCGCAATGGGCAGGGTCGGCTGTCGTGTCGACGCAGGACTGCTCGCACTGGGTGAACCCCGGGTCGCAGCTGGTACCGCAGCTGCCGGTGGAGCAAGTGGCCTTCCCGTGCAGCGGTTCACTACAGACGTTGTCGCAGCTCGAGCAGTGGTTTGGGTTGTTCTGGGTGTCGATGCACGCTGCGCCACACTGGGTGAGGTTTGCGTTGCAGCTCCCGGCGCAGACGCCCACGTTGCACACGAGGCCCGTCGGACAAGCGTTTCCGCATGCGCCACAGTGCGCCGGATCCGACTTGGTCTCCACGCATCCCGAGTCCCCGCAGCTAGTGAACCCAACGTCGCAGACCTGTCCGCAGCTTCCCCCAGCGCACGCGCGCATGCCATTGGGGATTTCAGGGCAGGCCTGGGCGCAATCGCCGCAGTTGTTCGGGTCAGCGGTCACCGACACGCACGCGACATCACACAGCTTCGCGTCGGAGGGGCACGTGAAGCCACAGCTGCCGAGCTCACAGGCAGGGCTGCCCCCCGTGGGAGCGGAGCACGGACTGGCACACGCTCCGCAGTTTTCGGGATCGGTGGACGCGTCGATCTCGCAGCCGTCCTTCGCAACGTCGCCGTTGCAGTCGAGATTTGGGAGGAAGCAGATGTCGGTGCACGTGCCGTCGGCGCACGTCGTGCCGGGGCAAGCGACCGCGCAACTCCCGCAGTGATCCGGCGTCGTCTGCAAATCGACACAGCTGCCGTTGCAGCAGGTTTCGTTGGACAAGCAGTCGGCGCAACTTGCGCTGGCGTCTGCCTTCAAGCACTGAGGCGGAGACTGGGACGTGTCACAGACGTAACCGGGCGCGCATTTCAGGTCTGCGGTGCACGCGCCTCCGGCCAGATAGCTCGACAGATCCTCCGCAGCGCACCCGGCGGGAAGCACCACGGCCGTGACCAGACCGCCAAGGACCAAGAGGACGACTCGAACCCAATTGAGCCTCAAGTTCATGGACTCTCGCTTCCACTACGTGCACCGCGCAACCGCTCGCCAGTAAAGAGCGTATCACGCCGCGGTCGTTTCGTCAGAACCGACCGGCGAACGTTGCTTCGGCACCACCGGGTCGAAGACCGAGGCCTGCGCGCGTCGCGGATTCACCGTCACTCGCGCTCAGATCGAAATACAGGAGCACACCACCTGCCAGCACGGCAACCGCGCCCACGGTGCCGAGCACTCGTGCTGTGGTCTGACGACTCTTCATCTGGTCGTAGGCATCGTGTCGAGCGATTTGCGTCGGCTCTGTCTTGACGTCGTCTTCCGACTTTCGCCGGAGCTCTTCGAACACGAACGCGCCGCCCAGGGCTGCGACCCCGACACCGAATGCTGCCCAGGTCCAGGGTCGGACTCCCTTCTTCCGAGGTCCTGCGTCGTTGGTTTTGACGACGGGATTCGGACCTGCCGGATCAGAACTGGTGGGTCCAGGCTTTGCCGCGCCTGCTTGCATGTCGAGCTGGAAGTCGATCGCATGCTCGGCGGGGAGATCCAGGCTGCCCGTTGCCTCCGCATAGCCTTCGCGTCGAAGCTTCACCTCGTGCTTGCCCGGAGCAATCTCGCCGGTCCACGGGATGATGCCCACGGGTTGTCCATCCAGCACGACCGTTGCGCCCGCGGCGTTGGACAGCACGGTGACCTGCTGGACTCCGCGAGCCTGGAGCTTCTTTTCCAGATCCGCGATCCGTTCCTCGACTCGTGGCTTGTCGGAAGCGTTCGGACTCTGGCGCAGATACTCTCGGTAGAAACCCAGCGCGCCCGCGTTGTCGCCCATCTGTTCGTAAGCGCGTGCTGCGTTGAAGCTCAGCGTCGGGCTCGGGTACTCGCGGTGCGCATCGAGGAACGAGTCGATGGCATCTTTGAATCGGCCCTCTTTGTACGCCGCAATTCCCCGCTCGAAGAGAGCCTGCGCCCGGGCTTTGGCCTCCGCATCCTTGGGTGCTGTGGCCGGTGCGTCATCGGCAAACGCAGTTCGTGTGGGTAAGACGACGCCGAAGAGCGCCATCAGCGTGGCGAGAACGACCCAGAATCCCGAACCTCGTCGCACCTTGGTTCTTCAGTGGACTAGAGCGTCGTCTTGATGTCCAGCGGATCGCTCTTGGGCGGAGGTTTGTCCGTGGCGGCGGCGGGGGGGTTCGACGGCGGCTTGCTCGACTTGGACGCGGGTGGCTTCGACGACGGCTTGGCGAGACGAGGTCGAGGCGCCGCTCGGACTGGCGCAGTCTGAGAGGGCGTGGCAGCAGGAGCTGGCTCGACGGTTGGCTCGGGCGCGGCGGTCTGTGGCGGAGTGGGCGGCACCTGGCTTGCGGCGGGAGTCGCGGTCGTCACGGGAGCCTCGGTCGCTCCTGGCTCGGAAGGGGCCTCGATGGTCGATTCCGTGCTGCGTGCCCCGAGCTTGTACGCGACGCCGCCTCCGATCCCGAGGAGCACGACCGTCGCCGCGATCATGATGGCCCACTTGGGACGGCTTCGAGCCCTGAGGCCGGCGGCCGTGGTCGCCGACAGCTGCGTTGCCCCGGGTCCTGTGGAGCTGCCCGCGACCGGGTTGGAGGGGTTCGATGCAGGTGTCAGGGAGCCCGCCGGCAACGAAGGGTACGTTGGAGCCGTCATACTTTCGGAATTCATCGGTCGGTCGAGCCAAGCCGATTGCAGCGACGCTCCGGTCACGTCGGCATTCACCCCATGAGCCAAGAGCCAGCGAGCCAGGCTGGTTCCGAGGTCACGCATCGATTGCCAGCGGTTGGCCGGGTCTTTTTGCAGACCACGCTCCACGATCGACCAGAGCTCCGGATCCCCGGCGCCCACCTCGGTCATGGGCTTCGGCGTGGACTCGAGAATGGAGCACACCAGCGCGGTGTACGTGACCCCGGTGAACGGAAGCTCGCCGGTCGTGAGCTCGTACAGCACGACGCACAGGGCCCAGATGTCCGAGCGCGGGTCGACGTCCAAACCGCGAGCTTGCTCCGGTGACATGTAGGCTGGGCTGCCCATCGTCGCGCCGATTTGCGTGATGCGCTCCATCCCGTCTTTTTCCAGCTTGGCGATCCCGAAGTCGACCAGCTTGGGCTGGGGCTTTCCGCTTTCGCCATCCGACAAGAAGATATTTTCCGGTTTGAGATCGCGATGCACGATCCGCTTGGAGTGCGCAACGGCTAGAGCATCGACGATCGGAATCAAGGTACGGACTGCCTTCACCGGCGGCATCGGACCGTTCCGCTTCAGGGTCGCGCCGAGGTCCTCACCGTTCAAAAGCTCCATCACGATGTAGGGCTCGTCGGTGTCGGTCTTGCCGAAATCGAGTATCCGCACGATCGCGGAATGACCCAGCCGCGCAGCGGCGCGCGCTTCCTGCAGCAGTCGTCCCGTCAGGCCGGCGTGCTTCAGATCCGTGCGGATGAACTTGATGGCGACGTTGATGTCGAGCGTCTCGTTGTGGGCGACCCAAACCGCCGCCATCCCGCCCTCGCCCAGGGAGCGAACCAGCCGGTACTTTCCCCCGATCAGCTGGCCCGGTGAGTACGGCGAAGCAGAGGATCGGCCGTCGGAGCGAGAGGCAGAGTCGATCCCCATTTCGCGGAAGAATCTAGCATGTCGCCCCTTCGCGAGCGACTTTCACACCCACATGCACGCGCGTTCCTAGTTGCAGTGAATCGGCCGTGCCGCTGGCAGGGCCAGGCGAGGGTGCTGGGGATCGAAGACTTTCGGGCCTTGGATCGTTCCGCCGGCTGTTGATAACTGCACTGCGATTCGGTCCCGCAAGTTGGGCGGCTCGCTGATCTCCACGCTTCCCGCTGGCAGTTCGCCAGCGGGAAACAGCTCGTCACCACCAGTCGCCAGAAAATCACTGGTGGCGATCACGATGCGTTCTTCGGGGCGCACGTGTCGACCGTTCTTGCGAATCAACTGGACATCGAGCTTGCCGTTCTTGCACCGAGCATCGACGCGAAGCCCGCTCACCGCAATGATTCCATGCAGCGGTTGCTGGAGATGTTGTCGCACCCGATCGGCGAACGCTCCCGCCGTGAGGCGAACGCGGGCCAATTGATTGTCGAACGGAGTGACGCCATACAATTCTCCGTACGTGAGGGCTCCCGCGGGCAAGGCTCCACGCAGTCCCCCGGCGTTCATGACGGCAACGTCGGCATCCTTGGCAGACGCGAGGATCCAGTCCGCGACGAGATTGCCGAGCGCCGACTCGTGGTCGTGTTCCGGCGCGAGGGTCTCTTCGACTCGAACTCCGAGCGGGCGTTCCTTCTCCGCTTCTGCCCGCGCGAGGAACGGTGCGATTACGGCTGTGGCGGCGGGATCCGGTGAGACCGACCCGCCTTCGTAGCTCGCCCGGTCGCAGGGGGATGTCTCGGCACCGCACATCTCTAGTGGGGGAAAAATGTGAACGGCGAGGGGCGCATCGGGAGCTCTCGGAACACTCACGTCCACTCGGGAAAAAGCCCGACCTCGCGCCCAGGAGTTCGCCACCGCAATCGACCCGACGAAGTGAGCCATGGCTTGGTGCGTGTGGCCGCCGATGATCACGTCCACGAGGCCTTCGGGAATGGCGCGAGCATCCCGCAGGATTTCCTCCTCGCTGCATACCGACAGATTCCCTGGATCATCGAACGCACTACATTTCCCCCCCGCGTGGGCCAGAAGGATCACGACCCGGGCGCCACGGGCTCGCAAGCGACGGGCCTCTTCGCTCGCCCGCCTCGCGATCGACGTCACCCGCAGGCCCTGGAAGTACGACGCCAGCACGATGTTGGGGGTTTCCTCCGTCAGCGCACCGATCAGCCCAACTTTCACTCCGCGCACATCGATCATGGTGGACGGGCTGAGGTTCGACCAATCGGGGAGCTTGCCGGCGTCGTTGGTCAGGTTCGAGGACAGGAATGGGAACTTCGCCTGGCTCAAGCGCGCGCGGAGCGCTCCTTGGGGATCGACTCCCGGAGCTTTTGGATCTCGATCGCCGACGGGCCCGTAGTCGAAGTCGTGGTTGCCGATGGTCGCGGCCGTGTAGGAGAGGGTGTTCATCACATCGATCACGCTGGCACCCTCCACCAGGTTCGACTCCAGCGTGCCTTGAAACATGTCACCCGCGTCGAGCAGGAGCACCGCACCGTCGCGCTGTCGCGCCTGGCGCAGGCGTTTCAGATACCCGGAAAAAACTGCGATTCGTTCGAGCTCTCCATGGACGTCGTTGGTTCCGACGATGCTGAGCACGACCGGGGGTGGGGTCGCGGAAGCCGTCGTGCTCGGCAGAGCCGGCGGCACAGACGGCGGCGGCGCCTCGGAAGCGCAGGAGACGCTCAGAGCCAGACCGAGCAGGGATCCAAGAGCCCAAAACCGTTCTGCCATCAGGGTCGTTCTTCTTGCCAAGTCAGCTCACGCCCAAGAGCCCCCGCAGCGTATGCGGCAAGATTCGATACTCTTTGCCGCAATAGTCGCAAGTGATTTCCAACACACTCCCTGCGGCGACCAGATCCTCGACGTCTGCCCGCGAAAGCGTGGCGAGCGCGGAAAGCAGACGGGTCTCGTCGCACCAGCATTCGAACTCGACGTTGCTTTCGTCGAGCCGAGTGTACTCCATGCCGTACAGGAGTTGTTCGAGCAGCCAGCTCGGGGAGAAGCTCGAGTCGCGAAGGCGAGTGTCGATTCGTTCGAAATCTCTCAGGCGTTCGGTCATCACCATGAGGGGTCCGCGGTCGACTTCGGGCAGTAGCTGTACGAGATACCCGCCGGCGGAAAGCACTTCTTCGCCTTCGAGCACCGTGCCGACGGACAGCATGCTCACGACTTGCTCCGAATTTTGCATGTAGCTCATGAACGCTTTGGAAATGTCTCCGCTCGATGGGATCTCCACCATGCCTTGATTGATGTGTCCTCCCGGCATGGTCCGCATCATCTTGAGGATGCCTTGCGCCACCCGGAGCTCACCGCCTTCGCGCGGTGGCTGGATGAGCCCGCGGGTCATGCCGGACGGATGGGAGTCCGCGACGAGGCTCCCGTGACCATCTGCCCCTCGGACGACGGTCTGGACCCGAAGCTCTGGCGCCATCGTCTCCCGGAACAAGACCGCGCCCGTGATCAAGTCTCCAAAGTGTCGCGCCGTCGATCCGCTACCGTGCTGAGAAGCGATGGCACCGCGGACCGTATCCGTCGTTCGCGCGACGATGACGCGGAATGCTCCGTCGTTCGTTATGGCGCGGAGCACTGTGTCGCTCTTCTTCGCCATGCACGGCACAGTCTAGCGCATTTTTGCTCGATTTGCCCCGGGGCTGGGGCCTCGGTCAATTGTCGAGCTCCGTGTCGGAGCCGTCCTCTCCATCTCCGCGAACGGAAACTCGATAGCTCTCGTCGAACCAGTTGCCGAGATCGAGCAGCTTGCAGCGCGCCGAGCAAAATGGGCGCGGCGGGAAGTCTTCGGCTGCGTCCTCGATCACCTTCTTGCATGAGGGACAAACGATGCGCATCAGTTCACCGCTCCTGGAGTGCGCGCTTGGATCTTGAAGTCCGCGGAGTTGTCGTTGGTGTCGGTGCCGTTCGGAACGTGTGCCGCCGACTGGCCCTTCGGGATGGTGGGTGCGGCGGCGCCTTCGAAATACGGGTTTGCGCCAGTGACGCTTCCATATGCCATCGAGTCCTGCTTTTGACCAAAGTTATCCAGGATCGCAACGCTGCCCGCGGTGGCAGCGAGACCCTGACTCATGCTGCCGTTCACGGCGCCCGCATACGCCGACCCTCCGAGCACCCAGTATCCACCCGCTGCGAGATTGTCGGCGCCCATTCCGGTCCAATACGTCGGCGTGCTCGAGCCGCTCGACGGGCTGTAGTGAAGCGTCCATCCCACGAGCGCGACTGCGCACGATCCGGCGTTGTAGAGCTCGACGAACTCGTCGCTTCCCGTCGTGCCGTCGCTCGACACCTCGTTGACGACGACCTTCGAGCAGCCGCCGCCAGTGCCACCGCCACCGCCAATCGTACCGCCGCCGCCGATCGTGCCGCCGCCGCCGATCGTGCCGCCGCCGCCGATCGTGCCGCCGCCGCCGATCGTGCCGCCGCCGCCAATCGTGCCGCCGCCACCGATCGTGCCGCCGCCGCCCGTGACGCCACCGCTCCCCGCGACGCCACCGCTCCCCGCGACGCCCCCGCTCCCCGCGATGCCCCCACCCCCGCTCGGTGTGCCCGCGATGCCGCCGCCGCCCGCAATGCCTCCGCCCCCCGGTGCTCCGCCACCACCCGTGAGGCCGCCCGCAGCACCCGTGCCGCCGAATCCGCCGACGCTCGCATCGTGCTTCAGCTTCTCGAACTCTTCGGGCGTGACGAAATCGTGCTCGGGGAACGAGCAGCGGACGACGATCCCGATCAGGGCGACGCCGAGCAGCAGCTGCCAGAGCCGGACACGTTGCATGGGACAGCTGCACTTTAGCACTGGGCGCGGTCGGGTTTCGCGACTCTGATCCCACATTTTCCCGGCGAAGCTCCCAGGGCCTCCTCCCCCGCGCCGCGTTGCGATAGCTTTCGCCGCCCATGCCCGAGGTACTCCTGCTCGAGATCGGAACCGAAGAGCTCCCTGCTTCCTTCGTCGCCACCGGCGTCGAATCCCTACCGGGCCTCTTGGGAGCGGAGCTCGCCGCGATCCGGTTGGCCCACGGTCCGATCCACTCCGCAGGAACACCTCGTCGTCTCGCGGTTTGGGTCGAACGTGTGTCGGAAGCCCAACAGGATCTCGACGAAGAAGTGCTCGGACCACCCGTCCGCGTGGCGCTCGACGCCGAAGGCAAGCCCACGAAGGCGGCGCTCGCCTTCGCTTCGAAGATCGGGGTCGCGGCAGAAGAGCTGACGAAGAAGCAGACCGACAAGGGCGAGTACCTGTGCGGGCGGCGTCGCGAGAAGGGTCGTGCGGCCACCGAGCTCTTGCCGGACGCGCTGGAGAAGATCTGCAAAAAGATCGCGTTTCGAAAGAGCATGCGCTGGTCCGACGGGGACACCGCCTTCGGGCGGCCGGTGCGCTGGCTCTTGGCACTCTTCGGCAGTCAGCCCATCCCTCTCGAATTTGCCGGAGTCACGTCGGGGCAGCGAAGCTTTGGACATCGCTTCCTCGCGCCGGACGCGTTCCAGCTCGATAGCGCTGCGAATTACACCGAAGCGCTCGCTCGGCAGCACGTCGTCGTCGAGCTCGATGCGCGTCGGGATACGATGGTGGCTCGGTTGCGAGAGGCCGCCACGAGTGCTGGCGGAGTGCTCATCGAAGACGACTTCCTCGTGGAAGAAAATCTCTCGCTGGTCGAGGAGCCTCACGTCGTGGTGGGCGGGTTCGGCGAGGAGTTTTTGGCGCTTCCCGAACGAGTGATCCTCGACGTTGCCAAAGGGCACCAGCGCTACTTCGGTGTGAGAAGCAGCGACGGGCGACTGCTGCCCAAATACCTCGCTGTGGTGAACACCGCGATCGATCCCGACAATGTGCGTCGGGGAAACGATCGGGTCATGCGGGCGCGTCTGGCGGACGCAAAGTTCTTCTACGAGACGGATTTGACGACGCCCCTCAGCGCGCGGCGCAAGCTGCTCTCTGGCGTCGTATTCCACAAACGACTCGGAACGGTGGAGGACAAGGTCCGCCGCATCGAGCGCCTCGCTGCACTGCTGGGAGCGGAGCTCGGGCTCACGAAGGATGTCATCGCCGTCGCCGAGAAGGGTGCAGCCCTGGCGAAGTGTGATCTCGTGACGCTGATGGTCGGCGAGCTCCCCGAGCTCCAGGGTGAGATGGGGATGCATTACGCTCGCTCCCAGGGAGTACCAGCGGAGGTCGCAGCGGTGATCGCCGAGCATTACCAGCCGAAGGGCGCCGACGATCCGACCGCCGCGAGCGACGCGGGTGCCCTCGTCGCGATCGCCGATCGCCTCGACACACTCGTCGGCTGCTTCGCCATCGGACAGATCCCGACGGGAACCGCGGATCCTTTGGCCCTGCGCCGCGCCACACTCGGAGTGCTCCGAACGTTGCTCGACAAGGGCTGGGACCTCGCGCTCTCGAGTGCCGTCCCAGCGGCCTACGCCGCTCACTCGGAGACGAAGCTCGACGCAGATGTTTCCGAGACGACGGAAAAGCTTCTCGCCTTCTTCAAGCAGCGGCTGCGAGGGCTTCTCGAGCAGGAGCTGCCGACCGACGCGGTCGACGCTTGCCTGGAGGCGTCCGCCGATCGACCCCGGGACGTTGCGCTCCGTGCGCGCGCTCTGTCGGCCATCGATCCGGCGCTTCGTGCATCCGCTGGCGAGGTGTTCAAGCGAGCCGCCAACATCGCGAAAGACGCCCCGGAGGGCGATCCCGCGCCGCCCGAATCGGTCACGAGCGAGGTGCACCCCTCGGAAACCGCGCTGTTTTCCGCGTTCGCCGATCTCCGCACCCGAGTGGCTGCCGGGGAAACGTCGGCGGACTACGGCTCCGCTCTGGAGGCCATCGCAGGCTTTGCGCCAGTGCTCGGAACGTATTTCGATGACGTGTTGGTGATGGCCGAGGAGCCGAAGGTCAGGGAAAACCGACTCCGGCTGATGCGCCAGATCCACCGGACCTGCTCCGGTATCGCGAGCTTCAACCTGCTCGCGCGCTGACGCACCGCGCAGCCATGCGTGTCTTGCGCCCGCCCGCTCGCTCTGCGATGACGGCTTCGATGAGCGAAAAGACGATCTTCCGTTTTCAGGCTGGGCGCGCCGACGGCCGCTCGGAGCAGAAACCTCTCCTCGGCGGCAAGGGCGCGAACCTCGCCGAGATGGCCAACCTCGGCATTCCGGTTCCTCCAGGCTTCACCATCACGACCGAGGTCTGCATCGAGTACCACCGCCAGGGCAAGAAGCTCCCGGACGGTCTTCGCGAGGGAATTCGGGAGAACATGGCCTGGCTCGAAAAGGAGCTCGGCAAGAAGTTCGGCGATCCGAAAAATCCTTTGCTCGTCAGTGTGCGGAGCGGCGCCCGCGCCAGCATGCCGGGAATGATGGATACGATCCTGAATCTGGGTCTGAACGACGAGACGGCCCGCGGCATGGCGGAACGCACGAAAAACCCCCGCTTCGTGTTCGACGCGTACCGGCGATTCTTGACCATGTACGGCAACGTCGTGCTCGGTGTGAAGCATCACGCGTTCGAGCACGCGCTCAACGGTGCTCGCAAAGCCATGGCCGAGACGCTGGGCGTTCCCGTTCCGACCGAACGTTGAGGATCTCGGTCGCCTCGTCCCGGACTCGAAGCTCAGTGCGGAGCTGCTCCAGAAGGTCGTCGAGGAATACAAAGAGGTCATCAAGAAGCAGATTGGCAAATCCTTCCCGTCAGATCCGTTCGAGCAACTCATCGGCGCCGTGAGCGCGGTCTTCGAGAGCTGGAACAACGATCGCGCCATCCTGTATCGCAAGATGCACGGCATTCCCCACGAGTGGGGGACGGCCGTGAACGTGCAGAGCATGGTGTTTGGCAATCTCGGGGATTCGAGCGCCACCGGCGTGGCATTCACGCGAGACCCGAGCACCGGGGAAAAGCGCTTCTTCGGCGAGTGGTTGCCGAACGCCCAGGGCGAAGACGTCGTTGCTGGCATCCGCACCCCCAGGCCCATTGCCAAGACCCCGGAAACCAAGGGTCTGTCCCTCGAAGAGTCCTTGCCCGAGAGCTACGCCCAGCTGTTCGAGATCCAGAACAAGCTCGAGGGTCACTTCCGCGACATGCAGGACATCGAGTTCACCATCGAAGACAACCGCCTCTTCATGTTGCAGACCCGAAACGGCAAGCGAGCCGCTCGGGCCGAGGTGAAAATCGCCGTCGACATGGTGCACGAGAAGCTGATCTCCCAGAAAGACGCGATCTTGCGCGTCGACGCCAGTCGTCTGGAGCAACTCCTCTTCCCGTCCATCGATCCCAAGTCCGGCGTCAAACGCATTGCCCACGGGCTGCCCGCGTCTCCCGGCGCCGTTACCGGTCACGCGGTCTTCAGTGCGGACGAAGCCGATCAGCGCGCCGCCAAGGGCGAGGCAGTGATTCTGGTACGCACCGAAACGAGCCCGGAAGATCTCCACGGCATGAAGGCGGCCCGCGGCATTCTCACCGCGCGCGGTGGCGCCACCAGTCATGCCGCCGTCGTGGCTCGCGGAATGGGGCGCACGTGCGTGGTCGGATGCTCGGCTCTGTCCCTCGACTACGAAAACCAGATCATGACGGTGCGCTCGGACAACGGTGAGACCGTGATCGTGCACCTGGGTGACATCATCACCATCGACGGCTCGTCCGGAGCGGTATTTTCCGGCGACGTCCCCAAGGTGGAGCCCGAGCTCAGCGGTGAGTTCGAAGAGCTGATGAAATGGGCCGACGCCGCCCGTCGCATGCGAGTTCGCACCAACGCGGACACGCCGGAGCAGGCCAAGAAGGCGCGCCAGCTGGGCGCCGAAGGCATCGGCCTGTGTCGCACCGAGCACATGTTCTTCGAGGAAGACCGAATCATGGCGGTGCGCGAGATGATCCTCGCCTCCGACAAGCCCGCGCGCCAACGCGCCCTCGACAAGCTCATTCCGTTTCAGACCGAAGACTTCATCGGCATCTTCCGTGAAATGGACGGCCTTCCCGTCAACATCCGCCTCCTCGACCCTCCGCTGCACGAGTTCTTGCCCCAGGCGGAATCCCAGATGGCGGAGCTAGCAACCGACATGAAGGTCGCTGTCGCGGACGTCGCACGCAAGGTCAGTGAGCTCCACGAATTCAATCCCATGCTCGGCCATCGTGGCGTGCGTCTCGCTGTCACCTATCCCGAGGTGTGCGCGATGCAGGTGCGTGCGATCCTCACCGCGGCTTGCCGCGTCAAGAAGGAGGGCAAGACCGTGATCCCCGAGATCATGATCCCCCTCTCCCTCTCCAAGAAGGAGCTCGATCTCATGCACGCCGTGGTGCTCGAGGTCGAAAAAGAACGTCTTCGCCCTGGAAAAACAAGAGGTCGCCTACAAGTTCGGCACGATGATCGAGTTGCCTCGCGCGGCTCTCCTCGCGGCCGAGCTGGCCGAGACCGCGGAGTTCTTCTCCTTCGGCACCAACGACCTCACCCAAACCGCACTCGGCCTCTCCCGCGACGACGCCGGTCGCTTCCTCCCCGAGTACGTGGATCAGGGCGTCTTGCCACAAGATCCCTTCGTCTCCCTCGACACCCAGGGCGTGGGTGAGCTCGTTCGCATCGCCTGCGAGCGAGGCAAGAAAACCCGTCCGAAGATCTCTCTCGGGATCTGCGGCGAGCACGGCGGCGACCCTGCCAGCATCGATTTCTTCGACAGCGTCGGTCTCGCCTACGTCTCCTGCTCCCCGTTCCGCGTGCCGATCGCCCGCCTGGCCGCAGCTCAGGCAACGCTATCGCGCGGCGGAGCCGAGAAGTCGTCGACGGCGTGAGCCGGTCGCCCACGCTGGCAGGTGGCTCAGCGTGGGGCGGCTCGCGAGAAAAACTCCGTCATCGCTTCGTTCGCATCCAGATCCTTGCTGATCACTCCGGACACGTCAGCAAACGCCTTGCAGGCGGATTTGGTTTCGTCGCATCCGCGCACGGCGCCCGGCCACGTATGCCCGCCACCGTCGATCGTGCACACGCTGACCGCTTTGCCACTCGTGCACTCCGACCACTCGACGCAGCGCGCCTGGCCCTTCGAGTGAGTGACCCGTTCGCGGTCGCTGCAACCATTGACCTTGCGCCAGAACGCCGCTTGATCGGCGACGCCGGTGCACGCGAAGTGACGGTCGGGTAGGGGGATCCCGAGCCACTTCCGAGCCGCCTTCTCCCAGCAGCCACCGCACTCTTTGCCGCCGGCATAGAGCGCGCAGGGATCAGCGGTTCCATGGATCAGCTGGACGGCCACGGGCTTGGGATCTTTGCACTGCGCGGTGTAACCCGGACCTGCCACCGAGGAGATCCCGGAGAAGCGATCGGGCCGTTCGCAGGCGAGACGCATGGCCATGATGCCGCCATTGGAGATCCCCGTCGCGGAGACGCGTCTCTCGTCGTACGAAACGCGGCTCTTCAAATGGTCGAGGAGCTCGGTGATGAATGCCGTGTCGTCGACACCTTCTTCTGCCGCAAGACCGCAGCAATACCCACCGTTCCAGGTCGCCATGGGCTTTCCGAGCACGCGCTTCACGATGCCCTCCGGATAGAGCACGATGACCCCGAGCTTGTCCGCGGCGGCGGGAGTGAACGAAGTCTGCATGGCGCCCTCTGCAGTTCCTCCGCCACCGTGCATCACGACGACGAGGGGTCGGGGGGTCGCATCCCCGGGGGGGACGTGAAGGAAGTAACGCCGCGTCCGTCCGTCCGCCGTTCGGATCGTGCCCGAAGTCGTGGGGCTCGACGCGCTCCCGCTTGCTTTCGGCAATCCGCTCGCTGCACCCCTGTCCCGAAGCCCCTCGGGTGGGCGGCGCTTGCATCCCGGCGCGACCGAGATGCAAACGCTGACGAGCACGGCTGTCCAGCCGGCTTTTCTCACTTCGATGTGAGCCAATCCTTCACCGTATCGTAGACCCCGGCGCGGTCGAGGAGATCGAGGTGGGCGATGCCCGTTCCCGTCCACTTGTGAGGTTCCGGGAAGGCGAGAGTCAGCTCGGGCTCGCTGTGCACGCCGAGAGCGCTCCTTACGGGCACGAGGCCGTCGCCGCCAATCTCGCCCACGACTCCAGTGGTTGCCGACCCGGCGAAGGCGTAGCACGCGACCCCGTCCGGCAGCGGGACCGGGCTTCGCCGATCCGCACCCATCTCGAAGCGATCGCGGCCGTGCCAGTGCTCGTCGAGCACGTTGCCGAACCGCAAGTCGGTGACGCCAGCGCTGCGGATCTTGCCGAGACGCGCGAGGGGGGCGCTGTACCGGCTCGCACCGAGGAGCACATCGATCCAGTTGCCACCCCGCTCGAGGGGCGCCCCGTGGTGGGGCGTGCCCAGAAACACCATCGCACGGAGCTTCTTCCGCCATTCGAAGCGGTCCGTTTCCGCCGTTCGACACGCACTCCGCGAAACGAGCCCGCCCATGCTGTGCGCGAGGATGACAATCTCGTCGAGCGGCTCCTCCCACTCGGCCACGAGTGTTCCTAGGAGCGTCGCGAGCTCCCGGCCGTTGGAAGACACGTGCTTTCCGCTGTTGTAATGGGCGTAGACCGGCGTGTACCCGAAATCCCGAGCGAGCGCGGCGCCGTGATCGTGACCGGAGCGAGACCACTGCCGGTCGTTCATGCACGATCCGTGGACCATCACGAGTAGCTTCCGCCCGACCGCCGCGTCCGGATCTCGGCGCAGGCGCATCTCGATGGCGAGGGGGTTCTTCGTTTCGTCGAGGTAGTCCCCCAGGACGCCGTTGAGTGCCGCGAGCACCGCTTCGCGCTCGGCCCCAGGAATGCTCTCGCCGAGCAACGGCGCGAGCTGTTCCAGCGCTCGATCGATCCCTGTGCCGACGAGGCCCGTCACCCCGCGGATGCCGCCATAGACGATGCCGGTCACCAGTCGCACGGGACCCTCCAGGGGCCGACCGAGGATCCCGGGACCGGAGCCGATGGTTCGGTGCATCTCTTCCACCAAGGCGGTCACACCTTGGGTCGCCTCGACCGCGAGGCGGCTCGCGCCACGGAGATCATCGACGTGACTGCGCGACTTCTTCGTCATGCTGCGAGCATTGGTTGGGGAACGCTCCTCACCTGCCGCCGATGCGCCGATGGATCACTTCCAGGAGACCATCGAAGGCGTCTCGCATGGCCCAGGCGGCCAGGCTCGGATCGGTGAGCTTCGCCGCTCGCTTCTTTCCGTCGGCGAGGGCACGCTTCGGTCCTTTGCAAGCGCGGGGCAGCTTGCGTTCGAGGTCCGAGGCCGCGCCTTCATAGACGTGATAGCAGGCTGCGAAGTCGCCGTTGTTGTAGAGGGGCGCGCCGACGTCGATAGCTTCGCCAACGGAGCGGATCAAGAGAGCCAGGGAGTCGTCACTGCAGCCGTCGAGGATCTTCAGCGGGTGGCGGGGAACCTGGCGTTGGATGCGGGGCAGGGCGGGCTCGAGCGCTGCGAGCTCCGCGGCGTAGACGAGCATGCTGGTGGGGTCGGGGTTGGCGACCAGATTTTTCACGTAGCTGACCGGGAGCCCGAAGTTCAGATTCTGCCCGCCGCGGAGGATTGCGGTCGCGACGCCGATGACCTCGCCGCGATCGTTGAACAGCGGCCCGCCGGAAGAGCCGGGGGCGATGGGAGCCGAGATCTGCAGGATCTCGAAGTTGTCTTCGTGCCGGATGGCGCTGACGAGGCCGTTGGTGATGGTGTCCTCGAGGCCGAGGGGTGACCGATCGCGACGACGGCATCGCCGGCGCGGACCTTCGTGCTGTCGCCGAGATCGAGCACGGGCAGCTTCTTCGCTTCGATGCGCAAGATCACCAGGTCGTGCTCGCGATCCCGGCTGATGATCGACACGACCGGAAAGCGCCGCTTGTCGGTGAGCGTGACGACGATGTCGCTCGAGCCCGAGATGACGTGGAAGTTGGTGGCGATCCAACCGTCCTCTCGCACGACGAATCCCGTGCCCAGGGAGTCTTTGGTGCGCACCGAGACGATTGCCGGCATCGAGTGCGCAGCGATGTCCGCCGGTGTCTTCGGGCTCGCCTTCGCTTCCGACGGTTTCTGGGGCGGCGCGGTGGCCGTCGCTCCCGGGGTGGCGGAGGGCGATCGATTGCCCGATCCGCAAGCCGCGACGCCGATCGCTGGGAAATGTCAGAAGCGGGAATACGAAACGGCGCACGACCAAATCCAGTCTAGCGCATTGTCGGATCCCACGACCTTGGCGTTAACCAGCTGACGGACCCGGGAAAAATCGGCAAATTCGGGATCCCCAGGTTGGTCCAAGGCTTGCTACGCGCGGCGTCATGCACAAGCTTGGACTGATCATGGTTTCCGCTGCGCTCTCTGCCTTGGCAGTGGCGTGTGGGGGTAGCGACGACAGCGCGGGGAGCGGGGGAGTCGGCGGCGGGGCAACGGGCGGCGCTGGAGGGAGCGCGGGCGCCGGTGCGGTCGGAGGCAACGCCGGAGCCGGCGGAAGCGCGGGCGAATCGTCTTGCCCAGCGGGATCCCACGCTGCGGGAAGCGGATGTGAGGCGACCTTCGAGGGATGGACCACCGGCCCTTCGATCATGAAGGCGAGGGATCATCACATCACGTTTGCGGCGAAGTCCCCCGCCGGGAAATTCCTGTGGGTGGCTGGCGGCGTTCAGGACATGACCGTCGCGCTCCAGAGCATCGAGCGGGCACCCATCGAGAGCGACGGCAGCGTCGGAGCCTGGGAGGCGGCGGGCGTCTTGCCCGAGCCGATGGTCGGTCACTCGGTGGCGCAGGTCGGCGATGTGGTCGTGGTGACGGCGGGCATTCGAGCCGACTCGACCGGCAAGGGCTCCCCTTCGGTCAAGACCAACACCACCATCGTTCAGGCGGACGGCTCTCTCGGCAAGTTCCAGCCGGGTCCGGATCTGTCGGCATCTCGCTTTCACCACGGCTCCGCCGCCCACGGCGATTCGGTCTACGTGATCGGCGGCCTCACCGGTGACGGATCCGATAACACTCCGCTGGTCGAACGCACCACGGTTTCCTCCGATGGAACCCTCGGCGCATGGCAGGTCGTTACCCCCCTCCCCGAAAAGCGAAGCCACCAAGCCGTCGCGGTAGCGGGCGACGGCTTGTTCGTCATCGGTGGGATCAGCGGCAATCCGGCCGGTGTTCACACGACCTTTGGCGACGTCCTTCGCGCGCCGATCGCGTCGGACGGCTCCCTCGGCGACTGGTCGACCGTCGGCTACCTTCCCGTCGAGCTTTCCACGGAAGCAGCGTTCGTCCACGTCGGATGGCTCTACGTCGTCGCCGGGATCGAAAACGATTCGACCAACACCGATCACGTACGCCGCGCCAAGATCGCAGAGGACGGAACGCTTTCCGATTGGGAGTCCGTCGAGAATCTTCCCATCGCTCACGCCCACGCGCATCAGACGCCGCTCCTCGACGGGTTCGTGTACTCGGCAGGTGGAGCGTACGAGCACGCCTCGGCCACGGACGTTTTCGTAGGGAAGTTTCAGTAGGCCTCGCCTCCGCGGTTCCTTCGCTCGCGAAGTCCCGCTCGCGATTGCCGCTGCACCGGCTCACGCATGGGAGGTTCGCTGGCCCTCGAGAAAGCACGAACCCCCGCCTACGAACCCTGCCTACGAACCCCGCCTACGAACCCCGCCTACGAACCCCGCCTACGAACCCCGCCTACGAACCCCGCCCACGAACCCCGCCTACGAACCCCACCGCCTACAACCCCCGCCGCAAACCCCCCGCCGCAAACCCTCGCCGCAAACTCGCCGCAAACCCTCGCCGCAAACCCTCGCCGCAAACCCCCCGCCGCAAACCCCCCGCCGCAAACCCCCCCGCCGTAAACCCCCTCGCCGCAAACCCCCCCGCAAACCCCCCCCGCAAACCCCCCCGCCGTAAACCCCCCCGCCGTAAACCCCCTCGCCGCAAACCCCCCCGCAAACCCCCCGCCGCAAACCCCCTCGCCCCCCGCTTTGCGAGCCCTCGCCCCCGCGCTTTGCGAACACCCGAAGCGGAGGGAAAAGGGCGTCCCTTCCGCCGCCAATCTTTCCGACCCTCCAACTTGTCCAAGTTGGACACGTTGCGCAGCCAACAGATCGCGCCGCGAGAGGGGCTCCTTTTTCGCATTTCTCACGTTCCCACCTCCCATTCCTCCTCCCAGTGGCCGCATGGGAATGGACTTTGGGGCCGGGGATGGGCTCTCTGGGTCGGGAAATGGGCTCCCGGGGTCAGAAATGGGCTCCCAGGGTCAGAAATGGGCTCCCAGGGTCAGAAATGGGCTCCCAGGGCCGAAATGGGGCCATCGGGCCCGAAACGAGGCTAGAAAGTGCGGAAACAAGGCCAGAAACGGGCTACCGGGCGGCAAACAAGGCCAGAAACGTGCCGAAAATGAGGGGTATCCCGGCGGGGTCTTCTGATCGGAGCAACTTGACTACATTACGTGTCCAACTTAGACAAGTTCCATGGTCTGGAAGATCGGGAGCGCAAAGCAACGCTTTTCCGAGGTTTTGCGGCTCGCGGCGGAACAGCCCCAGATCATCCACAACCGGGACGCCGTGGTCGGGGCAGTTCTGGGTCCGGAAGACACCACCGCGTTTCTGGCTTGGCGTGAGCGAAAGTCCGACAGGATCGCGGAAGCGTTGCGCGAGGCTCGCCAGATCTGCGCCGAGGAGAGGTACGTCCTGCCTTTGAAGCGCGGAGTCGATCCCAGGGTCGATCGCGAAAACCCCGTGTTGAAGGTCGCCGATGCTCGTGGACACCACCGTGATCGATGAGCTGATGAGGCCGACACGAAACCCTCTCGCCGAAGGTCGCCGATGCTCGTCGACACCTGCGTGATGGATGAGCTGATGAGGCCGGCGCCCGACCCCGCCGTCCTGGCGTGGGCCGAGCGCCAGCAGAAGTTCAGCCTGAGCGTCGTGAGCTACGAGGAAATACTGTTCGCCTTGCGCGTTCATTTCAGTGAGCGCCTCTGGAAGTGGTTCGACAGTTTCGTTGCGGACCACTGCGAGGTCCTCCCCGTCACCGCAGCGATTGCACGTCGATGCGCGCTCCTCCGTGGTGAGCGCAGCCAGGCGGATGCTCTCATCGCGGCCACCGCGTACGAGCACGGTCTTGCGTTGGCAACTCGCAATATCCGTGACTTCGAAGGGGTCGCCATACCGCTCATCAATCCCTTCGAGAAGGTCGCCGTTCCACAGATCAACCCGTTCGACAAGTAGTGCTTCTGGCGCCGTTTCGTCGGGAACTGAGCTCCGACTGACTCGCATGGACGGCGTCGAGCTCACGTTCCATGGGCTCTCGAATACGAGCGGCGCCGTCGTCAGTGATGGCGGACTCTTCGACGCGAACGACGACGCGGTCGCGCGGCTCGCCTATCGCGTGGGAGGAGCTCGGCCCCGACTCGTTGCGGCAAAAGACCTCCGGGAGCGCTTTGGAAGGCCCGATTTGCTCACCCGGTTCTGGCAAGGCAAACGGCTTTCGGCCGAGTGAGGGTCGCTGCTCGGTCGAAGCTCTGTTAAACTCCGGACGTGCCGCCCAAGACGAGCCCGGGCAAGCTTCCGTCGTTCTCGAAGAGCGCGCGCGGAATGCTGAGCAAGACCGAAGATCTCGTCATCGAGAAGGCGAAGGACAATTGCGACCAGGCCCCGCCCATCGGCGACGAAGGCGGAGTGTTTCCGGCGCAGCACTGTTCCCACGGAAGCCATGGCAGTCATGGCAGTCATGGAAGCCATGGCAGTCACGGCAGTCATGGCAGCCACGGCAGTCACGGCAGCCACGGCAGCCACGGCAGTCACGGGAGCCACGGCAGCCACGGCTCTTGGTGAGGATCGTGGGCCTGTGCCAAGTGTGCCAAAGAGATCGGGGCACGCGGTTTGCACATGCGCGGCCCATGCGACTGCGTCTCGGTTTTCTCGTCCTAGTAGGTTCGGCGATCTCTTTGGCCTGCGGCGGCTCGTCCGCGAATGATCCGGGGACAGGGGGCGCGGCGGGCTCCGGCACCGGTGGAACGGGAGCCGGCGGCTCCGGTGGTGGGGGTGGCAGCTGCGAAACAGCTGACGTCGCCTGTCCGGCTCAGGCGCCGTACCCCGGATCGGCGTGTCAGCTTGCAGAGAGCTGCGACTATCCGGTTGGCGACCAGATGAACACGTGGACGTACACGTGTGGCAGCGGACGCTGGCAAGCGACCGCGACCTGCGACGGTGCCATTGGTGGCGGCTGTCCGGTCCCGCCCCTGGCGGAAAAGTGCGACACCCCATTTTCCGGGACGGCTTCTGGCGCGAAGATCGAGATCGGAGTCGCCGATCCGAGTCAGGCGTTCCGCGTCTTCAACGACGGAGAGAAGGTGGCTCCGATCTGGGGAGGGCAAGGATCGCCGATGGTTCCGTACCGCGTCCGGGTCACGGGTGTGGACGCGAGCTGCATTCAGATCGACACGACCTTGATCCTCGAGTCCAAGAGCAGCGCCGCCACCCCCAATGCAATCCGTCTCCGCTGCGGCGAATCGCTCTCGGTGTACGACATCGTTCCGATCGATCTGCTGGATTGCGGAGCCAATTTCGACGCCCCCGTGAACCTCGACATTCAGGTCGACGTGCAAGGCGTGGGCTCGGCGACCGCCCACCTGACGATGGACAACCCCGGCTGCGCGCTTCCCGGCTGATCAACCCAGCGCTGCGGTAGCTGCTTCGATCGTGCGGTCGATGTCCGCCTCGTCGTGGGCTGCCGACAGGAATGCTGCCTCGAACTGAGAGGGCGGCCAGTAGATCCCCTGCTCGAGCAAGCCGCGGTGCCACTTTCCGAAGCGTTCGCGATCGCACGCGGCCGCCTCGGTCCACGAACGCACGGGACTCGTTCCGAAAAACAACGTGATCATCGAACCGACTCGCTGCACCGTCGTCCCCGGGAGTCGAGAGAGACCTGCTTCGAGCCGAGCTCCGAGTCGCTCGAGCTTTTCGTAGAGCGCGGGGGAAAGCTCCGCCAAGGTCGCGAGACCCGCAGACACGGCGACCGGGTTTCCGCTGAGCGTGCCGGCTTGGTACACGGCGCCGAGGGGCGCTACTCGCTGCATCACGTCGCGTCGGCCGCCGTAGACCGCGAGAGGCATTCCGCCGCCCACGATCTTGCCGAGACAGGTGAGATCGGGACGGATCCCAAACCGCTCTTGAGCGCCGCCCGGGGCGAGTCGGCATCCGGTCATCACCTCGTCGAACACCAAGAGTGCGCCGGCCTTCGTGCAGACTTCGCGCAGCGCTTCCAAGAATCCACTCTGCGGAGGAACGCAGCCCATGTTGCCGACGACCGGCTCGACGATCAGCGCGGCGATGCGCGGACCCTCCTTTTCGAACAATGCGCGGAGCGCCGGCACGTCGTTGAAGGGGAGCCCGACGGTGTTTTGCACGACGGCTTCCGGCACGCCTGCCGAGTCGGGATTTCCGAAAGTCGCAGCTCCGCTGCCCGCCTTGACCAGCAGCCCATCCGAATGACCGTGATAGCAGCCGTCGAACTTGACGATCACGTCCCGCCCCGTAAAGCCCCTGGCGACTCGGAGCGCGCTCATGGTCGCCTCGGTACCACTCGACACGCAGCGCAGCATTTCAATCGACGGGTAGAGCTTGCCGATGGCCTCGGCGAACTCGACCTCCAGCTCGGTGGGCGCTCCGAAGGACAGGCCGCGCTCCGCGGCACGTTTCACTGCGTCGACCACCTTCGGGTGCGCGTGTCCCAGAATCGCCGGACCCCAAGAACCGACGTAGTCGACGTACTCTCGTCCCTCGACATCCACGACACGGGCGCCGTGGGCGGAGGCGATGAACGGTGGATGACCTCCGACCGCGCGATATGCGCGCACGGGACTGTTGACGCCTCCCGGCATCCAGCGTTCGGCGCGGGCGAGGACTTCCTTCGAGCTCGTCATCGCGGGACTCTAGATCAGAACTCCTCTGGCGGAATCGGGTCGGTTTCCCCTCCCGCCTTGGCGAGGCCCACGGTCCGCGCTAGGTTCCGCGCCATGCAGCGGGCAGCAAATTGGGCGATTGCGGCAGTTTCTCTCTTCGCGCTTTCGGGCTGCGGATCGTCGGATGATTCCAGCAAGAAGACCGACACCGGCGTGCTCGAGCCGCCCGCGATCGGTGTTCAGCTCGCGTCGTCGGGCTTCACGCTCGAGCCCGGCGGAGAACAGTACGAGTGCTGGTCGTTCCAGGTCCCGGCGGACGCAGCGCTTTCGGTCACGGAGATCCAGCAGCAGATCCCTTCGGTCGGCCTGCACCACTACGCGGTGTTCACGAGCTCCGCGCCGTACGATGCGGCAAACGCCGGCCCCTACGAATGCTTCTCGATGGGGATCGATTGGGGTCTGGTGAGCGGTGGCGGCGTCGGAACTCCCGGCGTCAAGTTCCCCGAGGGCGCAGGGATGCCGATCAAAGCGGGGCAGCACATCATCTTGCAGCTCCATTTGCTGAACGCCACGAACGATTCGCTCGAGGTGCCATCAGCGCGCATCAACCTCGTGGGCGCTGCGAATCCCGAGTCCCTCGCTCAGGTCGGGCTTTTGATCGCGGGCACCCTCGACATCACGCTACCCGCCAAAACCAGCGACGTGGCGGTCAAAGGGGGCTGCGTTCTGGAGGAGCCGCTCAACAACATCTTTGCGGCCTTCCCCCACATGCATCAGCTCGGGCGTCGGATCAGCACGGAGATCGTTCCCACCACGGGCGCTCGCACGACGATCACGGACGAGACATGGGACTTCGGTGACCAGGGCCTGTACCCGGCGAGCGGCTCGGCAGCCGTCGGCGATACCATCGAGACGACGTGTTACTTCGACAACACCACGCCCCAGGACGTACATTTCGGCCTGAAGACAGGCGACGAAATGTGCGTCGAAGTTCTGTACCACTACCCGGCGACCACGCCGTCCAAGTACTGCGGGCTCTTCTGACGCTCACGCAACGAGAGTGGGCAGCTTCTCTTTGAGTCTTGCTGCCAACGCATCGAAGTCGAACTTCTCGGGTCGATGACCTTCGGGGAGGCATGCGATGTCGAACGCTGCCGACGCCGCAAGCTCGAGCTTTTGTGCGGGCAAATCGAGGCGTCCACCGAGCGCCTTGAGTGCCTTGAGCTCCTGGGCGTTCGTGATCCCGTCGAGCTTCGCGAGCCAGCTGGCGATCGCGTAGGTGAGCGCGCGCTCCCAAGGTCCGAGGACGCTCAGGTCGAGCGTGTCGAGGTCGACACCGTCTTTCGTCGCCACTGCGACCTCGGAGCGATCGTCGTCTTCGAGACCGCAGGCCTTGGCAGCCGTGAGGAGCCCTTCGATTTCGGTTTTCTTCATCCAACCATCGGCCCAGCCGACGGTGGCGATGGCAAGGAACGACTCGCGAGGTAGAGAGAGAGACATGAGCGGGAAGCTATCACCATCTCGCGAGCGCACCCAGTGTGAGCTCGGCGGCGCTTGCTGGTGGGGTCGCGACCGCGTAATCTCGTGTCATGTTGAGGACACTCGGGTTCAGTACCGTCATCGCACTCTCGTTCACGTTGGGGTGCGGCTCGGATTCGTCCGGTGGCGGGGCGGCGGGGAGCGGCGGGACCGGAACGGGGGCATCGGGGGGTTCCGGCGGCAGCGGACAGGGTGGCGGCGGTAGCGGGAACGGGGGTTCGACCTCGGGGGGCGGGGGTTCGACCTCGGGGGGCGGCGGCTCGAGCGCGGGCGGCGGCGGTCCGGTCGAGACGTACGGCTCGAAGTACGAGGGCGGAGAGTTTCACCTGGGACCGGTCGACTACGCAGAAACCCAGTGGCACAACGCGTGTGCACCGGGGACCAAGTACGCTCCCGCAGTGCAGGCGCTCGAGGGCGACCTGCTCGCGGGTCTCTGGAACGGGATCCCCAACGTGGCCGGCTATTGCGACGCTTGCATCTACGTCGAGACCGCGAAAGGCAAGTCGGCACTGCTTCGCGTCGTTACGTACGGCGATACGACTCCCAACAGCATCGACGTGAGCCCCGCCGCCTACGCGATCTTGGACAGCGGCGAGTACCCGCGCACGATGACCTGGCAGTTCGCGAAGTGCCCGGACACCGGCAAGATCCATGTACGAGTTCCAGACCGGATCGAGCGAGTGGTGGACGAGCCTGTGGGTACGCAACGCGCGGGTTCCGCTCTCCAAGGTCGAGGTCAAGAGCCCCAACCACGGAAGCTTCTTCGAGCTCACCCGGGGCTCCGACGGCACGTTGACCGACGGCGGCGGCTTCGGAAACGGAAGCTTCTCGATTCGCCTGACGGGCATCGACGCCTCGGAAGTGACGGACGACTTTTCCTGGCCCGGCGGCGGGATTGCGGGTCAGACCCTCGAGGGCAAGGGGAACTTCCCGTAGAAACTTCCCTGAAACCGCGACCGGTTCCCGCTCAACCCCAGGGCGGCGAGCTCCCGCCACACGCCACCACGTTCGCCTGCATGGACGCGAAGAAGCTTCGCGCCAGCACCCAAGCGGCTTCGCGTACGTCGGTCAGTTGCCCGGCCGCCAGCAGTCTTCCGGTGGCCGCGGTCGACACGTTCATCGTCTCGGCAAGCTGAACGAACACGGGATAGTGCTCGGGTCCGACGCCGAAACGCTGAGCCTGAGCGAACAAGTCGTCTGCCAAGCGCGTGCGTGTGGCTTCCGCGAGAGCACGGACCATCCCGCCGAGCGTGGAGGTCTCGCGAGCGTAGGGCGCGAGCGCGTCGAAGAGTGGCCCCGTGGTGCGGATCTGTTCGAGCCAGTGCTCGAGGGCTTCGGCGATCGCGCGCACATCGGTGGGATTTTCGGACAGTCGCGCCCGGCGCTCGTCGTTCATTGCCGAGAGCCTTTCGGCAGCGAGGGTTGCCGCCGCCAGTCGGGCTTCGTCGACCGTCTTGAAGTAGGCGTAGAACGTCGGCTGGGCGAGGCCCGCCTCGCGGGCGATGCCTCCGCTCGTGAGGGAACATCCCCTTCGCCATGGCACGAAGCGTGGCCTGGATGATTGCCTCGCGAGACTCTTCCCGCGGGCAACGTCGGCGTTTCGGCCGTTCATTTGCTCGTCGTTGGGTCGTGGACGTGGCCATTAGTAATTGAATCATTGGTAACAAGTTACAGCTTAAAAAGCAAGCGTTGACAGGTCTTATCAATAGAGTTATTGATAATGAATGAGCTGCGAATTGAAGCTTGGTTTCGACCGGCCGGGCCTGTCTGACCCGACTCGTTTCACGCTCGTGTTGGTCGGTGCGCTGGCAGCCCTCGGCTGCGGGTCCAGTGACGGGGAGGAGCTCTACGCGAAGGTCGAGCCCGTCTGCAAAACCGAATGGAAACCCGCCACGTGTCGCTCGGTTGCCAGTGAAGACGCCGTGTTCGCTTCTCGCGCCGCTTGGCGCAATCTGCACGCGGGCCCTCGGAACGACGACGAGGTTTCGATCGCGTTCGTTCCCGAGTTCGAGCAAGACTGGATCGCCGAGCCCGAAACGTTCAACGCCACCGGACCCGTGTTCGACGACGCGGGCAACCTCTACTTCTCGCCGCTCTTGCCGAAGGAGAACGTCGCGCTCATTTCCCTCGAGCCCGAGGGTGGACAGCGGCGATGGGCCATCGAGGGTTCGGGTGCGCTGAGCGGAGCTGGGACGCCCATGATCCTCGATGACCGGGATCACCCCGGTGAGCAGCTGGTCTACCTCGGCCTGAAGGATCGCGCGCTCGCGGTTCGCACCGACGGCACGCTGGCTTGGGAAGGCGCGACCGGGCTCATCGCCGGAGAGAACGACCCATCCGATGGTGTGTTCGGGGTCAACTATCACCCCCAGACCGACTCGATTGTAGGGCTCACCGCGACCGGACAGGTCTACGCACTCAGTCGCGCGACCGGGCAATCGATATTGCAAGAGCCGTTCGAGCTACCAGGAAGCCCATCACCCAAGAGCTCCCTCGGCCTGCCGGACGCGCTGATGGAAGGCTTCGGCAAGCAGTTGGCTACGCTGATGAATCTCGGCGATCCCTCGATGGCGGGCCGTCTGATCGACGCGCTCCTCGGCAACTCATCCAAGGTTGCGAACTTCTTCTCCATCGATCCCCGAACCGGGCGCCTGTGGATTGCCGCGACCGCTCCCGATGCCGAGGACGGCTCCGAGGACGGTGTGAGTGAGCTCGGGAGCATTGTATGGTTTGGATCTGGTGGAGCAGGGCGACCAGGCGTCGATCGTCGAGGCGTGCCACATCGCATTTCACGGTGGCTCGGCATCGACGCCCGCACTCCGAGCTGACGGTGAGCGCGTCTACGTGGGGGACGACTCTGGCAAGCTGATCGCCGTCGACGCGACAATGCCACGAGCTGTGGGAAGCGGATGTCGGCGCGCAAATCGTGGGCTCGGTGGGAGTCTCTTCCGACAACGCCGAGGTCTATGCCGCGACCCTCGAGACCGTGGTTCAGGTGCTGGATCGGGACACCTACGGCGAGATCGCCTGGTCGACGCGTCCGAACGTGCTGGAGCCCCGGGAGGGCGAGAGCACGTTCAACCTGCTGGTCGTGGCCATCGGCGCCAACGGGCTCTTGTTCCAGGCTGGCGTGGGCAAGCTGGTGTCCCAGGGATCGCGGTCGGTGCCGCTCCCTCGGCAGGTGGGCGTCGGACTCCTCGATCGGAAGACCGGGGCCGTGCGTCACTTCACTGAAGGGCTCGACGAGTCGGTGGCCGTGGCGAGCACGGGGCCCGATGGGGTTGCGTACATTGGCAATTCCCCGGTGCGCCGCGCGTTCTCACGCCTGCTGGGCGAAGACACCCCGCCGCTCGTTGGCGGGATCAGCAAGTACGGGGCGACCCGGCTGGATGCGCTCGTGGTCGACGCAGCGTGCGCGGGCTCCACTCGGGCCCGGAATGCGGAGACGAGCGCGACCGCTTGCCCGGAATCGGCTGCCGCGGACGCGCTGCAGATCCGTCAAATCATCGAGCAAGCCCGGCGAGCGGCGTCTCTGTCGACCGAGCTTTCCGGTAGCGCGCGGGATACGATCCTGAGCGAGCTCGACCACGCCGAGGCTGCGCTCGACGAGGAGCCGCCGAATTTTCACGCCGTTTCCAAAGCCCTGGCCCGGGTCAGTCGGGCGGCGGCGCGATGATGCCTATCGCTGGTTGCTCGTCTCCTGCTTGATGCTTTCAGCGTGCAGTAACTCGCACGTCTGCGGAAGATGCTCCCCCGAGTGTGCGCGTCGAGACCGACCGCGGTCCGGTACGCGGCACGCGCGACGGCGACGTACGAGTCTTCCTCGGCATTCCCTACGCCGCGCCGCCCACGGGTGCGCTCCGTTTCCGCCCGCCCGAGCCGCGGGAGCCGTGGACCGAGGAGCTCGCTGCCGAAGCGTTCGGACCGGCATGCCCCCAAGCCCAGACCATGCTGTTCCAGGATCCCGGGAGCAAACCAGTTTACAAAATCTGGGACCAGCGAAGACTGCCTGTTGCTCAACGTCTGGACGCACGACGACGACGATGCGGCGGCCGGTGATGCTGTTCATCCACGGCGGCGGTCACACCGGCGGCTCGGCCGACAGCAACTACATCGGAGTGCAGGTCTACGACGGCACGAATCTCGCGCGTGCCGGTGACGTGGTGGTGGTCACCATCAACTATCGCCTCGGCGCTCTCGGATTCTACGCGACGGACGCCCTCCTCGCCGAGGGTCCCGTCGGCAACCAGGGGATCCGCGACGTGATCGCGGCGCTCGAGTGGGTTCAGAGAGAACATCGCCGCGTTCGGTGGCGACCCATCGAACGTCACCGTATTCGGTGAGTCTGCGGGCGCGGGCAACGTGTGCGCGCTCATCGGAGCGAGCGCGGCCGACGGCTTGTTTCACCGCGCGATCATGGAGAGCGGGCGCTGCGTTCAAATGCCGACCTTGCGTGACAAGACCCTGGGTCGCGAGGCCATGATCGAGCGGGGTGATGCCATCACGGCCGCGGCGGGATGCGCATCCGAACCGGACCAGCTGGCGTGCATGCGGGCCAAGAGCCCAAAAGAGATCGTCCAGGCGACGATCGACGGTGGAGGAACGCTCTTCGGCCTCCCGATGCCCGATGTCTCGCCGGGCATCGACGGAGATCTCATCACCGAGCAACCGATCGATCGCATCGAGAACGGCGATGCCGACGTTCCGATCATCGTCGGAAGCAATTCGGAAGAGCTGATGTGGATCCTGAAGGACGACGTTTCGACGGCGGCGGAGTACGAGAGCAAGGTCCGCGGCGCTCTGGGCAACGAGCTGGGGGATCAGGTGCTCGCCCTGTATCCCGCGGGTGATTTCGAGAGCCCCCAAGTCGCTTGGGGCACGGTCGCATCCGACGTCATGTTCATTTGCCCGGCGCTGGCCATGGCCGCTGCGGCGAGCGGGGGACCTCACCCGGCGTTCGCGTATCACTTCACGCACGAACCGGGCGGTGCCTTGAGCGTGTTCGGTGTGATCCACGGTCTCGAGCTGCTCTACGTGTTCGGGAAATCTCCATCCCTGGGGGGATCCGGGTCCCGCGGACCATGAAATCGTGGACTCGATGCAGCGCGCCTGGTCGAGCTTCGCCCGAGACGGTGTCCCCGACGTCGACCCGCCGTGGCCCGCCTACGATCCGGCGAAGACGCCGGTCTGGCTCGTGGACAGCCCGACATCCGTCGCGTCGGAGATCCGCGGGGGTCGATGTTCGAAGCTCGAGGCGCTCGGCATCATCCGTTGACGGTTGAGATCCATGAACGCCACCTCCAAATGCACGCGATACGAGCCCATCACGTGACCACGAGCTTCGGCTCTCCAGTCGTCTACCGAAACCTGGCCCGCTACTGCGTCCGGCAGGGCATCGAGCTCTCGTCCCTCGAGAGTGTTCTCTGCGGGCGCGCCCATCGCGGTGGACACCCTGCGAGACTTCGTGACGATCCTGCCGCAAGCTGCCGAGTTTCTGACGCCCTACGGCGCGACGGAGGCCATGCCGCTGTGTGCGATCACAGCCCGTGAGATCCTCGAAGAGACCGCGCTCGGCACTCGAAACGGGGCCGGCACCTGCGTCGGCCGTCCTCTCGACGGCACCCAGATGAAGGTCATTCGCTTCAGCGACGACGCCATCCCGAAATGGGACCCGAGCTTGGAGCTCGAATCGGGTCAGGTCGGTGAGCTCGTCGTCTCGGGCCCCCACGTCACTCGCAGGTACTTCGAAAACCAAGAAGCCACCCGGCTCGCGAAATCGTGGAAACACGACCCGACGGCACGAAGGTCGTATGGCACCGCATGGGCGACTTCGGACGCTTCGACGAAGCGGGCCGGGTTTGGTTTTTCGGTCGCACGAAGCACGTCGTGCGCCAAAGTGGTGAGACCTACTACCCAGTGTGTGTCGAAGGCATATTCAACGCGGAGCCGGACGTGCGTCGCTCTGCCCTCGTCGGATACGACGGGAAGCGGGGCGCGGAACTGGTGCTCCTCGTCCAGCTCGACGAGGACGCAGCGCCCAAGAGCGAAAGACGTTCGGCGGGACGAGCTACTGGCCATCGCCCAAACGCGCGGCATTCCCCTCACCCGGGTGGTCTTCCGTCGGAAACCGCTGCCCACCGATCGCCGGCACAACTCGAAGATCGAACGCATCGCCCTCACGAGCTTTTCGCAGAAGAAGTACGGGTAGGCTCGCGCTACTCGCTCACTCGGCGCCGCCTTTGTTGCAAGCCCTGAGCGGCGGAGGCTCCGCTCAACGGGTCAAGAGCGGGGGACCGACTCCCTCGAGGCCGTTGAAGTTTTCCGGCGACTCGGCTGCCCACTTGTCGATCGTCTTCCGCGTCGCGGCGGACGGAGTGGAGACGTCTCCCTCGCTCAGGAATTCGAAATCGCGTTTCCTTCGCCCGGGGCAAAAGCTCCCTCACGCCCGTCTCGCCTGGTTTCTTCTTGCAGCGAGCACGCAGTTGGTTCTCGAAGGACGGGGACGCAGGAATGCGGGAGCGCTGGATTTTCAGCACGAGATCCCCCGTGCCGTCGTGGTTGAGGTCGCTGAGCGACATGCGGCCGACTTCGAGCGACACGAGCCCCGCTGGTACGAATTGATTGATCATCGAGCAGTACCAGGAGTCCGAGAACAGCTTCACCAACGAGACAGAGTGACTTCCGCCCACCGCCACGCGCGCGAAATCGAGCAGAAAGACGAAGCTCACCGCACCGGAAGGCGGTGCCGCGAGGCCACTCCGGCACAAGAGGACGTCGCGGCCATCGGCCCGACGATCCTGAGCGCAGTCGCCGAGGTTCACGTCGGGTTCGTAGTCGATCGCCCGGTAGCGTCCAGCGACTTCCTCGACCAGCACCGCGCTTCCCGGAAAGCCCATGTCCCACATCGCATCCTCGCTCTCCTTGCACTGGGAGAACGACACCACGGCTTGGCTCGTGCCGGGGGCCGTGGAACGCTCCGCGATAGATTGCGTCGATCGAGCAGAACAAGAGCGGATCGCCCTGGTGCTCGATGATCCTTCCATCGGGCTTTTGATCGGCTCGCACGAAGGGTGGATGCGAGCGACACCCGACCGCGGTTCCGAGAAACGCTGCTGCACAAATGGACGCCGCCACCTTCGCGCGTTCGGGATCGGTGCCGGGAGGGGCGGGCGGCAGCGGGAGCTCGGGCGGTTCGGAGACCGCTCCATCCGTCGACGGCGAGCTGAAGGTCGAGGCAGAAGGAGCAAGAGGTTCGGGACTCGCTGTCGTCGTCGTCGCCGCGGCGCGCGTGCGCGATGGTCCACACCCCGGGAGCATCGGTGCGAGCATCAGGGCGACGGCGAGGCGCATCGGCTTGCCGTCTCGATACCGCACTTTCTCGGGGCGGTTAAGCCAATCCCGGAGGGAAGCCGCTTGAGCGTTTCGGCGGCGTCTCGTAGACTCCACGTTGTGCAAGAAGGCCAGATCATCGGCGACAAGTACCGGATCGGCCGCCGCCTGGGCCGAGGTGGAATGGGCGCAGTGTTCGAGGCCACGCACAAAGGCACGGGTGGACGGGTCGCCCTCAAGCTGGTTGCTGCGGCGGACCTGACGCAAAACGACGAAATCATGGCTCGCTTCCGGCGCGAGGCGCGTGCCGCCGCGGCCATCGAATCCGATCGCATCGTGCGGGTGTTCGATCTGGGTTCCGATGGGCCGACGGGAATGCCGTACATGGCCATGGAACTGCTGCCCGGGCAGGATCTGGCTGCCGCGATGCGGCGCGTGCGCATTCTCACTCCCAAAACCGCAGTGCGCATCGTGGTGGAGCTCCTCGCCGGGTTGAGCAAAGCGCATGCGTGCGGCGTGGTTCATCGCGACATCAAGCCGGGCAACGTGTTCCTTGCGGAGAGCGACGACCGGCTGGCGGTCAAGATTCTGGATTTCGGCATCGCCAAGGTGCGAATGGACACACTGAACGACGCCGAGGGCGGGCTCACCCGCACGGGCAGCGTGCTCGGTTCCCCCCAGTACATGTCGCCCGAACAGGCTTTCGGTCACAAGGATTCTGGATTATCGAAGTGATCCCTGGTCCACCGGCATCCTGCTCTACAAGATGCTCTGTGGGAGAACTCCTCACGATCGCGTCGATGTGTTCGCCAGGCTGCTGGTGGCCATCGCGAACAAGAACCCCGAACGTCTGGAGCGACGCGCGCCGTGGGTGGACCCGGAGCTCGCCAACGTGGTGCACAAAGCGCTGGCGCTCGACCGCGCGCAACGCTTTCAATCCGCGAAGGAAATGCTCGATGCGCTCTCGCCCTTCGCGGGAAGTGAAGGCTTGCGTCAATCGGATCTCGTGGCGCCGAGCGACGCTGAGCTCGGAGCCGCATCCCCAGAGACCGCGCCGCATACGGCTCCGACGGTTGGCCTCGATGAACCGCCCGAAGACGAGACGGCGGAAGCGGGTGGCGCCACGGAGATCGGTCTCACACGCACGGGGACTCACCCCCGGCCGGTTCGTCGCTCGGCATGGTTGGCCGCGGGCGTGGGTGTGTCCCTGCTCGTGGGGCTCGGCATATGGCGCTCGGGGTCGCTCTCCCAACCCGAGCCGAGCACTTCAGCACCCGTGCCGATGGCCGAAGCACCGACAACGTCCACCCAACCGCCCAAGAGCGCGCCGACCCCAAGCGCAACACGCGAGCAGCGGGAAGTGGTCATCCCGGTCCAGCCGGCGACCGCTTCGGTGACGGTCGACGGCAAACCGGCGGTGCTGACGGCAGAGGGTTTGGTGTTGAAGGGACCGCTTGGGGCGACTTACATCGTGGAGCTGACGCACGCGGGCCGCACCCTGAAACGTTCCGTTGCGATTACCGACACGGGCGCGATGCCGGCGCGTCTCGACCTGGTCGGTACCCAGAGCACTGCCGCCAAGCCGCGTGCGCCCGCCACTCCCAAAGAAAAGGTGAAACCTGAAGTTCCGAAGCCCACCGTCCCACCGGCGGCGAGCTCCCCGGGAACGCTGGCCCCGGTTCGAGTTTTCGAGTGAGCAATCTCCGCCGGTCGAACCTCACCGTGTACTAGCCTGAGGCAAGTGCGTTCCCGGGCATTCCTCCACTTCCTGTTGGCGTTCTTCGTCATGAATCTGGGGGGCGCACTCGCGCAAACTCCGGCTCCCTCCGACGATCGGGTGCCGCGCGCTCGTCTGCACTTCGAGCGCGGCGTCGAGCTCATGGACGCAGCGCAATGGGAAGCGGCCCTGGCGGAATTCTTGGCGTCACGCAGTTTGTTGCCGACCCGAGGCAACACCCAAAACGCAGCGCTTTGCTACAAGCAATTGAAACGCTTCGCGGAAGCATACGACATGCTCAGCGCGATGCTTCGCGAGCAAAGCGATCTCAGCGCCGAAGACAAGAAGCAGGTGGAGGCGGAGCTCCGGGTGCTCGCCAAACGCGTCGGCATGCTCAGCGTACGCGTCAGCGAAGCCGGAGCTTCGGTCGCCGTGGATCAAGCAGAACGTGGGACCTCGCCCCTCGGAAAACCACTTCGCCTCTCGAGCGGCTCCCACGTGGTCCGCGTGTATCTCGAAGGTTTCGAGCCATGGGAGCAGCGCGTCGAGCTGGCGGGCGCGCAAACCGTCATCGTGAACGCCGAGCTGCGACCCCTCGCACAATTCGGCCGCTTGCGTGTAACGGAAGCATCCAACGCTCGCGCGCGCGTGCTGGTCGACGAGGCTGCCGTGGGTACGACGCCGTGGGAAGGCCGCTTGCCGCCGGGGGAGCACACCCTCCGGCTGCGCGGCGACGGGCAAATGGGAACGCAGCCTACGAGCACCACGGTCCGCGTCGGTTCCGTGACCCGCGTGACTCTCGCCCTCGAGCCGCTCGAATGCCGCCTCGACGCTCGCCCGACTCCTACCCTCGCGACCGTCGCGCTCGATGGTGTCGTGCTCGGTCAGGGCGTGTGGTCGGGACCGGTGCGCTGTGGGTCCCATCGGGTGGAGCTGGCGGCAGAAGGCTTTTTGCCCATCGTGCGGGACGTCAAGGTGTCGCGGAAATCGCCCAGTCGAGATCCAGGCAACGCTCGAGCGAGATCCGGCGTCCGAGCTCTGGCGCCGGCGCCGGCCGAGCACGTTCGTCGCCGGTGTCGAGGCCGGTGCGCTGACCGGCATCACGCTGGGTGGCGACCTGAATGCCGACTGTGCGGGGTGCTCACGGGGTCCTGCGCTGGGATTTTCCGTCCTGGCGCGGGGGGGATATCAATTTTCGCTCGGTCTCAGCGTGGGGATCGAAGCGGGCTACGATTGGGTCCAGCAAAGGCTTTCCGACCGCCCGGAACAGCTCGTACCCATAGCCGATCCGCCACCACTGAACTCGGGTACTGCAAACGATAGCCTCGTCCTGCGGGGTCCGTTGATTGGCAGCTTCGTCGCACTCGAGCTCGGAGACGATTTCCCGATCCTGCTCCGGCTGTCGGCCGGCGTCTTGTGGGGAAGGATCCAGGACGATCGCAAAGGCACGTTCCGCGACTCGAGCGGGACCAAGTACGTCCTCAACCCATCACCCGTCGATGCACGCGCTCGCTACTTCTACGTCGCACCTGAGGCGCGGATTGGAGGCAAGCTGTCCGCGGACTTCGACGTTTTTTTTGCCCTGAGCTTGCCGCTGTTCGTTGGGTTCGATGAGCCGAGCTGGGATGAAAAGAAGAACGTGCGAGCAGGATCGGACGGCGTGGGGACGTTCCCCGCGGATCGATTGGTGGGCGACTTGCTGATCCTGGCCAGCCCCCGGGTGGGCGCCCACTATCGCTTTTGACGGCGCCGAGCCAAGAACAAGAGCGCGGCCGAGAGGAAGAGATACGAGCGCGAATCGTGGGGCGAGCGTGCTGCACGGCAGGCACATCCCGCGTCGCCCTCGTCGAAAACGTCGCCGGTCACGCAGCGGTTCTGGGAGTCACACACGTAGCCCGCCAAGCAGTGCGTACTGCTCTGGCACGGTCGCGCGCAGTTGTCGCCAACGCAGGCGTACGGCGCACAGTCTTCCACGAAGGTTCCGTCGGACGCGTACCGCTTCGAGCCGTCGCAACTCCCTCCCGATACGCACTGACCGGACTCGACGTTGCAAAAGCTCGGCGACGCGCAGTCCGCATTGCTGATGCACGCATCCTTGCAGGCCGTCTCGTCGCAAGCGTACTCGTTGCAAGCCTTCGTCTTCGCGACCGGACACGCGCCGCTTCCGTCGCAAGTCGCCGCCAATACTTCGACCCCATCCTGACAGGCGGCGTCTCGGCACGGGATGCCTGACACGAACCCGGCGCAGGTCTCGCGGTCCTTGCCGTTGCATGTCGCAGCCGAACACGGATCCGTGCCGGTCGCCTCCATGCAGCTCGGCCGGTCGCCCTGGGGCGTTCCCAAAACGGGGACACAGTTTCCAACGGACCCCGTCTGACCACAGCTCTCGCACTGGCCGCTGCACTCCGCATTGCAACACACATCGTCGGTGCAAAAACCGGAACTGCACTCTTCTGCGGACGTGCACCCCGCGCCGGTGGCGTTCTTTGGTACGCACACCCCCGAGGGACAATAAGCGCCAGGCCCGCAATCGCTGCTCGTGGTGCAGGGTCCGCCGCAGTCCGTGTTCTGCGTGCTGCATGCCGCCAAAGTGCACGCGACGACCACGCTTTCGTCGCATTGACCGCTCCCCGTACATTCGGGATTGAGGATGCCAGTGGAATTGGGATCGCACGAAGCGACTCCGCAATCGGTGCCTTTCGCGACCAGTGCGCAGGCGCCGGAGCTGTCACACTTGCCGGTCTCCCCGCAGCCGTCGGTGTTGGTATCGCAACGCGCATCGGGGGTGTCGAAGGCCATGGTTGCCATTGTCCCACGCGAGCCCGGCTTCGCACAGGTCTTGCACTGTTGTCACACGGTAGTCGCAGCAGATCCCCTCGAACTCCGTGCAGATGCCCACTGATACACTCGCCGTCTTGCTCGCAATTCGAGCCTTATCCGACGCCGTAGTAATTGTGTCGATGGGTTGAACACCACCGTTCGCATCCTCGGCCACCGGCAAGAAGCACTCGACTTTTCGTTATTTTGGACGTGGTCATCGACCGCTCGTCCCGCCTATGCGGGCATCGCTCAGCTCGCCTGCTTCGCTACCCAAACGTGGCGCCCGGCGTGCCGAGCTCGAGCAGAAACGTATCCGCGCGATTGCACTCGCATCGCAATTCGGCAGCTCGGTGATTTGTGCAATGCTCCCCGCCAGCGGATAGAAGAAATGTGTGGCCACCGCTTTGAAACCAGGCTCAGGGAGGGATTCGCGAGGTCGATGGGCAGGTTGGGAGACAGTGTGCGAGTCGTTCAACACTTCGACGCTGGCGATGCTCAGCGCGTTCCCGCCGAGGCGTCCGCCGGCCACGTAGATTGCCCCCGTCGAGGAGGTCGCCACCGCATGCGCTCCCCTCGCTTGGGCGAGCTGGCCTGGCGGGTCCCCAATGTTCATGGCTTGTCCATCGACCAAACGTCGTCCAGGGCATTTCCGGACGCATCAAATCCGGCAATCACCATCGGTCCGGCCTTCGGACCCACCATCACCAGTGCGTGACCGGTCCGTGGTCCTGGTCCGCCAGGAAGGACTTGCCAGGAGCCGCTCGGCAAATCCAAACGGAGGTTCGTGCTCGCCAGGCCGCCCTGCTTCTTGCCGCCGACCACGAAGCAGCGCGACGCCGGAGCGCTCAAGGGTATCGCGATTCCGAGGACGTGATCGGCCCTACCCTCTGGCAAGGACGTGAACGGGGACCAGGTTGGAACCGGCGCGGAAAGCCCGACGCGTTCGGTGCTACTGAGGTAGGCGCCCGTGCCGTCGACGCCACCGACTGCGTACACCATGTTGCTGACCGCGTCGTACGCGACGCTATGATGCCGACGGAACGCACTCATGGCGGGGCCGGCGCTCGTCGTGGCATCCGCCAGGTTCACCAGCTCCGATGATCCTTCCCCGGTCACGAACAGGAAGTCCCCCGCCAACGTACTGAGGGAAGTCATGGCCGGGGCCTCCCGCGGGACCATGAGGGACGTCGTGCTCTGCCACGCTGGGTCGACCAGAAGCGGCGCGACGAGGTCCCGCGGGTCCCAGCTCACGAGCAGAGTGCAGCTGCTGGAGCCGGAAGGAGTGACGGCGCGACCCCACGGGGGTGCCGGGTTGGTGTCCGCGTCACACCCGTGAACAGCCACGTGCGCACGACGTCGCGTGCCTGCCGAATCCATCAGCCAGGGTCGAGCCACGCGAAGCCGCGGGCTACCGCCGGCATCGACGAGCTCCAGCACGTCGTCGACCAAGCGAAGTCCAGCCACGCCCGACAGCGCGATATCGTATTCGAGCTTCGCCGGTTGGTTCTTCGAGACCACGACGAAATCTTCCACACCGATGACGCTCTGCCGTAAGAGCACGTGTTGGCCCGGTCCCCGGGCGTCCCGAAAGATGTCGAGACCTTCCGCGGCGCGTTCTCGAAGAGCTGATTCGGCGTCCTTCAGACGAAACGCGACTCCCAGGTCACCTGCGGAAAGCCGCGTGAACTGAGCGGAGTGATCCGGAAGCGTGAGCGCGAGCTCGGAAGACAGAGTGGTTCCATCGCCCAGGCTCGCCCCGGAAAACTGCCGACGAACCTGTGCGAGGGCGAGGACGGAACGCTCGGGAGCGCCGGCAGCGGGCGGGGCCGGTGAAACGTCGGCGCTCGAGCACGCTGCGATCCATCCTACGGCCACGGCTAGAGCGCCGACAGCGCTCGCCCGTTTCACAGACATTGGACCGGGGGATGGCCCGCCTGGGGAAGGGGATCGCATTTTGCCCCCCAAGTGCCATCGGGCTTCAGTTCAAGATAGTACGAGCAGATTTGGTATTTCGTGGAGCCGCAGTAGGTCAGTGGCCCACCATCGACCAACGTCGTCGGCAGATATCCCGAACCATCGCAGCTGCCGTTCTTCGGGAGGGGGCAGGTCTGGGCGGCCATTGGAAACGATGGGCAGCCCGTGTTGGCGCTCTGGCCGTTGCAGTTGAAGTCGAAGGAAGGCTCACCGTTGGGGAAAATGGAGGGCGTGCCGCTGCATTGCCCAGCGGGGTTCACGGCGCTGTCGTTGTCGTTGCAATCGCTGCAGTTCGGGCTGGTCTTCAGCACGCCGCCTTCGGGTGGATCGCAGCTCGAAACGACGTTCAGAGGATCGCCAAAAGTGTCGTGGTCGAGATCGAGACACCAGATCTGAGGCTGGCACTCGTCGCTGGCGTCCTCGACTCCGCCATCCCCTGCGCTGGCATCGACCCCACCGGCCCCGCCGCTGGACGCACCCGCGCTTCCCGCTGATCCACCACCACCGCTTTCACCAGCGGAACCACCACTCGTAGCGCCAGCGCTTCCTCCGCTGGTGACGCCAGCGTTCCCACCGGTCGCGCCTCCGCCGCTTCCGCCGCCTCCGAGCGCTGCTCCGCCCGTGCTCGCGTCGGACTTGCCGGCGTTGCCGCCGCCACCCTTTCCGTCGCTGTCCGTCGAGCCACACGCGGACGCCATCACCAACCCCAAAGCCAGCGATCCGATTGCCAATGATTTCACGTCGAACTCTCCCACGGTTAGCATTTTGCCCGCTTCCCAAGTCCGTGCAAAGCCCACGAAGTTGGTCTGGGGTGGCTAGAGCAAGCGTCGTGCCCGCTCGTTCTGGCGGGTTTGTCGACGGGTCGCTGCTTGGTTTGCACGAATTGTACAAAGCCAAATGAACCGTTCGTGCAACTCCCACGAGCCGGCAAGCGCACGGCGCGTCGGATCTCGTGGGCGCATCGTTCAAAGCCAAGGTTTCGGGCGACCGATGCTGCGTGAAGACTCGCTGGCACGGCGCGTGCCTCGAAGCTCGCTCGATGCGCTCGCGTACTTTTGGAGTCGCCCCCGCGGTCCTCGCCGCCGCCTTCTGCTTTCCCTCACTGGGTTGCACGCTCACCCGGGATCTTTCCCAGTACGAAACGCCCTCGGGTCCAAACACGCCGTGGCCCAACGCACCACTTTCCACCGACGGCGCTTGTGACGCGAAGCCAACGTTCGCGGACGTAGCAACCCCGACAATCACGCTACACGTCGCACCCACTGGTGACGATGGGGGCTCCGGCGTCGAAGAGCAGCCCCTCGCGACGATCGAGCGCGCGCTCGCGTTGGCTACGCCGGGAACGAAGATCGTCGTGCACGAAGGGAGTTACGCGGGAAACATCGTCATCGAAAACGTGCACGCGACCGCCGAGCATCCCATCTGGATCGAGGGAGATCCCGGAGGGTCTCGCCCCGTCATTTCTGGTGGAACGAACGCGATCATGATTCGCGACTCGAGCTTCTTGATGATCTCGAACCTCGAGCTCGAGAGCACTTCGGCGGACGGCGCCGTGCTGGGTGCCGGACCCGGTGACGAGACGAGCGATGTGGTGTTGCGCGGACTGCGAGTGAGCTTGGCCGGCACCGGCGAGGCCGACGCTTGCGTACGGATTTCGGGCGCGTCCCGCATTTGGCTCGAAGATGCCGAGCTCTCGCGCTGTGGCGACCCCGCCGATGGGCGCGGGGTGGATGTCGTTGGCGCGCACCAAATCCGGATCCAAGACTCGGAGTTTGCGTTTTTTGGCGGCAATGGCGTCCGCGCCCGAGGCGGCAGCAGTGACATCGAAGTTCGCGCCTGCCGCTTCGAAGCCGCCGGCCAGCGCGCCATCGCCTTCGGCGGCTATACCCAGCCGAGTGAGTTCGATCCCCCGCTGTCGAGCTCCGCGCCGAACGGCGAAGCCGAGGACGCCACAGCCGTCGACAACCTGATCATCGGGGGCGAAGCCTCGGTCGCGCTGGTTGGCTGCGTGAATTGTTCGGTTCTCCACAATACCATCGTCGACCCGGGTCGCTGGGCGCTGCGTTTCCTGATGGAGAACACTTCCGACGCTGACCACGAGTTCCAAGGCGTTTCGGGCGCCCAGGTCGTGAACAACATCTTCTATCTTGGTGCTCTTTCACCGGACGGCATCGTGAACCTGGGTCCGGGCTTGGAGCCAGCGAGCTGGCGTTTCTCCCACAACCTCTGGCACTCGCACGCGACGCCGGGACCCTACACGCCAGTCTTGCCAATCGCCGAAGCGAGCGGCCTGGATGGGGACGATCCACGGTTCGTTGGCAGCGGCCCCGAACCCTACCGCCTGCGCACCGACAGCCCCGCGGCGGGACGTGGCGAAACCGGAGCCGATGACCAAGGCGATCGGCTCGGTAACTGTTGGGCAGTACCCCCGAGCTTGGGCGCCTACGAAGTCGTCGCGGAGCCCAGCCCTTGAACAGCTTGTTCGCTCCTCCCGCGACAACTCGTACATCGCGAGCACGGAACGTCGAGGATTTTCGCTGGCACGGCGCGTGCTCACTGTCTCGACGGAGGACATGATGACGCACCGACGAACGATGACTTTCGTGATCACTCTTTGCAGCGTTCCGGCGCTGCTGAATTGCGGCGCAGGCGCGGATCCCTTGCCGGGCGAAACCGGCACGACCGAAGGCGCGCTGTCTTCCGGAGTTGGCGTGACCGTGGATGACGAACCCCAGCCGGCCATCGCCAGTCTTCAATGGGCCACGACGCTATCGCCGGGCACGATGCTGCGCAAAGTCGTGGCTGCGTCCGACGGCTCGCTGTTCGGCGCCGGGAGCTTCTACCAAACCGCTTACTTTGGTGGCACTTGTGCACTCTCCGCGGCCGGCCAAGGCGGGTTCGTCGCGAAGTTCAGCGCGACCGGCGCGTGCGTTTGGGCGAGGAGCTTCGGCGATTCCCCCACTCAGCATTCGTGGGCGAGCGCACTGGCCGTGCTCGAGCAAGGCAATCAAAACCTGGTCTACGTTGCCGGTCAGTACTCGGGCACCGGCGACACGCTTGGTTGCAACTTCGACGGCCAGGCTGACGGGCTCGTGATCGCTGCACTCGATTTCGCCGGGACCTGCCACTACGGCCGGCGCAGTCAGGTCGACGGTGGCGGCATCGTTCCTCTCGGCATCGTCGTGGAAGCCAGTCTTGGGGGATTGGGACAGCTGTCGATGGTCGGCTACGTCGTGGCAAACGGCTTCAGTCTCGGGGGAGCCTGGCATCAAGCTCAGACGAACGCGTCGCGCGGTTTTTATGGCCGCTACACCACGAGCCTTGGCTATCTCCCCCACTCCTTCGAGGAATTTCGCAGCGTCTCGGGCCAGAATCCACCCGGCAGCCCTGGCAGCGTGCACCTGACCGGCATCGCACGCGACGCCTTTGGAGGCGACGTGCTCGTGGGCTACTTCGACGAGCGTGTGTACGTCTCGGGGGGAAACTACATCCAGAGTGCAGGCGGGAGCGACGTGATCGCGGCTCGCATCACGTCGAACGCTCAGCTCAGTTGGACTCGAAGGTTTGGAGACGCGGAGGACCAACATGCGTTTGGAGTGACCAGCTACTCGGTCCCGAATCAGCTTGGCGATCTCGCCATGATCGGCGACTTCAAAGGCAGCATCACCTTCGGCCCGAGCAACAACGGTATGACGCTCCAAGCCGGAACGAACGACTCCGCCATCTACGTCGCGAAGCTTGCGAGCGACATGAGCGTGGGTCTCTGGGCACGGGCGTTTGGCTCGAACACGGGTTCACTCGGACACGACATCGTGCGCGACCCATCGACCGGCGACCTCTTGTCCACCGGGCGAATTCGGCAGACCGTGGATCTCGGCGCAGGCCCCATCAACGTCCCCAATGGCACGACCAACGCGTTCTTGCTGCGACTCGACGCGAACGGCCAATACGTCGCGTCGAACACCCTGCCGACCTCCGCGGGCCTGAGCTTGAACCCGACGCCCGACGGCGGCTCGATTCTCTCGGGTTACTTCACGAGCAACGAGACGACTCAGGGACTATTGGCGCGGTACTGAGCCCCCTCGACACCACCGAGATACCTCGCCGGCTCCTGGCAATGCTGAGCGCATGAGAATTTGGTAGCGTTCGGTGTTTCGCCGGGAGCCGCATGGTCGAAGACGAAAGCCGCCTTGCCACCACTCGAACCGTGACCACGGCGGGCGGAGCGTATCGCATGACCCTCCTGTTCGGGAGCAGCCACCAATGCCATGTCCTGATCCCCGGCGTTCGGATCGTGCTGGGTCGCTCCAAGGAATGCGACATCGTCGTGGAGCACGATTCGGTTTCACGCCAGCACCTGGAGCTCTGCGTGCGCGACGAGCTGGTGCTCAAGGATCTGGGCAGCCGAAACGGAACGTGTGTCGGGGGTCGAGCGCTGAAGGGCGGGGAGGAAATCCTGGCGCCGCTCGGATCGCTGATCGAAATGGGCAGTGTCACGGTCGTGGTCCAACAGGGGCGCGTGACATCGACCCCCAGCGATGTCTCACCCCCCAGCTCCGTCACCGATCTCGTTGCAGCCGTCGCGCCGAGCACGATCAGCGTGATCGTCCGAGGTGAGACAGGCGCAGGCAAGGAGATGATCGCCGAGGCGATTCACACCGAGTCGTCACGAAAGAGCGGGCCGTTGCTCAAGCTCAACTGCGCGGCGCTTCCGGAATCGCTCCTGGAAAGTGAGCTGTTCGGCTACGAGCGAGGCGCGTTTTCGGGTGCGCAGCAGGCCAAGCCCGGGCTCCTGGAGGCGGCCGACACGGGCACTCTCTTTCTCGACGAGGTGGGTGACTTACCGTTGCCAACCCAGGCCAAAGTCTTGCGTGTGCTCGAATCGGGGGAAGTCCTGCGACTCGGGAGCCTGAAGGCGCGGAAGGTGGATGTCCGCTTCGTTGCTGCAACCCACCGGGATCTCGAACGCATGGTCGAAGAAGGAGCTTTTCGCGAAGATCTCTACTTCCGGTTGAGCGGGATCTGCATCGAGGTTCCGCCGCTTCGAGAACGGAAACGAGAAGATCCAGGCGCTGGCGGAGCTGTTTCTCCGAAGGCAGTGCGAAGCGCTCGGGCGCCCGGTGCCCCAGCTCAGCGAGAGCGCACTCGACGCGCTACGCGCGCACCACTGGCGAGGCAACGTGCGGGAGCTGAAGAACGTCATCGAGCGTTCGGTGCTCCTGTGCCGTGCGCCGACCCTCGATGCGGACGAGCTCCTGTTCGAGTCGAGGCCTTCCCTGCGTCCCGGTTCGTCGAGCTCCGTCCCGGAAGGGGAGGACACCGAAGCCGACGAGCGCCAACGGATCCTCGACGCTCTGGAACGCTGCGCTGGCAACCAGACTCGAGCGGCGAAGGAGCTCGGGATCTCCCGGGGCACGCTCGTCGGTCGCTTGGCGCGGTACGGAATTGCACGCCCCCGGAAGTGACTTCTCCGTCGCAATCCGTGAACACCGAGGGCTGGAAACCCGAATTCGACGCCGCAGATCTCGCCCAACAGCTCGAACTTCGCTAGTATTTGGGAGTCCAGCACCGACGAAGGATCGACCATGTTCGACCAAGTGGATCGACAGGAGATCACCGCGGCGATCGCGGAGGCAGAAAAAGGTCATCGTGGTGAAGTGCGTGTGCACCTCGAGCGGCGCTGCCCAAAGAAGACGACGACCGCCGAGCGCGCCGCCGAGCTGTTCGAGTCGTTTGGCATGAGCCGCACCCGGGAGGACACGGCTGTGCTGCTTTATGTCGCGTTCGACGACGGGCGATCCGTCGTGCACGCTGGCTCCGGAGTCGAGCAAGCGGCGGCACCGGGATTTTGGCGAGCGGTTGCCGACCAGATCGATCGCGGATTTTCCATCGGGGAGCCCCTCGCCGGCGTCATCGCTGCGCTCGAGCAGATTGGCGAAATGCTCCGAGAGCATTGTCCCGGTGAAGACGTTGCCGGCAACGAGTTGCCGGATGCCGTCACCACCTCGTGATCGAGACGCCCAGAGTTAGCCCTTACTCCTGAACGCGACGGGATCGATCGTTCAAGAGCGCGCGCCAGGCATCGATGCGGTCCTGGGCGTGAGCGGGCCAGCGCTTGCGCGACAGGCGTCCGAGAAGATGCGGAGTGTGGTCGCCCGCTCGGCTTCGGTCGCCGAAGACCTCGGCTGCGGCTTCGAGCGCTTCGTAGGCTTTGTCCGGGTCGCCGCTGTCGATGTAAAACCAGGCTTGGGTGAGGAGCAGGTGCTGGCGGGGCTCCGCTTCCTGAACGGAAATCTTCGCGGCTTCGGCGAGCTTCTTTTCGGCTGCGACGAGATCCTTTCGCGCCAGGGAGATCTGGCAGGCGAGCAGGCGTGATTCCAGCGTGCCCCAGGGATCCGTCATCGAGGCATAGATGCCCATCGAGAGCTCGGCGTGGATCTCGGCCATGTCGAGGTCGTCGGTATCGATCCCGATCATCGCCAACAGGCGTTCGCAGGCTGCTTGGCCCCGGGGCGTTCGCAGCGCCTCGAAAGCGCCGAGGGCCTCCAGGGCTCCGAGCTCCGAGCTGTAATAGTTCATCAGCCGGTGCTCGACGTGAGAGAGCGACGCGTTCGCCTGGGCTATCCCCAGACGATAGCCCGCGCGCTCGAACTCGGTCCTGGCTTCGAGGGTGAGGCGGCGTGCCCGTTCGGTGCAGCCTTCGGAGTGATCGATCCAGGACAGGAGCAGCAGGCATTGCCCGCGCCCCAGGGGCTGTCCGAGCTCCGCAAAGTGACGCTCCCCCGCGGTGATGGCGTGGCGCGCGTGATCGTAGCGGCCGAGCAGGTACTCGATCTCGCCCATCACGGCTTCGCACTGAGCCATGCCGAGGGTCAAATCGAGCTCGTGGAAGATCTCGTGGGCTTTCTCGACGAGCTCCACGCCCTCCATGCTGTCGCCCTGTTCGCTCGCGAGATGACCGAGCACGCGCAGGCAGTGGGCGAGGTCTTCCTTGTCACCGATCTCCTCGAATGCGGAGCGAGCGATCTCGGCGTGGGTGGTGGCTTCGTCGGGTTTGCCGAGATGGCGCAGTGCCTCGGCTTGCCAGCGGTGTTTGAGCGCCAGCGAACGGCCCTGGAGATGGCCCTTCAAGAGCTCCAGATCGGCAAGGGTCGCGGCGGGCTCGCGAGCGGTGTTCCACAGCCGCGCGAGCCAGTCGAACATCAGCTCCGCAGCTGCTTCCGGCTCGGTGGCATACAAGAGGTTGGCGACGCGCTGGCGCACGATGCGGCGCTGATTCACGAGCGGGTGCTCTTCGAGCGCCGCGGCGGCCGCCATGAAGATCGCCTTGGCGTCGTCGCGCTCGCATGAGCTGCGCGAGCAGGTGCTCTTGCAGGAGCGCGTGGGGCCAGTTGTAGCGACCCGCTCCGCGCGGCAGGATGATTTCAGCGTTCTGCAAGCTGACGATGGCCTCGTCGGCGGGCAGGCCCACCCGCGCAAGCAGGGCCGACAGCACGTTGCGCCGAATGTCGCCGCCCAAGGTCGCGACGGCGTACGCGGCGAGTCGATGCTCCTCGGGCATCACCTGCACGCGGCTGTCCCAGAGCTCAGCGGTGGTCTGGGGACGCACGGTGAGCACGTCGTCCGGCACGCGGTACACGCCGCCGTGAAGCTTCATGTTGCCGGCGATGGCCCAGGCGTGAAGCTGCTGGAGAGCAAACAGCGGATTGCCGCGGCTTCGGCGCGCGGCTTCCTGGACCGCTGAATCGTCGAGGGGTAGCGAAGCGCGGAGCAGAGCAGCCGTGGTTTCGGCTTCGAGGGGCTTCACGTCGAGCACGATGCCGTCGAGCGCCTCGCGAAGCTGACGGAGTTGCTCCGCCTGGGGAGTGCCGAGCTGCACGTCCTCGGAGCGGACGGTGACCACCATCACGATCCGCTGATCGGGTTCCTCTTCGTGGACACGCAACAGGCCTTCGAACGTGGTGGCCCCGGCATGCTGGAGATCATCGAGGAAGAACAGCAGTGGGCGACCCCGCGCGATGCGCCGGAGCGTGTAGCGGATCACCAGGCGGCGCGTCTCGAAGCTATCGAGGGTGAAGCGGATCCCGCTCGGGCCCACCGGTTGATCCTGCGCCAACGGCCGAAGCCATTCGCCGGCGCCCGCCACCCAGGCGCGGCCATTCTTGTCGTCGGGCCCCACGCGCCAGCGATGGAGCAAAGAGCGTTCGATGGCGTTTCGGTCGGCGCGCTCGAAGTTGTAGTACTGCGTGACGGCGCCGAGCATGCCGTCGAGGGGGCTCCGGATCCGGCGATATCGTGCGCGAAGTGGGATCATCGTTCCCTCTTCCTGCACGACCTCGCACAGCCACTCGCCGATGCGGCTCTTTCCGACGCCAGCAGGTCCGACCAGGATCACCAGGCGGTGCGGCTCGCCGTGGTTTTCGATCACGTCGTCGCACACCTCTCGCAGGGTTCGACGGATGTCGTCGCGCCCGACCAGCGGGCTCGGGCGAATGCTGAGCAACCCGGGCGCGCGCTGGGGTGCAGCCGCCCAAGGTTTCCGTCGGGCCCCGGGGAGGACCAGTCTTGCGCGTCGTCGGAGCGGGCGGACTGGCGGTCTTGTGGGGGAGGTCGGGGAACTCGTAGCACGCTCGGATCGCTGTCCGACGGCGGGCGCCACGCCCGCCACGCGGTGCGGGCTTCCGCCGCGAACTCGAAGCGGTCCCAGGGCCGCTTGGCGAGCAAGCGCTTCACGAACGTGACGGCACCTTCGGGCGCTTCGATGGCGAGGCGAAGTTCCGGAGGTTTCTCGAAAGCGTGCAGGCGCAGGAGCTCCTTGGGATCTCCGCTGAAGACGCTGCGACCCGAGAGCAGCTTGTACAGCATGCAACCGAGCGCATACAGGTCCGTCGCGCCGCACACGTGGTGCATCTCGTGCTGGATCTGCTCCGGGCGCCATGTAGCCCGGAGTTCCTGCGCCGGCGTGGGGCGCAAACTCCATGGCCTTGGTTGCCGTCGAGTCGCTCGTCGTGGGGATCTTGGCGCAGCCAGGCCAGGCCGAAATCGAGGATGTGGACCTTGGGGGGCTCGCCGGGGACTTCTTCGACCAGCACGTTCGATGGCTTGAGATCTCCGTGGATGATGCCGCGAGCGTGGGCATGGGCGAGGGCGCCGAAGATCTGATCGAGCGCGTGCCAGATGAGCTCGAAGCGATTCGGAACCTGGGCGATGTCGTGGAGCGACACTCCGGTGACGAGGTCCATCACAAGAAACGGTGTGCCGTCGCGAAGCTGTCCGAAGTCCCGCGCGCGAACGATGCAGGGATGATCCAAGGCGGCGAGGGCACGCGCCTCCTTGTAAAACCACATGATGTATTCGGCCGCGAGCTTGCTCTCCGGCGGGATGACGCGCTTGAGGGCCACGACCTGACCGGTCGCGAGATCTTTGCAGCGATAGACGATGCCCATGCCGCCTTCGCCCAGCACGCTGACCATCTCGTAGCGCTCGGCGAGGACGTGCCCGGGCAGCACCGCGCTCGGCGTCCCGAGGGGAGTGATCTCGTGAGCGCTCAAGCTCAGGATCGAGCTCTCCTTCAAGGAAGCCGCGGACGGGATGCTCGGAGGGGCGCTCTCCGGATCCGAGTCGGGTTCGACGGCCGGTGGCGTTCCGGAAAGATGCGAGGCTGCGTTCGCTACGCCGCCGCTCGGCTGGGATTCATCCCCCGCACCAGTGCCGGACCCGGGTTCGCGGGGCTCTTTCGGTTCCAAGTCGGCGTTGCCCCCGTTTGCCATGGGTCGAGCCGGCGCGAGTGTAGTCGCCCTGAAACCCGCGTCGAGGCGGGGGGGCAAGGGACTCAGGCTATCAACTTTTGCCTTTCGTTGCCACAGGTTATGGGATTTGACAGGCACCGGTTCTTGCTCGCGCTTCGGGGGTCAACACCTGCCGGCGGTCCCTTCTTCCGCGGTCGCGGCGGGGGCCGAGCCGTCCTATGGCTTGGCCATGAGCGTTTCCGACCCGCCCCTGGCCGACGTCCGATCCCGAAATCGCCCGCCTGATCTCCGAAGAAGCGAAGCGCGAAGCGGAGAAGTTCAGGCTCATCCCCAGCGAGAACTACGTGTCGAGAGCGGTGCTGGAAGCGACCGGCTCGATCCTCACCAACAAGTACTCCGAGGGCTACGCGAACAAGCGCTACTACGAAGGCCAGCAGGTCATCGACCAGATCGAAGAGCTCGCGGTATCGAGGTTGAAGGCGCTCTTTGGTGCCGAGCACGTCAACGTTCAGCCGTACAGCGGGAGTCCGGCGAACCTCGCCGTGTACCTCGCTTTCTGTCAAGCCCCACGATCCGATCATGGGGCTCGGGCTTCCCTCTGGTGGGCACCTCACTCACGGTCACGCAGTCAGCATCACGGGTCGTTACTTCAAGAGCATCCCCTACGGCGTGAGCGAGAAGGATCACCGAATCGATTTCGATCGAGCTGCGGGCGCTCGCGAAGGAACACAAGCCGAAGATCATCTGGTGTGGAACGACGGCGTATCCGCGGACTCTCGACTTCGCGAAATTTCGGGAGATCGCCGACGACGTCGGAGCCAAGCTCTGCGCGGACATCGCACACATCGCCGGCCTCGTGGTCGGCGGAGCTCATCCCTCTCCCGTTGGGATTGCGGACGTGGTGACCAGCACGACTCACAAGACACTCCGCGGTCCCCGCGGCGGCATCATTTTGTGCAAGACGGAGTACGCGAAGGACATCGACCGCGCTGTGTTTCCCGGCTTACAGGGCGGCCCTCACAATCACACGACGGCGGGGATTGCCGTTGCAGCGAAAGAGGCCTCCACGCCCGCTTTCCGAAAGTACGCAGCCCAGGTGGTGGAGAACGCGAAGACCCTGGCCGAGGCCCTCGCCGGGAAGGGTTTCTCTCTGGTCACTGGAGGCACCGACAATCATCTGGTGCTCGTCGATCTCACGCCCGAAGAACGTGACCGGCAAGGTGGCGGCCAAGGCCCTCGACCGGGCGGGCATCGTCGCCAACTACAACTCGATCCCGTTCGACCCGCGAAAACCCTTCGATCCGTCGGGGCTTCGCCTCGGAACGCCGGCGGTCACCAGTCGCGGGATGGGCACCGGCGGAAATGAAGAAGCTCGCTGATTGGATGGACACCATCGTGAGCGCGCCCACCGACGACGCGCTCATCGAGCGCACGTTTGCCGAGGTGAAGGAGCTCTGTACGAGCTTCCCAGCGCCCGGACTTTCGAGCTGAGCGAAATCGGCCCTTCGGCTGAGCGGGTTTTCGACCCCTCCGCTCACACGCTCACACAGCATCCGACATTGTCGCTGACCGCGTTTGAGTGCGCGCGCGAGCTCATTCGAAAGAGATCCGTTCTGCGCGCGAATTCCCGAGACAAATGCGCTACTATAAAAGTGCGGCTATGCGCGTTCGTGAAGCGCTCAGAACGCAGAGGTTCGGGGATTATCGCCTCGAGCAACTGCTGGGAACTGGAGGCATGGCCGAAGTGTACGTTGCGCGCCGCTTCGGCCCGCACGGCTTCTCGAAACGTGTCGCGGTAAAGCGCATCCTGCCGCAGCTCTCCAGCGACACGCGCCTGGTCGCGATGTTCTGCGACGAGGCTCGGATCCAAGCTGCCCTGGCTCACCCGAATCTCGTTCAAGTGCTCGATTTCGGCGAGCACGAGGGCGAGCTCTACATGGTGATGGAGTATGTGGAGGGGCTGTCGTGCGGGCAGCTCATCTCGCGCGTCGCTGCGCGTCGCCGCACCGTCGATCTTGGCCCCGCGTTGTACATCGCACGGGAAATTCTCCAAGCGCTCGCATACGTTCACGAGGCCACGGACGACGAAGGAAAGAACCTTCGAATCGTTCATCGCGACGTTGCGCCGAGCAATCTTCTTCTCGGTCGCTTGGGTGACGTGAAGCTCGGCGACTTCGGGATCGTACGCTCGTCGAGCATCGACTCGCGCACCGCTCCGGGCGAGCTCAAAGGCAAGGTGGGTTACGTCTCACCGGAGCAGGCGCTCGGTTATCCGATCGATGCGCGGAGCGATCTGTTTTCCCTCGGCGTCGTGCTGGCGGAGCTCCTTTTGTGTCGACCACTGTTCCCCGGACGGAGCGAAATCGAAATCCTCGAAAACTTGCATCGCGGCAATACCCAGGCGATCGAAACCCACGGTCAGCACATCCCCGTCGACGTTCGGGTCATCCTGAACAAGGCTCTGTCGCGCGAGCCCTCGCGCCGTTTCCAAAGTGCGCAGGTATTCGGGGAAGCGCTCGAGCGGTCGGCGCGGCGTCACGGGGAGTCCCTCGGGGCCCACGCCCTGGCCGAGTGGCTCAGCGACCTCAGCCTCGTCACCGTCACGAGTGACGTGCAGGAACGTCCGGTGCAGCCGCCGACGCCGTCGTACCCGAGGATCGTGAACCCGAGTGAGCCGCCTTTTGCCGAAGCGGTCACTTTGATCCCAGCGGAGCTCGACATCCCCGCTTCCAGCATCAGCGAAGCGCTCGCGCACGCCGCTCCCAAGAACGATGCACCGCTTCGTCGTGCCGATTCGGTGCCCCCAGAGCTGGCTCACGCGATCAGCCGCGTGCCCTCTCGCCCCAAGCGCCCGCTCTACGAGCTTCGTCGCGGCAAGGAGACCACTCTGGGGCCCATGTCTCTCGCGAAGCTGATGGAGCTCTGCGCGACCGGTCGCGCGGGCAGGGAAACTCGCGTGGCGAAAACCGGAGGGGAGTTCAGCTCTCTCGACCGTCTGCCGGAAGTCGCCCAGCTCGTCCTCCGTCCGGCCTTCCGCTTCGACGAGCTTTGCGCGGTCGTTCCCCATGCGAGCATGCCCATCGCCGCCGATACGCTTCCGGCGGCTCTCTACTCCTTTGTCAGGGAGCGTCGAACGGGCCTCCTGCGTGCGCGCCGCGGTGCGGATTTCGTCCACGTCTACTTTGCCGACGGCGCGCCGCTGTTCACGGCATCGAGCGACCCCGGGGAGCTCATTGGCAATCGATTGATTCAGCGTGGAGTCATCAGTTTTGGCCAACTCGAGGAGGCGTTCGAAGCGGGATGGCGAAAGGGCCGTCGCATTGGTGAGGCGCTCGTGGGCCTCGGCGTGGTGCGCCCGGCGGTTCTCTCCAAGATGATTGTGGAGCAACGACGCTCGCGTTTGGTCGAGCTCTTCAAATGGCGGAGTGGCGAGCTCTCGTTCATCGATGGCATGCCTCTGGACGAGGAGCCGGTGCCGGTCGGATCGCGGCTGCGCTTGCTCACCCAGGCACTGCTCGAGGCATATACGGACGCGGAGCTCGCCCATCTGCTCTTCGATCTCGAGAGCTACGGCTTGGTCGAAGGCACGCCCGACTCGGCAAACGTCCAAGAAGCACTCGAGCTCGAAGCTCCGGAGAACGAGGCGCTGGCTCGTGCCCGTCAGGGTCGCTCGCTCCGCACGCTCGTGTACGAGGGCGATCGCCTCGAGCTCTTCGATCCGTCCGCAGCGCGACGCGCGGTGTTCATCGGACTCTCGTCGGGCGCCCTCGTTCGTCGAGTCTGACGTTCACAGGGCGTAGCGGGCGAAGAACTGCCCCTGGGCGGCGAGGTCGAAACGCGTGGAAGGCGATTCGTTGCTCTCTCCCGTCGTGAGCGCCTGTCTGGTGAGGGCGATCCCCGTGCTCTGCCCCGGGGTTTCGTCCGACGGACGCATCGTTCCGAGCGCTCGGATGTTGGCGCCCAGCTTGAGCTCCCGCGTCACGTTGATCTCGGTCCCGATGCCGACGAACGTCATCGGGTAGAGCTTCTCGGTCCGTCCGCCGCCGAGGTCGATGCGCGTGTATTCAGCGCCCACCCCGAGCTGGACGTACGGCGTGATCACGAACTTGGGAAACATGCGCAGTCCCACCGCAGCGAGCGTGTGCGTCGATACGCGATCCATGCCGGACTCCGTCACTTCCGGGGTCGCCTGATAGAAGTCGACTCCGAGCTCCCCGAACAGGTAGCGGTTGGCATCCAGGGTCCCGAAGACCCCGAAACCGTTCATGCGGCAGTCGTCCCATTTGCCCGAGCCGTCATCGGTCCGGCGAAAACCGTAGCCCCCGACCCGAGCACCGAATCCGGGACGCCACTCGTCACGTTTCGCAATCTGTTCGGGGCTCTTGCCGCGATCCTCCGGAACGTCGTCGGTCCCGAAGATGGGTTCGGCGTGGGCCAACGCCGGGGCCAGACATACGGCTGCGGCCAAAGCGAAACATGTGGGTGTGAGTGGGCGAGCGCTCATTCGATGTCCTCCTGAGAGCCCACTCCATCGCAAGCCCCGTGCCGGGTCGCATCTCGTGCGTTGTCCCCGCGATCGAGAGGGCGCGAGAACTCCGCGTCACTCGACCGGAGAAGACGAAGATTCACTGCGTGAATGGCTTCGAACGGATCCGGACTCCGCTGCAACGAAGGCTACTGGCACGCAAGCTGTTCTCGCGATCGCCTGGCGGGCAGTGAAGTATCCACCCCGGCGTCGCTTCCCGTCGTCCCGCGGATTGATGCGGGTCGGCTCCAGTGCATGCCCGGGCAAGGGCGGCCCCACCAATCTGGCCTGACTCAGCCAAACGCGGATCTGCTGCTTGCCAGCACTGCATCTCGGCAATTCCCGCAGCTCGACCGTTTTTGCTGCCCGGCACAAATCTGCCCAGCACGGAAGCGGTGGCGCGGAGACACGATCGCCGGCAAACTCCCGCCATGCGCGGCTTTGGGGTTTGGCTCGTGGTCCTTCTTTTCGTCTTCGGTTGCTCGGCGAGCGACAACAAGGGCGATACCGGTTTTGGCAACGGCGGTAGCGCCAATGGGACCGGCACCGGCGGCGCCACCGGCACTGGTGGGCTGAACCTGGGCGGGGACGGCAACGGGACGGGAACTGGTGGTTTCTCCGGCAACGAATGCGCGGGAGTGACTCAGGAAGCGAACAACGCTCAGGTGCCCGCGGACGTGATCTGGACCATCGACACGTCGTGCAGCATGACGGAAGAGACCGCTGCGGTCCGCGCGAACATGAACAAGTTCTCGCAGCTCATCGCCGGCGCGGGCGTCGACATTCGCATCATCATGATCGCGGAAGAGTGGGCGCCCTCGATCCTGCCGGGGATCATTCCCGACGACGGCATCTGCATCGATCAACCCCTCGGCTCCGGAGCGTGTCCGGCGGATACCAATTTCCCGAACTACCTCCATATCTTCGAGACGGTGAACAGCACCGACTCTCTGCAGCTGATGATTCAGACCTTCCCGACCTGGAAGTCCGCGCTCCGGCCGAACTCGCTCAAAATCTTCACCGTCGTGACGGACGATAACTCCGCCATGCCGTCCCAGGACTTCATCAATCAGATTGGCGCGCTCGATCCCACGTTGATCAAGCCCGGGCTTTGGAAGATGTACGGCATCTTCTGTTTCAGCGATTGCCCCAGTGCGGCGAAGACGGGCCAAGTATATGCAGACCTCGTGCAGCTTTCGGGCGGGATTGCCAGCGATCTGTGTCTGCAAAACTTCGACCCGGTGTTCAATCAGCTCGCCCAAGGCGTGATCGGTTCGACGACGCTCGATTGCGGCTGGAGCATTCCGCCGCCGCCCACGGGGGAGCAGTTCAACAAGAGCAAGGTCAACGTCATCTTCACGCCCGGAGGCGCCCCTCAGGGAGAGCCCATCGGCAAGGTGGACTCGGCAGCCGATTGTGGACCCCAAGGCGGCTGGTACTACGACGACGAGGCGAACCCGACCGCGGTGCTCGTTTGCGACTCGACGTGTCAGGGCATCCAGTCGGATCCCAGCGGCAAGATCGACGTTCAGTTTGGCTGCGACACGGTCAGCGTTCCGAAGTGATTCAGCGCTGAAAGTCGTAGATCGGGCCGAGCCGGAGCAGGCTCGTGAGCTCGTCGAGCGCTCGGCGGCCTTCGTCGAGGAGCTTCGGATCGCGAAGATCGTCCAGGGTCGAGCGATCCCGATAGTGCCGCTCGACCCACGCGACGAGCTCCCGATCGAGCTCGTCGTCCAGGATCACCCGTGCACCGATCGCGGCTCGCTCGCTCTCGGTGAGAACGATCGCAAGACGCAAGCACGCCGGACCGCCACCGTTCTTCATGGACGAATTCACGTCCACGAAAGAAACCGACTCCACGGGCGTAGCGTCCGCGGCGACGCGATCGAGGAAGCTCCGCGCAGTCGAGGTTTCGGCTTCCCGGGGGGCCAGTAGCACGAATCGCCCGTCGACCTTTTCCACGAGCTCGGAGTTGAAAGCGTACGAGCGAACCGCCTCGTCGAGGGGCACTTCGCTTTCCCGAGCGAGGCACACCACGAGCTCTGGGCCGAGGACCTCTCGAAGCTCGGAGACCACCTGCTCGCAGTCGACGAACGCGCGCTCGTGAAGCATCAGGAAATTCCCCGCGCCGCACGCGAGCACGTCGGTGTGAAAGGCGCCGGCGTCGATTCCCGCGGGATCTTGTTGGACCAACCGCGTCGTGACCCCGAGGAGACGCGCTACGGCGGAGCTCGCCTCGCGCGTTTGTCGGGCGGGGAGCCGAGCGCGATTCAGCTCGGTGTCGAAGGCGCTTCTTCCCCAGCCGAGGACGTGCAGCGGTCCCTTCGTCGTCGCGAGCCGGATGTGATTCGCCGCGCCCTCGTCGGCGAGGTGCTCTCCGCTCGGGAGGGGGTCGTGGACAACGAACCGATTTTCGTCGGCGAAAATTCCTCGCAGCACGGACGTGGTGACCGCCGCCTCCAGGCTCCGATGGAACATCGAGGCCAGATTCGCGGGCACGATGTGGACGCGGCTGTTGGGCGTGTCGGACGAGGGAGCCACCGTGGCAGCGTTTGCGGTCCACATGGCCGACGCGCTCGATACGAGCCGAAGCCAGCGCCCTTCGTCGACCCGTGCTGCGCGTTCGAGCACTTGCTCGTCGGATCCGGAGAATCCAACGCGCCTGAGTGCTCCGAGAATCGGGACGCGGATGCGGTGGGAGGACCGCTTGGAGCCCGCCGAGGGAGCGCACGAGGCGCATTTTTGCCAGTCCCTCGAGGGCGGCTGCTTTCGGATTGCCGACCTCGCCGGCGTGGCGAGTTGCCGCGAGGTTACCGGTGCTGAGGCCTGCGTATCCGTGAGTGAGTCCCGGCAGGCCGTCGAAGTAGGTGGGACGCATGGTTCGGATTCAGCGACGGCTTCGTCGTCGCGCTCGGCCGAGCCCGAGGATCAATCCGAGCGCCCACAGCACGAGCGCGCCCGGGAAGCGCTCCGTGCTCGGAGTGGAGCAGGAGCAGCCACCATCATCGCCCGAGCTGGCGTTTCCGTTGCTCTTTGCCCCGGAGCCGCCCCCACCACTTTGGCCGCCGCTCGCCGCGTTGCCCGTGCCGGAGTTGCCGCCGCTGCCGCTCGAGTTGCCGCTTCCCGAGGCGCCTCCACTCGCGGCGCCCGCTTGTCCCGCAGTTCCCCCGGCTCCGCCGTCGGGCGTTTCGTAGTCCACCGTCAAGAGTGGCATCGGCCACACGGCATCGATGGGCGGCTTCGCGGTGCAGCTCACGTAGCTGTACGCCCACGATGCGTAGAGGTGAAACGCCGTGCCCAGCCCGGGCGGGCCCACCACGTTCAGCGTCAGCACCACCGTGCGACTGCCGCCGGCGCCCAGAGCTCCCGCCGGAACGCCCGTGCTGAGGTCGGTCGCCGTGACGGACTGGCCGTTGATGTCGCCGCTCACGCCATCGGTCGTGTAGCTCGCGAGTGTGAGACCGGAGTCGAGCGGCATCAGGAACTCAACGTCCGTCGGAACGTCGCCCGTGTTGTGGATCGTGGCGGTCACCGTGAACGTATCGCCATCCGTCGCAGTCTGGGTGCTCGCGACCAGCGACGAGCCCTGGGAAAAGTCGGGGGAGGTGACGTTCGATGGAAAACGCGGCCAAGACCGGTACGTAGGAGTCGCCGGTCGTGATGGTGCGCAGCACGGCGCTGGTCTGCCCGTTCACGAGCTGGTTCTGAGCCGAGCTGAGCTCCACCGTCGTGAGATCCCAGCTCTGCCGGCCACCAATCACGTTGACGCCGGTGATGGCGTCGTGATTCACCGTGCCGAAGCTACCGCCGGTGTCGAGCTTGCCGCTCTGATCATTGATCTGGGAGGCGAAGAAATTGCTTGCGGGGTTGTTGGGCGCCGAGAGGTTCGCGAACGTGCCCCCCGACGTTTGGCCGATCAAGAGCTGGTCGCCGACGAGATTCGCGTCGCCTTCCAGCGTGCTCACGATCGCGGATCCGCCCACGGCTCCGACCGGCGGCGCACAAAAACCGTTGAAGGTGTAGTCCTGCTGGGAGTCTTCGTCGACGAAGCTTCCCCCGACGAAGATGCTGATGTTGCGCACCGGCGAGGAGGAGTTGGTGTAGGCAACGACGAGAGTCCAGCCCGCTGCGTTCAAGCTATTGATCGTCGTGTCCTCCGTCGCCGGCACGCCCGAGACCGTGTAGGTCGTGGCACCGTGGCCCGCGACGAAGCTCGTGACCTCGGCAGAGCGCATGTAGTAGTTCGCCAAGAATCCGGTCGTCGACGTCTGGGCAATCGTGAGCGCCGTAGCGGGGGCGGGCGTCACCGCGATCGAAACTCCGTCTGCAGTCAGAGCCACCGGCGTGCTCAAGAAACCCGTCACGTCGGTCGCGTAGTTGTCGCTTCCCGCCCAAATCAGCTCCGCGTATTCGATCACCGAGTCGCTCGGCACCTTGAGCACGTTGTTCGAGCCGTTCTTGGTCCAGTCCCACGTCGTCCCGGTGGGCCAGGGATTCGAAGCATTGGCAGGCACGTTGTCGACGCTCGTCGTGTCGAGGGCGATGAAGGTTCCAATCGAATCCCGAGTACCGGGACCATTCAGATTCAGATCCTTGCTGAGCCCGAGGGTGTTGCCCGTCGCCACCAGCCCGCCCGTCGTCGTTTTCGAGAAGCGAAGGGTTTGCGCGTGCGCTCCCGCCGAAAACAACGACACCAACGACACCATCAGAGCCGTGCCCAATGCGCGTGACATGGGCGGGAGAATAGAGCGGATAGAGCTCGGGTGTCAGCAGCCGGAAAGCGGCACGAGGAACGCAGAGTCCACGAGATCGTCGGAAACGACACCTGCACTGCCAAATTCCAGTCCACCCCAGGGATCGAAGCCGAACAGCGATTGCTCCTGCCATCCATGGGCGGCGTCGATGAATCCCCCGTTCGAGAGATCGTTGGTCAACGGCATGGCTTGCTCGCCGGCGTTCACGAACGGGGGTGTGCTCGGCGTCGGATTCAGCGTGCATCCTCCGAAGTCGCAGATCAGGTTCGTGTCACAGGTGGATTCGACCACGTAGTTGCCGTGCTTGTTCACCGACGGGAACACGACGGGAAACGCCTTTCCGTTCTTGTCCGCGGTCGTGCAGGGTGTGCAGCCAGCCAGGGATCCACAGCTGGTCGTGTTTTCGCAGAGCGTACCCTGGTGGGAAATGGCTCGCAGCGCGAGGATGCCGTCCGGAGCCGGAATGCCGGGATCGATCACGGCTCCGAAGACTTCGTCGTCGCCCACGTGACCATTCGCTCCACAATCGTTCTCGTACAAGACGACGTACCAGATCGCGATCTTCGTGGCGTCGTCCGGGTGCGGAGCCGCGCGAAACACGACGCCGAGCAGCGGACAGGAGTCGTCCGGTGCTACCGAGTAGTAGGGGAAGTAGCTCTCTGCGATGCTTTGCTCCAGCGCGTCGTCGAGCCCGTCGCCGTCGGCGTCCTTCGTCGGACTCGTTCCAGCGCTCCCGCCCGTCGAGGTCCCCGCCCCACCGCCGGTCCCGGGCGTGCCCGCGGATCCACCGCTGCTCGAACCGGCAATCCCGCCGCTGCCGGCGCTGCCGCCCGTACCAGAGGTCGCCGAATCCTCGCTGCCCCCACAGCCAGCTGCTGCGGCAGTGAAAAGCACGAAGGGAATCCAGCGGATCACTGGCGGAGTATAGCCGAACCGTCACATTCGTCATCGAAGCTTCACCCAACCGGTCGGTGGTAGCCTTCCGGCGCGATGGCCACCTTGCGCCTCTATTTCGCCGATCCGCTGCTCGTGCAGTTCGAGGCGGAAGTCATCGCACGGTCCGAAAGCGGGCTCGTTTTGGATCGCTCGGCGTTCTACCCCGAGGGCGGCGGGCAGATGAGCGATCACGGCGAGATCGCGGGCCTGACGGTGCTCGATGTGCAAGTCGACGACGTTGGCGTCGTCACGCACACCGTGAGCGGCGACCTTCCCCCGATCGGAGCGCGCGTGCTGGGCATGGTCGATCGCTCCCGACGCCGGAGTCACATGGCCTTGCACACCGGGCAGCACATCCTGTCCAGAGCGTTGGTCGACGTTCTCGGAGCGGAAACCGTTTCTTCCCGACTTGGCGAAAATCTGTGCACCATCGACGTGAGCGTTGCTGGGCTCGACGATGCAGGTCTCGCTCGGGCGGAGGACCTCGCCAATTCCATCGTGGACGACGACGTTGAGGTCCGCGCTTTCTTTCCCGAGCCCGGTGAGCTCGAGGCGTTGCCGCTCCGGCGAAGGCCCAAAGTGACGACGGAAGTCCGCGTGGTGAAAATCGGCGAGTTCGACGTAACGCCTTGCGGAGGAACGCACTGCATTCGAAGCTCTCAGGTCGGAAGCGTCTTCATCACGTCGAGCGAGCGTTACAAGGGCGGAACGCGAGTCTCGTTCGTGTCCGGGCCGCGAGCGCGGACGGAGCTCGGCGGTCAGGCGGAGCTTCTCCGAGAGCTCGGGCGCGGACTCACTTGCGGGCCGAACGACGTGCCGGCCGCCATCGAAAAGCTTCGCCGTGACCTGCAAACGACCCGAGAAGAGCTCGGAAAGGCTCGCGCGCGCGCCGCCGAGACAGCGGCAGAGGATTCGATTCGGGCGGCTCGCGCTCGGGGCGAAACTCTCGTCGTTGCCGTCCTCGAAGGCGCCGATGCCGAGCTCGTCCGCAGTGTCGCTGCTCGCATCAGTGGCGACTCCGATCTGGTGGCGGTGGTGGCCGGACCGGGGCCGGAGGGAGTGCACACGGTCGTCGCGCGAGGCACGGAGTCGACGGTCGATTGCCGAGAGCTTTTCAAAAAACTGGCGGCGTCTTCCGGAGGGCGCGGCGGAGGTCGGGTCGAGCGAGCGGAGGGTCGCTTGCCCCCCGGCACGGACGTGAAAAGCTTGGTGCAATCGGTCGGGTCGTGAAACGGCGAGTCGTCACAGTCGCAGTTGCAATGCTTCTCTCGGTCGGCTGTGGGTCGAACGACAGCGCGGATTTGTCGACTGCAGCCGGGGGCGCTCCGGGGAGCGATGCTGGAGACGCGAGTGACTTCGACGCAGCTGCCGGAGCGCCGAACGAGGCGGGACCGGATGCTCCGGCAAAGCTCGGTCCGCCCTACCCGATCGTGCTCGCTCACGGTTTCTTCGGCTTCGAGACCCTCGCTGGCGTCGACGCGGTGACCTACTTCTACCAAGTGAAGGAAGACCTCGCAAAGATCGGCGAGGGATACGTGTTCACTCCCGCGGTCGATCCCTTCAACGATTCGACGGCGCGGGGCGCGGAGCTCACCCAGTTCGTCGAACAGGTCGTCGAGGAGACCGGCTACGCGAAGGTGAACATTATCGGCCATTCCCAGGGTGGTCTCGATGCACGAGTCGTCGCTCACGACCGCCCCGACCTGGTGGCCAGTGTGACGACGGTGGCCACCCCGCACCTCGGCACTCCCATCGCGGACGTGATCCTGGGCGCGGTGCAGGATCCCAACACACAACAGCTCGTCGACTGGTTCGTGAAGCAGATCGGGTATGCGCTGTGGGATGCAGCCGGGGAGAAGTCCTCGCTCTGGAAGCCCCTCGAGCTCTTCTCCAAAGACGGGATCAGCGCGTTCAACGCGAAGTACCCGGATCCGGCGGGCGTGCTCTACTTTTCCCTTTCGGGTCGCACGGACTTCAAGCTGACGGAAAGCGAGTGCACACCCGATGAGGTCGTACCGTTCATCGATCAGTACAAGCTCGAGACCGACAGCGTCGATCCCCTGCTCGCCGTGAGCGAAGCGTTCCTCGACGGCGGATTGGGACAACCGGATACCAACGACGGACTCGTCCGCGCCGCCGACGCGCGCTGGGGAACCTTCCTCGGCTGCGTCCCCGCCGACCACCTCGATGAAGTCGGTCAGCTCCTCGGCGATAGTCCGGGCCTCGGCAACCAGTGGGACTACCTCGGCCTGTATCGCGGCCTCGTCGCGTTCCTCCGCGCTCGCGGGCTCTGATGGCTACAGCGTCTTCGCCTTATAGCGTCCTTCCATGGCCTGGAATATCTCGCCAGCCGACGGCGAACGTTCGAGAGCCCCGAAAAATTCGGAGGTCTCACAGGAAGGCGGAAGGGCGGAAGAATCACGAATTCAAAAAGTGGTTCGGAGCCGGGAGCACGCTCTGCGATCTCGGTCATCTTCCGGAGCACGTGAGCCGAAGCGCACAGCCACGGCGAGGCGGAGCGGGGATTTGGGAAACTACGTGGAGAGGCGCGCCGTGAGTGCGTACCTCCGCTTCCTCATTACTGAAGGCGATCATTCACTCGCGGCTGTCGCGGATCGCCTCCGCGTCGGTCGTACAGCGCCAACCGAATTCACCCGCGACTGTCGCGGATCGCGCACGACTCCCCCCATCGTCCGCCTGAGCTGACCGAGCGACGCCGCGGGCTGTTCGCAGTGCTGAAAAAAGACGCGAGACCAGTGTCGGAGCGTCGAATTTTCGTGACAGGATTTTCGACGGTGGCGAGCTCGTTGGGACGACGGGCGTCAGACAGCAAGCTGTCACGAAGCGCATCGCGCTTCTTGTGAATCCTAATTTCGTTCCATGTCTCTGAAAGCCGCCGTAGGCCGGGCGCGTCCTTTTACGGCCTTCGTCGACGTGGAGTCGTCGCACCGTGTGGGTTCCGGAACCCTCGCGCCGAGAAGATGACTCCGCGCTCGAAGCTGGATCCGGTCGACACCCATCGGCACTCGATCGATGGCGCCGTGGGCGGTCCTCCGCTTCCTCATTACTGGAGGCGATCATTCACTCGCGGCTGTTGCGGATCGCCTCCGCGTCGGTCGTACAGCGCCAACCGAATTCACCCGCGACTGTCGCGGATCGCGCACGACTCCACCCATCGTCCGCCCGAGCTGGGCGAGCGCCGCCGCGGGCTGTTCGCAGTGCTGATTATCTGGCCAATCTTTCCTGGTATCCGGTCAATCGCGCACCGAGGGGATGGGTCGGGTAAGTTGGAAAAAAAACGCAGACCAGCGTCGAATTTTCGTGACAGGATTTTCGACGGTGGCGAGCTCGTTGGGACGACGGGCGCCAGAAGCGTTCGTTCCTCGCACGCAGGCGGCGCGTGACGGGCGCCCGGGAAAAAAATGATTTGCGCGCTGGGTCGTTCGCCCGAAACGCGTCCTCGGGCGATTGCGGGGCATGGAAATCCCCATGGTAGGACGTTGGGAATGAAGAGTGCTGATTTCAGTTCGTTGGGGAAGCTCACCGATGGCGCGCTTCTCTCGGAGCTTCATCGGGTGACTCGGGCACACCGGGGATTGACCGCGGAGCTCGTGGCGCACCTCGCCGAGATGGAGGCGCGCAAGCTTCATCTTCGGGAGGCGTGCTCGTCCCTCTTTGCGTATTGCACCGAGCGGCTCGGATTCAGTGAGGATGAAGCGTGTCGGCGGATCGAAGCGGCGCGCTTGGCTCGCCGGTTTCCGTGCATCTACGACAGGCTCGAGACGGGTCGAGTGTCGCTTTCGGTGCTCGGGCGTCTGAAGAGCGTTTTGACCGAGGAAAACGCACAGGAACTGCTCGACGCGGTGAGTGGGAAGAGCGTCCGCGACGCGGAACGAGTGCTCGCGGCTCGGTTTCCGAAGCCCGATGTGGCGGACAGCATTCGTAAGTTGCCCGATCGACCGGTGCTGACGTTGAACGTCGAACAGATCTCGGAGCCCGATCCGTCGCCGTCTCCCGCTCCGTCTCCTCCGCCCGCGAAACGAGAAGCTCTGCCGCGCCCAGCAGATCGCGGCCGGGTCTCACCGCTGTCTCGGGAGCGCGTGCTCGTGGAAATTCACCGCGTCTCGAACGCTGGAAGAGAAGCTCAGGCTCGCGCGGGATCTCATGAGTCACAAGAATCCCAGCGGCGACCTGGCGACCATCGTCGAAGCTGCGGTGGATCTCCTGATTGCCGAGCGGATGAAACAGAAGTTCGGTCAGACCGAGCGCGCTCGCAAATCGCGGGCTGCCAAACCATCGCGGGTCACCAATGCGACCAAGCGCGAAGTCGCCCGGCGAGACGGACTCCGCTGCACGTTCGTCGATGCCCGCGGTCGGCGCTGCTCGGCGCGCGGGTTTCTGGAGCTCGATCACGAGCAGGCCAAGGCTCGGGGTGGGAGCTCCGGGGCGGAGAACGTTCGCGTCCTGTGTCGCGCCCACAATCAGGGCGAAGCAGAGCGGGTGTTCGGGCGGAGGTACATGGAGCGTTGTCGGAAGAAGCGGGACTTCACCGTTCGCGATGGGGCACGAGCGACGTACGTTCGACGAAGACCGGAAGCGATGACCTGGTTCGCGGGTAGCAGGTCTGACGCAACTTCGGTCAGGACGCTGTGTCACGAAGCACGTCGCGCTTCCTGTGAATCCTGATTTCGTTCCATGTCTCTGAAAGCCGGTAGGTAGCTGGCATCTCGCACGTCATATGTGTTCCTGGGGCGCCCTCAAAAGGGGAGTCATTTCGACAGACCTCGAAATTGTCTGGCCGCGTCCGGCGCGGTCCGCGATTCTCTATCGGTCTGACTCGAGGCAGGATGGATGAGCCAAAGTGATCTTCCGCTGGTGGGCCTGGGAGCCGACACTCCCTGGCCCGACGGAGTCATCCGGAACGACAGGCTCGCCGACTGTCTCGGTGCCATCGTCTGGGCTGGGACCACCACGGAGGGAGCATCGGTGTCGGTCTTCGTCGCGGACGAGGGACAGTCGGTCGCGCAGCGTGCGGACGCCCTGACCGCTTTCGCCGGTCTCCCGCGCGTGCTCGGGGTCCGTGAGGTCGACAAGCAGGGAAGATGGTTCGTTGCGGATCCGATCGTGGGAACGTTGAGCGACTTGCCCGCACTCAAGTGGAAGCTGAACAAGAAGCTTTCCCTGTTCGAACAGCTTTGCGAAATGGTTCGGACGCTGCACGAGCACGAGCACGTGCTGGGCTCGCTGCGTCCGAGTACCGTGGGCTTGGACGAGTCCTTCGCGCCGGTCCTCATCGGCCGGCGTCTGGCGTCGGACGAGGTCCTCCTCCTGCGTGAGACGGCCAGTACCGAGCTCGGCTCGTACGCTGCGCCGGAAGTGCGCCCCGGCCAGGCGTTCGACGCGCGTGCCGACGTGTACTCGCTGGGACGGATCTTGGCGTTTCTTCTGCTGGGTGAGCACCCGCCCCTCGACGCGGACAACGTCTCCAAATTGGATTTCTTGTCCCGGGCGCCCGCTGGGCTGTCGCGGATCGTGCGTCGGGCAACCACGCTCGACGCGCTTCTGCGCTACGCCAGCGTGAGCGAGCTGCGCGATGATCTGGCGCACTACGGGGATTTCGAACGGGTGGGCCTCGCTTTGCCCGGCGCCGTCGAGCTCAACCTCTCCGGTCTGAGCACACCGCCCGTCAACGCTCCTGCCCGTCACCCGACGGCCGCGCCGCCCCCGTCGGCGGCCGTCTACTCGCGTCCTCTTCGAGCGAGCTCCCGAAGGAAGGAGTGGGGAGTTCGAGCCCTGGTCGGTGGGGCAGCGGCAATCGTGGCCTGCGTCGTGGTGCTGTTCGAGCCCTGGCATTCGGTCTCACGCATGCTCGCCGAGCGAAAATTCGACGCCGCGCGCCCCGCGGAGCGTGGCACGAGCGTCGCCCGCCTGGTGTCACTGGGAGAGCGCGCCTTCACCAACGCGGATCTTTCCGGTGCCGATCTCTCGTCCCATGATCTGATGAGTGTCGATCTGACCGGAGCCGATCTCACCAAAGCTCGTCTCGACGGCGCGGATCTGGCCGGGGCGAGCTTGAACGGCGCGAAGCTCCAGGGCGCGTCCGCCCGGGGCACGGACTTCACGGGAGCTCAGGTCCAAGGATCGCTCGGGCTCGAAACGCTCAGTTGCGACGAGTCGACTCAACCACCGATGGCGTGGTCGTGTGAACGCGGTGTCCTGACCCTCTCGGGCCGGGCAAAGGACGCGAAATGACGAGGCCGATCCGGGGCTACACCCTCGTGGAGCTGATGATTGTCGTGGCCATCGTCGGCGTGCTCGCCGCGTTGGCGACGTTCGGCGTCCGCAAATACGTGCAGTCGTCGAAGACCGCCGAGGCGCGGGCCATGCTCGGGCGCATGAGCAAAGATGCCACCACGGCCTACGCCCGAGGGGGCATGGAGGGGGACATTCTCAAGCTGAAAAAGTCCGGCATCTCCAGCGCACGCCTGTGCACCAGCGCCTCGCGCACGATCCCAAAGAACGTCAAGAAGGTGAAGGGCCGGAAGTATCAGTCTTCCCCGGACGAATGGGCCTACGACGCTGGCACCTTCGGCAAGGGCTTTGCGTGTCTCAAGTTCTCGATCGCAAGCCCGCAGTACTTCTTGTATCGCTACAAGACATCCAAGACGAACTACAAGAAGACAGGCGACGTCGGCACGACGTTCCAGGCCATCGCTCAGGGCGATCTGAACGGCGACGGCGCGCTCAGCTACTTCGAGCTCAGCGGCAAAATCGTGAAAGCTCCGCAGGGCTCCATCGAGCTTCTCGTTTCCCCGAACATCGACGAGACGAATCCGGAGGAGTGACCCGCGAGCGTCTCAGGCCAGGACAATGTCGAACGTGCAGTGATACACGGCACCAGAGTCCTGGGTCAGCTGCTTTACCAGGCCGGGCTTCACGAACGGATCGATGGGAATGTAGGGATCTCCCTCGAAATAGAGCTGCGTGGTGAGGGCGATCCCGCTCGGATGGCTCACCTTGTAGTGGATGTGGCGTGGGCGGTACTGCGCCCCATTCAAATAGAAACCGGGTAGGATGGTCGAATAGGCGTACTTCCCATCTGTGCCCGTCTTCATCTGGCCGCGGAGCACGTAGCCGACCGCGTCGTAGGCACCGCCATCATCGGCTTGCCACACATCGACGACAGCGTCCGCGAGTGGGGTCACGCAGTCGCAGCCGTACACGGTTCCGGATACGAGCAGCGGCGTTCCGACCGAGCCGTCGGTGAGGTCCGTCTTGAACGGTGCTCCCGCCTTGTAAAATGGTCCCAGGATGTTGTCGTCGGTGATGATGCAGCCGGGCGTCGGCGTTCCCAGTCCGCAGGTGCTCGAGCTTCCCGCCGCTCCGCCCACCGACTGTCCGGCGCTTCCCCCACCTGCCGGTGCACCTCCCGTGCTGGCTCCTCCGGTGCTCGCGCCCGCGCTGCCGCCCGCACCCACCCCGCCGGTGCCACCAGTGCTCGCTCCTCCGGTGGCTCCAGTGGCGCCGCTTCCCGCAGCGCCGCCCGAACCCACTGCTTCACTCGATCCCCCACAGCCCACGACGACCACCGATCCCGCGAGGAATCCAAGAGCGTTGCGCCGAGTGAGCTGGGACTTTTCTGCACTGCGTTTCATGCCGTTGAAAGTGCAGCAATCTCGTCGATCGCGCCATTAGAAGGATCGGAAGGAATCGTTCCAATCGACGCAACGAATCAGCGTTTTGCCTTCTTTTTCGGCGTACTTGCCAGGCGAGGAGCCGTGGCGAGGCGACCCTCCACGAGCGCGATCACCTCCGACGTGAAGCTCGCGGCCGAGTCTTCCTGTCGGCACGCGGCGTACACATCGGTGTCCGGCACCGGATCCGGATCGAGTCGGAACAGGCGTCCGGCTTTCCATTCATCGTGGGCCACCACGTCGGGGAGCACACACAATAGGCGCCCGCTCAGCGCCACTCGAAAGTTCGTGGACAGCATCAGGATTTGAAAACCGATCTTGCGCTTCGCTTCCACCGGCCACCCGTCCATCGGAGTGCCACGGTCGCCGATGGAAGCCACGGAAAATTCGTGCTCGCCCAGCTCGCTGAGGAGGACGTCTTTCTTGCCGAACAGAGGGTGTCCGCGCCCACAGAACACGGAGTTCTTGAGAGAGCCAATCTTGCGACAGACGATGCCCTCCATCGACGTTGCGTCGTAATAGAACGCAACTTCGATCTGTCCGTTTACGAGCTGTCGATTGGCGTCCCGGGAGAGAAGAGTCGAAAGACAGGGGATGACCGCGGGCCGCGCCTCGCGCATCTCGAGCAGCGCAGGCAAGACGAAGTAGTCGGAGAGCACGCCGAGCGAGGTCACGCGGTACTCGCCGGAGAAGTCGTGCTCCAGCACGTGATGCATCGCGTGCTCGAGGCTCGTCATACTGCGTCGAATGGCCTGAAGCAGGCGCTGCCCGGCGGCGTTGAGCACGATGCGACGCGAGCTGCGAACGAACAGTTCCTCGCCCAGAGAGTCTTCCACGAGCTTCACGGTGCGGGACAGCGCCGATGGGCTCACGTGCAGACGCTGAGCCGCCGTGGGCAGGTGCTCGGTTTCCGCGACGACGCGAAAGGCCGGGATCCACGGCCAGATGTCCCGCAGCTTCTTCTCCGGATCCATCAGCGCGTCAGAGTGTCTTCACGTTGCGTGCGTTTTCCACTGCGCGATCGAGGGCATGCGCATTGAAGCCCACCATCAGCTGTCCCATCACGTCGATCACCGGAATGCTCGCGCCACTCATCTTCGCGCGTTCGAGCTTCTTCTCCATTTCGTTCTGGACGGCGTCGCCCGACTCCACGTTCTTTTCGACGACCACGACCCCCTTTTCGCGGAGGTAGCGCGCAGCGTCGTGGCACGGCTTGCACCAATCAGCGCCGTAGACGATCGCGACTACCTTGCGCTGCTTCGGTGCAGTGGCAACGGGAGGCGCAGCGGACTCAGAGGCCGACGCCGGCGTAGTCGCCGAAGGAGCGAGCGCCTCCAAGCGTGCCTTTCGACGGCTCGCGCCTTTTTCGTCCCACTCGGCCCGGGAAATCGTCTTCACGGGATAGGTGCCGTCCGGTTGCTTGTGCGCGAGATCCGCAACGTAGACTTGATTGTCGGTGCCGTCGGTCCGTTTCGTGTCCACGACACGGACTTCATTTCTCCCTTTTTCGGGAACCGCGCCCACACTCGTGACCACGTGAAAGTCGCCCTTCTCGTCGATCCAGGTGAGGAGCAGGTTTTGTGAATCGTCCTTCACCTCCAGGGCGCCGAGCTCATTGGATGTCGGCTTCGTCCCAGTGGCGTCTTGCTCGCCGTTCTTGTCGTGACAGGCGGTCACGAACACGACCCCCAGCATCAAACACAACAATATGTGTCGCATCGTCATCCGCTGGCCTCCGCATTCTCGCATGCTTGGAGCTCATCGCTCGAACGGACCCGGTGCTTCCAGAGATCTCCAGGCGTCGGGCGACCGTCTGCTCCTTCTTAGCCCACTAGCGCAGGACCTCCCAGTCGAGTTCTGGCAACTCCCAGAGTTTCCCGCGCAATCGGCGACGGGCGATCGTCACTCCGCCGCGGGCGGAACCGTCGAGTCGCGAGGAGTGCGCGTCGTGAGCCAAACGGCGAGGGCCCGTGCGCTTTCCACCAGCCCCACCAAGACATACAGGCTGAGGAGCCAGATCAGCACGAACTCCACGCGGAAGAGCTGAGAGACTACGAGGCTCGATCCCATCACGAACAGCATGAACAGGATGGTGGCCGGGTTCAGCTTGAAGTCCTTGAACGAGCGAAATCGCACGTTCGAGACCATCAGCAGGCTCGCGCCGATCGTCACGCCAAAAAACAGAAGCGTGTAGCGTTCGGAGCCCAATGCCCCGCCAACCGCGGAATCAGCAACCACCAGCGAAATGAGGATGCCGGAAGCGGGCGGTGTCGGAAGGCCAACGATGTACTTTCCAGGCTTCACTGGAGCGCCCGTTGCCGACGACGACAGCACGTTGAAGCGGGCGAGGCGAATCGCGGCGCACGCCACGAAGACAAACGCCGTGATCAAGCCCGGGACCGGGAAACGGTGGAGCACCCACTGGTAGACCAGGATGGCGGGGGCTACGCCGAAGGAAATGATGTCAGCGAGGGAGTCGATCTGAAGGCCGAACGCACTCTGCGTCTTGGTCATCCGCGCAACGCGACCATCGAGGAGGTCGAACATCATCGCGAAGAGCAGCAGCACCGCAGCGCGGTAGTAGTCCTCGACCACGGCGTCCGGCTTGGCGGCCAGACGGATCGCGTTGAAGCCGCAGAACACACTGCCCAAGGTGATCAGGTTGGGCAGAACGAACAGCGTCTTCTTGAGGTCGAGCCGGCGCCGCGGCCGGGTTCGTTTTCCCAATCTCACCTTGCCGAACGTACCTTCGGGGAGCTTTCGAGTCCAGAACGGCGCGGTGTTCCGGGGGGTTTTCGCCCGGCGGGCTTTTTGCAAGCTCCCGGAAATCGACGAGCTATTTGGCCCAGAGCGCCAGGCGTTTCTACGATCGGCGCGATGCGAAGTCTTTCGTCCATCGAGCGTGTTGGTCCGATCCTGGTTTTCGCCGCGCTGTCGTGCGTCGCCTGCGGCGGAAACAAGGACGCCATGGAAAAGCGGGTCTCGGGCCTCCAGGAAGAGGTGACGAGGCTACAAAACAGCGGCGATCGCTTGGCGGAGCGCCTCCAGGCCCTCGAGATTTCCGCCCTTCAGGCTCGGCCAACTCGGGCTGAGGAGGCCAAAAAGGGTGAGGAACGAGTGGTGCGTCCACCGCTCAAGGTGGTGCATGTCGGACCGGGAGACAGCGCTCCTGCCGAAGACGAAGCGCTGGCAGCCCAGGATCCGGAGGAAAGTGGTCCCCGGCCGGTTCTCCGCGACCACGGATCGAAGGGTGCGAGCAAGGCCGGACTGGGTCAAAATGCTTTCCGAACGGGTAAGCCCAAATGAGAGTGCGTCTGGTTCGTGTCCTCGGATCGGTCTCCGGCTTCGCCTTCGTGGGCTTGGCGACGGCGAGTGCCAACGCCCAGGACGAGGGTGGGGGAGCCGCGCCGGGTAGCGTGACGGTCCCGACCCGGGGCGGCGACGTGATCGTGACCCCGGGTACGACGACGACGACCTCCACGAACACATCACCCTACGGGTTTCCCCAACCGGGTGAGGACATCAACGGCCATCTCTCATCGAGCTCCCGACCGGTGTCCGATACCAGCGAAGGCGACAGCTTCGACATGAACAAGGGCGGCGAGGCTGGGGGCACGGTGCGCGGCGGAAAGGGATCGTCCGCAATCCTCGGCTCGAGCGGGGTCGCAATGCGCGTACCGGCGTTCCATTCCGTTCGTCGCGGTGACACCCTCTGGGATCTCAGCGGCTATTACTACGGCAACCCGTGGAACTGGCCGAAGGTCTGGAGCTATAACCCCCAGATCAACAATCCCCACTGGATTTACCCTGGGGATCAGCTGCGCATGCGTCTGGGCGGCGACATTCGCGACTCGTCCACGCTCGGCGGGGACGGTGGCGGCGTTTCGGATCGCCGTTCGGCCGTCCCGCGGGACACGGTGTTCTTGCGGACGACGGGCCTCATCGACGATCCCAAGCGACAGATCAAAGGCGAGCTGGTTGGCTCGCGCGAAGATCAGATGCTGCTCTCGGACGGCAACCACGTGTACCTGCAGATGAAGCCCAATACGGATCTGCGCATTGGTCAGCAACTCACGCTGTTCCGTCCGGTTCGGCGCCCCGACAAGGTGAAGGGCGCCCGTCGGCCTCCCGGTCAGATCATCGCCATCAAGGGGACGGTGCGCATCGACCAGTGGAATCCCAAGACCCACGTGGCGCGCGGCGAAATCGTCGAGTCAGTGGATGTCATCGAGCGCGGCGCCCTCGTGGGTGACGTAGGCCGGAAGTTCGATGTCGTGCCTCCGAAGTCCGCGAAGGTCGATCGCTGGGCGCGCATCTTGAACAGCGTGTACCCCCACGAGTTCGTGGGTCAGAACCAGGTCGTGTTCATCGATCGCGGCACCGAGGACGGGCTCTCCGCGGGCAACCGTCTGTTCGTCGTCAGCAAGGGTGACATCTGGCGCAACTCGCTCAAGACCGCGAAGAAGAGCGCGAGAGACCGCATGCGCACGGACGTGAAGGAAGAGGCGTCCATCGAGACGACGCCCCTTCACGGAGCCGAGAAGAACTTCCCCGAAGAGATCATCGGCGAAGTCCGCGTGCTCCGAGCCAACAAGTACAGCTCGGTGTGCCTGGTGATCGCCTCTCACCGGGAAATCGAGCCGGGCGATCGGGCGGTTGCCCGCAAGGGATTCTGAGGCCCCGTCGCCGCGGCGGCTGAACTTTCATTCCCAGCGGACGCGTGTAGAATCGTTGGGTGCGAAATCGCGTGTTCTTTCCCCAGTCGGCACTGGACCAATGGGTCCACGAGGACCGCGTGGATCTCGTGGGGAACGAGCTTCGTGATCCGCGGCGAGCAACGCAAGTACCGAGTGGCCGAGGCGGTGCGCATCCTGGGGGAGGTGACCGGCGGCCTCGATACCTACGAGCTGGTGGGGAAGGTGAAATCGATCTCCTTCGTCACCGAGCTCGGCGCCGAGGTGTTCGATACCTCGATGGTCCTGGGGGACCTCGCGTACGAGGTGGTCCCCGGGTTTCTGGGGGCTCCGATCGGAACCCTGGCGCAGCACCGCGCGGCGAGCATCCCTCCTCCGGCCACCGGACCGCTCCCCACGAATGACGAGGACATGCTGGCGCAGTACCTGATAACGCGCCTCGAATAGCGACCTCGGGGGTGGCGCCCCATACTCTTTTCCAGAAGATGGAACCACTGGCGAGCGCAGCCTTCTACTTCGGCGCCGCGGCATACAGCGCTGCGACGCTTCTGTTCTTTCTCGACCTCACCCGTCGTGAGGGCAGACCCGAAGCGGCACGCTGGGCGCCGATCGCTCTCGGCATCGGAGCCGCTTTGCACGCGGCCCACGTGGTGGCGGCCAGCCTCTTGTCCCGCGTGTGTCCGGTGGAGTCGTTGCACTTTGCTCTGAGCTTGTCGGCGCTGATCGCTGCCGGGATGTATCTCGTGCTTCGCGTCCGGTTCCGGCTGCAGGCCATTGGCGCATTCGTCGCACCGGCGGCGCTCACGTTCCTGGTTGGCGCTCAGTTCGTGAGCGTGAGCCAAGCCGAAAGTCCGGAAATCTCTCGGGTGCTCCTGATCTCTCACATCACGGCAAATCTCATCGGTGTCGGGTTTTTCCTGCTCGCGGGAGCCGCGAGCGCCGTCTATCTGGTGCAAGAGCGCAGCATCAAAGAAAAGCGCCCTACCTGGCTCACGGCCAAACTGCCCCCGCTCGATGCTCTCGATCGAACCGAACATCGACTGCTTCTGGCGGGCTTCCCTCTGCTCACGTTCGGTGTCGTGACCGGCGCCGTGTTTGCCAGCCGGCTCGGAAATGCCACCGCGCCGGAGATGCTTCGCGCAGCTCTCGGCTACGCGACGTGGATCGTTCTGGCAGCCGTCTTGATTTCGCGGGCCGTCCTCGGCTGGCGAGGTCGTCGCTCGGCCTACGGCACGCTCGCGGGAGCCGTCTGCGTCACGGCCGTCGTGGTGCTGTACGTGATTCGGATCAACGGAGGCGGCAGTTGATCGTCGTCGTCGGCCTTTCGCACAAGACGGCGCCGATCGCCGTGCGTGAGAAGATCGCCTTGCCCAAGGGGGAGATCGTCCACGCACTCGAGCAGATCGTGGCGCGACCGACCGTCGGGGAAGCGATGCTCGTTTCGACCTGCAATCGGGTCGAGCTGGTCGTCGCAGGAAAACGCGGAGAAACCCCGGCGCTCGACGATCTGGCGCAGGACGCCGTGGAGGCGCTCTCTTCGATCGCTCCGGCGGTCGTGGGACATCTCTACGTGCACCGCGGAAGCGAGGGGGTTCGGCACCTGTTCCGGGTCGCGTCTTCGCTCGATTCGCTGGTGCTGGGCGAGCCTCAGATCCTCGGCCAGGTGAAGGAAGCGTTCGAGATTGCCAAGCGTGCCGAGACGGTGGGCGCGTGCTTGCATCGAACCGTGCCCCGGGCCATCCGGGCCGCGAAACGCGTCCGCACCGAAACGGGCGTCGGTTCGGGACAGGTTTCCGTGCCGAGCATCGCGGTGGATCTGGCCAAGCGCATTTTCGGCGAGCTCGAGGGCCGGAACGTGGTGTTGATCGGCTCCGGCGAGATGGCGGAAGCCGTCGCGAAGCTGCTCCACAACGCCGGGACGCGCCTTTGTGTCGTGGGCAGGAACGAAGCACGGGTGAGCGTGCTCGCCGCGTCGGTGGGAGGAGAGCCTCGCGCCTGGTCTGCGCTCGAACAGTCGCTCATCGAGGCAGACGTGGTGATCACCAGCACGAGCGCGCCGGGTTTCGTCGTGAGCTACGAGACTCTGAAGAAGTGTCGCAAGAAACGCCGCGGTCGGAGCTTGTTCTGCATCGACCTCGCCGTGCCCCGGGACATCGATCCACGCATCGAGAGCCTGGGTGAAGTATTTCTCTACAACGTGGACGATCTCGAGCGCGTGGTGAGTGAAACCTTCTCCAACCGCAAGCGAGAGTCGGAGGCCGCCGAGGCGTTGGTGGTGGAGGAGATGCGAGGCTGGGAGCGTTGGGCCGAGTCGCTTCAGGTGACCCCCATCGTGGTGGCGATGCGAGCCCGCGTGGGCGAGGTCCTGGCGGGGGAGCTCGAAAAGAGCCTGCGAGGGAGGCTCCGAAACCTCGGGGTGGACGAGCGGGAGGCGCTCGCGCTCATGGTCGAGGCGACGGTCAACAAGTTGCTGCACGCCCCGACCACTCATTTGCGGGAAGCGGCGACCGATCGCTTACGAATCGATACGATTGATCGAGCTCGTTTCGGCCCTCACGGAGCTGTTCGAGCTCGACCAACCATTGGTCAGCGACGAGGAGCCCCACGAGACCGACGAGGATGGGGCTTTACTCCGCGATTCGCCGCGCGCTACGGGTACCAGCGGGGAATGACCAAGCTCGTCGTTGCCACGCGCAAGAGTCAGCTCGCGCTCGCCCAGGCCCGAGCCTGGATGAAGACCCTGCGCGATCTGCATCCGGGCATCGAAATCGAGGAGCTGCACGTCACGACGACCGGCGATCGCGTCCAGGATCGTTCGCTCGCTGAAATCGGCGGCAAGGGTCTCTTCATCAAGGAGATCGAGGAGAGCCTTGATCGACGGACGCGCGGATCTCGCCGTCCACTCCTTGAAAGACGTGCCCGCGGAGCTGCCCGCCGAGCTCACGATCGGTTGCATCCCGAAGCGCGAGGACCCGCGCGACGTGCTGGTCACGAAGACGGGCGTCGGGCTCGCGGATCTACCCGCCGGCAGTCGAGTCGGGACTTCGTCACTGAGGCGGGGCGTGCAGCTGACGCGCGCACCGATCCGGATCTCGTGATCGTTCCGCTGAGCGGGAACGTCGACACGCGTCTCCGGAAGTGTGCGGAGGGCGAAGTCGACGCGGCCGTTCTGGCGCTGGCGGGCCTGGTCCGCCTCGGTCTCGCCGATCGCGCGAGCGAGATCCTGGACCCGAAGGTGTGCTTGCCAGCGATCGGTCAAGGCGCTCTCGGCATCGAGCATCGGGTGGACGACGCGCGACATGAAGGTCTTCTTGAGCCAGCTTGATCGATCGCGAAACCTTGGTCGCCGTGTCGGCGGAACGCGGGGTGATGGAGGCCGTTTCCGGAAACTGCCAGCTTCCGGTGGCCGCCTACGCCGTCCGGGATGGCGAGACGTTGTTTCTGCGTGGCGCTCCTCGCCGAGCCGGACGGAACCAAACTGCGCCGTCGTGAAGTCCGCGTGCCCTGGACGGACGACGAGCTCGTCAGTTCGGGAGTGGGACGAGAGCTCGGCCGCGAGCTCGCGAGCGCGACCGCGTGATGCTTCGCCAGGTGCGTGGCTCGCAGGCTCGAGCGGGGCTCGGAGGCACGAACGCTCTCGGCTCTCGGACGGCGTGTGGGCAGAGGTGAGCCAGGTGACCCGTCCCGTCGACATTCCGCTGGGTGCGCGGGTCATCGGGGTGGGAGGCGCAACCCTCGGGAGGCTCCGGCAAGACACCGACGGTCCTCGCGCTCGGTCGGATGCTCGCGGCTCGCGCACGCGTTGCCATCGTCGCCAGTGGCTACTCGTCGAAGCTTCGCGATGCGCACCGGGTCAGCGTCGATGACCCGGTGGAGCTCGTCGGAGACGAGGCCCTTTGGCTCGCGCGGGAGCTCGCACCAAAGTCCCGGTTTTCGTAGCGCGGGATCGCAACCGAGCGCTCGCCCTCGCCTGCCGGGAAGCTGCGGTCGTCATCGTGGATGGGCTGCTTCAGGCTCGCCCAAACCGGCTCGCGCTCTCACTCCTGGTGCTCGATGGACGCGCGCCGTGGGGTGCCGGGCACTGCCCGCCAGCGGGCGATCTGCGTTCGCGAGCCTCGCAAGCTCGCCCTCGCCTGCGATCAGGTGCTCTGCATCGGGGAGGGCGACGTGGAGGGGGTCGACCGACCGATGGCCCGCTGCCCAGTCGACATCGGCCCGGTTCGGACCCCGGATGGCGAGCGAATGGCCCTGGCCTCCCTCGGAACGCTCGATGTCGGGCTCGTCCTGGCCATTGCCCGGCCGAACCGCGTCGTCGACGCGCTCGCGAAGGCCGGCGTCCATCCTCGGGCCACGATTCTGGAGCCCGATCACGGCCGCTTCGACCTCGGCCGCCTCGCTCGTGTCGCCCGAGAGCGGGGGCTCGTCGCCTGGCTCACGACCGGCAAGTGCGCGACGAAGCTCGACCGCTGCCCCGTGCCGGTCTGGGTGCTCGAACACCGCGTGGACATCTCGGCGATAAATCCGGCTCTGACACGGGCTTTGGAGCCGTGGTAGGCTCCGCGCCATGTTTTTCCGTCGCAATGCAATCCACCTGATTTTGACGGCGAGCCTCGCCGCGCCGCTTTCGATCGGCGTCGGCGCGTGCAACAGCAACAGCGGTCCAAAAGTCGCAGCGGTCAAGGCCGGCGACATGCCGGACGGCGGCGACTGGACCGGCGTGTACTACAGCCAGACCTACGGCTACCTCCACCTGATCAAGGAGGGCGACACCGTCAGCGGCAAGTGGCGCAACACCGCCGGCGACGCCTGGGGAGAGATGAGCGGCAAGGTCACGGGCAATCTCCTCAAGTACGAGTGGAAGGAACACAACATCGGCATGGTCGGACCTTCGGCCACCACGAGCGGTCGCGGCTACTTCCTCTACTCGTCGCCGAAAGCAGGCGAAGCGCACGAGCTTCCCGGCGAGTGGGGGCTGAAGACCGACGAGACCGGTCAGACCTGGAAAGCCGTCAAGCAGGCCAACATGCAGCCCAATCCCGACTCGGTGATGCCCGACGAGATCGAAGGCCGCAGCAGGGCGGCGGCTGGGACGAAGACAATCAGCCCAAGCCCAAGCCGCCTTCCGACGACGGCGACGGCGACGACAAGTCAGGCGGCGACGACGACATGCCCGCGCCTCTCGGCGATTGACGTTCATGGCGGCAAGTCAAGCCAGCCCGGGGCTTCAGTTCGACGAGCCGCCGATTTTCGAGCGCGGGGCACCCGGTCGCATGGGCGCGTCCATCGCCCAGCTCGACGTGCCGGAAGTTTCGCCCTGAAAAAGCATCTGGGGTCGCTGGCTCGCAAGCAAGAGGCCGCGCTCCCCGAGGTGAGCGAGCCCGAGGCGTTCCGGCACTTCGTGCGCTTGAGCCAGTGGAACTTCTCCATCGACACGCAGTTTTATCCCGCTCGGCTCGTGCACCATGAAGTTCAACCCCAAGGTGAACGAGTGGGCGGCGCGCCTCGACGGATTTGCCAGGCTCCATCCGGCCACGCCCGAGCACCTCGCCCAGGGCGCGCTCGAGCTCATGGTTCGACTCCAGGAGCTGCTCGGCGAAATCGTCGGCATGGACGGCTGTGAGCCTGCAGCCCGCGGCGGGCGCTCAAGGCGAGCTCACCGGCTCTGATGATGATCCGCGCGTATCACCGCGCCCAGGGTCGTTCGCCGAAGAAGGTCTTCATCCCCGACAGCGCGCACGGCACGAACCCGGCGAGCTCCACGCTGAACGGGTTCGACAGCGTGGGTTTCCGGCGGGCAGCCAGGGCGTGGTCGAGCCGGAAACGTTGGTTCGCGCCCTCGAAGCCGCGCCGCGACGACGTCGCGGCGCTGATGATGACCAACCCGAACACCCTCGGGCCTGTACGAGAGCGCGATGCCGCGCCTCACGCAGCTGGTCCACGATCGCGGCGGGCTCGTGTACGGCGACGGCGCCAACATGAACGCAATCCTCGGTCGCGCTCGCCCCGGCGACGTGGGCGTCGACGTGATGCAGTTCAACCTGCACAAGACCTTCACCACGCCCCACGGCGGCGGAGGACCCGGCTCGGGGCCGGTGGCGTTCAAGAAGCTGCTCGCACCCTACCAACCCGCCCCGGTGGTCCGGCGCGAAGGGGACCGTTTCACCATCGACCACGATCGCCCGGCGAGCATCGGGCGGGTCCGCTCGTTCCTCGGCAACTTCGGCATGATGGTCCGCGCCTACACGTACATTCGGGAGCTCGGTCCCGAAGGGCTTCGTGCCGTTTCGGACATGGCCGTCCTGAATGCCGTGTACCTCGCCAAGCGACTGCGCGAGCATTTCCCCCTCGCCTTCGACACCCCGTCCCTGCACGAAGCAGTGTTCACGGACAAGGAGCTCGAGGCCGAGACGGGAGTGAAGACGCTCGACGTCGCCAAGCGCCTGATCGACTACGGCTACCACCCGCCCACCGTGTACTTCCCGCTGGTCGTGCGGGGCGCGCTGATGATCGAGCCGACGGAAACCGAGACCAAGCAAACCATCGACGATTTCGTGGATGCCATGGGCGCCATCAAGCGCGAGGCCCACGAAAACCCCGAGCTCGTCAAAGGCGCTCCCCACCTGACCCGCCTCCGGCGTTTGGACGAGGCGCGAGCGGCGCGAAAGCCTCGGCTGCGTTGGAGCGCCGGCACCCGGGACGAGTAGACGGGGGATAAATACCCGAGTTTCCTCGGAGATTTCGAGTGTCTCAAGTTTTGTCCCACACAGCCGTTTCATGGGACAGAACCCCGATGCAGATCGATTCGCTCGCCCCGCTCCCCCTCGTCGTCCGCTACCACCGGCCGTTTGGACCGAACACCGGGAGCCCACTCATCGCAGCGCTGCTTCACGCCGCCCAAGGCAATGGCGACGCGCTGGTTTTCCCGCCGGTCACCGAACCCGCCGACGTGTCCATTCCCCGCGGGTCCTTCGCGCCTTCGGTTTCTCCGACGCCGCATCCCGATGCCAGCCCCCGCAGCGTGATGCTCCTGGGCGCCATCGGATTCGCCGTGGGCCTGCTCGTCATGCTGGCGCTGCAGATCTGACCGATCAACGCCAGCGGGTGAGGATCGTCTCTCGCTCGAACACGCTGGCGACCAGGAGCACGACGCCACAGTCGACCATCCCGAGGACCAGCGCGATGCCGAGCGCGATGGGCGCGGAGATGGTCACGACGCCGAACAGCTGACTCATCATGAATCCGATGACGGGCAACGTGATGATCCCGGACCAGGCTTGAGCCGACTGCACGTCGGTCGCGCGAGTCGAAATCAGCATTCCCGTACATACGGCCAGGACCGCGATCGGCGGAGCGATCGCGATGACGCTCATGAGGACGCGGGGCCCGCACAGGATCTGGACGACGTCCGGTGACGCTCGCAAGTGCATCACCAACGTGAACACGGCAAGCGCTGCGTAAGCGGGAACCACGCCGATGAGCACGAACGTGAAGAGCTTGCCGAGCACGATCTCCACCGTCCGGAGCGGTGTGGCGAGGACCGGTTCCAGGGTGCGCGCGAGCTTTTCTCCCACGATCGAGTGGGCTGCCATGATCGACGGCAGCGTCGTCGGCATGATCATGAAGAACATCACCACGACGTTGGAGAAGAGAAGGGCGCTGGCTTCTCGCTCCGTCGGATTGCCCGTCATCCACGGAGGAGCTTTTCCAGGGGGGAAGGCTTTGCCCGCCGGAGTGGCCTCGACCAGCAAGCCGAAGCCGATGCTCATCGCCGTGAACAGCAGCGGAACGAAGATCGCGCTGCTGATGAGGCTCTTGTTGCGTCGCAGATCGATCCATTCGCGGCGCGCGACCGCGGCGATGCGCGCCCAGGACAGCGAGCCGTTCACGCATCCTCCTTGATCAGCGCCAGGTAGGCGTCCTCGAGGGAGGCCTCGACCGGGATGACGGCGCGGATTCGTGCGCCAGCGACAACCAGCTCCTCTACGATGCGGGGCGTCGCCTCGTCCGGATCGTCCAGGGTGACGCTGATTTCAGATCGTTCAGGGAAGACCTCCACGCTTTCGGCTCCGTCGACCGCTCGCACGAGATCCGAATGCTCCGGAAGGAGCTCTGCAAAACGCAAGGTGAGCTTGGGACGGGCCACGCGTCGGCGGAGCTCGCTCACCGTGCCACTCGCCAAGAGTCGTCCGTTGAATATCCCCACCGAGTCGGCGAGCTCCTCGGCTTCCTCGAGTCGATGGGTAGTGAGGAAGACGGTCCGCCCCTGCCGCTTGAGCGCCTGAATGCGTTCGCGAAGCTCGAACGCCGCCTCCGGATCGAGCCCCGAGGTGGGTTCGTCCAGGAACAGGACCTCCGGATCGTGGAGCAGCGCGCGAATCACGGCGAGTTTCTGCTTCATGCCCTTGGAGTACGTCGAGATGGCGTCGTGGCGCCGATCGAACAGATCCAGGTCGCGGAGCAACACGTGGATCTGGCGAGTGGCGCGTGCCGGATCGAGCCCGTGCACCCGCGCGAAAAATTCGAGATTCTCGACGGCGCTCAAGCGCTCGTAGAGACCGGGCACCTCGGTCAAGATCCCGATGCGAGCATGCAACGCATCGTCGTCGCGACCCAGTTCGCACCCCGCGACACTCGCGCCACCGCTGGTGGGCGCAATCAGGGCGCAGAGCATGCGCACGGTCGTGGTCTTGCCTGCGCCGTTGGGGCCGAGAAGGGCGTAACAGTGACCCCGTGGCACCTTCAGATCGAGTGCCTCCACGGCGACCACGTCGTCGAATCGGCGCCCGAGCCCCCGGCACTCGATTGCAGCCTCGGAAGCCGGAACGGGCGGAGGTGGCGCGAGACCGCGGCTTCGAATTGCCTCGAACGCAATGAACGCAACTGCAAACAAGGCGAGACACGCCACAAAGAGCTCGGTGACGTACGGACCGAACACCATCGAGCTACGAACTGCGATCGCGTCCATGGCTGCATGCAACACGACCGCGAGCCCCCAACGTGCGAGCGCTTGGCGTCGCATTGCGGACATCACCAACAGGGAAAGCGCCACGTGGGCCAGCATCGCCATCCCTCGCTCGGCAACGGCGGCGACCCGGAGCCAGGGCGATGCGCCGAGCATCGCGTCGACCACCGCACGAACCATGGGTGCAGCGTCGGGAGGGATCTTGGCCGCTTGCAAGAGACCCGCCCCCACGAGCAGGCCGAGCAGGGCGCTTTCGATCCCTCCGTGACCGACGCCCACCAGCACTCCCTGGCGGAAGCTTCGCGCGTCGGTCAACACCCGTCGAAACACGAGATAGCGAGCGGTCTCCTCGCAAAGCCCTGCCAGGAAGCCCAACCACAGCGCAAAAGCCCACGGCGACGCCGCCGGATCGGGCTTCGGCAAAAACAGCAGCGGAACGTGAACGACCTGGCTGCCCACGAATCCGAGAGCACCCACGCCGAACAGCCGCCACGACAAGCGCCAGCGCCGCACCAAGTGTGCCGCGACCACGAGGGGCAGTGCGACCATTGCCGCGACCTGCAGCGCCCCGACCACCAGCGACATCGACGCAGACTTACCGAGATGCGTGCGAGCGTCTAGACGGGTCGGTCGTGAGGACGACAACGACTGCGAGCGCTGCACCATTCCCCCACGCCGATGGTGCCGGGGGAACCGTCCGAAGTGCTTTCGACGGCGGACGGAGAAAAACCAGCGGCCTGCCCTGCGACGGCGAGCTCCTGGGCTGCTGGCTCTAGCGTACCGCCAGCTCCAATTCTTCTGCGCGGGTGACTGTCGCGCTTCCCGGCGGCGGCTCGATCAGCGGACAACCGAACAGTAGGAAACTCTTCTACTTGCAAACTGCCTTCACTGCGCCGGTTCGTCGTTCGAGTCCCAGGTACGCGCGGCACTCTTCGTCGGTATCGCACCCCACGAACACGCACACGCCGTCCTGGCATACGTCGAACGCGCTGCATTCGGACGAGGACTGGCACGGCAGCCGGCATTCTCCCGCGTCACACGCCGCGCGACTGTCTCCGAGCAGGAAGTAGCATTCCTTGTCCGTTGTGCAGCCCGATTCCACGCACTCGCCGTTCTGACATGAATGGAGGAGCGGGCACTGTTCATTTTGGGAGCAAGGTGGTTTGCATTTGCCTGACAGACACTGATCCGACTCGCCGGGACAGTCTCCGTTCTGGGCGCACTCCGCACAGGATCCGCTCACGCAGAAGGGTGCAAGGAACGACGTGCACTCGTCATTCGACGTGCAAAGCGGCGGGCTGTCGACGCAGAGCTCGGCGTCGCAGGTCCGGTTGCACTCGCAGAAGGTGTGATAAGTGAGACAGTACGCCGGGTCCGCGTCGCAGTCGGCCTTGAACTTGTCGCAGCCGAGGCTCGGTGTGAAGTCCTTGCAGCAGTCGTCCGCCGCAGCGCACTCGACCTTGTAGCAACTCTTCGCGCTCGGCGTGATGTTTCGCTTTTCACTCACGCACACAAATGCCACGCAGCCGAGTCCGTCGGCGCAATCGTTGTGCGCTTGGCAGCTCTCGCCGAGGGTTCCCCCTCCAGGTGCGCCCCCGCTGGACTCGACGCAGACTTGTGCGATGCAGGCGAGATCGCTCTCGCAATCGCGGCGCGCTGCGCATGATTCGCCAGCGCCGCCGCGCGGAGACGACGGCGGTGTTGAATCTTCACCACAGGCCGTGACTATGACGAGTAGCACCAGCCATCGCGACGGGCGGAGTAGGGTGCTCACGGCCACCAAGGGAGTTTAGCAGTGTCGGGCCCAGTTTGGCGATGTCTCCTGCGAACCCGCTCGAGCCCCACATCTCCGTCAACAAAAAAGTTGCCGGTAGGAAAATGGAGGACATCTGGCGACGCTGTCCTACATCCACGGCGTCTCAAGCAGATGCTAAACGTGCAAGATGACGTGCGCACAAACAACATGCCAATACACCAGTGTGACGCCAGAGCGCTCCAACAAAAAAAACTTCAACCGCCGACCGCCTTGCCTACCCTAACGTGACGGGCCCCGTTTTCCTCGCTGGGCTCGTTGGAGGCGGAGATGGGCAGCGGCGAACAGTGGGTGGTGTGGGCGCGTCGCGTTTTGTTGATGCTCGTGCTGGTCGCGGCGGCGAGTTGCGGTGGCGGGGGCGACGACTCGGACTACGTGGTTCCGGTCCGGGTGACACCGTCTGCGCTCTGGGCAACGGCGGATCAGGGAGCGGAAGCGTGGGCGCTCTTCGATCGAGATGTGACATCGGGCTGGCTTCCAAAGCCTGGTCTGTTCGGAGCGTCGTCGGTGCGTATCACGCTCCGCAGATCGACGCGCCTCTCGCATATCAAGTTCCACGGCGCGAGCCCGTATCGAGTCACCGCCTCGACCACCGACGGACAGCCCATCGACGGGATCGAGCCGATGGACCTGAGCGAGTTGCCGGAGGGCTGGAGTGCGTTCGCGCTGCCAAGCCTGCCGGCGGTCGATGACTTCTTCTTGCACTTCCAACCTACGGGAGATCCGGGCCTGGTATCCGAGCTCGAGCTCTGGAGCTCGGGAGGAAAAGCTCGCGTGCCGCTGGCGGAGAGCGACCTTCGCGATCTCTTTTCCGATCCCGACGGCGCGTTGCCGGAATCCTTGGATGCGGTCGGAGCGGCCCCGGATTCGATCTCGCTCGAGTCCACCGGTACATCGGTGAAGGTCGGCTGCGGGACGTTTCGCTTTTGGCTCGCGAGACCCCCCTCCGTCTATCGTCGCGCTTGGCTCGTGTATGCGACGGATGGTGTCTTTCGGCCGTTCGTCCTCACTCGCGCACTCAATACCCAGCCGATGCGCCGTGGCAGGTGGGTGAAAAAGCTCGGTGGTCCGAATCTCTTCGTCGAGCCGATGGATCCGGAGGCGGTGGTTTCTGGCGTGAACCGGTACGACTTCTGCCTACCGGCCGAGGCGCAGGCAAAAGTGACGATTCAGAATGTGCGTTTCGTCGGCGAGCTCGACGACGGTCAGAGCTTCGTCGAGCAAATCGCGATGGGGCCGGAAGCAGGCGAGCCAACGGAGCTGGCGAGCGAGCTCATGGATCCCAAGAACGACGAGCCCCGGCATGTGACTTCAGCCGAGCATTTCGTCATCGCGCTCACGCGAATGGTCTCGCCGGATGCACTGATCGTTCGGGGCTCGGCGCATTGGGAGGTGAGTTGCATTGACAAGGCCGGTGTGAGCAGCCTTCTGTCGACGTCACTCGAAGAAGGGGCAGGCGATCTCCACGCGCTCATCGTGGAGGACAACGCGGCGTGTGCAGCTCTCGCGCTTCGTCCGCGTTCCGAAGCGGGGGGCGAGCTCATGCACATCGGCGTTCTCGGGTCGGGTGCCGAGCGCCGCATCGACTGGGCACGCATCGTGCTCGCGTCTCCTCTCGAGCATTTCGGGCGGGTCGCGTGGGTCGACGGCTGGGCCACCGCCCCGGGCGAGCTCAGCCAGAGCATCGGAATCGAAGTCGAAGCGCAGGATGTCGGCACGCAAAAAGGTGTCTTCGGCGAGCTTCTCACTCGAACGGGTGACGCCGCGGCGGCGTGGCCGGTCAACGTGAAGGCGCGCTTCTCGGACGGAAGCTCCCTCACCCAGACCTTCATCCTCGGCGAAAAGACCGACGACATCGATCCGGATTCGCTCACCGATCCAGTCGATCCGGACGACGGAAGCGGGCTCACCGAAGAGGAGAAGGAGAAGAAGTTCGGTAAGCCCGGCTCCAGCGTCACTACCGAGGTCGACGGCAAGAACGGAGGCAAGGTGGAGCTCGGCACCGACGCTTCTGTCGACGTTCCTGCGGACGCCGTGAACGGCAAGCTCGACATCACCATCCACCACATGCTCCCGAGCGAAATTCCCACGCTCGATCCCGGTTTCGTCAACGTCACCGCCCCCGGCGCGCACGGCTACGAATTTACCGCACAAGCATCAGTTCAAGGCGCCAGTCGAAATCACGCTGCCGTTCCAGCCCTCACTCCTGCCGGCGGGCTATGTCGCGAAAGACATCAACACGTACTACTTCGACGAGGACAGTGCGCACTGGAAGATGCTCGCCCGCTCCGCCGTCGACGACAAAAAAGATACGGTCCAGAGCCTCACCGATCACTTCACGGTGATGATCAACGCCATCGTCGTCGCCCCCGAGCACCCGCAAGTCCGCACCTTCAACCCAAACGAAATACGCGACATCCAGGCGGCCGATCCCGGCACCCGAGTCACACTGATCGAGCCGCCCGAAGCAAGCTCGCGCGGCGATGCCAATCTCGCCTACCCGCTCGAGCTCCCGCCCGGCCGCCGCGGCCTCGAGCCCCGCCTCGCACTCTCCTACGATTCGGGTCGCGGCAACGGCTGGGTCGGCATGGGCTGGGACCTACCGATGCGAGCGGTCACGATCGACACGCGCTGGGGAGTTCCGCGCGACGACACGCTCCACGAAACCGAGACCTATCTGTTCGAGGGCCAAGAGCTCACACCCTTCGCGCACCGCGGGCCCGTAAAGCAACGCACCGAAGACACGACCGTCATCGACGGTGAAACCGTGAAGGTGTTCCACCCGCGTGTCGAGGGCGCGTTCCACAGGATCATCCGCCACGGCTCGACCCCAAAGACCTACTGGTGGGAGGCGGTCGACAAGACGGGGATGCGCTACTTCTACGGTGGCGACGACAAGTCCGGCGCCCCGGTCACCGACTCGACGCTCGAGTCTTCGAGCGGTGTCTTCGAGTGGGCGCTCCGAGAAATCCGCGACACCCACGACAACAGCGTGCATTTTCGCTGCAAGCGTGTCTCTCACAAGGTTTTCCCGGGCCAGACGGTAACGCTGCAAGGCACGGAGCTGTACCTCGAAGCCATTGACTACACGCGGCTCCCGGCTTCGACGACTGAGGGCCCCTACAGCGTGAAGTTCTTGCGCGACAGCAACTTGGGGATCCCGGAGCGGCCCGACGCGATGATTGACGCCCGCGGCGGCTTCCCTCGCGTAACCGCCGACCGACTCCGCCGCGTCGAGGTCTACTTGAGCGCGTCGCTCGTTCGCGCGTGGGAGCTCGACTATCGCGTCGGCGCCTTCCACAAGTCGCTCCTCGAGAGCATTCGGGAGTTCGGAGCGGACAACCAGCCGTTCGACGGCAACATCCACCGATTCGAGTATTTCGACGAAATCCGGGAGGACGCCGAAAACGAGCAGAGCCCGATGCACGGCTATTCCCCAACCGAAGACTGGTCGGCCTCCCCTCCGAACATGCCGGACAACGTCAAGACCGAAGCAGCGATCCCGGCTGCCTTTCTCAATTTCTTCTCGAACGGGGAAGCCAGCGTTCTGGGAGGCAGCGCAACGGAGGGCTCAGGAGTCCACTCCTACATTGGCTTCAATCCATTCGACCCGCTGAAGGCCGGCTCGTTCGGCTTCAAAGTCGGCAGCAACGACTCGACCAGCACTGGCAAGTTGTCACTCATCGATATCGACGGTGATGGTCTGCCCGACAAGGTGTTTGCATCGGGCAGCGGCCACCTGTACCGGCGAAACGAGTCGGGCCCGGTTGGCTTCCCGCGTTTCTCGGACACCTTGGTCGGCATTCCGGGCCTCAGTGTCCTTTCCGAAGACAAATCCCACACGACCTCGTACGGCGCCGAGGCCTACCCGATCCCGTTTCAAGGTGGTGGCTTCCAGGCCCTGTACAACGTCGCCAACACCTTCACGACTTCCTCCGCCTACTTGAGCGACGTGAACGGCGACGGGTTTCCTGATTCTGGTCCAGGACGGACACGTGTACTTCAACCACCGTTCCGCCCAGGGGACACCTGAGTTTTCCGGCCTCGACGATTCGTCGCAAACCGAGTTGCCGATAAACCTTGGCGGAGTGAACGCGAGCGGTCTCGTTCCCGATCTCAGCTCGCTCGAGTCGACCCAGGCGGACCGCTTCCCGCTGGTCGACACGGTCCGTTTCTGGATCGCTCCCTTCAAAGGCTCGGTGAAGGTCACCGGTCCAGTCGTGCTCCTCACTGCGAGCGGTTCTTCGAAAGCTGACGGCGTTCACGCATCGCTTTGGAAGCACGAGATGGTCGGAGGACAGAATACTCTCCTGTGGCAAACCGACATCGGGCCTCAAGACACCTCCGCCAAGACGCCAATAGGCGTGGCGAGCGTTGCGGTCTCTGCGGGCGATCGCCTCTACTTCCGGACCTCGTCCAAGTACGACGCGCAAGACGACGCGGTGCTCTGGGACCCCGTCGTCGAGTACGTAGGTTCTGGGGTCACTCCTTTCCAGGACGCGAACAACCTCGAAGTTCTCAAGTACCAAGCGTCCAAGGACTTCGTGATGGAGGGCCGGAACGACGTTCACGTACGAGTCCCGTTCCAAGGTCAGGTCAAGCTCACCGGCAAGCTGGCCAAGCCCCTAACGAGCGACGACATCGAGGCCGTGGTGCTCAGAAACGGTCTCGAGGTATCCGGAACCAAAGTCGACCGCGCGTACAATTCGACGGTTCCAATCGCCTTCGACGCCACGTTCTCCGTGTCTCCCGGCGATCGCATCCAGCTCCAGATCAAGAGCGACTCGCCGGTCGATCTCCACGGAATCGTCCCTCTCGTTGCCGACGACGTGATCAAGCTCGTGTACGTCTCTGCCGTCGATGCCCAGAACCAATCGATTCCGGTCATCGGCCCCCAGGGCGAGTATCTCTTCCAGCTCGACCTTCCGTACGACGCCGACATTTACTCGGTGCTCTTCCCAAGTAGCGGGGCCAGCACTCCTCCGCCGCCGCCCCACAAAGTTGACACCTCCGGCTCCCTCCAGTTCACGGCCACTGTACAGACCAACGCCCCCACTCAACGTGTGCACTTCACGTTGAAGTCGAGCCTCCAGCGTCTGGCATCTGGCGACTTCGATTTCCCAGCAGGTGGCACGAAGTCGCTCACTTTCGACGTCCCGGTCGCGAAGGACCAGAAGCTCTACTTCGACTTCAGCACGCGCGAGACGGACGCCTCGAAGTTCCTCGCCGCGAACATTACCGGCGCGACCATCGGTGGCGCGAGCATCGGGACGGTCACGAGCTACCTCAACAAGGCGGTCGACCAGGATCGCTGCACCCGCCCCTATCGGCGCTGGGGCGTTGGCGCCCTCGACGGCAACAAGGCCCTCTATCAGAACCCGATCCCGGACACGTTCTGTGAGGACGAGCTTGCCGTACTCGACAAGAGCTACTCGCCGCCGGACAATCCCTTCGACGCCATCGGCGCTGCCGAGCTCGTGCGAAACGAGCAGCTCACGTACTTGCTCTTCCCCTTCCCAGGCGGCCGCAAGTGCGCGGGTCCGGGCGGTGTTTGCCCCCTGCCAACGACGCCTCTGTGGGGCGCGACGGACGAGGACGTGTACGTGAGCGGCCTCGTGATGAGCCCAGGCAGGCATGGCGCCAATGACGTTGGCGTACCCGACTCGGCGTCCGTGGCCGGGGCCTTCGCACCGAAGCGCTTGAGCTACACCAACCAAACGACGTTCTCGCTCGGGGCAAGCGTTCTCGTCGCGGGAGCTTCGGTCTCGCGCTCTGCTTCCACTAGCCGAAGCATCGTCGACTACATGGACATGAACGGCGACGGCTTCCCCGACGTCGTGAGCGCCGCGGGCGTGCAGTACACCTCCCCCCGAGGTTCGCTCGACGAACGCCACGGTGTCCTCGACCACGCCCGTGACAGCGAAGGGGTGACGTACAACGTCGGCATCGACGGGAATGCACCCATCAGTCTGGCAAACTCGAAGGGACGCCAGGGAGGAACCGGCACGGCGCTGGCGAACGGCGCCGGCCCAGCCGAGCAGATGCCGTCGCTCGGCTTCGGGATCAACGCGGGCAAGAGCCTCGGCTGGTCCGACTCCCGTCTGGAGCTCCACGACATCAACGGCGACGGGCTACCCGACCAGGTGTTCCGCGACGGAAACAATTTGAAGGTGCGCTTGAACTACGGCTACGCCTTCGGCCCGCCGGAAGTGTTCGATGACGGCAGCGCAATCAACCTCGGAAACAGCGAAGAAACCAACGGCGGAGCCGGCCTCAGCTTCAACGACGGCAGGTACGGATTCGGAGGCGGGCTCAGCGCCGCCAGCGGCACGACGCGCATCCGCGAGCACGGCGCGCCAACAGGCCTGGAGCAGAAAGAAGGGGAGACGCTCCTCGACGTCAACGGCGACGGTCTGCTCGATCGGGTGAGGCCGGTGATCGGCGCGAACCCTGGCGAGATGGTGTTCAAGGTCCGGATCAACACCGGAAATCGTTTCGCCGCGGAAGTCGACTGGACGGGAGTCCCGCTGAGTCGCGACGTGACCGAAAGCGCCAATCGCTCTCTCGGCGAGGGAGCCTACTTCACCTACGGGTTCGGGCCCCTTTGCATCGGAGGCTGCTACATCATCGTCAACCCGGGCTACGACGCGTCGCAGGGCATGAATCGCCAAGAAGTGATGGTCTCGGACATCGACGGCGACGGCTACCCCGATCACCTCACTTCCCACAGCGACTCCTCCGTCACGGTCGCCCGCAACCGAACCGGCAGGACCAACCTGCTCAAAGTCGTCCGCCGGCCGCTCAAAGCGAGCTTCGAGGTGGACTATTCACGCGCCGGCAACCAGCCCAACCACCCCCAGAGCCGCTGGGTCCTCTCCCGCGTGACGACCTTCGACGGGTTCCCCGGCGACTGGACGAACCAGAACCCAGGCGCCGACTACCAGCTCACGACGTACTCCTACGAAAGCGGTTTCTACGACCGCTTCGAGCGCGAGTTCTACGGCTTCGCCAAGATCACCGAAACGGAGCACGACACCCGCGGGCTCACCAGCGTACCGGCGAGTTTCTCGAAGCCCTATCGCAAGACCGAGCGCCTCTTCGCGAACGACTCGTTCTTCTCGACGGGCCTACTTCTGCGCGAAACCGTCACCGGCCTCGATACGGGCACGCCGAAACTCTTCACCGACGTCCAGAACGCCTACACCCTTCGTGAGGTTTCGACCGGAAACCCGCTCACCGACAAGAAGACGCTCTCCGCCGTCTTCCCAGAGCTCACCCAAACGCTCCGCGTCGCCCACGAAGGCAATCCCGCCGTCGGGATCGCCACGCTCATGCTCTACGAGTACGACGCTGTCGGCAACGTGACGAAGATGATCGACTCGGGCGACGCCGGCTCCGACGACGACTTCACCGCCACGATGACCTACACCGGCACGCCCGGCGGCCTCCACTCCGGCTGCGCCTCAAACAACATCGTGGGCCTCGCCGACTCGATCACCGTCAAGAGCGCCACCGGCCAGACGCTCCGCCACCGCGAAGCCAGCTTCAACTGCACGACCGGCGACCTCCTCGCCCTCGACCAAACCATCAACGGCACGCAAAGCGCCAACAGCCAATTCACCTACCAATCGAACGGCAACCTACAAACGGTCAAAGGCCCCCAGAACCTCCACGGCGCCCGCTACAGCCTCGCCTTCAACTACGACGCCACCACCCAAAGCCACGTCGTCACCGTGACCGACAGCTTCGGTTACGCCTCCACTGCCACCTACGATCTCCGCTACGGCGTCGTAAAATCCGAAACCGATCCCAACGGCAACGTCATCGACCGCACCTACGACGAATTCGGCCGCCTCCGCAACGTAACCGGCCCCTACGAGCTCGGCGCCCACCCCTACACCCTCCGCTTCGAGTACCACCCCGAAGCCACGACCCCCTTCGCCATCACGGATCACATCAACGTCTTCCGAGGCGACGCCGATCCCATCACGACCATCCTCTTCATCGACGGCCTGAAACGCGTCACCCAGACCAAGAAACGTCACCATCCACAAGGGCAAGAACGCCACGCCCCAAGACATGATGGTCGTCTCCGGCCGCGTCGCCTTCGACCACCTCGGCCGCACCATCGAAGCCTTCTACCCCACAGTAGAGCCCAAAAACGCCCCCCTCAACGTCACCTTCAACCCCACCTACGACGGGATCCAGCCGACCACCACCGCCTACGACGCAATGAACCGCGTCCTCATCACGACCATTCCCGACAACACCTCCACCACCCACATCTACTCGATCGGCCCCGACAAGTCCGGCCTCTCGAGACTCTCGACCACGACGACCGACGCCCTCGGCAACGTAAAGGCCACCTACCGCGACATCCGCGACCAGATCCGAAGCATCCAGGAGTTCAACGGCCCCGGCCAGGTGATCTGGACCCAGTACGCCTACGACCCGGTTCAACAGCTCACCGCAGTCCAAGACGACAAAGGCAACCTGACGAAAGTCACCTACGATCTCCTCGGCCGCCGCACGCTGATCGACAACCCCGACACCGGCAAGACCCAGATGGTCTACGACGCGGCGAGTAACCTCACCCAAAAGATCACCGCCAACCTCGCAGCAAAAAATCAAGCCATCCAATACGACTACGACTTCAACCGCCTGAAGACGATCACCTACCCGAGCTTCCACGAAAACAACGTCGCCTACCAATACGGCCCCCCCGGCGCGCCCAACAACGCGGCCGGCCGCATCACCGTCGTCAGCGACGAATCGGGAAAAGAAGAACGCTTCTACGGAAAGCTCGGCGAAATCGTCAAAGAAACGAAGACCGTCGCCAGCGACACCCAAGGCAAGAGCGACAACAGCCCCGAAATCTGGACGACGAGCTACCTCTACGACACGTGGGGAAGGCTCCAGCAGATGCAGTACCCCGACGGCGAGCTTCTCACGTACAAGTACGATTCGGGCGGCTTGCCGAAAGAGGTGATGGGCAAGAAGCAATCGAGCGAATACCCGTACGTGCAAAAGCTCGAGTACGACAAGTTCGAGCAGCGGGCGTTCATGCTCCAAGGCAACGGAGTCGAGACGACGTTCGACTACGATCCAGCCGACCGGCGCCTGCAGCAGCTACAAGCGGGCGACTTTCAGGACTTGAAGTACACGTACGACAACGTCGGCAACATCACGGCGCTCAAAAACGACATCCCGCCCGGCCAGACGAATCCGCAAGACTTCGGCGGGCCGGTGGATCAGAGCTTTGGGTACGACGGCTTGTACCGGCTCACATCGGCGAGCGGCGAGTGGCGGTACGCGCCGAGCAAGAAGGATCAGTACTCGCTCACGATGGCGTACGACTCGATCCACAACATCACGCAAAAGCTCCAGGGGCACCAGAAGGTGACGCCGGGCGGAGCGGAGGTGCCGTTCAAGAAGACGAGCTACGCGAACAGCTACGCGTACACGAGCGGCCACCCGCACGCGCCCACGAAGATCGGGGATTTCGCCTATTCCTACGACAAAAACGGCAACCAGACGGGCTGGGACGACCTAACGAGCGGGCAGAAGCGCGTCATCGTCTGGGACGAGGAGAATCGGATCCAGGAGATCCACGATAACGGGAGGACCTCGCACTACAAGTACAACGACGCTGGCGAGCGGGTGATCAAGAGGACCGAGCAGGGCGAGACTGCGTACGTCAATCAGTTTTGGACCATACGGAACAAGAGCGTCGGGACGAAGCATGTGTTCGTGGGGGAGACGCGGATCGCGTCGAAGGTGGTTCCCGGGAGCGCCAACGTGGATCCGGGGGATCTCTTCGGGACGACGCTCGGGCCTTGGGCAAAGCAGCCGGGGAACGGGAAGAAGACGATCCAGAATCCGCATTACGCCGGGAACAAGATGCCGGCGAATCTGGCGGAGGACAATTTCGTCTTTTTCTATCACCCGGACCATTTGGGCTCGACGGAGTACGTGACGGATGCGAGCGGGGAGCTGTACGAGCACGTGCAGTACTTCCCGTTCGGGGAGACTTGGGTTTCCGAGCACAAGAATACGGAGAAGTTGCCGTATCTCTTTACGGGCAAGGAGCTCGATGAGGAGACGGGGCTCTACTACATCGGTGCACGATATTTCGATCCTCGCGCTAGCGTATGGCAAAGCGCTGATCCGATGCTTCCGATTTTCCTGTCGAACACGCGAGCCCCAAGCGTGTATTTCCCTCCAAATCTCGCATTGTATTCCTATTGTTGGAACGGGCCGCTCGTCTATCGCGACCCCAACGGAGGGGAACCCGACGGGCCTGGCGCCCACGAGAGCCTAAAGCGCTGTCAGGCGCAGGGAGGATGTACGCGCGAAGATCTCGAGGACATCCGCCAGGAAAATGCCGCTGGCGCCGAAGGGTCTGGCTACGCCGTAGACACGATCATGCTGATCGAAGGCGGTGAGAGCCTACTCAGACACGCACCGAAGATCCTCAAGGCTCTCCCGCGCGTTCTCAAGGAGTCGCCACGCCTAATCAAGAGCGCGAAGGGAGCGGCGACGAGACTTCTGGGCGGTGCGAGGAAGCTCGCTGGGAAGGTAATCGGGAAGGGACCCGATATTGCTCGCTTTGTGGACGATGTCTTCTCTGGCGGCTCGAAGGTGGGTCGTGAGCTGTTCGGGCGAGCTCGTGCGATGCTCGCGCGAAGTTCGCTCTCGCCGGCTCAGAAGGCCGATGCGTTCGAAAAGATTGCCTCTCGGATAAATAGAGTGGATCCAAGTTGGATGGCTCGCCGCGGCCCGGCTACGAACGCGACCGCCGTATTCACTGGCGACTCCCGTCCGTTTGGCTTCGCGATAGATGCGTCCGGACGGGTCTGGCAAACGTCAAATGTTGCAGAGGGCGCGAAATGGGGCCCGAAGGGCTGGACGGTCGACTATTCAAAGTGGACTCTGATCGAGTAGCTAGCGTGGCAAAACGGATCTCAATTGCTAGCGCCTTCTGGGGTTCGGGCGCGCTGTCGGATCAAATCGATGCATTCCTACGCATCATCCTCGTCGACAATTCCGTGACCCTGCTTACGTGCAATGCCTCGCGCGCGGGTTTTGAACGCACTGCTCCCGACCTGTCGCGTCGATTGCTAGCAATAGGCGCTGCTGCCTATCGGGAAGCTGGTGGCGCGCATTTCGACAGCGCCGTCCGAGCATGCTTTGACGCGGTTACGGCAGCAATCGACAAGACGCCCGCGCAGAGCTTGGAGTCGAACGACGCTTGGCTGCTGGTCGCAAAGGTCGAGCAGAGCGGAGTGGAAGTGGCGTGGCTCGGTCCCGACGAGCTTCGAGTTGTTAACGCCGCTGCCGACGTGTGGAGTACCCGTGGCCATGTTGATCACATTTCCGCCGAAAGTACGCAAGGCGAGTTCTGGTCACGTGGAGTTGGTCCCGAACATCTCGACCGCACGCCCGAACTCGCGCGGTTTGGCCCACTCACACCGCGCGATCGAGTCATTGTGGCGAGCCGATCAGTTATCCGGAGATCGAGTGCGACCGATTTCACTTCTGTTGCAAGCGCGCAACCGATTCAAACGGCCGCGGACGCGCTCGTCAAGGTAGGTCAACGGACGGGGCAAGAAGCAGTTGCGTACGTGGCGATTCTGGAACTGCCAAGCGATGGCGACTAGCTTGCTCTGTCGGACGCAGCTAAAACGTATCCACCGAAATTTCACCGAGAGAAACGATGGATTCCGGGTTCGAAAACCGAGTTAACGCAGCCACGAAGTGGCCGCACGCATCATCAGCTCGCGGAGGTGCGTGTAGCGGTTCATCGACCTTTCCGCGGCAAAACGAGGCAATTTTGAAGCTCGACGAAGACACAAAACGCGCAGACGATCTCGTGATGCAGACGTGCCTTTCGCCTTCGCGAGCGCGCGGATGGAGCTCCGCATCACGCACACGTGTAGTGGTTCACTGACTTTTCCACGGCAAAAATGAGGGAATTTTGAGGGTCGACGAGGACACAAAACGCGCAGACGATCGCACGATGCAGACGCGCGTTTCGCCGTCGCGAGCGCGAGGATGGAGCCCCCCATCAGGCGGATGCGCGGAGTTGCTCTTCGGACACGGCGGGCTCAAGCCGCGTCGCTGAGCTGGATGAGTGGAAGATGCTGGCGGCCGTCGAGATACGTGACCACGAGCTCGAGCGGCGCCGAAGAGCGACGGCAAAGCGGCGCGGGTTGTCCTCGCGGGAGCGGGTATCGCCCCCGCACCTCGAGCGGAGGACAGCTTCGAGCCGGAAGCCGTCCATCGCGGACCTCGGCAGGCGTCGCGCCGCCGAGCGACGCGTGCGGGCGATGTTGGTTGTACCAGAAAACGTAGAGCGAGAGCTCGCGCACGATCGCGTCGAGCGAGAGCGGCACCAGGATTTTCCGGAAGCACTCGTCCTTCATCGTGCGCATGAAGCGCTCGATGAGGGCAATCGAGCCATGCTGACCGATCGCGCCGAATCGCGGTTTCACGGAGTTGTTCTTGCACCAGGCGCGATACTCGGATTGGAACTGACAGCCCTGATCGCTCACGATGTGTCGCGGCGCTCGGCCGCTTCGTTCGACGGCATCGTCGAGCAGCGCGCAGACGTCCTCGGCGCTGGGCTCCTTTCGGAACACCGCAACCGAAACCACGGCGCGCGAGTAGTGGTCGAGCACGACGGCGACCCACCAGCAGACGGGCCAGAGGACGAAGAGCGAAAACGGCCACCACGGGACCCAGAAGCCGGCGGCGGGCACGACGGTCAGATCGATGTGCCAGAGATGATGCGGATGTTTCGCCGTCACGATGCGTGGTGCGCTCGGCTCTTTGGCTTTGTTGGTGTCGGTGTTCGCGGGCGTCGTCGTCTCGGGCGGCGGCACGGGCTTCGGAGCCGGCGCCGGCTTGTTCTTCATTCTCTCGACGGTGCTCGCCGACAGGTGGAGCCCTGCGCGCGCGAGCAAGTCAGCGAGCTTTCGCCGTCCGAGGCTCGGCGCGACGCGATGAAGCTTCTGGACGAGGAGCCTGACGAAGTCGGGATAGCGATTGACCGGCACGGGAGTCTCGAGAAGCGCGGCCTCGCCCCCCTCGTCGAGCCGAGTGAGCCATTCGGCGATCGTCTTCGGCGTGATTTGAAAGCGACGCGCGGTCTCGGCGAGGCTCCAGCCGAATATGCTGCGAAGGGCGAGGATGGCGAGCCGTTCGGCGGGCGGATAATGTGGTCGTTTGCGCGGTGGGACGTGCTCGTTTCTCGCACGGAGGATCCGGAGCTCCTCGTCGCGCAGGGCGAGCAGTTGCCGCAGCCGATCGATCTCGGCGCTCTGGGCGGCGCGCGGATTGGGGCTGTTCTCGAAGCCGGCACGCACGTCGAGCAGCGCGAGCCGTTCGAGGCCGACGGCAGCGAGCAGCGCACGCTTCACCGATTCGGCCAGCCGCGCGGCAGCGCAATGGAGAGCTTCTTCGCCATGATCGGAGGATCGGACGAAGGTGGCGAGCGAGCAAGCGCCTGCTTCCCGGACGCGCTCCCTCTGACGCGGGAGATTGGTCGAAAGCATGACGACCGCGGCGAGCAGCGAAATGCCCATCGAATTTGCGCGAAATCGCCCGCGTGTTCGACGAGCTGCCGGCCGAGCACCAGCACGCAGACTTCCTGCCTTCCGCTCCCGAAACCGAAATGGCGAGGCAACAGAACTGACGAAAGGCGCGACGCTCCCTCTCCGCGTCCGGCGAAGCCGTGGCACCCAAGCCAAGAAGAACCGCGTCCCCCCCTCCTGCGCGCAGCGCGCCGAAGTAGATCTTCATCCTTCCCAAGTGCAACGTCCGAGCTCACCCGAGACAAGACTCGGCGTGCGAGCACAGGTTTGGGGGGGACCGGCGGAGCGCAGCGGCCGAAGGCCGCGAGCACCGACGAGGGCGGGGCAACAAAGCCAACAGCTCACCGCCGTCCAAGACGACAAAGGCAACCTGACGAAAGTCACCTACGATTTCCTCGGCCGCCGCACGCTGATCGACAACCCCGACACCGGCAAGACCCAGATGGTCTACGACGCGGCGAGTAACCTCACCCAAAAGATCACCGCCAACCTCGCCGCCAAAAACCAATCCATCCAGTACGACTACGACTTCAATCGGCTGAAAACGATCACCTACCCGAGCTTCCACGAAAACGACGTTGCCTACCAATACGGCCCCCCCGGCGCGCCCAACAACCGAGCCGGCCGCATCACGGTCGTCAGCGACGAATCCGGCAAAGAAGAGCGCTTCTACGGAAAGCTCGGCGAAATCGTCAAAGAAACGAAGACCGTCGCCAGCGACACCCAAGGCAAGAGCGACAACAGCCCAGAAATCTGGACGACGAGCTACCTCTACGACACGTGGGGAAGGCTCCAGCAGATGCAGTACCCGGACGGCGAGCTTCTCACGTACAAGTACGATTCCGGCGGCTTGCCGAAAGAGGTGATGGGCAAGAAGCAATCGAGCGAGTACCCGTACGTCCAGAAGCTCGAGTACGACAAGTTCGAGCAGCGCGCGTTCATGCTCCAAGGCAACGGAGTCGAGACGACGTTCGACTACGATCCGGCCGACCGGCGCCTGCAGCAACTACAAGCGGGCGACTTCCAGGATCTCAAGTACACCTACGACGACGTCGGCAACATCACGGCGCTGAAGAACGACATCCCACCCGGCCAAGCGAAGGACTTCGGCGGGCCGGTGGACCAGACCTTCGGCTACGACGGGCTCTACCGGCTCACGAGCGCCAGCGGCGAGTGGCGCTACGAGCCGAGCAAGAAGGACCAGTACACGCTGACGATGGCGTACGACTCGGTGCACAACATCACGCAGAAGCTCCAAGGCCACCAGAAGGTGACCCCCGGCGGCGCGACCGTGCCGTACAAGAAGACGAGCTACGCCAACAGCTACAGTGTACACGAGCGGCCATCCCCACGCGCCGACCAAGATCGGAGACTTTGCCTATTCCTACGACAAAAACGGCAACCAGACGGGGTGGGACGACCTAACGAGCGGGCAGAAGCGCGTCATCGTCTGGGACGAGGAGAATCGGATCCAGGAGATCCACGATAACGGGAGGACCTCGCACTACAAGTACAACGACGCTGGGGAGCGCGTGATCAAGAGGACGGAGCAGGGCGAGACTGCGTACGTCAATCAGTTTTGGACCATACGGAACAAGAGCGTCGGGACGAAGCATGTGTTCGTGGGGGAGACGCGGATCGCGTCGAAGGTCGTGCCGGGGACAGCCAACGTGGATCCGGGGGATCTCTTCGGGACGACGCTCGGGCCTTGGGCGAAGCAGCCCGGGAACGGGAAGAAGACGATCCAGAATCCGCATTACGCGGGCAACAAGATGCCGGCGAATTTGGCGGAGGACAATTTCGTTTTCTTCTACCACCCGGATCATCTCGGCTCGACGGAGTACGTGACGGATGCGAGCGGGGAGCTGTACGAGCACGTGCAGTATTTCCCGTTCGGGGAGACTTGGGTTTCCGAGCACAAGAATACGGAGAAGTTGCCGTACCTCTTCACGAGCAAGGAGCTCGATGAGGAGACGGAGCTCTACTACTTTGGGGCGCGGTATTACGATCCGAGGACGAGTGTTTGGCAGAGTGCGGATCCGGCGCTTTCGACGTACTTGGCGGTGCCAAATGGAGGAACACAGGGCGAAGGAGGTGCGTTTGCACCCGAGAACCTCGCGTTGTATTCGTACACGCATCAGCGACCTCTAGTTCGTCGCGACCCAACCGGAAAACAGACTGAAGAAGAGGGCCTTCTCGCTGAGGCGCGGAAGCAGCACCGTGCAGCACCGAAACCGAAATCACCAACGACCCCGACGCCTACGCAGCCTGTGGAGCACCTAAAAACGAGCGCGGCGGCACGACGCTTCATAAAGGACCTGGAGACGGGCGGCTCGATGCAACCGATTACATTCGTGGAAAATGACTTCCGCGGAAACCCGACGGTCGGGTTTGGTCACGTCGTTCGGCCGAAAGAGCGGTCTCGATACGTAGGCAAGCAGATTAGCGTGGGTGAAGCGGAGGCTCTACTTTCACGTGACATTCGAGGGGCTGAGAGCGCTGTCCGAAAATCAGTGACGGTACCGCTCACACAAAACCAGTTCGACGCCCTAGTGAGCCTCACATTCAATGCTGGTTCCGCTGCGCTGACCGATACCGGTTTGGCAGACGCGATTAACTCTGGAAACACGCAGGCAGCGGTCGGCGCGTTCTTTTCTCGAACCCTTGGGGGACACCGCGGAATTCTAGCTCGCCGCCTTGCTGAGACTGAGATCTTCCTGACTGGGAGGTACCTGCCCAGAGATCAAGCGATGCGCGGCGTAGTAATTCTGCAGCCGATGAGAATTGCACGAGGCCCGCCATGATCGCACGGCTTCGACAGGCAAGAGCCGCGAGCATCGGGTTCGCGGCTCTCGCCCTCACTTGTTGCTCTAAGCAGCGCGACACCGGCAAATCCAACGCAGATGCAAACGTTCAAGTCGACGCTCAGCAGGGGTTTGTCGTTATCGACGCGCTGCGGGACGCTGGTGTTTCTCCGGAGGAGTTAGACAGCGGAGCGAAGCTCCTTGGTCAGGCCGCGCGTCGTGGCCCGAGCGGAGAACGCCCCGAGTTCTCTTACGCCGGACTTGAGCGTGGCGAGGTGGCTTCGTTTCTGGACGAGCTTCAGCGTACGTTGCGCGAACACGACCAGAATCGATTCGCCGACCTCGTCCAGTTTCCCCTTCCCGTCGGGGAGCCAGGCAAGAAAGGGTCACTGGTACACGATCGTGACGAGTTGCGCGCGAGATACGATGAGATCGTCACGCCACGCGTCGCAGAGAGCATTCGACGTGCGCAGCTAGACGACTTGGCGGTGAATTGGGAGGGCGTGAAGATAGGTCCGGGGCTCGTCTGGATTGCTGGTGTGTGTGGAGAAGGGAGCACTCTTTGCGCGAAGTATCGTGTTCGTGTAGTGGGAATTTATCCGCACTCGGGCGAACACGACGCGGGTCCTCTCCGTTTATCCGATGGCGGAAAACCATGACGACGATCGCCGAGTGTAGTGTGCCATCGCACCTGTCTCATAAATTCGGAGGATCAAAACGAAGGGTAGCTGGCGGCCAGATTGCCATCGCAGAGCGCGTCCGAGCTGGCGTCGTAGAGAAATTGAGCGATGGCCGCGCTGGGGTCGTAATTCGCGACCGGCGGGGTCGTACGGTCGCGCGAGAAGTTTGGAGTTGGATCGTCCGAGAGTGTCGTAGACGTCTCGGCGAAACACGACCGCGGCGGTCGCGCACGCAGAGAAGTGTGAGACAAGTGTTCAGGACGCGTGCGACGCACGAGGACGCGCACGCGCCGAGTGTGGTTCAGAACGGCAAGTCGTCGTCGCACTCGTCGCCACGATGCCGGCGGGTGGCTTTCAACACCCCATCACGCACACGCAACGAGCGACTTTCGTGGCACGGTTCATGCGCCGCAAAATCGGGCCCAAAAGATCCTCCCGCAGCTCGAGAGCGATTGAGCAGTTCGTCGAGTGAGTGTACTCTCGAACAGACTCGCCGAAGTCTCCGTCGCGATACGGCTCGCTCCTTGAAAACGCGCGCGTGGCGTGGTCGAGAAAGTCCTCTCCACCGCGCCGCCGCCGCCTTCAGCGACCGAGCGCGAGCGCCGCGCGAGCGCCGCGCGAACGCGTGCGACAGCTTGCGGGAGATCCCGCTCGACGAGCTCCGCCTCGACGCGCACGACCCGAAAGCCGAGACGCCGGAGCACGCGGCCGCGCCGCCGCCGCCTTCAGCGACCGAGCGCGAGCGTCGCGCGAATGCGTGCAACGGCTTGCGCGAGATCTCGCTCGACGAGCTCCGCCTCGACGTGCACGACGCAAAACCCGAGCCGGCGAAGCACGCGATCGCGCCGCGCATCGCGCGCCTCGCGCCCGCGATGGCTCCCCCCATCGACTTCGACCACGACGCGGGCACTGGTGGATAGAAAATCCGCAATGAAACGCCCGGCGACAGGCACCTGGCGGCGAAACACCGAGCCGAGCTTGCCCGCCCCGAAGCTCGTTCCACAATTTCTCTTCCGAGCGCGTCGCTCGCGCGCGCAGATCGCGCGCCCGCGAGCCCAGAAGTGCCGGGTTTTTCTGACGGAGTTTGACCGATTCGCGCATGAAGCCTCCCGAGGCCCGGCAGGGTGGCCGGGCTTTGCCCGAGATCGCGCAGGATTCTGTGACGCGTCGCGAAGGCGGAGGCCGCGGCGAGCGAGCGCTCCGATTCGAAAACAGTCCGAGGTCGCGGCGCGGCACAGAGCGTGCGCGGGAGTGGCGAAGTCCGGCCGCCCTGCCGGGCCGAAGCGATGCGCGGCCGATTCGGTGAAGCGTCAGGTGATCGCGATCGACGTTATGATCGGGTGAGGAGGCGACGAGGTCACGTTAATACGTATTAACGTCGAGCAAGCGGGATGACGACAGCGACGGGAATCGAAATTGGGGGGCAAGCGCAGCCAGCTCCTGCTCGCCGCTCCCGTGATGCGTTCAGCAAGGCAACAGAACTGACGCGAGGCACGCCGCCTCCTCTTCGCGCACGGCGAAGGAGGGGCGCGCAGAGACAAGCGAGGGAGTGTCAGAAAACTTGTGTAAGTTGACCTGACAGGCGACTCAAAAGGAGTCGCTCATGGAAACCAAGAAAGAAACCAACGATAAGCCTAGCAACCGAGACGTGGCTCTGGCCAAGCGCGAGCTGCTCGACTCGCTGCTGGAGGGGTGCCAGTTCTAGCAAGACCTCTTCGGCCCGGAGGGGGTTTTCACCAAGCTGAAGGGGGCCGTGATGGAGCGGCTGTTGGACGCCGAGCTGACCGAGCATCTCGGCCACGAGAAGCAGCAGCGGTGTACCGGTTCACCGACTTTTCCACGGCAAAATGAGGCGATTTTTAGGCTCGACGAGGGAAAACGATCCGACGATCTCATGCTGCGTCCCTCACTTCGTCGTCGCGTGCGGCGTGCGGCGAGATGGAGCTCCCCATCACGCACACGCAACGAGCGACTTTCGTGGCACGGTCCATGCGGAGAAAAATCGGGACCAAAAGATCCGTCACGCGAGCTCGAGAGCGATTGAGCAGTTCGTCGAGTGAGTGTACTCTCGAACAGACTCGCCGAAGTCTCCGTCGCAATACGGCTCGCTCCTTGAAAACGCGCGCGTGGCGTGGTGGAGAAAGTCCTCTCCACCGCGCCGCCGCCGCCTTCAGCGACCGAGCGCCAGCGCCGCGCGAACGCGTGCAACGGCTTGCGCGAGATCTCGCTCGACGAGCTCCGCCTCGACGTGCACGACGCAAAACCCGAGCCGGCGAAGCACGCGATCGCGCCGCGCATCGCGCGCCTCGCGCCCGCGATGGCTCCCCCCATCGACTTCGACCACGACGCGGGCACTGGTGGATAGAAAATCCGCAATGAAACGCCCAGCGACAGGCACCTGGCGGCGAAACACCGAGCCGAGCTTGCCGCCCCGAAGCTCGTTCCACAATTTCTCTTCCGAGCGCGTCGCTCGCGCGCGCAGATCGCGCGCCCGCGAGCCCAGAAGTGCCGAGTTTTTCTGACGGAGTTTGACCGATTCGCGCATGAAGCCTCCCGAGGCCCGGCAGGGTGGCCGGGCTTTGCCCGAGATCGCGCAGGATCTGTGACGCGTCGCGAAGGCGGAGGCCGCGGCGAGCGAGCGCTCCGATTCGAAAACAGTCCGAGGTCGCGGCGCGGCACAGAGCGTGCGCGGGAGTGGCGAAGTCCGGCCACCCTGCCGGGCCGAAGCGATGCGCGGCCGATTCGGTGAAGCGTCAGGTGATCGCGATCGACGTTATGATCGGGTGAGGAGGCGACGAGGTCACGTTAATACGTATTAACGTCGAGCAAGCGGGATGACGACAGCGACGGGAATCGAAATTGGGGGGCAAGCGCAGCCAGCTCCTGCTCGCCGCTCCCGTGATGCGTTCAGCAAGGCAACAGAACTGACGCGAGGCACGCCGCCTCCTCTTCGCGCACGGCGAAGGAGGGGCGCGCAGAGACAAGCGAAGCGCGTCCCCCCCTGGCGCGCGCAGCGCACCCGAGTTGAAGCTCGACGTTCCCGAGCGCAACGACAGAGCTCACGAGAGAAAAGAACTTGTGCGCGAGCACGCCTTTGGGGGGGACCGGCGGAGCGCAGGCGCGAAGCGCCGAGCACCGACGAGGGGGGGCATCAAAGCGACAAAAACGGCAACCAGACGGGCTGGGACGACCTAACGAGCGGGCAGAAGCGCGTCATCGTGTGGGACGAGGAGAATCGGATCCAGGAGATCCACGATAACGGGAGGACGAGCGAGTACAAGTACAACGACGCGGGCGAGCGCGTGATCAAGCGGACGGAGCAGGGGGAGACTGCGTACGTCAATCAGTTTTGGACGATCCGGAACAAATCCGTCGGGACGAAGCATGTGTTCGTGGGGGAGACGCGGATTGCGAGCAAGGTCGTGCCGGGGAGCGCCAACGTCGATCCGGGAGACCTGTTCGGGACGACGCTCGGGCCGTGGGCGAAGCAGCCCGGAAACGGGAAGAAGACGATCCAGAATCCGCACTACGCGGGCAACAAGATGCCGGCGAACTTGGCGGAGGACAATTTTGTTTTCTTTTACCACCCGGACCACCTGGGCTCGACGGAGTACGTGACGGATGCGGCGGGGGAGCTGTACGAGCACGTGCAGTACTTCCCGTTCGGGGAGACTTGGGTTTCCGAGCACAAGAATACGGAGAAGTTGCCGTACCTCTTCACGAGCAAGGAGCTCGATGAGGAGACGGAGCTCTACTACTTTGGGGCGCGGTATTACGATCCGAGGACGAGCGTTTGGCAGTCAGCCGATCCGGCTATCGAAGACTACCTCAGCGGCCAACCCAGTGATGGCGTGTACGCTTCAGCCAACTTCGCCGCCTACACGTATGCGTGGGCCAATCCGTTGATGCTCACCGATCCGAATGGTGCGTGGGTTATTCAGCACGGCCGAGATCGTCGGCGGACTGAACAGACCAGGACAGCTCTCGCACAATTTGTCGGGAAATACGGTGTGGTACACGCCGTCAGGCATGGCTACGACACGAGATTCGTAGTTACCCAGACAAAAGCGCAGCGACGGGCATTGCTGAGCGCACGCCGCGGCATGGCCATCGGCTACTTGATAGCGATAACGAAGGACAAGCAGGTCGTGCATTTGATCGAGAACGTCACAACGTCGCGCGATCCGCGGAGGCCGGATACGAAGGCTGTGCGAGCGCGCGACGACAGCATGAAGAGCGATTATAGCGTCGCAGAAAGCGGCGGTGCGAGCACGGAAACCGACCCCAAGAACAAGAAAACGGGCGCGCCAATGATGTACGGGAATAGGCGGATGGCGTCGGTTTCGGTCATTGACTACAACATCTTGAACGAGAAGAGCAAGCGTGCGCAACAACAGGGCGACCCTGGATACACTGCGGGAGAGGCAGTGTGGCACGAGGTGCTACTGCATGGCACGGTGGGGCTTGACGAAGGCCGAGCGATGCAGTGGGAGAACAAGCTCCTGAGGAGAAATCCTCCGCGGCAGCATGACCTGTACGAATGAATGAATTGCGATGCACAGCTTGAATCGCGGTTGTTTGGGACGCTCCGATTCCGTGTATCGAAAAATGCGGAGGCGATCGCTACGGCAGTTAAACCATTGGTGCGTGTACTGCACCCTACTGTGCAGTTGTGTGGGAGTCGTCCCGCCGGACTCCCAGCACGGCCGGACCCCCGGAGCACCGAAGGCGAGCGGAGAGTCGAACGTCGGAGCGTCGATCCGGCCTCTTCCGGGATGCAATCAAGAGTTGGCTGCACTGGTTCGCAAGCAGATAGAGAAGCTGCAACCACGCTCTGTCGTCGACCTAAAGGAGGTTTGGCGAAATCCCTGTGTTGCGCACTTTGTCCGATTCTTTCCACTGCCGATGGGGCTGAGTCCGCCTGAGCTCAAGCAGCTCTGGGCGAATGGTTTGCGCGACTGTCTCGAGGCATCCGTGGGTGGATTCGAAGGGCTTGGCCGCCGCAGCTTTGCCGTACCTCCAGAGCCCAGGCCATCACTCGACGACGAAGAACGTCTCGCGCTTGGAAGGTGGCTCTGTCAGCACGGTGAACCAGAGTGCGACCGAAGCTTGAGCTATAGGAGGCGCGCAGAAGCGTCGTTCGCTCGGTCGGCGCAGAACTCTAGGGACGTGGTCCAAACTCTAGAGCGCCTGAGCAGTGAACGGGATCCTTGCGCTCACGCACGAGATGAATTCGCAGATCCCAAACCGACAATGTTCGAGGCTTGGGTTTCGTGCACGATTCGCGGAGCGCCACGAGTCGGGCGCTACGCACGGGTGCGCTTGCGAGGACCGGAGCGCGGGTGGTTGGTGCTGCGTGGCCGCAGGGGGCATTACTCGTTCGCTGACGGACTGTACGCCTACGATCTCGCAACCGGTGCGGCGTACGTCGTACAAAGCGAGAGCGGCTTGGTATTCGATTCCACGGGTGGTGTGGACTTCAGCAAAACGGACGCAAGGCGCAGGGTGAAGGCGTTCGCCGGGAGTGTCGTCCGCGATCAGGCGCGCGAGTTGGCATTTGTGCCAGTTACGGCATCGGCCGTAAAACCGGTGCGAATGGAACCGTATGCTGCGGATGTTCCCAAGCACATTGACCTGGAGCTTTCATCGGTCCCAAGTGCCAGATTGCTTACGGCGCGCCCGCCGCCACGCAGCCAATTGAGCGGACAGACGCGGATTGCATTCAGCCTTTGGGACGGTGGCACAGTTCTGGCCAGTGGACACTTTGCGTGGGCAGCCTCGTCCGATCGGGCGCTCGATCGCCACGCAGAGGAGCTGACAAAGGTTCTCGAAGCGGGCTTCGCCCCGGGCTGTGTACCTGCGCGTACACCGTCGGCATTGTTATTGCGCTTTCGCGATGGCGACTCTACGTCGACAATAGATGCTGAACCACTCCGGCAGGAGGCTGTGTATCGACATCTCAGCGAGGTCTTTGATCGGCTCGCGAGTGAGACGCCTACGTGTCCAGCCGAGCCGGGCACAGCGCAGAAGATCGGCGCCTAAAAGCGTCCACTAAACGTGTGCAGGTGTAGCGGCTCACCGACTTTTCCACGGCCAAAATGAGGCGATTTTGAAGCTCGACGACGAAACAAAAGGCGCACCCGAGCTCGTGACGCAGACGCCCATTTCGCTGTCGCAAGCGTGCGGATGAGCACCCCATCACGCACACGCGCGGTTTCACGCTTCCCATGTAGTGGTTCATCGACCTTTCCACCGCAAAACGAGGCAATTTTGAAGCTCGACGACGACACAAAACACGCAGACGATCTCCCGATGCAGACGCCCATTTCGCCCTCGCAAGCGCGCGGATGGAGCTCCGCATCACGCACACGCGCGGTTTCATGCTTCGGACGCAGCCGGCTCAAGCCGCGTCGCGGAGCCGGATGAGGGGAAGATGCGGACGCCCGTCGAGATAGCGGACCACGAGCTCGAGCGGCGCGGAAGAGCGACGGCGAAGCGGAGCAGGCTGTCCTCGGGGCAGCGGAAACCTGTGACGCACCTCGAGCGGAGGACGGCTTCGAGCTGCGAGCCGTCCATCGATGGGAGTCGCGGCACCAAGCGAGGCTTGCGGGCGGTGTTCGTCGCCGACCAGGCAACAGAACTGACGAAAGGCGCGACGCTCCTTCGTCGCCCCCAGCGAAGCGGAGGCGCGCAGAGACAAGCGAAGCGCGTCCCCCCCTCCTGCGCGCAGCGCACCCGAGTAGAAGCTCGACCTTCCCGAGTGCAACGACTACCAACCCCGGAGAGGAAACGCGGTGCGCGAGCACAGGTTTGGGGGGGACCGGCGGAGCGGAGCGGCCGAAGGCCGCGAGCACCGACGAGGGCGGGGCAACAAAGGCACAACATCACGCAGAAGCTCCAGGGCCATCAGAAGGTCACGCCGGGCGGAGCGACGGTGCCGTACAAGAAGACGAGCTACGCCAACAGCTACGCGTACACGAGCGGCCACCCCCACGCGCCGACCAAGATCGGAGATTTTGCCTATTCCTACGACAAAAACGGCAACCAGACGGGGTGGGACGACCTAACGAGCGGGCAGAAGCGCGTCATCGTCTGGGACGAGGAGAATCGGATCCAGGAGATCCACGATAACGGCAGGACCTCGCACTACAAGTACAACGACGCTGGCGAGCGGGTGATCAAGAGGACCGAGCAGGGCGAGACTGCGTACGTCAATCAGTTTTGGACCATACGGAACAAGAGCGTCGGGACGAAGCATGTGTTCGTGGGGGAGACGCGGATCGCGAGCAAGGTCGTGCCGGGGAGCGCCAACGTGGATCCGGGAGATTTCTTCGGGACGACGCTCGGGCCTTGGGCGAAGCAGCCCGGGAACGGGAAGAAGACGATCCAGAATCCGCATTACGCGGGCAACAAGATGCCGGCGAATTTGGCGGAGGACAATTTCGTTTTCTTCTACCACCCAGATCATTTGGGCTCGACGGAGTACGTGACGGATGCGAGCGGGGAGCTGTACGAGCACGTGCAGTACTTCCCGTTCGGGGAGACTTGGGTCTCGGAGCACAAGAATACGGAGAAGTTGCCGTATCTCTTCACGAGCAAGGAACTCGATGAGGAGACGGAACTCTACTACTTTGGGGCGCGGTATTACGATCCGAGGACGAGTGTTTGGCAGTCCACCGACTCGAAGCTCGAGGACTTCGGATACTTTGGCGTCTACCGACCGGAGAACTTGAATCTCTTTGCGTACTCAATCCAAAACCCGATCCGAATGGTGGATCCTGACGGTCGCGACTGGAAAGATGTTGTTCGTGGCATAGCTGGCGGTTTTGTTGACGCGAATACTTTGAGCCAGGCTCATGATGCGTTCTACAAAAACTCGGTTGCCGCTGCAAAAGATCCCGAGCATTACCGGCTCGGATACTCTGCAGGAAGCTTCGGCGCTACGGTGCAAGGGTTTTACGAGGCCGGATTTGGCCTGAGCGGCGAAGCATTTGCACACTGACTACGCCGGAAGGCGGCGAATTCGTAGTTGCGGGGTCGGAACCAGTCGTAGCGCACGGCGTAACGACGGCCGTTGCGGGCGCCGCCCATTTCGGCGAGTCGTTTAATCAAGTATTTGCGGCGAGAAGGGCGGCCAACCGCGCGACCGCACCGACTGACCGATACAAAGAGCAACTGCTGGAGCGCCAAGGCAAAGGAAAGGCAGAAACATCGGTTGATGCCGCTCGTCGAGAGCTAGCAGGCGAACAAACGGGATTTGATCACGTTACCAAGGTGAGGAACGCGCAGCGTGGCCTGGTAAATCGTATCGAGCGGATCAAGCGACAACTCGAGGACCCGCGGATTTCTGCGGAAGCACGCGAAGTCTTGGAGGCCGAATTGTCCGATGCTAGCAACTTGCTCGACTACTCGGAAGGATTTGTCCCGCGTGAACCTCCATGAGATTGCAGAAGCGTTCGCGACAACCGGGCGGCTGACGGAACACCAGAAGACAGCGCTGCGCGTTGCACTACGCGGTCCGGCCAACCCGTTCACTGCGATTACCACTGCCGCAGACTGCGGGGCAGCAGTGCTGGCAGGAGATATTCTCCCGCACCTTACGCACGCCGATCCGATGGTGCGCTGGAACGCTGCCGGGGTCCTGTTCACTCGATTTCGGATCGCGGCGTTCGCTGCGAAATGCCTTCAAATGGTGGATACCGAACCGGATGAGGAGGTTCGCGCAATCGCGATCTGCGGTCTTGGCGAGCTCTTGCCCCGGGTGGAGAACGTCGTGCTGCGTAACGAGATGGCGAACCGTCTGTGTGCCATACTTTCGGATAAGAACGAGCTGACCGAAATGCGAGGAGCGGCATACGAAGGCATCCAGGCGGCGATGGCAACACCGCCGCTGGAACGACTGCCCGCGACGCGCCTCATCAATCTCGAAAGGGACGTAGACGCACGCGTTGTCGCAGCATTCCGCGAGAAGTTCACGTGAGCATCGTTCTTTGAAGACCGTGTAGTGGTTCAGGGAGTTTTCCACGGCACAAATGAGGCAAATTTGAGGGTCGACGAGGACACAAAACGCGCAGACGGTCTCACGATGCAGACGCGCATTTCGCCGTCGCGTGCGGCGAGATGGAGCTCCCCATCACGCACACGCGCGGTTTCACGCTTCCCACGCAGCGGGCTCAAGCCGCGTCGCAAAGCTCGATGAGAGGCAGATGCTGGCGCCCGTCGAGATAGCGGACCACGAGCTCGAGCGGCGCGGAAGAGCGACGGCAAAGCGAAGCAGGCTGTCCTCGCGGCAAAGGAAACTCGTGCCACACCTCGAGCGGCGGCTGCCTTCGAGCCGGAGATGGGGCGAAGCCACGACGGTCACCGCGAGCCTCGAAGCGCCCATCGAATTTCCACCGAGTCGCACGGGTGCTCGACGAACTGCGCGCCGAGTGGCAGAGCGCACACCTCGCGCCTTCAGCCCCCGAAACCCAAATGGCCAGGCAACAGAACTGACGCAAGGCAATGCGCCTCTTCGTGCCCGGCGAAGCCGTGGCGCCCAAGCCAAAAAGAACCGCGTCCCCCCCTCCTGCGCGCAGCGCGCCGAAGTAGATTCTTCATCCTTCCCAAGCGCAACGTCCGAGCTCACCCAAGAGAAGACTCGGCGTGCGAGCACGCCTTTGGGGGGGACCGGCGGAGCGGAGCGGCCGAAGGCCGCGAGCACCGACGAGGGCGGGGCAACAAAAGCGACACATGGGGAAGGCTCCAGCAGATGCAGTACGAAACTCGAACGGATAGCGAAACTGGCGAAGCAGATGCTGGGTCGGACGACGCTTGGAATTACGGTCCGACCGATGCGCCGACGCTTTCGCCGTTGGCGAAGGCAAAGAACTCCGAGTCCAGGTTCTTGACGAATCCGGCCTCGGGCGCACCTGTACCCGAGTTGGACAGCACGCCGACCACGTAGCTCGTGTCGGGCGGGATACCGGGTAGGTATGCAGTCGGCCATTGCCACCCGAGAGGAGTGTCTCGCGTGACCTGCCAGGTGAAGCTGGGCGGGTCGCCTGCCAACGTACCCACCATCTCGCGCGTGTCGTCATTTTCGCCGTCATTGAGCGAGCACAACAGCGTCACCGTCGACGAAGTCCTGACGCGCGGCACGATGGGCTCCATCAGCGCACACTCGCTCGGGACGTTTTGCGGGCTCGCACCCGGGAGATAGTACGGGCACGGATCGCCGCTCGGGAACAACGAGAACGTGACCTGGACGGGCTGCGTGGCACCGACGGGAGTGAGTGCGAGCGAATAGGTCGCATTCGGATATGACGAAGTCCCATTGCTCACCGGGATCAGCGTGAGGTCGGGAGGCGCCGCGTCGAACGAGGGACGGAACGACCCGACTCGCGCACTCGGCCCGTCCGTGATGGTGATGTAGATCTCGTCCTCGCTGGCGGCCGATGGAGCGAGTCGTATGCTGCTCGGATACTGCGTCTCGGGCGCCAGCGGTCTCGGCTCGGTCCATGCGCCCGTCTTGGGATCGAACAGCTGGTACACGTACTTCGGAGTCGAGCCCTCCATCACGCCGTACGCGAGCATGTGCACTCCTGCCCGGAACATGAGTGCCATGGGAGTGAGATAGGCGTCGGGGGACAGAGCGCTCGGGACGTTGGCGAACTCCGTCCAGGTCTCCCCACCCTTCCATTCTGCAAAGCGGAGGGTTCCACCCGCGGGTCCAGCGGCCACCGCAGTCCACACGACGAGCCCGGTGTGATCCGTGGCGACCGACGTTGCGGCCACTGGCCCATTCCCCAGTGCTGCCTCGCCCGGGAAACTGTGTGAGAAGAAGCCGTTGCCTTCGTAGACGACACCCGTCGCGCCATCGCCACGGAGCGCGAGTGCCAGGAACGTGGACCCATACTCCACCGGGACCGGCACTTCCGCGTCCGTCCCCGCTTCCCCGGGCGGAGTGTCACCGGCGTCGTTGCCGGTGCCGAAACCCGTGGAAGGGCTGGCGCAGGCAGCCACGACCCATCCCAGTACGCAAACCGCGGTGCGAAGATGCATCGTCGAAGTGTACGGGTACGCCCGCCAAATCTCCGGCACCCGAATCGCACGCCGATCGACGTTGACGAGGGACTACGTCGCGCAGCGCCAGCACCATGGTCGAATAGGCTCCCGACCTGCATTCGAAAGAGCGGCCGCGGTCACTCTCGACCTACAGCGTGTGGCGCCGCACGACCAACGCTATCGTCCCGAAGAGCCGGATGTGAGGCCGACATCGGCCGCTCGATCATTCCGCCGGGGCCTCTCTGTCCGAATACGAAACGCTGATCGCCGCCGGAACCTGAGCAATCGAGCCGATTCGGAGCATGACGGCATGCCCATCCTCCCACCGCCAGCGCAGCGTGGCGGACGCCTTGCCGCTCTTCACGCAGCCAGCGAAGTCCTCTTCGCACGAGGCTGGAAACTCGGTGTGGGTCTCGTCGGGTGCGCCGTATCGCACTTGTAGCTGGCGACGGAGTTGCTCGAACGGAATGAGCCAACTCTCGGCGTCCCGATGCTCGAGAACCATCAAGCTGTGGACCCGGCACACGGCTCCCTGGCAGTACTCCACGAGCGTGAGCAGGGTCGCGCCGACCTCGGGGTGTGGCGTCGTGCATGCGCTCACTTGCCCGGACTTTCCGACTTTGCCGCGCTGAGCTCGACACTTCGCGGCCACATCGGCGGCGCTCGAGCCGAAGTCGAAGCCTCCTCCGCCGGTGGGTGGCTCTTCGGCCCGCGCCGTATCCGCCTCCGAGCGCGGCGTGTACCCGATCGGGCGATTGTTGTTTCTGCACGCCACGAGGGCGAGGGAAATCCCCGCGAGAAGGGCTACCCGGCGAATCACTCGTCGACGCATTCTTGCGGAGAGGGAAGGATTCGAGCCGAAGGCCCGAATCGCTTGTCTTCGCTTTGCGGAGAGGGAGGGATTCGAACCCTCGGTACGGTTGCCCGTACACATGATTTCCAATCATGCACCTTCGGCCACTCGGTCACCTCTCCGGAACCGAGCTTCCTCAGGTTCCTGGCGGAGCTAGGCTCGAGCCGAACGCCCGAATCCCAAGTCCGCCCTGCTGGGAGCGTGGGATTCGAGCCAACGGCCCGGATCCCATCTCTCGGCAGCGGAGAGAGTGGGATTCGAACCCACGGTACCCTCACGGGTACACCTGATTTCGAATCAGGCACCTTCGGCCTCTCGGTCATCTCTCCGCGGCGGACTCTGGCAGCCGGCATGTCGGCTGTCAATCCGACCGAGACGGCTTTCGGGGCCGCTCCGGAAGGGGTATGGCGAGAGGAAGTGCAGCGCCGCCGGACCTACAAAAAGAGCGAGACCAGCCGCCGCCAGGTTCTGGATGCGGCCATCCGCGTTCTGTCGCAGCAGGGCTACGCCCACACCAGCGTCAGCGAGATTGCTCAGGCCGCTGGGATGAGCAAAGGCGCGGTGCACTACCACTTCGAGAGCAAGGAAGATCTCATCGCCCACGTGCTCGAGGCGTGCGCGGGCGCGATGCGGCAGCGGGTCGAGGCCGTCTGGAACGAACCGGGCGAGCCGGCTGAAAAAATACGCCGCGCGCTTCGGGCGATGCGCGTCGAGCGTCGGGACGCCAACCCGGAGATGCGCGTGCTCTCCGACCTCATGGCCCAGGGGATCTGACGATCCCAAGCTCCGCAAGGAGCTCTCCAAGCTGTTCGAGGCGAACCGCAGCGAGGTCCTGCGCCACCTGGAGCAGGGCTTCGCGGTCCTCGGGCTCCGCCCCAGAGTTCCCCTGTGCATCGTGCCCCGCTTGGTGCTCGGGCTCCTGGATGGATTGGCCCTCCACGACTATTTCGACCGCCCGAGCCCCGAGGACGAAGAGGCCCTCCAGGCAGCTCTGGAGACCATCGCGCTCTCCCTCGTCGATGCCTGATTTTCACCCCTCCCGGGCTTCGTGAGGGGAGTGGGGTTGACAGGCCAGGCCCGGGTGCTTAAAAACTGTCCAACCGGCCAGTTTTTGGAGAAACCCCATGTTTGATGCACTTTTCGCCTTCGTAGGCCCCGTGGGATCCTCGATCGCCCTGTTTGCCCTCGTCCTGCCGCTGTTCACGCTGGCAGCGGTGGACACCATCCGCCTGGCGCGGCCCCAGATCGCCGACCGCTGGACGACGCTGACGGCGGGACTCGGTTCATTGCGTCTGGCTCGCGCCTGCATTGCCAGCGCCGGGACGACCGACGATAGTCCAGAGCGCCATGCGCTTTCGCTTCGCGCTCTCGTGCGTCGCAGCCTGCGTTCTGGTCGCGCCAGCGGTCGCGGCACAACCCGATCCGCCTGACGCCGGAACGTCACCGGTCGCACCGGGAGACGCAGGGCCGTCCGGCGAAGAGCCACCGCCCGACGGCGGACTCAATCCCGATGGCGAGCCCAAGCCGCCGGAAGCTCCGCCGCCCGAAGCGCCTCCCGCGCCACCGGAGCCTCCGGTCGCGGAACCCAGCCAGCCACCCATCACGAGCGCGCCCGTGTCCGGGCCTTACTTTCAGCCGGGCACGATGCCGGCGGACACCGGCGCGAGCGAGCCCACCTCGTCGCAGCCCGAGATGACGCTCGCGATCGAGCTCGACGGCGGGCTGCACAAGCGCACCGGTGACAGCAACGACTACGGATTTCGTTCCCGCGAGTCGAGCGGGTTCGCGTTCGGTCCCGGAGTTTGGTTCAGCCCGATCCGACTGTGGTCGATCGGTCTTTCCTATCAGCGGGTCGGGCTCGGGAGCGATCGCTCCGGACCCGGCGACGATAGCCTCACGGTTCGAAGACAGCTGGACGCGCTCTGGTTTGGCGGCCGAGCGTTTCCTTGGCGCACGGACAGCGTTGGCTTGTTCGTTCTCTTGGAGCTCGGAATGGCCTGGCAACACGCCCGATGCCGACGGGACGCGGACGACCACTTCGTTCGTGCAACCGGCGGAGCCCTACTCGTGCTCCGCCAGCGACGGACCAGGTTTCTCCCTGGGTGGCGGGCTGGGCCTCGACCTGGACGTCGGTCGCGAGGTCTCCTTCATCAGCCAGTTGAGCGCCACCGCCTACCGCCAGACGAGCGACACGATCGGCAGTTGCGCGCCAGGCTCTGGGTCGGTCACCGGCATTGGTGCCAGCATCGGCTTTGCCTACCGCTTCGATCTGGGTGACGAGCCCGCGCGAGCGAGCAACGATACGCCGAGCTTCAAACGCGGTAGTTCGGACTCTCTTCGGTGATGATCACGTCGTGGACGTGGCTCTCCCGAAGCCCCGCCCCCGTGATGCGCACGAAGCGAGCGTTCTTGCGAAGCTCCTGCACCGTGCGCGCTCCGACGTAGCCCATTCCCGAGCGAAGGCCGCCCACCAGCTGCTCGAGCACCTGAGTGAGCGACCCACGATGCGGAACACGGCCCTCGATCCCTTCGGGTACGAGCTTTTCGTCCGCGGTACCCGCTTGGCCGTAGCGATCCTTGCTGCCTCTCTTCATCGCAGCGATCGAGCCCATGCCGCGGTACGTCTTGTAGCTCCGGCCCTGGTAGAGCACGAGCTCCCCGGGAGCTTCGTCGGTGCCCGCAAACAGCGAGCCGATCATGACCGTGGAGGCGCCGGCAGCGATCGCCTTGGTGACATCGCCCGAGAACTTCACTCCGCCGTCCGCGATCATGGGAATGTCCGCCGAGTCGGCGATCTTGGCGCAATCGGCGATCGCGGTGATCTGCGGAACGCCCACGCCGGCCACCACGCGCGTCGTGCAGATGCTGCCGGGTCCGATTCCGACCTTGATTGCGTCGACGCCGGCTTCGATCAGGGCGCGGGCCGCGTCCGCGGTCGCGATGTTGCCAGCGACCAGTTGGATCCCAGCGTGTCGTTTCTTGGTGTCGCGAACTGCATCCAGCACGCCTTTGGAATGGCCGTGGGCGGTATCGATGACGATCACGTCGACTCCGGCTTCGACCAGGAGATCCACGCGGCGTGCCCCCTCCGGCCCAGGCCCCACCGCGGCGCCCACCCGGAGACGACCGCGCTCGTCCTTGACGGCCAACGGGTTTCGTTCCGCTTGGAGCAGATCCTTGATCGTGATGAGTCCGACGAGCTTTCCATCTTCGACCACGAGCAGCTTCTCGATGCGGTGCTGGTGCAAGAGCTCGCGGGAGCGATCCGTGCTGACACCCGCGTCGACGGTGACGAGCTCCGTCGTCATCAAGGTACTGACCGGTTGATCCAGGTTTTTTTCGAATCGGATGTCGCGGGCCGTCAAGATACCGACCGGCACCGTTCCCTCCACGACCGGCACGCCGGACACATCGTGATCCCGCATCACCGCGAGCGCCTCGCGCAGTGACTGCGAGGGGCGCACCGTCACCGGATCGGTGATGATCCCGCTCTCTGCGCGTTTGACCTTGTCGACCTCAGCGGCCTGATCGTTGGGCGACAGATTCTTGTGGATGAAACCGAGCCCGCCCTGGCGCGCCATGCTGATGGCTGCCCGCGCTTCGGTGACCGAGTCCATCGCCGCACTCACCAGCGGGATGTTGATTTCGATGTTGCGTGTGAGGCGAGTGCGAACGTCGACCTGTGCGGGAAGCACCTCGCTGTATGCCGGCGCGAGCAAGACGTCGTCGAACGTCAGGCATTCGCGGAGATCGGGGTCGAACATGGCCAAGCATAGCAAAGCTCCTCGTGGCTCCCAAGCCTTCACGCAGGCGGAAATCCGGGGAAACCAAGCGGTCCGGTCCTCGACGCTTGCGCTCTTCGGACCTCCCGCTACATTTCGCGGCACAATTTCAGCGGGAGCTTCGGCATGAGGCGGATGACGGCGATCGTGTGCGCGTGCTCGGCATTCATTGCGGCTGGCTGTGGATCGGGTTCGGAGAGTTCGTCAAAAGCCAGCCATCGTGCAGGCGCCGATCGTCGGCGGATACGTCGATGAAGACGACAAGGCCGCGATCGGGCTCGCGTTCAGCGCGCTCGGTTACTTCAGCGGACATTGCAGCGGAACGTTGATCGCTCCGAACCTGGTGCTGACCGCGCGCCACTGCGTTTCGCTGACGAGTGGCGGCGGGCCCGCAAGGCAGCGTCGTCTGCGGAGCAAACGAATTTCGGATTCCTCGGTGGCGGCAATCTTCTTCCGGGTCTCGACCCTGACCGTTCGGCCCGAAGGCGGATGGACCTGAATTCTACAAGGGAACGGGTACGGTCGTCGTCCCACCCGACTCCACGGATATCTGTGGCAACGACGTGGCACTCATCATCCTGGAGGGAGCCGGCATTCCGAAGAGCGAGGCGACGCCCATCATTCCGCGCATCGATTCGCGTCCCGACCAGCCCGAAGACTACTCATCCATCGGCTACGGCTTGACCGATCCCAGCCGACGACACCTCGAGCGGCACTCGCATGCGGCTCGACGGAAAGATCGTGACGTGCCTGGGAGGACTGTGCACCGGAGCCATTGGCGACAGCATCAAAGAGAGTGAGTGGCTGGGCCAGGACGGCACTTGTCCGGGCGATTCCGGCGGGCCTGCCATCGACGGAATGGGTCGCGTGATGGGCGTTCTGTCGCGGGGCGCACAGCCGTGCCTCATCGAGCGTCTACGGCAACGTCGAGCGCTTGGAAGGATCTGATCACCCAGACCGCTCTCGATGCGGCAACGCAAGGCGGATACGATCCTCCGTTTTGGGCGACCACCGGCTCGAGCATCAAGCCGCCGGAGCCGGATGGAGGGGCTGCCGGCGCCGGGGGTTCTGGCAATGACCCGCTCGGCCAGGAATGCACGGCGGGATCCTGCCCGGCCAATTACGAGTGTCTGGGAGAGTCCGGAGCACAGACCGGTATCTGTCTGCCCCGGTGCGCCGGTAGCGATCCAGCTTGCCCCACCGATTACACGTGCGACACGGGGCAGAACGTCTGCCTGCCCCAGGCCGCACCGAAAACGAATGGCGATTCGGGTGACAGCGGTGGCTGCTCCGTACCGGCCGGACCGGTGAAGCCGGTGCCCTGGCTGGTCGGCTTGGCGATGTCGGCGCTGTTTCTGGTTCGCCGTCGGCGCCGGCGGTGACCGGATGGGCCGGCACGCCCACGAACACGCGGTGCAGGCCCACGATCACGATCACTGGTCGACGCCGAGCCGCGCCCTCGCTGCCGCTCTCGGGCTCACCGCGAGCTTCATGGTCGTCGAGGCGGTGGGAGGGATCCTGTCGGGTTCCCTGGCACTTCTGGCGGATGCGGGACACATGCTGGCCGATGCGGGCGCGCTGCTCCTGGCCCTGTTTGCCCAGCGTTGGGCCACCAAACCCCGAACCGAGCGTTCGACGTTCGGGTTTCGACGCGCGGAAGTCCTTGCTGCATTCGTCAACGGCATCGCTCTGGCGGTGACCGCGATCTGGGTGACGAAGGAAGCCGTGGAGCGATGGCTGGACTCCGCACCCCATCACGGCGCCGCTGATGCTCGGCATCGCCGGAGTGGGTCTCGCGGTGAACATCCTGGTAGCTGCCATCTTGCTTCGCTCCCAGCAAGACAGTCTCAACGTGCGCGCAGCGTTCGCCCACGTTGCGACCGACGCCATCGGTTCGGTGGCCGCGCTGCTCGCCGGCTTGCTCGTTCTGCTGTTCGGGATGCAGCGCGCCGATCCAGCTCTCAGCGTCGTGATCGCGATTCTGGTCGCGGTCAGCGGTTGGCGCGTTCTAAGAGAGACCACGAGCATTCTGCTCGAATCCGCGCCGAGTCATCTGGACGTTCCCGCGATTGAAGCCGCGATTTGCAAGACACCCGGCGTCGCGAGCCTGCACGATCTCCACGTCTGGCGGATCTCCGATCGGTTCGACGCGCTCACCGTGCACGTCACGCTCGAGCGCGGCGTGCATGGCGTGGACGTGTGCCAGGCCGTGGCCGAGACGCTTCGTCGAGACTTTTCCCTCGAGCACGTCACGGTGCAGCCCGAAGCGCCTCTCCCGGACCAAGTCGTGGAGGTGCGGGCGAGTCGCGACGGACCGCCCATCCGGCGCGTCGGCTGACGCTCGCATCCAGGCATTTCCTGGGCGTTACCATCGCCGCGCCCGCATGATACCGTAGGCGCCCCATGGTCAAGAGCGAAGAAGATCTCGAACAGCTCCTGAACCGCCTCGAGCGCAGATTCGAGCGACGTGACAACGGAACGTTTCTCGTCGCCATCGGCACGAATCTGACGCCGGTGGCCTTGCGCATGGCCGCACCGGTGCTCGTGAGCCAGGTTGCGATCGGCGCATCGCCAAAAGGCGACACCGCTCTGCAGGCGAAGCTTTTCCGCAAGCTCCTGGAGCTGAACGGCAGTGACTTGCTGCATGCCGCCTACGCACTGGATGGGGAAAACATCGTTCTCCAAGCGGCGCTGGAGCTGGAAAACCTCGACATGAACGAGCTCGAAGCCGTGCTCGCCGATATGGGAATGGCCCTCAGCAAGCACATTCCCGTGCTGCGAGACCTGACGCAGAAGACTGGTTGAGGAAGCGGTCATGGGAATCTTTGCTCGCCTCGCGCGACTCATCAAATCGAACCTGAACGACCTGATCAGCCGGGCCGAAGATCCCGAAAAGATGCTGAATCAGATCGTCATCGACATGAACACCCAGCTCATCGAGGCGAAGAAGCAAGTTGCTTCCTCGATCGCTGACGAAAAACGACTGGCCAAGCAAGCGGAGGCGGAGGCGGCGACCGCGGCGGAGTGGGAGCGTCGCGCGATGATGGCGGTGCGCGCCAATGACGATGCCCTCGCGAAAGAAGGGCTCGCGCGCAAGAAGGAGCACGGCCAGCTCGCCGAGCAGTATCGAATTCAGTGGCAGAAGCAGAAGCAGGCTGTCGAGCAGCTCAAGCTCGCTCTGCGCGCCTTGAACTCCAAGATCGAGGAAGCCAAGCGCAAGAAGAACCTGCTCATCGCACGCAAGAAGCGCGCGGAGGCTCAGAAGCAGATCCAGGAAACGATGAGCGGGCTGAAGAATGCGAGCGCATTCGAAGCCTTCGAGCAGATGGAAGGCCGCATCGACCAGATGGAGGCAGAGGCCGAAGCCGGCGCGGAGCTGGCCGAGGAGTATTCCGGCGACGTGCTCGCAACGAAGTTCCAAAACCTGGAAGCGACCGCCGGTGCGGATGAAGATCTCGAGCTGCTCAAGCGCAAGATGGGCATCTTGCCGCCCGAAGCAGCACCCGCGGAGGCGGCACCGGTTCGAGTCGAGGAGAAGGAAGGCGAGCTCGATGCTGCGGAGCAGGAGGAGCTGGCGCGCGCGCTCGCAGAGCTCGAAGCCCAGGAGCAAGACCAGCTTCGCATGAAGCGCTGAGATGGCTCCGCGCTCGGGTCTCGTATCAGTTCTCGTAGCTCTCGCGCTCGGTGCCATGGCTTCGCCGGCCGCTGCCGCAGGCCGATTGCTCGAAGCCGCCGAGGTAGGAAAAGTCCGCATCGACGGAGAGCTCTCCGACTGGCCCGGGAAAATGACCGGCCTCGGCGACACGCTTCGAGGCAGCGCCGGCGGTGACCGTGCGTCGGCCCAGATCGCGTATGACGACAAGTACTTGTTCGTCGCGTTCAAGGTCGTCGACAACAAGCTCGTCCGCACCCAGAGCGCGGGAAGCGGCGAAGATCACGGAACGCTCATCGTTGCGATTCCGAACGCGAGCGGGAAGGGATTTTCGACTCACAGCATCGATCTGTATCCGGGCGATCCGGGAAAGCTCCCTGGGGTAGTTCGATCCGGGGGCCACGACGTGCCGGGCGCCCAGCTGGTCGAAGCTCCCGCCAAGGGCGGGTACACCTTCGAGGCAAAAATCCCGTGGAGCGCCCTCAAGGAAACGAACGTCACCCGGGTCGGAATGCGAGGCGCGCTTCGCTTCACCGACGCGGATTCCGCCGGCTCGATCCGGGCCGTTTTCGCCACGGCAAAGGGCAGCGCGGGGGCTTCGCTTCCGCCGCTCCAGCTCGAAGCGGAGAGCGGTCTCGACGCGAGTCTGATCCGCGCCAAGGGACTGTCGCGCAATCCATCCCGCGAGGTGTACGGCGACGTTGCGGGCGATCGAATGTTCGAGCGCGTGGCGGTCTACGGTGGGTATCTCACCATCGTTGGCCCCAAGTATCGCGGCGGAAAGCAGTTCTACTTCGGCGAGCTCGGCGTATCGGATGCCAGCATGGTCACGCGTCTCGCGCTCCGGGACTTCGACGGAGACGGCAAGCAAGACATCTTGATCCAGAAGCGAATCGGAGCTTCCGACAAGTATCGCGAGATCGTTCAGGTGCTCAAAGTGGGTTCGAGCGACACGCCCTTCGCCGCATTCTCCCACGAGGTGGCCATCGTCACCGAGAAGGGGCACGTCGAAAACCAGGTCAAGATCGTGAAGAAGGGAAAGCTCTTCGCGATCGAGATCTCCCAGGGCAAAGCCGAAGGCTTCGAACCGGACTCCTATGCCGAGCCCACGTCGGAAGACATGGGCAGCGCGTTTTTGCCTTGGCAAACCATCAAGAGCCGGACGTTCCAATGGGATGGAAAGGCCTTCGTCCAGGTGGACGAGAGCACTCAGGCCGGCAAGAAGGCCGGACCCCACAAGAAGCCCAAGAAGACCGGCCCCCCCGCGCCGCCGCCGCCGCGCCCACCCACCGCCGACGAGATGCTCGATCGACTCTACGCCCTCTACAGAAAAGAGCGCAAAGTCGGCAACAAGTCGCCGCGCTTCGACTTCGTCACCGATGTCGCCGGGGACACCCAAACCGAGCGCATCCTGGTCCACGACAAGGACATCGTCGTCTTCGGCAAAGGCTACCGAGGCGGCACGACGTTTTCCTTCATCACCATCGGCCTCGCCGACGCCAAGGACGTCCTCGACGTGACGGCCCGCGATCTCACCGGGGATGGCAAGGCCGAGATCATCGTGCGCGGAGTGCTCCACGCAAAGGCTTCGAAGGAGCTCGGCGGCGACGTGGTCGATCGCTACGCCCTCTTCATCTACCAGGTGGGGGAGCTGGCCATCAAACGCGTGTTCGCAGCCGAAACCGGCCGCCAGCTCAAGAGCGATCGGGTCCTCGGCGCCGTCGCGTTCATCCCCGGCGACAAGGGCGTCCGCATCGAGCTCCGCCCCGGCCGCGCCATCGGCTGGACGGAGAAGAGCTATCCATTTCCGCCCGATACCACCGCAGCCGGTGGCCTCGAGCCCCTGCTTCTGCCCTGGAGCGGGAGCTCACCGCGCAAGTACGCGTTCGACGGCTCGCAATTCGCGGGCCGTTGATTGCCGACGGCGAGTTGGCCGTTGCTTGTTGCTTGTTGCTTGTTCCGTTCTGCATTCTCAGCGCGGGAAACGAGTGCAGCAAAGCTCTGACTGCCGAGACGGTAAAGACGCTTCAACGCTCGGTGACTGCGAAGTACCACGGCGCGCGCCCATGAGGTCGCACCCTGAGGCATCCCCTCATTTGGATTGCACAGGGAGGGCGGAAGAGCGGGAGGAAACGCTCGGTGGTCGGACGTGAGTCCGCAGTCCATTTCGCAGGACAACCTCGTTGAAGTTGACGAGCAGGCCGACGGGCAATCGGGCAAGTCGTAGATAGGTGATGACCTGCGCTTCGTGCCGATGCACTTCGATGAGCGCACCGATCGTGCGGGTAACCGGCACGGCGAAGCGTAGACAGCGAGCGTGCAGGCCGTGGGATGGGTCTCCGAAATCGGAGTAGTCGTGGAAGCCGACGCCGCGGAAGAGGCGGAAGGCAACACCGGTAGCGCGAAGCGTAGGGACATCGTCCCGGAGGTCTGCGCTGCGGTTCCACCGGAGACAAAGACCTGGGGCATGTACGGCGAGGGCCGCCGAGGAACTTGGGAGATCCCGTTTGCTCCGTTGCAAGACAGAACTGCCGAGCGAGCGCGAGTGAGCGGAGCGGGGCGAGCGGGAAGTCGGAGCGCCGCAGTACGAGCGATGAAGCGGGGGAACTCACCCCGAGGACCCTGCCGAGCAAAGGGCGGCGCCGGGACACGAAACCGAGCGAGGGAACGATGGACGAGACGAGGAGCTCGACGACCATCTCAACGAGACTTGAACGGATAGCGGCACTGGCGCGGCAGTTTCCGAACTCGCCGCTCACGACGCTGTCACATCACCTCGACATCGAGTGGCTACGCGAGGCGTACCGACGCACGCGCAAGGACGGAGCGCGCGGTATCGACGGGCAGAGCGCAGAGGAGTACGCCGCGGATCTGGAGGGGAACCTCCAGCGGCTGCTCGACCGCGCGAAGACCGGAACGTACCGCGCGCCGCCCGTACGGCGGACGTATATCCCGAAGGCGAATGGCGAGCGGAGGCCGCTCGGCATCCCGACCTTCGAGGACAAGGTACTGCAGCGCGCGGTGGCGATGGTGCTGGAGGCCGTCTACGAGCAGGAGTTTCTCGACTGCTCGCACGGCTTTCGGCCAGGTCGCTCGGCGCATCAAGCGCTGGATGCGATCTGGAACGGCAGCGACGCGAACGGCAGGCGGATGGGTGATCGAGATCGACATACGAAAGTATTTCGACACGATCGACCATCGCCGGTTGCAGGAGGTGTTGCGTCAGAGGGTGCGCGATGGAGTGATTGTTCGACTCGTCGGCAAGTGGCTCAACGCAGGTGTGATGGAGGACGGCGCGCTTCGGCGAAGCGACGCCGGCACGCCGCAGGGTGGAGTCATCTCACCCCTGCTCGCGAACATCTACCTGCACACGGTGATCGACACGTGGTTTGAACGAGAGGTGCTGCCGCGCATGCGTGGTGCCGCCCAGCTCGTCCGCTACGCCGACGATGCCGTGTTGGTTTTCGCACACGAGGATGACGCCCGGCGCGTGATGGCCGTCCTGCCGAAGCGATTCGAGCGGTACGGACTCACGCTCCATCCGGACAAGTCGCGCCTGGTCGCCTTCGAGCGGCCCGACCGACCAAGCCGGAAGGGCGGCGACGGCCCGGCCAACCCCGGGAGCTTCGACTTCCTCGGCTTCACGATCCACTGGCGCAAGAGCCCAAGCGGCCGGTGGAACGTGAAGATGCGAACGGCCAAGGACCGCTTCCGGCGAACGCTCGTCACGATTGCCGCGTGGTGTAAGGCGAACCGCCATGCACCGCTCGATGATCAACGGCCAGGCGCGTGAGCAACCGTCGAGACAGAGAGAGAAGGGATGCGCGGCTAGAGCGTGGAAAACCCCACGCTGAGCTCGGCTCCCCACAGCACGTCGCTCTTCAATCCGATCTCGCCCGCCAGCGCGGCGAAGAACCAATGTCGGACCTCGAGGCGGAGGCCGCCGCGTACCGAGAAGCCGAAGGTGGTGGCGCCGTACTTTCGGGTTTCCTGATCGACGTCGAGGGACGTGTCGATCCAGTTCACGGTTCCGAGGAGGTCGACGAATGGCGTCACGGGCGAGGTTCCGAGCTCGCCGCCGATGCCGAAGCGCAGGCCCCTGATTTTGAGCGATCGCGCGCTGACGGTGTGGGTTTCGCCGTCGATGTCGTAGCTGTCGGTCGTGGCGTCCGCCCGGTAGGTCGCAAACGGCATGTCGAACCCTGCGGTCATGCGGATGTAGCTCACGACCAGGCGAGCGTCGTAGCGAAGGCCGAGGGTCGTCACCCGATGGTAGGGCGCACTGTGGAACGGCTGATCCAGATCGAGCGCGGGTCCTCCGCTCTCTTGCACGAAGTTCGTCCGTTCGTAGCTGCGCTCTCCCCCCATGAATCCCATCGAGAGCTCGAAGTGATCTCGCGGAGAGGTATCGCGATCGTCGATCGGGTTGACGCCCTCTTGAGCGTTTGCCGATCCGGCGAGTAGAAGACAAGCAGATCCCAGCGTGGGGATTTTCCAAGCACCCATGTCGACGGAAGTGCAACGAGTACGCCATGCGGGCTGCGGGCCCGTTCACGGGTCGCTTGCGCTCTCGGGTCTGGCGGTCGCGTCAGGCGTGTGATGCCGAATCACGGTTTGTCAGCGCCCGGTCATCGAAATTCATCTCGTGTCAGGACTTGGTCACGCGCATCGTTGGTGGTCGACTCCCGCGGTTCGTGCAATCCTCCATTTGGGATGCGGGATCGCACGTTCGCCATGCTCCTGGTTTGCCTCGGGGTCGGGGCTGTGGGCGCTTGTGCGAAATCGGAGCAAGGGCTCGGTGGTCCGTTCGACGCGGCGAGCGGCGGTTTTGCGGGGGGCACTGGCCAAAGCGGCGCCGGAGGGCAGGCCGGCGGAGGTGGCGGCGGCGTGAGCGGGAATGCTGGAGCGGCGGCCGGCGGGGTGAGCGGAGCAGCAGGCTCCACGAGCAGCGGCGGGAGCGGCGGGGCCGGCGCCAGTGGAAGTGGAGGAACGGGAAGCGGTGGAACGGGCGCTGCGGGCGGAACCGGCGCGACGGGCGGAACCGGTGCTACCGGTGGTACCGGCGCCACCGGGGGTGGTGGAGGAACCGGTGGAACGGTGGCGTGCGACTCGTTCTGCGGAGGTTGTCCGTGTCCCAGCAACCCGTGCACGATCTGCTGTGCGCAAAAGGGTAAGGTCGAACGTCTGCAGTAGCGGAACGTGCGGTTGTTTCTGACCAAGTCAGTGCGCGCGACTCGTAAATGACATCGAAAGCCTCGCGGCGATGCATTCCGCCCAATAGGCCGCGATAAAAGCGGCTTTGGTTGCAAAACGGCGGCTCTGGAGCTATGTTCCCGCGCGTCACAGCGTTATCGGTACCGCCTACCTGCCTCTCCATTCGAGATCGCGGAAGTCGTTTCTCCGGCAGCGATCCTGTGGTGGTAGCGGTGATGGCCGCTATCACGGCGAGCGAGAAATCCGGCTTTCTCGTAGCCACCACCCGCAGAGCCGCGTCGAGAGAGAAGAACGAAAATGGGTAACCGACTCTACGTAGGCAACTTGTCCTTCCACACCACGGAGGAGGCTTTGCGCCAGACCTTTTCCCAATTCGGGGCGGTCACGGACGCAAAGGTGGTGCTCGACCGCGATTCGGGCCGGTCTCGCGGATTTGGCTTCGTGACCATGGGGAACGACGCCGAAGCACAGGGTGCAATCAGCCAGCTGAACGGCGCGGACCTCGATGGGCGCGCGCTGCGAGTCAACGAGGCTGAAGACCGTAAGCCTCGCCGCGACGATCGCGGGCCGCGTGGAGCACGCTATTGAGCGTGCGCGGATTGAGCCCCGGGGAGCTTCGCGCGCTCGAACGCGCGGCAGACGCTCTCGGTAAGAGCTGGGCTTTCAGTTGGGCGGATGCGTTGGTGGCGGAAGGTCGTCCGGTTGCCGGAGGTTGGCCGGGCACGCTGCGGGAGGCTCGTGCACGCGTTGTTTCGTGCACGCGCGAGCGGCAATACACGGGGTTTTCGCTCACTGAGCCGAACCTCGAGTCGCTGACCCGCCGCGCGTACCTAGTGGCCAAGGCCGCGTGGCACACCCGTACGGGTCCCACGCCCAACGAATGATGTCGAGGTTCGAGTGGCAGGAAATCCCAGCGTAAAGAAGCGACAGAAAGAGCTGGAGCGCCGGGAAAAGAAGCGCGTGAAGGAGGCGAAACGCGCCGAGCGTCGCCTCGAGCGCGCGACGCGAGACCCCAACGACGATCCTGGCGAAGATCCGGATCTCGCGGGTATCGTGCCCGGACCTCAGCCGATCCTGGAGGAGTGATCCGATGAGTCGATTCCGCCAGCGCCAGACCGAGGCCGCGCGCCGCGCTCAGGAGCGCCGGCAGCGGGAGGACGACGCCCCAAGACTATTGGCCCAGGTTCCCAACCTCGAGTCGTTGACCCTGGAAATTCAGGAGCACCGCGCCGGTGCGCCCTTGAGCGAATCCAAGTACGTCCGGCGCATCGTCGTGGAGAACGCCGCAGCCATCATCGAGCTGCCGTGCCTCGAATCCACTTGTGAAGGCGGCGGCTACGATGTGACCTCGACCGTGCTCGCAGAGCTACGCGCCGGGGCGACTCACTTCGAGGGGCACGACGTCTGTAGAGGCCACACCAAAACCGCGGAATGCCGCCGCGAAGTGCAGTACGTGGGCACGGCGACGTACACCAAGAGTTAGTGCAAGACCGTGAAGTTTACGACCTGGAAGTCCCCGGGTCGGAGCGTGAGCGCTTGGCGCTTGCGAATGCTGCGAGCACCGAGGATGACCACGTGCTTGCCCGGTTTGACCCAAACGCGGCCGAAGGCGATCCGAGCGGGTAACGTCGCCCAGCAGCGTGTGTCCGGAGTGTCGGCGGCCACGAGCGTCGCCTGGGTTCCGAGGGACAGCAGCATGCCGACGGCACCGCCCCCCGAGCCGCGGCGAACGGCTTCTCCGGCAACCACGCGAGCGATCATGCGAGTGATGGCCGAAGCAATGACGGCTCCTTTGGCCGCATCCCAAGCCTTCTCTGCTTCGAGATCCACTGCCAGGGCACCCTCGAGCCGTTGCCAGCGACCATCCAGAGCGAATTCCGGGATGTCGTACTTTCCGCGCGCCTTTCCCAGCTCCGGGTAGTTGATCCAGGTGACGAGACCTTGGGCGGCGATCGCGGTGGCCTTGGCGCGATCCGTCGGACTGATGGCACCGCTCGCATAGGTGAGCGCGAGGCCGATGGGAACACGCTTTGCGGTCTTCGCCGGCACACGACCAAAGCTCACGATGACGAGGATCTCGGCCATCGGCTCTGGGACGGGCTCTGGCTTGGGAGTCGTCGCCTCGGTCGCAGCGGCCTTCGGCTGTTCGGCGTCCGGTGCAGACGGCGGGTCTTCCGGCTTCGACTTGTCTTCCGGCTTCGAGTCGCTTTCGTTGGGTCGGCTCTTCGGAGGTGGGGCGGGGGGCTGGGTGAGGGGGTCGTGGTCTCCGAGGAGCTTGCGGATGCGGGGCGATCGATAGGACGTGACTGCCGCGAGGCGCTGCACGACCTCGGCGACGGACCCGTAGGTTCCGTATTTGAGCGCCTCGTCGTAGTAGCGAAGCGCCTCTTCGGGTCGGCCGCTCTTCTCGAACGTGAATCCCGCCAGATAGCTGCCCGGGCCGAGAAGCGCATCGGCTGGGTCCTCGTGCTCCGAGATGAAGCGCTGCATGACGGCGAAACGGCGCGCTTCGACCCGAGCGCCGCTCAGATCCCCCCGCGCGAGGTAGTTCACCATGTTCATGGTGTTGATCATGAGCTTCTCGTAGGCCGGGGCCTTGTACGGACCCGCGGAGTCGCTGAACAGGTAGCGCCCGAGGTCCGCAGTCGCGTTTCGGCTGAGATCGAGAACCTCCACCTGCTTGTCGGCGGCGCCGAGGTCCCGGCTCGACAGCTTGTACTGGTCCAGCTGCTGCAAGATCATGGCGCGATCGAGCAAGAGCACGGCTTGGTCGCCGGAAAGATCCTTCGGAAGCTCGGACGCCTTGTCGACACCGAGCTCCTCGTTGATGAGCGCGAGCGCACGTTTTGGCTGGCCGGCGTCCAGCGCAGTTCGAGCTTCCAGCGTCCGACTCGCATGACCTCCACAACCCGCGAGGACGAGGGCGAGGCTCACGATCGTGTTTTTGGAAACGGATGCCATGGACGCTCCGAGCGCCCCTGCCGTCAATTGACCAAGGCCTTGGTCACGCTCGACTTGTTTTGGAACAGGATGGCTCCCGTTTCCCCATCCAATATTTGGATGAACAAGAAGTACTGAACGCGACGCTCGTCGTCTTGTCGCTCGTCGCTCGAAAACACCTTGCCGGTCACGAAGTAGCGTGCGCCGATCTGCTTACCCCAGCGCGCGACGTTGGTCGGATCGTACGCATCTGTCTGCTGGCGTCGCACTTCGGCGAGCACTTCCGGCGAGCGCTCGATGCTCACGATCTGGACGTGTCCGGCGTTGACGAGCCGCGTCTCGATGTCGCTGAGGAGCGAGTCGAGGGCGCTTTCCACGTGCTCACTGGTTTCGTTCCGAAGCGGGATGATCGCTGCGGTGGGTTGGTTTTCGCCCTGCCAGCGCTTGATCAAAGCGGACTTTTGCAGCGCGTCCATATTCTCGTGGAGCATCTGCTGGAGGTCGCGCTTGTCGAGGCCGGTGCTCATCGCCTCGTCGTCGAGGCCCTTCACGTCGCCGCCGCGAACGGCTTGCGGTCCTCCGCAGGCGAGGGGCAGCGCCAAGAAGAGCGAGATGAAAGCCAAGATCGGAAGTCTCATGCTGAGCGGAATATCGGTAGAGGAAGGCTGGAGCGCAAGCGTTGGAACGTTGGACGGCTCGAGGCCGTCGGGCATTCTGCGCCCCTAACCGCCTGATCTTCCTGAGTTTCAGCGGGTGGTCAGACCGCGGTTCGCCGAACCGGGATGATCTGCACGCGGCGGCTGGCCCCTTCGCCATCGCTCTTGGTGATCACACCCTCGAACTTGGCGAGGGCCAGATGCACCACGCGGCGATCGCGAGGATTCATCGGCTCGAAGGTGATGATCTTGCCCTGTTCGACCGCCTGTCGGCCCAGGCGCCTCGCCATCGTGGCCAAGGAGTTGTCGCGACGGCTCCGATAGCCTTCCGCGTCGACCAGCACGTGGCGCTTCTCCGTTCCGGCTCGGTTCACGACCCGGTGGGTGAGAAACTGCAACGCGGAGAGCACGAGCCCCTTCTTGCCGATGATACGACCGGCATCAGGTCCGCTGATTTCGATCTGGATCTCGGGATCGGTTTCGTCCTCGGGCGGACGGTGGAGCCGAACTCGACAATCCATTTCCATCTGATCGACGACGTTCGTGACGAACTCCAGGGCCTGCATGGCCCGCTCGTCGTCGGCGGGAATGTAGTCCTCGCTCTCGGCTTTGCGACGGCCCCGGGGAGCGCCGTCTCCGTTCGAGGACGGGGGCGGGGCGTCCGGATCGTCTTGTCCTCCGTCGTCCGCCTCGTCGTCGTCCATGTCAGAAACCCCGTCCACATCCACGTCGCTCATGCTCACGCCTTTCCTTTGCCCAAAAGAGGCCGCCCTTCGAGCTCCGAGCCGTCATTCGATTTCCCCTTTTTTTTCGGGGCGCTCGACTCGCCAGGGCCCTCATCGTTGGTCGTCATCGTTTTTTTTTCTGCTTCTCGCGCCGTTTGACGCTTCACGTGTCGTTCGACGATCTGCTGCTGTGCGATGGTCAGAAGGCCGTTCGTGAACATGTATACGCCGAGCCCCGACGGCAGGAACAGCATGAACACTGTGAACATCGCGGGCATGAAGTAGAGCATCATCTTTTGCTGCGTCGGATCGCCCTGCATCGGGAGGAGCTTCTGTTGCAAGAACGAAGTGCCACCGATGATGAACGGCAGAATGTAGAAACGATCCGGCTGCGACAGATCCGGGAACCAGAGGAACGGAATGTTGTAGAGCTCGACGGCCGTCTGGAGCGTCGTGTAGAGCGCGAACCAGACAGGCATCGAAGCGAGCTGCGGCAGACAACCCTTGAGCGGGTTGATGTTGTGCTTCCGCCAGAGCTCCATCTGCGCGAGGCCCTTGGCCTGCGCGTCGTTCTTGTATTTGTCGGTGATGGCGTCGAGCTCGGGCTTGAGCTCTCGCATCTTGACCATGCTGCGAATCGACGGAACTGCCAGCGGGAACAGCAGCACGCGAGCCGTCAGCGTCAGGATGATGATGGCGATGCCCCAGTTGGGGATCACGCTGTGGACCTTGAGCAAGAAGGCCACCAGCACCTTGGCGATGATCGAGAAGAACCCCAGGTCGATCAGCTGGGAAAGGTCGTGTTTCCCCCGCCAACCGCCGCCAGGATCTCCCGCTCTTTCGGGCCGGCGTACTCCAGCACGCGATACTCGGCACTGTCGCCGGGCGCGAGGTCGACCGGGGCGTACGCGAGGCGAGCGCGGTACATCGAGCCGCCGTTGGGATCGCTCTTCTTGTCCTTGAAGTGAGACGGGTCCCAGCGATCCTCGATCTGGAGCTGGCAGGTGGGTTTGGTGGACGGGGGCTCGGCAAGGGGAATGACGGCGTGGGAGAAGTAGGCGTTGGAAACCGCGGCGTACGCCGGCGGATCGTCCACCTGATACCAATCACCGGGGTTGAGCGGCCCGCGTGAAAACTGCTTGTCCTGGAACTTTTTCGGCTCGAAGGCGGAGGGCTGGAGTCGGACCGTGTCCTGGTCCTGGGAGACGCACTCCACGAAGCGTCATGAACGGGCTGACCCGGAACATGGCGCCGTGGATCTCGTGCTCCGTGCGCCATGCTGTCGTCTCCACACTCAGAGCGTGACGGAGCTTCTTGTCCGCGAGGTTCTTGAGCGTCGTCGAGATTTCGACCTCGTAGGGACGCTCCGTCGCGCGAATTTCGCGTGCGGATTTCGACCTTTTTGTCCGCGTAGACCAGGTCGCAAGTCTTTCCGTCGGCCTTGACGATGTCGTAGTCGAACAGATCGTAATCGACCTGCCAGCCATCTCCCGGCGCTACCGCCTCATTCTTGAACTGGAAGCGAACCAGACGCCGGTCCTCGACATCGGGCGTCGTGGCCAGATCGATCGGCTTGCCGTCGTGCTTGTACTTCGCGGTCGTGAGCTCGAAGTGCTTGACCGTAGAGCTCTGGCTCGAAACTTGGGCGCGAAAGCGTGGCCCCCAGACATCGCAGAGCGATTCCGTTTTGCGCTTGGCCGGCGCAGCGTGGCCCTCGGGCTGGAGGGGCTGGGGCTTGTCGCCGCCGCCACCAAAGAGCTTGGGCACGAACGTGATCCCCAAGAACACGACCAGGCCGATGAGGAGCCAGCGGAGAGCGCCGCTTCGTTCCATGAATGTTCCTAGAGATCAAAAAGTGGGAGTCATTGGGGCCGCGTCACGTCACTCCGTCACGCTCGGCACTTCGGGCAGTGGCTCCGGCTCGGAGAGCAGGGCACCGTCCACCTGGCCTTTGGGCAAGGGCGGCGGATCGTATCCACCTGGATGAAACGGATGGCAACGTGAAAGACGCCGGATCGTGAGCCAGGTGCCCCGGAGGGCCCCATGATGCTCGAGGCAAGCGGCGGAATAGCGGGAACAGGAGGGTTCGAAACGGCAGACCGGACCGAGGAGCGGCGAGAGGGTCTTTTGATAGACCCGGATGAGGAGGATGAGGAACCGCGCGATCATCGGGAGCGAGGATTTTCCTTCGTTTGGGGCTTCTCTGCCAGGACCGATTGTCTGCGGACCCGGTCTTTTCGTGCCTGAGCAGTGGTGGCGGACACCTGAGGGGCCTTCTCCCGCCATTCAGCCACGACCGCGGCCAGATGGAGGTCGCCCAGCGGTCGGCGGACAATCACCACCAGGTCCACGTCGGGCTCCCAGAGATCCCGAGTCTGACGAAAAGCCTCACGGATCAGGCGCTTGGCTCGACTGCGACTGACCGAATGCCCCGTCTTCTTGCTGACGGTGGCGCCCAGCCTTGCCGAGCCTCCCGCGACATCGCGAATTCGCACCAAGAGCACGAAATGCGGCGTCATCACGCGCCGGGCCTCCGCCTGAATCAGCAGGAACTCCGGTCGCTTGCGAACTCGCTCGCTCGGGGGAAACCGCCCCGGCACTCGCCTACTTCTCGGCGGTGGTCACGGTCAGGCGCCAGCGGCCCTTGCGGCGGCGGTTCTTCAGAACCTCTTGGCCACCCTTGGTCTTCATCCGCTTGCGGAACCCGTGGGTGCGGAGGCGGCTCGTGTTGTGAGGCTGATACGTGCGCTTCATGACAGAAACCCTTCGAGTTACCCGTCGGGGGGCGGGAGTCAGCCACGAGCTGGCCCTTTCGTCAAGGGTTTGTCGACAAATCCTCGGGAAGCTTGCAGGAGCTCGGGCCACGTGATACCCGCTCCCCTCCCATGCGCGACAATATCCGCCTCGTTTCGTCGGCCGGGACAGGCTTCACGTACTACACGAAGAAGAACAAGCGAGCGACTACCCAGAAGCTCGAGTTCAAGAAGTACGACCCGGTCGTGCGAAAGCACGTCGTTTTCAAAGAAGCGAAGATGCCTCCTCACAGCAAGTGAGGCGTCCTCCCTTCCGTCCGACGAACTGCTCCAGATCCAGGCACGCGGCTTGCCCGTACGCCGGGCATGCGCTCGTGGAGGTGGCCGGTCGTGCTCGCTTTCGGCCTCGGTGCTTTTGGTTGCAGCGCGTCGGTTGACGCAACCGACGAGGCCCAGCAGCCCATCATCGGAGGTACCGAGGTAGCGATCTGCGCTTGGCCGAGTGTCGTTGCTCTCGAATCGGCGACAGGAAGCTGCACGGCGACCCTGATTCACCCCGAGATCGTGTTGTTTGCCGCGCATTGCATGGAGAACGGACATGCGGCGCCGGTGAGTGCGAGCTTTGGCGAAAGTGCCGAAGCACCCGCCTTTCGCGTCGCTCTGAAGAGCTGTCGCTCCGACCCGGAGTTTCTCGGCTACACCGAGCCGGGCGCCGGACACGAATCTCGCGTACTGCAGGCTCGCCCGCAGCGTGGGCGAGGTTCCCATCATTCCCGTGCTTCGCGGGTGTGAGGTTTCCGAGGTCCCCAAAGACGGGAGTGTCGTCGCTGTGGGCTTCGGCCAGACCGAGCCCGGCGCTGGGAGCGGATTGAAACGCGCAGTGGATCTTTCGCTGGGGCAGCTCGTGGGAGACGAAGCCTACGTGGGCGGTGACGGGAAGGGGACCTGCAGCGGGGACTCGGGCGGACCCATGTTCGTTCCACTTTTGGCGGGTGGGTGGCGACTTTTCGGAGTGACTTCCTGGGCGCCGGGCTCGTGTGGAATGGGCGAATACTGCTCCCTCGTTGCGCCCGGCATCGAATGGCTTTCCGACAGCACCGGGATCGATTTCAGAGCCCCGGTGGGCTCGCCCGCCCATCCAGAAGAGAACGGAGGGAGTTGGTCGAGCACGTGCGGCGACGGAATGCTGACGAAAGCGACGCCGCGCTGTGTTGGAGATGAGGCTCCGAGCGCCGAGGCTTGCAGCACGGTTCCCGGACGAGCGGGCGGACCCGGCTTTGGGCTGCTCGGGGTCTTGGCAATTGCGTGGGCGTCCGGACGGCGTCCGGAATTTCCACGCAGGCGCCCTTCGAATCTGCACCGAAAATGGATCCGATCGCCACGCTGAATCCCGTGGCACGAAGCTCGCAGTGCACTCGAGCATGCGATGGCTCCTTGGTGCTCTGGTGCTCTTCATCGCGCCTTCCTGCGCGAAGTCGACCGATGATCTCGACAAGAGCAGCGCTCACGAGAGCGCACCGTCCGCAGCGAGTTGCGCGGGAGTTTGCGGAGCGAGCCCGGAAGACGGATCGTGCTGGTGCGACGCCGAATGTGACGTGATCGGCGACTGCTGCAGTGACGTCGCGACGGTCTGCAGCTTTCCCAAAGGCGACGCGCCTGCGTCGGGTGGGAGCGGCGGTGCGCCTCCCGGCGGGATTGGTGGTTTTGGTGGCGTCCCGAGTGGAGGAGGCGCTCCGAACCCCACGCCCGCGGCGAGCTGCGTCAACGCCTGCGGAGGTTCTGCTCCCGGGGAAGTGTGTTGGTGCAATCCGGAGTGCGTCCAGATGGGTGATTGCTGTCCGGATTTTGCTGCCGTGTGTGGAGCTCCTGCGCCGGCCGGAGGGTGCACTCCAGCCTTGTGCGCGAGTGGCGATCCCGCGCTGGTGAACGGTTTCGAGTGTTTCTGCGACCCGTACTGCTTCGAGTACGGCGACTGCTGCGCGAACGTGACTCAGGTCTGCGGTTATTGACGAAAAGGTGAACCCATGACTGCTCGAATCGGTTGGCTCCTGTCGCGTACTCCGGCTGCGCTCGGCGCAGTGATCGTCATCTGCACATCGTGCAGCGTGGAAACCACTCCGCCAGTTCCAAAGGAAAAGTATCCAGGTGCGTCGGTGTCGACGAAAGTCGACGAAAACGGAGACATCACCACGACCGTCGCGGGGGCGGACGGCGCACCCGCAGAAGTCGAGGTCGGATGGCATCGCAGCACGAACATGATCTGGTATTCGGTGCGTGGCGGGTCTCGGGTTTCGTTCCCGAACGACTACACCGTCGCGACGGAACAGGGCACTCGCGCTGCGGCCTATCTGATTTACACTCGTACCCGGGGTTTTCACGACGAGCCCGGGTGCACCGTTGGTTTCGAGGTGCAGGGCGTGTGCTCGTCCTACGCCTGTGCCCAGCACGACGAATGCTACGCGCAAAACGGCTGCGATTGGACGAGCTGGCTGAACCCGATCTACGCGAAGTGCCAGTACGCCTGCAATGCCCCCGCCGTGGCCGAAATCTCGTACTGGGGCGTCACGGGCTGCTCCGGTACGTGCGACGGTTGGAAGTGCGGTTGTGACCAGAAAACGTGTTTTCACAACGGCAGCCAGGAGTGCAGCGACGACTGCTATTCGCTGAAGAACGGCGAGGGCGGCTCGACCTCCAGCGGCGGCAGCGGTGGCGATGAGCCGTGGTACGTCGGCTGCGGCGGAGGAGCGAGCACGGGCAACGAGTACCCGAACAACCAGTGCGGAAGCGGTGAGGGCGGTGCCGGCAACGAAGGCGGCGCCGGGAACGAGGGCGGCTACGGCGACGAAGGCGGCTACGGTAACGAAGGCGGCGCCGGGAACGAGGGCGGCTACGGCAACGAAGGCGGCTACGGCAACGAGGGCGGTTACGGCGATGAAGGCGGCTACGGCAACGAAGGCGGCTACGGCGACGAAGGCGGCTACGGCGACGAAGGCGGCTACGGCAACGAAGGCGGCTACGGCGACGAAGGCGCCTATCCCTGACCCTGCGCGGTTGGAGGAAGCGCGAAGCCAGCGGGGTCCTCTGCGTCCCTGCGGTTCATCCTATCCGAATTCCCCTTCGGCCTTCCTGAACTCCCGAGTTCCAGGTGAGCAGAAGACGAGTGAGGATCTCACTCCTTCAGGATCTTGAACTCGACGCGACGGTTCTTGGCGCGGCCTGCCGCAGTGTCGTTGGTGTCGAGGGGCTTCGTTTCACCAAAGCCCTCCGATTCCATACGCGAGCCGGCGATGCCGTGATTCTGCAAGTACTTCACCACGGATGCGGCGCGGTCCTTGCTGAGGCGCATGTTCATGTCGTCCGCGCCGCGATCGTCCGTGTGACCGTAAATCCCCATGTGGATGTTGGGTCGCGCCTTCATCAGCGTGACGACCTCGTCCAGAATCGGGAAGCTCACGGCCTTGATGGTGGCTCGGCCGGTCTCGAACTGAATTGGCTCGAGCAAGGCGACCTCGCCGCTCTCGGTGACCTTGGTCAGGCCCGGGCAGCCGTTCTTTTCGGGCTTCTTCTTGTTGGTGTTGCCGGGCTCGAGGGGACAGCGATCGTCCTTGTCGGGGATCTGGTCGTTGTCCGCGTCGTCCTCTGGGCAGCCGTCGTTGTCCTGAACGCCGTCTTTGTCCTCGGGCTCGTCCGGACACGCATCCGCGGTGTCGGGAATGCCGTCGTGATCGCGATCGGAGCCAGCGGGGCAGCCGTCGCTCGGGTCGGGCGGCTTGCCGTCCTCGGGAACGGTCGGACACTTGTCGATGTCGTCCGGGTATCCGTCCTTGTCGGTATCCTTGGCATAGTCTTCCACGTCCGGAACCACTTTGACCATGCGATCGGGCGACTTGCCGGGAACGTCTTTCAACGTGAAGAAGGTGCCGATCGAGGCGAGGATGCGCAAATCCGGCGAGCCATAGCCCGCCGAGAGGCGCGTCCCGCCGCCCACCATGGCCCAGGTGCGCTGTCGTTGTCCGATGCCGAAGCGTGCTTGGGCGAGCCACTCGAGGTCGGTGTTGCGACCGCGGAAGAAGGTACTCTCGGTGCCGCCCGCCTTGGTGAACAGACCCGTCGAGCCGAAGAGCTCGAGGCCGAGCCGAATGCGACCGCTCCGAAGAGGGACGTAGGCGCCGAATGCCCAACGCATCTCCGAGCCGACGGAGAGATCCCCATCGGTGCCGCCGATCGAGTGATTCGGGCGGAAATGGGGACCGAGCTGGCCTGCGACGAGGAATTTTCCGAAGTCGTATTCGCCGGCGCCATAGAGCCAACCGGATGCGCTGTCGTCGCTGGTGAACGAGTTGGGGTCGCCGGTCGCGACGAAGGCTGCGCCTCCGAGGCCGAGCCGCAACTTTCGCGCGTCGTTTTCGTAGACTTTGACCCGCGAGTCGAGGCGAAGATCGTGGATCGACAGCTTCTTGACGTCGAGACCTTCACCCACGCCGCGTGACTGGGGATCCACGCCCGTGCCCTGGAAGAAGGCGATGGGGAGCGCGATGTTGAAGCTCGCGCGGCTGGCGACTTCCATTCCGACCGACAGGTAGTCGATGAGCTGGTGTTTGACCGGGTGCTGAATGCGATCGGCGGTTGGCCCGTCATCTGCGACGGCGCTGTCGTGGAGAGGGTTCAGCGTGTAGCCGAGGGCCATCATCCCGTAGAAGCGCGTCTCCTCGTACATGAACGGTCGCCACACCATGAAGCCGTCGTCCGGTGCGCCGGAGATCTGCGCGCGGTCGAGGTACCAGGTGCGTGTCTGTGCGAGCGCGGTCGTCGTCGCGAGAAGCGTCAGGACGCCGAGTGTCAGAGCGAGTGTCCTTCGCGCCATTTTCGATGCAATTCGAGCTTTTTTCGATTCCGCCAGCATGCGCAATTCCCGCCGAAAAGTACTCCGGGCCTCCCGCCATTGAAAGAAGAACGCGCGGCCCGGCCGGCCCCCGAGCCCGACGAGCTGGAATTGGGCCACCTTCAGCGGAAATCCGCGAAGACCTCGCACACCCACAGGCCATCGGGTCCGTGGGCGACCCCGACTCCCAGCGAGTCGTAGCGAGGCTCGAGCAGGTTTCCTCGATGCGAAGGGCTCGCCCAAATTGCGCGGTGCGCACGCTCGGGCGTTTCGGCACGCGCCACGTTCTCTCCCACCACGCGCGGTGACAGACCCTCCGCCTCCACTCGCTCCTTGACCATGCCGTGTCCGACGTCATGACCGAGGGAGCGCGCCTTTTGCATCGCTTCGGCATGCTCGTGAGCGACTTTGTCGAGCCGTGCATCGCGCGCGAGTGCGCGCAGCCCTTCACTCGCTCGGGCGGCATTCACCATCCGAAAGATCGGTTCGATCGGGTCGTCCTCTTCCCGAACGGTCTCCTCTCCGGGAGCGTGCGAGCTCTGATACGCAAGCGGTGGGTCGACATCCGCGTGAACGAGCGCTTCGAGGACGGGGCGCGGTCCCGTGCTCACCACGCCCACGACTTGCACGAGCCACGTTCCCGGGAAGTTCGGCGCGAAGCGTGCGCGGACCGTGCCTTGTGTCAGGTCCGTGGGAACGTCGTGGGGCGCACCCGTCGGCCCCAGCACGACGACCTTCGCGCGATCCGCGTGCGTCAGCATTTCTGCTCGAATGCCCAGCCACTGACCCGTTCGCGCCTGAGTCGGGACCGGATCGAGCTCTGCCAGGGCGTCCACCGCAACCAGCGCGAGGGCCTGGCGCTTGTCGGAGATCACTTCGGCGGCGCCGCAGACCCGCTTGCCACCATCGCCAAAGGACTCGAGAAAGCGACGTGCTCGCTCAGTTGCGTCGCCCTCGTCGAGATGGGGTCCGACGAACGACCAGGAGCGGGGCCAGACATAAGGAGAGCCCGCGGCTCGAAGCTCCGTCGTGAGCTGTCCCGGATCGAGCGCGGGTCGATCGTCGAGAGTCCGCTGGGCGATCCGGCGTGCGACGGTCTCGAGACCACCATCTGCACGCGCACATAAATCCGAGAGCGCCTTCTCGATCCCGCTCGCACCGCTCGGACGTGGGGAACGGGTTGCGGATGCCCAGGTCAGTGTGTCCCGAGGGTCGTCGGGCGGGAGAGGGGGATCGGGAGTCCGCGTCGCGCTCGCGGTGGGCGTGCTGCCGGGTGAGAGCGGGATGATGGGCGCCTCGTGGGGAGCGCAGCCCGACAGGATTGCCGACAGAATCGGCAGGCCAACGGAGCGCGGCGTCACGCTGGCAGCCTAGCTCGAAGAGCGAGGGGCTGCCCGAGGGGATTGGGCATCGTCGCTAAAACGTGTTGCCGCCCTGGTCAGCGAGGGTCGCGCCACCGTGCTTTTCCACCCGTCCCACCACCTGGGTCTTGGACAGACTCACGTTCGCGCCGCCGTGAAGCTCGATGGCAGCAACGCCGCCTTCGATGACGCTGTCGGTGACGGAGATGTTGCTCCCACCGTGGGCCGCAATGCCGATGCCACCCGCTTTGATACGGCAGCGGACGAGAGTGATGTTGCAGCCGCCATGGGCCTCGACGCCGTTTCCGGCGGTTTCGATCACGCGATCCTGCACCGTCATGTTCTGGGCTCCGTGGCACATGACGGCACCACCGGCGCCCGCGCCTGCGTTCGCATCGGCATTCACTTGTGCGCTCCCGGAGGCCTGAGCCGATCCAGAGGCGTTGGCGCCGTTGGCAGCAGCCGCGGGCGGCGCGGCGGGATCGGCCGTCCGCGGCTTTCCCGAGTAGGTATTGACGGTGCAAGCCGACGCGAGAAAGCCGAAAAGAATCGGTATCAGCCAAGTTCGAGCGTTCATCGAAGCTACCTCCGCAGCTCGGAGAGCAAACCACGTTCCAATGGGCAAATCCCGGAAAAACCCCGGTCGCTTTTCGTGGTTGGTGGGGAGCCGCCAACCGATGGAGGGTGCTGGCCCTCCAGGAGATCAGGGGTTCGGGGCGAACGGCAAGATGGTCTTCAGGTCCTCGTCGTTGAAGCGCAGCTGCAGGCCGATGAAGTAGTCACGACGATCGGGGCTCATGATGTCGTCGATACCAGCAAGCATCCAGAGCCGTGAGACGAACTCGTAGCCGAGGGAGATTCGCCAACGCGGCAGGATCACTTCGCCGAATCCGAACAGATCTTGTCGGAGCTCGAAGCGATCATCGAAGGCGAGGAGATCGAGCCCGACGCCGCCCGTCGATTCCTTGATGCCGAAGCGCCCGACGAAGGGTCCCATTCGCTGGGCGAACTGCAGGGAGAAACGGAAGGAGTTCGTCGTGACCGTTCGGACTTCGCGGTAGTGCGGCGGATCGTTGGGATTGGTCGTGTCGACGTTGATCTGCTCGAAACGGGTGAGGCCGCGGGGGTCGTTGATGAGCTCGATGGAGTAGTACTTGTCCTCGCGCGGTTGGAGGCGGAGCTCCGCGTAGGTCTTCACGGTGCTGGCGAGGAACTGATAGTCCGTGCGCAGGGAGACGATCGTCTGAAGCCGGGAGATCCCGCCGACGAATTCGCCGACACCTTCCGCCACGCCCTCGACTTCGTTGATGAGCTTCTCGTCCTTGGTCAGCCGCCCCAGGGTGCCTTCGCCACGTTCGAGGCGGCCGCTGACCTTGTCCAGGTTGTCGAGGGTGCGTTCCAGACTCGAGCTGGCGCGGTTCACTTTCTCGATAACCTGGCGGACTTCACCGGGGGTCGCCTTGCCATCCTCACCCTTGGCGAGAAGCTCGCGCACTTCCTTGGTGGCCACCCGTACGTTTTCGAGGATCCGGTCGACCTCTGGCTCACCCTTCTGGGTGATGCGCTCGACGTTCGTCAGGATGTTCTTGATGCTCTGGCGGTTTTCCCGGACCGTCTGATTCAACGCTTCCGTCACCTGGGCCAGGTTTTCCAGCGTGTCCTTGAGGTTCTTCTCACCCTTCTTGGTGCCGATGGAACCTGCCAGGCTCTCGGTCACGCGCTTCACGTCTTTCGTGATGGACGCGACGTCCTTCAGGATTTGATCGGTGGTCGCGGCCTCGATCACCGTTGGGATGCGATCGCCGTCTTCGAGCTGGGGCTTGCCTTCCGTGCCCGGTGCGATGCTCATGAAGTATTCGCCGAGTAAGCTCGAGCTCACCTTGGCGACCGCTGCATCGTCGTAAAGAGGAACGTCCGGGCGCACGCGAATGTCCACCCGCGCTTTGCCATCTTGCAGTCGGATGTTCTCAATCTGTCCGACGGGAATGCCGGCGATGCGTACCTGGGAATTTTTCGCGAGCCCCGTCGCGTCGTCCATCAACGCCCACACGACGTAGCCGCCACTGCCCGCCGCTCTCTTGCTGACGAACTGATAGATGAAAATGCTCGCGATGACGGTGACGACCGCGAACACCCCGACCTTGGCAGCTGTCGAAAAGCGATTCATGGCGAGGAAAGCGCCGACAAAAGGGTACCAAGCCGGGTCGCTGGGGTCGACTTAGGGACTGATTTCGTGTGCTTTTCCCGACAAGAGCGCAGGTGCGCCCGCCGCTTTTGCTCGCTCGGGGCTTGGCGCCCCGTCGTCAGGAAATCCGCCCACTCGAGCGTCCGGGCCGCGAACAGGGCCGCACAGGCTTCTTTTTCGCCGATCTTCCGCTGGGTGCGAGGCTGCACGATGTAGGCGATGGCCTCGCCAATCGAGACGCGGTCTCCGGCGAGCTTGGGGACCATCCGAAGCGAGCTCGGGGCGGTTCCGAGCTCGGTCGCGTCGAACGCCAGGTAGTGGCGGGCCCCCGGCCGCAGGCGCTGGGTGGCATCCCCGAGGCGCTCCCGGAGCTTGCCCTGAGATTCGACGATGGCGCCCGCCATGATCGGGCTCGCGAGATCCAGATCGAGGGGGAACTCCACGTGGACCGGTTCGGTCCCTCGGTAGAACGCGACGCCTCCGCGGCTCCATCCGCAAAGCGCTGCCACGCGATCCCGGCCCTGATCACGGATCGCTCGGAACACGTCGACCGCTTCGACGTAGCCCAGGGCGATCATCGTGTCGCCGAGTCTCCCTCCGTACCTTTGCAGCGAAGCGAGAGCGGTTTCCAGTTGCTCGCGGGAGAGCGCGTCACGCCGGACGAGGTACTCGCCGAGGAGCTCGGTCCGGTCGCTGGAAGCAACGTGATGCAGCTTTCCGCCCTTGAGATAGAGCTCTTTTCGCTGAGGGCGGCCCGTGCGATCGGCACGTTCGACGAACAGCGCGCCTGTCTCGCGGTCCTCGCGCATCTTCGCGAGCACGATCATCATGCGAGTCTCTCCGAGCATGGCACGATAGTCGGGAGCGCCGGGCTGATGCATCTGGCGCGTCGTCTGAGTGGTCGAGGGCAAGAGATGTCGTGCCAGCTCCGGTAGCTCGCTGATCCGATGGTACTCTTCGGTGCCGAACGCCACTTCGTCATCGCCGGTGAGCTCGCCGGTTGCGAGAAGCTCCAGGAGCTTTCCAAAGTTCACGTGCTCGAAGCGCCGGCCATCCCGGGTACGAATGTGAGCTTCCTCGACTGGCGTGGCGTCTTCGGGGGGCTTCTTCTTGGCGACGGGTTTCGCTTCCGGCGCGACCGCCTTGAACCGACCGCCGCTCCCGGTCCGTGCCTGGTCGGGCGAGGTTTCGATGCTGACCGGAGGGACGGAGTCGGGCCCCGTCACCGGGTTCGACCGGAGGGCGATGGCGCGCATGCGCTGCACGCTCTCGCGAATGTGAGCGGCCAGGCGCTTGGAGTCCGAAGCATTCTGCACCAGCGCTGCCAGCTCGGTGCGAAGCCCATCTCGCGCGTACGGTGCCTCGAAAGGAGCGAGAGCCTCGGAAAGCTGGGCGGCGTCCGCAAAGCGTTCGTCCGGATCCCGGGCCAGGGCTCGCTCGCAAATCTCGTAAAGACCCGGAGGAAGCCGGTCTGCCTTGCGCCGCAGAGGCTCGATGTTGGCATCGCGGATCGCCAAAAGCACCGCGAGCTGGCCGCTTCCGGGAAACACGCGCTCACCAATCAAGAGCTCGCCGAGAATCGCAGCGAGCGCGAACAGGTCCGCACGATGATCGAACGGCTCGCCCGCGATCTGCTCGGGCGCCAGATACGCGAACTTGCCCTTGAGGCCCGGATTCGCGCTGGGTGCTCGCACGTGCTCGCTCACGCGCGCGATGCCGAAGTCCCCGAGCTTCACCGCGCCGCCGGTGGACAGATAAACGTTGGACGGCGTGACGTCGCGATGGACGATGTGGAGCGGCTCCTGATTGGCGTCTCGCGCGGAGTGCACGGCGCCGAGTGCGGCCGCCACGCTTCGCACGATGTACACGCTCAGCGCCGTCGGAATGGTCTGCTGCTCCGCCTCGGTGAAGCGAAGAAGACGGTAGAGGTCGACGCCTTCGACGTACTCCATGGCGAGGTACGGCTCCTTGCCGACCATGCCCGCGCCGAACACCGTGACGACGTTCTCGTGCTTGACGGCCCGATGGAGCTCCGCCTCGCGATCGAGGACGTTGAACTGGTCCTCGTCGCGCCCGGAAATCAAGCGCTTGACCACGAACCTCGGCGCCGGATTCTGACCTCGCTTGGGGCGTGCGAGAAACACTTCGGCGCTGCCCCCGACGGCGAGCCGCCGTTCGAGCAGGAACGGCCCGAACGGAGCGGCCGCGTTCGTGTTTCCTTCCCGAGGCATCAGCTCATTATTCCATCACTCGGCAGAGCTTGCCGAGGGGCAGGCTGGCGCTGGGTTCGAAGCCGATATTCGCGCGATCGCCGCCCCGGCGAAAGGTGCTAAGGAAAACCCCCCATGAAGCGCGCGGCCCGCCTGCTGCTGCATCTCGCGCTGTTTTCCGTGGTCCTCGGCGGATCGCTCGGCGCGAGCTGCAAGCGCGAGCCGGCCAAGCCCGAGCCGGTGTCGAAAACTCCGGTGCTCCGGGTCTTCATTGCGACCAACGTTGCCGGAGCTCTCGAGCCCTGTGGATGTGTGAAGGACATGCTGGGCGGCGTCGATCACGCAGCAGCACTTGCCTCCGCCGCCAAGAAGGACGCGCGCGCGAGCTTGCTGGTCGGCGCGGGTCCGATGCTGTTCTTGAATCCGACGCTCGAGGAGCAACGAAGCGTCCAAGATTCGTGGAAGGCGGAGGCGCTCGCCCAATCCCTCGGCGACATGGGGCTTGCTGCGTGGGCCCCCGGCGCGAACGATTGGGCGGCAGGTGTCGACGAGCTCGAACGCTTGCGTCTGAAATCCGGCGCGAAGCTCTTGGCGGCGAACGTCGCGGGAGGAAAGGCGACCGAGCTCCTCGACCTCGGAGGCGTCCACGTCGGGATCGCAGGCGTCAGCGTCCCCGACGATGGCAGCGCGCCCAAGGCCACGGACCCGCGGCCCCAGCTCGAAGCTGCGAAGAAGAGCCTCGAGGAGCAAGGCGCCAAGGTCAAGATCGCGCTCCTGGCGATGCCCCGGGGAGACGCGCTCCGATTGATCGAGTCGGTCGGTGGTTTTCAGCTCGCCGTCATCGGCAAACCCATCGAGCGGGGCGACACGAACGACGGCCCGACGCCCCCGGTCCTTCTGGACGACACGCTCGTGGTCCAAACGCCGAACCATCTGCAAGGGATCGCCGTCGTGGACTTCTACGTTCAAGGCGACAATTTTCATTTCAAAGATGGCTCCGGCCTCGCGAATGCGGAAAAGCGCTCCGCTCTCGAAAGCCGCATCGCCGATCTCAAACAGAGCATCGCTGGCGCGGAAAACGCTCGACCCGAGGACGTGGCCGCTCGTCGAGCCGACCTCGAAAAGCTGGAGCGGGAGCTTCGAGCTCTGCCCGTCCCCCCACCGCCCGACAAGGGCAGTTTCTTTCGCTACGAGCTCGAGTGGGTGAAAGAGGATCGGGGATCGGATCACGCGGTCACTTCGCGGCTTTCCGCCTACTACAAGCGCGTCAACGAGCACAACAAGACCGCGTTCGCCGATCGCAAGCCGCAGCCCGTCGAAAAGGGACAGAGCAGCTTCGTGGGGATCGACAAGTGCGCCACCTGCCACGCCGAAGAGCGAGCGTTCTGGCAGGGCACCGCCCACTCGGGTGCCTACGCCACCCTGGCTCGCCAGAACAAGCAGTTCAACCTCGACTGCGTGGACTGTCACGTGACCGGATACGAGAAACCGGGAGGCTCCACCGTGACCTTCGTGAAAAATCTGGAGAACGTCCAGTGCGAGGTCTGCCATGGTCCCGGTTCACGACACGTCGACGCTCCGAAGAACAAGGAGCTCATCGTCGCCAAACCCGGAAAATCCCTGTGCGCTCCCGCGTGCCACCACCCGCCCCACGTCAAGAACGATTGGAATGTCGACGCGGCGTGGAAAAAGATCATCGGGCCTGGTCACGGGAAATGATCAGCGGCATGAAGCCCATCCAGCCAAGTCCGGGGTCCTCCCGGGGGGCGCCAGGCAGCGTGCTTTCGTGATGCGCGTCGCGATCAATGTCGTCTTGTTCCAGATCAGCTGGTTTGCCTGCGTGCTGACTCGAGCGCACGGACGACCCTGGATGGGCGCGTTCGTAGCGCTGACCCTCGCTTCGATCCACGTCGCTCGCGCTCCGTCGCCGCGGCACGAGCTCTGGCTCTGCTTGGCGGCAGCCGCCATCGGCGTGGCGCTCGATAGCAGCCTCACACTGACGGGTTGGATCTCCTACGGCTCCGAGCTCCCTCCCGTTGCGCCGCCGTGGATCATCGCGATCTGGGTGGCGTTCGCGACGACTCTGAACGTCTCCATGCGATGGCTTCGAGGTCGCTACTTCTTGTCTGTCGTGCTCGGGGCAGCCCTGGGACCCCTCGCGTACTTGGGGGGCGCGCGCCTTGGGGCTCTGACGTTCTTCCAGGAGCTTCCCGCTCTCGTCGCGTTGGGGGTTGGCTGGGCCGTCGTGCTGCCGTTTCTCGTTTTTCTCGCGGCGCGCCTCGATGTCGCCCCAGACGAGCCGAGCACGGCCTGAGAAGCTCCATCTCCCGGTTTCCCAGTCTCCGAGTAGGCGTCCATTGCGAGCTCGCGGAGGGCGACCGCAAAGGGGTTCCTTCCGAGACCCAAACACAAGTGTGACCTGTGGCATTGTAAGAGGTCATCTTCCGGAGCACGTGAGCCGACGCACACAACCATGGCGAGGCGGAGCGGGTATTTGGGGAAACTACGTGGAGAGGCGCGCCGTGAGTGCGTACCTCCGCTTCCTCATTACTGAAGGCGATGAGTCACTCGCGGCTGTCGCGGATCGCCTCCGCGTCGGTCGTACAGCGCCAACCGAATTCACCCGCGACTGTCGCGGATCGCGCACGATTCCACCCTCGTCCGCCCGAGCTGACCGAGCGACGCCGCGGGCTGTTCGCAGTGCGGATTATCTGGCCAATTCGTCACTTCGCGACGAATTCGTTCCCCTTCGGGCCAGATAACAGAGACTTATCCGGCCAATATGGGGCACGAGCGACGTACGTTCGACGAAGACCGGAAGCGCTGACCTGGTTCGCGGGTAGCAGGTTTGACGCAACATCGGTCAGGACGCTGCAGGTAGAATTCTGAACTTCCGGACTTCCACCCTTCGGCCCTTCGGGTATCTCGAAGCGAGTCCTTCGGGTGTCCCACTTCCAAGGGTCGTCACGAAGCGCGTCGCGCTTCCTGTGAATCCTGATTTCGTTCCATGTTTCTGAAAGCCGCTGTAGCTCGAAGCGTCCGAGCAATGCTAAGGTCCCGAACATGAGGATCCCCATTCTCGTGCTTCTAGGCGGCTCGGTGTTCTTCGCTCTGTATGGCTGCGGCAGTGACTCGGGCGGAGGAGGCACGGGTGGCGCAGCAGGAACCGCGACAGGCGGTGCGGCGGGAACGGCCACCGGTGGTCAGGGTGGCGGCGGCACGGGAGGTACGGGTGGTACCGGAGGAGCGAGTGGATCGAGCGCGGGAGGCTCCGCAGGCTCCGGCAGTTGCTCCATCTTGTCCGGGGCAGGATGCGCGCCTCTGTGGACGTGCGCGAAGGCGAATTGCGACGCGGAGCTCGTAGCTTGCTATGGCTCCAATTACCAAAACGACGACGGCACCGGCAGCTTGTGCGAGGTCGTCTGGAGCTGCTCGCAGACCTGCAACTGTGGCGACACGAATTGTCTGCTGAGCACGTGCTATCCGCAGGCTTCGGCGGATTGCAAGACCTGCATCGGAACGTATTCGGATTGTCTGAACACCAACTGCAGCGCCGAGCTCCAGGGGTGCTGAGCTCCCCGGCGCTCAGGGGATGACCGTCCCCAAGAAGCTGCCGCGCCGATAGGCGACGATGTAAACCACGGCGAACCCGACGTACGTCGCCGCGATCACCTGCCAGAGTCGCGTCATTTCCGACGAAAAACTGAACACCACGAGCCACGCGGCGGGAAGCTGGAAGGCGAGCACCACCAGGCTGTCGAGCGCCAGCGTTTGCCGAGTGGCGCCAGCGCCCTGGATGGCCGCACCCAGAACGATCCCGATCCCGAGCCCCAGGTAGGACGGGCCGACGACCTTCACGTACGACAGACCGATCCCGATCACTGTCGGATTGTGATCGAAGAACGCGATGATGCTCTCGCCATAGCTCCGGTACACCAGAGCGAGCGCGATCATCATCACGCCGTTGTAGATGGCCGCATACCAGCCGGTGGCTCTGGCTCGCTCGGGACGCCCGGCTCCGAGATTTTGTCCGACGAAGGTTTGAGCCGCGCTGCCCCAGCCGAGGCCGACGAAGAGCGCCATGGTCTCCAAGCGAAAGACGATCCCGAGTGCGGTGGTCGCGGCTTGGTTTTCGGGAGTCGTGTAGGCGCGGGCCACGAGCGCGTGCATTCCGAGCATCGCCAGCATGCGAACCACGAGCTGCGTGCTAGACGGCCACGCCAAACGCCAGAGAGATCGCATCGCCGAGAGGTCTGGCCGGTGTCGCGAGTCGCCAAGGAACAGGCCGAAGCGTTTGATGAGGATCCACGCAACTGGAAACAGCACGACCAACCTGGCAATCACCGTGGCCCAGGCGGCGCCGATGAGCTCCATGCGCGGCACGCCCAGGGATCGTGCCAATGGCGGACCCCACGAGAAGACCGGCGGCGCGTTGCCCGGGCCGTACACCATGAGCACGGCGAGCACGAGGTTCAGCACGTTCGCGCCCACGAGAAGCGAGACCGGAGTCTTGCTGCTACCCAGGGCGCGTTGCAGCGTCGTCAGGTGGAGCAAGACGAAGATCGTGATGCTCCCCCCCACCATCACTCGGAGGTAGCTCGTACCGAGCTCGGCCACCTGGCCCTTGGCACCCACCACGTCCGCCAGCAACGTGCGGGCTCCGAATAGGCCGATGAAGCCGAACCCGACGCTGAGAACCAAAACGACCAGCAGCGACTGCCACGCGACGCGACGCGCGCCCGCCTTGTCTCCTGCGCCCCAGCGACGACTCACGATGGCCGCGGTCGCAACGGAGAGCCCGTAGCTCAAGATCGTTCCGATGGCTGCGACCTGGTCGCAGATGCCGATCGCGCCCAGCGCCGGCTCGGCGATCTCTGGCTCTAGCCTCGATATCAGATACGCGTCGACCAGGTTGAACGTGACCTGGAGCCCCATGCCGAGCGCGAGGGGCAGACCAAAACGCAGGACTTCGTAGGCAAGCGGACCGTGGGTGACCCGCGCCGACTCAGCCATCGCCCGCACCGTCGCGGGCGCGCTCGAAGCAGGTGGAGGGGACCCGTCGTTTGCCACGAACCAATGCCGTGGCGTTCACGAAGCGAGTCGTCAGCGGATCGTGGTAGCCGCTCGGCGACTCGTGGGGCTCGCCCCGGACGGGCTCCACGTAGAAGCGAGAAACGCGCGCCATCAAGAGCTCGCGCAGGTACTTCCCGACGAGCGACGCGAGCATCACCAGGGCGTCCCGACTGTCGGCATCTTGCAAGAAGCGAAGCTCGCCGAGCCCTGGGAAGTGATAGGCGCTTTCGCGACGCGTCTGGGTCAAAACCACGTGGAGCCAGCCGCCCAGCGGGCCGAAGAAGCGCGAGTAGTCTCCCATGCCGCCGACTTTGCCGCACACCGCCGTCACGTCCCGACCGAGCTCCTTGCGAAACGCCAGCACCAGCTCCTCCATCGCGTGGAGATCGGAGACGAAGCGATTCTTTCCGGCGTCGCGGGCGCGGTTCAAACGATCGGTGCAGATCACGCTGCTCTTCACCCCGGTCACGGTGATCCCTCGATCGGTCAGCGCCTGCATCACTGCCAGCGTCCGATCGACGAGCTCCTGCTCGGCCACGAACGACTCGCCCGCGGGCGACCAGCACTGGTGCTCGACGTGCCCGGGACACGGCTCTCGAAGCTTGGTTTCGCCTTCGAGGGAGAGGCGCGAAAACAGCTCGGCCGGCGTCTTGACGTCGGAGCCGACCAGGGCCCTTGCCCAGGCTTCTCCGAGTGCCACGTCGCCATGGCTCACGAGCACCTTGCTGTCGCCCAGAAGCTCGCTGATCTTTTTCGGCAGCTTTCGCTTGAGAGCGCGCTCGCCCCGCTCATCGACTCGAGCCAAGACGGCGGTCACCACGAGGGGCCCCAGGCGTGCGCCGAGGCCATTTTCGTCCGCACCGATGCGGTACACGTCCGGCACGGGCGGGAGGATAACGGAACTGGGAACGAGGAACTAGGGAGACAGGACCGGAACGTTCGGAGCGGAGCGCGAGGTCAGCCGCCGGCTACTGGTGGGATGACCGCGACGACGTCCCCGTCGCTCACGGGATCGCTCGCATCTGCGAAGGTTTCGTTGATCGCGAAGCGCACTCCGGAGAGCTTTCCGCGGATCGGAGCTCGCTCGGCTTCGAGCCAGGCGACGAAATCCGAGAGCTTCGTCACGCTATCGGGAACGAGGGCGTCTTCCTCGGGGTGTCCCACGAGCTCTCGAACTGCAGCAAAGTACAGGATCTTCACGCGCTTCATCCGGCTTGCTCCTCGAGGTAGCGGCGCAAACCGTCGCTCACGCTGATGAGGTTGGGCGTGATCTTCTTGGTCAGGAGATCCTCGACCGCTCGGCTCACCGTCTTGGACAGCAGGCGGGGAACGCCACGGATTTTCATGGCATCGATGCGGAGCTCACCGCGGATCTCGAGGCGTGTCCCCGACTCTTCCTCGACGAAGCGATTCTTGCCCTCGCAGTGCACGGCTTCGGTGAACGAGTGAGTCTCGATTCGCCATGCGCAGGACCAATCGCTTTCGTCCCAGCGGGCGTGATCGGTCCAGGACAGCATGTCCTGGCTCAAGACGGCGCGCGCAGCGGCCGGGATGTCGCCGCCGCCGTGCCAAACGTTGACGATCTTGGTTCGCGGGCCGTCGCCATCCCGCGATCGCTCTTCGATACGGCGAATGTTCGGCAAGAACTCGACCAGATCGACCAAGTGATCCCTGTAGGCCGCAAACACCACGGGCCGCGGAAACGGCAGGTGGGAGTCAGCGCTGAGCTGCATCGCCTAGATGCCGTACGTGAACCCGACAGACGGCGCAATCACCGGGGCGAAGTCAGGAAACATCGCTCGGCCCATGACCTCGAGGACCAGCGCGGCTTCGGGCGAGACCGCATACTGGATGCCGATACCGCCGCCGCCGAAGAACGGACCGCTGGTCCGAAAAACGTCGAGTTTCGTGTTCCCGAAGCTGACGTCTTCCACTTCGGTGCTGAGGCGCGCACTCGTTTGACCTACGCCCACGTTGGCCAGCACGTAGGGCCGCACGCCTTTGGACACAAACGGGTCCTTCGAGAAGAAATAGGCGCCGCGGAGCTCACCGTGGAACGGCAGGAACTTGGTTCCATCTGCACGCTCTGGAGTCCCGAGAAACGCAAACCCCGCGCGGACTCCTACGGTGATGCGCTGGGCGAAGACGCGATCGAAACCGATGATCGCGCGCATGCTTCCGAGCGCGGTGCCACCATGCAAGGTGTTGCCGTTGTTCTCGGCTGGCGTGCCGTCGTACTGCAATCGATTCGAGTAAAAGCAGGACAGCGTGCCGTCGCGCTGCGCGTCCACGCTGCAGGCGTCGTTGGCCGAGCTCACCACCGTGAGGTCGGGGATGAACGCGACGGAAATCCAATTTAGCTTACGTTTTCCGGCGAGCTCCCGCTCGGGTTTGGTGGCATCCATCTCGTCCACGCAGGCCAAATCTCGGCACACGCGGGAGCCCGGGCAGTCGCTGTCCGTTTCGCAGCTCATCGACTCTTCCGGTCGAGGGCAGGCTTCCGGCGGAACGCCATTGGGAAGCGTCGGCTGCCGTCCCGAGATCGACGGCTTCAGTTTGACCCGGCGGGGATCTTCTCCCGACCCGGCGCTCGCCACGCGATCGAGATTCGTGTCGAAGCCAGTGACGAAGTACGAGACCCACCCCGCGGTCTGCACGGCGCTGCACGGAATGTAGCCGCCAAAGCCGTTTTCGACCTTGTTCAGCGCGAGCTCTTTCCACTCCTTCTGACCGGCTGCGCGATATCGGAGCACGACGCGGGACAGAGTGACCCCCGCCGGTGGCTCCACGTACACCGGGATCGGGTGGTACACCGCCTGCTCACTCCACGGCGTTTCCGTGAGCACGGAGACCCCAGCGGTCGGGGCTGAGCCACCTGCGCCCGTCGAACCGCCGGTTCCACCACCGAGCTCCTTCTTGGCGCGGTCGAAGTCCTCCTGGACCTCGGTCGTGATGTACGCGCTGCGGGGAGTCGCGCTGGGATCGGCTGCCAGCATCTTGCGGAACGCCACGACTGCGTCCTCGTGGGCAGACAGGCCTGCGGAGTACACGGTCCCCAGATCGGCGTAGAGCTCGGCTTCGGTCTTTTTGGAGCAGCCCTTTTGACAAACCTTGAGCGCGTTTTGGAGCTTTGCGACCGCCTGCGTCATGTTGGTCGCGAGGTAGTCCTCCTCCATCGCTTCGCGCGAGATCTTCTTGGCTTCGTCGTCGGGCTTGGCGCCCAGGGCCACCGTCGCGAGAGCCAGGAGCGTGAGCACGATTTGCAGCGAGCGAAGTCGTCTCCTGCCATGGTTCGGGGGGGCCAGCATCAGCGGGATGTTACTTCATTCCGTTTGGAATGGTAGAAGGCGCTCTAGCCATTGGAGGTGCCCATGTCGGAGGCAAATCAGCGATTGGGACGCGACGTTTACATTGCCCTCGCGGCGGTGGGTTGGGCGGATGGGAACCTGGATTCCGAGGAAGCCGACGCCATCGTTCGCATGGCGAGCGAAGAGGGCCTCGAGATCGACGAAATCGCCGAGATTGAGCAAGCCGTGAAGAGCCCGGTCGACATCGGGGAAATCGACCGGCGGAACATGAAGAAGGAGGACCGCCTCTTCGTGTACGCCGTCGCCGCGTGGATGACCTGGCTCGACGGCGAAGTCAGCGAGACCGAGACCGCTGCTCTGAAGAAGCTCGGCGACGCGCTCAGGATCCCGGACAAGCCCCGAGAACGCGCGGACGAGATCATGCGCGAGGTCGCCCACAAGACCGAGGACATCCGTCCGGCGCGCTACGACCTCGTCGGCCTCAAGACGCTCATCAGCGAGCGCCTCAAAGAAGCAGAGCGCGCTCGTGCCGACGAGCCGCCGTGGAAAGACGGCGAGAGCTGAGCTTCACTGACAGCGCCAGATGTACGACGGCAGGAAGGTGCTCGACGAGCAGGTCTCGTTCGGGTTCGAGCACGTGTTCCCGTTCGGGTGACAGATTTCCCGCTCGTTGTTGCCGTTGCAAGTGTTCTTGCACGCCAGATCCGTGTACTGATTTTGCTGGAACGAGAACGTTCCGCAGCAGATTTGCCCGGGGCAGTCCTCGGGGCCGTCGCAGCTCACGTTCGTGATGTCGCAGTTGGGACCCGAGCAGGCGCAGGTTGCGGTCTTGGCGCCGCAGTAGTCGGGCCCAGGGCTCAGCACGCAGCACTTTTCCGTGGGCGAGCAGACCGTGGGGTTGGCGTTGCTGCCGCAGTTGGTCGCGCCGGGCGTACCCGCATCCGACGGGCTTCCTCCCGTGCCGGCATCCACCGGCGCGCCGCCCGTGCCACCGGCACCCGCGTCGATCACGACCGAGCCACATTTCTGTCCACCCGGCCCGCCGAACTGGGAGGGATCCACGCAGCCCAGCCCCAGGAACGAGTCGAACACACCGCAATTTCCGTTCGGCTTGCAGCAACCCTGGAGCGGGAGGCCTTGAAAGTTTTGATCGGGACACGAGCCATCGATATCGCCGGGTTGGCCGAGCTCGATGCATTGACCGCCGATGAGACTCGACGACAGTCCGCACTTGTCGCCCGCACAGCACGAGTCGACCTGAATCGGTGCGCTCGGCGGCTCGCAAGTCACGCCGCCGCACACGACGCCACCCCCTCCGCCCGCCCCGCCGGTGACGATGCCGCCGCTTCCCCCATCGACGCCACCGCCGACCCCACCGGCGCCGCCATCGATGATGCCGCCGCCAATGCCGCCCGTTGCGCCGGCGCCGCCGCTTCCCCCGCCTCCGGTGTGGGTCCCGGCATCTTCGCCCTTGTAGTCGAAGTCCGTCACACCGCCACAGCCGATGGCCATGACCACGGGCATGGACACGTACACAACCCGACGAAGCGAACGAGGAAGGATCGACATGAGGACCTGAGGGCGAGCGCGAGTTGGGCGCGATCGCGCTCGGGAGCTTACGCCAAAAGCTCGGTCTTCGCGACGGGGTAGCCGCTCGGCCGACGCACTGCGTAGGAAAGCGCCAGGATCTCGATCAGGACGACGCGATAAACCGCGTGAACGTCATCCACGTCCACTTCGTCCGCGTGGGCCTCGAGCGTCGCGTCCACGTGTTCGTGCACGAACTCCACGAGGTGGGGCTGCTGCATCGCAATCACGTCGTCGCTGTCCAAAGCCTCGGCGGGGTCGGCCCGGCGGAGCTCCTCGTCCAGAGTGAGCAGCTCTTCCGTCGCGTTCAGCTCGTCTTCGGCGATTTCGTCGAGATGCTCGCCATGGGCCTGCTCGAAAGCCAGCCACACCGCCAGTGACAGAAAGTACCCGAGGGCGAGCGCGGTTTCGTCCAGGGGCTTGCCCAGGGTTTCGGCCAAGTGGGTAGCGAGGGTCGGCTGGGTGCGCTCGAAGCGCTCGAATGCTTGATCGAGCTGGGAGCGTGCGAGCTCGTCGTCATCGGCCAGACTCTCGCGCACTGCGTCGAGGGCGTGAGCGGGAACGCTCGCGTAGGGGGGGACGGGTCGGATGGCGGTGCTACGTACCCACACGTTGTGATTAGTTTTAGCACGTGCCCTCCACGTCAATCGAAAAAAACAAGAATTCAGGTGGCTATTTTCGGTCCGCTCCTCCGAGGACCGCTTGTGTCCGCGTGCCAACTGCCCGATAGAGCCCGGGTGTGAGCGGGAAGACAGTCTCGCTTCCGTGAGTTTGTCCGACGTGGCGATGATGGGGAACGACCAGGCGCCGACGAGTGAGATCGCCAAAATCGATCCCGCGCCCACTCGCCTTCGCGCCCGCTCGGTTCGAGCCGTCGGCGCCGGGATCGCTTTGGTGTGCATGCTGTATGCGGGCGACCGTGCGTGGCATGCGGGGCGGGTCGCGCGGGGAGTGTGGATGAGTGGAGCGACCCTGGGCGGTTCGTCTCGCGCCGATGTCGAGCGCATCGTGGGGGATCTCCAGACCCGGCTCGCCAAAGCACCTTTGAGAGTCCGCGTCGGCGACGAGATCTTCGAGGTCGCTCCATCGTCCCTCGGCTTCTCCCTGGACGTGGCGGCGAGCGTCCAACTGGCGCTGTCCCGGGGGCGCCAGGGCGTTTTCACCGATTTCGGCTTCTGGTTGGGTCGTTTCGTCAGCCCCGACCGAGTCCGCGCAGTCGCTCGGCTCGATTTGGAAGAGACTCGTGCGGCCATCGACGCCTGGGAGCGAAAAGCTCTGGTCCGTCCCTTTGGCGGCGGGGTGGTTTCGAGTGGGGAAGGACTGGCGGCAAGCCCTCCCCGGCGAGGTTCGATCATCGATCGCGAGGCGGCGCTCGGTCTGATCCGCACGGCGCTCACCGAGCAGCCGCGAACGACGCTGGCGTTGCCCGTGATGGAGGTCGATCCATTCGTGGTCCCCGGCGCCCTGAGCAAGGCCCTGGAGGAAGCCCGGCGCCTGACTGCGCACGAGGTGGTCTTGTCGAGCGATGACGACATCACGCTCCGGCTCGCGCCCCGGGATCTTCGCTCGGCGCTCGAGAGTCGCGAGCCGACTGCGCAGAATCCGAAATCGAGCTACTTTTCGACCCCGCTCGCCTCGAGCACTCGCTCGCGAAGTTGCGTTCGGAAATCGAGGCGCCGCCCCAGGACGCCGCGTTCGCTATCGACCCCCGCGATCGGGTGACCGTCATCCCGAGTCGAGCCGGCACGCTGCTTTCGCCAGACAAAGTCGCCAGCGCCCTGCTTCGCGTTGCTCGCTCGCCGGACCGGCGCGGCAGACTCCCCCTCGAGCGAGGTGCGGAGCCCGCATTCACGACCGCCGCGGCACAAGCCCTGGGGATCAAGGAGCTCGTGGGTCAGCACACGACGCATCACAACTGCTGCCAACCACGGGTGGACAACATCCATCGTGCCGCGGACATCATCGATTCCTGGCTGGTCCCGCCGGGGCAGATCGTGAGCCTCAACGCGATGATTGGGCCGAGAACCACCAAGAATGGCTTCGTTCTGGCTCCCACCATCGAGGAGGGGGAAATGGTGGATTCGCTCGGGGGCGGCACCAGTCAGTTCGCGACCACTTTTTTCAACGCACTGTTCCTCGGAGGCATCGACATCGAGGAGCGCACGGCCCATAGCTACTGGTTTTCACGCTACCCCATGGGCCGCGATGCGACTCTGTCGTGGCCCAAGCCCGACGTGATCTTTCAAAACGACACCGACGCAGGCCTCTTGATCCGAACCATCTACACCGACACCAGCATCACGGTGAAGCTCTATGGAGACGCTGGCGGACGGAAGGTGCGCTTCCGCGTTTCGCCCCAACAGGACTTGGTGAAGCCACCCATCGAATACATCGCCGATCCGGATCGCTCACCCGACGAAGAGAAGGTGAAGGAGTCGGGTCAGATCGGCTGGACGGTGTTCGTGACGCGCGACATCGAGTTCAAGGGGGGGACCAAACGACAGGACCGACGCAAGGTGACCTACAAGCCAAGAGTCCGTCGTGTATTGGTCCATCCGTGTCGCATCCCCGACGGCGAGCCCGGCTACACCGGTGAGAAGTGTCCCGAGCTCGAGGATGGCGGCAGCGACGGAGCTCCCGCGACCGAATGAAAAAGACGGCGCCGCCGGCCATTCCGGGGCGCCGTCCAGAAAGCGCGCTCGAATGCGGGACCGGCCCGCTCGATCACGCTGCTCGGCGGATCGCGGGTCAGCCCCCCGCAGAACCCGAAGCGCCGCTGGCGCCCGACGATCCAGCCGCACCGGCCGCACCGCCGCCCGCACCTGCGGAGCCACCGCCTGCGCCGGCCGATCCACCACCTGCGCCCGCGGTTCCGCCGCCTGCGCCTGCAGTTCCACCACCTGCGCCGGCCGTGCCGCCTCCGGAGCCACCGGTAGCACCCGTGCCTCCGGAGCCGCCTGTAGCACCAGTGCCACCGCCGCCGCTTCCGCCACTGCTGTCATCGCTGCTGCATCCAGCACCGATCGACAGCGAAGCGAGGCATGCAGCGCACGCCGCTATCTTCATCCACTTCATTGACGTTCCTCCAAGGTAAGGCTCACGGCGCGAGCCGCGGGCAATGCTTCAATCGTAGCACCGCGGATCGAGGTCCGCCGGCATGACGTCCGTGTCACACCCGAGACGACCGGCGTGGTCTGGCGGATACATGGTGTGCTCGAGGGAGCCAGAGGGTCTTGCGACCGGCGCGTTGCGCCTTAAGCGGATCCGCGCCGAATGCGCTCCCACCCTCGCTGCTCCAGGTCGACGCGAGTCGTCGCCGTCAATCGGCACGACAATCGCAAGGACGTCCCACGAGGAGTGCGATGCGAATAGCGGTGATCTCCGATCTGCATCTCGGGGACGGTGGTCCGGCGGACTTGTTCGGCCACGATGACGCTGAATTCCTCGGCTTTTTGCGGTTCCTGGAGAACGACTTCGAGCGGGTCGTGCTGCTCGGCGACATCTGGGAAACGCTGACCGCCGTCGTCCCTGGCAATCCGCTCGCTGCTCTTGGCGCGGCGCGCAAGCGTCATTCGGACATCGCTCGACGCTTCGAGCAACCGAACTACTCGTTCGTTCATGGCAATCACGACATCGTTGCGGCGTTCCAGGGCGTGCCGGAAGAGATCTCGATCGAGGCCGACGGCGTGCGATTGCTCTTCACCCATGGTCACCAGAACGATCCGATCCTGCAAAGTGCACGCTGGCTTTCCGAGGTCGGTGTTTGGCTCGGTGCCTGGGTGCGGCGCTTTGGTTTGGGGAACGTGTATCGGTTGTTTCGCCGGCTCGACATGGCGCGCGGCGGCGCCACGCTGGATGCGGAGCGCTGCACGTTTCAGCGCTGGGCGGTCGAAGTGGCACGACTCAAGAGCGCGGACGTGGTGGTCACTGGACACACGCACCTGGCGACCCGGGCGGAGCACGGCGAACGTTTGTTTCTGAACAGTGGATCGTGCAGCGAGGGTGCGATCTCGTTTCTCAGCATCGATACCCGCGCTGGAAGCTTCGGGGTCCACTCGAGCTGGTGAGTCTCCCTGGAAAAGTCCAACGCGCCTGGTCCCGATGGGGCGTTTGCGCTGGCTGACAAAGATGGGATGCTCCCGCCCGGGAGACGGCGATGGCATTTCCGGCGGTGTGTGCAGCTGCGGCGATTGGAATGTGCGTGCACTTGCCGCCGAGCGACACGCTCGATCTGGCCAAGGACACCGGCGGCGAGTGGATCCGCATCGATTTCAATTGGGACATCGCGGAGCCTTCCGCGGGAACCTACGACTGGACGGTCTTCGACAACCTGCTCGACGCGGCGAAGGCCAGGGGCCTCCTGGTGTTTGCCACCGTCGGGTACGGCGCAGCCTGGGCATCGACCGGGGATACGAAGAACGACGGTGCGAGCAACGACGTACCGAACGCCGCGGCATACAAGACGTTCGTGAAGGCGGCCGCTGCGCGCTATGCCGACGGAAGAGTGGCGGCATGGGGCACCTGGAACGAGCCGAACCTCGAGCAATTCTTCGAGGGAACCGTCCAGCAATGGATTGACAGCGCGTTCGTTCCAGGAATCGAAGGGATCAAGGAGGGCTGTCCGAGCTGTCTGGTCGTGGGCCCGGAGCTCGCGACCGTCGGGAGCGAGTACGCGACGTATCTCGAAGCCGCTCTCGCGGCGAAGGGGCCCGATTCTCGACGCGGTGAGCTGGCACATCTACGCACCGTTTCCCGAAGACGACTCCCAGGCGGGACTCACGAAGGACAGCTTTTACAACAAGCTGGAAGCCCACCGCGTGATCAACATCGGCGGCGTCCCGGTGTACGAGGGTCCCCTCAGTGTGCGCGAGGTGCTGCTGGCGAAGGGCTACGGGAATCTTCCGGTGTGGATTACCGAGACAGGGCGCGAGGCAGACGTTCAGCAGCGCGACCGAGCTCGAAGCGCAGCGCAAGTACGTCGAGCACGTCGTTACCGCGATGCCGAGCCGCGTCTGGTGGCAAAAGACATTCTTTTACGAGCTCAGTGAAGAGCATCCCAACGGGATGTGGCCGGACATCCATTGGGGGCTCGCTCTTCGGGTGGCGGATCCGGATACGACGTTCGCAGACAACTTTCAGACGAAGCCGGCCCTCGACGATCTCGAGACCTGCATCTTAGCCGGCCCCGGTGGCGCTGGTGGAAGCGCCGGCGCTCCGATTGGCGGGAGCGGCGGACAATCCGGCGGCGCAGCTGGATCGGGAAACGGGGGAGGGAACGCGGGCAGCTCGGGTCAAGGAGGTGTCAGCGCCACGGGAGGCGGCAGTGGTGGTGCTCTTGCCGGAAGCGGTGGCGGCGCGGCCAGCGACGACTCGAGCGGCTGCGGGTGCGGGACTCGTGACCAGCCGGAGCATTCCACGCTCCTGGCCCTCCTCGTAGCGATGGGATGGTTTGCCCGACGCTTCACTCCGCGGCGGGAATCGCGAGCTTGTCGCCGTCCAGCACGTCGATCGTGATTTCGCCGTCGCGCGCTCCGATCAGCGCGACGTCTCCCCGGGCTGAGCTCGCCCCGCAGGATTTTCTCGGCCAAGGGGGCCTCGACCAAGCGAGCCAGTGTTCGCTTCATGGGCCGCGCACCGAGGGTGGGGTCGAACCCGCCGCCATCCAGGAGAGCCTCCACCACCGAGTCCTCGACATCGAGCCGGACACCGCGCTGCTCGTGGAGCGTGCGGCCGACGCCGGAGAGCAGGCGCCGCGCGATCTCTCTCACTTCTTCTCGTCCCAGCGGCGTGAACACGAGAACTTCATCGATCCGGTTGTAGAGCTCGGGGCTCAGGGCGGTACGGGCGGCGGCGGCCAAGCGGCGTTCCAGATCCGGTGCCGTGGTGTCCTCCCCGGAGCCGAAACCTACTCGTCGCTTCGTCGAGGCAGTGGCTTCTTCGGCGCCGATGTTCGAAGTCATGATGAGCACCGTGTTCGTGAAGTCCACGGTGCGCCCTCGGCCATCGGTGAGCCGGCCTTCGTCGAAAACCCCCAGGAAGGTCTCGAGCACTTCTGGATGAGCCTTTTCGATCTCGTCGAGCAGGACCACCTGGTACGGGCGCCGGCGAATCGCCTCCGTCAAGTGTCCGCCTGCTTCGTGGCCCACGTACCCCGGCGGAGCGCCAATCAAGCGCGCGACCGAGTGGGGCTCGCCGTACTCGGTGAGATCGATACGCGTCATCGCGTTTTCGGTGTGGAACAGCACCTCGGCGATGGCCTTCGCGGTCTCGGTCTTGCCGACGCCGGTCGGTCCCAGCAAGAGGAACGTGCCGATGGGGCGCCGGGATCCGAGCCCTGCGGCGGTTCGCCGGAGGATGCGGGCAATCTTCGTGATCTCTCCGCGGTGGCCAACGACGCGCTCGCCCAGGATTTCCTCCAAGCGCAAGAACCGATCAGCGTCGGTCTCGAGGAGCCGCTCGATGGGCATGTCGGCAAGCTCTGCGATGACTTCCGCGACCGCCTCGGCAGTGACGGCCGTGCCACCTCGCCGGCGCACGCGAGCGCCCGCGAGATCCGCAATCGACACTGCTTTGTCCGGCAGCGCGCGTCCCGGCAAATAGCGCACGCTCCAGCCGATGCCCAGGGCGAGAGCGTCGGTGTCGTAGCGCACGTGATGGTGAAGCGCGAGGCGCTCCGCCACCGTCTCGAGGACCAGATATGCATCTTCGCGGCTGGGCTCGTCGACTTCGACCAACGTGAAACGCCGACACAGGGCCGGGTCGGTCTCGATCACCTTCGCGTACTCTTCCCGGGTCGTCGCGCCGATGGACGGAAGCTCGCCCTTTGCCATCGCGAGCTTGAGCTCACCAACGATCTCCTCTGCCGCATCCCCCGAGAACAGCTGGTGAATTTCGTCGAAGAAGAGCACGACTCGACCATTGGAAGCCGCCACTTCGCGGCGCAATGCGCCAATGCGGAGCGCCAGGGCGCCCCGCACGCCTGTCCCCGCCACGAGCTCGCTCACCGGGATTTCCACGATGATGCGATCGTCCAGCGACAGCACGTGCTCGTCGCCCACGATCCGCTGCGCGATGCCGCGAACCACGCTGGTCTTGCCCACTCCAGCCACCCCGACGAGGCAAGGATTGTTTCCCTGGCGCTTGGCCAGCACGTCGAGCGCTTGCTCGACCTCGACGTGACGGCCGACCACCGGGTCCATCTCTCCGCGAGCGGCGCTCAGCGTGAGGTTTTTGCCCAAGCTCGTGAGCATCGGGAACTTGTTTGGGCACAAGATGAACCGCTCGTCGCTTTCGCTGAGCTTCGGGCGCTGCTTCTTGCTGGTCGGGCGGGCCGGTGGACGCTCGGACCGCGGCGCTTCGCTCGGCAGACTCGGGTCCCTGACGACCGTGGCCTTCGACTTGGTCGTCGTTGGAGGAAAGAGCGGAATCGCCACGCCCAGCGGCCGCTTCGTGGAAGCCTGCACGCTCCGAGGCTCCTCCATTGCGGCGTCTTTCTTCCCCGCAGATCGGCGGCGCCCCAAAAGTCCGAGGCCCACGTTCATTGCACTCGACCGAAGGCGATTGAGATCGATTCCACACTGGTCGAGCGCTCGATGCGCCGCGGAGCGACGCTCGCTCACGAGGGCGACCAGCAAGTGAATCGCATTCGGCTCCCGCGCGCCCATCCGGGACGAGATCTCCCGGGCTCGCTGCACGGCGCGGCGCAGTGGATCATCCATGTCGTCGCTGGACGCGCGCGCCGCGCGAAGGAGTGCTTCCTCGGTGAGCTTGCGTTCGGCGAGCAGGTCCGCGGCCGCGCTGGGCCGCGCAGCAATCGCGGCCAAGAGGTGCGCACTAGTGACCCGCTCTTTTCTGCCCCGTGCCAGCTCTTCGGCCAGCTTCCGTAGGGCCACCAGCTCTGGCTCGCTGCGCGTGCTCATCGGATGGACGGGCCCGGAGGGCCGTCTTGTCCTACTGTCAGGCCCCAGGGCCACGGGCCAAATTTCGTACCGCTCTTTTCTCCTCACATGAGTATTCGGGACGACACGTGAAGGCAGCCCCCGCTTCCGAGCTTCCAGCCTCGGTGCGCTCCATCGTGCAGGGTCACGGCCCTCTCTTGGTTCCTGGCGCCGACTTCGAGCGGGATGTTCGTGCGCTGATGTTCGGGCGCCTCCGCATTGCCGGTGTGGCGCATGCCTCGGTGCACGCGCTGGCTCTGGTGCTCCTGGTCGTGATGGACCCGGCCAATCTTCTCCGTTACTCGCTCGACCGCGCGCTCGCGATGGCGTTTTCGCTTTCCTTCGCAGTCGCGAGCTACGTGCCGCGGCTCGAGCGTTACGCGTTCGGGCTCAGCGTCGCGCTCACACTGGGCACTGCGGCCTACATCGTTCTGCCGCTCTGGCTGTATGGATTGGCGGAGGGGTACGACGCCGGCGGAGTCGTGCTTCTGATCGTCGCGACGGGCTTGCTCTTTCCCTACACCCTGCGGCGCATGCTGTCGGTATGCGGAGTCATTACCGCGATGTCGCTCGCGGGTGCCGTCGCAAAGTTTCAATCCCGGTACATCGGCAACATCGTGGAAGGTGCTTTCTATCTTCTCGCGGCGACGGCAATTGCTTCGGTTGGCGCGCGACTCGCCTACCGGCTTCGAGAGAGCGAGTTCATCGCTAGAAGGGAGCTCGAGGGGCAGCGTGCTGCCGCCGAGGAGCTGCTCCTGAACGTACTGCCGCAGTCGATCGTCGAGCGACTCAAACGCGACCAATCCGCGATTGCGGATGGGTTTCTGGAGGCGACCGTCCTCTTCGTCGACATCGTGGGATTCACCCCGCTCAGCGCGAAGCTACCCCCGCGCACCCTCGTCGAGATGCTGAACGATGTCTTTTCCCGGTTCGATGCCCTCACCGAAAAGCACGGCCTGGAGAAGATCAAGACGATCGGCGACGCCTACATGGTCGTCGGCGGCGTCCCGACTCCGCGTCGCGATCACGCCATTGCGATTGCAAAACTCGCCCTCGACATGCGGGATGCCGTTTCACGCATCACTTCGCCAACGGGAGAACCCCTCCGCATCCGGGTTGGCATCAACACGGGCCCGGTGGTGGCGGGCGTCATCGGGACCAAGAAGTTCTCGTACGATCTGTGGGGGGACACCGTGAACATCGCTTCGCGCATGGAGGCGTATGCCGAGCCCGCGACCATCCAGGTGACGGAGCGAACCTACGAACGGCTCCGCCAGCGGTTTCAGCTGGAGCCGCGGGGCACGCTGGACGTGAAGGGGAAAGGCGAGATGCGCGCGTACGTCCTCATCGGTCCGCGCCAGAGCCTCCGCCCGCCGCCGGTGGCCTGACGAGAATTTGCCCGGGGCCTCCCCCCGAGACGCATAGTCGCCGATGATGCGTCGTGCGAGCATCATCTGCGCCCTCTCCCTCTTGCCTTTGGCTTGCGGCCGCGACCACCGACGCGAAGAAGTCGGGTCAGCGCCGCTGGCTCGAGCTTCGTCCGGGAGCCCCACGCCCAGCGCTCGCCCGCACGCCGACGGCGGCTCCGCCGTGCCGCGCATCGGCGCGCTCGACTCCCGCGTCTACGTACACTCCCGCCCCAGCAGCGAGAGCGCAGAGATTGGAGTGCTTCACATCGGCTCGAGTGTTCGGCTCCGGAAACCGAAGGCCGTCGGGACGAACGGTTGCACGAAAGGGTGGTACGCCGTCGAGCCATCGGGCTTCGTCTGTCTCGACGAGACAACGACTCTCGACGTGGACCGGGATCCGATTCTCGCCGCCAAGCGCGAGCATCACGGGGACTTCGACAGCGCGCTGCCCTTCCGCTGGGCGGAGTCCCGAGAGACTCCGCTCTATCGCAAGCTCCCCACGATGGAGGAGCAAGAGTCCGCGGAGTACGAGCTCGGTCGTCATCTGGCGCGGGTGAAGGCGGGCCGCCCGCATCGCTCCCTGGAAGGTGTGGACACGACTCCCGCGACCGGGGAGCCGCCGAGCTTCCTGCGCGATGGCGAGCTCTCTCCCTGGTCCCTCTTGCACACTCCGGCCGACCAGCGCCCGCGTGCCAAGACGGTGCCGCCGCGCTCCGCCATCGCGTTCACGGACGAGTTCTTGTCTCACGGTCGGAGCTGGGTCCTCACCGACGATCTGTTGATCGCGCCCAAGGACAAGATCGCGATCTTTTCGCCATCCAACTTCCATGGCGTTCACATCGATGGCGACCACGTGCGACTCCCCGTGGTGTTCATTCGCGGCGAGGATCGTCCCAAGTTTCGCTTGGTGCTGGAACCGATCGACGGAGTCGAAGCTCGTCGCGACGTCCCGATGCTCACTCCGGTTTCGTTCGAGAAGAAGAAAGAAGCTCGGATCGAGGACGAAACCGATCCGCTGGTTGGCTTCCTGAAGGACGAGCGCCCTGGCGTCATCGAATCCACGAGCGAGGTCTTTCCCCGTCTTTCCTCGATTGGCATCACCGGGCGAGTCCGACGTCAAAAAGGCGTCCGCTATCTGGAGACCAGCGAGAAAGGCCGATGGATCCGCGAGCACGACGCAACGGTCGTCCAAGCCCAACCGCCCCGTGGTTTCGAGCTCGTGGACCGTGAAAAGTGGATCGACATCAGCATCTTCTGGGGCACCCTCGTTGCGTACGAGGGGGAGCAGGCCGTGTTTGCCACGCTGATTTCTCCCGGCGCAAACAGCTACAAGCGCATCGACGGTGAGCCCGCCAAGTACACCACGCCGACCGGAACCTTCCGCATCGAGTGGAAGCACCTTTCGACGACGATGATGCCCCACCCCGACCGTCCGGGTTATTACCTGTCGGAGGTTCCGTTCACGCAGTTCTTCCACATGCCCTTCGCGCTCCATGCTGCCTACTGGCACGATTGCTTCGGCGAGCCGAAGAGCGGAGGTTGCGTGAACCTCTCACCCGAAGATGCGAAATGGCTTTTCGGGTGGACCGAGCCGGAGCTACCAGAAGGCTGGCACGCCGTGCGCTCGGGGGATGGGCGAGGGGACGGCACGCTGGTTCGGGTGAGGTGAAGCGACCGTCGGGTGCTGGTGTATGCTGGCCTCATGCGTAGCGTGCTGCTTCTTGCAGCAGGGCTCACCGCCTGCCAAGGGACATCGCCGCCCGGCGATCTGAAGAAGTTCACGCCCGTAGAGAGCTTGCCCCAAGTGGCAGCCTACGCCGGACGGGACGCCCAGCTCGAGAGCCTCGAGGCCAAGTACGTGCTTCCCGACGGAACGATGGATCTCACCGCAGACTACAAACCAAAGGTCCACTACACGTTTCGCATTCGAGCGACCGACAAGGACGTGTCGGGCCTGCAACCCGGGCCACCGGGCTCGATGCCGAAGGCGGGAGATTGGATCCAGGTGTTCGTGTCGGTCGAAGACTCCGACTACTGGTGCACGGGCCAAGGTTGCGCCACGCGGGGCATGGAGCGCTCGGTCAGCCACACCGACGCAAAGGACGACAAGACGATTGTGCCCGCCTGTGCGCCGGCGGAGATCTGGAAGCTAGCTCGTGCCGCGGGCGCTCCCGCGGAAGGCGCCGCGACGATCCGGTACGATGCCACGGAGATCTCATTTCGCATCGCAAAGCCGGAGTTCGAGTTCTTGCTCGATGCGAAGTGCGCTCGGCTGGACGCGAAGAAGCGCTAGGGCGCGGCGGCCGAGCCGTCGGCACTACCTTGATGGTAGTGTGGTGGGGTGTTCATGCTGGAAGAGCGCCTCGCCGCAGCGCTGCTCGCGGTGATGATCGTCGCGTGCGGATCGGAGTCAGCCACCGGACCCGGTGGCAATGTGGGCGGTACCGGCGGGACGGGCGGATCCGGAGGAAGCGGGGCGTCGTCTGGCAGCTCGGGCACCGGGGGCCAGCCAATGCCGCCGCCCGAGTGCAAGGCGACCACGCCGAGCCACGATTCGACGGAAGCTGCGTACGGGTTCGCGACCGATCCACCGACGATGGTCCTCGGGGACACGTTTTACACATACGATCTCCGAACCAACATCGGCAGTTGCTCGACGGATCAGGTCGAGTGGCACTTCGACACCGCGCCTGCCAACGCCCGACTCGAGCTCGTCGGTGCAGGACAGCTCGCGCCCGGTGAGTCGGTCGTGCACGATCAGGGAGGCGAGGCTCGGGAGCACGCCAAGCTGGCTTGGGATCTCGAAGGAGTCAGCCCCGGCTGCTACGACTTCGTCGTTCGCTGGCGCGCCTGGCTCGACTGCGGAGCGCTCGACTCGGGGAAGTGGGGCGAAGAGGTCGTGCAGAGCTTCAGCGTGGCCGTGCGAGAAAATCACTGGCTGTCCGGTGACCTGCACGTCCACACCAAGCACAGTGAGCGGGGCGAAGAAGCGGGCAGTGCGTGGGACTACTACAGCCGCATGGTCAACCTCACCCAAAACGACGCCGGCAAGGACTTCGCGGATCGCCGGTTTCGATCACTACGCGGTCGCCTGCATTGGCTGGTGTTCTCCGATCACACCAACAACGAGCAAGAAGAGTGTGGCCGGGTGTTTTCCGAGTGGTGTGAAACGGGTGCCGCCATCGACCAGGCCACGGGGCGCGAGATCGATCGCCAGATCACGGAGCAAGATCCCAGCGTGCTCTTGGTGCCAGGATCGGAGATCAGCAACAAGTGGGGCGGACACTTCGGGTTCCTCCCCAAAAACCCATTCCCAGGCCATCCCCAATACGCGCCGGGCTACGACAAGGATCCAACTCAGTACGACTTCGACGTTGGGTACGGAACGGGAATCTTCCCCGAACGCTGGGTCGAGCCGGCCTCGACCAATCAAGAGCAGCTCGACCTGATCCGAAAGCTCGGTGCTTTCAGCATCGTCAATCACGAGACGATGCTCGCGCCCTGGGTGTCGTACGACTGGTCGAGTCAGGACTTCGACGGCTTGGAAGTGTGGAATGGGGGCTTCCGCCACGATCGGTTCGATGACGACGCGTATCATGGTGGCATCGATCTGAATTCAGTCGCGGAGCAGAACCAGCTCGGCACCACGATGCCCGAAACCCCCATCGAGGATTCCTGGCTCGGACAGCTCAAGAAGGGACGCTTCCCCGTGATCCTGGTGGGAGGCTCGGACGTCCACGATTACAACGAGGTCGTCTGCTTCAACGGTCCCTGCGATCCGACCAATTCCGAGTTGGCCGTTCCCACGACGAGTGTCTGGGCACCGTCGTTCGTCTGGACCAACGGGGTCGACGGTATCGTCGACGGCATCGCCCGAGGTCGCGTCGTCGTGCACGACCTATCGAACTTCATCGATCTGCGGGTCGTTTATCACGGGCTCGAATACATGGTCGGCGACACGATCGATGGCTACGTCGTCGGAGAGCCCCTCACGCTGCGGGCTTTTGGCCGTGTCGCGAACTTCGTCGATGGAGACAACCGCGTAGTGCTCATCTATGGGACGGCCATGGGCGTCGCCGACGACAGCGTGCGCGTGCTCTACAACTCCGAGGACGAAAAACACTTCGTGCAGCTCCTCAAGACCAAAGACCACATGCGCTACATCCACCCGGACGCGAACTTCGATCGCCAGATCGAGGTCAGCTTGAGCGCACAGGATCTGGGAGCAGACGGCGTATTTTACATCGTCAGCCAGTTCATCCCGTTTCACAATCCGATCTACGTTCTGGGCAACGGACAAGACATGGCAGTCACGGGCGCAGTTCGCATTCGTGCAGCACCCTGACGCAGCCACGCCCCATTCCGCGCCAGATGAGGTAGCGTTCCCCGGTGACTCGCTTCGCTCTGGTAGCAGTCTTCGTCTGTAGTTTGGTGACCGGGTGCCGTTGTGACGGCGATGGGCCCCCGCCTCCCGAGCGGCAGGAGCGGCCCTCGATCGAGCTTTCGGATGGAGGGCTCGCCGTCCCTTCCGCAGCGCCGTCGAGCTCGGCGGCCGAGGCGTTCGTCGACAAGTTGCGATCGCAAAAGCTCGACATCGTGGCGCGCCGTGTGCCGCTTCAACGCATTGCCTTTGGGAAAGGCAGACTGGCTCAACTGACGGATTCCGCACTCGTGATTCGTGACACGAAGGCCTTCGACGAGATCACCCGCGTGCCCGTTGCAGGACCGCGACGTTTGGCGACGCTTGCGGATGGAAGCTCCATCGTTGCGGCCGAATCCAACGTGCTCCGGGTGCCGAAAGATCCAAAGAAGATCGAGACGTTCGGTCGCATCCCCCTGTTCGTGGAATCCGTGATCTTTCCCGATCGCAGAAAAGACGACCAGGTCTGGGTCGCCCACGGAATCGACACGACGCTGTATCCCTATGCATTCGGGGAAGCGGGACATCTCGACACGCTCGACTTCATCGAGCTCCCCGACTTCGATCAGAAGGGGATCGCGCTCTTGAAGGACGGCTCATTCGTTTACACAGCGAAGCAGAAGCTGAAGCGCTTCTTTCCCAAGGGCAAAAGCTGGACGCTGGAGCTCCCGAGCGGCGCGGAGGTCTGGCGGATCCTCACGACTCGGAGGATCGACGAGGTGTGGATCGCGCGCAGCGACGGAAGGCTCGATCTCGCGCAGATCGCCCAAGGCGCCCTCACGGTCGTGCGTTCTCTCGAGGTTCCCGGAGCGTTCGACATTGCCTCCAACGATTCGGAGCTCGCAATCCTCCGGCTGGAAAATGCAACCGGCGGGCGGGTGTGGCGATTGTCGGTGCTCGATGGTGGCGGAAAGCAGCAGCTGAGCGTGACGTTGCCATTTTCTCTGGCGCCGGGCGCCGGGGAAAGCTGGGTGCGCGAGGTCACGAAGAACCGATCGCTCGTGCTCTCGAGCTATGGACCGTTCGTTGGAGTCGGCGGCGCGGAAGAAGTGACGGTTTACAACTACCGAACTGGTCTCAAAGCCTTCGCTCAGTCACCGAACGCGAAATAGGTCGCTGAGAGGCGCCAGGTCCCGCCGTCGGCAACCTCATTGATGACCCAGGAAAAGTCGTGGGACCCGGGTTCCGATAGAGCCGGAGAGTCCACGAGGAAGGGAGGCGTTTCGCTACCCGGACACCAGTTCGCGCGCGGCGCGTTCACGCTGGAGATGGCACCGCAAGGGTTTTCCAGACAGTAGTCCCATCCGCTGCCAATGACGTCCTGATGGGCGACGGTGCAAAGCGACGAACAGTCGGCGCGCCAGGGAATGAAGTCGGTGACGACGCCACCATCCACGAACAGGGCGTGGGTCCGCTGACAGAATTCCTCCGCGGGGCCCGCACCGCACCCACTCGCGCCGAGGACGCCGCCATGCCCGGTAGCTCGGTATTCGAGTCGGCCGCTGGTCGTCCCCGCCGGAGCCTCGAAGCTCAGAGCCGGAATCGGATCGGGCGTCGTTTGGGAGCCGTTGAAGAGCGAGACCACCGACAGGACATGGCGCGGCGCCGCGCCCGGGACCATGTCGAAGTGGGCGCTCACGTTCCATCCGCCATTCGACCCCGAGACTTTTCCTGCGGCATCCGAGTACGTCGAGATGTGCACCGTGAGATCGTGCTTGCCGGGAAGGCCGTTGGCGACGTCCGTCACGTCGACCTCGAGATGCAGCGGTCCGCCGAACGGTGTGATCGCGCGCTCGAGCTCGATGCCGGGGGGGCCGACGCTCGCGTCACTCGGCTGGTCGAGAGTGAACTCGAAGTTTCTGTCGTAGGCGTCGCAGTCCGTCGGCCAGTTCTGTCCGGATGGTGGAGGATTCGTCAGCCACTTCTCGAACGGATAACAGGTCGATTCGAGATCGACGACCAAGGTGACGGACGTGTACGGGCCGGAACCAAAGTCGATGGATTGGGTGGCCTCTTGGAAGTTGGGCGCGCTCGAGTCGCTACCAATCCGCACCGAATCGAATGCAGAAACGCTGAACGGCGGAGCGGGTGCGTCCGATCCCGCGTTCATCCCCCCGACGCCGCCTCCGGCGGTGCCTCCGCTGCCCGCTGCTCCACTCGCGCTGCTCTTCGAATCGTCCGACGAACAGCCGGCCAGCGTGATTGCCGATATCGCGAGCAGCGCGAAAAATCTCATCGTCTTCTACGATAGCATGTCACTCGGGGCGTTCGCGACCGGCACGGCGGCAGATGGCCGCATAAACGCGATTGGCGATCGGCAATCCCATGTCGCGGAAGTTTTTGGGATTGAGCCAGAACTCTTCCAGGTGCCCGCGATGGGAGCGCTCGTAGATCAGCACCTTGATCATCATCTGGAGCTTGTCCGCAGCTTTCACGATTCGAGACTCGAGCGTGGCGCCGCGTTCGGCTTCTTGCCACTGTGAAACCAAGGACTCCGGAAGAAGCTCGCGGGCGATGCGCTCTTCGAGCTCGTCGAGAGCTTGCTCGGCTTCAGCGGTCTTTGCCGGCATCGGCATGTCGCCCGTGCGCGCCTCGGGAGCGTCGTGCAAAAGCGCCATCCTGAGAACTCGTTCGCCGTCCACCCGCTCGCCTTCCTCGCGCAGGGCGTCGACGAGGAGCATCGAAACGAGCGCTACGCCGCAGGTATGGTCCGCGATGGACTCACACGGACGCACGCCGCGAAGGAGCCAGCCAGTTCGTGGAAGGTCCGCCAGGGTATCGAGCGCGATTACGGTATCGATCAAGCGGTCTTCTGGTGTCACGGTCCCGCATCTCAGCTGATTTTCCCCGTCGCGCGCCACAAAAGTTGGGCTAGGGTCCGAGGTCCATGGGTCTGAGAGGGTTTTTTCCCGCGCTCCTGGCGGGACTCTGCTCGACCGCACCGGCGCTCGCGGCGGAGCCATCCCCTCCCGGCCCGGATGCCCCGATCGCGCCCGACTCCGAGCGCGCGGTGCCCGACTACGACGGTCGCGGCTCCGATCCCACGACAGCCGGCGACGTTCTCGATCTGGGTTCCCCGCGTCATCTTCTCTCCGCTCTACCTGGTGAGCGAGTTCGTGATTCGCCGTCCCCTCGGCTGGTTGGTATCGACGGCCGAAGAGGAGGAAATCCCGCAGAAGCTGATCGATCTCTTCACCTTCGGACCCGACAACAACATCGGTATCATTCCGACGGGTCTCATCGATTTCGGATTTCGTCCGAGCGTCGGCGTCTACTTCTTTTGGAACGACTTCTTGGTGCGGAACAACAAGCTACGCGCCCGCGCTGCCACCGGAGGCACGGACTGGTTCCTGCTGAACCTCGCCGATCGCGTTTCGCTCGATCGGCATCACGAGATCGGAGTTCGTGCCGAGTTCTCCTCGCGACCCGACTGGTCGTTCCATGGTCTCGGTCCGGAGAGTCGGGAGGAAGAAGCTCGCTACAAGGCGACCCAGCTCGACGTCGGATTTCGCTACGACGCCAAGCTCTGGCGTTCGAGTGGTCTCGCCAGCTGGGTCGGAGTTCGCGATGTGAAGTTCGACGCGACCCGCGGGGCATTCGACGACCCGACCGTCGCCGACGAAATTGCCCGCGGACGCTACACGGCCCCGCCGGGACTCGACGATGGATACACCGTGCTGAAATCCGGGGTCGAAGCCGCCCTCGATACCCGCCCCGAACGGAATCTGGAAGACGCTCCCATGGCGAGCGACTTCGTGCCGGCGCCCGGCTCCGGGGTGCGGCTCCAGCTGCGGGGCGAACAGGGCAGCGGCCTGCGGGAGATCCAGCCCGTCGTGGCTACGGCGCCACGCAATTACCACTGGCTCAAGTACGGAGCGACGCTGGGTGGTTTCGTCGATCTCACCGGCGACCAGCGGCTGATTGGTCTTTCGTTGATCGCCGATTTCGCTGACCCATTGGAGGAGAACGGAACCATTCCGTTCACGGAGCAGGTGACGCTCGGAGGAGCGCGCCCCATGCGAGGATTCCTGGAAGGGCGATTGGTCGATCGCAGCTCCGCGGTCGCGCAACTCTCGTACGAATGGCCCATCTGGGTCTGGCTGGACGGCGCAATGCACTACTCCGTCGGGAACGTATTTGGAGAGCACCTGGACGGTCTCGAGGCAAAGCGCCTGCGGCAATCGTTTGGCATGGGGATCCGCGCAGCCGGCAGTCGCGACCACGCCTTCGAGATGCTTCTGGCTTTTGGAACGGATACCTTCGAGCGCGGCGGCGAGATCGAATCGGTTCGTTTCGTCCTGGGGGCCACCAGTGGTTTCTAAACCGAAGATCGCGCTGTTTGTCCTCGCGCTCTCGGTCCTGGGCTGCGGTTCGAGTCTGCGGAAGTATCCGCTGACGCCTCCGCTCTGGCGCGATCCGGATCAGCACGTGTTCAGTGAGCGTCCCGAAGAGTACTACTCGCCGTTCGCCTGGGATGCTGCGAATCAGACGGTCTTCCGCCCGATCTCACGCTTTTTCGCCGTGGACCCGGCGGGTGAAAGCGTGAACGTGAACGCTTTCGACGAAGTTCCGAACTCGAGCTGGTTCGTCAACCGCATCGGTCGCTACGGAATGACTCCCGAAGAGATGTCCCAGGCTCCCTGCGCCGGCGCTTCACCGCTCGACCCGAACGGGCCGTGGACCGTGACGGGCGCCAAGCCGAACGGATTCAATCCCGGTTTCCTGCTCAAGGACGCCGCGGGCAAGCGCTACCTGGCAAAATTCGATGGCGTCACCGAAGGCTCGCGCCCGACCGCTGCCGACGTTGTCGGATCCCTCATCTATCACGCTGCGGGGTACTACGTTCCCTGCAACCGGATCGCGTACTTCGATCGGAAGATCCTCGTCATCGACCCCAAGGCAACCAGCGAGACCCCGGCTGGTGACAAGGTGCCGCTCGAACAGAAGCACCTGGACGCTGTCTTCGACAAAGCCATCCGCGCCAAGGACGGGCGCTACCGAGCGAACATCAGCTTGTTCGTCGAAGGCAAGCCCATCGGTCCGTGGACGTATGAAGGGCGACGCGGCGACGATCCGAACGACGTGATCAATCACGAGGATCGAAGGGACCTCCGGGGAATGGAAGTGCTCGCGGCATGGGCCAACCACTTCGATTCCCGCGAGCAAAACACGTTGGCCACGTTCGTCGAAGCGCCGGGCGGTGGCTATGTGCGCCACAACGTCATCGATTTTGGCGATTGTTTCGGCAGCATCTGGGAGCCACCGATGATGGGGCGCCGCATCGGGCACGCTTACTATCTGGACATTCCCTACGTGCTCGAGGACTTCATTACCCTCGGCATCCCCAAACGCCCCTGGGACGAGGCCCGCTTCGGTCCCACCGGATCCACGCTCGGTTACTACGACGTCGAGCACTTCGACCCAGACATGTATCGGCCGGGTTACCCAAACCCGGCCTTCGGACGCAAGCGCGAGCACGACTCGGCATGGATGGCGCGAATCATCGCGCGGATGAGCGACGCGCATCTTCGAGCCATCGTGAAGGAGGGGGAGGTTTCCCCCTTGGTCGAGAGGGTGCTCTTCGAGGTCCTCCGAGGTCGGCGTGACAGAGATCCTTCGGCGCTACCTGAGTCGGCTGTCTCCGCTTGCCTGGCCGAGCGTGAACGGTTCGAAGCTCTGTCTCGAAGACATGGCGGTTCTGTCCGGTGTGGCCAAAGCGAGTCGGAGCTACGCGACCCGCACCTATACCGGCGATGATGCCGCCAGCGGACCGGCAGGCAGCGGACGGGCGGAGCGGGGCCACTGGGTGTGCACGAGCTTGCCGCCCGTTCCCGGTGCCACGGCGTCGACTCCAGGCTACTTGATCGTCGACGTGATCGCGGGAAGCACCGCGCCCGCGCGAGTGCACCTGTATCACTTGGGCGGCAGTAATTACCGTGTGGTCGGGCTCGAGCGGCCCGACGACGACGGACCGCCGACATGAGCGACAAGCGCAGCTGGCTCGAGCGTTCGCTCGGGTTGGTCACGCGCGTCGAGCCGGGTGAAGGCTTGACGGCGCTCTTGCTCACACTCGACGTGTTCTTGCTGATGACCGCTTACTCGACCATCAAGCCGGTACGCGAAGGGCTCATTCTCGCGCTGAAATCCGGGGCTGAGTACAAGTCGTACATGGGCGCCGCCATCGCCGTCGCGCTGCTGTTCGCCGTCCCAGCGTATTCACGCTTCGCCGATCGTCTGGCGCGAAATCGCCTCATCGTCGGCGTCACGCTCTTCTTCGTATCCAATTTGGTTTTGTTTTGGCTCGCGAGCTCCATTCCGGGCATCCGCGCGCGACTCGGACTCGTGTTCTACGTGTGGCTGGGCGTCTTCAACATGATGGTCGTCGCTCAGTTCTGGGCGTTCGCCAACGACGTCTACGACGAGGCACAGGGCAAACGGCTGTTCCCACTGCTCGGAGTCGGCCAGACCGTCGGCGCCGTTCTCGGTGCAGCTCTCGCAGCGACGGTCGTGAAAATCATCGGGGTGTACCCGATGCTGCTTCTGGCCGGCTCGATCCTGGCGCTTTCGGCGTTCTTGACCCAGGTCGTCCACAAGCGCGCTGCGGCGGCCGAGCGGCGCGGTGCCAAAGCCCCGGAGGCTCCACCGAGCGCTTCGGATCACGAGAGCGCATACGCCCTCGTCTTTCGACATCGCTATCTTCGATACATCGCTCTCTTCAGTTTGATCTTCACGTTCGTGAACACGAATGGCGAGTACATCCTATCGCGCTTGTTCAAGGCCTCGGCGGAAGCCGCGGTCACTGCGGGCACGATCTCCCCGGACGGTATCAGCGAATACCTCACGGCGGCGTATGGTCGCTTTCAACTCTTCACGAACTTGCTCACCGTCGGATTGCAGACTTTCGTCGTCTCGCGCCTGGTGCGAGTCGGAGGCTTGCGCATCGCCTTCTTCGTGCTTCCCGCCATCGCGCTTGCCGATGCCGTGGGCTTCTACGCGATGCCGGTCTTGGGCGTGATCTTCGTCGGCAAGATCGCGGAAAACGGTACCGATTACTCGGTGAACAACACCGTGCGGAACATCCTCTGGCTTCCGACGACGCGTGAGATGAAATACAAGGCGAAGCAAGCCATCGACACGCTGTTCGTGCGCATGGGGGACGTGAGCTCCGCGGCCCTCGTCCTCGTGGGAGTGAACACCTTGGGCATCGGTGTGCGCGCCCTCGCACTCGTCGACATCGGGCTTTGCGTGATCTGGGTGGTGCTCGGGTTGTTCATCGTGAAGGGCTACCAGGAGCTGTCCGCGAAAGCCGCTGCGCCGAGCGGTTGACGCAGTCGCTCCCTTCGGGTTTTATCGCCCCCGATGAGCGGTGGCGGGCCGGAAAGCGTGAATCCGTATGCGGCGCCCGACTCGAGCGCGGACTACGCGATGGGCTCGGAGCCGTTCGCCGGCAATCTGGCCGAGCGTTCGACGCGACTGTTCGCTCAGCTTCTCGACGGGTTCCTCGCCCTCGCCCTCGCCATTCCGGGATTCATTCTGTTTTCGATGTCCTCCAGCATCACCTACGCGATGGAGCACGAGCCGCTGTTGCTCTACGCCTACGTGGTCCCGCTCCCCATGCTCTTGAGCTTTTATCAGTGGTATTTGATCGCGACGACGGGGCAGTCGCTGGGCAAGAAATGGCTCGGGGTCCGAATCCTGCGCCAGGACGGATCGCTTCCGGGTTTCGTGTACGGGGTCGTGCTGCGGTCCTGGGTGCTTCAGGCGGCTTCTTCCGTTTGTGGGCTCGTCAACATCATCGATGCGTTGTTCATCTTCCGTGAGGACCGGCGCTGCATCCACGACATGCTCGCCGGGACCCGCGTCGTGAAAGGCTGAGCGTGCCTGCTGCTCGCGCCACGAAGCTCGAGCCTCTCGACACGACCGCCGAGGTGGAAACACCGGAGCAGGTCCGCTTTCACTACCAACTGGCGGGACCGGCTCGCCGCGCGATGGCGTACCTCTTGGACCTGTTGGTCCGCGGCGGCATCGTGCTGCTGTTCGTCTGGGTGGCGGGCCTCGGGCGTCTGCTTTCGGACACCGGAGAGGGTGGGCTCGGGACGGGGCTCGTGCTGCTGGTCGTGTTCGTTCTGGAGTGGGGCTACTACGTTGCCTGCGAGACGCTGATGGGCGGCCGCAGTCTCGGAAAGCGCGCCCTCGGCCTCCGCGTCGTCAAGCAGGGAGGGCAACCTCTCGCGTTCGCTGACAGCGTGCTCCGGAACCTGTTGCGAGCGGCCGATGTGCTGCCCATGTTCTACGCGGCCGGAGTCATCGTGATGGGTTTCGATCCCCTGTTCCGGCGCCTGGGCGATCTCGTGGCCGGCACGGTCGTAGTGGCCGAACAGCGGCAGGTGATCGAAGGATCGGTGACGCTCGTCGGCATCCAGCTCACTCCCAAGGAGCTCAATCAGGTGCCCGACAAGCTGGTGCTGTTCCCGGGCGAGCTCGAAGCGGTGGAGATCTTCTTGCGCCGTCGGGAGCGACTGTCGCCAGCGCGCGAGGCCGAGCTCGCCGACATGATTGCGCCGCTCTTGGCAAAGCGATTTTCTGCTCGGTACAGCGATCCAGTGCGGTTCTTGGCGGCGCTTTGGGTTCGCGCGACGCGGCGGGGCTCTGCATGAAGACCCGAGACGAGCTGGTCGAATCTTGTCGTCCCCGCTGGCACGAGCTCGAGATGTTGCTGGGCTCCGGCAAGCCCCTCGCTCGGCGCGACGCAGACGAAATCTCACGCATGGTCGCGCTCTACCGCGCGGTGTGCGGTGATCTGATGCGAGCTCGGAGCGTGGGGTGCGGGCCGGACGTGACAGCGCACCTCGATGGTCTGGCCGCGCGGGTCCACAATCTCTTGTACGCACCGCGGCCCTGGCGCTTGCGCGCGTTGTGGGAGCTGTTCGCGAGAGACTTCCCGAGGACGTTCCGCAAGAGTTGGCGCGCGTTCCTGCTTTCCGGGGCGCTGTTCTATCTGCCGCTGATCGCGGGGGTCTGGCTCACGCTGGAGACGCCCGGCTTCGCCGAATCCATCTTGCCGCGCTCGATGTTGGAGAGCGCTGCGGAGAGCTATCGCGGGGGTTTCGATTCGGGACGCGAAGCCGGTGCCGGTTCGATGATGGCGGGCTTCTACGTGTACAACAACGTAGGCATCGCCTTTCGCTGTTTTGCCACCGGCATCGTGTTCGGAGCCGGGAGCATCTTCTTCCTCGTTTACAACGGCCTGGTGACCGGCGCGATCCTCGGTTACGTCATCCTCGTCGGCTCGGGTCACAACATCCTGACGTTCATCTGCGGGCACGGTCCTTTCGAGCTTACCGCCATCGTCGTGTCTGGCGCGGCGGGGCTCCGCATGGGTTGGGCATTGGTGGAAACCGGAGGTCGAACCCGCTTGGGATCCCTTCGCGCTCATTCCCGCGAGGTCTTCGAGCTGGTGATGGGGGCAGCGTTGATGTTGCTGATCGCTGCGGGCATCGAAGCGTTTTGGTCGCCGTCGGCACTCGCTCCGCCGATCAAGTGGGGGTTTTCGGCGTTCGTCACGCTGCTCATCGCCGGGTATCTGCTGTTCGCGGGGAGAGCTCGGCAATGAACTTGGGGCAAGCGAGCATCGTCGTGCGTCCGCGTGGGGGTCTCGAGGTGTTCGACCTGGCGTTTCGTTTTGCACGAGCGCTCGGAGGACGGCTCTACTTGCGTCTCTTCGCCGTCGTTGTCTTGCCCTGCTGGCTCCTCACGCTGCTGCTCCACTGGTATCTCGAGTGGAGCTGGGTGTGGGTGTGGCTCGTGGCCATGGGGCTCGCCAGCATCGCCGAGGGCCCGTTCACGCTGGCGGCGAGTCGGTTGATGTTTTCGGAATCCGTCACCGTGCGGGACGTCCTTCGCGCGTTCCTCCGACGGTTCGGTTCCTTTCTATTCGTGCTGTTCGGGACGCGTTTCCTGGTGGCTCTGGGCTCACTGGTCATCTTCGCTGCGCCCTTCGCGTGGGTACTCGGCGCGTACGTTCACGAAATCACATTGCTCGAGGGCAGCTCCGGAACGGAGGCGTTCGGCCGAGCGAGTCGCTTCGCCAGACAGGACGCACGACGCACCGTGGAAATGCTCCTGGCCCACTCGGTCGCATTTGTTTCGTGCATCGTGATTGGCGAGTCCGTGGGACAAGGGTTGGTCTCGTTCGTGCTCCAGCTCGGTACACCGTTTGGACGGCTCCTCGACGGGGGCTCGCCCTATGCACTCGCCGGATATTTTGCCGCCGTGCCACTGGTCGCGACCGCGCGATTCCTGAGCTACATCGACGCTCGGACGCGCCGCGATGCCTGGGACGTCCAGGTGCGGTTCATGGCAGTCGCCGCCGAGGTCGAGGAGCGAATCGCGTGAAAAGCGTCCTCGTTGCAATTGGTTTGTCGCTCGTGTCCGCAACGGCACTCGCGCAGCCCGCATTCGATCCGCTTGAGGGTGTCGCGGGCAGCGGGGCCTACGTCGAGCCGGAGCCGGGCGACGCCGTCTATGGCGACATCGAAGAGCCCGAAGCCGATCTCGACGACGAAATCCAGCCGATGGTGCCCCTGGGGCCAACGTTGGACGAGATGGATCGCGCGCTTTCGGAGGTCCAGAAGAAGCGCGACCTCGCGTTCTGCCACGACGAACGCTATCCCGTCACGAGCCGCGATCGCGGGTCGTGCGCCCTCGCCAAGCCTGCAAAGGACCGCTGTCCAGCATTCGCCGCCGCCTGCCAACAGCCCCTCACGGGAGGATCTCGCGGGTCGCCGGAGCCAGAGCCTGCGTTTTCGGCGCCCGAGAGCCGCCCCCCATCCGCTCTCTCCGGTCTGGCTTCGGTCGTGTTCTGGGTGTTGATTGCCGCGGGTGTGATCGGCCTCGTCAGCGTCATCGTGAAAAGTCTTCGACTCTCGTCTGCACCCGAGCCCTCCTCGGAGCCGAGCAGGGACGAGCTGGCGCCGCCGCCCCCGCCAGGCGAAACAGCGCCGCGAAAAGTTGAAACCGACGTTGATCGCCTGCTCGCACGCGCACGAAATGCCGCAGCTCGCGGCGCTTTCACCGAGGCGATGGCGGACGCCTATGCAGCGGCTCTCCGCCATCTGGACCTGTCCGGTGTGGTCGAGCTTCATCCTTCGAAGACCAACGGCGACTACATTCGTTCTCTCCGCGAGCACCCCGACATCCAACGCAAGCTGCGAACGGTGGCCCGGGAAGTCGACCGTGCTCACTTCGGAGGGCTGTCTCCCACGAGGGAGGCGTTCGAGCGCGTGCTGTCCACTGTGCTTCCCCTCGTCGGGCGCGCAATGCTGCTGGTGCTCGCGGTGGGGCTGGCGTTCGGGACCTCCGGTTGTGACCGACTCCAGCGTGGCCGCGATGATGGCCACACCGCGACCGCCTGGGGCACGTCGCCCTCGGGATACTCCGTGCTCGTCGACCTCATCGAGCACGACGGCGCACTCGTCAAACGGCGGCTGGACGAGGTCGATGAGATCGCTCCAATGACTTCGGCGGTCATCGTCATCGACACCGATTTGAAGCCTGAAGAGTGGCGAGTGCTCGGTCGCTGGGTCGAACACGGAGGGGTGCTGATTGTCGCCGGCGACAGCGAATCCGAGCGAGACGAGATCCCCGGTACGCTGGAGTCCGGCCCGTGTTTGGGATCGCTTCGGGTGGACGAGACCTCGCCGCTGGTGACGCGTCATGGGCTCGGAGACGCGAAGGTATTCGGCGCTGCTGGTCGCGGATTTTCTCGCGAGCCGGGCATCGGGGAGTCGGTCATCCGTTGCGGGGACCAGCCATTCCTTCACATGCGCGCGTATCGCCAAGGAGAGCTCGTCACCCTCGCGGACGCGAGCTTTCTCAGCAACGCTTCACTCCTTGCCGGGGACAACGCCCGCGTGGTGATGTCATTTCTCGGCCGCGAGCCCGTGGTCGAGGTAATCGATCGATTCACGGGAAGCGGAGCACGAACCCCGCTTCAAACAATCGCGAACGCACACCTGACGCCGTTCGTGCTTCAGATGCTGGTGCTGATGCTGCTCTTGGGCGCGTGGCGGGGCGCTCATTTCGGAACGCCGCGGGATCGGCGGGATCGTTCGCGTCGCTCGTTCTCGGAGCACGTGCGCGCGCTCGGCAGCGCGTACGCTTCGGCCAATGCTTCCCGTACGGCGCTGGCGAACTACGCCGGATGGGCGCTCGACCGCTTGCGGGAACGTGCGCTGCCGGGCGGCGGCAAGCTCTCCGATCTGGCCCAGGCGATCGCCCGTCGCACTGGACGAGCCGAAGGGGACGTCATGCGGTGGCTGGTGGAAGCGCGGACGGCTCGCGACGAGGGGCCGATGTCGCGCCCCGAGTGGGCTCCAGCATCCCAGCGAGAGCCGCTGTCCCGCCGCGCGCTCGGCAAGAGTGAACCAACGACCAACGATCTCGAAGTGATGCGGGCCCTCGGCGTGCTGCTGGTCCAAATCGGAGGAAAAAAACGGTGAACGTCACGGAATTCGGCGAGAAGTTTCAACGCGCGTCGGGCGAGGTCAGCCGAGCGTTGATTGGACAAGAAGACGTGATCGAGCACGTGCTCATCGCGATCTTTGCACGCGGACACGTCCTCATCGAGGGAGTCCCCGGGCTTGGCAAAACCCTCCTCGTTCGCGCGCTCAGCCACGTGGTTGGCGCTGGGTTCAAGCGGATCCAGTTCACGCCGGATCTCATGCCGACGGACGTGAGCGGCGGCAACGTGTTCGACGCAAAGGAAGGTGCGTTCCGGTTCCTGCCGGGCCCCGTCTTCACCCAGCTGCTCCTGGCGGACGAGATCAATCGAGCTCCGGCGAAAACTCAGTCCTCCCTACTCGAGGCCATGCAGGATCGCAGTGTCACCGCGGACGGCGTGACCCGACCGTTGCCGGATCCGTTCTTCGTGATCGCGACTCAGAACCCCGTGGAGTCCCAAGGGACCTATCCGCTGCCGGAAGCGCAACTCGATCGCTTCTTGCTGAAGCTCGAGGTGCGGCATCCGAGCAAGCAGGCCGAGAAGAAAGTGCTCGAGTACTATCTTCACGGATTCGATCCCGCGGCGCTCGAGCGCATCGGTTTGGAACGCGTGCTGACCGCCGAAGAAGTCGTGAGCATGCAAGCCGCTCTGGCGGACGTCCGCGTCGATTCCGGGATCATGGACTACATCATCGACATCGTCGGTCGCACACGCGCCCATCCGTCGGTCTATCTCGGCGCCTCGCCCCGCGCTTCCATCGGGCTGCTCGTCACGGCCCGGGCGCGCGCCGCCAGCGAGAGCCGGGACTTCGTCACTCCCGACGACGTGAAGATGCTCGCGCCAGCGGTGCTTCGCCATCGGCTCGTGCTTCATCCCGACGCCGAGCTCGAAGGTGTGACCGCGGACGATCTCCGTCGACTCGATTCTCAAGGACGCAGTGGTTCCAAAGACTTCCGCATGATCCCCGCGCGCCCCCTGGTATTGCTCCTGCTCGTGCCGCTGGCACTGGCTCTCGTTGCGCTCGTCGATCGCAGCATGCTGCTGGTCATGCTCGGAGTGGATGCGGGCATTCTGGCGGTCGCCCTCGCGGATCTCGCGCTCGCTCTCCCACGACGCGTGACCGCAACTCGCGATGCTCCCGACGTATTTTCCCTCGGACGACCGAATCGCGTGCGCTTGACGTTGCGTTCCAGCGCACGCCGGCTGCTCAGGGTACGCGCCATGGACGACCTGTGGCAGGACGCCCGCTCGGTCGGTCTGCCCATCGAGCAAGCGGTGCCGCGGCGTGGGAGCGTCGAGGTCGACTACCACGTCGAGCCGGCGCGGCGCGGAGACTACGCCCTGGGAGACACCTGGCTCCGCCACCCATCGCTGCTCGGACTCTGGACCCGGCAGGTGAGGATCTCCCACGAGCATCCGGTCCGGGTGTATCCCGATCTGCAGCAGATCCGTACTTACGAGCTTCTGGCACGCCAGAACCGCGAGTACTCGCTGGTTCGTGCGACCCGGCAAAAGGGCGGCGAAAGCGAGTTCGAGCGCTTGCGCGAATACACCCACGACGACGAGTACCGCTCAGTGGACTGGAAGGCGACGGCACGGCGCCAGAAGCTCATCGCACGCCAGTACCAGATGGAGAGCAATCAGAACGTCGTCTTCGTCCTCGAGGCGGGGCGCTTGATGCGCGCCGAGGTGGACGGCCTCTCGTATTACGATCACGCGCTGAACGCGACGCTTCTGCTCGCTCACGTGGCCGGGCGGGCGGGGGATCGAGTGGGCCTCGTCAGCTTCGACGAGGGCGTGCGGGCGTTCGTGCAGCCGACCGGTGGCTCCCGTGCCGGCGAGCGATTGATCCGGGCGTCCTATGGTCTTCATCCGCGGCTGGTCGAGTCCGATTGGGATGCCGCGTTCGCGCAGATCGGGCTTCGCTTGCGCAAGCGCTCGCTGGTCGTGATCTTCACCCAGGTGGTCGACGACGTTGCTGCCGCGGCCATCGTCAAGCGAACGCGCGGCCTTCTGCCGCGTCACCTTCCACTGCTGGTTCTGTTCGAGGATACCGGAAATGGCGACGTTGCTGGAGCAGCCAGCCAAGGGGGAGCTCGATCTCTACGTGAGAGGCGCTGCTGCAGAGCTCACCCGTTGGCGCGAGCTCATCGTCCGCGATCTCGAACGAGCCGGAGCGTTGGTGCTCGAGACATCCCCCACCGAGCTCACGGGAAAGCTCGTGACGCGGTATCTGGAGGTGAAGGCGAGGCACCTGTTGTGATTCGAAAGAGCTCGATTCCATGTGCGCTCGCGCTCGTTGGTTGTGCGACGGGCCCGGTCCCACCGGCGCCCGCCCCGCCGCCTGCTCCGAAACCCAGCGCTGCCAGCACTTCGCCCGCGCCCACGCCTCCGCCGGCACCCGCCGCCGCTCGCGTCGAGCCCGGCGAGCCTTTGGTTCCATTTCCGCCGGCCGACGTGACTCCCCCCGAGGAGGGATCCGCCCAGCCGGAGGACGGGAAGTGGACGCCTCTCGCACAGGCGGAACACGGCGATCGCGCTGCGGAGAGCAAGCCAGTCCTGGTGCGCACGGTCGTGCATCCTCATCGCGTCAGCAAATGGATGAGCGTTACGATCGTGGCAGTCGACTTACAGCGGGCGCGACTCCACTTGCTCGCCGGTACCGACGAGCCCAAGTCGGCTGACGCCCCGCCCGAGCTTCGGACAGGCCTGATTCCGAGTGAGGATCGAGACCAGCTCTTGGCCGTCTTCAACGGCGGGTGGCAAACCGCTCACGGTCATTGGGGAATGATGGTGTCGGGTCACACCTTCGTTGCCCCGAAAACCGAGGGCTGCACGATCGCGCTCATGAAAGACGGGGCCGTTCGAGTGAGGTCCTTTCCGAAGCTCGAGAGCCAGGTCGGCGAAATGACGGCATTTCGACAGACTCCGCCCTGTCTTTTGGAAGAAGCAGCGCTTCACCCGGCGCTCGTCGCCAACCAAGAACGCGCTTGGGGAGGCCAAAGTCCCAAGCTCAAGACGCGACAACGGACGGCGATCGGCGTGGATGAGAGCGGGAAGATCCTCTACTACGCGTACAGCGAGGAAGCGGGAGCGAAGAAGCTCGCGGAGGGATTGCTCGCGGCACACGTCGCGTCGGCTGCGGAGCTCGACATCAACTTCCACTGGACGCGATTTCTCTTGTTCGGAACCCAATCGAAGGACGGCCTCTTGGGGGTGACCTCCACCCTCGCGCCGAAGATGGTGCACGAGAAGGGGGCGTACGTGGATCGGCCGCACGCAAGGGATTTCTTTTACGTGACCCGGCGATGACGTCTATCCTCTCGGGCTCGTGAAGCTCGGGCTACCCATCCTCCTTTCCGCGCTCGCGCTCGTCGGTTGCACGGACGACGAACCACTGAACCCCGGGCCGTTGCTGCGCTCCGACGACGCGAGTGTGAAGATCGGGACCGCGCCGTTTCAGATCACGATTCGAAACGCCGAGGGCAAGGTCGTGCTCCAGACTCACCCGAGCGAGGCTCCCGCGGCGATGGCGGACGAGCCGTACTTCCAACCGCAAACGCTCCCGGGTTGGGACGGTTATCTCCAGGGCGATGCTCCCTGGAGGCCCGTTGGCCGAGCGACGGTGAAGGACGAGACAGAATCCTCGGCGACCGTCGAGATAGAAGGGCAGGGCGCGGTTCTCACGCTCCGTGTGGAGCTCGCTGGAGCTCGCGTCCGGCTGTCCACGAGCGCGGAAGTCAGCCCGGGTGCAGCGCAGAACCCTTTGAACAAGACGCGCTTGTCCTTCGCGACGGACGAGGGCGAGCACTTCTTCGGCATGGGTGAGCGCTTCGCCACCGTCGATCATCGCGGGTACTCGCTCTACAGCTACGCGGAAGAAGGCGGCCTCGGAAAAGGGGAGAAAGCCCCCGTCAGCGAAACGAACCCGGGCCCGAATGGGCCGAGCATGACGTACTTCCCCGTGCCGTTCTTCCTGTCGAACCACGGATACGCGGTTCACCTCGACACGACCTATCGCAGCGAGCTCGATTTCGGCAGCGAGCGCGACGACGCCTGGCGGGCCGCGGTCAATGCCAACCACTTCGACGCAACGATCTACGTCACGGACGATCCGCTCGCTGCCATCGACGCGACTACACGGAGGACACCGGGCGCCCGATCCGATCCCGCGCCGTGGGTGTTCGGGCCGCGCCGCCGCGTGAGCACCCACACCGATGGTCGACGGTGTCGAAGAGTACAAGCAGATGCGCGACGCGGACGTCGCCTGTACCGGCATCGACGACGCCGTCCATTTTCTTCCCGCGCTGACCCAGCTCGGACGCGAGCACGAGCTCGCGCGACTGGACGAAGACGCTGCACGCCGCCGGCTACAAGGTGATGGCGTACAACAATCCCGTACGTCGCCGAGAACGACGACAACGCGGCCGCGGACTACGCCTACGGCAAAGAGCACGGCTACTTCGTCAAGGGCCCCGACGGCGAGCCGGCGCTCACCGAGTTCATCTCCGGAACAGCTTCTGACGCTCGCCGCGGTCGATCTCACCAACCCCGACGCGGTGGCTTGGTACCAGAGCCTGCTCGCAGCGCACGCTCGACCTCGGCTACGACGGCTGGATGCACGACTTCGGCGAGTACACGCCGACGCGACGCGATGTTCTTCGACGGCCGCACGCGGCGACGAGATGCACAACGAGTATCCCGTGCTCTCGGCCAAGGCCGCCCACGATCTTCTCGAGAACGCGAGCGGCCCGGCGACTACCTCTTCTTCGTGCGCTCCGGCGGCAGCGGCACCCAGGCGTTCGTGCCCGCGGTCTGGGGCGGCGACGCGGAGGCCACGTTCGACGAGACCCAGGGGTTGCCGTCCGTCGGTCCGCGGCGGCGTCAATCTCTCGATGAGCGGCGTGCCCTACTGGGGCAGCGACATGACCGGCTTCAAGTGCATCACGGAGCTTTCCCCACGACAAGGACGTGTTCTTGCGCTGGGTGGAGCTCGGCGCCGTCTCGCCGATCATGATGGAGCAAAACGCGTGCTCGAATCCCCTCGGCGAAAGCAAGAGAAGTGGACGCTGTGGAGCGACGAGGAAACGACCGACGTGTACGCGCGCATGGCCGCCTTCACACGCGCCTCTTGCCGTACTTCCTGGTGCTGGCAGAGCTCGCAGTCCAGACGGGAGCCCACTCACGCTGCATCCGTTCCTGCTCCATCCGGAAGCGAGGCCGCCTGGGCCATCGACGACGCGTTCTTACCTCGGGCCGGCGCTCTACACTTCCCCGGTCGTGCGCCGGCACGACCGAGAAAGACGTCTGGCTTCCTCCCGGTCGTTTCGTCGACTTCGACGACTTCACCGCGTTCGATGGGGACCGCACGGTTCCCTCGCGACCCCAGTGGGCAAGCTCCCGCTCTTCCTGGTCGCCGATCAGATCCTGCCGCTGCTCGATGCGAGCATCGACACCCTCGCTCCCGCGAGCGATCCGGGCGTCGTGACCCTCGATCAGGTCGCCGATCGACTCGACGCGGTCGTCGCCCTCTCGCCGGGTGGCCATGCCGAGCTCACCTTGGCCGATGGCACGGTCCTGCTCGCCGAGCGCGGCCCGGCGAAGGGCAATCCCGCGGGGCTCTCCCAGGTCGATGCGGGCGCCATCGCGGATTGCGCGAGCTGCTACGTCTCGGAAAAGAAGACCGATGTCGATCGTCTTCGCGTAACCGGCGAGCTCGCCTCGGACGCCGATATCACCCTCGAAGACGTGCACCTCGTCGTGAAGGGCGGCCCGGCGCGACGCGTGCGCTGGGACGTGCTCCGGCTTCGCTGATTCAATCAGTCGGGTTTCTGCTCGAGAGGCGCGACACCGAATCCCACGCTGAAACGGCGGCACCAGACCACGGCGCTCGCGTATTTTCCCACGTCCACGTTGGCCGGGATCTCGTAGTTCGAGCTCCCGATGTTGCCCTTCAGCGGACCGAGATCGACGAACTCGCCCTTGCCGTACACGGACCAGTCCTTCTGGGGCTTTTCGCCGGACAGATACACGTGAAGCTCGGGACCGTTCGAGGTGTGGAGGTCCTCGAGCCGCAGCACGTGCTTGCCATCCGCGAGACGGACGAGCGACGCCTTGCCCTGGGTCTCGTGCTCCAGGCTCTGGAAGCCCCCGCTGGCCACTGGTGTCATCCCATCGGGCACGGATTCGTTCACGCGAGAGTTGATGAACAAGTACTGCGGACCAAACCAGTAGATGAGGAAGGCAACGACCGGAACGGCGATCGCCCCGACGATCAGCAGGAGTTTCTTCTTGCTCATGGAATGGACCCTACAGCGTCTTTCCCTGAAATTTCCGAACTTCCACCCCTGCGGCCCTGCGGGTATCACGAAGCGAGTCGACTTCCTGTGAATCCCGATTTCGTTCCCGCAGCCAGAGCCATGCGAAGCCGAGGACTCCGCGATACACGTTCTCGTACTCTCGCTTTCGCTCCTCAGCGACCTGACGGAGCTCTGCGTTGGCGGAACCCTCGAGCCCCGAGCGCCGGGAGGCTTCGAATGCGTCCCACTCCTCTACGCTCGATCGCGCCGCGTCGATCACAACGAAGCCCTGGGAGGTCGCGATCTCCAGGAGCTCATCGAAGCTCGGCAGCTTGCCAAAGATCCTCTGCGCGTCACTCGTAGGGTCCTTCTCCCAGAAATGCGCCCCCGGCCGTTCGTGGTTGCTTGTTGCTTGTTGCTTGTTCCGTTTTGCATTCTCTGCAGGGGAAACGTCGAACGGAACAAGGAACAAAAAGCAAGCAACAAGCAATGGGTAACTCTCAGCTCTCGTGACAACTACGCACCCGTTGTTCCTCCTGCGCACGCGATCTCTGGGCCATCCAACTTGTCCAAGTTGGACACGTTGGGTGTCCAAAGAATTGCGGGGCGACAGGGCCTGGGAGCAAGTCGGAAGTTTTACAGAAAGGCGGAAGGGCGGAAGGGCGGAAGGGCGGAAGGGTGGAAGGGCGGAAGGGTGGAAGGGTGGAAGGGTGGAAGGGTGGAAAGAAAATCACGAATTCAAAAAATTCCGAACTTCCGGCCTTCCGTCTTCCTGTGAATCCAGAGGCGCCCGCGGGAGGTGAGCGGAAGGCTCCGCTGAAAGCGAATCAGAGGCGTGGATGGGATTCGCCCGCGGGAGCTGAGCCGAAGGCGAAGAGAACAGGCTAAATTCCAAACACGCCGAAGGCGCCGCTGAAAGCGGAGCCTGGAGGCGTGGATGGGATTCAAACCCACGTATGACGGTTTTGCAAACCGTTGCCTAACCACTTGGCTACCACGCCGTGCGCTTTCGGGCCCCGGGGCCCTTCGCAAGCTCCCGAATTAGCTCCCGGAGGGCACTGGGTCAACCGGACTTCCGGGAAATCGGTGCGGATTTGGTATCGTCCCCGGTCATGGAGCGCTTTCTCTGGGTCTGTTTCGCCGGCGCCATCGGGAGCGGCACGCGCTACCTGATCGGTCTTTGGGCCGTTCGCGCGTTCGGGACCACGTTTCCGTACGGCACCTTGATCGTGAACATCCTGGGCTGCTTCCTGATCGCCGCGGTCATGCACGTGGGTCTCGAGACCACTCGACTTCCCCCTGGTGTACGCATCGCTATCACGGCGGGATTTCTCGGAGGCCTCACGACGTACTCGAGCTTCAACTTCGAGACGACGGAGCTCCTGCGGTCCGGCGCCTGGCGCCTGGGCCTCGTCAATGTCGCGCTCACTCTGGTCGCATGTCTCGGGGCGGGAGTCGCGGGCACCTGGGCCGCAAGGAAGCTCTTCGGCGGCTGAAGTCGTTACTTTCCCGTGACGAGAGACACCACGGCGGTTGACGGTTCTCGCGACGCTCTCGGCGTGATACCTCCGCCGCGAGCATGACAGCGGCAGCCTTCGAGCACACGGCCGCGTTTCGGCGCCGGCGATTCGTCAATTGGTTCCCGTTGGGCATCACGTACGCGCTCCTGTACATGGCGCGCTACAACCTCACCGTTGCCAAGAACTCCCTCGGCGAGCTCCTGACCAAGGAGGACTTCGGCATCATCTTCGGTGCGGGCACGTTGGTGTACGCCCTTGCGTTTCTGTTGAACGGCCCCCTCGTCGATCGCATCGGCGGGCGCAAGGGCATCTTGATCGGTGCTTTCGGAGCTTTCCTCGCCAACGTCGCGATGGGCGTCTACCTGCAGCACGTGCTCTCGACGGGGACCGCAACCAGTGCCCCGCTTCGGCTCGTGTTCAGCGTTCTGTACGCCACGAACATGTACTTCCAGAGCTACGGCGCCGTCTCCATCGTGAAGGTGAACGCGAACTGGTTCCACGTCACCGAGCGCGGCGGGTTCTCGGGCGTTTTCGGAACGATGATCGCCAGTGGTATTTTCCTGGCCTTCACCGTCAATGACCTGTTTTTGAAGATTGCCCAGCACATCTGGCCGGACAAACAGCCGGTCAACCTGACGTGGGTGGTGTTCGCGATCCCGGGCGCACTCCTCGCGGTGTTCTTCGTGATCGAGTTTTTCGTCTTGCGCGATCGGCCCGGTCTGGCGGGCCATCAGGATTTCGATACCGGCGACGCGTCCAGCGGGGACAAAACCGAAACGCCGATCCCGCCGATGCAGCTCTACAAGCAGATCCTCACCAATCCCATCATCCTGACCATTGCGAGCATCGAGTTTTGCACCGGGGTCCTCCGAAATGGGGTGATGCACTGGTTCCCGATCTACGCGACCGAGATATGGGCTCTGCCCCGCGAGCACGCGCTTCAGGGCGGAACGTTGATGGTCGCGATTCGCGATTGGTCCTTTGCTCCTCTCTGGCCCTCTCTCGTGTGCTTCGGCGTGGCGGGGATCTCGGCCTTTCTCGCCAGTCGTGCGACAGGGAAACGCAAGGGCTACCTCGTGATCGGTGCCGCCCTCGCAGCGCTTGCTCCCTTCGTGGCGGGCGGCTGGGGAGGGCTGCTCATGGTTTCCGGCGTGATTGGCGGGAACGTCGCGGGTTGGGTCAGCGATCTATTCTTCCAGAGCCGGCGAGGCCCCGCGGCTGCCGGGCTCTACGGATTCTTGATCCTCGCGACCATCGCAATGGCGTTCACGCTTTCGAAGCCGACCAATGTAGTCGCCAGCGCGGATCCCAAGAGCGGGCTCACACCCGGTGATCGCATCGTTGGCATCGCCGGCAAGGAGGTTTCGAGCTGGCACCAGATCCGCGACGCCGCCGCCTGCTGGAAGCCCGTGTGCAAGTCCTCAGGCTGGGATGCGGCCAAGTGTATGTGCATTTCCACGCTGCACGACGAGCCCGCGGCGCAAGAGTCGGCGGGGATCCCCGCGCGAATCGAACGCAACGACAGCGCAATGGACGTGATGCTCCCGGATCCGAAGCCCGTTCACCGAGCCGGAGACATGCGCCTGCTCAAGGCTCAGCCAGTGCTACCGCTGAGCCCCTTCGTCTTGGGCGCGGTGGTGTTCCTGATCAGCCTGTGCGTGATCGGAACCCACGGCGTGCTGTCCGGCACGGCAACGATGGATTTCGGCGGGAGAAAGGCCGCCGGGACCGCGGTCGGAGTGATCGACGGCTTCGTGTATCTCGGAACGGCAGTCCAGTCCGTGTCCCTCGGCTTTCTCACGACCAAGAGCTGGAGCTATTGGCCCTGGTTCTTGCTACCCTTCGCGCTGATCGGATTCATGCTCTGTCTGCGTATCTGGAACGCGAAGCCAGGAGCCAGGGGCGCCCACTGATCCAATTGGCCCAGTTCGGTCGGGGGTCTCGATGCAGGCGCCGACGACTTCCTGGGCAAGCCGTTTGCCATGGATGAGCTGTCGGCCCGCCTGCGGGCGCTCGGGCGCAGAGGGACACGACTTGGCGAATCGATTCTGCGCTTCAGTGAGCTGAGTATCGATCGAGATCGAAGGCTCGTGAGCGATTCGTCGACACGGATCCCCTTCAGCTCGAACCTCCGGGAAAAACGGCCCTCTCGATGGTTTCTTCGTGCCTCGGAGGCGGATCGTTTGGCTGTCGGAAGAGTGCTCGCCTAAGATACTCATCGTGAAAGTCGCTCCGCGTGTGCGACGGCCACGAGCGCCATGACGAGCGAGCTCGTCACCTTGCTCGACGACCAAGAGGTTGGACGCGTCCGACGCGACTGGCGCGGTCGCTTGACCTTCGTGTACTCGGACGAGTGGCGTAATCTTCCCGACGCTTACCCGCTCTCGATTTCGATGCCGCTCTCGCTTGGCGAGCACGGCCAGCACCTCATCAAGCCGTACTTGGAGAACCTGCTGCCGGATGACCCCTGGATGCGGGGGCGCTGGGATACGAGGTTTCACTTGCCGGCCAACGATCTCCTCGCTTTGCTTGCAAAGGTCGGTGAGGACTGCGCCGGTGCCGTTCGCTTTGCGACGCCCGAAGGCGCTGCCGAAGCTCTGGAGGAACGCGGGGCGGTCGAATGGCTCGACGAAGCCGCGCTTGCCGAGCGCGTGCGCGGGCTGTGGTCGGATCTGTCCGCGTGGCGCCGCGCGGAAGACCCCGGCTTGTTCACGCTCTCCGGTGTGCAGGCCAAGACTGCGCTCTTCTTCGACGGGCAGCGCTGGGGAATTCCTTCGGGAGGCATCCCGACCACACACATCTTGAAGCCCGGCGCGCTCGGTTACGACGCGCACGCGGAAAACGAACACTTTTGTCTCTCGCTCGCGGCGGCGCTCGGATTGGCCGTGGCCAGCTCGCAAGTAGTGCGTTTCGCTGACGAGGTTGCAATCGCGGTCGAGCGCTTTGACCGACTTCGAGCCGGCACCCAGGTCATGCGCATCCACCAAGAAGATCTCTGCCAAGCGCTTCACGTTCTTCCGAGCGACAAGTACGAGAGCGACGGCGGGCCGAGCCCTCGTCAAATCGTGGAGGTGATTCGGCAACACTCCCATGAGCCGGAGCTGGACATCGGCAGCTTCGTCGCTGCGCTGATCTACAATTGGTTGATCGCGGGCGCCGACGCACACGCGAAGAATTACGCACTCCGGATCCGCCCCGGCGGACGCGTCAATACCGCGCCGCTCTACGACATTTCGAGCTCGCTCCCGTATTCCACACATCCCGAGAAGCTGCGGCTTTCGATGGCCGTGGGTGGGACCTACCGCTTGGTAGAGATCGGTCCTCTGCAATGGCGAAAGCTGTTTCGCGAGCTCAACCTCGAAGAAGACGTCGTGAAAGCGGCAATGACGGAAATGGCGGATTGCTTGCCGGATCACGCAACTGCGCTGCTCGCCCGTTGCGCCTCCGAGGGTCTCGCGAACCCGGTACTCGACCGGCTTTGCGCCGAAATCTGCGAACGAGCCAAACGCTGCAGCTCCGAGCTGCACGCCTGGCCGCCCCTGTCGCGTGTTTGATTTTCCCGCCGCCCATAGCGCCCGGTGAGCTCGGAGCCGCCAGATGCTGTCGCAGTAAGCATCTCGATGCCTCACGCTCCGCGGCGGCAGGCACCCGTACCCGACTCGGGTGCCGCGGGTGGGACCAGCATGGCCGGATCACAAGAAAAATCGAACATGTCGAGGAGCGCGTCGCTGTTTGCATCCCTCGCCGTGAGCGCAGGAAGGTCGAACACCGTCTCGATGAAGCGCGTGATCGCAGTGTGCTCCTGAACGACGTGCGAGACGTAATGAGGCCGAGCATACGGCGAGATCACGGCGAAAGGTACGCGCGGGCCGAGCTCGAAGTACGGCGCGTCGGACTCCGTGGGTCGGGCCACGCAAGCGTTGGGCGGTGGCACGTGGTCGGCGAACCCACCGCCTTCATCGTACGTCCAGATGATGGCCATACGCCGCCATTGTGGGCTCGCAATAGCGTGCGCGTAGATGTTCCGCACCCAAGCCTCCCCGTTCTGAAGGTCCGCTTTCGGATGGTCGTCATCCAGGTAGTCGCGGCCATCGACGAACGCAACATTGGGCAACGTTCCGTCGTCGAGCGCATCGAGGAACGATGCAAGGTAGTGAACCCCGGGATCGTCGTGATCCCACTCCAGCGTGCCGCTGAGAGGCGTTCCATCGGTGTAGACGCCCCATGTGAAGCCTGCGTTCATCAGCTCGAGCGGAAGCGAGCGCGTCGATGGATCCGGAGTTCCCGCGCCCGTATTCTGCTGTCCGTCGTTCGTCGCGAGCATCAAGAAATCGCGATTCGGGTCGGTGCCGGAACGAACGCTGGCGAAGTGACGGTCGTTGATCGCCCAGGTGCTCGCTAGCCAGTAGTAGAACGGAATCAAGTCGCGGTCGTTGTACGAGATGGCGAAGTGCCCATCGGTTCCGGTCGAGTCCGCCGCCGCATCGACGAAGCCGTCCATCCTCCCGCCGTCCACCGACGTGTGCATGGCGCCCCAACCGTGGCTCGGATCGACTTGTAAGCAGCTCGTCCTCGCGGGATGCGCCCCCACGAGCGAGCCGGACCTATCAGGATTCGCGAAATTCGCCGGTATCCCCTCCACGCCCGGCTGGCCGTGCTCGTGAAGCTTGCCGAGGAGATGATCGAACGAGCGGTTCTCCTTCATGAGCACGATGACGTGTCGAACCGGGATCTTCGCTGGTAAGTCCGGCGTCACGCCGAGCGTGTCAGAAACCGATGCGCCCGAGGAAAACATGCAGGCGGTCCGCTCGGGGGAGAGATCGACGGGAGCTGTGACCACGGGACACACCAGCGGTGGATCGTCGGGCGTCTTCATGTTGTCGATGGCTTCGAGACCCCACGATGGCTCGTCACAATGCGTCGACGCTGCCGCCAGAAGAACGACCGCAAGAGTCCGCCCGAGCAGCTGCGCGTGCCCAAACTGGCCATTTGCGTGGCCGGTCTGCGAAGACATTCGACGAATGAAGTGTGCCCTCGGACGGAGCAACGTCAATGGCAAGAAGGCGAGTCCTTCGGACCTGCGTTCTTGTCGAACACTCAGCGCCGGTAGGAACAATTGCGCGAGCTCGGGTGTTGCAGGTGTTGAACGAGTCGATGACGATGATTCGCGTCGACCCCGACCGGCACAGCCAAAGTGATCGCCACCTAGCCGCTTCACGCCGTCCCGGGGTGCTCGCCCGGCCTCTGTGGGATCAGCAGAATCCCGAGCAAGATGAAGGCGGCCAGGACCGCCGAGGCGATGGGACGGCTGAGGGCCAGCCCGCCGTGGTCGTGGGGTTTGTCGAGAAAATCGCCAACGGTCGCTCCCAGAGGGCGAGTCAGGATGAACGCGCACCAGAAGGTCAATGCACGCGAGAGCTTGGTCCAGAAGTGTGCGGCCGCCACCAGCCCGAGGAGCGCGGCAAAGACGACCGCGCCGCCGGCATAGCCGAGGCTCGTGTCATCCGCGATCCAGTCACCGAGCGCGGTTCCGAGCGTTTGTGAAAACGTGATCGTAGTCCAGTAGAAGACCTCCGCTTTCGGCGCACTGACGGTGTCGACCGAAATGGATCCGAGGGACCGATGCCACGCTGCGAGACACGCAACGACGCAGATCAAGAGGAGCGTAGATCCACCCGCGTACCCGATCCCGAGCGAGCGGTCGGCGAAATCTGCCATCGTCGTTCCGGCGGTGGTCGAGGCGACGATCGTGGCCCAGTAAAGAAAGGGGCGGAATTTTTTGGCGATGATCTGGAGCGCGACCAACACCATCAAGGCGGTCGCGAAGATGGCCGTACCGATGAGGTAGCCCAGGTTCATCGACATGGAGACGGTGTCGCCAGCGGTTTCTCCCAGCGTGGTGGCGACGATCTTGATGACCCAGAACCCGAGCGTGACCGCCGGGACCTTACTCAATGTGGACTTTTCACCCATGGCCGAGCCTTTCCACCGACGCGGGCGCCGACGTCGTCGAGCGTCGACCCGCATCGACGGGTCGACCGAACGCGTGGTGTCGACGAGGACATCATCGCCATCGAAGGAGATTGCATAGGAAGGAAGTCGTCACACGGTTCCATCGCGCAGTACCCGCCCGAATACTGATTCGCCAACTTCGGTGGCGCAGGCGGCGCGAGGATCCGAAGACAGCCCGGAGTTTCGAACGGCTGGGATACGCAAGTGGCACCGGGCGGGCAAACCGGTCGGCGACCGGTCCTACGTACAGACCTCAGCGCCCACTGCCGTTTCGCGAGACGCCCCCAAATTGAGGGCGCCTCGCTTCCCATGATTTAGGAATCTACACTTTTCGACGCGTTACGGAGAGCATCCGCCAACTTGGTTCCCCTTCGCGCCGAAGGGCAGGCACGTCTGGCCTCCGCACTGCGAGTCCGCCGTGCAGATGGTGATCTCACCAGATGCGCAAGTTGCAGCGCAATACGTGCCGGTGAAGCCGGTGGCGTAGTTTGCACACTGCGGATCAGGATTCTTCACGAGCGTGCCCTTGCCGCAGCACTGCATTCCACTCCCGCAATCGGAAGGGTCCTCGCACTGCCAATCGGTGTCGTTGTTGGCACATGCCGTCGCCTTGGCCGTGCATGCGGCCGTTCCGCTCTGGGGCTCACAACAGTGCTCCGAAGACGAATCGCAGTAGTCGTTCTTTCCGCCGTCCGTTCCGCTGAAGGGACAGTAGAGAGTCTTCGTTCCGGCGTCCGCGAAGGGCGGATGCAGCGTCGTCGGGGTCTTGCAGATGCCACCGTCACCACCGGTTCCGCCGCCGCCAGTTCCGCTGCCCGCAGTGCCGCCAGTTCCACCAGCTCCGGTGCCGCCGGTTCCGCTGCCCGCAGTGCCGCCAGCTCCAGTGCCGCCAGTTCCAGTGCCGGCCGTTCCGCCAGCTCCGGTGCCGCCGGTCCCGCTGCCGCCGGTCCCAGATACGTTTCCGAAACCGCCAGTACCACTCTTCCCGCCGCCGCCCCCGTTGCTGTCGTTGGAGCTGCACGCCACGAGTGCGCCCACCGCTACACCACTCGCTGCCAGGAAAAACAAAGCGAAGCTACGTTTCATCTGAACCTCCGAAGGGCCGTCTACCCCACCGTGGATGGGCGCGCCAAGCACGGGTTTCCTCGCGACGCGGAAGGGCGAATTTTTACCCCGATCGCGTCGGAGCCGCGTGCCCGAGCCGTCAATCAGCGACGCTTCTGACGACGCGCTGCGATCGCCAGGCCAGCGAGGCCCGCGAGCCAATACCCGTTGCTCGGAGTGGGCCCTCGAGCCGGCATCGAGCAACCGCCCGAGTCGTCCGACGACGAGGTTGCGGGAGGCTGGGCCGTCGCGGGATCAATCCACGGCGGTGCCTCGTCCGGAGCATCGGCCTTGCCGATGCAGAAGACGTTGAGCTTCAAGCACCAATCGGGTCCGGCGGAAGTGTCCACGGGAGCCTGAGGATTCTGGTGCGCGAGCTCCGACGCCGGAAGCTGGCAAAAGTCTTGGTACGGAGCGTTTCCGCTGAGGCTCAGCACGAATGCGTCGCGAAGACCGGGGGACACGACGGCGTTGTTCCAGCGCACGTCGTGTCCGTCCCAATCCTTGGAACCGTCGAGGAACTCGCACGCCCCGCCGCGGGTGGGCCAGTGGGTGCTGGTGCCGCCGACGCTGCTGAGCTCGTTGTTCGAGACGCCAGCGTTGTAGAGGGCCTTGGCGAACTCGTACATGACCGACTCGGTTTCCGAGTTGGCGCAGCTCACCGAATCGGGTTGAACGTCGGGGCTGAGCTTGGTGCCGTCACAGGAGTCCATCAGCGAAAACCACGCGTGCTGCGGGTTGGCCACGCCCTTGTGGGCGCAGTTGTCTTGGATGGTATGCAGCGCGCGGCCCATCGCGTCTGCAAGGGCTTCGGCGCGATCTTGCGAGGCGGGCATCTGAAGCGCGGCGTGGATTTCGCCGCCCAGGCTGGCTTCGCGGTCAGCGGCGGCATTCACCGCATCACAGAGCGACTGGCCCGCTTCGGGTTGAGAGTGAGCGGCCAGGTTGGTCCACTCGTACGAGTCGACGTTGTACGCAGCTTTCCCGAGTCGCTCGCAGAAGTCCGGATCCAGCCCTGCCGACCGGCAGCTGTTCTCGCTGATGCTCCGATGCTTGGCTTGATCCAGCGCCAGCGCCGGAGCGGCAACGAGCAGAGAGAAGGTTACGGCCGAAAAGACAATCGGGAGTCGCATCGGTAAGTCCTCTTGGGTCTTGGGGCCCGCCCGTGACGCCCCCTCCGACCAGGTCTACAGGTTCAATGCCGTTCCAGCAAGGAAGCGCAGGAATTTCAGGGGAATGACGTGAAGAAGTCCGCGAGATCCGTGGCGTTGTTCGCGCCGGCGAGGAGCGGCACGCCGAAGATCTCTTCGAGGGACCGAAGCATCGAGCTGTGGGTGTACTTGATGCTGTTCTGGTAGTTCGTCTTCGCCAACGGCGAGAGGATGATGAGCGGGATGGGCCCGTCGCTTGCCGGTTGGAGGAGCACCTCGTCGCCCTCGTCCCAGAGCACGAAGATGACGCCGTTGTTCGTGTAGGCGGCCGAGGACGTGAGCATGGGGATGGTCTGGGCCAGCCAATCGTCCCCGAACTTGATGAGGTCGGCGCCGATCGGGTTACACTGAGCTCCCAGCAAATCGCCGTGCATGTTGTTGCATTCGTTGGGCGTGAGGAAGTTGTACCGCGCGACCGTGTTGTTCTTCAGGTCGTCCGCGAGCTCCGAAAACGGCCGGACGTGCTCGATGCAGTAGGGGGAGTTCGGGTTGTTCGTTTCCGTCACGTCATCGAAGTAGACCTGAGGAGTGTGCTTGGCGTCGTACAAGCCTTGCTTCGCCAGGGGGCAATTCGTGCCCGATATGTCCTCTGCGTAGGCCCGCCAGCTGACGCCCGCGTTCTTCAGCTGAGTGGCGAGGTGATCCGTCGTCGCCTTGTGGTTCTGCGCCGGGTCGTTGTCGTCCACGATGCCGAGATTGTCGCCGGCTTCGAGCCAAATGTAGTTCGGCAAGCTCGGGTGGTTCTTGGGCGGCGTGAAGTACTGCTCGGTGTGGCCACCAGCTGGAACCAGGGTTTCGTTGATGTATTTGGCAGAGGGCGAGCCCTTGATGGTCGACCAGCTGTGATTCTCCATCAGGATGATGAACACGGTCTGGATCGAGCTGGTGGTGGAGCCGCCCGAGCCCCCGCCTCCGACCGCACCTGCCCCGGCGCTGCCGCCGGTTCCTCCGGCGTTTCCGACACCGGCGACACCACCGGTCGCTCCGCCGTCTCCGCCCGTTCCACCGGTGCTCGTTCCGCCCGAGCCCCCGAGTCCGGAATCGCTGGTGCTGTCGCTTCCGCCACAGCCAACCAGAGCAAGAAGACCGACTCCTACGAGCACGCTTCGCAAATCACGCATCTGCTTCTCTCCGCGTAAGGAAGCGCAGTGCGTAGCACATTCTTCATTGGATGGTCATCCGGCCACTCGTGCGAAAAAAATCCGGGCCGGCGCGAAGGCTCACTTGGTCTGAGGATTCTCCAAGTCCTCGGCCAGGTAGCTCAAGATCACTTCGTCGAGGCTCTTCTCGCCAATCAGCGGGTCGCCGAAGATCGAGCGTCCCTCCGACGGGGGAGCCTCTTCGAAAATGTTCGCGGGGCGCGAGATTGAGTAGCGGCCAGGTGTTTCCGGCGGGGCGCGACGGCGCTGAAGCTTCACCCCATCGGGCGGCGTCATCTGACCACGCTCCGGGAGGGGCTCTCCCGCAGCTTTGGCAGCCATCGCTTCCACGGCGGAATCGATGGAGTGGGACGGAGGGGGAGGGGTGGGAATGCGGGGGTGGCTGGGGGGAACCGACGCTGGACGAGTTCCGGAAGGAGTCCTTGGGGCGGTAGGTGGAAACGCCGGTCCGGCGGGGGAGGGCAGTACATGCACCATCGGAGTGCGTGGCGCCGACGGAATGGTCGACGGGCGCCGGGGCGGCTCCTTCGGCGGCGGTCCGTTGTCCACCGCGCTCACGACCTCGCGAGGCAAGGGTGTATGCAGGACCTCCGCGCTCGCAGCGACGTCTTCCGGCGTGACGACCGGTGCAGTCGCGGCGGGAGGAGGTGCAGCTTCCTTGGCGACGATGGGCGCGAGGGGTCCCAGCGCCGCTTCGATCTGCTCGTCGAGCTCGCCGGCGCGAAGGGAGATGAAGCAGGCTCTTGTGCTGCTCCTTCATCATCCGGCGCACGACAGCCGCCAGATCGTCTCGCTCCAGGTGCTCCGCATAATCCACACGGACGCTTTTCAGGATCCGTCCGCCGTCGCCGAACAAATGCGACGTGATGTGCGGCCGCTTGATGCCGGAGTCCTCGGTTTGTATGTGGAAAACGCGCCCCCGATGTCGCACGTTGTTGTTGAAACCGAGCAAGGGAGGCGGAGTCTTCGACACAGGATGCCCCGACCGAGACTCTACAGCGTACCACGCCGGAAGAGGCGCCGTCTTTCGACGCATTTGTCCCGAAAGCAGGCGAGTACGGCCCAGTCCGTCAGTGCACGCCCTCGTCCGAGCGCCGCATGCCTTCCAAGAGGAGCGCCTCGGGGCTCTCGGTGATGAGGCGCTGGGGGGCCTCGAAATTCGGGTCGAATAGGAATGTGCCCTCCTTCAGGCCGAGCATGGCGTAGAACGCGTCCGACCCACGAGAGTTCGCGAACAGAGCGTTGAACACGTTGCCGGCGACGAAATGGATCTCGCCGGTATCGTGCGCTCCGCGGATCTTGAGCGCCCCGGTCTTTCGACCCTGGGTCAGTACCTGGATCAGCTCTGGTAGGCCCATCTCGGAAAGCGAGCCGGTCACGCCACCCGCACGATTTCCGGCCTCACGTTCGATGATCTGCTTGATCTTCGCGATCAGCAGGTCCGCGCTCACGGGTTTGGTCACGTAGTCCGCGGCGCCTGCCTCGAACGCGCGCGGTGCGTCGGCGCCGCCCGTGCGGCCCGTCAAGAAGATCCAGGGCAGCTTCGAGCCCCAGGGCTGTCGTCGAGCATTTGCCAGAAGCTGAAACCCGTCCATGGGCTCCAGATCGATTTCGCTGACCACCACCTGGATGTCCCCCGCTTCGAGGAACTTGATCGCCGCGTCGGTATTGCGCGCCTGCCTCACGTCGAAGCCCTGTTCGAACATGCGAAGCTCGAGCACTGTCGTTTCCTCGGGATCCGGGTCGACGACCAGGGCCACGTGGCGAGTGGCCAAAAGCCGGGCTTTCAAGTCGTCTCCCGTCACGACCAAGCGGAAGAGATCGACGATGTTCGGATCGTAGACGCTACCGCGACACCGAGCGAGCACCTCACAGGCTTGCGCTGGGTCGAGCATCTTGCGAAACGGGTTCTTCGCGTTCTGCGTGAGATCCGCGTAGGTATCCGCAACTGCCAGCAAGCGCGCGGTGAGGGAAATCTCCTTGCCGTGGAGCGAACCGGGAAGTCCATCGCCGTCGTAGCGCTCGTACATTCCCTCGATTGCAGCGGTGACTTCCCGCGGGAGCTTGACGGCTTCCATCAGCCGCGTCGGGGCCTTGTACAGCTTCGCTGCGACGCTTCGGTATTGATCGTATTGCGCGACGTTGAACGCCGTCAGGTGATACTCGCCCATCTTTCCCAGGTCGTGGAGATAGGCGGCAATCACGGCGTTCGCGCGTTCGACTTCGGGCAAACCAATGCGCTCGGTGATCTTCTTCATCAAGCGCGCCACGTAGGCTGAATGTCCGCGGAGATCCGGTCGACTGCTCTCGATCAACGTTGCCAGGACGTTGAGGGTTTCCCGGTAGGAATCGGCGGCTACTGCATTTACCCCGATGGCAAAGCCCCCGCCTTTTTCGATTTCCTTGCCGGTGAGAATGCGCTCGCGGCCCGGACGCTCGGCGGACAGCGCTGCGGCCAGCGTTTCCGGGCTCACCAGGTTTCGCTCGTAGACGTCGAGCATCGCGCCGAACTGTTCCTGCGCCTGGCGATCGACCGCCGCGAAAGCGTGAATGTCTCCGTTGTACGCCTTGGCAATCGCAGCCTTGATCGCCCGTGGCCGTCCGACGAAGGCCCGCACGCTCTTGGCGTTGGCAGCGATCTGACATTCCTGGATCGCTTGGGCGTTGTCCGGGTCCGCGGTGACGATGCTGAGCACGTTGCTTGCCGCGTCGTAGAGCACCGGGAAGATCTGGTACTGCTCCGCCAGCCGCTTGGGCACCTTGTCGATGGTGGTCCGATCGATTTCCGCCTTGGCGAGCTTCTCGGTCGACACGAAGCGGGTGCGATGAAGAGCTGCCAGGTATTTCAGGAGCGAGGCTTCGTCGACCGCGCGGATCTCGAGTAGCGATTCCTCCAGCCGATCCCCCGTGCGCTGGATGTGATGGATGGTCGCCTCTTGGTGCTCCTGCGTAATGAGGCCATCGGCCATCATTTTCTCGACGAGTCGCAGGCTTGCGGCGGGGTTCATCCTGGGTAGGGAGCGAGGGAGGAGGGGGGATCGGGAGTATACCGAACCGGCGGCGTCCCGGCGGGACAGCCGGGAATTGCCTCGGATCGCTCCAATCGCCCTGGGACGATGCTTGACGGACCGGGATGAGAAGGCTAGTAAAGCGCCCCTTTTCCCGAGTGGGCCAAAGGGCCCATCTATCTGTCTCTAGAGGATCGATTTCCCATGCGCAAGTCGCGGACGTATTCGGCGAAGCCGGCAGAAGCCGCAGAGACCCGACGCTTTTGGCTCGTCGATGCCAAAGGTCAACCCCTCGGCCGTCTCGCGAGCCGCGTGGCGAGTGTTCTCAGTGGCAAGCACAAGACCACCTACACACGACACGTCGATACCGGCGACTTCGTGATCGTGGTCAACGCCAGCCAGGTGAAGCTCACCGGCAACAAGGCGACCACCAAGCAGTACTACCGGCACAGCGGCTTCATGGGCGGCATCCACAAGAAGCCCTTCCTCGAGCTGGTCGCCAAGAGCCCCGAAGTCCCAATCACCAAGGCCGTCAAAGGCATGCTGCCAAAGAACGTCCTCGGTCGTCAGATGCTTGCCAAGCTCAAGGTCTATGGCGGAGCAGACCATCCTCATCAGGCGCAAAAGCCGGAGCCCTTGACGCTCTGATCCGACCCCAAAACGAGAAATGAATGACCGACCAGAGCACGATCTACGCAACCGGCAAGCGCAAGACATCCATCGCTCGCGTGTGGGTGAAGCCCGGCAGCGGCGCAATCACCGTCAACGGACATCCCGTGGACGACTACTTCGAGCGCCCGACCGGCCGCATGATCGCGCGCCAGAGCCTCGAGCTTCTCGAGCTCACCGACAAATTCGACGTTCGCGCCAGCGTGCGCGGAGGCGGCCACAGCGCGCAGGCCGAAGCGGTGCGTCACGGCATCGCAAAGGCGCTTTCCACCACCGATCCGGAGCATCGCTTGGTTCTCAAGCGAGCCGGGTTTCTCACGCGCGACGCTCGCAAGAAGGAGCGCAAGAAGTACGGACAGGCGGGCGCCCGCAAGCGCTTCCAGTACTCCAAGCGCTGAGCTTCCTTCGTTCTTCGCATCAAATCCGCCTCACCCGGGGCGACCGTACGCGGCGAAGTCGTCCCGACTGCTGCGAGGGCCGCGCGCTCAGCGACGCCTGCGCCCAATCAGAGAGAGCCATCCGAGCCCGAGAACGATCCCCCACGGGCTGGGTGCGGAGCGCGTGGTGTGGCATCCGCAGCCGCCGGAATCGTCCGAGCCATCCGCGTTTGCGTTTGCACCGCTGCTGCCGCCCGCGCTCGCTCCACCACTCGTTGATCCTCCGTTGGCCGAGCCGCCGGAAGATGCTCCGCCACTCGCCGCGCCGCCGCTACTGCCGCCCTGCCCGGGGCCGTAGGCTCCGGTCGGCGTCCCGCTGGTCGTCGACTCGAACGCTCCGATGTCGTGGACGCTCTCCCGTGCGCGCCACATCATCGGCGCGGATTCGTCCTGGTAGTATTCCTTGTCTGGAAGACCGGACAGCGTGTCGTCCGCGCCGCCGATGAGTGGGCTCCCGGCGGCGGGGACGAAGCTCATGCTGGGGGCGTCCGCGAACCCCGGGTCCGCTCCAGTGACGCTGCCCGTGAGACCACTGGTTCCGCTGGTCGTGGTGGAGAGCCAGTTGTTCGCGCCGCTCGCGGTAGTGTTCGAGAGGCCGGTGGCGTCGATGCGAAAGACGCTGCCGAAGTCGACCGCGACGTTGTTGTTGAAAATCGCAGTCTCGTTCTGGATGTCTCCCGTGTCATTGGCGAAGTGGATGAGCGGCGCGCCGTCGCCGTTGCCGATGAACGTGTTGTTGATCAACGTGAGCTCGAAGCTCAGGTTGGGGGTTCCTTGGTCGTTGTACATGACCAGCTCTTGGCCATCGTTTTTCGGTGTCCCGCGAACGAACACGTTTCCGCGCAACAGCAGATGCTGAACCGGATCGCAGGGGTCGATTGTGCAGCTCATCATGTCCCCCATGTAGCTGCTCGAGCGGGCGAACCAGTTGTACTCGAACACTGCGTCGTTGGCGCGAACGTGGAAGTTTTGCCCCTGCGTCGCGTCGTGCACGTACGAGTATCGCATCGTGATTGTGCCGCCGTGAATGTACAAGTTGTGCGAGCCCTCGCTCAGGCTCGGGTCGCCGTTCTTTGCGAATTCGCAAAACTCGACCAGGGTGCTTTCTCCGGCGCCCTGAATTCCATTGTCGTTCTGCTCGAACAAGCAATCGTGAAGCGACACGTGGTCGCACGACTTGAGACGGAGCCCGCTCCCGTTGGCTTGCCCGTCGGTTCCGTGACGAAACACGATGCCACTCACCCGATAGTACGAGCCGGTGATCTGCCAGATCCCGCGACCACTGTCCCCGCCTCCGTAGCTTCCAGGAAAGTTCGCTGTCACATCCCCGTCGAGATCCCAGACCGGTCGGTCCGCGGGATCGAATGCGCGGATCACGATGGGAGCGGAGGCTGTGCCTTGTTTTTCCAGATACAGGCGGAACGAGTAACTGCCCGGATGAACCACGACCTCGTCTCCCGGACCCGCGGCTTCGATCTTGGCGATGTTGGTTTGAGCCGAATCGCTCGCGACAACGTCGATGGTGGCCGCGCCGGCTGCCCCCGTCGTCGCAACGATCGAAACGACGAGTGCGATACGGATCACGATTGAGCCAAACACCGTTTGGGCCATCGGCAGAGCATAGATGAAGCGAATGGGAGCTGACGAAAGGCTCGTTTTGAGCCAAGATGCTCGCCCGATGCTGCTCCGCGTGCTCTGTCTGGTACTTTTGGCCGCGCTCTTGGCAGATTGTAAGAAGAGTCAGCCGAGCGGACAGGCGCCGAGTGCCGACCCGAAAGCTCAGGCTCCGTCGGCCAGTGGCTATCGAGAGGTCATTCCGGAGGGGAAGACGGAGGCGGTTCGGGCTCGGCCCCTCACCGGGCGAGACACCCCACTGTCCACGGGCAGTATTGCGCCGAAGCTCGATCGCTTGCCGAGCGGAAAGAAGCTGGTGCTGGTCTTCTACCGAGGTCATTGGTGACCCTGGTGCCGACGGCAGCTCGGAGAGCTCCAAGACGACCTGAAGAAAATCCAGAGTGCCGGTGGCACCTTGGTTGCCGTGTCTTCTGACTCCCCGGAGGACGCCAAAGCTCTGGTCGAAAAGCTGAAGCTCTCATTCGAGGTGATTCCGGATCCGGAGCTTCGGATTGCAGAGGCGTTCGGCGTGCGGCAGGCGGAAAAAGATTCCGCGCTGCCTTCGACCTTCGTCATCGCTCCGGACGGAAAGATCACGTGGCGCAAGGTCGGGGAGAACATTCCGGACCGGCCGACGATTTCCGAGATCACGAGTGCGCTCGACGAGATCGGCAAGTAGCCGGAGCGCGACCGAACGTTCGGCCGAAGGAGTGGCAAGTTTGATGCCGCCCGTGCCCGTCGACGCAACCTCGCGCGACGAAAGCGAAAACCAAAAGCGTTTGCCATGCCGCAAGCGATCGTCGGACGCTCACCCCCGATGCGCGCAGGAACCCTCTTCGCGATGGGAGCCGTTTGGCTCGTGCTGACAGCGTGCACCCGCGCCAAGAGCGAGCCCGTGGCAGAACCCGAGCTGCTGATCCGTTCCGCCCCGCCTTCGGCCATGCCTACCCCACTCGGACCGGCTCGCGCCTCCAGCTCCGTGCCCGCTCCGGCTCCGAGCTCGAAGCCAAACGTCGACGAGCTTGCAGAACGGTTCGATGGCAAAAAGGCCCAGAAAGTCTTCACCGGTCAGGCTGCGTTCTACAGCGACTCCCTCGCACGCCACCCTACGGCCAGTGGCGAGCCCTACGACCCCAAGGCCCTCACGGGGGCCCATCGCCACCTCCCCCTCGGCAGCGTGGTTCGCGTCATCCGCGTCGACAACGGACTGCGGGTCTATGTTCGGATCAACGACCGGGGCCCCTACGGGACCCGGGGACGCATCATCGATTTGTCGCGGGCGGCCGCAAAACGACTCGGAATGCTGCATACCGGCGTGGCGGAAGTCCGCGTAGAGGTGGTCCGGCGGCCGGATTGATGGCCCCCGGTTCATTTGGGGCTTTCCCGCGCCGAAAAATCAGCTAGAGAGGTTGCCCGTGGCGAACGTCGCCACATTCAGGAGTGAGCACACGTGAGCGAAGGTACGATCAAGCGACTGACCGACAAGGGTTTTGGATTCATCTCGACCGGGTCCGGCAAGGACCTGTTTTTCCATTCTTCCGCGCTCGAGGGCGTGACGTTTGCGGAGCTGCGCGAGGGTCAGCGCGTTTCGTTCACTGAAGGCGAAGGACCGAAAGGGCCTCGCGCCGAATCGGTCAAGCTGCTCTGACGCAGCGCTGAATCGGGGGCGTGCGCAGCAAACCTGCCGCGCCCTCATCGACGCTTCGTTCACACGCTGACGTCGCCGCCCTCGCTGGGCGCATCGCTATGGGTGCGTCCATCACCTTCGAGTGAGATGCCTCGAAGAGCCAGCTCACTACCCGTGCTGGACTCCGAAGGGTGAGCTCTGGGCAAAGGCGCAACTCCGGGTCCGAGATCCGGAGCACGCTGCCCGTGCGCGTCACGAGCTGCTGCGCGCGCTTCGCAATCCCCGTCACCCAGGCGCGGGAGAGCTCCGCTCGGAGCTCGGGGCACACCCGTTCGACTCCGCGCCTATCTTCGAGCCGTGTTCGCCGGGGCGAGTCGGGCTCTTCACTTCTTCTTGATGTGCAACACCCAATCGTTGCTATCGGCGGCGCCGAACGTCGGCCCTGCGCCGGCGGGCGAAGTCTGAGCGGTGCGAGGATTGAACCAAGTCGCGGTCAGGCTCGCGGGCAGCCCGCTCACGGTCGTGGAGCCCCCATTTTGTAGGTAGATGACGTATTCGTCCCCCGGACGAGCCAGCACCCACGCCGAGCCGCTCGCGAGGGAGTCATCGGGCTGCATGCCTGCCAAATCCACCGCCAGGTCCTCCACGAACTGTCGTGTTGCCGCCACCCATCGCATGCCGTTCTTGGTGTTGTCGTTCACCAGCACGGAATTCTTGAATAGCTCGTTATTGAAGACATCCACGTGCGCTCCCGCGGTGAGCGCGGCCCAGGCTTTGGTGCGAATGAATCCGGCGTTGGGTTCTCCCTCGCAGCAATCGTTGTCGCTGATCAACGGGACGTTCCAAGCGCGCTGTTCCGTCAAGAAGCGTTGGCGCATCTGAGCGATCGATTCTTCGCCACCCGCCCCGTTGGTTGGAGTCTGGTGCCCTGCGACAGTCCGGTGCTCGGGTAAGTCCACCGGCATGACCAGGTGGCGCGGGAACCCGTTCGACTGTTCCCGGGCGTGAATCACCTGGGCGATCGCTTGGTGGAATGCGTCGTTGGCCGTGGCGCTGGCCGTGGAGTGATCCCCCTGCTTCTTTTCGTTGCATGTCTCCCAGATCACGTTTTGCCGATCTCCAATCGTGTCGACCACGCGTCGCGCGAACGCCGCCAGATGTGGGAAGATGGTCCCGTTCGGATCCAGCCACTCAGCCTCGGTGCTCCAGTCCAGGCCGTTGACGTTGTTTTGTGCCGAGAAGTAATCGCGGTCGTGAAATCCGAAGTTCAGGCCGTAGCCCACGTGCCAGCAGTCCAGCAGCATCGCTTGCACGACGATGTCTTTGGACGCCGCGTAGTCGACCATTTCCTCCAACAAGGTGAAGTACGCCGGGTTGAACTGGGCAACGTCGACCTTGGGCTGTCCGTCGAATGCCACGCCAGGGCCAGGACGCAGATAGGGGTGCAAGATGTACGCGTCCCAGGTACCGCCGCTGGGATCGCCGACGTTGCCCCAGTTGAGCCAGATGCGAAACAGGTCGACGCCCTGCGCGGCGGCGAGATCGATGTACGCTTTGAGATACGCGGTGTGATTCCCGTTGTAGTCGGAGCCGGTCATGTTGAACCCGGCTCCGGGGTAGTAGCCGGCGGGGTACCAGAGTTTGCCGTTGCGCATCAGGTAGTGCGGATCGCCAGGATGCACGCTCGGTACCGCGGAGGTGAGGCCGCCGGAGCCAGACACTCCTGCGCTCCCCGCACTGGCGCCGGTGCCCGCATCGGCATCCCCGCCCACTCCGCCCGTACCGATACCGCCCGTCGCGCCGGTGCCGCTCCCACCCGACATCCCACCGTTGCCCGCGCTCTCGGTGGATGTTTCGCTGGAACACCCGTTGAAGAGGAGCGTCATGCACACGATGGACGTTCCGCACAATTCGGACAGCGTCGGCATTTTCGAATCCTACAGCGTCTTTCCATGGCCTGGAACATCTCGCCAGCCGACGCGAACGTTCGAGAGACCCGAAAAATTCGGAGGTCTCACAAGAAGGCGGAAGGGCGGAAGAATCACGAATTCAAAAAGTGGTTCGGAAGCCGGGAGCACGCTCTGCGATCTCGGTCATCTTCCGGAGCACGTGAGCCGACGCACACAACCACGGCGAGGCGGAGCGGGGATTTGGGGAAACTACGTGGAGAGGCGCGCCGTGAGTGCGTACTTCCGCTCCCTCATTGCTGAAGGCGATGATTTACTCGCGGCTGTCGCGGATCGCCTCCGCGTCGGTCGTACAGCGCCAACCGAATTCACCCGCGACTGTCGCGGATCGCGCACGACTCCACCCATCGTCCGCCCGAGCTGACCGAGCGACGCCGCTGTTCGCAGTGCTGAAAATGCCACCCAGCGTCAGCAGGCAGGGGGCGGGCCAAAATCATCGAAACCCAAATGGTAGACGTGGAGGTGCGACCTCATGGGCGCGCGCCGTGGCACTTCGAGGTCACCGAGCGTTGGAGCGTCTTTGCGGAACGCCAGAAGACGCCAAGGAGACGCGGGAGGCGTTCTTGGCGTCCCGTAAAAGACGCTGCGTCGAGAGTTGGTTTCGAAGCCAGTGACCGCGGAATCACGAGTAGGGGCTCGACCACGACATCGCGCGCGACGAGCTTCGAGCCCGCTCGCGTCGGCCAGAGAAACTAGCTGCTACGCGCGACAGTTTCGTGGTCGCCTTCGCCGGGTGGATCGCCGTTCGTGCGCCCTTCCCCCCCGAGGGATGCCTCGAAGAGCCAGCTCACGAGGCCAGCTGCGACTCCCAGGGCATGAGCCGCTGGCAGCAACACGACGCCCGACCCGAGGTCTGGCGCCAGGATGGCCGAATGCGTGACGAGCTCGTACGCGCTCTTGACCACCAAGAGGCCGGCGATCCCCATCACCCAGACGCGCGACAGCGGAATTGCACGGAGCTTGGGTGATGACCAGAGAGCGCCCAAGAGCACGACGACCAGCGCCACGTCGATTCCACTCAAGCCGCCGTACCTCACGACCTCCGGGCAGCCGATGTAGATCCCGAGCCCCACCACCAGGCAGGCGACGGCGACCGCGATCCCGAGCAAGCGCCGCGATATCCATTCCACGAGGCCCGCCCACACCGCGAAGGCCAAGATGTCTCCCAGGGAATGGGCAGGCCCGTAGTGGACGAAATGGCCCGTGAGGATCCGCCACCACTCTCCGGCGGAAATCCCGGCGCGATCGAACTCGAGGTCCGCCCGTGAGCCCGCCCAAGCGGCGACCAGCGTGAGTGCCAGAGCGAGCCACGGACCACGACCCAAGACACGGAGCTTCACGCGAGCTTCCGCCGCTCTCGAAGCCCAAGCACCGCTAGACCGAGTCCGAGCATTCCGACCAGGAAGACGATGAGCGGGTCGATGGCACCGCCGAAGGTGCTCGGCCCGCTGCTCGAGCCGGAGCTCCCGTTCTCCGCCGAGACGAGAATCCTCGTTCAGCCGCTCCACGCCGTACTTCTCGAAGGTGGCGTCATCCACGACGATCATCGACGTGTAGTCGGTGACGAGCTGATACTGCACGCCCAGCTCGATGATTCGCGACTTCGCCTCGGCGTCTGGGATCATGCCGAGCAGATTCCGCTTCTCGATGGCGTGGATCATGTCGAGGGCCCAGAGCCGTTCGATCTCGGCGTTGTCGGTGTCGACCGCCGGCAGCTCGACGTTTGCGGCGATGGTCCACGGTTTGCCGCTGCTGTGGCCTTCGAGGGTGAGGGCGGCGGAACCGGGCTCGCTGTAGCGGCCGAACAAGATGAGCTGTTGTCCCTTGTAGATCTTCGTCGGCTTGAAGTCGGTGGTCTCGTCGAGCCCGGTACCGGTGACCGCCAGCTTCACGTCGTAGAGAGCCTCGTGGGTGGCTTTTCCGAACGCGAGATCCACCTGGCTTTCGATGTCGTCCTGATTGGAAACCTGAGCATAAAATCCGCCGGTCGCCTCCGTCACGATCTCCATCAGTGGCCAGTTCGCGTTGTTGCCCATGAGCATGCCGTAAATTCGCACGTCGCTCTGGCGTACCGTCTGGTCGAACTGAGCGGGATCGATGATCCCGGTATTCGTCTCCGCGTCCGTCACCAAGATCGCCGAGACCACGCGATCGGGATCCAATCCGGAGATCCCTTCGTAGAGGCCCTGGTACAGATCGGTGCCGCCTTCGATCGCGAGGTTCTGCACCGAAGAGATCGCCTGGGCGATCCCTTCCGGCGTTGCTGCATGCCATCCGCCGCCGATGTCGGTCACCTGGTCGGAAAATGAGATGACCCGAAAGTGATCCAGCGGTCCGAGCTTCTGCAGGGAGCCCACGACGGCCGCGATCAGCGTCTGGAGCTTGCTCTCCATGCTGCCCGAGACATCGAGCACGAAGACGTAGTCCGTCCCGTGGCTGATCGGCGCCAGATCGAAGCCCGGCGTCAGGATCATCATCACCGTGCCGCGTCCGCCGGTCGCCGGTCGATAGGCAACGGTTTCCAAGCGCCGCGGGGCCTCCTTGGGAAAGCGGTAATCGAGGACCAGGTCCTTGCCGAGGGAACCGGGCGATGCCTCGAGGCTCACCTGAAAGTGGCCTTCGGCCAGCTTCGTCACGTCGGGCGTGAGGCCCGGCATCGTCACCTCTTGTATCGGGACGCTGCTCTTCAGCTCCAGATCGAACCGAAACGTTCCGTTCACCGATTGGTTTCCGCTCCAGGGAGTCGGTGAGGTCCCTCCATCCTCGAGGGGATACAGGTACCTCCCGACTCCGTCGTCGATGGCGAGAGGCTCGTAGTAGACGAAGCTCATCGTGGCCTGGGAGCTTCCGGGTATGTTTGCGATCGAGAAGCGAAAGTTCTGGTGGCCGTCCTTGGTCGCGAGTCCGGCTTGGTTGCCGTTCTTCTTTTGCTCGTCGTAGATGCTCTGGGCTTGTTCCGTGGGCAAGACCTCCCCGTTCAGCGTCCGGTCGGCGAGAACGATCTTCATCTGCGACAGTGCGGCGTCTTGGGGAACGGGGAACTCGTAGATTGCGTCGATGGGCGACGTGCTCGGGTTCTCGAACACCTGGGTCACTTCGGTTCGCGCGAACCCGTTGTCGAGCACGACGCTCACGTGGTGATCGACGATCGTAGCGTACGTTCCACTCGCTTCGTCCTTCAGGGTTCCGGCGGCGTGCGCCTCGCCGGCGGGCGCGAGCACGAGAGCCAAAAGAAGAGACAGACCAATGACTGCCGATTCGAACTTCATCACATGCCTCCGAACTGGTTGAACCTCCGATTGCACGCTGCGTGCCGCCCAAAACCACGGAAGATCCCCCGCGCGAGGGCGTGAAGAAGGGCAACACAGTGCCCACGGACCGTCGCGCTCGCGGGAGGAGCGAACCGCGTTGCGCGCGCATGGCGCGAACGGCCTCGCGTCGCGCAGTCATTTTTTTCACGACGACCACCTCGACCGACCGCCGGCGGGTCGGCATACTCGCCGCCCATGTCCGAGCCCATCCGAGTCGGAATCATCGGAGCCAGTGGCTATACCGGTGGCGAGCTCGTGCGCCTGATCGTGAAGCATCCGCGACTTTCCCTCGCGCTCGTCGCGGCACGAGAGAAAGCCGGTCAGCGACTGGGCGAGGTTCTGCCCTCGACCGAAGGAGTGTCGGGGCTCGGCGATCGTGTGCTCGAGGCTTTCGCACCGGAGGGTTGGGCTTCCCGAATCGACGTGGCGTTCACCGCACTGCCCCATGCTGCTAGCGCGAAAGCCGGCGCCGCCCTCTTCCGCTCGGGCGTTCGGGTCGTGGATCTATCGGCGGACTTTCGCCTCCACGATGCTGCCACGTATGCAAAGTGGTACGGCGAACACCCCGCGCCGGAGCTCCTTTCCGAGGCTGTCTACGGCCTGCCGGAGCTTCATCGAAAAGAGCTGGCGGGCGCTCGCCTGATTGCCGCGCCGGGCTGCTATCCGACGAGCAGCATCTTGCCTCTCGCGCCGCTCCTCGCCGAAAAATTGATCGAGCCCGACGGCATCGTCATCGACTCCAAGAGCGGAGTGAGCGGAGCGGGTCGGAGTCCGACGCCGTCCACGCACTTTCCGGAAACGGGGGAAGGGATCCGAGCCTACAAGGTAGCCGGCAAGCACCGTCACCTGCCGGAGATCGAGCAAGAGCTCGCGCTGGCACACGGCGGTCCCATTCGCGTCGTGTTCACCCCCCACCTCGTTCCCATGTCCCGAGGCATCCTCACGACGGCCTATGCGCGCATGAAGCCCAGGGCGACCCTCGATGCCTGTCGCGAAGCGGCCCGCGCGAGCTTCGCGGGAGGTTTGGTCACCGTCCTCGGCGACGATTGCTTGCCCGACACGCTCTGGGTGCGAGGCTCGGCGCGAGCCCACGTCGCGTACGCGTTCGACGAACGAACGAGCACGCTGATCGCGCTCGCCGCCATCGACAACCTCGCCCGCGGAGCCTCCGCGCAGGCGATTCAGGCCTTGAACGTCGCTTTGGGCTGGGACGACGCGCTGGGACTTCCCGAGGTCGGCACGTTTCCGTAGCGATCGAAGCGTTTGCTTGAAAAGGCTGGGGTCCTAACCGATGATTTGGGACTTTTCCGATGGCCGGCGCATTTCGTCTCCGAAGTGACTTCACTCCCAAGGGGGATCAGCCCGAAGCCATCCGTGCGCTGATCGAAGGCCTCGAGCGTGGCGAGAAGAATCAGACACTCCTGGGGATCACCGGCAGTGGCAAGACGTTCACGGTCGCCAACGTAATCCAAGACCGTCAGCTCCCGACGTTGATCATAGCGCCGAACAAGACGCTGGCGGCCCAGCTCTACGGCGAGATGCGCGACCTCTTTCCGGAGAACGCGGTCCACTATTTCGTCAGCTACTACGACTACTACCAGCCCGAGGCGTACATTCCGACGACCGACACGTTCATCGAGAAGGACGCGATCATCAACGATCAGATCGATCGCATGCGCCACGCCGCCACGCACGCACTTCTGTCACGACCGGACGTGATCATCGTGGCCAGCGTGAGCTGCATTTACGGCATCGGCTCGGCCGAAACGTACAAGGGGCTTCTCATCGAAATCGTCAAGGGCGAGGAGCTCCGGCGCGACAACCTCCTACGCCGGCTGGTCGACATTCAGTACGAGCGGAACGACACGGATTTTCATCGAGGAACTTTCCGTGTGCGCGGCGATGTCGTGGAGATCTTTCCTTCCTACGAGGACGCAACGGCCGTCCGAGTCGAGTTTTTCGGCGATCAGGTGGACGGCATCAGTGAGGTCGATCCACTCCGGGGCCGAGTGCTGAGGCCACTGGATCGCTACGCCGTGTACCCGGGTTCCCACTACGTCACCCCGCGACAACAGCTTCAGCGTTCCATCGAGGCGATTCGCGCGGAGCTTCGCGATCGACTCGACTTCTACGACAAGGAGGGACGCTTCCTCGAGAAGCAGCGCATCGAGCAGCGCACGATGTACGACCTGGAGATGCTCGAGCAGATGGGGTTCGTGCAGGGCATCGAGAACTATTCACGACACCTGTCCCAGCGAGAGGAGGGGGAGCCTGCACCAACGCTGATCGACTATTTCCCCGAAGACTTCCTGCTCATCATCGACGAGTCCCATCAGACCGTTCCCCAGATCGGCGCAATGTACCGGGGGGATCGATCCCGAAAAGAGACTCTGGTCGACTACGGGTTTCGCCTGCCCAGTGCTCTGGACAACCGCCCGCTCCGGTTCGAAGAGTTCGAGAAGTACATGCGCCGGACGATCTTCGTCTCGGCGACCCCCGGTGAGTTCGAGATCAAACGGAGCAATGGGCGGGTCATCGAGCAGCTGATCCGTCCCACCGGGCTCATCGATCCGGCGATTTCCGTGCGACCGGTGGCAGGTCAAGTCGACGACCTGCTCGGCGAGATCAGAATTCGAGTGAAGAGCGACGAGCGCGTTTTGGTGACGACGCTGACCAAACGAATGGCCGAGGACTTGAGCGAGTACTACGCCGAGCTCGGAGTTCGTGTGCGCTATCTCCACTCCGACATCGACACCCTGGAGCGCATGGATATCCTCCGGGATCTGCGTGCCGGGGAGTTCGACGTGCTGGTCGGCATCAACTTGCTCCGGGAAGGTCTCGATCTGCCCGAGGTCAGCCTGGTCGCCATCCTCGATGCGGACAAGGAGGGGTTTTTGCGCAGTCCCCGCTCGCTCATTCAGACGATTGGGCGTGCGGCTCGCAACTCGCGCGGCGAAGTCTACATGTACGGGGATCGAGAGACCGACGCGATGAAGTATGCGATCAGTGAGACCAATCGCAGGCGCGCCATTCAGATCGAATACAACGAAAAGCACGGGATCACGCCGGAGACAATCAAGCGTGCCATCTTGGATTTCAATCCCGCCAGCGGAAACACCGACTACTATGCGGTGCCGCGCGTGGTGCGAAAATCCGGGGACGCAGCCAAGGATGTCGATCCCGCCGAAGAGCTCGCGGCGCGCGTGGAGGCCATTCGCCAACAGATGTTCGCCGCTGCGGAGAACTTGGAGTTCGAGACCGCCGCGCGCCTGCGAGACGATCTACGCAAGCTCCAGGCGGGCTTGCCCGAGGGCATGGAGCCGGTCCGCTCCGTGAAGTCGACGCCACCGAAGCGCAAACGCTCGAGCTTTCCGCCGTCGCGCCGACGACGTTGAGGGGAAACAAAAGAAGAATTCGAACCGCAGAGACTGAGCGGACTCGGAGGATTTTCTTGGTTTGGATTCCGTCTCTGCTACGCGCCCGTGTGGCGGCTCAGGGTGCTTGGCAGTAGCCGTTGATCTTGTTGACGAGCTCGTCTTCTTCTTTGACGATCCGGTCGAATTCCTTCTGGGCTTTGTCGCCTTGATCGGCGTTCTTGCTCTCGAGCGCCGTCGCCACCTGGCGTGCGGTCGTCGCGGCGCGAGTGCACATGCCCTGATACTCAGTGGCGTGCTTCTTCAGGTCCGGCGTCGTGATGTCGATGGCGCTCACGTCTTTTGCCAGCGCGTCCCACAGGTCGCCAATCTTCTTCATGTTGTCAATCGCTTGCTGCTCGTCCTCCCCTTTGGACGCGCTCAAGCGCTCGATCTCACTCACGGAGCTGTTCACCTTGTCGATGAAAGCGTTGCACTCCTTGGTCTTTCTGAACTTGCCGCATCCGAGACCGAGACAGGAGACTGCGAGCAGGACCAAGAGGAGTGTCTTGCGCATGTGCATTTCTCCATATCGTCTCCTGACGGCACAATCCAGCCCGAAGCGAAATGCCCTCAGGACAGGTCGCGGCGGCCCCGTGAGGCCAGCGCATCGACGATCTTTTTCACATCTTGGGAGCGCTCGCGCGGGATGACCAGCAGCGCGTCGTCGGTCTCGACCACACACAGGTCTTCCACGCCCACCAGAGCGACGAGACGCCCGCTCGAAGTGCGCACCAGGTTCCCATGCGACTCGATGGCGATCGCATCGGCAGGAAGTGAGTTTTCGTCCGCGTCCTTTTCCGCCAGCTCCCAGGCGCTCTGCCAGCTCCCGAGGTCGCTCCAGCTGAACGACGCCGGTACCACGACGAGATCCCGCGCCTTTTCCATGATTCCGTAGTCGATGCTGATGGAGGGAAAGGCCTCGAATGCCCGAGCGGTCTCGCTACTTCGCTCCCCGGCTGGGGCGCTCTTGATGCGCTCGAGGCCGTCCCACACGGCGGGCAGGTGCTCGCGAACGCTGTCCAACATGGTTTGGGCGCGGAAGAAGAACATTCCGCTGTTCCAGAAATAGCGACCGCTCGCCAGATACTCCTCCGCCCGCGCGCGATCCGGCTTCTCCACGAAGCGCGCTACGCGCCGGACGCCGGGCGAGACCTCGTCGCCCGCCTCCAGGTATCCGAAGCCCGTCTCGGGTCGGCTCGGCTCGATCCCGATGGTCGCGATGCAGCCGCCAGCAGCCGATGCGAGCGCGGTCTCGATCGCCCGGCGAAAGGCAGGCTCGTCGCCAATGTGGTGATCGCTCGGAAGGACCATCACCAGCGCCTGGGGATCCCGCTCGTAGGCGACCGAGCTCGCCCACGCGATGCAGGGCGCAGTGTTCTTCGGCACTGGCTCGCCGAGGAACGACTCCTCTGGTAGCCAGTCGAGCGTCTTCCTGGTCGCGTCGAGCAAGTGCACACCCGTCGCGATGAGCGTCCGCTCCGGTGGGCAGAGCGGCGCGATGCGCCGCACAGTCTGAGCGATCAAGCTTCCGCCTCCGGGGGCGATGTCGAGTAGTTGCTTGGGACGCGCTTTGCGGGAGGCGGGCCAGAAGCGAGTTCCGCTTCCCCCCGCCAAGATCACGGCGAACAGGTGAGGCATCGATTTCATCCTGAAATCAAGGGGTTAGAGACAGGTGCAGCGGGGGTGGGGTGACTCTCGTGGGGCCAAACCCGAGCCAACGCCAGCGTAGCAAGCGCAAGGGGCAGCACCCAGAACGCGAACCACGAAAAATGACCACGCATCACGACGCGGCGCAGGACAACCAATGCCAAGACCCCGACTACCAACGCGACGCCTGCCCCCGCCAGGGCAGGCACCACCACGCCTGGCATCGAGCCCAGGTGGCGTCCTTCGAGAATCACTGCCCCGAAGACCGCCGGCAAGCTCATGAGCATCGAGAGCTCGAATGCGCGGTCGGGACGGACTTTGAGCCAGAGGGCGACGGTGATGGTGGAAGCGCTCCGGGAGAGTCCCGGTAGCACGGCCAGCCCCTGGAAGAACCCAATGGCGAGGGCTCCGGCGAGGGTCGGTGTCTCCAGCGTGCCAGGGCGCACCCAGCGGGTGGAAATCAGGAGAGCGGTCGTCGCGACGAAGCCGAGCCCAACGACCAGCGGAGAGGACGTCCAGCGTTCCACCGCGTTGCGGAGTGCCAAACCGAGGATCCCCGTTGGGATGGTGGCCGCGATGATGACGAGCGCGTCGCGCCCGCCGGCGGTGTTTCGGAATCGCGACGGGTCCTTGAGAGCCAGGATCCCCTCGCCAATCGCGCGCCGGGCTTGCGTGCGGAGCACCAGGGCAGTGGCGAGCAGGGTTCCAGCATGCAGCATCACGTTCAGCGTGAGCCCGCCCTCCTTCAGATCGAATACCAGCGTGGCGAGGGCGAGATGTCCGGAGCTCGACACTGGGAGAAACTCGGTCAAGCCCTGGACGATTCCCAGGAGCATCGAGTGCAGAACGGGACCCATCTGGATGCCTAATACCAATGTTTTGGCGTCAAGAGCAGCCCCACGCGCTCGTCATGGGTTCGACGTGCCCGGGTCACCCCGGCGCGCTATGGTCCCGCCCCCCAAGGCCCTGGCCTTGCTTTGAATTGGAGTTTTCAATCGTGACTGCCGTCCTTCGCCGCGTAGGGTTTCCGCTTGCTGGCTCAGTTCTTCTTTCCGCCGTGACGCTCTTCGGCGCCTGCGGTGGTGACAGCGGCAGCGAACGAGCTGGAGGAGCTGGTGGTGGCGGTGGTGCCGTGGGTGGCTCGGGTGGCAACGACTCGGGCCTCGGTGGCAATGCCGGGCTCGCCGGTGCGGGAACCGGTGGTGTCGCCGGTGCCGGTGCGACGGGTGGCACAGCGGGCAGCGGCCCCGGGACCGATCTGATCGTCACGGAGTGCGGCAAGACGCTGACTCCGCCGCCGAGCGGAGTGTGCGACGTCACGGCCAGCGGCACGAAGGGCGTGCTGCTCGTCGGCACGGTGTTGGCGCCCCAAGAAGTGTTGCACGGCGGCGAGGTGTTGATCGACGGTGCCGGAGTCATCCAGTGCGTGGGCTGCGATTGCTCGTCAGCGCCCGGCGCCAGCCAGGCCTCCACCATCACCTGCGCAAAAGGCGTCATCTCCCCGGGCCTCATCAATTCCCACGATCACATCACCTACGCGAACAACCAGCCGGCTCCGAGCAACGTCCGCTACGACCACCGCCACGAGTGGCGCATCGGTCTGAACGGCAAACCCAAGATCCCGTATTCCAGCGGAGCGTCCACGAACGTCGTCCTGGCTGCCGAGCTTCGGTTCGTGATGAGCGGCGCCACGAGTGCCGTCAGCGCGGGCGGCACGCCCCACCTCCTGAGAAACCTGGACACCGGCAACAAAGAGGGACTCCCGACCCAGACCGTCGACAGCGACACGTTTCCGCTGAACGACGCGAGCGGGATCCTCCACGACAGCGGGTGCAACTACGGAAGCAATCCGACTACGGCGTCCGACATCGCGAGCTTGGCCGCCTATCAGCCCCACATTTCCGAGGGCGTGAGCCAGGCAGCACGAAACGAGCTCACCTGCACGACGACCGGGACCATGGACATGGTGGAGCCGCAGACCTCGATTGTCCACGCCATCGCCGTGACGAGCGTGGAAGCCGCCGAGATCGCCACCGAGCACGCCTGGGTGGTCTGGTCGCCTCGCTCGAACATCTCTCTTTACGGAAACACGGCCCCCATCACGTTGCTCGACAACATGGGCGTCGGCATCATGCTCGGGACGGACTGGATCCTCTCGGGCTCGATGAACCTCTCGCGCGAGCTCCGCTGCGCGGACCAGCTCAACCAGACGTATTACGCCAAGCACTTCTCGGATTTCGATCTGTGGCGCATGGTCACCAC